>JAHJQN010000003.1 GCA_018819225.1 Microcaldota archaeon
TCCCTTGAAAGTTCGGGTTCTTCCTTACAGGTGTCGGCAATATTGACGAGCTTCATCACGACCTCGTCGTAGCTCTCGTTCCGATATTCTTTATACCGGTCCAAACCGGCTTTGGTTTTCTTGCGCAATCGAATCGTACTTGCCTCCATATACATCACGCATACAAAAATATACTAAAGTATATATAAAGGTTCCGTTTCGATAGGTCAACGAAACTCTGCTTTCAGCCCAAGACTGCGCTTACTCCCCCCTGCACTCAGACTTGGGCTGGAAGTGCCCGCTTACTTGAAAGAGGCGTACCACTTCTCATACTCCTTGTGCGTGGCAAAGCAGCGTATGATGTAAAGCGTGTCTTCTTTTACTTCGTATACCAGTCGGGATTGTCTCGTCACTTCTTCAACGAAAAAAGGAACGCCGAAACGCATGTGCCTTCGTGGAAGCTGAAGGCTGATTTTTTCCACGTGTTTCAGGAAGTATTTTCGAAGAGATGTTTCTAGCTCCTTCAGATCCGTTTCAGCATGCTCCGTAAAAAGGACGCGCACGGGATTCACTTCGAATATTTTGCCTTGATTTTGTCGAAAGGTATGGTTTTCATCTGCCCGCTTTCCACGAGCCTCATTTCATGATCTACCCCTTTGCGCACGAGCAGTACCTCTTCCTCGTCCACCTTCCGCTCATACGCCATCAACGCCTGGCGAATTAATTCGGTCTGGTTACCGGCATAACCCTTCTCAATAAGCCGTTTCATCAAGGCCTCATATGGCGGCCCTAAACTCACATTCATATGCTCACCCAACGCACATTAATAATACGTTCTACTATATAAAGATTGCGCATTGGTTTTCGGAGAATAGTCTTCGCGAGGAATTCAGAACAAAAAAGGAATGCGATTAGACTACGTCTTCGCGCACTCCCCCCTGCACTCAGATAGGGTCTAGGCGCAGGCCGGTACGTTTTCATGCCCAGATCCACGAAAAAACGTACCATCCCTGCCAGTTATAGGCTGCCTGATTTGGAATCATCGAACGGAATTTCGTCCAAGGCTAAAAAACCTTGGCGAGTTACGTTCTCATGACATTGAAGCCGGCTTCCCTGGTCCTGACGCGGCCTTTTCCAAACCAAAGAAGCATCCGGCGACGAACAATCGCATTAATAGCAAGTAAAACACGCTTCCTTGGAAACGTCCTTCCGCAACGGTTAATAAGTTCTCAGGCGCAAAACGTTTTCGGTGGAATACCATGTACGTTCCGGCATTGAAGAAGAACGCCGTCCATCTGATGCGACGAGAGGCGCTTCGCTTGCGCGAGGAATACTTGGAGCATGCGGAGGATATGAAACTTTACGCGAACCCGGAGTTCTGGGCGGCAGTTGAGGACGTGGAAAAAGGCAGGACTCGAAAGCTTTCCCTCAAGCAGCTCCGCAAGGAGTTGAAGCTCTGAAATGCCTATCTACTTTTCGGCGTTCAGCCACCGGTTCCTCGGCCAGTTAAAGAAACTGGATCGGCGGCAAAAGGAATTGGTTTTCAAGCGGATCGAGAAAATCCTCCGAAATCCCGAGATGGGAAAGCCGCTGCATGCGCCGCTGGCTAACTACCTAAGCGAACGCTTTGAGAGCCACCGAATAATATTCAAAATACGGGGCAGCACAGTCGAATTCGCGTGGCTGGACAAACGCAAACGGGTTTACGAGTGATCCGGCTGCGCTTACTCCCTCCTGCACTCAGATAGGGTCTAGGCGCAGGCCGGTACGTTTTCATGCCCAGATCCACGAAAAAACGTACCATTATCGGTTTTTATGGACTGCCCGTTCGGTGTTCAACGGAATCGTTTTCGTATTATGCCAAGAATAACAAAACAGTACTTGCCAATGACGAGCCTGAAAAATTCGTGCGCATTAAGATCGATCTGCAGGAGCGGATTAGGCGGCCAAGTTCAGAAAAAATGGCTGATTTGAATATCATATCGATATAACCCAGTCTGTCGGCCTTTAAATACTGGAAAATGAACGTCTACTCCAAACATTAAAAAACATCTATTTTCCTATTGTTTAGTATTGCATCCCCGTGTTTGCCCGCATCCTTCGGGGTTGGGCAACTACAGGCTGGCGTTTCTTTTCCGACTACGCTCAAGGTGGTCATGAATGGATGGGAATTGTTCCGCATTTTCTGAAATCGACCAAGAGAAGTACATCGGTCAGTGGGTGGCCATCGTGGATAAGAAAATAGTGTCCAGCGGTAAGAGCTTTGCCGATGTCTACGCCAAGGCCAAGAAAAAATTCCCCTCCAAAATACCATTTTTAGCCCCAGTTACAACCAACAAAGTTTTCATTCTCTAGCCTTTCCCAGTGTTTCTTTTGTGACCCTGCACTTTGATTACAAGGTCAAGCCTCGCGCCGACGGCTCGTTTTCACGGAAAATGCCGCTTATTCCAGTCATGCTACGAGGCCCAGACGGAGAATTTGAGACCTTAGCGTTAGTGGATTCGGGCGCGGACTATTCCACGATTTTCCTCCAACAGGCGCAAGTGCTCGGTTTGCTTCCTTCAAAGCCGTGGAAGACCGAGCCCGTATTCGGGTTGGGAGGAAAAGTCGAAGTCCTCCGTTCCGAGCTGAACTTGGCCTTTTCCGGGCGCGGAGAGCATAAGCGGTTTCGGATGCAAGTCCCCTGTTCCATCATCATTGAAGACAAGCCAGAATACAGCGATTATCCCGTCATTCTCGGAAGGGAAGGCTTCTTCGATCGATTCAAGATAACCTTCTTCGAATACGCGCAACGGATAGAGTTGTCGGAAGCCCCACTTCCCCTCTAACACACTCTGGGTAATAGATCAGTTCGGAAAATTCCTGCGCATCATGGTCGATCTACAGGCGCAGCTCAGGAAGCCGTTTGAAGCTCGAGTATCATCGGTATTTATGAAAATAACGCAGGATAGGGGCTATAGGTGCAGTCTGCAGCTTTGAACTCTGAATAAAAAGTTATATATACGAAGAAATAGATACGTAGTTCATGGGCATATTGGAATTCGCCTTATCGTTGATTGGAGTATCCATAGTGATTGCAATATTACTCTTTGTTACCAATGCAAAAGTAATGGAACAGATTTTTGGAAATTACTTTGTTGCAGGATTTGCATTAGCTTGTATAATCGGAATGATTTACAAAGGATTGCTAACCGGCCATGTTTCTCGCTGAATTTTCGAATAATGGCGTTATAGAGAAACAGCAGTAGGAGGAAATTGGACGGGCAACCATATCATAAATTACCGCTTATCTGGTTCCTATGGCTTCCAATTTATCAGAGAATACCGCGATTCGGTTTCTAACCAACATACAAATCCCCGCCAAGGCATATTCGGAAGCGAAGTCTGAGCTTCAACTCAAATTCAAAAAAGAGCCGTCTCCGGGAGATGTTGCTTGGAGTGTTCTGAATGACTCTATTCTAGAGTGTTCTCATGAAAAAAACTATCAAAAGCTGTCATCTGTATACTATTCGATGGCACTTCTTCTGGATAAAGAAGGAAAAGACGCATTTACTATTCGGCAACAATCGGCAAAATGGGGGCTTCACCGATACTTAGCGGCAGGGCTCGTTCAAGACGTGCAGATTTTAAGCGCACGAGATAGCTGCCCCCAATGCAAAAAACTCGAAGGAAAAGTTTTCCCATTAGAAGAAGCTCTTCAAAAGCTTCCAGTTCCGTCGAGAGCCTGCAGCCGTCCTCTTCACCAGAAAACACGCGGCTTCTGCCGATGTACCTATGTGGCTGTTGTTTGATTATTATGAAATCTGCATCCAGTTTGTGCTAACAGCTTTGCCTATAGACCAAACCAATGAAATTCCTTTGAAACTTGTAGGAGTAGAAACATCGCTTGTATTACCGTTAAAACGACGACTATTATCGTGAATTTTGCCATTTGAACGGTTAAGGCTTCTGTTTTCCATGCGCTTGAAAGCATTGCACCGTTAGAACCAAGAATATAGCATTCTCTACCGTTCGAAGTTATTTGTGTTAAAATTCCGCTTGCAATAAGCGTCTTAAGAATCTCGGGCCGTTTTAGAGTTTCGGGGAGTGCGTCTTCAGTAGTAATTACCCATGGAAAGTTGCGTCCCATCCTTTCAAAAAACTGCCTAGTCTCGTTAATTTGTTGCGCTATTTCCGCATCCGACATTGGTTCCATATACTCACTTCTTTTTCATTCCGCAATTAGTGTTTACTCTACTTCTACTTTTTCTCGTTAAGATATTTTTCAATCGTTTCAAAATTCTCATAGGTTTGTACAAAAAGCGTTCGGATAAAAAGAAGAAATGCGATGAAAAGATAGCTACCAACAAAAAAACTAATTTTTGTAAGCAGATCGCCCCCAATAATAAAAAATGAAACAACGCCCAGAATAATTGCAAATATCCCTCGATCCATCGAAAAAATTGCAGAGGTTACTTCCCACCATAATTTTTCCTTTGTAACCAAATGGATTTGTTTCTCAGTTTTGGTGTGGCTAGTCTTCATAAACGCGCAACCCTAGAAGGAGAAAAATAACGCCAAATACAAACAAGAACATATTATTTTGTAAAATGATAGAAGTTGTTTGTGCAGTCAGATTTACTATTAGAAAAGAAATTACGTCTGGCGATGGTTTTATGCCGCCAGTTGCGAGCATGACAAAATACGCGCCTAAAGTGAAAAGCAGACCCGCCGTAACTGTTCTGATCCAATGCTTTATGCTTTGCTTTGCCATATTCTCTCCTAAAATATATCTTTAACCTCTTCTTTAACCTGCCGACAATTAACTTCCCTGGTCGGTATCTAGCCGCAGCTGCGAAAACCGTTTGAAGTTTGCGGTCTCGATTTAGGAATTGCTAAAATGATGTATTAGGGTTGTGTCATTGATTTTTTCTTTTCATCTACAAGGGACTTAGCGCCAAGAGCTTCGGCAAGCTTGCTTTTCATCATTTTTTCCGTAAACTCCTGGTAATCGACGAAGAACGCCACTCCATTGAAAACCAAAAGCGACTTGAATTCTGGCGTATAGGCTTCATGGATATTTCGTTTAACCAGTTCATCGTGGTTAATCCGTTCAAACATTTCATGCAGCGTATATTTACCTTCTTTAGCATGTTTTAGCATATCCACCAACGGGCCAAGAGTTGTGACTGATGTGCCCTTTACTACTTCCGGTGGAGGAAGAAACCGTTCCAAGAATTCCCGTCTCGGTATGAGAAACTCTTGGCCAGCATAAACATTTTCAGCTGTTAGATATGGGCGCAACACATCGACAAGGTAGCTTGCAACTATTGATTGGTCGGATGTTGGAAGGATGTTCCGCCTTTTCCCAACACCACCCGGGAGGTTGCTTGTTTCATGCACACTCAATTTGCCATCTTTGGATATGAACGTAATGTGCTTGTTTGACCCTTCACTACCCATCAGGAAACCGTCCCGGGTACTTGCAAAAACCAAGCTAAAATCCGGGGTTCTAAGCTTTGAGCGCTTAACTTTGCCCATGATATATCTTAATGAATTAGTAGTTATTATCTGTGCTGTTGGTTGGTTCATATGTCCAAGCTGTCCCGGCCACCGAGACGCGCGTCGCCGAGCAAATCCTTGCCTACCTCTACCAAGAGTACGACGAGGCTTGCTCAACGCACATGATGCCGACGAGGTTGTGCGTAGCGACCACTTCGTGCTCCGGGTCCTCGAGAAGCTCAAGGGAAAGCGGCTGGTGAGCTCGCAGAAGGGACAGAAGAACGCCTTGGAATGGGTGCTTACTGCGCCGGCGCATGCGGCGTATAAAGATAAGGTCAGTTCTCGATGAGAAAAAACATTCCGAAATCATTGCAATTGAAAATATGGGCGCGAGATGGTTGGAGCTGCCGGTACTGCGGAGAGGCTGTATTCTTCGCCCCTACGCTGAAATTGCTTAATGAGCTCAGCCCGGGCCACGGATACTATCATCCTAACGGCAAAACTGGTTCTATGCTTCCTCTCTTCCAAATGCGATGGGCGTCTGTCGATCATGTCACGCCATTTTCAAAGGGTGGCGAGGATAACGAGCAAAATTACGTTACCGCCTGTTGGGGATGCAATCTAAAATACCGGGAACGGACTCATGAACAAGGAAAACCTAGCCCCATAGAAATCAATATGAATGCGAAGAAACTCGGCTGGGATGGCCTCTCCTCAATCTACTTGAAATTATCTAAGAAACGGGATGCTTGGACCGCTTTGTTCAATAATGACTGAATGTCATGGAATGGAAGCTCAAGGCCCCGTGAATGCAGCGTATAATGCAAAGGCGGTGCAGTCAAATCACCTTTCAAACGGAAGTGGAGTTCCACCCCATTTTATAAACATAAATCTGGTCTTTGAATAGGGTCTTTAATTGCCACAAACTGATTACGAAAACGCCAAGAAGGAAGTCCAAATTCTTGTCGAGAAATTCAATCAAGTGAATTCAAGCGGCAAGCTCAAGGGCTACAATGAAGAGAACACGAAAAAAGACTTCATCACACCCCTCTTCCGCGCGCTTGGCTGGGACGTTGAAAACCGCCATTCGCCCGACGAGGTTACTAACGAGGACCGCGTCTCCAAAGGCCGGGTTGACTATTCCTTCCGCATGAACGGAATCCCAAAGTTCTTCCTTGAAGCAAAAGCCATCAACAAGGGAATAGACGAAGCCAAGGATGCCGCGCAAGCCATCAGCTATGCCTTTCATAAGAACACGACCTGGGCGGTTTTGACAAACTTCGAGTCGCTGGCAATCTATAACGCAGAAGTAAAGGAAAAAACTATATCCGATGCACGGTTCATCATCCTCAACTACAACCAGTATTTGGAAGAATTCCCCAAACTGTGGCTGCTTTCCAAACAAGGCTTCTTGGAAGAATTGCTTGACAAAAGCGCGGAGTCATGGGGCAAGAAGCTCAAGAAAACCAAGGTCGGCGACCAGCTTCTTTCCGAACTCATGTATTACCGTGAACTACTCTCCAAGAACATAGTCAAGAATAACCCCAAGAAGAATCTTTCCCAGGAGGAAGTTGACGAGGCTGTTCAACGCATCATCGATCGCCTCATATTCATCCGCACTACCGAAGACCGCAACATCGAGCCCCCTACGCTTGCCCCCCTTGTCCGGGAATACGCTGACCGCAAGCGTGGCCAACTCACCCACGCGCTCAATGAAGTCTATCTCCGTTTCGACAAGACATACAATAGCAAGCTCTTTACATTCAACCCTGCCGACTTGACCCAGCGGCATTTATGTGAAACCCTCGAAATTGACAACGAGACATTGATTTCAGTTCTCGAAGGCCTCTACCAAAGCCTGGACGGGTTAATCAACTTTGATTTTTCAGCCATCGACGCCGATGTGCTCGGCAACATCTACGAGCAATACCTTAGTCACATCCTACGGAAAACTGACAAACGAGCTAAGGTCGAAAGCAAGGAAGCACACAGGAAAGAACAAGGCATCTACTACACCCCAACCTACATCGTCGATTACATCGTCCGCAACACACTGGGCGAGCTGCTAAAGAGCAAGAAGCCGGCTGAAGTTGATGAAATCAAAGTCCTGGACATGGCCTGCGGCTCCGGCTCCTTCCTCCTCAAGGCATTTGACGTGCTCGACGACTACTATCGAACCCACGATAAGAATTACGCGCAATCGACCTTGGACATGGAATCTGACGTCGCTAAAATCACGCGCAAGACTAAAATCCTACGGAACAACATCCACGGCGTCGACCTTGACCCCAAGGCTGTTGAAATTGCTCAGCTAAACCTGTTGCTGAAAGCTGCCGAAACCAGACACCTTCTGCCCGACCTGAGGGATAATGTCAAATGTGGCAATTCATTGGTTGACCAGAGCTTTGCGGAAGACACACGTGCATTTGATTGGAAAAATGAATTTCAGGACATTGTTCAAAACGGAGGATTTGATGTCATAATCGGAAATCCTCCATATGTTCGTCAAGAGGAGTTTTTACCGATAAAGCCTTTTCTTCAACAAAATTACGAGGTTTTCGCTGGTACGGCCGACCTATTTGTCTATTTCTTCGAAAGAGAATTGAAGTTGTTAAAGAATGGCGGTTATTTTGGCATGATTGTGTCAAACAAATGGCTCAAGGCAGGATATGGTTTGAATCTTCGCAAGTTCTTAAGCAAGTTCTACATCGAGCAATTCATTGACTTCGGAGACTTGAAGGTTTTTCAGGACGCGACCACCTATCCATGTATTATCATTGTTCGCAAACTCACTAAACCTAATTCGAAAATCAGGATTTGTCAACCAAAAACATTGACTTTCGATAGCCTAGAGCGTTATATCCAAAAAAACAGTTTTACTGTTGACCAACGCGTACTAGATGTAACTTCTTGGAATTTCCAAAACAAAGCCAGTTCAAACTTTACTGAAAAAATAAAGAGGGCAAGCACTCCGTTAAAGGATTATGTTGGGGAAAACATTTTTCGAGGGGTACTAACGGGTCTGAATGCAGCCTTTGTTATAGACGAACAAACGAGGAACCGGCTTATTCGAGAAGACTCTAACAGCGAGAAAATTCTTCCCCCCTTTTTAACTGGAAATGAAGTTCGAAGATATTCAATTGCTTCTAAAGGAAAATATTTAATTTTCACAAGACGGGGTATCGATATTGATGAATACCCCGCAATTAAACGGTATTTAGAAAAATTCAAAGTTGAACTTACTCCAAAAAAGAATACTACTCAAACGGTGGGTAGAAAACCCGGAGATTACAAATGGTATGAAATTCAAGATACAATTGCGTATTATAAAGAATTTGAAAAACCAAAACTGATATACGGTAAAATTACCACGCATCCCCGTTTCAGTATTGATAGAACTGGCTATATCATTAATGACTCCAATTTCTTTTTTCCGATAATAGATTTCAAATTACTAGCTATCCTTAACTCTAAACTCGGATGGTTTCTAATTTCAAACACTTGCACAGAAATCCAAGGTGGCTACCAGCTTATTTGGAAGTATTTCGGTAATGTGCCTATTGCAAAGGCCAAATCTCCGGAGTTGGAAAGGCTTGCTGAGAAAATGCTTTCATTGAATGAGCGATTGCTTGACTTTGAAGGCAAGTCAACTGACGAGTCAGCTCGTTTGGAAAAGGAGATTGCGGATACTGATAGAAAGATTGATTCCCTTGTCTATGATTTGTATGGTTTGACTGAGGAAGAGCGAAAAATTGTTGAAGAGTCGGTAGGGAAATAACTTTGTTACCTTTTTTTTATTCTCCGCTGTCGTTTTGGTTGAATTGTTGCTGTTATTCTGCCAAAACAAAAACTTCCTGATATTGAAAGCATCAGCACAAAGAAATCCTTTACTTGTGGAATTAATACTACGCTTACAATGGCCATGAAAAATGATACGATTGCCATTATGGCAGACCACATCGTAACCCAGTCATCCATGTTTTCACATTGTGGTGGAATTAATCGGTTTGAAAGGGATACCATATTAGTTTACCTTCCAGAAAATTTTTGTTCGACACCATGAGCATTCAGATTGGTGTGGTATTATCATTCCCCCGCAATTAGGACAACGGTATGTGTCGGCGTTTCCTCCGTTCTTTATCAGTTCGCCAAGTAGCCAAAGCCCTACTGTTATGGCCCCGATTGCGATGAGTTCCTTTTCCTTTCCCACAATTTTCACTTAATTAAAACTTCCATCCTTCTTGCCTGAAGAATGCCAGAGTGTTGAGGCATTGGATGCCTAACTTGTTGCAGACGAACGGAATTTTGTTTTCTTTCGTGAAGCTTTCCTCGGTGACTACTACGCGCACGTTTTCAAATAGCTTGCTTTGTGGTTCTGTGCAGCAGGCCAAGGCGATGACATAGGGGTCGGCTTGTTCGTATTCACTTGCGGCGTCTATCAGTTTGGGGAATTGTTTGAGTATTTCCTTGACTTTGAGTATGTGCGCGGGGGTGGTGTCCTTGAATATTTTCTTGTGCTGTGTTGCCCATGTCTTGAGGTAGTCTTCGCGCGCGTACCGGTTTATTTCCTCGAAGACGAGTTTGGGTGCAATAATCTTGTCATTTTGGGCGAGCTCGGACAAGTTTGTCCAGAGAGACTTGAATACATCAATCGGGTATTTCCTCTGGATTTCGATAAGCGCGCTGGTGTCGGCGATGTAGGTGGCGGCTTCGTCAGCCATTTTTTCCACTTTTTTGCCGGCTTCGCAGTGAATCCAGGTATTTCATTTGGATTGAAAGGTATCCTAGCGCGTCTTTTGTGTTGATTGCCCCGCGGTCGAGGTTTTCAAGCACCAAGGAAACGTAATTGCTTCCCCGTTCCTGCTTGCAGCGGTCTAGCTGTGTAAGCCCCTTTCCACCCCCGCCCTTCTTTTTGATCGCCTTCCCGGCTTGTTCAATAAACTCCGTCATTTGGGTGTCTTTAACCAAGCCGAATTCCTTCATCCGGATTAACAGGGCATATTTACTTACTTTGAGGTGGGTTGAACCCCGGTGAAGCATCTTTCCAAGCCCATGTTGGCTGCCGTACTGGCTTGCTCCAACCAAGTAATCCTTTACCTGCGAAGGAAGGATGAATTCGGCAGCAAAGCGGTTGCACCATCGTTCTACGGATGCAGTTTTTGACGAGTCCTTTGATGAACTTAGCTCGGGGATGCACACGCTCGTCTCTGAAAGGAGTATATGGCCGTATTCATGGAATAGGGTGAAGATTCTTGCGTTGATGTCGTCAGCCGAATTAACGACAACCAGAAACGGCTTTTTATCGACGAGTGAAAACCCGCGCGCTTCTTCAATCGGCATGCTTACCTGGAACGTGCGAATGTTCTTTCTTTCAAGGAAATCCCGCCATTTGGCAAATGCTTCGTATGAGTTTTTCCATTTAATCTGGGTTTCTAGGGTAATGCCGGAAGCCGAGCGTTCACTGGCCGCAATTTGTGCAGGTTCGTCTGAAATAGTGTGTTTTGAGCTTAAGGGGTCAAGCCCCAAGCTTAGGTTTGTCATCAGTTCCTTACTGGAGTCTTGAAGCCAGCGGGCTTTTCTGAATACCCGCCGCATTTTTCTTGAAAATTCTCGCTTATCGTTGGGAATTTGTCTGAAATCCTGTGGAAGACTTGGCTCCTGCGCAGGCGAGGGTAGAAGGAACGCGGCAATTGGTCGGTGGAATGCCTTTGCAAGCATCTCAATTTGTCTCAAAGTGGGTTTCTTTTCGCCAGTTTCAATTTTGTTGTACGACTCTTCCAGAAGCCCCAACTTTTTGCTTACATCTGCGTGGGTCCAGCCGGCGCTAGTCCTAAGCCACTGCATGATGGCTGGTTCGACCGGAACTTCGATTGGTTCACGTCGCATTTAACCACGAGATAGGGAGAGTATGAAGGTCATTTGATTACCCGAGGAATTTCCAATTATCCAGATATTTTGATAAGGGAATGGTTTTTCCGCCTCTATTATTGAATTCGAATGAACGCTTGTTTTTGTTGTCTATCCAAATAAAGAAATGATATTTTCCGCCTTGACGTTCTTTCTTTTTCTTACAAATTTTCATCATATCTTTGGATGGAATAATCAAGTAGTCGATTTTGATTTCCTTTCGCGTAGTATTGTCTGCGAAACTGTGAAGGACAAAAATGAAAAAATCGATGTGATTTTGTGGATTAAAAACTGTTTCCGGGGAAAGAACTATCCACGCGCCACTTCCCTCTCCAAATTTTTCAACCTCGTTTTTCTTAGGTTCATAAGTGCGGCTTCCCTTGACTTGAATTGTTTGAGCTTTCGTTCGTTTTAGGTTGAGAAAAATCAGGTCAATATCTTTCAATTGAGCATTAGCAGGCAAAAATACCTCATGCTCTGATTTTTTGAACGTGTCTTTAAATTTATCAACAACCAACGCTTCATCAACGGTCAGCGTCCATAAATTTTTTATAGCCATATTTGATCATCTATTTCAAAATTGACGTTCTTCTTGACTTCTCCTTTTCCTTCTTCGCGTTGGGGAATATCTCTTCCACAGCCTCGTTTCCGGTGCCTTCGCGCTCCCATTTAGCGTAGTAGTCCGCAAAGTTCTTAAGGGCGGGCGTGAAGCGATTCGCCATCACGTACTTGCCGGTCTCGTTGCTCAGCATCCCGAGCTGTACGCCGAAATCCAGGTAGCGCTTCCATGTGGCTGTTGGCAGGTCCTCGGGGCAATCCCGGAGCCTCAGGGCGCCCTTCTGCTTGACCAATAGCAGCGCCCGGCTGAAGCGGTAGGCTTGCGTCTCGTTGTCGAAGAAGAAGTTGGCGATCTCCTTGACAGTGAGCTGCTTCATTTTCTCCTTGGCCGCAGGGCCTTCCCAGTCGAAGTAGTTGAAGGCCAATTCTATCCCCTTAGACACTGGTTCCACTTAAGCATGTCGACTTCCCCCGTTCTGTCATCGACAAAGAACACGAAGCGGCAGTTGAAGGTCTTTCCGATTTTCCTCCAGTTCGTGGGCATCTTCCGAATCTTATTCAAATATTTTGCCTTGTGGCCTTTCCAAAAAGCCAGAGCGATCCTCCGATAATACGTTCTCCTGATTGCGTCTCCCTTGAACACGGGCTTTCTCGATTTTGGAGTATAATCCCTCCAGACGAGCTCCCCAAGCGTCTGCACAAACGAGCCATGCTCGCGGTTGTGCTTTCCCATGATTTCAATCACATACCTCCGTCCCTTGTGCGTGAATTCCAAATCCCAGCCATGCGCGCCGGTGTGTGACGATCTCTTTTTCAAGTCCTCCTTCCAGCCTTTTTTCTTCAAAAACCTGATCAGGGGAGCGCCGATTTCTTGGAATTCTTTTGTCTCCCGTTTCTTCTTTCGTTTCATAAATATGGTACATTTTTCATATATATATAAAACTATCGAATCGCTGTTTGTGGCAGAAGCCCGGAAAACACCCCCTCGTTTCCGCGTAGTGTTATTGTAGGCCATTCTCGGGCCATAGGGGCAAGCCTAAGTGATCCCGGAGGCCTGAAAAACGCCAAAGTAGGCGGGTTCCTAGAAATTTGTTTCATAGATATGAAACTGAGGAAATTGGAAAAAATGCGTTTCATAGATATGAAAATTAACAAAATAAACAGAGACTTTAAACTATGTTCTTTGTATCGGATTTTACAATCCAAGAAGTTCACATAGATATGAACAAAAAAGTAAATGGAAATATACTGTATTTTATTCCTCCTTAGTTTCACTATGCGTTGCTTCGTGTTCTAATAACTCGTTAAGATATTGAAATTGCTGACGGCAGTACCTGCATCGGCCTTCTCGCTTTTGAGCATCCGCAACTATTGCGGACCAAAATAATTGATGTACGTATTTTGTAAGAATTGGGGTGAATTCCTCTTCGAGTTTATGGATGTTTCGAAAAATTGAATCACTAAAGAGACCTTTCTCCCGTTGGTCAGAATGGGGAATTTGTGATAATCGATCTCGGAGTGGGGGGTGAGAGTCGAAAATACCTCGTTTTTCATTTTCGAGTATTTGCTTCTTTAATTCATCAGAATTTATCTTCATCAGATAATGCAAGTTAAATGAATCGTATACGTTTGTGAATTGCTGTTGTTGATTTGCAAGCTCCCAAATCCAGCGATATCCGTGCTGAGTGAAATAGATCGAATACGCCGAATACTCTAATAACCCGTGATAGAATGGATTGTCGCCCGCAATCTGCCGCGCAATAAAATCAGCGCGTTTTTCCACTTGTCTGGAATGTAAGAAAAAAATGGCCGAAAAAATGCCTGAATAAATCCAAAATACAGCTGCACCAAGTAATGCATATAATGTGATGGCAAAATGAGGAGAATGTT
Source organism: Microcaldota archaeon (assembly GCA_018819225.1). Lineage (GTDB taxonomy): Archaea > Micrarchaeota > Micrarchaeia > Norongarragalinales > SBBD01 > JAHJQN01. Next base: position 13,816 of record JAHJQN010000003.1, read on the forward strand.
CAAGAACCCTTAGAAAGAAATTTCTGGTTGATTCGATTGAGCGCACCAAATAGGCAAAAAACCCGCCGAGAATCGTATCATATCCGTAGAAATGAGCGAATTCATGAGCCAAGATAGCTCGAAATTCTTTTTCCTTTAGAATCCTCAAACTGATTAACCCGATATTCAGTTTCTTATTAATGAACCCGCTTACAGAAATTTCGTCGAAAGGAGTTAATACCACTTGATTCGGGATAGGAACTCCTGTTTCAGTTGAAATGCTTTCAAGAAGTCGGAAAAGTCTTGGGTGATCATCCTTCGTTATAGGAACTTCGTGGTAGACTTCGCTCTTCTTCAGTACCACGTATCCAATAGGAAGAACAATGAACAAGAATGCATAGATATCGATATATAGATACATCAAATAGAACGCGAAGATAAAAACAATAAGAGCGAAAATTAGGCTAAAATATATTGATGCTTGGAGAACATTTGGAACGGAATACTTGCCTTTTTCAATTTTGAAGCTTACTGTTCGTTTGGAAGGATTAATGTCAATTTGCAATCTCTTCATTTAAACCCCTTTCAAATAATATAATCAAAGTAAACAAAGACTTTTAACTTTGCTTACTTCTAATTAGCCCATGAATGTCAGCCCCTTCCACTTGAGTCCTCCCCCAGCCTATTTCGTGGGCAGGAAGGAGGAGAAGAAGGCCTTCGAGCGTCTGGTGGAGAACGCCAAGGGAGGCAACCCCAGGAGCATGGCCGTCATTGGAGACCGGGGCATCGGCAAGACCGCGCTGTTGGCCGAATTCGAGCGCATCGCAATGCAGAAGGGGTGCGTGGTGGTGGGCCTCGAGCTTCACGAGGGCGTGAAGACGCTGGGCTACCTCTCCGTTGCGATTCTCGACGCCATGCAGAAGCAGCTGCGGGTGCTCTCGCTCAAGGAGAAGGCCAAGAACCGGCTGCTGGCCTTCTTCCAAAGAGTAGAAGTCAAATATCGGGACATCGGGGTGTCGCTCAGGAAGCCGGAGGCCAAGGCAAAGCCCGAACTCGACCTCCACGGCGACCTAAAGGAGCTCTGGCGGCAGCTAAAGGAGGTGGGGGTTCCTGTCGTGGTGATCCAGATCGACGAGGCCGAGGGCTTGGAGCGCATTGACGGCGCGCTCACCTTCCTCAAGAACACGTTCCAGAAGCTCGGCCAAGACAAGTGCAATTATGTGGCCGTGCTGGGCGGCAAGATCGACTTCTACAAGAAGGTGGAGGAGCTGCACTCCCCCATCGCGCGCTTCTTCCCGCAAACGGAGCTGAAGCCCCTTACAATAGAGGAAACGGCCGCTTATGTCCACGAGCTCATGGAGAAGCGGGGGAAAACGAAGGTTTCTGCTGATGCAATCCCCGCGATCCACGTGCTGAGCGACGGCAATCCCTTTGCCCTCAATGCCATCTGTGATGTGCTCTTTGAGAAAGCTCAGGAGGCCCACAAGACTATTGACAAGCCATTCCTCCAAATGTTCCGTCAGGAGTTGGTGAACAAGGCTGGATCCGGCCTTTTCCAGAAGCGGTACGTGCTGCTCAGCGATGTCGAGAAGGAAATATTGGAAGTGATCGCCCGGGAAAGCTCGAAGAAATGGCCCAACGGCGCGCCTTCCCTCCCCGAACTTTCAACTTCGGAAGTGGCAAAGCTGACCAAGAAATCGCTTCCCTACGCGAGCTCCTACCTTGACAGGCTTGCGGAAAAGGAGTGCCTCGTGAAGAAGGGCAGGGGCAAGTTCGCGCTCCCATACGTGCTGTTCGGGTGGTATGTGATGCTGGCGAGCGGGAGCTGGTCGAACGTTGGTAAAGGATAGATTAGAAATTTTGGTGGTAATATGGAATTGACGGAAATTCAGAAAAAGAAAATATCTGATGAATACCCTGGCTTTATCGAATGGATTAAGGGAGATGGAAAAAATGAAAGAGAAGAGCACCTGGAGCATGGAAGAAAGATAAAAAGTTTAACCGAACCGAAAAAAATCGACAAGCAAATCAAGGCGCTCAAAAAAGAAAGAACAAAGACGATGGAAAAACTGAGAAAAGAATATTGTTCCCAATGTCGAAAATACTATCCTGAAAACCGATTCGATTCCAAAACATTCGACGACGGCTTCACGCAAATCGAAACATAGTGCCCAAAAGGCCACAAGCAGCCGGATTGAATCAAAAGGAAAAATTCCGCTGTTTGGACACTCAGAACGGATCGGAACAATTTGAGCGACGTCACCAAATCGGACAAGTCACCGAAAGAAATGATTTCAATGAATGAACTGAGCGAAGAAAAGAAACGGGTGCTTGAAAGCACAGGCAACGTGCTCGTCACCGCCAACCCCGGAACCGGAAAGACGACGCTGCTCGCCTACAAGTATTTGAAACTCCTTGAGAGTGGAGTAAAGCCCGAAGACATCCTCTGCCTTACCTTCACTGAAAAGGCCCGCAACGAGATGGAAACGCGAATCCTCAAGCTCCTGGAAGGAAAGAAACTGAAAGTCGAGTGGACGGACCTGAACATATTCACGTTCCACGAATACGCCCTCAACGCGATTGGCGAGGAAAACATCGTTTCGTCCAACCTCCTCCGCTACTGCATCTACCGCTACCTCAAGGAAAACGAGGTGCTCAACTACTCCGACAACTACCTTCTCACGGAAATCGTTCCCGGCATGGAAGGACACGTCAGCTACCTCAAAAGCTTCGGAATAACCCCCGACCAAATCCACCTCGAACAAGTCAAAGCCCAGATCACCGAAACCGAACGCTACACGAAACAAGAGCTGGACAAGTTCGCCGAATACTTCCTCAGCATCTACCAATACTACGAGGAATCCAAGCGCGGAAAGGGAATCGATTACGCGGACATGCTCCTCCGGTTCCTCGCCCTCCCAAAACACCGCGCATTCACATACGTTCTCGTGGACGAGCTGCAGGACGTCAACGACCTCGAAGCCACCATCGCGCTGAAGTCCGGCAAAACGTTCTTCGCAGTCGGCGACAAGAAACAGGCCATCTTCGGGTTCCAGGGCGGCTCCATCCTCAACTTCAAGAGATTCGGCGACTCCACCCAATTCATCCTCGGCGACAACTACCGCTCCAGCAACGAAATCCTCGACTACGCAAAAGCCCTCTTTCTATCCAAAACAAAAAACCGGCCCGAACACGAAGCCGACCTCAACGCGCTAAAAAACCCGATCGCCAGCGCAGCCCAAAAACCCGAGGCGTACTCCATTGAGAAAGACAAGCTGTACCTTGCCGCATGCGAGCTTGCCAGACAACTGCTTTCCGAAGGCCTCGAAACGGCCATCATCGCGCGCACCAACAGCCAAATCATGCGCGCCTCCAAAGAACTCAAGTCGCAGGGAATATTGCATTCTTCCACCTTCTTCGGAGGCTCCGGAACAGCGAAGGAACACGCCATACGGTTCCTGCGAAGCTTCTTCAGCGACGAACCGGAAGACTTGCGCGCGGCCATGTTCACGCCCTTCTTCCCCCTCCCCCTTTCGGACGCCTTTGCGCTCTCGGCATCAAAGACGCTGACCGTGGAAGACGTATGCGCGAAAAGCCCGGGGTACCGAAAGCTGCGGGAAGCCGCCAAAAACATTGAGGAAGTAAGCAAGGTGTTCAAGGAAGTGGTCTATCCGGTTGCGGTAACCTACGGAAAGGAATACCTGCTGGCCGCCATGACCGTGGAGAACGCGTTTGCCGAAGCCTTGCGGGTGCTTGACGAACTCAATCTTGAAAACGTCACCGCCTACCTCAAATCCTCGGACCTGCTGGCCGACGAAAGCGGGCAAAAGCAAAAACTTACTCTCACCACGGTGCACAAGGCCAAGGGATTGGAATTCGATGCCGTCATCTACCTACCCTCCAAACCGCTGGGAAAAACGGACTTCCAGGACAACGTGGTGGAAGCCATCCTGAAAAACAAGGGAATCGACGCGACCGAAGAACTTGAGGAAGAACCCCTCCGAATCGACTTCGTGGCCGTCACCCGCGCCAAAAAACGGTTGATCCTCCTTGCGCCGGACGTGGACGACTACCTCAACCCCTTCATCGAACACAAAACCATGGACGTAAAAGGCGTCGGGGAAGGCGAATACTCCGAGCGCGCGAAAAAAGCCTACGATTTGTTCCTCTCGGGCGACACGGACAACGCAAAGCAATTGCTCGAAGACAAGCAGCCGTGGCTCATGGACTTCGTGAAAAGCCACTTCGAAAAACTCAACCACCTATCCTATTCCAGCCTGCGAACCGACCCATACGCATACTTCATTGACCGCATCCTCGGCATCCGGGAAACGTCCCCCGCGCTATTGCTCGGCTTGAAAGTTCATGCGCTTGCCGAACAAATCGTGAAAAACGAGAAACCTATTCTTGAAGAGGACGTAAAACCATTCGAGCAAGGCATACGGAACACCCTCACCCAAGTGAAAGCCGAATACCCCGAGGTCGTTGGAACCGAAGTAGATATTGATCTTCCTCTAAAACGCCTGACGGCCACCGACACCGAAATGCGCTTCAAAGGCAAGATCGACGCCGTATTCCGCAACGCCGAAAACTATCTCCTACTCGACTGGAAAACCGACAAGGACACCCGCCGCGATTCAGAGCACCGACGCCAGCTCGAAGTCTACAGGCGCGCCTACGCAGAACAAAACACCGTCCCATTGGAAAACATCAAAGTAGAAATCGGCTTCATCGGATTGCGCAAGAAAATCAACCTGGGCGTCATTGAAACAAAGCTTGACGCGGCCCAACCCAGGGCAAGCGCGTTCACCACCTTCCAAAAACACGCCAACGCCGTCCTCGCATGGAAACGGGATCCCGAACTCCTGCTCAAACAGCTCGCGCAAAAAGAGAGCGACGAACTGCTCTGGAAAAGCATCGTAGAACAATACCAACGGGAAGCCGATCCGGCGCCTTCCGAATAACCGGCGGTAACCCTCCTCCCCTCCCTGCATTCCGACCTTTTTCAAAAAAGGTCGATCAAAAAGTCGCTCGTCAAACACTCTTTGGCCGAGCTTTCTTCCCAAGAAAAGTCGTTGTGAACCCCTTCCCCCCTGCATTCAGACCGGGAGCTTGCGTGAATGTGGGAGAAGACGTGGGCTCGCCGTCGCTCGGCACGCGGATGGCAGGGCTCGCATCCACGGCCTTTTCCGGATAAATGATTTGCCGTGCGGTCGAACTATTGAGTAAGTAAGGCGCGGGTGCGATAACAGAATTTATAATCCGCGAGGACGTGAAAGAAGTCATGGATATATTCGACAAGGCCTTGCTCGCGTGGCTCGCCGTCGGCATCGTCTTCTGGACCATCTATTCAGCGCTCGTTGTCCAAAACGCGGGATTCATTTACTACGTGATATGGGTAGCTGGATTCGGAGGGTTCGGCTGGCTAAACCGGGAAAAAATTGCGGCCGCGATCCGCTCGCTTCCAGGCACCCGTTTTTCCAAGTTCGTTGCGCTAGGCTTCGGAACCGTCTTGCTCGAGGAAACGTTTGCCGCCCTCCCGTACGCGATTTCCGAAGGGTTCACGATCATGCTGTACGCCCAACGAATACTGCAGCACTGGGCGTTCAACCTGTTTACGTTCACCGGATTCGTTTTCGGCTGGTACTTCCTGCTTTCCCGGTACGGCTATTCCGGCCGCGAAGTGTTTTTGCTGGCCGGAATCTGGGGGCTTTACGCCGAAAGCGTGATTTATTCGGTGTTCACGAATCCGCTGGCTTTCTTCATCTTCACACCGGTCATGGTGTTCACGTACGGGTTGATCGCATGGCCGCCATTCCTTAGCTTCGGGGCAACCGGAAGCAGGCAACTGCATCCGGCGCTTAAGTATCCGCTCACGATGCTCGCATTATACCTTTTTTCGGTGGTGCCAATCCTCGTGCTCGGCGTTCTCCTGAATAATTACCCGTGGGCGTTCGCACCGTACATGACGTCTCCAACGGGCTGAACCCCTAGAAGAATACGCGCATACTACAAGAGACTACTATTTTTTTCAGTGATCCGCGTTCGTATTCACGGGTTTCAATGCCAGCGCTTTCACGGTGATCACATCGGCTTTCGTCTTCTTGCGCAGTTCTTCGCGCTTCGCCTCGTCGCGCAATTGCTGTTCAGCTGTCTTCTCGCCGCCCACCCACTTGTCCATCACCAAACAAGCCGTTAAGTCCCCGGTAACGTTTATGGCGGTACGGCTCATGTCCAGAATGCGGTCCACTCCAAAAATCAAGGCAATTCCAGCAGCGGGAAAAGGAAATAAACAAAATAGGGAAACCATCCATGTTCTATTGCCTTAGAAGAAAACACAGAAATATGACTACATATGGAAACGTATGACCACAATGTTTAAAAAGGAGCAAAGTGTAGTCATAATATGAAATTAGCACATATGACTACAAGTGAGAATTGAAAGGAACAGGACAAATGGCTTTCATCGAAAAACAAAAACACGGGGGAATCACTTACTACTACCTAGCCCAATCCATTCGCGTTTCTCCTACAAAAGTGAAGAAGGTCAGGCGCTATTTGGGTAAAACGCTGCCTTCTGGAAAAAAAATCAAAGAGCTCACGACTCAACTCTCGCAAGGGAGAACAAGCACGAACATAAAGCAAGAAGTCAACATACCTGTTCAGATAACTCCCGAAACCAAGCCAAGAGCGCAAGAACTAAAGACTCCTTTAAAAGAACATAAGGAATCAACGCCAAAGCTACCCGTTCCCTGCGTCATAGAAAACGTTTCCCCCGGAATGGATGAAGGACGATTTCCGGCAAAAAGCGTCATCGGAAAAGCGTTTCGCGTTGAAGCCGATGTGTTCTCACATGGCCATACCGTTCTTCAAGCGGTTCTTCTGCACCGAAGGAAAGGAGATAAGGAATGGAAAGAGGAGCGAATGGAAATCGTGGAAAACGACCGCTGGAAAGGAGTATTTACTCCTGAGGAGATAGGGGCATACGAATATGCCGTAAACGCATGGGAGGATGAATTTCGTTCATGGCAAAAGTTGCTTGGGAAGAAGTGGACGTTGAAACAAGATGTAGTCATAGAAATAAACGTAGGCATACTGATGATTGAAGAGGCTATGAACGCAGTGGAAGGAGTAGTTCAGAGACAACTTAGAAGCTGGGCCAAACAAATCCGGAAAGAAAATGGGGGGAAGGCCGTAACTCTTGCGCTATCGGACGCGTTAGCGAAAAATATGAGTGCTTATTCGAGGAAACGCGTAACCCAGTCTCCAGTCATCGAACTATGGGTTGAATCAAAGGAAGCTGAATTCAGTACTTGGTACGAGTTGTTCCCGCGTTCCACGTCGGACGACGGAACGCATGGAACGTTCAAGGATGTTGAAAAACGGCTTCCCCTGCTCAAGCACATGCATTTCAACGTGCTATACCTTCCACCCATCCACCCCATCGGCGAAACGAATCGCAAAGGAAAGAACAATACGCTGCCTTGCGAACCCGGCGAACCCGGCAGTCCGTGGGCCATTGGCTCGCATCTCGGAGGCCATACCGCCATACACCCCCAGTTGGGAACACTTAAGGATTTCGATTCCCTTGTGAGAAAAGCGAGAGAGCAAGGCATTGAAGTGGCCCTAGATATGGCGTTCCAGTGCTCCGCGGATCATCCGTATATCAAGCAGCACCCGAAGTGGTTCAAGTGGAGGCCGGATGGAAGCATCCATCACGCGGAAAACCCGCCGAAGAAGTATGAGGACATCGTGCCGTTTGACTTTGATTCCGAAGACTGGAAGGCGTTATGGGAAGAGCTCAAGAACATCGTTCTATTTTGGATTGAAAAAGGAGTGCGTATTTTCCGAGTTGACAACCCGCACACCAAGCCTTTTCCGTTTTGGGAATGGTTGATCCGCACCATCAAGAAAACGCATCCTGAAACCATTTTTCTGGCAGAAGCATTCACGCGACCGAAAGTCATGCATCGTCTCGCCAAAGCCGGTTTCACGCAATCGTATACCTACTTTTCGTGGAGGAACACGAAATGGGAGCTCACGGAGTACGTGAAGGAATTGATGCGCCGGCCTGAATGCGATTACTTCCGCCCCCACTTCTGGCCGAACACGCCGGACATTTTGGCCCCCATTCTGCAAAAAGGAGGGAAGCCCGCGTTCAAGATTCGTTTGGCGTTGGCCGCCACCCTTTCATCGAACTACGGGGTTTACGGACCCGCATTCGAACTGGAAGAACATTTGGCGCTTCCGGAAAAAGAGGAGTATCAGGACTCGGAAAAGTACGAGATAAAGAAATGGGATTGGGGCCCCGAAAGCGGCATACGGGAATACATGGAGCGCATCAATCGGATACGCGTTGAAAACAAAGCGCTTCAGGAAACGTTCAATGCGCGCATGTTAGCAATAAACAACGACCACATCCTGACGTTCGAAAAACAAGAGACGGACGGATCGAACGCGTTATTGATCGCCATCTCGTTAGATCCCGTCAACCCGCAGAGCGGTTGGATGGAGTTGCCGGAATGGGCGAAGCCCGGAGAAGGAGAACGGATGGCCGTAGACGAACTGATCCATCAACGAAGCGTGGTGTGGGACGGGCGAAGCGCGTTCATCTCGTTGACGCCCGAAACCCCGGCACAGGTTTTGAGGATTCGGGGGGGCTTGAGGGTGCGGCGCATCCCCGAGGAAAAAAGGGCGGCGTTGCGAAAAACCCTAGAACGCGACCATTCAATGAAAGAAAACCAAGCAACGTCCACTGCATTAAAACAGGATATTAAAGGCGAAACGTCATTTGATTACTATATTTCGTGAGGTGTCTGAATAGTGGCTAACGATTCAACGTTGGAAAACGATCCGCTTTGGTTCAAGGATGCCGTGATCTACGAGGTGCACGTGAAAACGTTTTTCGACAGCGATGGTGACGGAATCGGCGACTTTAAAGGATTGATTGAAAAACTCGATTACCTGCGCGATTTGGGTGTCACCGCCCTCTGGCTATTGCCGTTTTATCCCTCGCCCATGAAAGACGACGGATACGATATTGCCGATTACTCGGGCGTGCACCCGACATTCGGATCCGTACGCGACTTCAAGGTATTGCTACGCGAAGCCCATCGAAAAGGAATTCGTGTCATCACGGAACTCGTGCTCAACCATACATCGGTCGAACACCCGTGGTTCAAGAAATCGCGGCGCGCGCCCAAGGATTCGGAATGGCGCAATTTTTACGTGTGGAATGATTCGCCGGACAAGTATAAGGACGCGCGCATCATCTTCAAGGACTTCGAATCATCGAATTGGGCGTGGGATCCGGTAGCGAAATCGTATTATTGGCACCGGTTTTATTCCATGCAACCGGACCTGAACTTCAATTCGCCTCTCGTGGAAAAAGCCATTTTCAATGTCGTGGACTTTTGGTTCAAACTGGGCGTGGACGGCATGCGATTGGACGCCGTACCCTATCTTTTCGAGCGCGAAGACACGAATTGCGAAAACCTTCCGGAAACGCATGCGTTCCTAAAAAAGCTGAGAGCGCGCATCGATAAAAAGTTCCCGAACCGCATGCTGCTGGCCGAAGCCAACCAATGGCCCACGGATGCCGTCAACTATTTCGGTAAAGGCGACGAGTGCCACATGGCCTTCCACTTTCCGCTGATGACGCGCATGTTCATGTCCGTGCAGATGGAAGACCGGTTTCCGCTAATGGAAATCATTCGTCATACCCCTATCATTCCCGATACGTGCCAGTGGGCCGTCTTTTTGCGCAACCACGATGAACTCACGCTCGAAATGGTTACGGACGAAGAACGCGATTACATGTACAGCATGTACGCCAAAGACCGCAAGGCCCGCATCAATCTAGGCATTCGCCGACGGCTCGCGCCATTACTGGAAAATGACCGCCGGAAAATCGAGCTCATGAACGTATTGTTGTTTACGCTGCCTGGAACGCCCGTCATCTACTACGGTGACGAAATCGGGATGGGCGACAACTATTTCCTGGGGGATCGCGATGGCGTGCGGACGCCCATGCAATGGAATGCGGACACGAACGCAGGATTTTCAAAAGCCAATCCGCAACAAGTGTATTTGCCGCCCATCATCGACCCCGAATACCATTACCAGACCATCAACGTCTCCAACCAGTCGCACCACCAAAACCTGTTGTGGTGGATGAAGAAAATGATTTCCATTCGCAAGCGGTTCAAGGCGTTCGGGAGAGGAAGCCTCCGTTTCTTGCAGAACGTCAACCCCAAAATTCTGGCATTCGTCCGAGAAATCGATGGCGAACGCCTGCTGGTGACCGTCAACTTGTCCCGACAACCGCAAACCGCGTCATTGGACTTGTCCCCATACGTTCAAGGCATTCCCCGCGAAGCATTCGGAAGCATCGAATTCCCGGCCATTGAAAAAACACCCTACCCGCTCACGTTCGGTCCCTTCGGATACTATCTCTTCGTGCTCGAGAATCCGGACGTGAAATCCACTTCGACTCCCGCAAAAAAAATCGTATTACCCACCGAACAAAGCTTGTGGAAGCCGACGCGCGGCGCGTTGAAACAAAAACTGGAGGAAAACGTGCTTCGGGATTTCCTGAAGAAGTGCCGATGGTTCGGCGGAAAAGGAAGAAAAATCGATTACGTGGACGTGCGAGAAGCCATTCCCATAGGAAAGATCAAGAAAGGCATTCAAGGCATCCTCGTGCTCGACGTGAATTACGTGGAAGGAGCACCCGAAACCTATCTGCTTCCAGCGGCATTCGCCCGAGAAGAAAAAGCGAAAGCCTTGGGAGAACAACACCCCGAATCCGTGATCGCGCACATCAAAGCCGGGAAAGAGGAAGGCATCTTGTTTGATGCGTTATACGACGAAGCGTTCTGCCGGGAACTCTTGAAACTGGTTTCGAAAAATCGGGGGGAAATCGGATTGGGATCCAGAGGAAGAATGGACGGCTTTTCCCCGATGTCGCTTAAATCATTGGATGCCCTTTCTCCCGAGCTCCAGCCCTCCGTTTTATCCGCGGACCAAAGCAACACCTCCGTGGTTTATGGGAACAAACTCATCATCAAGTTCATCCGAAAAACGTCCCACGGACCAAATCCGGAACTCGAGATCACGCGGTGGCTCACGAAAAACCGTTTCGCCTATTCGCCCGCCTTGCTGGGAGGCATCGTATACCGCGAGCGCAACTTGGAGGACGCTACCGTAGCCGTCCTGCAACCATTCATCAAAAACCAGGGATCGGCCTGGAAATTGTTTTCCGACGAGTTCAATCACTTCATGGACCGCGTGCTCCCCCAAAAAACGCAGATGGAACAAAAAGAACAGCACGCGCCTTCATCCGACAACAAATTGAGCGGAGACATCAAGACGTTAGTGGGCCCGGTTTTCCTCGAACAAGTGAAATTGTTGGGCGAACGCACCGGACAATTCCACCTGGCGCTTACCAGCGACGGGGAGGACGCGGATCTCGCCCCCGAACCCTTCGGGCACTGGGATTCCCTATCCATTTCCCAATCCATGATTACGTACGCCGACCGCGTGTTCGAACTCGTCAATACGGCGTCCCCCCAAGATGAAAAAACCGCGAAGGAACTGAAATGGGTCCTTGAAAACCAGCAGGAAGTGCTGCGCCGATTCGAAGCCATTCGGGGCAAGAAGTTTGTGGCGTTGAAGACGCGCATCCACGGAGACTACCATTTGGGTCAAGTCCTGTTTACCGGAAACGACTACGTGATCATCGACTTCGAAGGCGAGCCGGCACGGCCGCTCGGTGAGCGACGTTTAAAACGTTCCCCGTTGCGGGATGTCGCGGGAATGATTCGGTCGTTTCATTATGTGGCGTATTCCATGCTGCAATCGAACCTGTCTTTGAAGATGGAGGACCGTGCGTTTGCAGAACAATGGACGGAGCAATGGTTCCAAAGCGTCAAGCAAGCGTTTTTGGAATCGTACGAAAAAACCGTTGCGCGCACCGACATCGTTCCCAAGGACAAGAATACCTACCGATTGCTGTTGGACTCGTTCCTGTTGGAAAAAGCGATTTACGAGTTGGGGTACGAGTTGAACAACCGACCGGAATGGGTGCTCGTTCCCGTGCGCGGCATTCAAGCCATTCTAGGAAAACCATATGAATCCGCAGAAAAAAAAGAGGAACGCAAGTAGCGTGGCATCGGAAGTGTGGGAGTACCGGCGACTTAGTGAAATGGATGCCTATCTCTTCAAGGAAGGAACGCACAGTCGTTTGTATGAAAAATTCGGGGCCCACATCATGGAAGTGGACGGCACGTCCGGCACGAGTTTCGGGGTTTGGGCCCCGCACGCAAAAAAAGTTTCCATCATCGGTGATTTCAATGATTGGAACAAACAAGCTCACCCGCTGATCGCAGGCGACGAGGGCACGTGGGGCGGCTTCCTTCCCGGAGTCCCAAGGGGAGCGCGGTACAAGTATTTCATTGAGTCGCGCGTAGGCGGTTACCGGACCGATAAAGGCGATCCCTTCGCGTTTCAATGGGAGACGCCTCCGGCGACTGCATCCATCGTTCATTCCGATTCATACGAATGGAAGGACCGCGCGTGGATGAGCCAACGCCGGAAACGAAATGCGCATGACGCGCCCCTATCCATTTACGAGATGCATATGGGTTCATGGAAAAGCGGGGAAGGCGGCCGCGTGGAGTACCAAGTGCTGGCACCGTTGGTGGCAGATTACGTAAACGATTTGGGGTTTACGCACATCGAATTACTGCCGATCATGGAACACCCGTTCTACGGATCCTGGGGGTATCAAACCACGGGATTCTATGCGCCGACTGGCCGGTACGGGCGGCCTGAAGACTTGAAGTATTTCATCGATTACTTGCACCAGAAGAATATCGGCGTGTTTCTGGATTGGGTGCCCTCGCATTTTCCGTCCGACGAACACGGCCTCGCATTTTTCGACGGCACGCATTTGTTCGAACCGGATGACGCGCGCCGCCGCATTCAGCCGGACTGGAACAGTTATACCTTTGATTTCACGAAAAAAGAGGTATGCTCGTATTTGACGAGCAACGCCTGTTTCTGGCTCGACCGATACCATGCCGATGGGCTGCGCGTGGACGCGGTCGCGTCCATGCTCTATTTGGATTACTCGCGTAAGCCCGGGGAATGGACGCCGAACGTGCGAGGAGGAAGAGAAAATTTGGAAGCCATCGACTTCTTAAAAAAAATGAATGAAACGGTCTACCGAGAATTTCCGGACGTCCAGATGACGGCGGAAGAGTCGACCGCTTGGCCCATGGTATCGCGGCCCACGTACGCAGGCGGACTGGGGTTCGGCATGAAATGGAACATGGGTTGGATGCACGATACGCTAACCTATTTTTCCAAAGACCCGGTGTTTCGTCCATTCCATCACGACCAACTCACGTTTAGCATCTTGTACGCATTCTCTGAAAACTTTATTCTCCCGTTATCCCACGATGAAGTCGTGTACGGAAAAGGATCTCTGTTGAACAAGATGCCCAAAGACGAATGGCAAAAATTGGCTAACATGCGTTTGTTACTCGCCTATTTTTTTGCGCACCCCGGAAAAAAACTGTTGTTCATGGGAGGCGAGTTCGGGCAATGGACGGAGTGGTCGCATGAAAAAAAACTGGACTGGAATCTATTGGAGCAGTCTCCTCACCAGGGCATTCGACGACTCACCCAAGATTTGGCGCGCGCCTACCGCAACGAACCATCCCTTCATGAAAGGGATTTCGAACCCGACGGATTCGAATGGGTCGAATGGTGGGACCGCCAAGCCGGAGTGGTCAGTTTTCTGAGGAAAACGCATGACGCGAAGGAAGATGTATTGGTGGTACTGAACTTCACGCCGGTGCCTCGCACCGCGTACCCCATTCATGTTAAACGAAAAGGAGTCTGGAAAGAAATACTGAATACGGATTCCGCTGATTATGGCGGGAGCGGTCAAGGCAATTTGGGGCAGGTTAAAACACGAGAGCACGCGCAAAAAGGCATTGTCCTGAGTTTGACACTTCCGCCGCTGGGCGCCATATTCTTGAAATGCGGGGAATGAATCGAATGCTTCACGGACCCCTGTTGAATAACGACGAAGCGCGTTTCAATGTATGGGCGCCCCATCGAAACCATGTGGCGGTGCGCGTTAAGGACGACGTGCAATCCATGAAACGGGAATACAACGGCATTTGGAGTACTACCTTGTCCGGAGCGCGAATGGGAACGCGCTATTCCTTTTTGTTGGATGAAACATTGGACCGCCCGGATCCCGCATCGCATTTCCAGCCGGAAGGCGTTCACCAATCATCGGAACTCGTTGACCATAACGTGTTCGAATGGGATGACGATCATTGGCGAGGTCCGAATCCCGCGTCCCTCATAATATACGAACTGCATGTGGGCACGTTTACTCGAAAAGGAACCTTCGATGGCGTGATCCGCAGATTACGCGAACTCAAGGAACTCGGCATTACTGCTTTGGAGCTCATGCCCGTATCCCCGTTTCCAGGAACCCGCAATTGGGGGTACGATGGCGTATACCCTTACGCGGTTCAGCATTCGTACGGAGGACCACATGGATTGAAAAGGCTCGTCAACGCGGCCCATCAAGAAAACATCGCCGTCCTATTAGACGTGGTGTACAACCATTTGGGTCCGGAAGGCAATTATTTCGCGGATTTCGGACCCTACTTTACGGAACGTTATTCCACGCCGTGGGGAAAGGCCATCGACTTCGACGGAAAAAACGCTCAACCCGTACGCGCGTATTTCATTCAGAATGCCTTGCATTGGATGGCGCATTATCGAATGGATGGACTGCGGTTGGATGCCATTCACGCGATTTTCGACCGGAGCCGAAAACACGTGCTCAAGGAACTCGCAGAAGAAGTAACGCGGTATGAGAAAAAAAGCGGCCGCCAACGCATACTCATCGCCGAAAGCGATTTGAATGATTCGAAAGTCGTGCGCCCATGGACCCAAAAAGGGTATGGAATCAATGAGCAGTGGCTGAATGATTTTCATCACAGCATCCATGGACTCCTCACGCATGAAACGCAGGGCTACTACGAGGATTTTAAGGGACTGGACTCCCTCGTCAAGTGCCTGAATGAAGGATTCGTTTATTCGGGCCAATACTCGCGGTACCGAAAGCGCCATCACGGCAATGCGACCCATGATATGTCACCTCGGCACTTTGTTTCATTTATCCAAAGCCATGACGAAGTCGGCAATCGGGCTCTCGGAGAACGCTTGTCGTCCCTGGTTTCATTTCCAGTACTGAAGGTCGCGGCCAGCCTATTGTTTTTTTCGCCATACACGCCCATGTTGTTTATGGGAGAAGAGTATGGCGAACGACATCCGTTCCAGTATTTTATCAGCCATTCGGATGCCCGTTTGATTCAGGCGGTTCGCAGCGGCCGTAAGAAAGAATTTTCAGCCTTTCGATGGAAAGACCGCTTGGCGGATCCACAAGATCCTAAAACCTTCCTTCGTTCAATACTCAGTGAAACCAAACCATTCACGGGAAAGGCGCGTCATTTAAGGGAAGCGTATCAAACGCTCTCTTCCCTCAGAAAAACCATTCCGGCGCTATCGGATCCCAAACGCCGGTATACCCATGCGTGGGCGGACAAAAAAAACAAGGTGTTGTACCTGAGTCGCAAGGGATACCGGTCTCAGGTACTAGCGATTTTTCACTTCGGGCGCCCGCCCATAACCATTCATTTACCGTTCCGGGGCGAACGATGGCAAAGGGTCTGGGACTCCGAAAATAATCAAAGGAAAGCAAACCCGCTAGCTCCCGACAAGGCCATACGCTTAAAGAACATGCATTCGATCCTATTGGAAAAGGTGAACAACGAATGAACCAACACGTTTGCATACACGGACACTTCTATCAGCCCCCGCGCGAAAATCCGTGGCTGGAGGAAGTGGAAATACAGGAAGCCGCTTATCCGTTCCACGATTGGAATGACCGCATCACGGAAGAATGTTACAAACCCAACCTCACGGCCCGAGTCATCGACGAGCACGGGTTGATCACCGACTTGATCAACAATTTTTCGACGATCAGCTTCAATGTCGGGCCCACGTTATTATCCTGGATGGAACGGCATAAACCAAATACGTACGCAGCGATCATTGAAGCGGACGAAAACAGCATGAAAAAATTCAGCGGGCATGGAGCCGCCATGGCGCAGGTATACAACCACATGATCATGCCACTCGCGCACCCGCGAGACAAAATCACGCAAGTGCGCTGGGGAATCCAAGATTTCAAGAAGCGTTTTCGCCGAGACCCCGAAGGCATGTGGCTTCCCGAAACCGCGGTGGACACCGAAACGCTTGAGGTCCTTGCGCAACACGGAATACGGTTCACGGTATTGGATCCCCGGCAAGCCAAAAAAGTGCGGCGCATCAACGGACGACGATGGGTCGACGTATCCGATAGCCGCATTGCCCCGCAGTACCCATACCTATGCCACCTACCGTCAGGAAAAACCATCACCCTCTTTTTTTACGACAAACCCATTTCACAAGACATCGCGTTCGGGGGCTTATTGAAGAACGGGGAACGATTCGCGCATCGGATTCTCGAAGGGTTTTCACCCAAGGACAAGCCGCAGTTGGTGCACGTGGCAACGGACGGGGAAACGTACGGCCACCACCAAAAGAAAGGCGAAATGGCCTTAGGATATGGATTGCATTACTTGGAGAGCCGCGAACTCGCCAAGATAACGATCTATGCGGAATTTCTGGAGCGTTATCCTCCTGAACACGAAGTCACTATCGCGGAACGAAGCGCTTGGAGCTGCGCGCACGGCGTGGACCGATGGTGGAAAGACTGCGGATGCAACAGCGGCAGCAGACCGGGCTGGCATCAACGCTGGCGCGAACCCTTACGAAATGCGTTGGACTGGCTGCGAACCCACCTAATGGGCATCTACGAAAGGGAAGCGGCTGCATACGTCAAAGATCCGTGGCAAACGCGAGACGATTATATCTCGGTAGTACTCGACCGCTCCGCGGAAAACGTCGAAGCCTTCTTTACGGCGCACGGGATCCGCCCGCTTTCAGACGACGAAAAACAGAGGCTCCTGAAGCTACTGGAAATGTCGCGCCACGGCATGCTCATGTACACGAGCTGCGGATGGTTCTTCGATGAAATATCGGGCATTGAAACCGTTCAAGTCATTCAATACGCCGCGCGGGCGTCCCAACTGGCCCAAGAGGTATCCGGAGAAGACCTGGAAAGCACATTCGTCCGGTTGCTGGAAAAAGCGCCAAGTAATGTATCCGAAGTCGGGCATGGAGCCAACGTGTTCCACCGATTCGTAAAACCCGCTTCCCTGGACCTCGTCAAAGTAGCGGCCCATTTCGCCCTCTCAAGCATTTTCGACAACACGCGGAATCGCGCATTCAACATGTACTGTTATCAAGTAGAAGAAAAAGCCAACGAAATAACGGAGTCTGGGAAACACCGGCTTTCCGTCGGGCAGTTACGCATTTCCTCCCGCATCACAAGGGAAACGCAACACGTCAGTTACGGGGTCTTGTGGCTGGGAGACCACAACTTGTTTGGAGGCGTGCGGCCTTATCGAAATGAAAAAGACTTTACACAGCTCAAACAGGAATTGCGCGAGCAATTCGAGAAAGCGGAAGTACCCCAGCTTGCTCACCTCATCGAAAAACACTTTGAAGCCGGACGGTACTCCTTGAGAGACCTTTTCCGGGACGAGCAGCGCAAAACCATCGACTATATTCTCGATTCATCCGTAAAGAACGCGTTGGTGCTCTATAAAAAAATTTTCGAGGATCATTATACGCTCATACGGTACGTGAATGACTTGGGGATTCACCGGCTCGGCCCCCTTCAAATTGCGGCGGAAGAAGTGTTCCAGAACGAATTGATTCAAGGACTTAAAGCACCTGATCTCGACTGGAATGCGCTGGAAAAAACCGCTTTGGAGATCAACCGTTTTTCCATCTTGACGGACTGGCAACCGGTCCGAATGGAAGCCGAAGCCCGCCTCAACAACGAAACAGCGCGTTGGGCCGAAGACCCCCTCCAGGTCAGCCGGATCGAGACGCTGTTGCGCCTTTCCGTGCTCTACGCTCACCTGCCCATCGAACCCGATTGGCGAGAACTGCAAAACCAAGTATTTATCATTGGAAAAAAATATTTTGAACCAAAAGAGAAGGCGTCGAAAAAAGGAGGCGTTCACGCCCAACAATGGGCGAACGCGTTCGCTCAACTGAGCCGCCAAGTAGGGGTCAAGTTCTGATGCACGCACCCGTGGCTACATACCGATTGCAATTCAACCCGGAATTCGCATTTCGTGACGCGGCGAAAATCATCCCATACCTGGATTCGCTGGGAGTCAGCACCATTTACGCCAGCCCGATCTTCCAAGCCCGTAAAAAAAGCATGCACGGATATGATATCGTTAACGTTCGGCAAATCCGGAACGAGCTCGGAGGAACGCAGGGTTTCCAACGATTACTGAAAGCCGTTCGGAGGAAAAAAATGAACTGGCTGCAAGACATCGTGCCCAACCACATGGCATACGATCGGGATAATGCGTGGTTGATGGATGTACTACTTAAAGGAAAAGGATCGCGGTACCGCTTTTTTTTCGACGTGGATTGGAACCACCCTTCCCCTGCATTGAAAGGAAGGGTGCTGGCGCCGTTTCTCGGCAAACCGTATTCGCAATGTCTTCGGGACAGCGAACTGATAATTGAATGGAAAAACGGGTGGCGCGTCCGATATTTTGATACCCTTTTCCCGATCGCGCTGCCTCGAAATAGTCATGGCAGAGTGCAAGCATCGTTTCGCGGGCACGCTCCAGATCGAAAAGTATTGGAAGAGTGGATGGAACAGCAGCACTATCGCCTCACGGACTGGAGAACCACGGCACACGAAACCAATTACCGTAGATTCTTCGACATCAATGGCCTCATAGCCATCTCCGTAGAACATCCCCGCGTCTTCAAAGCCACGCATCGACTCATACGCCGTATGTCGCGATGGAAAGGAATCATCGGTTTTCGAGTCGACCACGTCGACGGATTGAAGGACCCCCGCGGGTATCTAGCCAGGCTTCGGAAAACCGTGCGCGACTACATCATCATTGAAAAAATATTGGCAGAAAATGAAGTGCTTAATGATTGGCCCATCCAAGGAACAACGGGGTACGAGTTTCTCTATAACGTGAACGGATTATTCGTGGATAAAAAAAAGGAGCCGGCATTTAATGAAATATATACCGCGTTTACGGGAGTACACGGATCTCCCGAACAACGCGCCTTCCACACCCGACTTCAAGTAGCCCGCAACTTGTTTTTTGGGGATGCAAAGAATCTGGCCCGCATGGCGCTCGCAACTTCGAAGAAACCCCGAAGTGACCAATCCGTGGAAGAAGTGGCGAAAGCGTTGTGTCGACTTATGGCGGCATTTCCCGTATACCGCACCTATTTTGAAAAAAAACATTGGAACGTTAAAGACCAACAAACGATGCAAGACGTTTTTCGCGCCGTAGCATCCAAGTCAAAAAAACAACAACGCCTATTCCGACTGCTTCAACAGTCTTTCGAGACCGCGGGTAATCGTTCCCCTTCCCGAGCATTCGTGACACGCTTCCAACAATACACGGGCGCAGTCATGGCAAAAGGTTTCGAGGACACGTTCATGTTCCGGTACAACCGCCTGCTGTCCCTCAATGAAGTCGGCGGAAACCCCGCTCGATTCGGAATAAGCCCGGAATCCATGCACGCATTCGGGGTTCAGCGCCAACAATCGAACCCGTTGTCGCTCAACGCATCCAGTACGCACGATACGAAGCGAGGGGAAGATGCGCGGGCACGGTTGAACGTGTTGTCTGAAATTCCGGACGAATGGAAATCGCATCTCCGTAAATGGGCTCACCTCAACGCGCATTGGAAGCAAAAAAAAAACGGAAGCGCCATTCCTACCCCCAATGAAGAATATTATTTTTATCAAACGTTGCTGGGAGCCCAACCGTTCGGAAAACCTACTGGGTTGTTTCGCGATCGACTTAAAGAGCACATGACGAAAGCGTTGAGGGAAGCCAAGGAGCATTCCAGTTGGACGGCTCCATCACAAGCATACGAAGAAGCAACCCAGCAGTTCATTGACCGCGTAATGCATCCTCGAAGAAACCAAGCGTTTCTTCACTCATTCCGCGTGTTTAAAGACCGCGTAGCAGAGTTTGGCATATGGAACTCTCTTTCTCAAACCCTCATCAAAATCACGTTTCCAGGCGTTCCGGATATATACCAAGGAAGCGAAAGCTGGAATTACTCCTTAACGGATCCAGACAACCGAACACCCGTTTCGTATGCATCCCTGCAGAAAAAAATGAAACGACTTCCGAGAACCGCTACTCCATCCAGTATACGACAATGGCTGAAACACCGTTCGGATGGACGTATTAAACTATTCGTCGTGCGCTCGAGCCTTCAACTGCGAAAGCAACACCGCGTCCTGTTTGAAAAAGGAACGTATAGTCCACTCTACTTCCAAGGCCCGAAAAAACATCACGCGTTCGGATATCTTCGTCAACATCAGAATGATGCAGTCATGGTCGTTGTTCCTCGACTTGTTGCGACGCTATGCAAGAATCAACGAATACCATTTGGAAAACGAGCTTGGGAAAACACGCACGTGCTACTGCCGTCGAACGCACCCAACACGTGGAGAAATATTTTTACAAACGAAATCATTATTGCTACTCAAAGACGCGGGCAACCAACGATCGCATGCGCAGATCTCATGCAACGGTTTCCCGTATCCCTGTTGGTTCCCGTGAAAACCATATGAATCATCTTGCGCTTAATACGCTGGCACGGCAGTATGGAATCCAAACGCAGTACCAAGACGCCTCCGGAAAAAAAAGGCGGCCTCCTGAACGAACCATTCTGGCCCTTCTGAATGCGTTGGGTTGCCCCATCCATAAAAAAGAAGAGGCAGCATCCTGGCTTAAAAAAGAACAATTATTGAAATGGCGGCGAACGCTGGACCCCGTAATCATTAACTGGGACAAGGAAACGCTTCACGTACCAATTCGTATTCCCGAAAGCGAATCGAAAGCAACCTATTCGTACTTGCTACAATTAGAAAACGGAGAAATACGTCGGGGAGTCGCTCGAATGAAAAACGCGCGTACGAAACAACGATGGGGACCAAACGGACACGCATTTTTGTTAAAGGACATCCGAATTCCAACGAAGCTGCCATGGGGGTACCACCAATTACATATGCGAATTAAAAAGAAAAAAGCGAGTGCCTACGTCATAACCGCACCTCGTAAAGCAGCTGCTCCTCATCAAAGAAAAACATGGGGCGTGTTTTTACCCCTTCATGCATTTCACTCCGTGAAGAACCCGTACCCCGCGTATACCGCATGGAGCGCGTTCGTTGGCTGGATAAAAGAAATGAAAGGGGGCGTCGTGGCAACACTTCCTTGGCTTCCCTTGTTCTTAGAAAATGAAGGGGATGTGAGTCCGTATTCTCCGGTCAGCCGACTCGCCTGGAACGAATTATGGATTGGCTCTCCAAAACCAGATACCCGTTCATCGACAGCGAATCCTTCAGAACACGATTTCCTCAACTATGCCGCTCTCTGGAAAAAACGGAAAAAGGCCCTTGAAACAGAGGCGCTGGCCATGAAACCCGGAAGCGGTAAAAACTATACGGCATTTCAGCGTTTTCAGAGAAATCACCCTACCGTGCAAGCGTATGCGTTATTCCGAGCGCAGAAGATGATGAAAAAAAGGAATCAAAGGAAGATGAGTCAAGTCATCAAAATGTTTGCCTATGCCCAATTCGCAGCTGACCAACAAATCCGAATGCTTTCTGAGAAAGCCCGTTGCCAAGGAGTGCAATTGTATCTCGATTTTCCTCTCGGAGTCCATCCGCAAGGATTTGACGTGTCGGCGTACCCCCAGTCATTTGTACCGGAAGCGCGGGTAGGTGCTCCTCCGGACCCAGTATTCAAACGAGGCCAAGATTGGGGATTCTTTCCGCTACATCCGCGCCGATTGAGGGAGCAAGGGTATCACTATTTCCATAACTGCTTATCGCATCACATGACGTACGCCGATATTTTACGCATTGACCATATCATGGGACTGCACCGTCTTTGGATGATTCCAAAGGATGCGACCTCGGACGAAGGCGCGTACGTTCATTACAACGCGGAAGAAATGTACGCGGTATTGTGCCTCGAATCTCGTCGGCACCACACCACCATCGTAGGAGAAAATCTAGGAACCGTGCCTCCCACGGTCAACAAAGCCATGCAACGGCACGGATTGCTCTCCATGTACGTGCTCCAGTACGAGCTGGCTACTGAGGTGCGACCACCACCCGTACCTCACAATACGGTAGCCAGTTTGAATACACACGACATGCCGTTATTTTCAGCGTTTTGGAGCGGAAAAGACATTTCCGTTATGACCAAACGACGCGTTTGGAGACCAGACGATGCAAAACGCGAAAAACAGTTTAGAAACAAGACGCGAACGGCTTTCTCACGGTATCTTCAACGAAACGGATTTCTTCGGACGCCGTCAACGGACACCACAAGCGTTCGAAACGCCGCACACGCTTTCTTAGGTAAATCAAAAGCGGCGCTCGTCGTGTTGAATCTGGAAGATGTATGGAACGAAACCCGGCCACAAAATGTTCCTTCAACGAACAGCCGCTTCAATTGGCGGAGGAAAACGAAATACACGTTCGACGCATTCCGAAAACGAGTGGATGTTCTGGAAGCGTTGGAAGAAATGAAAGAGACCCGAAAATAAGAATTG
Organism: Microcaldota archaeon; assembly: GCA_018819225.1. Lineage (GTDB taxonomy): Archaea > Micrarchaeota > Micrarchaeia > Norongarragalinales > SBBD01 > JAHJQN01. The sequence continues at coordinate 36,634 of JAHJQN010000003.1, forward strand.
CGGTTAGTTCGTCACGGGCTCAACGAACTGGATGCCTTAGGAGCTGGCGCTTTCACGGTGATCACATCGGCTTTCGTCTTCTTGCGCAGCTCTTCGCGCTTCGCCTCGTCCTTCAACTGCTCTTCAGCGGTTTTCTCGCCGCCCACCCACTTGTCCATCACCAAACAAGCCGTTAAGTCCCCGGTAACGTTTATGGCGGTACGGCTCATGTCCAGAATGCGGTCCACTCCAAAAATCAAGGCAATTCCGGCAGCGGGAATGCCGACTCCACCTAATACCAACGAAAGAATCGCGATTCCGATGCCAGGAGTCGCTGGCGCGCCAATGGAGGCAACGACTACGGTAACGACAATGAACGCCAACGCGCTAAGCCCCAAATCCAGGCCGAATACTTGCGCGAGAAAAACAGCGGCGACTCCTTGGTATAATGCCGTGCCGTCCATGTTGACTGTGGCGCCCAACGGAATAATAAAATGCGAAATGGACGGACGCACGCCTAACTTCTCTTCGGCAGTGCGCATGGATAGCGGCATGACTACCGCAGAGCTTGACGTGGAAAACGCAAGAAGTTGAGCATCTCGAATGGCTCCCATGAACACCCACGGGTTCTTGCCCGCAACTATCCACACCAACGCCAAATAGAAAACGAGCAGCAAAACAAGTCCCAGCAATACCACGCCCACGTACGCCGACAAGCCCGTTAACGTTTCAATCCCAAAACGCGAAGTCAATTGCGCCATGAGCCCGAACACGGCCAGCGGAGCCAACAACATCGCCCACTTGACGATCGTCATGCATACTTGCTGCAACGAGCCCAACAATTCAAGCAGCGGTCGCGACTGCTTCGTGTCCATGTTCACGAGAGCGATCCCGAAAATCAATGAAAATATGACGAGCTGCAACATTTCGCCATTAATGGCAGACCCCAACGGATTCGTGGGGAGCAACGTGCCCACCAACCCCGGAATTTCTTTAAACGAAGGAGTCGCCATCCGGCTCTGATTGATTTCAAGCGAATCCGTGCCGATCACGTCCGCAGCGAATTCCTGGCTGACGAACTGTCCGGGATTCAACCACGAAGCTAACGCGATACCGATTACAATGGCGAGCGTGGTCGTCAAAATGAAGTAAATGGCGAGTACCGTGCCCTTTTTTTTCAGCTGCTGCATGCTCTCGCTCGCGGCAATCCCGCGAATAATGGATGCGAAAATAAGCGGAATAACAATCATTTGAATGACGCGCAAGAACACGTTGCCGGGCAAACCCATCCATTCCCCTAGCGCATACGACGTGGCGGGATCAATGAAACCGAAGTAAGGCCTCATGAGGAAGCCGGCCAGGATGCCGAAAACCATTGCGATAATGATTTTCAGCCACAACCGGCCTTTCACGAGCCCTTCCAAATGCTCGCTCAAGTATTTCAGGGGGCGCGGGTGAATACTGGCCAACGGATTAGAAGAATCTGGTTTCGGCACGATGCACAACCCGAAACGGTTACGTCCCCATCATTTAAAAAACGCGTTTTCAAATCCGTTCAATCTGCGGCGGACGGAAAGAGAGTCGTGCTGTAATATCGATCCGAAGAATCCGGAAGCACCGTAATAACGACTCCTTCACCAAGCTCTTTAGCCGTATGTAAAGCCGCCGCGTAATTCGCTCCCGCGCTGATGCCCGCTCCAAAACCTTGATGGGCCAATTTCCTCGAATGCGCAATTGCCTGCGGAGTCGAGACCTTCTTCCAGGCACTCACCATGGAACGGTTTGCGGCAATGATACCGGGCACAAAACCGATGCCGATGCCCCCGATTCCATGCGAACCCTTCCTGCCTTCTGAAATCATAGGACTTTCCTCAGGCTCCACGCCAATGATTTTTACGCCTGAAAACGATTTCCGAACAGCTCTCGCGACTCCAATCAACGTGCCACCGGTACCGGCACCGGCGACGAATGCGGACAACTCACCGGCTTTTCGTTCCTCGAGTTGTCTCAGGATTTCAGGCCCAGTGCATTCCTCGTGCGCGCGAATGTTTTCCACATTATCGTATTGGGAAGGAAGCCATGCGCCGGATTCCTCGGAAACCGCTTTCGCTTTCTCTACGGCTCCGGAATAGCCTTCTACAGCGGATACCAGCATGAGATTCGCTCCGTACAGTTTCATGATGGAACGGCGTTCCACGGTAGCCATTTCAGGCATGACCGCAGTAAACTCGTAACCCCGCACAGCGGATAGCCATGCAAACGATATGCCGGTGTTCCCGCTCGTGGCTTCCACGATGCGCTTGCGACCCAATAAATCGTTGGCCTCTGCCGCATCCGCCATATGCTTGGCCATGCGGTCCTTGACGCTCCCACTGGGATTCAAGTACTCCAGCTTCGCGAAAATGCGCGCTCCCTCCGGAGATTCAAGCTCCATCAACGGCGTGTTTCCAACTTCTTTGCAAATACCGTGCACAGGCTCCCACCTCCGCTTATCTTCAATCCAACGATTTTTTGGAAGAAAGGAAAATGATAAAACAATTGCGTTTTGATTTCAGCTCACCGACGGCGGCGGAGGACACGAACCCGGCGGAACATTTTGATTCGAAGGGTTTCCTGCGAGCGCGTCCTCAAATTGTTGCAAGGTCTGCGGACCCACCATGACGATGCCGTTCAAGAAGAAAGTCGGGGTTCCATAGACTCCTGCAGTGGTGGCTGCATCCTTATCTAATTGAACGCGTTGCGCGGTTTGCTCATTACCCATACACGAACGGAAAGCGGATTCGTCCATACCCATTTTGCGTGCCACCGCAATTAACGATTCAGGAGAACGATCGTTCAGTTCAAACAACGCATCGTGGTACGCCCAGTAATTATTCTGTTCCAATGCGCAGAAAGAGGCTTTCGCTGCATCCAGACTATTTTCATGAGCCGGAAGCGGAAGCACGCGGAATTCGAGGGAAATTTCCGGATGCCTGGAAAGGAATTCCTTGAGCGCCGGCTGCGTTTGCTTCGTATACGGACAAGTGAAACAACCCACTTCCACTAAAACAATTTCCCCTGAGCCGCGCACGGGCCCGACTCCCGGAATAATGGGAATGACTTCATCCGGCGTGTTGTCCCCAAAAACCAAATCAAACGGACAGAAACCAGTGCCTTGCGGGCCATCGCAATGCCCGTAAACCGCGTAATTGTAGGAAGCGTAAGCCGTGTAGAACATGCTCGCAAAGAAGAGTGCCGTAAAGAAAAATGAGATGAAACGGAAATGTTTATTCAAACTTCCGGCCATCGAAGGAGAAAACGTAATGACGTGAACCAGAATCGTGGCCTTCAACCGTTCATCCAACTTGCTCTCGCACGGACGAAAGGTAGCGGTTCGGATGACGCAGTCAAACGCCTCACCGGCCAGCGCGCGATATTTCGCAGAGAATATGCCGAGTACGGCAAACACGAACAATGCCACGAAACAAAGAACCATGCGCGATTCAACTCAAAGCCGCCAACGTCTTTAAAGCTTCCCCGAAACGAGTCACTTGCTCTTCCGTATTGTAGACGTGCAACGAAGCCCTCACCGTGCCCGGCACGCCCAGTTTTTTAGTGAGGGGAATCGCGCAATGATGTCCGGAACGACATGCAAACCCCAATTGATCGAGCATGACCGCCGCTTGATGGTGCGGAACATTTTTTACGGAAAACGGGAATATTGCTCCTGCTTTTTCCTCCGCTTGGTTCGAACCGAACAACGTGACATGCGGCGACTCTTGAAAAACGCGCAACATCGCGGCAATCAATTTCTGATCGTGAGACTGAATAACAGAATAACCGATTTGGTTAATGACATCTAACGCGGCCCCGAGCCCCAGCCATTCAGCTATGGGCGGCGTTCCTGCTTCAAAGCGCTCCCGGTGCTTCAATAAGTTGTAATCGGATAAGGATACGTCGCGAACGGTTCCACCGCCGACAAACCAAGGCGAGAGATCGACATTCTTTCGATGAAATAGAACGCCGATTCCCGTGGGGCCAAAGCTCTTGTGACCGGAAAACGCGAGAAAATCAACAGGCCATTGCTTCAAGCTAACGGGATGATGGCCCACGTATTGAGCGGCATCCACGAAAACGAGCGCGCCGGCTTTCTTGGCCGTGCTCGCCAAATCCGTTATTGGAATCGTCCCGCCCAACACGTTACTGCAAGCAGTAAATGACACTAAACGCGTCTTCTTGGAGATCACGGACACAAGCTTTTCAGGAGACAAGCGGCCTTCCGCATCCGACTCCAATATGCGAACAAGGACTCCCTGCTTTTTCAAGCGCAGCCAAGGCAACAGATTCGAATGATGCTCAATATCCGTGACAATGACTTCGTCTCCTTTACTCCATTCCAACCCCAAAGCGACGGCATTAACGGCTTCCGTCGTATTGCGTACTGCAGTAAACTCCTGCGCGTCCGCTTGAAAGAAGTGCGCTAATTTTCCATAAACGGACTCGTATTCATCCGATGCTTTTAGAGTTAGTCGATGCGCTCCGCGGTGAATGTTCGCCCGGTAATCCCGATAGTATTCCTGCATTTTCTCCAAAGCGGGCGTACACGTCAGCGAAGTAGCTGCGGAATCGAAGTACGCCATTCCTGCTGGTTGTTGGAATAGCTCGGATACGTCCATGGCTAAATCATTGGGAAAAGGGATTTAAAAGCGCTCGAAATCATGAGCCCTTGAAGCACGGGGGCTCATTCCTCGCTTTCGTAGCAAAGCCCGTCTTCACCGCTACAAAACTCGTTTCCCACGCAACCGCAATCCGCTGGACACAAATCGCACCGTTCGTCCGCCTGGCAAATGGCGTCCCCGCATTCCGGTAATGCGAATTCGTCTTCATCCCCAGCCGGAGCAGGCGCCACAGCTTCTCCTTCATCGAATAACTCGCCTCCGGAAGGAGCAGGAGTCGCGGTTAGAGATGGAGGTGAAGCCGTTGGAACGGGTTCGTTATCGGGAGTGGGAAAGGAAGGAGAAGGAGTTGTATCCGCTGTTTTGAATCCCAAATACCAAATGCCTAAAATAATCACTAACGCAATGGCTCCCCACACGAGCAGGTTCACTCCTTTTCTTTTCAATAATTTCATGCAATCAACTTATGAGTTAGTCTTGGACACCCGCTACTGCCGGCGTATACGTAGAAACGAGAACAATAACCTCGAACTCGCCTTTAGAATTCTCTTCAATACCGCAGAAACGTGCTTCAACCCCTTCCATTTTGCCTTCGCCGGCACATAGCACGGACGGAGGAGCCATCGCACAATCCACAACACTTGAATAAACCTGCAATTGAGTTGAATCATCCAACACGTCCTCGCAGATCTGCGTAGAGATCTCGAAAGGAGTATCGCCTTCCTTTTCATAAATGCGTAGAGTCAACTTTTCAAGAAGCGGTTCCGCGTAATCACTTGACGTAAACGGATGGGATAAATGATTGTATGCTGAGATGGGTGTTTTAAATATTGTGGATAGCTTTCCCGTGTCTCCCAGCTCAATGACTCGTGTCCAAGGTTCCGCTTTTTTAGCTGCAGAAAGCCTGTATGAAACCCAGTATCGGTCACCCCAAGCGGTTTCAGTCACAATAGTATTGTCTACGGGAATCACGGGGATCGGGGACGTGACGATTGCTGGAGACGGGGAAGGCGTCGGAGTCGCCTCGACAACGGGTTCGTCAAAAAATAAGGGAATGGATGGATCGCCCGTTAAATGAAACGCGTAGGGGAAAACGTATACATTGGGATTCAGATTTTTAGACGGAATATCGGGCGAGATCAATTCTCTTTTAAGCACCAACAATGCTTCCCCTAACGTTCCCGTTTTTTGTTTTTCATGAAGACCGGCAAAAATCATTCCGATTAACCCGTAATTTTCTTCGATGACTTGAGCATTGCGTTCACTGATGAGCGCCGCTGCGCCCCGGCCTAATGTTGAAGAGATGCCAAGAAGCGAATCATCCCGGCGAGCGATGAAAACGATGGGCCGATTTTCAAGATCAAACTTCGGAAAATCTTTGTCGGAAAACGAGCTCAGCATGAAATACGGATTCTTTGAGGTATCTTTCGCCAATACAGCGACATCCGTCAAATGACTCGGAAAAAGGGCAATGAAGCTGCTGCCCTCCAACCGATTCACATAGGATTTTGAATCCGTACACGATCCGGTATATGAATGAATGCAATAGGGAGGAGAAAACACGCATAATTCGGGATATGCGGAACACCCGTAATGGTCAAAATCAAAATGGTCAATATGATTGTTAAAACCCTCCACAAACGCATCCAGCCTCACATCGATATATCGCGGATCCACGATCTCCAAGTGTTCCGCCGGGCCAACCACGAGAGGCTTGCGGTTTTCCTTCAAAGGAGTCAAGGCGTCTGCGGTTTGCTGCAACATGATGGCGAGAGTCGCGGGATCCGAGGCGTCTCCGTTGCGGGGATCAAAACCCGTGATTCGTCCCACCGGAATTTTTGGAAATACGTCGTTTGGAATCATTCCATACGCATCGTCGGTTTCAAACGATAGGGAACCTCCGCTTGAAGTCTGGTATGTTTTGATGCCAAAGGGAAGAACTCGCTCATCTCCCAATAATACGACTTGAATCGGATTTACTTTTCTTCGAACGCGATTCACCACGAGCCGGTTTCGCGTGGTTTCATCGTTAACACGCTCGAACATCGTTTTGGCGTTAGGATCAAAGGATTGCAGTGACCCCACATCGTCAATAACTGCCAATCGCGTTCTCAACGGATGCGATTCGACGTAATTTCTTAAAGCGGCATTCAACGTGGAGTCTTCTAAATCTAATTTCTTACTTGTTAATACTAGATTATCCGCGGAACAAGAAAAGCGGGCCCGGATAGTATTCGGTTTCTCCAATATGCCGGGCACGGAAACTTCAACGGCATCGAATACTCCGCACATTTGACACAGGGGGTCATATTCAAATGATAGCGCGAACACGTTTTCCTTATCCGTGGCTTTAAATGATTCCCCGGCCTTCAAGCATGAGGATGCGGACTCTACGACCTTGAAAAGAATATCCGGATTCTTGAGGATCCAACCCTTTTCCGATACGGGATCCAAGGATACGAGTTTGAGTTCGGCTTGCGTATTCTTGGAATTAAAAACGAACTCCGAGTTATCAAAGAAAACGCGCTGGGAAAGTCGCGGTTGCGAATGAGCATCCAAATAGGCCGTATCCAACGGAGATCGCTCCGCACCATTTTCTTCTTCGTAGGAATAGGTCCTGAGACCCGCTCGCATATGGTACTCCCGATCCTTGAATTGGAAACCGCAGAACGACACTTCAAATATTTCATCGCGCCCCGGACCGGCACAGCGAATGTAGGAAGGTGAAGCAGAGCAATCCGCTTTTTCAGATCCTAATAGCCCGTCAGGCTCTTCAATGACTCCGGTGCATAAGACGTTTTTCCCTTCATCATAAAGAGTTAGCCCAAGTTTTGTGACGCTCACATCCATCGCAGGGGCATATTTAAGGTCGGATGGAAATATCGCGCGATCTATTGTTTGGGAATACCGCGACGTCACTTTATCAATAAATTGGGGCTTTTCGGGATTCAATGGATCTAATACTCGAACGGTATATGATAATTGGTATCGGTCACCCCACGTTTTTTCCGGGATTTCAAAGACGGGTTCTTGCTCTAATTGACGTGTTTCGCCTTCTCCGGAAACGAGTTCGATGAAAAAGGTCTTGTCGGAATACCCCCAGTACCGATCGGCATCCCCGCCCCGATCCCTAATCGTGGAATAATCAGTATAAGTATGGGCCACGAACACGCGGTATTTTCCGGGCTGCCACGGATTCGTGGTGCGCGCACCCACCCCGGTTGCACCCAAAACAGGGCACTCGAACTTGATCTTGAATTTCGAGTTCGCATGCTGATCATCTTGGAATTCATAGCTGCACAACCGACTGCCGTAACGTTCATCAATGGGCACTAACGTAACCGTGAGCTTCTCTCCTTTACGCGCGTTCTGCATCTTGACCATAAAGTAAATGCTATCTTCCCCGATCGTAAACTGAGCGGCTTTCTCGTCGCGGTAGGAATATCCATCAGGGTTCTCTTCCGTTGCCACAAAAATATCAAACAACGCGGGTTCGCGGGATGGAAGAGATTCTCCGGGAGGAGTCAGTTGAACGCTGGAAGTGGGAAGAATGGTCCAGCAAAACAAGGAAGTACTGCAGGCCAGCTCAAGTTCTGAAAATCCAAGTGATTGAGCGTGAGCAGAGAACGGTAGCAATAGAACAAGAAACACGATGAGTAGAATGAACCGGTTGGGCCAGCGCATGAACATGTCCTCGTTCTCTATGATTGAAAAAATATGGAACCAGAGTTATTAAATGCTTTTGGAGCTATTGCTCGACCCAAAAAAAAAGAACGTGAAAAAGTTTCTCTATTCGGAGGGATAGCAGACGCCGTTGTCCCCGCTGCAATATTCTTCTCCCGTGCACCCGCAATCCTGGGGGCACGTGTCACAACGCTCGCTGGATTGACAAGTAAAGTCCCCGCAAGACTCCTCCTCAAACGACTCGAAATCAAGGGGCATGGGCGCACCGTCCACGACATTATCCGCATAATGTTCGTTATCCAGCAAGGTGAGGGAACCGGTTATCGATTCCGTTGGAATGGGAGTCGCAACAATAGCGGGTTGGGTAGGGATGGCAGTAGGTTGAACAGGCCCGGGGCCAATCGGTACCGGCGAAGGTTGGTTGAAACCGAAGTACCAGACAGAGGCGAGAATGATCACCACGCCGACTGCAATCCATGTTCCCGAAGCCATTCCTTTTTCCTTGTTTTCCATTTAATCATTCACCTCCTCTAATTCGCGTTCCCAGCCGGTTGGACCGTCAACTTCCCGTACTCGGTATCGCCAGTTGTCGCGCCAGGTGCTATCGGAATATCGGCGCATGTGATAGTGTAGGTGCCAGTTGAATCCGGAGCGTTGAAATGGAATTTTTCGCCATTTATCAACTGCTCTGCTTGATTCTTGAGGACTTGGTTTGCGATTATGAGTCCCGAAGTACAACGCGTAGAACCCGCCGGGATTTGAATGGTTAATTCGACTTCTTCACCGGGTTTGGCACTGATCGAATTGATATTACTTTGCGTGTTCAACGTCGCCTTCTTTGCTACGGGGGCAGGCGTAGGCTTAATGTTCTCGGGATTGGGAATCAGGGAAATCGCGGGGTCTCCGGACAAGCTAAGCATGTACGGATTCTTTGAATTCTTTCCGTAGATCTCGAGGAGTGCTTCTTTCGCTTTCTTCAAAGCGGTTCCCAAAGGATATGAGACGTATGGGCTAAATATCTTCTTGGGGGAAAGACTTTCTCCCAGGGAAGCGTACGCTTTGGGCTCGTACGAGGTGTCGCGCACGCTTACCAAAGCACCTGCTCCTTTTCCGATGGTGAACGGCAATGACTTCCAGTCCTCCTGCCCTCCAACGAACACGATCGCGTCAGAGGAAAGGGTGTACGGCGGAAAGTCGAACTTGCCCGTGGGCGTTTTGTCGTAAAGTAAATCGTATTGCGTGCCCGCCTGATCCTTTACGGAAACTTCCTTGTCTAAAACGTGGTTTGAAATCAAGGAAAGCATTTTGGCATCCTTAATTTTCTGAATGTATCCATCGTTTGAAAGATCGCATCCGATGGCGGCTTCACCCAATCCGTATAGGCAGAATGGAGGTGCCATCAGGCATTCCTTCGCGTGGTCCTTGCACGCTTTTCCATCCAAGAAATAATTCTCGGAAAATTGCCTCAACTTGTTGACTTCGTCGGGATAGGGATTCCAGCCATCCTTTTCATCTGCCGGACCCACGATAAAGTTCTCCCGATAGTTTGTAAGGGGCTTGAGCGCCTCCATGGTCTGCTGCATCGCCTTCTTCAACGAAGTCGTATCCGTTGCGTCGTCGCCTTCAAAACCCTGGATGCGGCCCACAGGAACCGCCAATTGTTTCGAGCCGAACAACATGCCGTAAGCGTCGTCGGAGTTTACCTTCGAATTATCGGAGACCTGCACTTCTCCGAGGGGAAGCACGCTCTCGTCTCCCAGTATCACTACCTGCTGGGCCTTGGTGCCTAACCGCACCTTGTCCATGGCTTGCATGTATTCTTCCGAGGTAGGATCTTCTGGTAACAGTACGGAAGTCAGACCGAAATTGGAATAGAAATCGGGATCCGTGAGAATCACGAAACGCGTGACGTACGGATGTTCTGTCACGTATTTTTTCAACTCGTCATTCACGGAGGATAGTTTCAACTTGTTTGAAGTCACCACGAGGTTTTCCGCTTGGCACGGGATTTTTGCCGGAACTTGCACGGGCTTGCTCATCATGCCAGGCACATTCACTTCAATGGCCTTGAAACCCCCGTCTTTGCAGAACCCGCAGAGCGGATCGTACGTAACCTTTAATGAATAGACGTTGCCGGACTTGGACGCTTTTTCAAAGCGGTCGGCAACGGTCAGGCAAGCACTTGCCTCGGGAAGCACCTTGAAAAAGATTTGCGGGGTTTTCTTGCCATTCCACCAATCCGCTTTGTCTATGGTGGCAGCTTTCTCGGCGATCTTATCGCGGGATATGACTTTCAGTTCTCCCTTCAAATTCTTTGAGTCAAATACGAGATCGTCGTAATTAACTTTTATTGAAACTGCGGGCAAGGCTTCTTTTCTTCCGTTTGCATATGCTTCGTCGATGCCGGGTCGGTCCATTGGTTTACCGTCATTCGTAAGACCCGCAGCAAATGTAAACTCGGCAAGCGTAGCAAGCATGCCGTAAATCCCAGAATCCGCTTTCTCCGGAACTAAGGTGCAATAATCGAGGGATACTACGTTATTACTATTTGGGGCAGCGCAGTCAAGGCCGGTAGGCGAATCGTGGGGAGCACACGACTTTGCTTGGGAAATAGGAATACCGAATTTGTCCATCAGACCCAATAAACCATTTTCATCTTCAACGAAGGACGTACAAAGCGCCTTACCTTGTTCATCAAATATGCTGAGGCCGAGTTTGACGAGCCGAACGTCTAAGCTAGGATCGTATTCGGTGTTTGTGGGGAAAAAGGAAGGCCACGAACTGGGAATTTCCGTGAATTCTTTGGTGTAGCTCTCGGTCTTCTCTTCGAGCTTATCGAAATCGCGGACGAGAATGGAATAGGAGACTTGATATTTAGCGCCCCATGAACTCGGGTCTAAAACATTACCGGTATTCGTTGTGTTTGAAGGAGGGGCAACGGGAGTCGGCGTTGGTTTAGCGGGTTGGTCTCCGGTGAGCACGATTTTGTAGGCGAGGTTGGTGCGGCCCCAGTAACGGGCAGGGAAGCCGCGCGTAATGGTCTTATAATTCTCATCTTCGATGGCTACGTAAACGCGGTATTCGCCGGGCTCGTGCGGAAATGTTTTTCTTTTTTTGGGTCCAAGTACGGGACAGCGGAATTTTACAACCGTAACGAAGGGATTATCGGACTGGAATTGGTAGCTGCACAACCGGTGACCGTACCGTTCGTTGACGGGAACCAAATAAACGGACAAGCGCTCGTTCTTTTTCGTCGCTTGCGTTTTAATCTTGAAGAAAATGGGTTTGGATTCGTCTCCAATCTCAAACGTGGCGCCTTTCTCGTCAAGGTAGTTGGAATCGTCATCCACGAAAATATCGAAAAGCGTAGGTTTGGCTTCGGGGAGAACGGGATCGCCACGGTCTACTTTCGGTAAACACGCCGATCCCATCGAAAGACAATCGGTCCAGTAGATGGCAGAAGAAAGGGACGGTTCAGAAGGCTTAAGCTGGTCTGGATTAATGAAGTTGGTAGTAACGGCATTCACGTTCGGAGAAATAGAGACCAGAAGTATCAGGAAAAAAGCAGCGCAACCTATCCAGAACGGTTTCATGTTTCAACCACCATCGAAGGTATTAATATGGTAACCAACTATAAAACATCTTTTAAAAAGGTTGCGCAGAGGAAAAAAAGAGAAAAAATCATGGGAACGTATTTTTCAACGTCGAGAAGACCGTCACAGCTCACGCGCCGAATCGTGCGCAAGCTCGCGTACCTGCTGCAAGGCAAGTATGAAAATCGAGGCAAGCGAAGCGGGGAAGAGCTTGCGGAGAGAGCGCAGCACTTTGGTTTCTCACGCGTATGCTTTCTTTATGAAAAGAACGGAAACCCCAGCGAAATGCAGTTCTTTGACGTGGAAAAAGGATGGCTGGAAGAAAAAGTGCGCGTGCTGGGAGTGAGAGAATTTGAGCGGAACAAGAGAGCACCGAAAGAATTGCTGTTGAAAGCTCATGATGCGGCAGGAAAGAAAATGAAAGAGCTGTTCATGCTGGAGGATAGCGAAGTGGACGGGCTGGAGGAAGAGGAAGCCGTGGTAGTGGAAATGAACGCGCAGCGGATCGCTTTGAAAGCCAAGGGAGAGGCGGCGCTGGAGTTGCGCGTGAAGTTGGAGAAAGCGTGAGGAAGTACTCGAAAGCTTTTTTATTGCTCGTGAATTAAGCGGTAGTGATTGCCTATGCCTTTGAACCCCGAAGTCAAGAAAGCGTTTGATAAAGTCCACGCGAAACTCGAGCTATTGAACAAAGGGCAAGAGGAGAGCAAAGAAAAACTGTTTGACCTCGCGGAATTCGACGAGAAAGTGGAAAAGGTCGTGGAAGAGAAGGTGCTGGAGATCAAGGGAGTCGCGTACATGATTCTCATCATCGTAGCGATTCTATTAGCGATTGTTTTGGGCGCGTTGCTGCGCCTCTACTTCGGAGAGTGAAAAAAATAGGATGAAAACACCGGTTATTGCATTGAATCTTAAAACGTACAAGGAAGCCGCGGGGTATAAAGCGGAAAAATTGGCGGTCATGGCTAAAGAGCTCGCGAATCGAAGCGATAAACATGTGATCGTTTGCCCCCAGAATCCGGAGCTCGCGTATCTGGCACGCAAATATGCGTCGGAGAAAAACTTCTCCGTTTATGGACAGCACGTGGACGCGGAAAAACAAGGCGCGTTCACGGGAAGCATCGTTCCCGAAACGTTGCGGGATGCCGGCGCGAAAGGAAGTTTGCTGAACCACGCGGAAAAGAAAGTGGGTTTGGAAACCGTTGAAAAAACCATTGCGCGGGCTAAAGAAGCGGGAATCGAATTGATTGTTTGCGCGGATTCCGTTCAAGAAGCCATAGCGATCGCAAAATTTCGCCCGCCGTGCATCGCCGTAGAACCACCGGAATTGATTGGAAAAGGCGTTTCCATAAGTACGGCTAAACCGGACGCGATATTAAAATGCGTGAAAGAGATTAAGACAATTGACCCGGCCATCGTCGTGCTCGTGGGTGCAGGCGTTTCAACGGCCGAGGATGTACGGAAGTCGAGGGAGCTTGGAGCGGAAGGCGTTCTGCTCGCGAGCGCATTCGCAAAGAACAAGAGTCCGCGAACCCTTTTGGAGCAGATGCTGCAGCAGCTTTAACGAATCCGCCGGCTAACAATAGAATTAGGAACACGTGACGGATACCCCGTACGTGAGCGCGCTGGGAACATCGAGCTTGAACCAGCCGTACGTCGCGTTGTTGACGGTGCAGCCATCGATGTCCGTGGAGGCAAAGTAAAGGTAATCCACGACGGTCTGATTGGTTTTCACAGGTATTCCCACGCCCGACAGTTGCATGAGATCCACGAAACTCTCCATACCCTCGTTTCCGCTCACGTTGTACTTCGCTGAAAGATTTAATTGGCCTTCCATGCGGTCTAAAAAGCTCGCGCCCGCGCTGGAATTCCCGTAGAGCCGCAAAACCGACGCGTTGTTCACGTCGAAAATTCCGTATATGGAGCCATTGGACCGGTTGACCACGCGTTTGACGAACCCGTTCGTGTAAAGAGGGTAGAGCGGATCCTCAAATCCTTCCACGGAAACCAAAGCGTATTCCCGGTAGACGCGATCCACCTGTATTTGCGTCAGCGAATCCAACGATTTGACGGACATGGTCATGGAGAAATTGAGCGTAAACGAGTCGGCCGGAACCACGGTGAGATCTAGAATTTCAATCTCGGTTTGAAGACCGAATCGAGAGCCCAATAATTCCATTTCATTCGCCCAATCCATCAACCCACTCCCATTCATGAACGAAGAGTTTTGGCCGTAGAGAGTGGAGTTAAGCATGAGTTCCGTCAATCGCAATTGCGCATCATCCAATGCCGTACCGTTGGCATCGATTTCGTTCAGCGCCGCAACAAAAGCGAGTTTGGAAGTGATATCGAGGATGCGGGGAACATCTAAGGATATGGATTCCATGTAATTCGCGAGTTCGGCGCCCCGGACTTTCAGAACCGTGTGTTCGTCTTGCGTTCGAACGGATTCCAAATAGACGAGGACGTAAAACAATAGGGGGGCCAGAATAACGATGACCATGATCGAGAAGAAAATGCCGCGGAATTTCACGTCCATACCACCATGCTGATGTCCACGGGACCCCAAATGTACGGAATGAACGTCAACACATCCGTTTCAACCCGAACATTCGAGGAGAGGATGACATCCACCGGATTGTTTTCCGAACCGGAACGGCCGAAGTTGGCGCCCGTGATCACGAAATTGATTTGGTCCAGTAATCGCAAAAGGGAATCATGCAAGGCATTGTTGATGGGATCCAAATCCTCCACCAGAATGGGAGTGGCATTGAATCCCGGGAGACCGGCACCGATGGCCACGTAGACAAACCCGTCCTCGATGCCATCGTGATCCGTATCGTAATAAACCGTGACATTGCTGCCGTTCATTTCCTCAAAAACGCCTTCGAACGGAGCGTAGGCGCGCAAACGGAGGTTATAGATGACGCGGTTGCGGTCCGAACACGTCGGATTCACGTGAGAAACATTGAATCCGAGTTCGTCGCGTATTTGATTGGTTTCGTTTGGAGCCAACAAATTGATGGGAAGATAGACGTGATACGGATCGCCGAGATCCGTGTAGTTCGGGCCGTGAACCGACAAATTGAAAATGTTCTGCCATCCCCCGCCCGTCAACGAACTTTGCAGGTAAGCCCCTTTCGTCCAATAGAAACCCGAATAGGAAGTGAGTTTGGCATCCGTAATCGTCATACCCGGCGGAATGAGGAAGCTTCCATCGCATCCGGGAAATGCGGCGGTTTCCGCATTGAGCGTAATTTCCTGGTATGCCGGAGGCGGGATATCGGGGTCGTAGACGATCTTGATGTACGAAGACGGATCGAGAATCGAGTCCGTCAGATTGCCTTGCGTCATGACTTGTTGCGTCGTGGTGACGCTGGTAAGAATATTCTCGACAATTTGACAATAAATGGTTTGAAGTTCCGAGGCGTTGGAACTGCTGTACGAGCTTCCGTTTCCGGCCAGCGCGATTTGAGTCACCGTATCGTTCCCGAGATTACAGGATGAAATGGGTCCGAATCCAACGGAATCAACCGTAACGTTAATGAGGTCTCGGAACGCGCGATAGGAGGAATAATTGGCATTGAGGGCGGGCCATGAATCGGAAACCGAAAGGCTGCAGCTGTCATCATCACTGCAATAAATTCCGGTGGTGAGGTTCCCATGATAATACACGGGAGCGTACGTGCGAGCCCACGTCGTGCCATCCCATTCCCACACATCATAATCTCCTACCGCGTAAGCCATCGAGGAATTGACGAGGTGAATTCCGTACAGGGCAGCACCCGTATTGACGGCTTGACTCCACGAGGACCCGTCCCATTCGTAAATGCGGTTGTTCGTGGTAACGGAAAATGCCGTGTTGGCATCGAGAATAGCCGCATCACGATGCGTATTACTGCCGGTATCCTCTTCTTCAGACCACGCACCTCCCAGCCAGCGATAAATCTTTCCGCTGCTTCCCACGGCGAGCGCATTCGTATTGCCATAAGTAGCCACCCCGTACAACGTTCCGCTGCCCATATCCTGAAACTCGTACCAGCCCGTTCCATCCCACGCCCAAATCTTATTGCTTTGACCAACGGCCCAAGCCCACGAGCTGTTTTGGAACGCTATGGCCAATACATCATTGCTACCGAAATCCGCGTCCTGCGCCCAATTGCTTCCATCCCATCGCCAAATCCTGGAGCTATCTCCACCTGAAAATGCCAATGTTTCATTAAACATATCCACGCCGAAAATGTTGAGAGTCCCCAGGTCCTGTTCCAGCAACCACGCGGTTCCGTTCCAGTAATAGATTTCTCCGGCGTCGCCAACTGCCCTCGCCAGCGTGCGGTTAAGCGCAGACACGTGATTGAGATCCGTCGTGGTTTGACCCGTTGTTTCCGGACTCCACGGAGGATGCCGTAACGCAAAACCCCCGCTGTCTGCCACCGCCAGATCGAGATCCGCATCGTTCATGTAATTGCAGGAAGGCGTTGACCGATAATTCGCTACCCCGTCGGTCATCACCACAATATATTTGGAGCGGTTCGGACCGCTTTCCGAAGCCAGAATTTCGTAGGCGCGGTTAATGGCACACGAAACGCACGTTCCACCGCCTGCAGAATACAAATCCACTTGAGACGTCAAGTAACCGATATCGTCCGTAAGACTTTCCCAGTTATTGGCTTGCGTACTAAAGCCCACGAGTCCCACGTTGTTTCCAGGCGTGGGCGTTCCACCCGTGCACACGGACTCGTTACCGCCCAGCACCGCGTTGATGAACCATTTATCGAGACAGCGAGCGAGGGAAATGCGGCTGGTAGAGGACAAGAAGAGATCGGGGTCGCTGCAATTCGTAATGGAATTCCCGCCTACTCCATCCTGATCCAGGCGCCAATTCATGCTGCCGGACAAGTCCGTGATAAGCGCGATGTCAACGGTTCCGTTGATGAGACCGCCGGTCAGGTTCGCGCTGACCAGCATTCGAAGCGGAATCGTGGTGTTGCTCAAATCAATGAACGTCACGTTATGGTCGCTGAAATTCTGCTGAAAATCGGAATTCTGGATGCGGATGGTCTGCGAGGAATTGGTGCCGGTGTGATTGAGAACGGTCGTGTTCCCAATCATGAGAACCGTCGAATAATTGTGCCCCGTAAAGAAGGTTACATTGGCATTCATGGTCGTAATGTTTCCGGGAACGTAAAACGAATCGTACAAGTTAACCAGTCCGTGAATTCCGGGAAAATGGTAGTAAAGCACGTTGTCGGAATCGCTATAAAGTTCTTGCGTGGAATAAACGAGTTTCAAGAACCCACCGCCCACGAATTGATCGGTAAAGTTGGAGCCGGAAGAGAAATTAAGGGAAAAATTGTTGACACCGCTTGAGACGATATCATCGAGGCAAGCCGGCGCGGTAATCGTCCAATTGTCGACCGTGAAATTGCCGGGGGAAACGCTCATGGATTGACAAAACACGTTATTGACATAAAAATCGAAATCGGCGCCGCCGTTCAGCTCCATATAGATCTTTGAAACGTTGGCGTCCGAAGGAAGATCATGAATGGTGGCGGTGATGTTTCCTTGTCCTACGAACCCCCCGAAGAAGAAATAGGAGGCCAAATCGGTTCCAATAATGTTCTCGAGGTATGCCCGCGCCACAATGCCCGTCAAGGGAGCGGTTCGACTGAACCCGGATGCGGCGCGGCGGCTGACCGTGGTCGTCAGAATGGACGCATTGATTCGATCCGTGGTGTTGTAAATCACGTCCCCTCCTATCTGAAGCTCCCAACCCATATTCGCGGGTAAAAAGGGAGAGAGAAGCTGTTGCGTCACATTATGGGCATCGCTGAGGTTGCTGGGATTGTTCGCGCTCCAAAACAAGCCAATCGCATTGAGTAAGGACGCGTTCAAATCCGAATCTTGAAGAACGCCTCGTTGAAATAAGTCGTCAATAGCGGGTTCATTGCGCACGTCGGAAATTTTCACCAATGCCACGACATCCACGGAATCCTCCGCAAGAAAATGCAGATACTCCGTGGTGTGATGGGTGGGAACCGGTTGGGAACTGATGAGCAATAGAACCGGAATCGTCGAGACGACCACGAGTAACGCAAACGATGCATCTAATGTGAATACAATACTTTTCCTCAATCCCATACGACCACGTTCAAATTGACGATCTGACGAGACGTTTCATTCCATTGAAGCAAAGCGATTCGGGTAACGGAAATCACGTCCCTTGCCGAAGAACTGTCTCGGCCAAACCTCGTTTCATTCCCTTGAATCGTCAAGGGAGTTCCATTGGCATCCGTGACGGATACATTCAAGTCATACCGCGGAATGCCGATGAGACTTTTAATGTGATAATAATCGGACTCCAGCGCGTTCATGAACAAGAGCACTTTAGTGACATTGAGTAGGTGTTCGGTATTCGCGAGACCCGCGCTTTGTACACTCGTTTCATTCCAGTCGGAAGGAGATCCCGGACTGCGCACCAGCATATCCGAAACCGCGAGGGCCCGGGAATGAATCATGCGCTGATTGGCCGACTCCACCGTATGAAAACGGATATTATCCCACAAGGGAAGAATGAGGGCAAGCACCACGAGAAACACCAGTAGACCAATCGCAAAATCGCTGGAGAACATGCCCCTATTCAAGGTAAACCACCCCGCCTTCGTTGCGAACCTGAACGGAATAGCCCGCAATATTTAAATTGAAATTCGTCGTGGATACCGGCGCGGAATAACTGAAATTCTCGGTGCCCCATATGACGACCACGCGTTGTTCATCCGGAAAACCCGTCACGGCATAGGTTTCGCCGTCCAAATGGGAGGGAATAGTAAAATTAGCGGAGTATCCATCACCGACGGAAACCGCCGTATTGATGTGCGCGGCCAACAACTGGCCGATTCGCTCGCCTTCCACCAGCGAACGCGCCCGTAACACTTCATTATTTCGCTCGAAAGAAACCCAAAGAAAAACCATGAGCAAAATAATCATGAATCCAACATAGGTAGTGAGCTCGATGCCCGATTGCGCCCGAATGTCAACCGCCCTCCGTAATATTCACGAACGTTCCTTCGGATTTGATGAGAAGCACCACGGGCCCCGCTCGCGTCGGCAGCGTCCCTTGAACATCTCCCAACGTCACCGCGTATACGTCCGTCAACCCCGCGGGAGTGGAAAGTTTAATCATCACTTCCTTCAAATCGACCGTAGCCGCTTGAATGTTATCGGGAAATACCACTTGCACGCGAAGCTGGGACGGCTCTCCTTGGATGTAGACGAGATCCGCCGCATCCGCAATTTTATGCACGGCGAGTTTAGCGTAAGCAAACTGAAGCTCCTGACGCGACGCATTCATTTCATTGTTGACATAAAGCCAAAGGGGAAGCACGATGGCCATACTGAGACCTAAGACGACGAGATATTCCATAGCGACTTGGGCACGCATGGAAATGGGTAAGGACCCGTTCTTAAAAAAGGTTGTTTCTGGATGAGAAAATACCTAAGCCTTTTATATTCGGCGAATGTAATGCCTGGCAATGGAAAAGAGGGAGGGAAAGCTCGATACGTCTATCGATCGCCTCGTCGAGTTCATCCGTCTTAAGAAGTCAACGACCGTCGATGAAGCAGCGAGAGCCTTATCGTTATCGCAGAAGCAGGTGGAAGAAATTGCCGAAGTCCTCGCGGAAAGCGGCCTCATCCATTTGAAATACGAGTTTTCGGGAATTCGGCTGTCCCCCCAACTCGTTCAAAAACACGATGTGAGCACCGAACGGGAACCGAAAGACCAAAGTCCCCTTCAACGCATGAACGAAATCAAGACGGAATTGGATTCCGTGGAAGGCATGCTTGATTTTTCGCAAAAGGATATCGGCCGGCGCATCGACAATATCACCGAACACTTTCGCGAAACGGAACGCATGGACCTGGAAAACGAAAACACGCAGGACATGACGCGACACATCGATGGTTTGTTGCACCAGATGGAAATGATTCAAGCCAAAGTGACGCTGCTGGAAACCAAAGCTCAAAAAGCGCGAGAAGAAATGAAGCGATTCGAACGCGAATTGGAAATGCATGGAGGAAAAACAGCAGGAAAACTGACTCGCGCCTGGAGGAAACTGCGCAGGATCATTCGGAAAAAGACATAAGAATAAATACGGGGAATCCGTAATGCACAGGAGGAAGTCATGAAAGTCTTAGCGGTTTACAAAGTGGAAAGCGAGCAGGTCGTTGCGGACGTGCGGGTGCTCCAGCGGGACGACGAGTACATCAACACCTATGAATTGGAATACTTGCATTTGAATCCGGCGACCCGCGCCGTACTCCAGCGATTAAAGGAACGAATTATCGATAGCGTGGACGTGAAGATTTCGGATCTCGTCTCCAAAGCCGAAGACGAAAATATCCGGCGCACGTTTTATAAACGGGCCAAAGAAATTTTGAAACGCGAACTTCCGGACGCGACGGAAGATGAAGAAAACTTCCTTTCGGGAAGACTCATGCAGGAAATGCTGGGGCTCGGGGACCTGGAGCTTTTGCTTTCGGATCCGCAACTGGAAGAAGTGATCGTTAATTCCGCGAAAGAAAACGTATGGGTATACCACCGCACGTTTGGATGGCTGAAATCCAACATCATCATCAAGAAAGAGGAGCAAATCCAAAACTATTCGGAAATCATCGGACGGAAAATTGGTCGACAGATTACAACTCTCAATCCCTTGATGGACGCGAACCTACTCTCCGGAAACCGAGTGAACTGCGTGTTACTGCCGATCAGCAGCAAAGGAAACAGCATCGTGATACGAAAATTCCGCGCGGATCCATGGACGATCGTGCACCTCATCGATCCCGTTAACAAAACGCTGTCAGCGGAAGTCGCGGCGCTCCTCTGGCTGTGCATCCAATACGAAATGAACATTCTCGTCGGAGGGGGAACCGGTAGCGGAAAAACATCGTTCTTGAACGCCGTGTTATTGTTCACGCCGCCGAATCAACGAGTCGTCAGCATTGAAGATACGCGCGAGCTCGTGCTGCCCGATTTCCTGCATTGGACGCCCATGGTCACGAGACAACCGAATACGGAAGGAAAAGGAGAAATCACGATGTTGGATCTCATGATCAACAGTTTGCGTATGCGACCGGACCGAATCGTGTTAGGTGAAACGCGCAGGCAGCGGGAAGCCGAGGTTCTATTTGAGGCGATGCATACGGGGCATTCGGTGCTCAGTACCTTTCACGCGGAAGACGTGTTCCAACTGAAAAATCGGTTGATTCACGCACCCGTAAACATTCCCGAACTCTTACTGAGTGCCATTAACCTCGTGGTCATCCAGTACCGGCAACGACGCACCGGATTTCGACGCACATTCGAGATAGCGGAATTCCTGGAGGAAGAAGACAAAGTCTCGGCGAACGTGCTTTACCGATGGAACCCCCAGCAGGATGAGTTGGAGAAAGTGGGCGAATCCATCAAACTGTATTCCACGTTAAGTTTGTACACGGGCATGACGCCGAAAGAAATTCATGGGGAATTGAAGGAGCGCCAATCGGTATTGGAATACATGTTGAAGCATCGGATTTTCGGGGTCAACGAAGTCGGACGCATCGTCGCCTGGTACTACCGAGATAAAAAGCGGTTGATTAACGTCGTGGAAAACGACGAGGAACCCAATAAATTACTGGAACCGGAAGAAACGGGAAAAGAAGAAGAAGAGAATCAACCGATGGAAAATCAAAAGAAGAAAAAGGAAGTCCATGCCCCGAAGAAAGAAAGCAAGGACAGCATCCGCAAAAAATTGAAAGCCATCCTCGGGGAGAAGTAAAGGTGCGTTGGCCGTGAAAGTACCCTTCAGCATTCTTCCGCCACCCGTTGTTGAAAAAATCGCGACGGTCGGATCGATAGCCCGCGCCGGAAATGTGGCGAGCACGTTCTTTCCCCATCTCGGGGAGCAACTCATTCAAGTCAGCGGGGACGTTCACCATCGCACGTACATGGCTCAAGCACTCGTCGCGTCATTCTTCAACTTTTTTTTCTTGTTCGTTGGAAGCATCGCGTTATACCAAATAACTCAAAACCCCGACATTCTCTGGCAAGGCCCTCTGGTGGCCCTTTTCATGGGATTCATCTCGCTGATCACGATCGTCAATTACCCGCGCATCATCGCTCGAAAACAAGCGAGGAATATCGAAAACGAGTTGATTCCCGCCATGCGTCAGTTGCTCATTCAAGTGAAAAGTGGCGTTCCCTTGTTCGATGCCATGGCCAGTATTTGCGCCGATTACGGAAGCGTCTCCCGCGAATTCCGGAAAATGGTCAAGAAAATTAACGGCGGCTTAAGCATCGAAAGCACCTTTGAAGAAGAAAGCAAGCGCACCCCCTCCAAACAACTCAAACGCATTCTCTGGCACATCTCGAATGCCCTGAAAGTCGGGACCGATGTCGGCATCGCACTGGAAGAAATCATTGAAGATTTGACCAAGGAACGCATTGACGATATCCGCAGGTACGGACAGGAGCTGAGTCCGTGGACCATGATATATATGCTCGCGGCCATCATCGTCCCGTCACTCGGAATCACGATGATGCTCGTCGTTATTTCATTCCTAGGCGTTCAAGTGCCCCCTATTTTCTTCGCGTTCACGTTATTGTTTATCATCGGTTTCCAACTATTTTTTATGGATTTTGTCCGCAGCCGTCGCCCGGCAGTCGAAGACGTGTGATCCCCTATGCCCCGCATCCGTTTGTATTACATTCTCTCGCAGATCTTCCCGAATCAAGGCCTTCAATCCATTGAAAAAATGATTGTCCAGGCGGGTTTCACCACCATTGATCCGAGAAAGTACGCGGGATTCATGGTCATCTTCACGATAGCCGCCGCAATCGTTGCGGCCATTGTTATCAACCAATTCTATCCGGATCCGTTGTGGATGGGGCCAGCGGCAGGCCTCTTTTCCCTGATCGTCGTGGGCGGAACGTTTTATATCGTGCTGTACATGTCCGCTGAAAATCGCGCGATGGCCATTGAAGAAAACCTTCCGGAAGCGCTTCGAATCATTTCCGCCAATATCCGAGCCGGGATGACGATCGAGAACGCGGTATGGAGCGTCAGCAAACCCGAGTTCGGGGTTTTGGGAGAAGAAATCAAACGCGTCTCCGTCGGGGTTTACGGAGGAAAACCCATCCAGCAAAGCCTGATGGAAATGGGCGAACGAGTCGACTCCAAAATATTGCAGCGGTCCGTGAAACTATTATCAGAAGGCATTACACTCGGAGGAGAAATTGCGAATTTGCTGGATTCCGTATCCGACAATATCAAACAAACCAAGAACTTGCGGAAAGAAATTCGCAATGCGACGCTGTCGTATACGTTGTTCATTGTCTTCTCCGCGATTCTGGTGGCCCCCATGCTGTTCTCCGTATCGCTGTACTATGCTGAAACGAACGAACGCATCGCACAACAACAGCAAGCCGTTAACTTCAGCAATATTCAGCAAGGCGGGCCGGGGTCGCAATTTGCCGGAGGAGGGATCAGCAGCATGGCATTCCAGAACATCCAATCTGAAATCACCGCGAAGGATATCCGAATTTTCGCGTTGAGCGCCATCAGCATTACGGCGTTCTTCAGTGCACTACTCATTGGACTCATCCAGCATGGAAAAGCCCGTTGGGGCCTCAAACTCGTGCCGATTTTCATCATTGTATCGATCGGCATCTTCTTTTTCGTGAGAAGCATGCTGGGGGCCGCTTTTGGAAGTATCATCGGTTCCAGTCCCACTTAAAAACATTATAGGCGACAATACCGCTTGATGACCCTCGAAACCATCATTCGTAAATTCGTACTCAAGAACGCGCACGAGTACGGAAAAGCGTCTCCGAAAGCCGTCGCGGGCAAAGTCATTGCCGCATCATCGGAAGCCAAGACGGACCTGAAGAAAACCATGCAACTCATTCAAGAAATGATTCGGGAAGTGGAAACGCTATCCAAAGAACAAATCGAAAACGAGTTGAAAGGACACGCGTTCGTTCAAAAAGAAGAAGGCCCGCGCGTCCTGCGATTGGAAGACGCGGAAGAAGGAAAAGTGATCACGCGATTCCTCCCGGAACCGAACGGCTGGATGCACTTGGGACACGCCAAAGCCGCTTTTCTCTCCATGGAAGCCGCCCAACAATTCAAAGGAAGTTGCCATTTACGATTTGATGACACGAATCCCGAAACCGAAAAGCAGGAGTACGAGGACGCGATTCGCGAGGACTTGAACTGGCTGGGATTGACGTTCTCGAAAGAAACGCATACCTCTGATTTGATGTCGCAATTCCAACAATTTATCAGCAAGCTCCTCATCCTCGGACGCGCGTACGTCTGCACGTGCACGCAAGAACACATGAACACGAACCGATACGAAAAAAAGGTGTGCAACTGCCGCGAGCGCCGTGGCGGAGAACAACTCGTGCTCTGGCAACGCATGCAGAAAGGGGACGCGGAAAAAGGGGAGATGGTGGTGCGGTTGAAAGGGGACATGAAAAGCGACAACACGGCCATGCGGGACCCGACGCTGTTTCGCATCAATAAAACCGCGCATTACCGGCTCGGCAACACATTCAACGCCTGGCCGACGTATGACTTCAGCGTGAGCATCGCCGACTCCATTGAGGATGTCACGCACGCCTTACGCAGCAAGGAATACGAGTTGCGCGATGAATTGTATGACGCGATCTTGACCGCAGTCAACCTGCGCAAACCCAGGGTATACGATTTCGCGCGCTTGAAAATGAAGGGAACGGCATTAAGCAAGCGCTTCCTCAAACCGCTCATCGAACAAGGCAAAGTGCACGGATGGAATGATCCGCGTCTGCCGACGCTTCGCGGCATGAAACGGCGAGGCATTCTCCCGGAAGCCATCAAGGAATTCGTGATGTCGCTCGGGCTCAGCAAACAAGAAAGCCAACCCTCATTCGATCAACTCCTTCAAATCAATCGCCGTTGCTTGGATCCCATGGCCGAACACTACTTCTTTGTATCCAATCCATTCAAGCTCACGATTCCATCACTGACCGAAAAGCAAACGCACGGGATTCCCAAGAGGGGAAACAGCAAAGGGAATCGGGGAGTGGCGTTCAAAAACGCGTTCTGGCTCTCGAAATCCGATGTTCAAGAATGGAAAGAAGGCCTGCGAGTGCGCCTGAAAGATTTATTCGATGTGAAGATTTCGGCGCTGAACGAAAACGAAATCGCGGGAGAATTTGTAGGCAAAGAGCCTGCATCGGGAGCGAAGGTCGTGCAATGGGTTTCCGCAATGGAAGGCGAATCCGTTCCGTGCTCGGTCATCGAAATCGCGGATTTACTCAATGATAAAGACGAATTTAATCCGGAAAGCTGGAGGGAAACAACGGGAGTCTGCGAAAAGGAATGCCGAAGCCTGAAAGAAGGAGCGATCATTCAATTCGAACGCACGGGATTCTGCCGACTCGACGAAAAACGAGAGAATCAGCTGACATTCATCAAAAGCGGATAGGAATCCACATGACGAATTTCTTGTTTCAAAAAGACGCGTACGTGAAGGAATTTGATGCGCGCATCGTGGAACGGGAAGGAACGGAAGTGGTGTTGGATCAAACCGCGTTTTACTATACGTCGGGAGGCCAACCCCACGATACCGGAACCTTTCACGCGAATGGAATAACGTACGAAATCCAAGACGTGTACCGGCATAAACCCACGGGAAAAATCAGACACCAACTGAATCAACCGATCCCTGAAGAGATAACGAGCGGACACGGAAAAGTGAATTGGGAGCGTCGGTACGGACACATGCGCCACCACACCGCACTGCACATGATTTCGCGCGTGGCACTCGACGAATTTCAATGTCTCGTGACGGGATCGCAGGTGTACGCGGACCGCGGACGCATTGATTTTGCTCTCGAGGATTTAAGCGAAGAACGGCTCCGGCTTCTGGAAGAAAAGACGAATGAGGCGAACGCGAAAGCCTACCCGGTAACGATTCAATTCCTTCCGAGGGAGGAAGCGTTGAAGAATCCCGAGCTCATTCGCACGCAAATCAACCTCGTGCCCGAATCCGCAACAATCATCCGTTGTGTTGAAATCAAGGGATTCGATTTCCAGGCATGCGGGGGCACCCATGTGGGTAACACCCGAGAAATCGGCCGAATCCAAATCACGAAATACGAAAACAAGGGCGTGGGAAAGAAACGATTGGAACTCACGGCGACCCCCTGAAAAGGCATTTCATGAAAACAAAGAAAGGTATTTAAGGCTCGAGGGCGGTAATGGAATATGGCATCTTCTTTCGACCCCAAAGAACTCGTTAAGGGATACGAGAAAAACGAGCTGACTATTGCGGTCATTGGCAGTCATTCCGCCCTAGAGATTGCCCGAGGCGCCAAAGACGAAAGCATTCACAGCCTCGTGGTCTGCCAGAAAGGACGCGACAAAACCTATTCCAAGCACTACTTGAACCGGCAGCGAAAAGGCGTGGAAGGAACCGTGGGATGCGTGGATGAAGTCATCATCCTCGACCAATTCTCCGACCTCGTCTCCGAAGACATTATGAAGGATTTGCGCATCAAGGCCGCGATCTTCGTACCGAACCGCTCGTTCTGCGTATACGTTCCATACCAGGATATAGAAACCCGCTTCTCGATCCCCATTTTCGGAAACCGCTACCTGTTGAGAGCGGAAGAGAGGGATGAAGCTTGGAACCAATACACGCTCATGAAAGAAGCCGGTATCCGAACCCCGCGGCGATTTGAAAAACCCAGCGATATCCATCAACTCGCCATCGTCAAGGCGTCGGAAGCGCAACGAAAATACGAACGCGCGTTCTTTTTTGCATCGAACGAAAAAGAATTCGAGGAGAAGAGTGCCAACCTGTTGAAAGAAAAACGGGCCACGGAAGAAGGCATACAAAACGCAGTCATCGAAGAAGTGATTCTGGGCGCGCAATTCAACTTCAATTTCTTTTATTCCCCGCTCCATCAAGAAATCGAGTTGATGGGCATAGACATGCGCCGGCAAACGAATCTCGACGGATTGCTGAGACTTCCGGCTGCGCAGCAACTCGAGGTCATGAAACACGTTCCCGTTAACCACATCGAGGTCGGTCACGTCGCATCAACGATACGCGAATCCCTGCTTGAAAAAGCGTTCGCGGCAGCCGAACGATTGGTGGCGGCCGCCAAGAAAGCGAAGCCGCCTGGAATCATTGGACCGTTCGCGCTTCAAGGCGCCATCACGAGCGAAGAAGGACACGAAGATCTCGTGGTCTTCGACTTGAGTCTCCGCGTGCCGGGCTCGCCCGGCATTGCCGCCACGCCATACTCCTATTACTTGAACGGAAAACGCGTATCCATCGGCCGACGGATAGCCCAAGAAGTCAAACTCGCCATGGAAAAAGAACGTTTGCATGAAATCGTGACGTGACATGATACCCCAAAAAGAAATCCTGAAGGCATTGGAGGCGTACCATCCCAAGAAGATGGCAATCGGCACCATTTGCTCTCATTCCGCTCTACAGATTTTCCACGGAGCCAAGCGGGAAGGCTTTCGCACCGTGGGCATTTGCACGGAGGACCGAAGAGAACTCTACGAAAGCTATCCGTTAGCGCGTCCGGACGTCATCATCCCCGTCAAGAAATTTTCCGACGTGCTCAGCGACCGCGTCCAATCCGAACTGCTCGCGGAAAACGTCGTCATCATTCCGCATGGATCGTTCGTGGAATACGTGGGTGCCAAAAACCTGGAAGACCAGTTCCGCGTACCAGTTTTCGGAAACCGCCGCAGTCTGCAATGGGAAAGCTCCCGTAAGCAGGTCAAGGAATGGCTGAAGAAATCCAATTGCCTCGTTCCCAAGGAATTCAAGCACCCGAAAGACATTGACCGCATCTGCATCGTCAAGTTCTCGGGCGCCAAAGGCGGAAGGGGATTCTTCCTCACGACATCCGAGGAGGATTACAAGAGAAAAATGCAGGAGAAGATCCAGAAACGCGTGGTCAGCGCGGAGGAAGCCCAACACGTCACCATTCAAGAATTCGTCAACGGAGTCCGGTATTACCCTCATTATTTTTCGTCGCCGTTTGAGAACAACGGAAAAGGCCGCGTCGAACTCTTGAGCATGGACAAACGCCTCGAAAGCAACGTCGAGGAAATCTACCGGATTCTCGCTGCGGGAACACTGCAGGAACTGAAGATCAATCCAACGTACGTGGTCACGGGCAACGCGCCCCAAACCATTCGCGAATCCCTGCTTCCTGAACTGTACGGGATGGGTCGACGCGTGCACGAATCATCTAAAAAATTGTTCGGGGGCATCGTGGGGCCATACTGCATCGAATGCGTCGTCACGCCGGAATTGGATATTTACTCCTTCGAGATTTCCGCGCGCATCGTTGCGGGAACGAATTTGTATCCCGAGGGATCATTCCTTTCCGCCTACCTGTTCAAAGAACCCATGAGCACCGGAAGGAGAATCGCGCGCGAACTCAAAACCGCGATCACGAAAAAAGCGCTCGACCAAGTGGTTTACTGAAAGGGATGGACATGAACGAAGCACGTCTGGTACACCAGCTCAATCGTGATTTCAATTTATTTATTTCCCAATGGTGGCGCGAAGCCTTTCGAGACAATTTCCAAAAAGTAATGAAAGCCCGTTATACCGATTACATCGCCGTCGGAAACGAATGGTCCGCCAATTACTATGCCATCGAACAAGATGAAGAAGACATTCGTCAGAATTCCCTTCAATGGCTTGCGGATCACCCGGATGAATACATCAACGGATGCAACGAATTCATGCGCCAAGGACAGGAAACGCGCCGTATACTAAAAAACTTCGGGCACGTCAACGAACTCGATTACGAAAGCGTGAAACGGTTGAAAACGCGCTACCAACTCCTGTTTCCGTGGCTTCGATTCAGCATCCGTTTCCCTGCCACGTGGAAAAAAGATATCGAAAAACAAGTTCCAAAACACGCGAAGCGTGTCATCGATACCGCGTATGAAAGTCGCAGGTCGACGGACGGCATCTTCGAAAAAATCAATGCGTTATTCCGAACGGTATTCGCCAAGTCCTTGCGAGAAACCCATCACCCAGAACATTGGACGAAGTACTTTACGGAAGAAGACGTGTATCGATTCGCAAAAAACGAATCCATGGATTGGCCAGCCATCGAAGCCCGCTCCAAAGGATACGTGTTGTGCAGGGGAAAAGTATACGCGTCGAGCCACTACCAGAGCATCTTCCAGGAACACGGATACGCCTTCCAAGAAACCCCAGTGAATGCTTCGGAAAACATTCGAGGAACCATTGCGTTCGCCGACGGAAAACGAACAGGAATCGTGCGTAAGCTATTTGCCATCGAACAACTGCCATCCTTTCAAGAAGGCGAAATCCTGGTTTCACCCATGACGGTACCCGATTTCCTTCCCGCCATGAAAAAAGCAGCGGCCATTGTCACGGATGAAGGCGGGGTCACGTGTCATGCGGCCATCGTCGCCAGAGAACTCGGCAAGCCCTGCATCATTGGAACGAAGATCGCTTCCAAAATACTGGAAGATGGCGAACGAGTGGAGGTGGATTCCGCGGAAGGCATTATCCGTCGGATCGCATGAACCCGCGCCCGAATGCGTCGACAACGTATCCCCGGAAAGGCACAAATACGTGGACGAAAGCGTTAAAAGAAAGAGATCAAGTATAAGGAATCACGGGTCGTTAAATTGAAAGGAATTACGTTGAAACACGGCACGCAACGATTGAAGGAAGGCTTCGCTAAAATGCAGAAAGGCGGCGTCATCATGGACGTGGTCAACGAAAAGCAGGCGAAGATCGCGGAAGAAGCCGGCGCCGTAGCGGTCATGGCCTTGCACGCCGTTCCAGCGGACATTCGTAAGGAAGGGGGAGTGGCGCGCATGGCCGATCCCCTGGTCATCGAACAAATCATGAAGGCCGTCACGATACCGGTGATGGCCAAAGCGCGCATTGGACACGTTGCGGAAGCGCAAGTGTTGCAGGAACTGGGCGTGGACATGATTGATGAAAGCGAAGTGCTGACTCCCGCCGACGAAGAGCATCACATCGACAAGAGCCAATTCACGATTCCGTTCGTATGCGGTGCCCGCGATCTCGGAGAAGCGTTGAGACGCATTGATGAGGGGGCGGCCATGATTCGCACCAAAGGCGAGCCCGGAACCGGAAATGTCGTTGAAGCGGTTCGCCACGCCCGAAAAGTGAACCAAGAGATTGCCGAACTCGTCAAGAATATCAATAACGCGTCCGTCCTGGAGAAAAAAGCAAACGAATATGGCGTCCCCCTATCGCTCGTGAAAAAAATCGCCCAGGAAAAGCGGTTGACCGTCGTCAATTTTGCGGCCGGAGGCATTGCCACTCCCGCCGACGCCGCGTTGATGATGCAGCTCGGAGTCGACGGCGTTTTTGTGGGCAGCGGCATCTTCAAGAGCCAGTTCCCGGAAAAGTTTGCGAAAGCCATCGTGGAGGCCACGCGCCATTACGATGATGCGTCGGTGGTGGCGCGCGTATCCCGCGGATTGGGAACGCCCATGAAAGGAATCGAGACGTCCATGTTGAAAAAAGAAGAGCGCATGCAGGACCGAGGAATCTGAACGGAGGAGGGCCCATGGCTGAAAAACCAAAGAAATCCTCTCGAGAACAACGATTCGAGCACTTGATGAAACGAAGTGCCGAAACGCCGGAAGGGCGTGCGAGCGGTATATGGAAACGAAATCCGTTATTGCATAATTACACGATTCCGCACGCGTTTCTGATGAACGATCACGAGCTCGGATTGGAATCGTTTGCAAAATCGCATCCAAGATACTCAAGGTCCCAAGTGTATTATGCGCGAAGAATTATTCGGGGGAACCAACGAGTGGTTAACCGGCTCATTGGAAGCTGGAGAAACGGAAAGCACGTACTCGCAAGTGGTCCAGCCCTCATGGAATTAATTTCAGCAGCCTCTCCTGAGGAACGGACTTTGAGAAAACGGCGCGTTCCAACGGGAGTGCAAGACGTACGTGCGCTCGTCATCCAAGCGGACCGCTGGATTGAAGGGGGGCTCTGCACTCCAGAAATCGATCGGTACGCGATGCATCTTAAAACACATTTTTTGAACCATTTGAAAAGTGCTGAACGCGTGCCTGAATATGCTCAGGTGGCACGAGCCATGCAAAAAGTATTCCAAGACGCAGATCATCTTGCGTTAGCCCATGCTCTCGTGCGAAACGTCCATTCCTATTATTCGGACCCGAATAAAACGTAAGGCGAATGCTTTGAAAATCGGCGTACTCGGTTTACAGGGAGCGGTGTCGGAACACCTCGAGGTGCTTCGCAAGCTTCCGGTGGAAGCGGTCTGGGTGAAAGAGGATAAGCACCTCGCGGCCGTGGATGCGTTAATCCTTCCCGGAGGCGAAAGCACCACCATTTCAACATTGCTGGAAAAAAACCGTTTATTTGAACCGTTGAAAGAACGCGCAAGCAACGGAATGCCGATCTTCGGAACGTGTGCAGGACTCGTATTGTTGGCGAAGGATGCAGGACGACAACAGCAACAGACCGGCCAAAAATTATTGGAGCTCATGGATATGCGCGTGAACCGAAACGCGTTTGGCCGACAAAAAGACAGCATGGAAGCCCCGATAACCATTCAAGGCATTGCAGGAAAATTCCCGGCCGTGTTCATCCGAGCGCCCGTTATTGAAAAAGTGAATGGAACGTGTCACATCATTGCGCGTCTCGATCAACACATCGTCGCTGCGGAACAAGAACCATTCCTGGCCACGAGCTTTCATCCGGAGCTCTCCGGCGATTCGCGCGTACACGAATATTTCATTCGGAAAATCAAGCGCTAGTAAATCGACACTTTCTTCACGCCCTTGATTTGCGGAAAGCGATTCAGCAAAGCACCCGGAATCTTGCGTTCGGTAATGATGAGGAGAGTCGGGTTCTCAAATAGCTCGGGATCCTTCGCGTACACTTGACGAATCCGAAT
Organism: Microcaldota archaeon; assembly: GCA_018819225.1. Taxonomy (GTDB): domain Archaea; phylum Micrarchaeota; class Micrarchaeia; order Norongarragalinales; family SBBD01; genus JAHJQN01. The sequence continues at coordinate 68,559 of JAHJQN010000003.1, forward strand.
CCGTTTTTCCGCCAACAGTTGAGTGGCCGCAGCCACGATACCGCCTCTCCGCGCATCCGCTTCAATTTCAACGACCCCGAAACCCAGCATCGGGGCCACCTCCCGCAATAACGATCCCGCCGGTTGAATATGGGAGAAAATTTTGTTTAGATACGGATCGGAACGAATCCCTGCAATGGTTCGACGGACCATCCGGCGGTCGACGCCCGCGCTTTGCGCTAACGAGGCATCCTTGACTTCCACATCCCCGCAACAAATTTTTCCGTCCTCGCGAATCCGGAGCCCCAACTCGACGAGCTTTCGCGCCACCGATTTCTGAGCCGGCAGGCCACCAAACAATCCCGAAACCCGATTCCACATAATGTACAAATATGTACAGCAATGTATTAAATAGATACGTCGAGTCGATGGAAGATACCAGTCAGCTAGAGGTGTTTCTAATGAAACCAGGCGAGTTACTTTGGCGTTAAAACCGTATTAACCGAGGACGAGGTCCCGAGAAACTACTACAACATATTGCCGGACCTCCCCAAACCGCTCGATCCTCCACTGGACGGACAAACCCGCATGCCCATCACTCCCGATGCGCTCAAACCCATTTTTCCGATGGAAATAATCCGGCAAGAGGTTTCCACGCAAAAAACGATTGCGATACCCGACGAAGTACGCGAAGCGTATTTGAAATTGGGACGGCCTACCCCCTTATACCGCGCAAAGAAATTGGAAGCGAAACTGAAAACGCCCGCAAAAATCTTCTTCAAGCGAGAGGATTTGAATCCGTGCGGCTCGCATAAGCCGAATACCGCCATCGCGCAAGCCTACTATTCCATGAAAGAAGGCGTGGACGTGCTGGCCACGGAAACCGGTGCCGGACAATGGGGAACCGCTCTCGCTTACGCGACCCAGCTTTTCGGCTTAAAATGCGACGTGTTCATGGTGCGAACCAGCTTTGAACAAAAACCGTACCGGAAAACGCTCATGCAACTCTACGGAGCCCACGTCACCCCCTCCCCGAGCCAGCGCACAACATTCGGGCAAGAAGTGCTAAAAAAAAGTCCGGAACACCCCGGGAGTCTTGGAATCGCGATCAGCGAAGCCTTGGAAACCGTCGTCACATCTAAAAACGCGAAGTACTCGTTGGGAAGCGTGCTCAATCACGTGTTATTGCACCAAACCGTCATCGGACAAGAAACACTGATTCAACTCGCTAAAAACGATGTCGAACCGGATGTCATGATTGGCTGCGTGGGAGGCGGCAGCAACTTCGGGGGATTCGCGTTTCCGGCCATGGAACGCAAACTCAAAAAGAAAACGAATACGCGGTTTATTGCCGTAGAACCCGATGCCGCGCCATCCATCACCAAAGGAACGTACGCTTACGACGCAGGGGACACGGCCGGCATGACGCCGTTGATGAAAATGTATACGCTGGGGAAGGAATTCATTCCATCCCCCATTCATGCCGGCGGGCTGAGATATCACGGCATGGCACCCGCCATCTCTCTGCTCGCGCAAGAAAAACTCATCGAAGCGAAAGCGTATTCCCAGATCAAAATCTTCGATGCGGCCGCGCTGTTTGCGCAAACCGAGGGAATCGTGGCGGCACCGGAAAGCGCGCACGCGATCGCGGCGGCCATTGATGAAGCCAAAGCATGCAAACGCTCGGGAGAAAGGCAAACCATTGTCTTCAATCTCTCGGGCCACGGACTCCTTGACCTGAAAGGATACGAAGACTACTTGGAAGGAAGAATCACGTGATGAAAAAATGCCGTTAATTCCCGCTGGACAACTCAGGCCGCACGAGCGCATTGAACGAATGCGGTTAAGAAAAGTACGCGCGGATATCGAAGCGCGAGGCGTGCTCGACTATCCGTTGCTTGTCTACGAGGAAACGCGCGTTATATTGGATGGACATCACCGCTTTCGCGCGCTTCAACTAATGGGCTGTCCGCTGATCCCCGTCCAGTTCATTAGATATGAAGGAAAGGCCGTGCAAGTCAGCAGCCAGCGCCCCGGCGTACGCGTCAGCAAAGCGCGTGTCCGTGAACGCGGTTTAACGGGCCGTTTATTCCCGCCCAAAACCACGAAACACGCATATAAGAAAAGGAGAAAACCGTTTAAATTAAATGAAAGTAGCGTCCTCGCTTTGGAGGGCGGACCCACAATATATTAAACTGTCGTCGCACTCAATTAGCCAAGGAAACCATACGGGTTAGGTGCGACTTATGCTTCGACAGCCCATCGTATGCGTATTGGGTCATGTGGACCACGGAAAAACCAGCCTATTAGATGCCTTGCGAAAAACGCGCATCACGGAAAAAGAAGCCGGAAAAATCACGCAAGGCATTTCCTCGTGGGAAATCCCCATCGGCATGATCGAATCCGCGTGCGGCGCGCTCATGAATAAAATGAAGACAAAATTCTCTATCCCGGGACTGCTTTTCATTGACACGCCGGGACACGAAGCGTTCGTCAACCTGCGAAAACGCGGAGGAAGCATTGCGGACATCGCGATTCTCGTCATCGACGTGAATCAAGGCCTGCAGCCGCAAACCAAGGAAGCCATTGAAATACTTCGGGAATACAAGACCCCGTTCGTCGTCGCGTTCACGAAAATCGATACCATGCAAGGCTGGGTCGAAAACCGGCCGAAAAACACGTGTTTTACGGACGTGCTTCAAACCCAACGCGAAGACGTGCGGGATGACCTCGACAAAAAAATTTACGAGCTCGTCGGAAATCTGTCGCAGTACGGATTCTCCTGCGAACGGTTTGACCGCGTGGACGATTTCACGCAACAAATCGCGATCATTCCCACGAGCAGCGAGACCCGCGAAGGCCTGGCGGAACTCCTTTTATTCGTGGCAGGGCTCGCGCAAAAGTTTATGGAAAAGAAGCTCGAAAAAGGACCCGGCCCGGGTAAAGCCAGCATTTTGGAGCTCAAGGAAGAACGCGGAATCGGAAAGACGCTGGACGTCATCGTTTACGAAGGAACGATTCGTGAAGGAGAAGATATCGTGTTCTCGCAAGCGGATGGCACGCCCATTCGCTCGCGCGTTAAAGCACTCTTAAAACCCAAACCATTAGACCAAAGAACCAACCCCGAAGAAAAATTCACGACCGTGAAATCCGTGGAGGCGGCGGCCGGAGTCAAAATCGCATGCGAGAACGCCGATCACGCGGTCGCTGGTTCCTCCGTATTCGTTGTAAACGACCAAACCGCTTCGCAAATGGAAGACGAGCTGCGCAAGGAAGCGAAAGAAATTGAAGTGGAAACCAACGAGAACGGGGTCATCGTCAATGCGGACGCGCTCGGTAGCTTGGAAGCGATTGTCCGGATGCTCAAGCATGAAAACATTCCGATCCGACACGCACGAGTCGGAAAAATCGTCAAGAAAGACGTATTGGAGGCGGCGAGCGTGGCGAAAGGAAACCAGTTCCTGGGAGTCGTGTTCGGGTTCAATACATCGATGGAAGATGATGCACGACAAACCGCCAAGGAAGAACACGTCAAGCTTTTTGAAGAAAAAGTGATTTACTACTTAATCGAAAATTACAAGCAGTGGAAACAAGAGGAGAAAGAAGCGGAACGGAAAAAAGCGTTCCAGACGATTCCGTTGCCGGCCCGCATCCAAGTACTTGAAAACCATTGTTTCCGCGTCAGCAGCCCCTGCATATTCGGCGTGGAGGTATTGGTAGGACGCATACGGAAAGGCACGCGATTGATGACGGAAAGCGGCGTCAGTATCGGGGAAATCAAGTCCATTCAAAAAGAAAAGGAATCCGTGGACGAAGCCAAACGAGGGGACTCGGTAGCCATCGCCGTGCAAGGACCGTATTTTGGAAGGCAAGTAAAAGAAAAGTTCGTGTTGTACACGGAAATTGATCGAAACAACGTGAAAACGCTGGAAGAAAAATACGGGCAAGCGCTCAGCGACGAAGAAAAAGAATTGCTGCAGGTCATCAAGAAAATCCGCGGCTTCACCGTCATCCGTTCGACGAAATAGCCAACGAGCGTTTCGAAAGCTAATACGAAAACGTATTATAGGGTTGCTACCCTGTTCAATCCACATGCAAACCGGGCCGGTGGTAAGCGTTGGAATCCTCGCGCTTATCTTAAGCGCGCTTCCGATCTCTGCGGCAACATGGGGAGCACCCGCATGGCAGGAATACGGACTGGATGTCAGCCAAATGCAGCCATGGGATTGGGCGGCGATATCGGATGAAGCGGGAGGCGCAGTCGCTGTATGGAGCAAGTTCCTGTCGGGCACGGCCCGAGAACCCTATTTCCAACGCGTTTACCCGGATGGAACACGGTATTTCGCAAACGGAATTCTATTGGCTCCCGCTTTCAGCGACTGGAGGGCCTACGACATGGAATTAATAAAACCGGGCACGGGCGCGCGTTATTATGCGGTTTGGACGAACATCAACAGCCCAAACGGGGGTGCAGATGATGGGCTGTGGGTACAGCGCTTCAACGGCAACACGGGCGCGTTACTTTTCGGGGACGAAGGCATCCAGGTCACCCCACTCGAACCGTACGCGATGGCGCTCGCCGGCTCGGGAACCTCGAACGCGTACATCGCATTTGTCGAAAACTCTGCAGGAAATGGTGCCTCGCCGGACCTTTATTTGGCTCAGGTAACACAAGCCGCAATCGTAGACCGATTTGAGCTCGTGAACCCCGACTTCAATTCGAATACGAACGTCTACTTGAGCATGATCAAGTCCGGAAATGGCGTCATCGTGAGCAGCGTGCAAAATAGCCAACTCATTCTCGACCGATACGAGTACAACGTGAATTTGGGAGTTTGGGAGAAGGATTGGAGTAGGTTGATCGCATCAAACGTGGTTCCAACCCAATTAACAACGGACGAAAATGGAGGTGCCGTCATCGGATTCGAGGACTTTGATGGCACCGGATGGTACATTCAAAACGTGGGCTGGGCTTGGGTCGATGCATCCGGCAACATCGCGGACTCGGAAAGCGGCACGAGCACCAACTACTTATCCGAAGCCGTGTTGAAGAACAATGCGGCCGTGGAAACCCGCGTTTCCGCTTATGCATCGCCCGCAGGATTCGGTCGTATCGAAATATTATACGATGGTCCAGGAGGGGGACAAGCGATGGACTCCTATTCCTATCCGTGGGACAACGGCAACAATCCGGCCCCGCAAACCAAGATATCGCTGGTAACCGATGGAGTCCAACGGGGAGCGCAGAACTGGTATGGATCGTATATGGCGTATGAGATGCGAGAGAAAAACTGCAACACCGGTTCGGGAATGAATTGGGAAACCTATATCGTCATCAAGCGAGTCGACGGCGGGGGCACGCGTTGGTCCGGACCGTTTCCAAACTACGATGAAGACCGGCTCGTGCTGTCCATTCCCAACCCCAACCAATACCGGGCAACCAATCCCCTCGCGATCAATGCGGGTCCGGAATCCGCGATCGTATTTTGGACCCAGCGAAACCCCAACCGGGTTTACGCACAAAAAGTGATTGAAGCAGCCAATGAGTACGTGTATGCCAATGCGATTCCGGGAGTGAGCGGAGGTGGGCCATACAGCGGTAACGTCGGAGAAGAAGTGGCATTGGATGGAACCGTAACAGAAGGAAATGCCGTGGCGTTTGAATGGAGCGTTTTTTCCGGAAACGCAGCCGACTGCATCTGGAATCCAAATCCCAATGTAGAAGATCCGGGTATTACATGCAATTCCGTAGGAACGAGGGGACTCGCGCTTCGAGCACAGAATGCGAACGGTTTGTGGAGCGGATACGCGTGCACGAGCGTCACATTTGCAGCGGGGGGCGATCCCGTTGCGGATGCCGGTCCGGATCAGGAATTACTGAGTTTGGAAACGATGGTATTGGATGGATCGGGTTCAACGGATCCGGATGGAACGATTGTTGCCTACCGATGGCGGCGAGAAACCGGTAACCTGCCCATTGATTGTTCTTTGACGGACCCGGACGGTGAAAGCGGGTCGTTGGCGCAATTGCATTGCACGGACGATCACGATCCGGCTATCATCATGGAATTGGAAGTCGAAGATAACGATGGAAAGCTTGCAACGGATACAATGAACGCAAAATTCTTGAATCGCCTTCCCGTAGCAGACGCTTCCGGAAATGGTCCAGGAGTCAATGACCAGGATATCAATGTTCAGGGAACCGTCATTGATGAAGATGGGATCTTAAACCCAGCAGAATGGATCAGTGATGCTGGTCAATGTTTGAAGACCGCTCCAGATACCTATTTTCCACTGCCACCATGGCAAGCAAATATGTTAGTAACGGTTTATTCTAAAATGAAGTGTTCGGCCGAAGGTTCATTCCCCATTCGATTGACAGTAACCGATGACGATAACGGCTACGATGAAGACTCGTTTGATTTACTCATTTCGTCCAACGCGCCACCCATTGCAAACGCGTGGGGAGATTACTCGGGTGCTCCGAATACCGAGATTTCCATTTATGGAACAGCTGACGACAACTCCGCAATCAATACGATGTCATGGGCGAAAGTATTCGGACCCGGCAACTGCGTATTCGATACCACGTTTGTGGGTCAAGGCAGTCCGACCGCGTCCCTGAACGGAACCATTACCTGCGATGCCGAAGGAAGTTACGGAATTCAATTGAAAGTCTCGGATGGTGATGGCGCACAAGCATCGGATAATGCGTTAGTTAATATCGGATCCGCACCCTCTGCCACATTCGAAGCCGTACAACCTGCCGTCGTATTACTGGATTGTCCGCGTCTGACCTATCAAGAAACCACTCAAATTTCCGTTCAATGTCTGGATAATGGAGTGGCGTGCGAAACGGATCAGATAGTAATAACGGGTGCGCCAGCGACGTTATCAACGCAAGATGGACACGTGTTTATTTTTGACGTGGAAACGCTGACAGATGGGGAATATCCCGTCGTGGCCGACGCGGGATTCGATGCAAGCTCCTGCACCATTCGGAAAGTCGGGAAAGAAACGGCGTCGTTCCCGGAAACGCATCCGTTCATCATCGCACTCGTTGTTCTTGCAAGCATGGCCGTTGTGCGCCTCAAGAAAAACAAGTGATTACTTGAGTTCGGCGAGCACGCGCAACTTGTCGGGATCGCGCTTGATCTCCTTCACGAGGTTCGACGGCCCAACAATCGTTATGCCTTGCGTTTTTCCACCCAAAATCTGGATCAACCGGGAACGCAAACCCTCGGGCTCTTCCCCGAACGAAGAAATCTCAATTCCCGGAAAACTCTTCGATATTTGCTCCATGGTGCGCTGGAACAACCGGCGCTCTTCCTGACGCGTCAAACCCTTCTCCAACACCAAGATTTTGCTTTCTTTGACGTTCTTGAGTATGAACTTGAGTTTTTCATCGTCGCCCATGCTTTCAAGCATGCGGTTGGAAACGAATTCGAGACTGATCTTCATTTCGATTTAGCACCAAAAATACCTTCCAATAACGAAGCGGTGACGTACCAGTAAAACACCATGAGCAACACGCCGATAAACGAAGCCGGCTGTAAACACTCGGTTTCCACGCCACATTGACCCGCGACAAAAAACAATGGCCAAGCAATGATCATCAAAATGGCTTGGTAGACGTTCTCCGGAAGATCAATAATGAGTAAAAGAAACAGGATGACCATGAGCACGAGAGCCAGCGTCAGCTTTCCAACCGTGGGCTTGAAAATACCGAGGTTCGCCATGCCGTGGTGATGCGGCATTTTTTGTCTATTCTTGGAGCGCTTCTTCATATCCATTACCGAGCGTGCTTTGCAATCGCTTCATACAACTTGTTGATGTTCTGGCCCGTTAACGCAGAGACTTCCACGACCACATGTTGCGGAAACGCTTCTCTCACCTTATTCACCCTCGATTTCTTGCTGTCGATCTTATTCGCAACGATTATGACGGGAATCTTTCGCGCCTCCAGATTTCCAAGAATCGTAATATTCACTTGCGTAAACGGATCTTGCGTGGAATCCATGACCACAAGCGCCGCATCCACGTTCTCCAGCCACTTGATCGCTTCAATCACGCCTTTCGTCGCTTCTTTTGCCCGCTTCAAGGACTCGCTCTTTCGCAACCCGTACGCCGAAAAATCGCGGTAATCCACTTTCGTTGCAATGCCCGGCATGTCCAGCAAGTTCATGTCCAGCTCCTTGCCTTTCGAGCGCACCACCACATGCTCCTTCTTTTGAACCATGCGCGTCTCGTGCGGGACCTCCGACACTTTTCCCACGGGTTCACCCAACCAATCCATGGAAATGCGGTTCGCCAGAGAGGTTTTTCCGGCATTCGGCGCGCCATAGAAGCCCAAACGAATAAGCTTCCTTCTCCAGAATAAGCGACGCAGCCAATCAATGAATCGTCGAAAAGGCATACCCAAATCCCATTCAATCGAGTGCAATACGTTAAATGCCTTTAAAAAACGTGCGTCCTTCGACACGAACGAATCAAACCACTTTTCCGATCACGATGGCACGCGCCCCGTTCGAATGAATGAGGCTAGCGATTTCAAGAACCTGATGCGGACCGCTCAAGCGACTGGATCCGTCCAATAACGTCGAGTCCCCGAAATCGAATTGATTGGAAGGTAGGAAGGAAGCGGTCTCAAAGGAAAATCGGCGCGGGGATTGAAGCCAAACGATGTGAAGGGACGCGGAATGAAGAGCGCCAGTATCGGGTTCAGCCAACAAATAACCTCGCGGCTTCAATTCGCGGCGCAACGCGATCTCCAACTCAACGGACGAGAAGGAGGAAGGCGCTGCGTACAACGCGAACCATCCGAAACGCTCCAGTTCATCAAATCCGGATGGTACGAAGGAAGCGCCTTCCGGTAATCCATACGCTAATGCCAGGGGAGCCGCAGAGGATTCTCCAAACGCATAACGAACCACATCCCCGCCCATTAACAGGATGGAAACGAGCAGGAGAGCGGATAACGCGAGGAATGGAAGGTTGCGCGCATGCCGCACACGCCACCAAGCGTATGCGCTGCAAAGGAATAGCGGAGCCGTCAGCCATTCGCGAAACACGAGTTTCGTGTCCAGAACGTAATAGGGAAACCAACTGATTCCGATAACGATCACGAATACGATGGCGGGCCATAAATGGCGGAAGCGTCCGGGAACCGAATCTCCGAAATAAAGTAATAGCAGGGTAAATGCAGCAGCTCCGGCCAGCGAAAAGAATCCTCCATCCAGAACCGCAATACCGGAAACGAATCCGGCACCCGCCAGCCAAACCGATGACTCCATTCCACGGGAAAACGGGGCCAGCAAAAAGGTCGTGCCGAAAATGCCGGCCAACAGAAAGAGAACCAGGGGAGAAAGCGAACCGGAAAAGGGAACGGCTTCATATAACGGATACCCATCGTCGGCTGCAAGCGGAAGGCGAAAACCAAGGGTTTTTTCCGTGAAGTAAATGGCGGGTTTCAGCACGTGAATGTGTTGAAAATAGGATCCTTCCCAACAAGAGTATTGCTCGCAATTCGCGACATAGCCTAAATAGGAATCGTACGAAGCGCCGTACGAAGACTGCCAATAAAGTTGTGCAGCAATACCGACGAAAAAACCAAAAAGAATCCATGCGAGTAAAAGAAAGCGCAAGCGCAAAAACGCGCGGGCGTTCTTGAAGAAAGGACGGTTCGCAGCCCATGCGCGAAAGGAAAAGAAAAGAACGAGCATGAAGAGTAAAAGCAAGTGTTTGGCACTCGAATTGCCTTCCGTGAACACGCGAAGGATGCTGCCGACCAGCAGGCTAAACGGCTCCACGGCAAGGGATAATATTAACGTCACCGCGAGCGCGACCGGCCATTTCGTATCCATAACCCTAACCTTGAACATACGCAAACAGGGGCGCCGAGAAGAATAAAAGCGAATAATACGAAAGCCACAACCCGCTGATCACGTCCGCGTGAATAAACGAAGAAAAGGCAAATAGGAGTAAAGCCATCGCGAAAGAGGTTTCTCGAAGCGTCAGGCGAACGGCCTTCTTCAACGAGCGCTGGAACGAATCCGTTTTCTTAACCACCACGAACAAGGCCTTGCGATTCAACATGGCATTGAAAATCGCGCGCATTCGAACCAACGCCACGGAAAAGTTGAGGAAATACCCAATGACGCCGCGCCGGAACGAGGTGAAGAAGAACGTGGCGACCATATACATGCTGATCAGCGTCAACAGCATGGGAAGCAAATCCGAAAACTGAATTTGGGGAGCAAACTGCCAAAACGCTTCACCCGAAAAAATCAAGCGACTAATGCCCATGAGCGCAAAAAGAACCGTCAACAATGCGAAGAATACGTAAACAGCGGAAATGTATTGCAGCCCAAACACTTGCGTGAAATAGTGCATACGCTTTCGTGACGAAAAACGATTCCAGTTTTTCAGGTACGGGTTGATCAGCGACGCATTGCCATAGGAATACCGGTTTTGTTGCACGAGAAATTCGCTGAAGCGTTCAATGGGCTTACCGACCGCATATTGCTTCGGAACATAAATGCCGTGAAACCCCTTCAAATCCGCTTCAAACGAAAGCGCCGTGTCTTCCGTCAACGAGTGCGGGAATCCGCCGGCATCGCGTACGAGAGACGAGCGCAAGAGGCCCATCGAACCTTGGTACATGGCCATCTGGTCTCGGCTGCGAATCGGCTGAATGAAGCGGAGAAAGAATGCGTACGTTTCATCCACGGCCATGGAAAACAAGCTTCCGACACGCGTGCGCTTAACCGTTTGTACGGAGATCAGCAGGGGATCCGCTTCAAAATAGGGCAGCACGTCCTTCAAGAACGCGGGATGAGTCAGTTCTTCATCCGCATCAAACATGCCGAAATAATCTTCGGACATTTGGTCCAGAAAGTGGTTGAGTGCGCCGGCCTTGAAATGCGTGCGGTCCGTACGGTGCATGAAAATGACTCCGAGTTCCGTGCAGGTGCGGCGCAATTCCCCAACGATCGCGGGAGTAGAGGAATCATCGAGCAAGTAGAATTTCAGCAAGGATTTCGGGTAATCCACGGTTTTCAGGGAAACCAAGGCTTTTTTCACGAGCGCCGGATCTTCATTGTACGAAGCAACTCCGAGCGCAACCGTCGGCAGTTTTTTCACGGGACGAGTCGCCGGACGGTCTTTCACGAAATACGAATCAAAGTAATAGGAAGTGCCCACGAAATTGAACACGATGGAAAGAAGCAGCAACAGAATGAACACGAACCCCAAAACGATTTCCATGAACGAGGAGAATACGAATAACGTCAAGTACGTGAAATAAAAAACGGCAAAGAACGAGGAACCGCCCACAAACAGCAGTAAGACGTACCGCCTTAAGATTTCAGGGTGCATAACGCAAGTCCTCAACACGCGCTGTCGTTATTGATGCGAGTGAATCGACAGAATAGTGTTAAGCCAACCAGCATTTAAAAGCTTTAAAGGGTTAACGGGCTCCATGCGACCCCTCGAACTGCTGCTCCTGTTTGCGATGGTTTCCGTCTTGTTCACGCACGCGTATTATGACCGGCCGCTCATCCGCGACCAACTCGAAAGCTTTCGCTCCGCCGAATTCCTTAAAGAACAACAGCACTTTCCCATCGAAAACGCCAATATTCAAGCGCCGGGAACGCGTTACCCGCCCATTTTTTCAGTCACATTAGCCACGCTGAGCGCATTAATGGGATTAAGCATTCCCACCATGGCCGAGCTTTTGGCGTACGCGACGACCGTCATCATGCTGCTATCCATGTTCTTGCTGGCTCGGGCGATCACGAATAGCGAGAAAAAAGCATTGATAGCCACGACCGTCTTCCTCACCATGCCGTGGCTGTTTTACCGGATGACGTATCCGATCGCAGAAAGCATGGGATTCTCGCTACTACTCCTTGCGGTGTACACGTTTCACCAACAACGCTACTACGCCGCATCCATCGTGCTGTTCGTGCTCCCCCTCGTCCATTTTCGGAGCGCAGCCATTGCCTTGGGAACGCTATTTCTTTTTGCGTTACTCGCGCAACGAATCGGCGTATACCTTCAAAGCGCGCTTCCCTCCATTACCCTATACGTTTTTCTGGTCCCCCGACAGGCATTAGAACTCAGTAACCCTTGGGTAATACCCGCCACCGCATTCGAAATGATCGGCGTATTTGCGTTAACGCTAGGCATTCTAGGAGCCGGATATCAACTACTCGTAAAAAATTCGGGACTGGAATCCCTGACGTCGAGTTTTGTCCTCGCCTTTTTCGTGACCACACTCGTACTCCCGTTCCCGTTCCGGCAATTGTTGTTTCTTTCGCCAGCCATAGCGATTTTCGCCTCCGAAATCGTCGATGCCGCGCCACGCGTGCTGCCTGGATTATTCATTGCGAGCGCGTTCATTCTCGCGTATAATGTGTCGTATCAATCGCTCCCGTATCGTTTGGAGGAACAAGCGGGCTTCCAAGCCCTGCAGTCCATGACCGGAGAACGGGTACTCGCTCCGTTCGAATACAATTACATTATCCCGTGGTTCTCCAAAAAACAAGTCGTGGCCGGGCCGTACGTGGAAGAACTCGCGGATGGAATCCAACGCATTCGGGAACTCAGGGGGTATTACGAGGGATCCAACGCCGGCATTCAATCCGAAATCGAAAGCAAATACGAACCCGATTTCATTGTGAGACGCAAACCGGTGGACGGATTCGAATCCATTCGAAGCGCTCGCGTATTGGACAGCAAGTCTTTTTCCGTTGAACGACGCTAAGGCATCTCCTTAACAAAAAAACAAGCATTATATAAACGGAGCTTGAACAAAGCGGTTAGAGGTGTCGTCAGAATGGAAATAAAGTACGCGGTCATCGGACTGGTGATTATCGCTCTCGGATTCGCAGGCATTACGTATCTCCAACAGCCCCAGGAACACGTCTATCGCATTCAAGCGCAATGGAATCTGCAACAGCAGGCACTAGACAGTGCATCCGAAACACCGGAATCCGTCGAAATAACGGTGTATCAAGTCGAACCTCAACAATACTATTATCCCATTCAATCCCAAACCGGCTTCAATATTGACGAAGGCATCGCCCTCATTAAAGAAAAACGATCCGCGCTCTTTCCAGCAGGACTCACCTCGTTCGCCATGAAAGGAACCGCCCAACACATTGATTCCACGTCCCTGCACCTTAAAGATTTCACGGATCCCGCGATCGCGGTATTGGAACAAAACTATCATTACGATCTGGTGAGCCAAAGCAAGCTGCTCCAAAAATTCTTGAATAAACCCATTGAAGTCCTTACGGAAAACGGTTTGGTGGCCGGCACGCTGCTCAGCTCCCGCGACGGCCTCGTACTCAAAAACTCGAACGGAATCGTTTCGTTCAACGAGTATAAGCAAGTGAATTTTCCATCCTTGCCTGAAGGACTCGTGACCGTACCGACCATTAACTGGTTACTGGGAAGCCATGCGGCAGGAGAACACGATCTCGAAGTGAGTTACTTGGCCTCCGGATTAAACTGGCACGCGGATTACGTAGCCGTTGTCAACGAAGCGGATACGCTGCTAGACCTGCAAGGCTGGGTATCCCTCCAGAATCGAGCAGGCGCTACATTTGAAAACGCGAAATTGAAGCTCATCGCCGGAGACATTCACTTGGTTCGCGGACAAAAAGCGGCTGCACGTTACCCGATGGTAGAGGATATGGCGATGGGAGCCGCACCCGCGCCGCAGTTCACGGAAGAAGGCTTGTTCGAATACCACTTGTATTCCCTGCAACGACCGACCACGCTGAAAGACAACGAGGACAAGCAAATCGCGTTATTTACAGCCGAAAACACGGGCGTACAAAAACAATACGTATTCGATTCGAGAACCAGCGACAAAGTGCAAGTCAAACTCAACTTCGATAACTCGGAAGAAAACAATCTAGGAATGCCCATGCCCAAAGGAAAAGTGCGCGTGTACAAGGCGGACTCGGAAGGCCAATTGCAGTTCCTCGGAGAAGATGAAATCGATCACACGCCAAAGGATGAAACCATTCGACTCTTCATCGGAAACGCATTCGATATCACCGCGGTCGAGACGCAAACCAATTATGAAAAAATCAGCTCGTGCCAGCGGCGGGAATCGTATAAAGTCGAAATCCGCAATCACAAAGAGGAACCGATCACGGTTACGGTCCTCAAATACGTGTATAGCGACTGGGAAATCGTGCAAGAAAACTTCGGGCACGTCAAGGAAAGCAGCACGAAGGCGTCATGGCAAGTACCCGTTGCGGCAGACGGAACCGAAACGCTTACATATACCGCGAGAATCAAGTATTGTTAACGAGGTGGTCGCGCATGAATCGTTTACAAAGAATCGCTATTTGGATGTTCTTGGGACTGCTTTTCGCGCCCGCGCACGCCATGGATCAGCCATCCGAAACGGATATTATGATCCAACCGATCATGGCAACGACGATGCCGCCATTTCCTGCAGAAAACTTCGATTACTCGATTCGTCTGCGACCGGGATGGAACCTCGTATCCGTTCCGGTTGCGTTCTATCAACGCGTGGAATGCATTACGGCCCCTTGTCCTGCGGGAATGCCTGCCAACATTAAAAGCAATACGTGTCGCGATCCCAAGGTGTATGCGTACGACGCCTTAAACAACCGGTATCGAGACCAAACACAAGCGTTATACCAAGAAATCTATCCGCAAGGCGGGTGGAGCGCCGGATACGCGTATTGGGTGAAAGTGAAGGAATCTTGCGAGCTCACGTTTGAAGGATCGCATCGCATGACTCCCGAATTGATAGCGAATGGAGACGGGTGGTCATTGAATGCGGGCTGGAATGCCGTGGGTGGACCGTACAAGAATGTGGAGTTCTCGAAAGTGAGCGAGATGTGCCGCGTCTCAAGCGGACCGTACCGATTCAACACGGCAGCCAATAAATGGGAGAAAGCGCAAGTGCTCATGGAAGGCGAAGGATACTTCATCAAAGTGAGGGATGACTGTTTCTTAACGCCAAGCGGACCCGTCACCACCAACAGGGAACAAGCGTTGTGCGAAAGCACGGGAGGAAAATGGATCCAATACAAATGCGGTACGGGAAACAAATGCGTTGGTGCGAAACCCTACTGTGAATGCCCGAGTGATTCCGTGTGGAATGATGTGAAAGGATGCGGACTCAATTACCAAGATGAAGCGTATTGCGAGAAAGACTCGGATTGCGTACGACAAGGCAGCTGCTGCGATTGCGGGCTCGGAAAATATATCAACAAAGATCATTACGAGGAGGTAATCTGCGAGGCGCAATGTTTGTGCGCATCGTATCCCAGTCGAGGCATCTGTGAAGACCATCAATGCAAGGCCGTGCCAAAAGAATACCTTCGCCAAACAGAGAAAGTGGAAATGAAGCTCAGCGCGTTCTCGCACGCCAATAACCCCATCGAAATCGGGGTCAAGAACCTAGGAGAGGAAAGTATTTATTACACGAAAGGATGCACGTCCCCATTTACGATAGAGAAGATGAATTTGAACGGCGAGTGGGAACCCCTTAAACGATACGGACCCAACACCGCATTCTGCATGGGATTTTCAGTAGCCGAACTCGAGCCCGGAAATACGGACACGCTGGGCACCTGGAACCTCAAAGAATATTATCACACCATGGTCAACAATGACCTCTACCAATTCGTGGGGTTAGGCCGGTATGCCATCGTCTTCGGATACACGTTTGACCCCGACCGAGCGGGCACAGCCGACTACGCGGTTCGAGCGGAATTTTCAATACCCTAAAATAGAAACGCGCGCAGGTGAGACACGCAATGGAAAAAAGAGGCCTAATCGGTATTGCAGCGGTTCTGTTAATGATCGCGATGCCCGCAGTAAACGGTACCACGTTTATTTCAGAGTGCGCGTCCGATAACTACCGGACCGCGCAATCGGATGCCGTGGCCACGGGCACGATCTACCACGTGGAAAGCACGGTGCGCGAAAGCGAGATGACCGTAATCCGTATCGAAGACGTCACGTTCGAGAAAGGCGGGCCGGAACCAACGGACCTGCACATCACGTCCATGGAATTCTACGTACTCGGAAATGAAAACATGCGGGTCGCGGGATTCCCTGAACTGGACGCAAACGATATCGGGAAACGCGTGCGCGTGCAATTGCATAAAGATTTTTACGGAAGTTACAGTCTCGTATGCGGGGAATTCGGATGGGCATTCTTACAGCTACCCCAAGAACCTATCGTGAATGAACGCTTCGAACAAGCCGTTGAACTGGAAGCAGGCTGGAACCTGTTTAGCATCAATCCCTACGTATACCGCGGAATCGATTGTCAAGAAAACGAACGCTGCATTTTAATCGCAGGAACCGCGCTGGAAGTGAAGGAAAACTCGTGCGGGAACATGCGATTATGGCACTACCATCCGGAAACGAATCAGTACGAACACGCGAGGTTATCAGAACTTGAATACGCGCACGTGCAAGGCCTTGCCCATAATCCGTCGAACGGCTATTTCGCGAAAGTGCCGAATCATTGCCGCGTCGTATTTACGGGAGACGAGGAACTTCAGAGCATGCATGGAACGCAGCTGCAGCGGGGATGGAATCAAATCGGCGCCGCGTATCATTCCGAAAACGCGGAAACCCTGCTGCGCTCGTGCTTCGTGAACGCGGGCCCGTATGATTATGACTCGAACGTGAAGCGATGGGTTCGCGCGACGGCATTCGAACCCGAAAAAGCGTATTTCGTGAAAGTGGCCGGCGAGTGTTCGCTTAAGCAAAAAGAGCCGGATACAACAAAGAAAAAGCTTTGTGAAGATTCAGAGGGAAGCTGGGAAAAAACCTGCCAGTCTTCTGATGTGAAATGCACCATTTACGAATGGAATTGCCAGTGTCCCGAGACGCTGAGTTGGTCCGATCGTTCGGGATGCGTCACCACAGCCACCCATTCAGGAAATGATCCGTCCGTCACATTTGACGAGCTCATGGAAGCGCCATGGAAGCACGACGGGCAAGGCGTTTGTGTCGAAGCGGTTTACGGAAATGGATTTGAATTCTCTGGATTAGGTCAAGAAACGATCGATCGTTGTACGGACAGCGAACCCCCCGAATGTTATTACCAGTTATCCGAACCGGTTATCTGGACGTCCTTGAGCACCATTACACCTCTCGAAGTAAAAATCGCGAGGGCGCAAGGATCGTATTACCAGAAAGCGGTATCGTGCGGCGTATTCTACTATGAACCGCGCGGTGGTTTTGGACATCTCGGCGCATACCAGTACACGATTATAGCGAGTTAAGGCTGCACGTGCACGGAAACCATTGATCCATCTCCGGAAAGGGGTTTGAAGGAAACGCTTCCGAGCTTCATCACCGCCTTCAAATCCGCTTCCAGCTCCGTCATCCGCGGCAACAGCTTCTCCGGCACGGAAACCTCGGCGGAAGAAAGGGGTTCATTTAATGCGAGATGGTTCGCGGCCTTGAACTTGCGTATCAAGGATACCGCGTCGTGCAAAATGTGCGCGAGTTCCTCCGCAGACGCATCGCGGAGAGATTCCTTCATCTCCGGCCAAGACGTGAGGTGAATGGACTTGGCTTCCCGCGCCTCTTTCGGAAACAGCCTGTGGAATAATTCTTCCGTGACGTAGCAGGCGAAAGGCGCCAAGAGCTGCAGCGTGTTCAACAAGACTTCCCGAAAAACGTATTGAACCGCTTCCCGGCTCTTCGCGTGTTCCTTCCCTTTAGCGTAAATACGGTGCTTCACTTCCTCGAGATAGAAATCACAGAAATCCTTCCAGAAAAAGTTTTGCACGGCCACAATGGAATCATAGTATTCGTATTGGTCCATGGATTGCGTCGTCGATTCGATGGTGGCGTGCAAGCGAGAAAGCATCCAGCGGTCCGAGACGTGCAAGTGCGCTTTGACTTCCCCATAAGACCGAGGTTCGGAATGCTCCAGAGTTTTAGCGACAAGGGATGAAGCGTTCCAGAGCTTGTTGAGAAAACTTTGCGCGTATTGAATATCCTTCCAGTAAAACACGTTATCTTTTCCGGTGGTGCCGGAGAGCGCTATCCATTGTCTTAACGCGTCCACGGAGCTCTTCGCAATAACGTCTTTGGCTTCCACGTAATTGCCGAGACTCTTGCTCATCTTCTTGTTGTCGCTTCCGAGCACCATGCCGTTGATCAGCAAATCCTTGAACGGAGGCGTTCCCGTGAGCTCCGTGCAGCGAAAGATCGAGTAAAACGCCCACGTGCGGATAATGTCCGTGCCTTGAGGACGCACCGCGTTCGGGTACAAGCGTTTGAACAGCTTCTCGTCCTCCATCCACTTGCTGATAATCAAGGGGGTTATGCTGGAGTCCACCCAGCCGTCGCACACGGAGGTTTCCCCGATAATGGCCCCTCCACACGAACACGTCTTTTTCTTGAATGCGTGCGAAGCAGGGTCAACGGGAAGATCGTTCTTTGAAGGCGCATGAACCGCGCCGCATTTTTCGCAATAATAGAACGGGAGAGGAATGCCGAATACGCGCTGGCGCGAAATGCACCAATCCCATTCCAAGCCGTTCGTCCAATCAACCAGGAGTTGTTGGTGATGGGAAGGATACCAGCGCATGCGAGAAGAGGCTTTCAAAATCTTTTCTTTCTGGTCCTTGAGCTTGATGAACCACTGCCGGCTCTGCAGTAATTCAACGGGATGCTTGCAACGGTCGTGCACCTTCACCGTCTGACGTCGTTTTTCTTGCTTGAGCAATAAACCGGCAGAACCCAAATCGTCAATTATTTTTGCGCGCGCTTTATCCGCTTTCAAACCGTTGTACGCTTCCGAAGCGTTCATCACGCGACCCGCGTGATCAAATGCCTCGACGACCGGCAACGTATATTGGTACATCCACATCACGTCCTGCCGGTCACCAAACGTGCAAATCATGACGATACCGGAACCGAATTCGGGATCAACTGCAGAATCCGCGTACACGCGCACCGGTTTCTTAAATAGCGGGGTAAACGCGATCTTTCCAATCCACTTCTTGTTTCGCGCGTCTTCCGGATGCACCGCGATACCCACGCACGCGTGCAAAAGCTCGGGACGCGTCGTCGCGATCACGAGATCCTGTTCCTCGCACGAGAATTTCACGTAGTGGAGCGTGCCCTCGCGATCATGATCCTCGGTCTCCGCCTTCGCGATCGCGCTTCGGCAGCGCGTGCAGAATAAAACAGGATGCTTGGCCTGATAGACCAAGCCGTTATCGTGCATGAGAAGAAGCGATAGCTGCACCTTGCGGTGATACTCCTTGTGAAACGTGTAATACTCGTGCCGCCAATCAATACTGAAACCCATCTGCTGCATTTGCTCCTTGATGGAAGCCACCATGTCGCGACTCCACTCCAAACACTTCTCCCGAAATTCAGCTCGCGGCAGACGTCCAAACTTCTTTTCCACTTTCGTTTCCGTTGGAAATCCGTGGCAATCCCAGCCTTGAGGGAATAAAACGTTGTATTGGCGCATCCGCTTGTACCGGGCCGCAAAATCGATGTAACCCCAATTCAACGTCGACCCCGTATGAAATTCTCCAGTGGGAAACGGAGGAGGCGTATCGATAACGTAAATCGGTTTTTGGGCATCCGATTCATCGAATTGGTGGATGCGGTGATGGTGCCAGTACTCCCGCCAACGCCCTTCCATCTGTTTCGAGTTAAGCTTGCCGAGCATATGATCACGTGCTGCGTAGCTCTTAGCGGTGAAAGCCTTTAAGGGATTGCGGTCTCCCGTTTCCGGTGCTTCCAATACTCGTAAATGGCGGGAAGGAACGACAGGAATATCACCAAACCAATAACCCAAAGCAAATTTTTCTCGAGATCGGGAATCGCGTGCCCGAGGAAGAAGCTGAGTGACGTGAGACCCGTCACCCAAATGAACCCGCCCACCACGTTGTACGTGGCAAACGACTTGTACGACATGCCGGAGGCTCCAGCTACGATGGGCGCAAACGTGCGCACCACGGGAACAAAACGCGCAAGAACAATGGTTTTCCCGCCGTGTTTATCGTAAAAGGCCTTTGCTTTCTGCAAGTGGCTTTGCTTGAAGAAACGAGAGTCCGGACGCGAATAAAGTCTCGGACCTACTTTCTTCCCGAAAAAGTAGCCGACCGCATCCCCCATGATGGCCGCAGGAACGAGAATGACGTTGAGCAGAAAAATATCCAAGTGACCGGTCGCAGCAAACAAGCCCGCGGTAACGAGCAAGGAATCCCCGGGCAAAAAGAAACCAATCATCAGCCCGGTTTCCGCAAAAATGATGAAGGCCAGACCCGCATAACCCACCGTGCTGATGAGGAAAGGAATATCGTAGAGTTGGGTAAAGAATACGATGAGCTGATCCCACATGATAACAATCCTCCGAATCGACGTTATAACTCCAACAGCTTTAACCCGACTTCGGAATCCATTTCCCGACGTATCTTTTTAAGCTCTGTGACGAAGAGCTCGAGCGTAGCAGAAACCCGGGCCTCCTTTACGTGGCCGCCGAAACACTGAAAGGAATGATCGGAAATCACGGCATGCGCGTGCAAACCGGTCTCGGAAATCGTGCCCTGCAGGGAAACGACTTCGAACTCGCCCTGCCACGTCCCCCAAACGTAGCCTTTCGTCTCTAATACATAGCGGCCAAGCGTAATCTCGTCCACGGCTCCAATCCCTTGAACCCGACCGCCTTTTACACCGGTTTGCTCGAAAAACGATTGCATGGACTCGAACAGCTTTTCCCCGCGTGTTAGTCGAATGACGAAGTGATTGCTCTCCTTGCGCATTTCCATAGCCGTCCCCTCCCTGCACTAAACCATTTTAAATTTGAGTGAATTGAAACGTACCAAGCATAAAAACATTTGCCAACCAATCCCAAGTGAAAAACTTATGAGTACCTCCAAACGATTTAAACACGTGACCTGGGCGATTCTGGCCTTCATCGCGCTCATCATAGCGAGCATTGGAGCCTCTTACCACGCGGTCATCGACGTGTTCGGAGCCAAAATAGCATTGCAACCCTATTCGTACGTGTTTTGGGGACTCGCGTTCTTGATTATTGTGTTCATTGCATTCAACGTCTGGAAACCAGAGCCCACGCACGCCAAAGAGGAGTAACCATGGGACTCATCGAAAAATTATTAACCGGGGAAGAAAAAGAAGGCAGCGCTTCCGAGCTCAACGAAATCCAAGACGAGAATGTCAAGCGACTCGAAGAAGAAGAGGAAAAGCGGCGCGGACTCGAACAATCCCCGGAGTCCCTTGAAAAAGAGGAAAACGAAGTGCCTCCCGAACGAATACCCAAACCCGCACCCGAAAAGCCGCTATCGAAAGACGATGAAGAACTCAAGAAGTTTCTCGATCAAAGCGAGCCCAAAATCTTTGTCGTGGGATCCGGAGGCTCGGGATGCAACACCCTCAACCGCATGATCGAAGAGGGGGGCGTGCACGGATCGCGCATCGTGGCATTGAACACGGACGCGCAACACTTGTTCCGCGTATCCAAAGCCGAACGCAAACTCCTCCTCGGAAAACAGAAAACCAAAGGAAGCGGGGCGGGAAGCAACCCGCAACTCGGAAAAGCAGCCGCCGAAGAATCCTATAAAGAAATCAAGCATCTGCTAGCCGACGCGAACATGGTATTCGTCACGTGCGGAATGGGGGGCGGAACCGGAACCGGAAGTGCGTCGGTCGTTGCCCAGGCCGCCAAGGAGAACGGTGCGCTCGTCATCGGCATCGTCACCATGCCGTTCACGAGCGAAGGCCACAAACGCATGCACAACGCCATTGAAGGCCTGAAAGCGTTGCGCCAAGTCGCGGACACGACCATCGCGATTCCCAACGATAAACTGCTGTTCTTTGTACCGGACCTGCCGTTGAATCAAGCCTTCCGTGCTGCGGACGAAGTGCTGGCCAATGCCGTCAGAGGCATCGCGGAACTCATCACCAAGCCCGGCCTCATCAATTTGGATTTTGCGGACGTGAAAACCATTATCGAAAGCTCCGGAATTGCCATGATCGGCCTCGGAGAAAACTCGAAGGATCAAGGAAAAGACCGCGTCGTGGATGCCGCTCATCGCGCACTCCAATCCCCGCTGCTCGATTTGGATTTGTCGCAAGCCAACAAGGCGTTGGTGCACATCACGGGAGGAGAGGATATGACGTTGGGAGAAGCGGAGGCAGCCGTCAATGCGATCAGCGCAAAAATAGCGAAGGAAGCGCACGTGATCTGGGGCGCAACCGTTGAAAAGGAGTTGACGGGCAAAGGCGTAAAAGTACTGGCCGTGCTTTCCGGTATTCAGGACGATCAGCATCAGAAACAACCCGAAGTCGCCATTGAAGAAACGCTCAACCTCGAATTCATCACGTAGCATACCGGTCAGTGAACGCGATAACGCAACGCTTAAAAATGTTCTATTGCCTAAGGGAATTGCTAATTTTCCGAGTGCCTAGTTTTGGATGCGTTAGAGGTGCACTGCGGAAAAGGCGATAAAAAAAGGGGATCCGAATGGTCAGCTTGCAAAGCATTGGAGCCATGTTCGAGGAATTCGTCAAGCAGAGTGAACGCGTCATAAACGTGACGCACAAGCCCGGACCCGACGAATACAAACGCATTGCCATCAGTACCGGAATCGGCATGCTCATCATCGGCGTCATCGGTTACGTCATCGCCATGGCCGCCGTCTTCATGCGAAGAGGCAGCTTCTAAAAAAAAGTGAAAAACCATGTTATTCGCATTTCGCGTCACGGCCGGTCAAGAAAACATTGTCGCCGATTTGTTGAACGAGAAAACGAAGAAAACCAAGGCGCCCATTCAAGGCATCGTGGTATCACCTTACCTGAAAGGCTACCTGATCGCCGAAGCGGAAAACGAAGTGGAAGCCAAGCGTTTGATCACGAACGTACCGCACGTTAAAGGCGTGTTGCAACGGCCCATGCAAATCGAAGACCTGAAAGAAATGCTGGAAAGCAAGCCGCAAGAAATCACGCTCGAAGAAAGCGACCTCGTGGAAATCACGTCCGGGCCCTTTAAAGGCGAGAAAGCGAAAGTCGTGCGCATCTTCAAGGACAAGGAAGAAGTGATCGTCGAACTCGTGGAAGTCGCGGTACCGATTCCGGTCACCATCAAAATCAATACCGTCAAAGTACTGCAACAGTGATTAACTATGGGAAAACAAACAATACCCGCATTAGTGGAAGGCGGCAACGCAACCGCAGGCCCGCCGTTGGGACCCGCGCTCGGAGCCGCCAAAGTGAACATCGGCCAAGTGATCGCGGCCATCAACGAAAAAACCGCGGCCTTCAAAGGCATTTCCGTGCCCATTAAAGTCATTATAGATACGGGCACCAAACAGTTTGAAGTCGAAGTGGGCACGCCCCCCGTATCCGCGTTGATCAAGAAAGAACTCGGTATTACGGAAAACGTGAAAGAAGAATCGGGCGTGAAAGGAAAGAAAATCATCGGGAATCTCAGTATCGATCAAGTGGTACGCGTCGCGAAATCGAAACAAAGCGCGAGTTTAGCCACCACGCTCAAGAACGGCGTCAAGGAAGTCATGGGCACGTGTAAAAGCATGGGCGTGACCGTGGAAAACAAGGATCCCAAGGAAACCATTCAAGAAACGGATTCGGGCGCGTTCGACGAAAAAATTAAATAGTCCGCTGCCCCCACCTTTGTTCATACGGCATTCAAGCGAGGTGGACGATATGGAACAACCGGCAACGCAACAACCCCAGCCAAAGCCCGAAACCAAGACCAGCGAACCCAAAAAAGACCGCAATATCGTGTACGTCGGAAAAAAAGAAACGATGGCCTACGTGCTCGCCGTCGTCACCCAATTCAATCAAGGATCGCAAGAAGTGCATCTGAAAGCACGCGGCCGCAGCATCAACAAAGCCGTTGATATCTCGCAAATCGTCAAGAACCGTTTCGTGCCAACCCTCACGATAAAAAACGTTGATATCGCCACCGAAGAACTGACTTCGGAAGACGGCAGCGTCAACAAAGTCAGCAGCATGGACATTCTCGTGCGGAAATAAGATAATGCTACATTCGCTCGGGAACCGTTATTCCCAGCACGTCGAGCGCGGATTCCAATACCGTCTCCGTACTTTTCACGAGATGCAATCGAAATGCCTTGGATTCCTCACTTTCCGCTTTCAGCACAGGGCACGCGTCATAGAATAACGAGAACTGGGTGGCTAGCGAGAACGCGTAGGTGCACACGGCATGCGGTGCCCGAGAATGCGCGGCAGCCGACAACACGTCCGGATAAGAAGAAAGCAAGGCGATCAAACGCTTTTCCTGATCGTGCATTGGAAGCGCTTTCGGAAGGGCGGGAATCTCGGAAACATTCCCTTTACGAAAAATGTTTTTTGCGCGAACGATCGTGTATTGTAAATAAGCGGCGGTGTTCCCATCAAAACGCACGGCATCCTTCAAACGGAACGTAATGTCCTTTTCCGCCGTGACTTTAAGAACGGAATATTTAACGGAGGCGATGCCCACGGAATGCGCGATCGCCTCCGCCTCCTTCGGCGTATATCGTTGGCGTTGTTGCACCTCTTTCAACGCATATTCTTTAGCGGTCTGCAGAACGTCCTCCAACAACACCACGTGACCCTTGCGAGTCGAAATGCGTCCTTCCTCCAAGAAAATCAGTCCAAAACCCAAATGCATCAAGCGGTCGGCAAACGGTTTCTTGAGCGCCAGGAGCAAAGCAAAGACCTGCTGGAAATGGAGGTTCTGTTCGCTCGCCGTCACGTATAATCGGAACGCGTACTTGTATTTGCGGTAATCGCGTGCCGCCAGGGCCAAATCCCTCGTGGAATAAAGCGTGGTGCCGTTCGAGCGAAGAATCACGAGATTCGGCAAGCCGAGCGGCTCCAAGTTTCCAACGATTTCTCCCCCCGTATCCTTGAACGCCACATTCTTTTTTACGGCCTCGCTCACCAGCTTTTTTCCTTCCGAAACAAAATCGGAATCAAAGACCTGCTCGTCAAACGTAATGCCTAGTAATTGGTAATTGCGTTCGAACGGCAAACAACTGGTATCCCGCACGCTCTTCAAATCCTTCAGAACCAATGCATCGCCCGATTCCATGCCTTCCACCAACGCACGCGCCCGTTTCTCCAGTTCGGGATGCGTCTCCATTTCCGCGTGAATCTTCACGTAGTATTTCAACAAATCGTTTTCCGTGAGGATACCTTCCCGACCAAATTGTTTTACGGCTAACAAGAGTTTGGCGGTTTGCAAGCCCGCTTCGCACAAATAGTTCGTGGAAATCACGCGATACCCCTGCGTACGGTACAAGCGAGCGAGAGAATCTCCTAAAATGGTGGAACGAATGTGGCCGATATGCATGGGTTTGCCGATATTGGGAGACGAAAATTCAACGATCACGGTTTTCTTCTTGCCGGAATCGCCGATACCGTAAGACGAATGACCGGCCAGTTCAATTAAAACGCGATTGTAAAATGTCGACGAAAAAAAGAAGTTGACGTAACCATTCGCTGCTTCCACCTTCTCAAACAACGCGTCATTCGAAAGGCGAATGGAAGATACGAGGGATTCCGCCAATTGAATCGGATTTCCGAGCGAGCGATCGCGACCGCACGCCTCGAAGCACACGTTGGAAGAGAGGTCACCCAAGCGCTTGTCGCGCACGTCCTGCAAACGCATCTTTTTTTCCGAGAAATCCAAATGAGGAACCGTCTTCTTCAACGCGCGGACCAAGAGGCGAGCGGCTTGCGTTCGCGCCTGCAATGAAACGTAAGGAACCATTTCCATTCACGGACACGTAACAGGAATAAGAGATTTAAATAACGAGAGGGGTTTGTTCAAATGAGATAGGGTAGGGCAACGAGTGCGATAACGGCTGCAGCGGCTTCCACCGCCAATAAAACGCGCACGACTTGGGTTTCAGTAACGGGTTGCCACCGCATGATGACGTGAGTCAACGATCCAATATGCGGAGGCGAATGCAAAATTCCTTTCGTATCCGGAATCCCGAAACATTGCGCCTGAAAACGGGAGCGCAACTTTAAAAGGAATTCAACGAAATACGGGGCGAATAATACCAATCCGAATAACTCCAGGTTTCCGATAATGGCCGCTGAAGCAATCGTGGCTCCAATCGTGTACGTTCCCACGTCCCCGGGAAACACTTTCGACGGAAACCGGTTGTAGTGAAAAAAAGCAAGGAGTGACGCCAGCAAACACAATGATAGAATCAAGGCTTCCCAAGCGCCCGTGGAGAATGCGGCAATGGAAAGTGCGGTGGCCATGATGATGCCCATACCGGCCTCCAATCCGTTGAGTCCGGCCAACATGTTGAATGCGTTCGACGCCCCACCCACTCCCAGAGGAATCGCGATCACCGGATAGAAGGATCCGAAGTGAATCGGTCCAATGAAAGGAAAGTCAATGATGCGACTTCCCGCCCGCACCGAACTCAACGGAATCGCGGAAAAAAATGGGAGCGGGGCCTTCACGCGTCGTTTGAGCACATACAAATCGTCGATGATACCCATCAAACCCATGAGCAGAATCGTGCCCAGTGCGCCCAAAAGAAAAATCTTCTCGAGCGCGGGGGTATTGTAGCCCAGCGTAATCGCTGCAAGCAAACCGAGACTGAGACCGAAAACAAGGGCAATTCCTCCCAACTCGGGAACCTTGCGCCGGTCTTTCTTGTTGAAATCGACGCCCTGCAAACCCACATGCCGAGAATTGCGGATGACGAACGGAACCGCAAAGAATACCGCTAAGAACGACAACGTGAAAGAAAAAGCGAAAACCTCAAACAACGCGAATTGGACCATCCAATAAATCGCCTACGCGACGAGCTTGAAAATCTTGACTTGACCGTTCGGAGACGTGTACGCATGCTCAAAACCCTCCAGCGTTCCGAAGAAGAAGAGCTGCACGAACGCTGCCTCAAACAAATGACTCTTAAGGCGTCCGTCCGTCAATGTTTCCAGATCCGGATTCAGATTCATGAAGGCGGCATTCGAATTATACAAGAAGCCCGTGCTGGACAGCGGCACGGCATTGATGCGCGAGTCCCCACCCAGGCTCACCAACTGAGGATTATTCAACGCTTTCTCCTCGCCGGGTTTGATCAATAAGGACAAGCCCCCGTTGTTATCCAAGCAGTAGAACGCGCCGAACCCCGAGTACATCATGGCCCGAGGAATCACTCCCGGACACTGCACGCGCTGCGGATCTCCTCCAGGAGTCGGTTGGAAAACGGAATAGATTTGCTCGAACGCGTGCTCGGTTTCATATTCGCTTTGGCCCGGACCCGCATCCCAGTTCGCAATGGAAGGCGTGAAACCGTTTTCAGGCCCGCTGTACGTGCCGGAAAGATAATTCAAGGCGCCCCATTTCGGCACCAGTTCCGCGTCCGCTAAAAGGTAAGTGGCCCCGTGCTGCTTCATGGTGTTGATGAGTTCCTGCGTGTTGCCGTTCACGAAACCGTGAGCCGTCTGTTGATCGAAATCCGGATGCACATTACCGGGATCGAGCACCGTCTTGCTCTCCCCGAAGAACACGATCCAATGCCCGTAATCCCACCAGGAAATCACGCGGTCATTATCCGAAAGATGGTCTTTCATCCAGTCCAACGATTCCATCCAATCCGGAGAAATGCGCGAGTATTGCAAGCCGTTGGAAGCGGCATTCGCGATCGGAAGCTGCATGTTGAAGAGGATAAGACCCGTGAGCAACACGATGACGGTCATCGCGCCCCGCAAATACTTCGACTCCATGAGCTGATAGTTATCGTTCAAGGTCTCGAACGTGCGCTTGAGTTCTCCGAGAATGAACGGGATGGCAAATCCGAGCGCCACCGCCAAATGGACCAAGAACTTCACGCGGTTCAATCCAATGTACGCGACCGGGAAGAAAATGAGAATCGTCAGCAACGCCAATCGATCCCGCTTCTCGGAATAGGCGTACAATAGAATCATGGATCCCAAGCTCACGATGAGAAAGATGAATACGTCGCTCGAAGTCAGGAAACCAATCAACGTCGCCAATGCCGGAAGCGAGGAGCCCACCGCGTTAGCAAGAACCGTAAGGAGCGAGTCCAGAAACGAGTTGAAGAAAATTAAAAACAAGGCCACAATCAAGAACGTGGCCGCATACTGCTTCTCCACGCGCCTCCATATGACGACGAAAGCGGATAACACCGCCATGAGCGTGGCCATCAACAAGACTTGCTCCGGATTGAATTCACCGAATGCGGAACGGTAAAAGCCCGGATTCGTGGCCGCTCCTTCCTGAACCGTTTTATAGAGCGCATTGGAAACCGTGGCATAACCGAGCGAGGAATTCGCGATGCCGATGAACTTGGAGCCCAACGGACTGATAAAAAGAACGAGACTTCCGAGAATGAGAACAAGCGCCATGAGCTTGGGAGACGACAATTTCAAGCGTTCGCCCACGCGGAAATGCGCGAGAGCGTAAAGGAATAAAGCGAAAACCGCGGAAAGCACGACCAACTGGGTTCCGCTCGTGATAAACTCAATAGAGACCGGCGCTACGCGGTAAAACGCGAGAAGAATATTTCCGAACAACGCGCCTCCTCCGAACAACAAGTAGATTTCCGTATACGTTTTGTCCATTTCGTGCGACAGAAAATCGACCATAGCCTGCAATGCAATGTAAGCGGCCAAGACCGTGAACGGCCAGATGTGGTGAGCCGAACCCGTCACGGAAAGGAAAGCCACCAAGCCGGCAATCAAACCTAAGCGCACGCTCTTGCGGCCCAACGCCAGACCAAAGAAAATCAGAGCGGCAACGGAAATGAAGATTCCGAACGGCGCTTGCTCGGACACGCCGGCCGCGAACTTGGAGACGAGTTGCGGCATCACCGTCAGAAGAGCCGCACCCGTTAAACCCACGTACGGGCCGTATTCCTCCTTTAAGTAAAGGAACGCCAACCACACCAGGAAAACCGCTACGAGCGGCGGATAGAGCTGAATAATGAGAATCATATCCGTCTTGTCGAACAACGAACCTGAAAAATCTTGATGCAACAAGAACCAGCCCCCCGTCAGATAATGGATGACGGGAAATTCGCGGTGGCTCTTCATTTCCGGGAAGTACGAGAGATCGGATTCCACGGGAATCTGACCCGTTTCCACGAGCATGCGCGTCAATTGATCGTAATAATACGGATCGAACTCGAAGAAGTTGGGTGCCCACGACGTGTTCACGCGGAGCCAAAATCCGTACACGGCAATCAAAAGAAGCACCGCGAACACGGCTTTCAAACGCCAGTCATGCTTGACGTTTGACCAGTGGTTAAACGCGTCCTTCAATTCGCCGGGAATCCGGCCGATCTGATGGTTTCGGAACATCAACGCGATGCCCGCAATGAACACCAACAGGATGTTGAAGAGCACGACCCCGGTATTGAACCGAAGCCCCAGGAACTGGAACTCGAGAATGGCCAGGGTAGGCGGAAGCAGAATGCCGAGAACGACGCCGATCAACGTTTTTTCCAAACGGGAGAACGTAATACGGTGCAATAACGCGAAGCCGAAAATAATGCCCGGAATAGCGAACAACAGAAAGATGAACAGCAATAGAAACGGCTCGATCATATGAATAAAGTCCCCTCTAACGCGTCAGGAAAAAATTACGCGGACTAGGTTTATAAATCAAGCGCCCGCTCGACGGAAAGCTTGCGGACGCAGGCTATACCAGATGCGAATCGAAACCGCGGTCAAAAGCGTAAACGAGGAAAGCACGACAGCCAACGCGGCGCCTTGAAGATGCAGGACGGGAACCAAAAGGTTCAAGAGAAGGGCATGCAAGCCAATGCCCGCGATCAGCAAGAGGAACGGAAACCGTTCCTGACGCTGCGACCACATGATGTTCAACAAAATCGTAAAAATGGCGAAAAAGAACGTGCCGATGGCCAGCAAGGTCAACACCGGAGCGGCCCCGGCGTATTCATCGGGATAAAAGAAGGAGATCAAGGGCCCGGAAAACAACACGAAGGCCACGAGCACCGGCAGCAAGAAAGCGGACGACTTCCAGATCAGTTGCTTCAAAGCGGCCGGATCCTTCGCATAAGAGAGCTTCGAAGATTTCGGGAATACGACGAGCACGATGCCCGCCGCCAAGTAGAACAATACTTTCGAAGTGACTTCCGCCACATTGTAAATGCCGGCAGACACGCTCCCCAAATAGTACTTGACGAAGAAGAGCGCCAAGTACATGAACGCGGAAATCATAAAGCTCGTCAACATCAAAATGAAAAAGGATTTCTTGAGGCTAATCGTGTACGGAGTCGTACCCTTAAGACGAAAGCGAAAGAACGCCGCCAGCACGAGCACCACCACCAAATACCCTGCCGGAAACGAAGCCGCGGCTCCCAAGAGCCCGAAACCCATGAACACGAGCAAGACCGCCGACGCGAGCTTGAAGAACTCGCGCGCCACGCCAATGGCCATGAGTACCACAATGTTTTCCTTGGACTGGAAGTAGCTGGAAGCCATGTTCATGAAATACGCGGCGGGAATCCCCAGCGAGATAATCGCAGCCGCCCATTGAAGTTCACGGCTGTTGTACACGAAAAGTGCGGCCAACGAAATAACGATAATCAAGAGCGCACTGAGCAACGTGACGTTTTTCAAGTACTTAAACAAGACGAAGTGCATTTTCTTGAACTGGCGCTTGGCCTCCAATTTCGAGAGCTCGCGCGTCAACACCGCGGAAATACTGGCCGCGGGAACACTGGCCACCGCAAACAAACCGATGAGCACGCTCAAATCCCCGTATTGGCTTTGAAGCAGCATGCGCGTCATGACGAAATGGAACAAATACGCAAGAAACAAGTTGGCCAAGGTTCCCGACGTAGCGATGAGATTGCTTCGAAACAATGGACGATCGCGCAAGATGCTGCGCACGCTCTCCAAATACATTCGTGCAATACCCCTACCGTTTCTTGCGGAGAAGATTCTCGAGTCGCTGATTGTTCTTGAGGCTCATGTCCGCCAACATGCCGATCGCCCAGATTTGAATGGCGAGCAAGAACGAGAACGCCGCCAAGATCGTGGACGGAACGTGCTGAACGCTCCCAAAAACGATCTTCTCGTAAACCACGAGAGACGCGGGCCATAACCCGAACAAGAAGAACAGGAAACCCAGGATGCCGAAAAAGTATAAGGGCTTCGTATCGCGGATCATGAGAATCAAGGTCTTGAAGATGCGCAATCCGTCGTGAATCGGATTCAGTTTCGTCTGGCCCTTCCGCTTCTTGTAAAACAAGGGAAACTCATGAATCCGCAAGTTATTTCGAAGCGCTTCAATCGTGATCTCGGTCTCGACTTCAAACGCCTGGGAGACGAGATTCAACTCGTCCAGCTTCTTTCGGGATAACGCACGATAGCCCGTCAACATGTCCGTAATGTTCTTTCCATAAAAGAAGCGGATCAACGCATTGAACGCGATGTTGCCCAGCGTGTTGAACGGCGTGATACTGGCGGAATCGCGTTGCGCCAGGCGCGTCGCCACCGTCATATCCGTTTTCCCGTCCATCAACGGCTCGACGAGTTTCGGAAGCTCTACCGATTGATAGGTGCCATCCCCGTCAATGAACACCACGTAATCGCATGAAATCTGTTCCAACGCCTCTTGAATCGCCGCCCCCTTCCCCCTTGTTTTTTGAATGAGAACCGTAGCACCCGCTTGCTTCGCTCGCGAAACCGTCCGATCCTTCGAGCGGCCGTCTATGACGACCGGCGTCACCTTTAGGTTGCGGACGCGCTTCGGAAGCGTCTTCACGACATCGAAAATAGCGTCTTCCTCGTTAAGGGTAGGAATGAGTACGCAAATATCGGTACGGATCATGCGGGTAACCCCCTCGTCAAACAATATCCCTCGAACCCTATTAAAAGCATTGTCCTTTGAAGTATTGTTAACGACCGAAACAAAGGAGGGGAAACCGTGTTCGCCTTACGAATCGACATCGACAGCCGGTACGGGCTACGCAACGGCGTACCCCCTCTACTTGACATCCTTCGAAAACACGACATCCCAGCGGCATTCTGCGTCGTCATGGGAGGCGAATCCGGCGTGATCGACGTACTGAAACACCGCGGAGGAAAAGCCGGCCTCGGAGGCGGCGTCAGCATCCCGAAAAAAGAGATCGTGCGCATGCTCCTCCGGCCGAAAAACTTCGCGGAAGAAAACGTGGAACTCCTCCAACGCATTCCAAAAGAAGGGCATACGCTGGGCGTGCATGCCTGGAAACACCGCGCCTGGACACGATCGCTGGATACGATTCCCGTGAAAGAACACATGCGAATGGCTACCGAAAAGTACCGGGGGTTGTTCGGAAAAAAACCCGCGCATTTCGTATCCCCGGGATTCCGCGTGAATCGCCAAGTACTCGAAGGACTCGACGAACTGGGCTATGCATATGCCAGCGACCTGCCTGAAGAGATCCCGTTCCGTCCCGAAGCGCACGGACACGTGTTCCAACACGTGCAAGTACCCGTTACCCTGAAAGCCGACGATACCAGCCCCTTGTTCGAATACTACTCGAAGAAAGGATGGCGGAACGAAAAAGTCGTGCACCGGATCCTCATGCAAGTACTCGAACGCGACAAGAAAAACGAGCTCGCAACCGTTTATCTTCACGACGTATTCGAGGGAACGGTTAAGCCGCAGATCGTCGACCAATTCCTGCGCGGCATCAAAAAAGAAGGGGTTCGCGTCACGACATTTGAAAAACTCGCTCGCGAAGGAAAAAAGCATGTGCGGCGAGTGCTCAACGATAATTGAAGTGAAGCACGATGTTCATCACCGGGATAGGAAAAACAAAATTCGGGGTTTCGGAAAGCCCCCTCCATGAAATGGCTTACGAGGCGGCCGCGCAAGCTCTTCACGATGCGGACATGACGCCGAAAGACCTTCAAGCCGTATACGTTTCCAATTTCGTAGGGGGCCCGGATGCGCGTCAATTGCACTTGAATGCCGTACTCGTCAGTCTCCTTCAATGCGAGGGAATCCCCGCGTTCCGAACCGAAGCCGCATGTGCCGCGGGAGGCAGCGCGGTCTTTCAAGCGATTCGCAGCCCGTACGATAATATTCTCGTCGTAGGCGCGGAGAAAATGACGACCACGAGCGCGAAACAAAACAGCATGCATATCGGTTTTGCCGGCGACCGCTTGCTCGATCAAAAAGAAGGCCTCATTTTCCCGGCGAGTTACGCGCTCATCGCCCAACAACATATGATGACGTACGGAACGACCTTGGACGATCTGGCCGCCGTTTCCCTCAAGAATCACGTAAACTCGCAAAGGAATCCGCTCGCTCATTTTGCGCACAAGAAAGTGACGCTGGAAGACATTCGGAAATCTCCGATCGTGTGTTCGCCACTGCGTTTGTTTGACTGCTCGCCCATTTCCGATGGAGCGGCTGCCGTCGTACTCACGAAAAAGAAAAAAGGGAACAGCATTTCCATCGCGGCCTCCGCCATGGCCACCGATTCCATTTCCCTCGTTCAGCGAAAGAACTTGACCTCTTTTCAAGCCACGAAACGGGCCAGTGAAAACGCCTATAAAGAAGCGGGGGTTCAAGCGAAAGACTTGGATGTGATGGAAGTGCACGATTGCTTCACGATCGCGGAACTCGTGGCCATGGAGGATCTCGGGGTATGCGCTCCCGGAGAAAGCGGGAAATGGGTGCGCGAAGGAAAAACCGCGTTGAACGGCGAGCTACCCATCAACCCGGATGGCGGATTGAAAGCGGATGGGCATCCCATCGGCGCCACGGGCATTGCCCAACTCGTCGAGTTGGCCGCCCAGTTGCGGGGGGAAGCCGGAAAACGGCAAGTGAAAAACGCGGAAACGGGTTTGGCACAAAACGTGGGCGGCGTCGGCGGAACCGCGGCGGTCCACATACTGAAAAAGGGATGACCATGTGGACATGCATACCCTGCAAACGATTCTGGCACTACCCCCTCAAGAGGTGCGCGTACTGCGGAAAGGATCTCGCGGAAGAGTCCGCGAAAACACTCACGGTCATCGGCGTTACGGAAGTGTTGGTGCCGTCCGTCGAGCACCCGGACGTCCCGTATTTTGTTTTGTTACTCGAGGACGAAAAGGGTTTCCGGCATTTGCGGAAGAGCATGGACCCGCAAAAAGTGGGGGACGTGCTCGACGTCAAGCCAGCGACCAACGCATTCGCCCGGATCGGCATTATCGGGACCGGGGCCATGGCGTCCGGCATCGCGATGTCTTGCTTGAAAGCCGGCATGCCCGTCATCGTGAAAAGCCGGAAGCAGGAAACGCTGAATCGATTCCAGGAGAACATTGCGCTGAAACTGAAAAAAAATCTTTCCGAGGAAGCGGTGAACGAAACCCTTACGCGGCTGGAACTCACCACCGATTACGCGAAACTGAAAAACTGCGACATCGTCATCGAGAACGTGATCGAGAAATTGGATGCAAAGCAAGACGTGTTTGAGGCGTTGGAAAAACATTGCGGCCCCAACACCATTTTGGCCACGAATACCTCTTCGTTGCTCGTCTCCAGCTTGGCTCCGCTCGTGAAAAAACCGGAGCGCGTCATCGGACTGCACTTCTTCAATCCGGTCGAGAAGATGCGTCTCGCCGAAGTGATTGCCGGAGAGAATACCTCGATGGAAACCGTCCGGAAAACGCGGGAGATCGCGGAAGCCATGGGAAAAACCGCCGTGCAAGTGAAGGACGCGCCGGGATTCATCGTCAACCGCGTGCTCTTCCCGTTCCTGAACGAGGCGGTGCTGCTCTTGGAGAACGAGACCGCGAATGCAGAAGACATTGATGCCGCCGTCAAAATGGGCTTGAATCATCCCATGGGCCCGTTGGCGCTCATTGATCTCATCGGAGTCGACGTGTTCGTTGAAATCATGGACAACCTGAAAGAAGAGACGAAAGAACAGAAGTTCGAGGTTGCTTCCCTCGCGAGAAAGATGGTTAAGGAAGGAAAGCTCGGCAGGAAAACCAGGCAAGGATTCTACGCGTATTGAATAAACCGGGGAGGCATATGGATTTCGATCTCCGTCAAGTCCAGGAATTCGGAAAAAAGGGATGGTACAACAAGCACTATTCCGGTCTGCCGATTACGCTTTCATCGATCGCTAAAGGAATTGCCACTCCCCTTGAGGATGTCGGATGGAGCATGCGCTTTTCCGCGTGGTTTTTCCGCGAGAACATGTTCAACTTCTACTGGGGGCAGGAGGACATGGAGCGCGTCCGTCAATACGTGCTCGAACACAACGACGCGAATAGTAAATTCGCTGTCGAAATCATCCAACGGTGGGAGCGGCAGGCAAAAAAAGTCCATGAAAAAGTGCAAAAACTGGAAAGAAGGCCACTGGAAACGCTTTCCGATGAGCAATTCATTCACGAAACAAGTCAGTTGAATGA
Organism: Microcaldota archaeon; assembly: GCA_018819225.1. Taxonomy (GTDB): domain Archaea; phylum Micrarchaeota; class Micrarchaeia; order Norongarragalinales; family SBBD01; genus JAHJQN01. Next base: position 103,992 of record JAHJQN010000003.1, read on the forward strand.
AATGCATGCTGTGGCGAGTTACCTGCCGCACATCGCGGACAGCTTCCTCGAAACGGGTGAAACCTCTTGGGCCCATGCAGCGCTCGAAAAGGACCTGACCGGCGTTCCGCCAACAGAAAGGGGAACGACGATCGAGGCGTTATGCCGGCCCACGGAGCTGACGTTCGTAAGACAAGAATATGCGGAACTCGTGGACGTGGCACGGAAACGAGAAGACGGATCGCAAGAGGAATTCGAAGCGGCGTTGGAGGCGCATGCGCACAAATGGCAGTGGATCGAAAACAATTACCGGAAGGGATCGCATTTGAACACCGCGTATTTCCAGGACAAATTGAATCGATTGACAACAAAGGAGTTGGCGGGCGGCACGGAAGTGGAACGAAAACGCCTCCATCGAGTGAAAGAGAAAAAAGCGGAGATCCTAGAACGGAACGGGAAAAGGGCGCAAAACCTCATTTTCCTGTTGGAGCGATTCGGGGTTTGGCAGGACGCGCGAAAGAAAATGAACCTGCATGCGACGCAGGCATGGTTCCGAATCCGCGATGAACTGGTGAGACGGACTGCGCTTTCTGAAGATGAAGCCAATTATTTATGCGGGGACGAAGTGGAAAAGGCGTTGAACGGGACCATCGAAAAAGAAACGCTTGCTGGCAGGAAAACGCATGGATTGGCATTGATGGGACTTTCCGAAAAATTGCTGAAATGGACGGGAAATGAGATGCGCCGAGCGGAATCGCTGTTTGAAACCGTGGAAACTGAAACCGATGAAATCAAGGGGGTTATAGCATCGAAAGGCTTTGCGAAAGGACGGGCGGTACTATTACTCAATCTTCATGCGATGGCCCGCGTAAAACAAGGAGACGTCATCGTTTCGAATCAAACGACTCCCGAGTACGTCCCAGCGCTTAAGAAAGCAGCGGCTATTGTGACGGATCAAGGCGGGCTGACGTGCCACGCGGCTATCATCTCCAGGGAATTGGGAATTCCTGCGGTCATCGGCACCCGGATCGCATCACGCGTGTTCCATGAAGGAGATGTGTTAGAAGTGGATGCCGTGCACGGTGTGGTGAGGCGGATTCGGAACCCGACGAATTAGGCGGGATCAAGCAAGCATACGTTTTTATTTTACGGACGAATACTACGCGCATGCGCCACCTCCAACAGTATGCCGTTTTTACCGGAAAAGAGGAAATTCAAAAGATCCGGGAACAAGGAGCGACCCTCAACGACGCGCACGTCGCGCATTTAAGCTCCACGTTTTACGGAGGGGGCGTCGCGCAACTCCTTTCGACGATGGTGCCGCTGCTCAACGAAGCCGGCGTGCGCACCGGATGGCGTATCTTGCGCGGATACCCCGAGTTTTTCACCATAACAAAAAAAATTCATAACGGCCTATACGGAGACCACGATATTCGCCTGACGCTATCTGAAAAGCGCACGTACCTTCGCGTCAACGAGCTCAACACCAAGTACATGCACTTGGGAGGACATGACCTGATCATCGTCCACGATCCCCAACCGCTCCCGCTCATTCGGTTCAAGAAAGAACTCGCAGCGCCGGATTCCGTGAACAACCAGAAATGGCTTTGGCGTTACCATCTCGACTTCCGCAAGCACAACCCCCACGTATGGAAATACCTCAAACCGTTTGCCTCGAAATACGACGGCATCATCGTCACGCTCCCGGAATATCAGACGGACGTGCGCAAGCCCCATCACTTCGAAGCGCCGGCCATCGATCCATTGAACGATAAAAACCGCCCGCTCACGAAAAAACAGGCGCGCCGCATCCTCGAAGGACATGGCGTGCCCCTGGATAAGCCGTTGATCACGCAAGTCTCCCGCTTTGACCCCTGGAAAGACCCGTTGGGGGTCATCGACGCGTTTAAGCAAGTGAAAAAATACAAGGATTGCCGATTGCTCATGCTCGGCGACATGGCGGCCGACGATCCGCAAGGAAAATTCGTTTATGATCAAGTCATCAAGAAAGCGGCGGGCGATCCGGATATCCATGCCGTAAACATCGAAAACGATTTGCTGGTGAACGCCGCGCAGAAAATGTCGGACGTCGTCGTACAAAAATCCTTGGCTGAAGGATTCGGTTTGACCGTGGCCGAAGCGTTATGGAAAGAAACCCCGGTCGTGGCTTCGCGGGTCGGCGGCATCCCGATGCAGGTCGAGCACGGGAAAGGCGGATTGCTCGTGGACAGTATTGCCGAGTGCGCGGAAAGCATTCGGTATTTGCTGGAACACCCCAAGGAAGCCGAGCGCATGGGAAAAGAAGGAAGAGAACACATTCGAAAGAACTTCTTGATTACGCGACTCGTGCTCAATGAAATCTCCATCATTCAATCCACTTTAGGGAAAAAATCGGCGCCCTAAACGTTTTTTAGGGGAACCAATCATTACGATTCCATGGAATCGCTTCAGCATTTAGAAGGCGTCATCAAGAACCGGTTGAAAAATCGGCTGCTCGTCATCGCCTCCAATACGGCCCCGTACGTGCACTTTTTCCAGAAAGATAAGGTGCAGCACCGTATCGGTACCGGAGGAGTCGTGAGTGCCTTAAACGCAGTCCTGGAGGCTTCGGGAGGCACTTGGGTCGCGGCAAGTCAAGGCGATGCGGACTCCGAGGCCATGGATAAAGACGGATTTATTTCAGTACCACCTAAAAAACCCGCCTATCGATTCCGGCCCTTATTCCTATCGAAAGGGGACACCAACGGATACTTACACGGCGTATCGAATGCCGCCATCGTTCCATGGGCGCATAACGCGTACGTCCGACCGCGATTCGAGGAGGCGTGGTGGAAATCGTACGAGAAAGTCAACCGGCAGTTTGCGGATGCGATCATCAAGAGCATCGGGGACCAGGACGGATTCGTGTGGATTCAAGACTATCAATTATCGCTGTGCAGCCAATACGTGAAAGAAAAACGGCCGGATCTCGTGGTCGCCCAGTTCTGGCACGTGCCCTGGCCGAACGCCGACGTATTCAAGGTGAATCCGTGGGGGGAACACATATTGAAGGGACTCTTGCACAACGACCTCCTCGGATTTCATGTGCCCCAATACGGTTTCAATTTCGTGGACGCGGTTGATCAAACATTGCCCGCCCGCATTGATCGCGAATCCAACACCATTCACTACCAAAAAGGCCAGACGGTCATCCGACACTTTCCGATTAGCATCCACTATCAAGGAATCCACCAGGAAGCCAAGAGCATCCGCCCACCCGCGCTGAACCAGATTCGAAAAAATCTGGGGGGAACTTCTCAACGGTTCCTCGTCGGACTGGAGCGCTTCGACTACACGAAAGGACTCATTGAAAAATTCCGGGGGTTTGACCGATTCCTGGAAAAAAATCCGGAATACCAAGGAAAAGTCACGCTCGTACAAGTCGCATCGCCCACGCGGGAAGCCGTAAAGGAATACAGGGATTACGCGGACGACGTGGTGCGCGTCATCGAAGAAATCAATTGGAAATATGAAATGGGTCGGTGGCAGCCCATCATTTTATTACACGAGTTTGTCAGCCGCCAAATGTTGCTCTCCCTCTATCGATTGGCGGATGCCTGCCTGGTGACCTCTCTGCACGAGGGCATGAACCTCGTTGCAAAAGAATACGTGACCAGCAAAACGGATGGAGACGGCGTACTCATTCTCAGCAAGTTTACGGGCGCGGCCAGAGAACTCAAGTCCGCCCTTCTCATCAACCCCTTTTCCACGCACGAGATATCGGATGCGATCAAGCAAGCCATGGAAATGCCGAAAGCCGAACGCATGGAACGCATGCATCAAATGCAGACGTATATCCGCGAACACGACGTCTTTCAATGGGCGGCGGATATGCTGGAAAGCATCAGTCGTTTGGAGAGCTCGTCGCCGATCTCCTCTCAAAAATAATTATCGGGCTAACGAATGCAATAATCGATCCACGTCCCGAATTCCGTTTACATAGTATCGAGCGTTCGTGGTTCGGAAGTTCTTCTCGGAAGAGCGGACGAGTACCCCGATGCCGTTGCGCTTAACCGCAAGAAAAGCGGGTTCGTCCGTCGAATCGTCTCCAACGTAGATGGGAAACGCGCGTTCGGAAGCGCCGATGCGACGCACCGTAACGCCCTTGTCAGGAAGCCCTCTCGGAATCCATTCGAACGACTTCCGTCCAGGCACCTTTTGAAGAGAGGAAGTAAAGGAAAGAGAGTGAATGGATTGAATTAAAGCGGCTTGACGCGATAACGCCACGTTGCGGTAGTGGAACACGAGACTGGAAGGCTTTCGTTCGATGAGAGAACCCGGAAAGGAACGCGCCAACGGCTTCAATACTCGTTCGAGTTGCGATATCATTCGGCGAATGCTTGCATTTTGACGGCTAAAAATCGGATTCCAATGCGCTCCACGCTCCGGGATGACGCGAATCCCGCGAATGTGAAACCGTTTGTTCATGAATGAGGCGTCGCGACTCGTTAGAACCCAAACGGAAGCGCCGGAATCACGGAGTTTCATGAGGGCGCGTTTCATCGATGCGGCCAACCGGGGAGCCGCGGGATTTTTGCGGATGGGCACGAGTACGCCGTCGAAATCCAAGATCACGAGGCGACGACGGCGACGCCATTTCTTCCTCAACAACGGAAGAGCAGAAAAAAAAGACGCGGGCATAAACCGACTTACCGCAACCTTATTTATATCGCTATAGCTTCAACGTTTCTATTCAGCAAGCCACGTGAATCGCGAGGTGGAAAATTAGAGCATGCAACGCGTATTCTCGCACATTCATTTCACGAAAACAGAATGGATGGTTCTGGGAGTGCTGGCCGCGTTTATCCTCCTGTTTTTCAAGCCCGTTGTGGCCGGAGACGGATTCGGGTACTACGTGATTCTTGAAGGAGCGGTCCGGTACCAGACCCTGAACCTGAGCGAACAGCTTCATTACAATGATATTACCTTCGGACCAACGGTTTGGCTGCACCCTATGACCCAAAAGTACGTGTCCCAGTATGCGCCCGGGCTCCCGCTCTTGAGCGCACCGATCTACGCGTTCTCCCTGGTCCTGGATGATGTGAGCGTCTTTCACCTCAAGGACGCGTTCTTCCTCGAGGAACGCGGAGACATTGTGATCCACATGGCGAGCGTACCCTTAACATCGCTAGTCCTGCTGGGACTGGGAATGATCGCGATCTTGAGAATGATGCACCATCTCGGCATGGAAAAGGAAGGCGCTTTCGCCTTGTTGCTCACATTCTTCGGCTCGCCGATCACACGGTATGCCACGTACGATTTGAGTTACACGCACGTCGCGGAAGCCGGAATTTTAGCCTTGGCGCTCTATTACTTCTTCAAGAATGAGGCGTGGAAAACCGGCGCGTTCTTGGGACTAATGACGCTGGTGCGATACACGTCCCTCGCATTCGCCGTTCCTCTAACCGTCTATTATTTCTGGAAAGGCCGCCGGCAAGAAGCGATGACCATGATCGCATCCATGGTTCCGTTCATCGCATTTGCCATGTTGTGGTCGTGGGTTCAGTTCGGCAGCCCGCTGGCCACCGGCTATTCGCAAGCCTCGAATCTCGCGGACAACATGGATTGGCCGGTGCACATGCCGCGAGTGCTTTTTTCCCTGGAAGGGAACCCCCCGGGATTGTTGTGGTGGTCCCCGCTGTTGTTCGCAAGCTTTGCGGGATTGTGGGTATGGAAGGACGATCGCAAGTGGGTGTTAATGGGGCTCGCCGTCATGCTGCTGCTCGTCACCGGAAGCTTCTTCAAAGGAACCACCGGATTCTCGTTCTCCAACCGCTATTTCGTTTCGTTACTACCCGTTTTCGTCGTGGGAAGCGCGGTCATGCTCAAGAATAAGCAAGGTCGATGGATGGGAATGCTAGCGCTCTATGGCCTCGTACTATTTCTGTTGACGCTCTCCAACGACTGGGGACACTTTCCGACCATAACGGAAGTCTGGTCGCACTGGTTCACGGAAGGCCACTTGGCAGAATTTCCGCAGGCGATCATAGATAAGCTCGGATTCGTAAGATTTTTAACGGGTAAATAGGGTCAAGGAATTCCATGAAAGTGAATCCGGGATGCGGAAACCTGAAATGCGTAGGATACGTGAACATGAATCAGTACGAGCAGAAGGCGTGGTTCCGCGCAAGGGAAAAAAAAAGGGTTCCGTTTCGGAGGGAGGCAACGAAAACGGTATTATCCGTTCATCCTAATCGAGTCGTCATCAATCTTCTCGCGAATTTTTTCCCACGTCCTGCGACCTTTTCTGGTGTCGTACGGTAGGCGGATTCGAGGAAATCGAATTCATGCCCGAGAATCCGTCAGTCATTCACCGGATTTTCAAGAGGCGGCGCCACGCTTTCAGTAGTTTTAAAGCCGCCTCGTTTCCGAATACCAAATAATACCACTGTATTTCGTTCCAGTTGGAAGAACAGGCGGCCATTTTCGCGTACTCCTTCTCATGGGAAACCATGTTTTCCTTGAACTCGGAATAGAGCACGCGGTAAAAGGGCCTCGTGTCCATCAGACAGGAATCCGCATTCCCGACTTTTCCGAAATGGAGGATACCTTTTCTTTGAAGTTGTTTCTGCCGGGCCTCCAGAAACGGGGAATGGCTTTTCAGGAATCCCAGCGCTTGAATTTCGCTCTTGCGGCCCGGGTAAGGAATGACGAGGAAATCCTGGCACAACACATAGTCCCGGTTCTGCGGAGAACTGTCCTTGACGATGACCAAACGCTCTCCCATCGTATGCAGCTTGAGCGGAACGCGCTTCAGGTTCCCGTTATCATCGGTCACGTTCACCGACATGCGGCCCTCTTTGTGAGTCAACGGAAATCCAACCTGCAGCTCAATGTAATGTACGAGGCTGTTATTGTTATTTCCGATGAGCAGGATCTTTCCGCCGCTCTTCACTAACCGGTCGTACGGCGTGTTTTCTCCAAAACCCGTATCCGACTCGTCATGTCCCCGCAGGAAATCCTTTGCCTGATTTCCCCAAGCTGCAAACGAATGCGTGGGATGAAGGCTTCGAGTAACATCCGACCGCTTGCGAAACACTTCCGCCACTGCACCCACGTTCGTCTTCGTTTTACGCACGTCAAACGAAAAATTCGAATCCGAATAGCTTTTTGGCGGGCGGTTGAACGTGGGAATCAAGATCGTCCCATTTTTTCCGACGGACTCGATGAGCGCCTCGATGAACGTGTTCGGCCCTCCTTCCACGAATCCGATGCAGCTCAACGCGGTTTGCACGAGCAGGGTATCCCCGCTCCGCACGCCCATACTCCGGAAATCATGCACGAGCTGCTTCTTGGACACGATCGCTGGTTGGGAAGACGCTCCCTTCGATTTCTTCCTGGAAATGAATTTCTTCTTGGCAATAAACAGCCCTTTCTTCATCCAGTTCGGCGTCACCAGTTTCACGGTGCGCGAAATCTTCTTCCTCATCGGTTGACGACCTCCAATGGTACGTCCATATAATTCCCGGAAAAGTGTTTGGCCAGCTCTCCAGTCGAAACCACCTCCAAACCCTCCTCCTTTACTTTGACCAGAATCCGTTCTAAAACGTTTACCTGCATCGCGCCTTCGAGCAGCCCATGGCCGTACAATACGGCAGGTAGCCCCCGACGATGTTTCTCCATGATTCGTGAAAACACCTGATCCGCTATTTTAGAGTCCGGGATACCGCGCGCCCATGCGTCCTCGATCAGCGGAACCGTATCCGAGCACATCAAATTGACGGGCACTTGCATGTGTTTGAATCGTTTTCCGTTGATTACGGGATGGAACGGCTTATCTCCTGGAAGATCCCCGGCGGTCTCGAAACGGAACCGATCCAAACTCTCGAGAACCCTCACGCGGGTACGGAAAGCGGGAGACGCGAAATGCCGGGGCTTTTTTCCGAACAGGTTCTCAAAACGAGCGATCATGTCCGAAAACTCGAGGTCCACATCCATTTTCGGAAGTGACAACGCCCACTCCTCGTGCTCGATCGCATGGCAACCGAATTCATGCTCTTTTTCCGCAAGGCGCAGCAACTCCGTACTTTCTTCGGAAAAATTGACGGGAAGAAGCATCCTGCGCGCGAATTCTCCGTAGGAAATCTTGCGGCGGTGAGGCCTCTCGACGGGCGTGTACCAGGGATCGTAGTTTTTTCGGGAGAAGAACTTGCGGCGCAGCACGTGGGGAAGAAAAGGCTCACGACCCAGCACCAGGAAGAAGCTGGCCGTTGAATCCGTTTTCCGGAGCGCCTCCAAAATGCGGGGCAACCCTTCCCGAACCCCGATGCGCGTATCCAAGTCAATCCGGAGGGAAAACATAGGTCCATCCCTTCAATGAAGTATGGTCCCGCCAGTCAAGCGAAAGATTTCCTTGTCGCCGCGTTTTCTCGTCCGGTCGTCCTCCATCCGTCGTTCCAGCGCCGTGCCGAGTTTACTCCATGCGTTCACGAAACCCGTTCGGAACGGAAGACCGATGTTCATCGTTCTGACCGGAATCAGGAGGGGCAAGAGCACGGGCTCGATGGCTTCCGGAAGCGATAACAAGAACCGGGTCACGCGTCCATCCGTGATCGCATGGCCGAAATGACCGGTCACCGCAAAAGTTTGGTCCCCGAGAAAATTCTTCATGCTCCTTTTCACAAAACGAAGTGTAACGAATAGCGACGAACGATTTTAGCCTACCCGGCATTTTTAACCATTTGGATACCAGCTACGGAAACACGTCATCGAAGAACTCCAGCCATCTTTTCTGCCAGACCGGCAAAGCAAACCGCTTGACATGGGCTAATGCGCGGCCGCGAACGCGCTGGCGTAACGCCGAATCCTCCAGCACTGCAGCCAACGTATCCTCAAATGATTGAACAGAAGGCGCGCACAGAAAACCGGTTCGCTCGTGATCAATGAGATCAGGAATACCGCCCACGCGGCTCGCCACGACAACGCTCCCGCACGCCATGGCCTCCAACGCGCTCAGGGACGTGCCCTCTACGCCGCGACTCGGAATCACCGTGATGTCCGCCTTCTGATAAAGGCGAGGGAGATCGCGGTAGTGATCCTTGTGACCCCAGTATTTGATGCGCGGATCGCGGGACGCCGCTCTTTCAACAAGCGGTTGGAGCGGGCCGGTACCCGCAATCCATAATTCCACGTCGTCCCGGTTTAAGCGATGAAAGGCGGAAAGCATGAGATCAATGCCGCGGTTGCGCGTGAGGTTGCGAGGAAGCAAGATCGTGAGACGGCGGCCGTGCTTGCGCGGTTTAGGATAAAACGTTTTCAAGTCCACGTAATTCGGGATGACGGTCAGGCGATCTTTATAGCGCGGCATATGGATGGAGACAAATCGAGGCAGCACCGAATCCACGCTCACCAAGCGCCGGCACGACTTCACCGCATACCGGATGAGATACTGGAAGAAGGCGTTTCGGGAACGCCATTTCATGTATTGAATGGGATCGAAACCGGAAAAAGGGACGTCCCAGGACACCCCGTGAAACGTCGCCGTGTTCCCCATCGACCCCTTGGGATACGCGTGGTTCGCATCATGAAGATGAACGAGATCCGCGGAAGCGGAAACGCCTTTCGGCCATTCGAAATTGAACCAATACCGGCCCTTGGATGCGACCTGCGTCACGGGAATCCCATCGAATTCGAACGAATCGTTGACACGACCTCCTTGAACGACGGATACCTCGTGGCCTTGTTTCTGCATCAGCTTGCAGAGGTCGTGAAGATAGACTTCCCCGCCGCCGATCAACTGGCGTCCCTTCACCGCGAAGGCATCCGCGGTTCCAGCAAAACTGTAGTTCACGAAGCAAATATTCATGAGCGCTTCTCCAACTGTTCCAAAACGTCCACGATGCGTTTCCCCGAATCGCCCCGACCATAAATATGCTTTGCTCGCGGCTTGAAGTTACGGATAAATTCACGGAGATCGAAATCGAATCCCAGCAAGGCGTAACCGTGTTCCACGCTCTCGAAACGCTCCGTCTTCTTCCGGAATATCACGAGCGGTTTTTGAAGGTACGCGCATTCCTCGGCTAAGCCGCCCGAATCACTGACCACGGCCGTGCACCGCGCCAGCAACGGCAAGAATTTTTCGTACGGCAAGACGGAAAGAATACGGCAGTGTTTCGTCACGTCCGAATACAGACCGTACTGAACGAGTTTTTTTTGCGTATTTTTGGAAAGAATGAAGAGGATGCGGAAATGCCTGGAGAGACTTACGACGTTTTTCACGAGTCGAGTCATGACCGAGGAGCTATTGATATTCTCTTGGCGGTGGATGGAAAAAATCAGGAACCCGTCGTCCTTCACTTTAAGCCGTCGAGAGCGAATGCTGTCAATTACCGTATTGCCGACCAGGTGCGTCGAGTGCCGCGGGGTGACCGCAGCCGCCCGCTGCGTCGGCGCGAAATGAACATGGGACAAGCGGTCGGCGATGACGCGACTGATTTCTTCAGGGTACGGTTGAAGAAAATCGTACGTGCGCAGGCCGCTTTCGATATGGCATACCGTCGCATTCGAGGCCAGGCGGCCGGCGATCGATCCGACCGTCGTCGACATGGTATCGCCTTGCACGACTACGATGCAATTGCGTACCAGCTTGCGTATACGGTGAATATTCTTGGCCACGAACGCCATGCCTTCGAAAGAGGAGTTGAACGTGCCGCTGATGCCCGTAGGCGGCCGTAGTTCCGTAAAATGAGGGAAACGGAATTCACGCAAATCGTGCTGACCCGTCGAAATCACGCGGCAGGAATGACCCCGTTTCCGAAGTTCGCTGATGACGGGAAGCACTTTAATGGCCTCTGCCCGAGTGCCTAAAACAAAGACGACGGAGCGCATGCCAACTCAACCATTTAATGCATACAACGAAACGCGTTGATGAGAGTAGCTGAGGATCGCGTGCTTTTTAAGGAATGCGTCCATGACCGCATCCTTGCGGCGTTCCCGGTCCGTCACCAACGAAACCGTATTTTCGTTCACGAGAACGTGCGTGAATTCCCGCGAACGCAGCCAGTCCCGGAGATCATCCGCGTCCTGGAAACGATTGAAATCCTCGTAAATGCCGTATTCGTACGAGAGATCGGAATAGTAGCCGTGCGTGTCCCGAAAGAAGAACAGCTTGCTTTCCGGCGGAAGATTGCGGGAAGCCCACTGCAGCGTCCCGTAATTGGGTTGCGCGCGCATTAAGTAATCGTGCGAGGATTCGAATCCGATGGCCACCGCAAATGCAGGCGCCTTGTATGCGAACGTAAAAACGACAGCGAAGATCATGGTCAGTAAAATGATTCCGGACAGAACCGTTGAAATCCATTTCTCGCGTCTCAGTCGATCGTAGGCCAACGCAACCGGAATGCTGAGAATCGCGAGCGCCGGGAAAATGAATCGCGATTCCTGGAACGTGAAGAACCACAAGACCACGAATCCCGCAGCGAATCCGATGAGTTTCTTGATGTCCGCATCCATTCGGTTAACCAGAAACAAGGCGGGAAGAATGGCCAAGTAAAGCGGACTGATGATTCCGTTAAACGCGGAACCGAAAAAAGTGAGTGAGAACGGAATCAACGCGAGCTCCAGCAACGGATTGCCGAGAACGATTCCGGCCCGCACCGATAGGTCTTGAAGCATGACATTGAAAAACGCCGTGCCGTCTCCGGAAATCTCGAACCGTTCCAAGAACGAGTAATATAATGGCCAGACGGGATTGCCGGTGTATGCGAATGTTTTCCAGTACCAGGGAACAAAGAACACGGCGGATACGACCCCGAAACCCGTGAGCGCCTTAAGGCGTTGGACGAACGATTTCGTGGACGGAGCGCGTGCGAGCTTGTAGAGCAAAGCGAGCCCCAACAAGATCAAGATCCATCCGCCAAGCGTCTTGATCGCCGCGGAAAAACCGGCGAACAGAGCCGAAAGGAAAAGCCAATCCCACGATTCGTGACGCCACCACTTCAGAAAACTCCAGATCGCCAGCAATTCGAAGAACGCCAACGAAAGGTCGATATACCCCGTTCCGAAAAAGGCCTGCACCAACGGAATGCTCGCAAATACCGAGGCGCCAACGAAAGCGGAAAATGAAGAGACATGTTCACGGGCGAGCGCGTATATCGAGAGTAACAAGAGCATGCCGATTCCGAACGAAAACAACTTGGAAACCGAGATCGTGTACAGAATCAATCCGAGCGCGTACAACATTTCCATGCCCATGGGCCAGTTGGCGTGAGGAAGAGAAAGAAACGTGAACCCTTTTTCCTGCACGTAGATTTTAGCGACGGCGAAATGGTAGGACAATGAATCCCAGTCCTTGGGACCCGGATCGGTGGACGAAGGCGGTGCGAAAACCGCGAGAAACTGCATAACGATTAATGCGAAGAACAATAGAGTCAATGCCATGGAAAACGGTCGCTTGAATTGCGCGCAGAAAAACGGAATACTTGAGCGGAACCCGCGCCGGAACAACGCCAGATTCGAATCAAAATCAGGAAGAAGCCAAAACAACACGAGCAGAATCAAGGCGATCACGGAACGAAACGCGAGCAAATGAACGGCGGCCAGCACGAATAACGTCATGGAAAAAAAAGCGAGTCCCACGCCAAAAGAAAAAACGATGCGCTGGATATCCGAAAGCTTCAAGCGGTGCAGCAAGCGCTGTCCGAAAGCGAACGCGAGATAGAATATCAATAACGCGTAAAGAAACGATATCATGGGGATCCGCCCCCCAACCAACCCAACGCCAGCGACGCATAACGCGAATTAAGAACATAATTCGAAACGAAAAATAGAAGGAAGACGAGCAGCATCCACGCAACGGAAAGCCAGCGGCGCATATCAGAATCCCAAGTACATGCGGCGGTACGTGTCCCATATCCGGTACGCCGTCATCTCGTATTTCGTTTCAAAACGACCCGTGAACATGTTCACCAAACTCTTTAATGAAGTGATCGGACGCCTAAATAGCTTGCGGGTGAAGAATAACACGTACCATTTGACCCGCAAGCGCGCCAACTTCCGGTATTCCTTTCTCCACGTCGGCGAAAAACTGAGTTGCTCATAATTCTCGTAATTCCAGTTTTCTTCCGTGGAAGCGGGCGAACCAGGAACCGGAGTCATGATGAATAACGTGACCTCGTCCGCGCCTGCATCCGCCAAACGCTCAATGTAACGCTCGGTCAACCTCAGATCCTCGTCCGTTTCCCCCGGGTAGCCCATCACGAAACAGGCTTGCGAGCGAATGCCCAGCCGAGTCATCGTGCGAATGCGCTCCAGCGCGTACGCGTGATCAAACATTTTCTGCATGATTTTCAGCATGCGCGGGGAACCGCTCTCCGGAGAAATTGAAATGTAGTTCACGCCCGCTTGAGCCATCCATTCCAGCGTCACATCATCATACGTTTCCACCTTCGTGCCCGCGGCAAATTTGAGATGGATCTTCAAGTTCCGTTGAATGATTTCCTTGCACAATTCAACGATTCGATCCTTTCGAACCGTGGGATTGAAGTCCTCCACATGAAAATCGCGCACGTTGAATTTCTCGACAAAGTGTTGAAGCTCGTCCGCCACATTTTTAGCACTCCGAATTTTCCATGAACGACCCCAAATGCCGGGTACAAAACAAAACGTGCATCCTAAAGGACAGCCGCGGGACGTCAAGAGCGGAAGATACTTGCCTTGATACGGGCCGTGCGAATACTTGAGCCTCCAATAGTTTTCAAGAGGCAACAGATCAAACGCGGGGAAGGGCAGGGAATCCAGATCTTCGAGGAAATGCTGTTTTGGACGGACGACGAGCTTTCCGTTCCTCAAAAACGCGATGCCGTCAATGGATTCAATGGCACGCGGGTCCTGCGCGCGCAAGGCCTCCAGTAACTGGTGGCTGCTGAGCTCATACTCCGCCAACAACACGTAATCCGCTCCGGCATTCAGGAAATCCTTGAAGTGAATGGTGGCGAAGTTGCCGGTCATGATCAACGGCGCTTTTATTGCGGCCTTAATTTGTTTGATGAGCGTCAGCAAATAATCGTACGCAATACCGTAGTTGGAGACGAAACCGGAATTGGAGGAAAGAAAAATCGCTTCCGATTTAGAATCCAAACGGGCCATGACTTCTTCCACGCGCAAACCTTTCAGGAAGTGAGTGGCGCCCGCATCCGTAAATTGATAGGGTTTTTCGCCAAACGCGTCAATGATTGTGACGTTTAATCCTTTCTCGCGCAAATACGCCGCCAGATACGGCACTTCCATGGACATGTACGGGACTCCGCTCCCGAACAAATCGCCCTTCTGGTTCATGAGCGGGGGAATAATGAGTTGAACGGACATTCAAAACGCCTCGGCTGCTTGCGCTATCCAGAAAAGGATTAGGAAGCCACGAATGTTAATAACGTTTTGTTTAATGAACGAACGTTCAGTCGACGATCTGGTACTGCGAGAAGCGTTTCTTCGATTCCGTCCACTCCTCCTTCGTGCGGCTTTGCACGATATGGTCTGAAGCCAGAAAACCCATGTCCAGACAATGATCCATGTTGTTGTAGTTGAACAAGCCCTGCCGGCCAATCGTCAGGAAATTGTCCAGCGAGTCCAAGTACTTGACCACTTCATTCAAATGCACGCTGAAGCCGACATCGTACAACGGATACTTGTTGCGCAACCGCACCGTAAAGGATTCGGCCACCTCATCGCGCTTGAGAATCTCCACTTTCTCGAGATCCGCCACCACCTGCCCATAAAGCGCGTGATCCGACGCGTTCCACTGCGCGTCCCCGTCCGAACACGTGATTTCCACGCATAAAACGGTTTTATCCTCGGGAACCATGAGCCCGCTGAACCCCTTTTGCTCGGAAATGCGGTTGAACACGATGTCCCGCTCCGGATAGAAAATCCAGTTGTCGTCAAATAAACGCGATTTCTTGACGACCAAGTAAACCAATATGAGCGCCCGGTAGCGCAGTTTCGAAGCCGCTTGCAGTACTTTCTCGGGAGGCAACGGACGGAACAACTTCACGACATCGCCCAAATGAATCGAGCTGATCAAATAGGAAGGAGTCAAGGGTTTGCGCAAACCGCGCTCCTCGAAAATCACGGTGTCCACGCGATGGCCGTCCATGCGAATCTCAGTCGGAAGCGTCTTCAAGTGAATACGACCGCCATTATCCGTAATGCGCTGCGCCATGCGATTCGATAATTGAATGCAACCGTGCTTCGGGTAATAGAACTCGGACGCCGTAATCTCTTTCTTGTTCTTGTTTCCCAGGAACATGCGCTTAATCAATTCGGTTAGGGACGGAATGGAAACGCGTATGCGCGCCAGCTCCGCATCCAAACCGTTCGGGTTCACTCCCCAAACCTTTTCCGCATAACCTTGAAACACCGCTTCGTAGATCTTGCGACCGAAACGGTTCGTCAAATATTTTTCGTACGAATAATCTTCTTCCTTCGAAATCGTGCGCTTCGCCAGCATGGATGCGTAACTCATCCCAAAACCGAACGCGACCGCCGGCGAAACACCGGACATCAACGCCGTGGGCTTGAAAGGATACGAGAAATACTTTTCAAGAATGCGGATGCGGCTCTTCTTGGGAATCGTCTGCAACTCCTCCCCCAACAACCCTTGAATTTCCTTCATCACGTTGGGAAGTTGCGTGTAAATCTTGTGCGGACCCAAATCCAGCTGATACGGACCGCGTTGGAACGTCGTCGCCGTTCCTCCGATGTGATCCCGTTTTTCCAGGACGTCTACCGCTAACCCTGATTCGGCAAGCTTCCAGCCAGCGGACAAACCGGTGACGCCGGCACCCAAGACGACAACGCTTCCAGGCATGAATCCGATCACTTCTTTCGCGCGAGGACCAAATACTGCGAGGCATAATACGTCACTTGCTGGTCCTGCAACCTCAACGCGGAAACTAACGCATTCAATACTCTATGAATGGCCTTATTGTAAGGTTGAACGCGATACACCAAATAACCCAAGCTCAGTTTCTGGTAATGACGTTTCGAATAGACTTGCTCGAACCCGTTGCGCTCCAACATGTCCCGCATGGTCTTCGGCGTAAAGTACCACAAGTGCACGCTCAACAAAAACCACCATTTTCTGCCCGTGATTTTCGCGAGCCTGCTGCCAAAATTCGGGTAGTTCACCACGAGCAATCCGCCGGGCTTCAGGATGCGCATGGCTTCCTTCAAGTCCGCCGCCGGATCCGGCACGTGCTCGAGAACATCCCAGAACGTAACGACATCGAAATGGGCATCCGGATATTTAGCCGTATGAATAGTGCCTTGCTTCAGGTTCAAACCGAACGTTTCTCTTCCGTAACGGGCCAACCAATGAGAGGGCTCCACGCCGTACGCATCCCAACCGTTTTCCTTGGCTGCTTTCACGAACAAGCCCGCTGCAGCTCCCACGTCCAATACGCGACCTTTCTTCGGCATATGCTTTTCCATTAACCGGACCCCGGCACGGAAAGTGGCCATCCGACCCTCGGATTGCGAGACATACGTCTTATCCTCAGCCGCCGAATAACCCCCCACAATGAACTGGCTTTTCAAGCGTGGGTTCACGTACACGAAATGGCATTGCTTGCACTTTACGACCTGGTCCGTCAACACGTCGTTTCCGGAAGCGGAGAAATCGGCTTCCGACGTGGATTTGCCGGATAACGCCGGATACACGACGGAATAATCGTTGGCTCCGCATAAATTGCAGTTCACGTGTTCTAAACGCGAATCCATGTTCTCACCACGTTGACGATCGGATAGTATATTCTTATGAGGCGCATGGGTTCTGGCGGCCGTACGAATGCGCCTCGAAAAATAGTTAAGTATTACCAGCACGACAGGTTTTAAAACCGTTTGGAGTCCATGCGCCCGCGACGAAAACAAAGGCGGCGTCGGGAAAATTACACGCGCCGAAATCCCTGAATGCCGCGCGCATCATACACTTTCTCATACGCGCTTTCGTCAAAATGCTCGTCAAAACGCCATCCGTCATACGCGCTTCGAATCACGCACGCTTCGGAAATGGAACCGGATTCAATGGAATAGGCGATGGGGCGTTGGAGAAAATGAATGAGTACCGCCGGAATGTTCGAGAAAATGCTTCCGGGGCATTGGGATTGGGCGAACCGGCCCGCCTCCACGTACGCGATATGCTTGTCGTATTGCGTGGCCGCGCCCGCAATCAATGCCATGGAAAGCAGGAGGTTTAGGAACACCGCCACCGCCGCCCATTGTTCTATGCGGGATTTCTTGGCAAGGTACGTGGCAGACAACAGGCACGCGAACGGAATCAACGGAACCAAATAACGGAACAAACGGAAATTAAAGAAGCCCCAGATCTCCATGGTAAACACGACGCCAAACACCGCTAGACCCAACAGAGCGAACGCATTGCGATGGAACTTCCGAACGTTTTGAACTAAAGAAGTCAAAAAGAGTGGGAACGCAAAAGCGAGCGTAAATGCAAACAACAAGAAATAACTCGGAATCTGATCCGGTAGAGACAAAGCGCCTTGTCGGACGTTCAACTGCGCGAAAAAGAAATCGTTGAGGAACTGAAAGGCATTCCCCGTCACCGTTTGACTGAAAACGAGATAGGGAGAGAAGAACAGCAGGAACGCCAACGCCGCCCCGATTCCGTGCGGACTGAATATCACGTGCAAGCGATGGTTCTTCCAATAATACAGAAAGGCGATGAGGAAAATGTAGAGCCCGATAAAGCGGGTGAGCGCGAGCAATGCCGCCAACGCTCCGAACCCCATCAAGTATTTGGGTTGCGAAAGAGAGCGGTGTAACGCGTAAAGGCTAGCCACGAATAAGAGGACGAAAAGCGTTTCCGTGAGGACACGGGCTTCTAAAAACGCGAAAAACGGATTCGTGGCGAGCAGTACCGCCCCCCAAAATCCGACGTGTTCATTGAACAGCTCGCGACCCAAGCGGTACGTCAGAAAAACGGCGAGCCCCCCGAATAAAAGATTCAGGAGCTTTCCGGCGAGGGCCATGTCCCCCAAGAACGCGAACCACGAAAGGAGATAAGGAAACGCGGGAAACCGCGCGATCTCAATGGTGCGCGATAAATCGTTCGACGCGAACGCATCCGCGCCATTCATGTACGTATACTCGTCCATCGCGAAGACTGGAAAGTAAAGGGATAATACCGCGATGATGACCCATGCCAGAACCATGGGCCAGAAACGCAACCAATTCATGGCCATTCCTCCTTTAAAAAAAAACTATTTCCGCATGAGCGGCTTGGCGAGATTACCGTTCACCCACTCCTTCCATTGGCTCAGCAAACGCGGATAATCCACGCCCCCTGATTCTTCGCGCTGGTTCTCCGCCATCAGCATATACGTGGAATGGGCCTTGATGCTATTTTCCGCTTCCAGAATCTTCGGTAGATTATACTTACGTTTCACGTCCACCAGATATTGTTTGGATTCCGCTCGCGCGCGAATCTCGCCCCAGATTTGATCGTACGTCAAGCCCCGATTGCGCTGCAATTTCTTGATCCAGTCAGAACCCTCGATATTTTTTTCAAACAACTCCAAATTATCCTTACCGGCATCGAACTGCAACCATTGCAGGAACCCATTCTCTCGCTGCGGGTCCTCATTCCAATACTTGCCGATCTCCGTGACCTCAATCAAACGACGACTGCGCTTCAATGAACCCTTGAAACGAATCGGGGCCGCCACAATCGCGAAATCCGTGGCCTTAAAGCTCGTGGTCGGCACACCCAAATCATTGACCACACGATCCCAAATGCTGTACGCGCTCTCCCCGTGAATGGTGCCCATGACCACGTTACCCACGGCGCCCACCCGCATGGCCTCGTACAAGGCCTTCGCCTCCGTCGAACGCACTTCTCCCACGATCAACACGGAATCTCCCAATCGAAGCGCCGTACGCAAGGCATCCTCCGCGCTCACCTCGGCCTCGCTCTGCGCGCCCAACGGCGGACGCGTCTTCATTCGCTGGATGTTGAAACCGAAACGCTTCAGCTGGGGAACCGGAAGCTCCTGTGTATCCTCTTGAACAATGATACGCAAGTTCTGCGGAATTTCCTGCATCATGGCCTGCAATAAAGAGGTTTTACCAGAGCCACGACTACCGACAATCAGCATGGAGGCCTGGGCATCCACGAAAAAGCTCAGAATGCCTGCAGACACCGAGTTGAACATGTTGTTGTCCAGAAACTGGGCGAGCGTCCAAGGCGTTTGCTTGTGCAACCGAAACGCGAACGCGGTCCCATCCAATGCAAGCGGTTTGCCGATCGCCGCAATGCGCGTCTGCAAATCCGGCAAATCAAAGTCGAGAATGGGGTGCGCCTCGTCGAACGGCCGTCCGGAAAGCGATCGAAAACGGGACACGATGCTTTTCGCTTCCTCTTCCGAGAAAATGATGTTGGTCTGGCATTGACCGTATTTTGAATGCACGACGTATATGGGTTTCTGACCCAACGGAGAATCAATGTAGACGTCGGTCAGATTGCGGTCGCTGAGAAGGATTTCCAGGATGCCGTAACCGATCGTGTACCGGGAAACAATCGTCGCCAACTGGTCGCGTTCTTCGGCCGTCAACACGATCTGGTTATGTTGCGCCAGATCCGCAATCGTCGCCGTGTAAATTTTGCCGAAATACCGCCGCGCCTGCTGCATGTCCAAAAACGAAACCGTGGTGGGCCGATGCGTCGACACCACTTCCTTCGTTTTCTCCAACAAGAAGTATTTGTCGGGAGGAAGCGTGTACTCGGGCGGATTGATGTAATACATATACTCCACTTTCTCCGGATGACGGTAAATGAAGATCGGAGTCCCCGCAATCTCGTACTCGTCGACGAGCTGGAGACTCTCAATGCCCGAGAAAAAGATGCGGGAACCAATGAAGGAAGGCTTAATGGCGGCCTCGAAAAACGCGTGGTAGATGCTGCGATCCGTAGGGATCTCGGACAGTTGCACCAAATACTTCTTCATTTTTTGAATAATGACGGTTTTCTCCATCTCCCCGCGCAAAAAGTCCAATGTTTTCAAGAATACCGATATGTCCTCCTGCTCTTCAGGAGCCAATGACGCGTTTCGAGCCGCCTCTTCCTTGATCAGCTGCAGCAAATACAAGTAGGCCTTGAAGAAATCGCCGGGAAGCAACCCCAAAAAGTTCATGACCGCATCATGACGCTTGGCCAGAGAACGGCTGTCCGAGGTTTTTCCGAGGTTGCTCGGCGCCCAAACCGACTCGGACTCGAACTTGGAAACCAAGTCCGCGATGCTGCGCAACATGGCGGATTGCTCTTCGTTGTAAATGCGTTCGTAGTATTCCGTGAGCACGATCTCGTCCGCATCCACTTCCCGCAGCTTCGATACGACGTCGTGCATGCATGCCGCATACTGCGCCACGTCCGCGCCATACGATGCGCCCTTGTAGTTGATGATGAGTTGGCGTTTGCCCCCCTGCGTTTTGACGACGTATTCCCCGACCATTCGAAAACCCTGTCGCGGTATTAGACCGCCGGTTTATAAAACGTATTCGGATACCTGAATCGCCGCGAACAATCCTTTAAATAGCAGGAATTCGTACGAGGTAACGAGAATCATGGAACCTATCCAGCGATCGCAACCGGCGCCCGCCCGAGCCACGCCTCGAGCAGAAGAAGAAGAGGAGGAGCTCGAGGAACCCGAAGAAGGCGATTACGTCAACGTATTCAAATACCAGTTCGCGAAATTCTGGCGGAACGCGCGCGACCCCATCAAAAAAAATGCGCCCAAATTCCTGTTGGCCATCGGCATCATCGCTCTAGCGTATTGGTTTTTCTTCATCAAACCCCAACCCGGCACGTTGAACATTGAAGCCGCGTATATTGACAATAATGAACGACAAGTCATCGGCGCCGCCGTATCCCTATCCTACGCGGATGGAACGCCAGCCGTCGATGAAACGATCACGGATGAAAACGGGTTTGTGACGCTGGTGGGCGTGCCGGCCGAAGAACCGCTCGTGCTGCGCATTACGCCCAGCAGCTCAAAATACGATAGCTACCGCACCACCATTGAATTAAGCTCGCAGCAAACCCGACGCATTGAAGCACTCCTCGGAAAGAAAACAGGACTCGCGTTCATGCAAGACCATTATGACCTCTCGCTTCCCGCCGGATGCTCGCGCACCTTACCCATCGAAATTGAAAACCGCGGATCAAAAGAAGAAGTCGTGACCCTCGTGGCCGACGAGGACATGGTCGAATACGTGCGCCCCCTTTCCTCCATCGACTTTATCGCCCCCGGAGAAATCATTACCGTACCGGTGGTGGTACGAGCCGGAGATGGCGATTACGAAGGCAATATTCGATTCAAAGAAACCGCGCTAGGAACCCGATTAACCGTAAAGGAAAGCCAGGATATTCCAAAGCTCAGCGTGCGATTCGACAAGAGCAACGCAGCGGATTTCCAAACCGATTCCAGTGCGCTGCCAGCGGTCATGAAATCACAAGTGATCATATCCAATAACGGCCGTACCGGCACGCCCTACCTCACCGACATCAACATATCCGTATCCGGAGACCTCATTCCGTGGGTGGCACTCGATCTCGAGCTCGTGGACGAGGCGAACCGCAAAGGAGGCATTGCGCCTGAAAAAGACGTGTTGTTCGGGTATACCGTGATCGTACCCATCGGAACCCCGACCGGACCGTACACGGGTAGACTGCGCGTGCAAAGCGCGTGCGACGAAGTCCACATCCCCCTCAACATCGTCGTGAACTGACGCTCAAGCCGTTTTAATAATCTTCATACGCCCCTAATCCTCCAGGGGAATGGGAAGTGATTCGAAGTCTATTGCTCAAGAACTGGAAGAGCCACGCCTCCACCGAATTACGATTCAGCCAAGGGACGAACCTTTTTGTCGGGGTCATGGGCAGCGGAAAAACCTCGGTCATGGACGCCGTAAGCTTCGCCTTATTCGGAACGTTCCCAGCACTCAAGAGCCGGCGCGTCAAACTCGAAGACGTGATCATGCAGCGCCCAACTTCGCATACGAAAGCAGAAGTCGAACTTATTTTTAGTCACGAAGACCGGGAATACCGCGTGGTGCGCAGCATCGGAAGCCATAACGCCAGCGAAGCCCACGTGTTCTCCAACGGAAAACTGTTGGAAGCGCAACCCCAACGCGCCACCGAACTCCTGGAAACCGTATTGAAAATGGATTATGATTTGTTCGCGCGCGTCATCTACGCGGAACAGAATCGGATCGATGCGTTGCTGCAAACCGCTAAAGGCGAGCGCAAGCGTCAAATCGATGAATTGCTGGGCCTCAGCCGCTTCGAAAGCGTCCGCAGCGCCTCCGGAACGCTCACCAATCGGCTCCGCGGCCTGCAGAACGAGGAGACGCGCTATCTGGAAGGACTCGGAGGCGAACGCATTCAAGCGGAACTAATGGAAGCGAAGGAAAAGAACGCGAAATGGGAAATGGATTGGAAGAACGGAACCATCGAAGTTCAGAAACTCGGGGAAGAAGAGCATACGCGCAGCCAATCCATCGCCGAATTGGAGGAGAAAGAAAAACGGCATCGGGAACTCGAACACGCCCGACAAGCGGCTGAAGCGCTTTGCACGCACCGGAATAAAGAGCTCAATGAACTCACGAACGGAATGGATTCCATGACGCTTCAAACCCCACTGACCCGCGTAACGGAACGCATCCGTCGACAAAATGAGACTATCGCACAATGGAAAACGCAATCGAAACAGCGCGCGGTAATGGAAAGCGAACAACGACTCATCCGACAGGAAGCCAGCGGGTTGCCCGCTCCCCAACCCGTCGAAGCCATGCACCTGCAAATCAATGACTTGGAAAAACAATTGAAAAACGCGCAAGCGAAAGAACGTCATGAAACGGAACGACACGTCGCCGCGTCCGTAGCCGTTCATACGATTCAGCAGCGACTGCGGGAATGGAAGGAAAAAAACGAGCGACTGCAGCAAATCACCCAGGCGATAGACGAAGGAAAAAACGCGAAGGAACAACGCTTGAAAATAGAACCCCGCGTCAACGAGGCCGTCCAATCAACGGCGGAACTGGAAGCGGAAACCCAAACGTTGCAAAAAGCGCTGGCCGCATTGCAGGCATCGGATTCCGCATGCCCCACGTGCGCCTCACCGCTTCCCAGCGATCGAAAACGCAGACTCATGGAAGAAAAAAATCAGCGCCTGAAAGATATCCAAGGGAAAAAACAAGAATCCGTTAAACGAAAACAAGCCCTCGAGAGGGATTGGAACGCGCTCCTAAAAAAAGAAGCGGACGGAACCGCGTTCGAATCCCAACTGCACGAAGTGAAACAGGCGCCAGACGAAATGAAAAAAGATGCCGATGCCTTGAAAAAAGCGGAACACGTGCTTCGATCCGGCGAAGACGCATTGAAAGGCATTCGTCTGCAGTGCACGGAATCCGAAAAGCAAATACAAACGCAACGTCAGGCAACGGAAGCCAACGAGCGCGCTCATGCGCTCATGGATCGATTGAACGCCCTCCTCAAAACCGAAGAAACGCTCAATAACAGTGAAGCGGCCTGGAAGACCGAATGGTCCGTGGCCTCACTGGAAGCCCTGGAACAGCAACGGGAAGTCCTACAAAAGGTGGAGCGCGCCCTGCAATTGCAACGAAAAATCCGGGAACACGAAAAGGAAAAAAGGGATGCTGAAAACGCGTTAAAGGAACTGGCTTACGATTCCTCCTCACTCGAATCCATTCGGGAACACCATCAGAAGATGCACGCACGCCTCGCCCGACGCCAAGAATCACTTCGCAACCTGAACGAGCGCCTTGAAGAAGCGCGCGCGCAAGAAAAGAAGGTGGAGGAAAAACAACGGGAATACGAGGAAAGACTAAAACGCGTCAAACAACGCGAACATCAAACGGAAACCGTCATCAAATTCCAGCGCAGCGTGATTGAAACCCAGATGCGTTTGCGCGAAGAACTGATTACCGCGCTCAACCAGACGATGGAGGAAATCTGGGGCTCGCTATACCCGTACCGCGACTACCCCGCCATACGCCTCCGAGCAAAAGAAGACGATTACTTGTTGGAAGTGCAAACCGTCGAGCGCACGTGGCAAGGTATCGAGAACTGTTCCGGTGGAGAGCGCAGCTGTGCGGCGTTGGCGTTACGCGTCGCATTCGCCATGGTGCTCACTCCCGGCGCGTCTTGGATCATTCTGGACGAGCCCACGCATAATTTGGATGCGCAAGCCGTTCAACGATTGTCGGCCGTGCTGCGCGAGCAACTCCCCGGCATCGTCGAACAAACGTTTATTGTCACGCACGACGAATCCCTCAAAGAAGGAGCCTCATCGAAAGCGTTCTTCTTTGAGCGCGACAAGGAAAAAGGAGGGGTAACGGTTGTTGAAGAGCTTAGCGCGTTGAACCCCTCTCAAGAAGTCGACCGCTAAACTGAAAAAAGATTTCAAAGACGAGTACGAGACCGACGAGCGAATAGTCTCCGGCAAACATCGACAACAGGAAGGCTCCCGCAACGAGTGCGAAACGGTGTTGAATGGCCAACGCACCGATCCGCGTATGAGATAAAGAAGCAGTGGATTTCAGCTCTTCTGCCAGCCATGCGATGAACGCCAGCACCGCGAACGGAAGCAGCATGGGAATGAGTATTCCCCTATAAACGGCGATCGCAAGCGCGAATAAGAACATGAATCCGTCTTGAAGGGAAACGCCTTGACCATGCAAGAGTCTGGCCACGAACAAGGCAATGAAAACGCTGGACGCCTGCGGGGAAAACGAGAGCAGCAGCCCCAAATAATAACCGGCTAAAGCGGCAAACGCCCACCGCCAAATACCGTGCGAAACATCGACGCCCTTCCAAAGGATGCCTGACAGCGCCGAAAAAAGATAGGCGTACGGCATGAGCGCTCACAACAACGCGTATAATAATGGGAATGCGAGCGTGGCCTCGGCGTGAACCACCGCCGTTTGACCCGTCGAGCGCACTTTCCCCCAGGACTTCGCTTCCCGCGTGTGCGCACCTGAAAGCGAGCCGTCACGCTCGAACGCCGTCGTCAAGTATACCGCGTAATCCAACCCCCCGCGCAACAAATTGCTCGCAATCGTGTAATGCTTGGAAATCCCGCCTCCCAGAATCCATGCGCCCGTTCGTTTGGACGCCAACAGCGTGGTCGCGAGCTCCGGCATGTCGCCCGTCGCATCCAAAGAAAACGAGGGATGATCCTGCTTGTAAAAGTAAAGCTGCAGGCCAATCGCGGAATCCACGAGGCCCGGAGAATACACGGGAATGCGATGCCGGTAACACGAAGCCAGAAACGAACGCTTGCGCTGTTGATGCAATTGTTTGCCTATCTCGAACGCGAGCGCGCTGGCAGAAACCGGATGCGTTTCATCATGCACGCGTTTGAGAACCGGCTGCAACCACTTCTCCAAGAAAACGTAATGCGCGTTCGGAATGTGGATGTTGCCCAAGCGATTCACGTCTTGTTGATGCAGTTGGGTATCATCATCCTCGAACGAACCCAATTGATAGGAACGAAACGCGCGCAGAATATCGTGATCCAGCGCCCCCCCTGCCGCCACCACTCCATGAAAACGTTTCGCTTCCGCCATGTCGATAAACAGGCCACGCAAGCCCGTCGCCATTAAGTTCGAGGTCAATGACATGAAACGCGTGCAGTGCTGGTCAGCGAGCATTCGGCGGGAAATCGCAGCCGCTCGAGCGAGTTCAGAAGACTGCAAACCCGTTGACGCCAATTGTTTTCCTAGCCCTTTGAGAGTCGTGTCACGCGACACACGCAAATCCGTAATGTTCATACCAAGAATCCCCACGAGTGCTCGGCATTGCCGACGCCTTCACCCACGTCACGAAGCGTGAGTTCTTTCTTGCGCATTCGGAACCGGAACCGTTGAACCACGACCGCGTACTCATTGTACAAAAGCTCGGTTTTAAAGGGCAGCCATTTACGTCGCTTCCCCAGTTTCCACAACGCGCGCGCGTAACTCGCGAGCCCGATTTCCAGCGTGCCTTCCGCATTCTTGGCCGTCACCCGCCAAACCGGACCGTGCTTTCCCCGAACCGCGTTGACACGAAACGAGCGAAACCAATGCATCGTCTGAGTCGGCCGATGAAAAAACTCGAGATGCTTCCGGACCACCACGTTCGCTTTGGATTCCAAACCAAATAAATCCTCTTTCACGAGAGAGGATCCGAGGCGCGGCGCCATATAACTTAACGTGCTGCCGTCCCGAAAATGCACGATGCTCCACACCCACGGAATCACGGGACGCGTGACATGCACGTTCTGGAAATAAGCGGTTCCTTTCAGCAATTGCTTTTTACCATTCATCTTGAAAGAAGCGCGGCAAGGCAGGCGGCTGAGTTTCAGAATCCGGTACTCGAATTTCTTGAAAAAGCGATTATGTCGCACGTCCGGTTTTGAACCCGGGCCTACTAATGGCATCGAAAAATGCATGTTCACGCCTTCCTTTTCGAGCCAAACGTCCATTCGTTTTCCTCGGTGTTGGAAGGTTCCTTTTTGTTTCGTAAGTGAAACCAACCGTTTCGTCGCGGGCTCGAGCAACAACGGGCCTTGATCCAACAAAAAGTTCTCCTTCATTTCCTTCCCGTCAAAAAACCAGCACGCGATCGCCCCCAATCCCAACTGGCCGCGTTCGAGTTGCAGGAACGGCTTGTCAAGATGCACGCTCATGTCATTGCATTCCATGCCCCGATCCTTCTTAGTACTCCACAACACCATGAGCTGCAACGGTTTCTCAGGGTTCTTGGGATTATCGAGAAAGAAGAGCCAAAACCACCACCACCAAACCCCTTTTCTCGCGTTGGAGTGGTCGATTTTCCAAATCGAGTCCATTTCGTTCGGATGCGTTATAGACATGCCAACATAAGCATCGAAATGCATTTAATACTGTGGAAGCATAAGAAAAAGTGATGATGAAAGTGAACAACCACTGACGCGCAAGCGGTTGATGAGGTTGATAGCGTCTGAAAACCAATGATCAAGTTACGCGAGCCAGAGCCATGAAGGATTTGGCGCCACGTATTGTCAGAGAGTGCCTATTGACAGAGGGGTTCTTCACCATTAAAGTAAATGAAAAAGTCATCGGTAATTATTTCAATGAAATTACAAAAAACCTCGGCTTGAAGACGTATGGAAAACCCATTATTTTTTCTCCAGAGGGCCTAGGCAAGAAAGAAAACCGGGGATATGACGCATTCGAACCGCTGATTGATCCAGGGATTTCTCGGTATGCGCGGTCTCATGCAAGATTCTTATCTTGCATTATCTATTCATGCAAAAGTTTCCGGAAAGAAAAGGCTATCGCGTTCACTCGGAAGTTCGTTAAGATGGACGAAGTAGCAGCCTGCCCATTCTAACGCTTTCGTTTTGAATACCATTTCTCGTAATCCTTTTGATTGCCAACGAAATAAACGACTTTCTGATTGGCTTCACACGTGAAAACAATTCGGTACTGCCCGACTTCCTCTGCGAAAAAATCAAGACCGCTTCGCATATGCCTCCGCGGAGGCTTCTCTCGCATTGCGGCTATCCGCTTGACGAGACGCTTACGAATCGAAGGGTCCAAGCGATGGAGAGCCTCCGCTGCATCCTCATGCAAGCGGACCGCATAGCTCATATGCTGACGCCCGCCCTTTTCGCAACGTCTTCAATGGAAACAAGCTTCTTCTTGCCGCTGCGCACTTCAGCCCTCATCCCTCGAATTTTCTGGGCAACGAGCTTCCGTTCTCTCCCCCCGATCAAAGCGTACTCCCTTCCCAGCTCAAGAATTCCGGCACGAATGGCTTCCGCTTTCGTTTTGTAGTAGCCTTCTTTTACAAGCTTTTCCAGCACCGTCTCAACGGCGCCCTCCAACCTCACCACGGTTTCCACTCAAACCACCACTAAAAAGATACCGTTTTGATATATTTAAAGCTTTTGGAGGATGGGCGATACAAAAAGAGGAAAGCAGAAAGGAGGCAACGCGGTAATCAGGGCGTGACAACAACGACAGCGTCCGAATACTATTTTGGGCGGCAAAGCGGTTCCGAAACGCTTTTGAACGCCTTAACTCTTTCTGTTTAACGGGTGGTCGGTTTGGAAGAATGGGGAAAAATAGTGAAGAGCGGCTTGGCCGCCGGAATCGTCATGCTCGTCATTTCGGTCGCGCTCATGCCCGTTTGGAGCACATTAATTCCAGGTCAACAAGCCGAGTATGAGAACGAGCATATCTTTCGGCCGTGGAGCGATCCCTTGATGAGCTACGTTTTTGTGCACCCGTTCGTGCTGGGGTTGCTGATGGCTTACGCGTACACGTATTTCGGGAGAGGCTGGAAGAAAAAGAGCCTGCTCTGCAAAGGAACGTTTTACGGGTTATTGGTATGGCTGGTGGGCGGACTCCCCGGCATGCTCATGACGATCAGCTCGTTTCAATTATCGAATGCCATGGTACTCTCGTGGACCGTACAAGGCCTGATCGCCACCCTCGCGGGCGGATTCGTGATCGTCAAACTCTGGGAAAAGAAATAGGTTATTTGCTCAACGTCGACCGATCAAGGAACCCAGAGAGGATATTATAGTGAGTAAGATTTAATGACTTCGCACGAGTGAAATTACGGAGGCCGATCGCGAGCTGCTCATCACTTAATCGCGTCCCAGGTTTACCCAATTGGTCAAGAAATCGAGGATTTCGCTCCAGCAAGGAAGGAGTAATGCGCATCCAGAACAAGAATTCGTGAATATGATCACCAACCATTCCCCGAATAACGGGGGGAACGTTTTTCCTTCGTAAGTATTGAGTAATGGCCGGCATTTCACGAGGAACTCCCGCGAATGCATAGCCGCCAATATGATGATCGTATGCGGATCCGATGGCTTGAGATAACGGTTCCAATGATTCGCCGAGGGCCCGTTGTTTCTCCGTTGGAATCGCAGGATGATCCCGGATCATTCCGAGGCCGATTCGCCCTTCCCTAATTCCCTTAACCAACCGAGCCAGGTTAACGCCCTTTCGATTCAATTCAAGGAACTGAGGTCGCAACGCCGCAAAGTCTTTCTTATGAAGAAGCCCCCGTTCAAACAAACAACTCATGAGTCGATCCACGCGGAACTCAGGTATGCGAATAGAAAACTGTTCCCCTTCTCGGGACGTCATAAATCCCTTCGATACCCCAAGCTATTTATTGGTTGCTGAAGTACTGGCATTCGCCCATGTTCTCCATCGTTATTCCGACGCATAATGAAGAAAAACGCATTCACGATACGCTGGAAAAGCTTTTGAAGTTTCTCCACCGATTCCGCAAACCCTACGAGATAATTATCGTGGACGACGGGCACGACCGAACGCTAGACATCGTTTCCGAGTTCGTGCACGTGAAACGCAACCACGTGCAATTGCTCCGGTTCAACCACCGCCAAGGGAAAGGGAAGGCGCTCGTGGAAGGCATGAAGAAAGCGAAAGGAGATGCGATTATCACGTACGACGCCGACGGCGCCGCGCCGCCTAAAGAAATTCCCAAACTCCTCAAGGAATTGAAGCGGTCCGATGTCGTGATTGGAAGCCGGGCGCTCGAACACGCCGTGATCGTGGGCACGGTTCCGAACCGGAGGCGGATTGCCAGCAAAAGCTTTAACACGCTGATCGATTTTCTGTTTCAATTGGGCGTCAAGGACACGCAATGCGGATTCAAGGGAATCAAACGCAATAAAATCCTGCCGTTATTGAACCAATTCAAGCAGCACGGATTTGAATGGGACGTCGAGCTCCTCTTGCGAGCCAAAAAAGCCGGGCTTCGAATCAAGGAAATCCCGATCGAATGGCATCACAAAAAAGAAGGAAAAGTCGTTTATCGAGACGTGATGCGCATGCTGAAAGGCGTGGTCAAGTTGAAACGCGAAATGGGTTGATGCGGAATGTGGGTCGCCAAGTTCAAGGCATGGCACGACTCGCAGTGGCTGCAAAAGACGAAAAACCTCGAAGCCCGTGCACGCGTCCATTACCTCAACATTTTCAAAGAGGGAAACAAACGGTTCATCATGAAGGTCATGCTGGTGGAAGGGAAAGACAAAGAGCAACTCATTCAATGTACCCTTGACGAGTCGCGATGCCATTCGATTGAAGTTGCCGGGGACCAAGTGTTCTATTATTTGGAAGAAAGCGAGGGATTCTCGAACATGTTGCTGGATCACCGAGTGTTTTTCGTGGGTCCGGTGATTATGGAAGGAGGCCAAGAACATTGGACCGTTGCGTCCCACCAGAAAAAGGATTTGACGGAACTCCATAAGAGCTTAAAACGCTTGCCGTATCGCGCGACCCTTGAATTAGTGAGTTTGAAAAAGGAGACGCCCCACTTTTTTGTTTCGACCGCCATGAGCAAACTGACGGAACTGGAACGTCGAACGATGGAAATGGCAAGAAACCACGGGTACTTCGAGCATCCCCGCCAGACGAACGCAAAGGAACTGGCGAAAATGCTGAAAGTGCCTCGAAGCACTTTAACCGAACGATTGCGTAAAGCCGAAGCCAAACTCATACCGGAAGTGCTTGACAGCCGCTAAAGTACAACCGGAATATTCCGGCGATAGGATTAAGATCATACCGGCGCATAACGCTTCAAACAGATACGTATGGCTAATTTGGAATGGGAGGTCATTGCCGAACGCGGACGGAGTCACGGCATCCACATCATCGAAATCGTGATGGAGACCTACCTCGAAATCGCTTCCGGAAAACGCAAGTCCGAGTATACCGCGAAACAGTACCGCCAGGTCGATGCCGGAAAGCAAAACGGTCGCGGCATGGGCTCGCGGGACGTACAACAGTACATCGATACGCTCAAGGAAATGGAGAAAAAGAATCCGAATGCGCTTTATGAACTGGCGCTAACCAGTGAACGCGATGTGGAGGAAGGGAAACGCGCTGCGGATGCCATCGCCAAAGAAGCGTATGCGCCCCCATCCGAATGGAGCGAACTGGCAGAAGGTATCGAATTAATGGGGAACGCGTTTAAGGCGCTCACCCAACGATGCTATCATTACTTGATGATCAACAAGTTCTATCCGGATTCCGTTTCTCAAGCCATTGCGCAGCGCATAAGCGACCCTCACGAACAAGCAAGAATCGCAAACATTCTATTCACGTGCTCGAAACCCACCGGAATCCGCAAGGAAAAAAAAGAACTCCTGATGCTGGCTCAGGAAATGAAAAAGAACGCTTGGGACATCCATCGTCCGGAAGTGCACGAGCGATTGACAGCCATTGCAGAGCAATATGGCGCCCTCGGCATTTACGTGATGTGGGGCGAGCCATTTACCGCGGAAACATTGAAACCCCGATTGAAGGAACTACTGGAAAGCGATCGCGAAAAAATGGAACAGGCATTGAATAAACAGGAGCGAGTTTTGCAAGACACCGAAGACATCATGAAGAAACTGAAATTCACTCCCGAAGAAGCCATCCGCGTGAAAACGATTCAGGAATGGGCATTCGAAGCGAATAATCGCGACGAAGCATACGGGTATATCACCCGTCAGTGCATTCCCTTGCTGAATGAATGCGCCCGTCGATTCGGGATTTCACGGCACGATTTGCTGGAAATGCGAAAACACGAAATATTAAAACAACTTGAACGGAAGGAAAAAATGGGTGAGGCGTTCCAAAAGCAGATTGCCGCACGCGATGGAGCGCACGCCATCGTACTGGAAAACGGACGCGTCCATCTGTATGAAGGGGCGGAATTCCAAGCCTACTTTGAAAAGGAAATGAAACTCGAGGAAAAAATGCATCACATGCAAGAACTCCGAGGCCAAACGGCCTCACCAGGAAGCGTTTCCGGAAACGTGCGCTTGATTCACGGCATTGAGGACGTGCCCAAACTCGAGAAAGGAGAAATACTGGTGGCTACGGCGACCATGCCCGCGTATGTCCCCGCCATGGAAAAAGCAGCAGCCATCGTCACGAACGAAGGCGGACAGCTTTGCCATGCCGCAATCGTTTCCCGCGAATTGGGCGTGCCATGCATTGTTGGAACCAAAATGGCCACGCACGTGTTTCAAGACGGGGAGCGCGTGGAAGTGGATGCGACCCATGGCGTCGTGCGCAAGCTATCCGTTCAGCGCAAATCGTAGACTTCAAAGTAAGGATCCGAATAGACGCGCTCCATATCACGCAATACCACGGTCAGCGCGTCGCAATTCGAGGGTTGCTGCAAGCCATCCACCCGACGCACAAAGTACTCGTACTCTCCTTGATAGAGATAGGCCCGGATCCCGTACGATTCGCGACACATGGCCTGACGAAAACCATCGATGTTTACATGCGTCATGAATCCTTGATCGAACGCCCGGTGCCAGAAAAAGCGGGCATCGTATTCATGTGCAAACGGAATCGCGTAGGCGTCGTCCGTTACCATCGGTTCCTTCAGCGTCTGAAGAAACGCGTGCACGCCCAACGCCGCCGTCCGCTCCACAGGAGGCGTTGAAAAAACGAACCCTAACGCATTCGAATAGGAATCGTAATATGGATACTGGACGACCGCGTTCAGGAACAAGAGGACCGCCAGAGCGATCGCCACTTGTTTTTGGAGAGCGGAAGCGTGGGCGAACGCCCAACCCGACAACAGGGCGAGAAATGGCCATAAAACGAGTGCGTGACGGAAGAACGGATACGGATTGAATGCAATGGAAATCAAAAAAACAACGAGAAAGATCATCAACGCCCAGACCCGAGTATCGCGAACCCGAGACTTCCACACTAAATACAAGGAAAGGAATCCCAAGAAGTAGAGCAAGGGCTCGGTGCGCGTCAGCGTGACGAGTAACAGATTCAAGTTCAGGGAATGGTTGCCTTCAAAATAGAATCGTAGAGCGTACAAGACTTTCTCCCGCGAATAAGAAACCGCGATAAAAATCGTCAACACGAGCCCCAGTCCGCCCCAAAGCCGCGCATCCCACTTCTTTTCCCCGAAATAGCGCAACAGTTCCATCAAACCAATGAACACGACGGCGGAAAAGCCGTAGAATTTTGAGCTCACCGAGGCCAACAACAAGACCGATAAAAGAACCAGTCGCGGTACATCCCGTTTGGGCGCGTACTCAAATAAGTAAACCAGTATGGCTGCCGTGAAAAAGAAAAGAAACACCATTTCCAGCATCACGGCATTCGAAAAAAGCAATAGGTTGGGAGAAAACAGCATGATGAATAACGGGAGGAGCGCGGGAACCGGGCCCAGCCAGCGTCTCGCGATGAAATAAACGAGTAAGGCGAGCAACAACGAGAAAATCAACGATACGAGACGCATGGACGGTAACACCGCCCACACCATCTCCTCAACGAACGGAACCGGGGGAATCGCGGAATAAGCGGTTCCCATGCGACTGAACTCGTCCGCGTTTAATGCCATGAATTGCGTCGGTAAACCCAAGAACCATTTCGCGAGCGGCGGGTGCTCGGGATTCGGATCCGCACTTAAAAAACGATGTTGGTTCTCAATAGAGAAAAACGCGTACAACACCTCGTCGTTCATCGGCAACAAGTAGAGGTCCGCGCGAAACAGGACGCCGGCGAGCAAAAAAACCATCAGGAGAACCCGCGCATTTTTTTCAGGGGAAAAGCGCATAAGGCATCTCCAGACTATCGAAGCGTATACACGCGGAAATTCGCGTCTTGATATACGACGTTTAGTTGATCCAACAAGCTGTACAATCCATCGCAGTTACGCGGTTCCTGCAAGCCATCCGTACGTCGAACAAAGTACACGGCGCCGGAATCCCACAGGTACTGAGTCAACCGCGGATGATGGAAGCAAATGGGTTGACCAAAAGCAATCACGTCGGAGACCTCGAGCTGGCCGTTTTCCCACGCATACCGCCACCAGAACGTCGCATTGTACTGAAACGAAAACGGCAAATGATACGGATCATCCGTAGCGATGGGTTCTGGCACGTTCGAAAGGAACGCGTGCACCCCGAGAACGGGCGAGCGCTCCACAGGAGGCGTTTGAATGATCCGACCCAACGGATTCACATACGAATCGTAATACGGATAATAATAGAAAGCGTTCACGAGCATGAGAACCCCGAACGCCAACGCCAGCTTTCGCTGCAAGCCGTTCGCATGAATAAACCCCCATCCCGCTAACAACGCGAGAAACGGCCACAAAATCAACGAGTAGCGGAAGTGCGGCCACGGATTGAAAATAACGGAAACAAAAAACAGGCCCACCAAAACGAACAACGAGACCGCATGCCCATCGCGTTTCCCGTGCTTCCAGAAGAAAAATACCGCGAGCCCTACCAGGAAGAAGACCAAGAGCTCGATGCGAGCCAGAGTCACGAGCAACAAATCCGCGTTCAATGAAACGGAACCGCTCACGTAATGCTGAAACGCCCACATCACTTTAAACAACGGATAAGAAACCGCGAGAAATGCGGCCGCGGTAATCCATACGGAAATCAGCAGCCAGTCATCCACCTCTTTTGTTTTAATGAAACGAATCACTTCAAACAAGAGAATGACGCCTAACGCGTAAAAACCATTAAACTTGGCGCTCATGGCCGCAAACAAGAGAATCGCCAGCACGATTCGACGGGGCCAATCGCGTTTTCCGGAATACTCGAACAAGTAGAACAGAATACACGTCGTGAAAAAGAACAGGAATACCATGTCGAGCATGACGGCATTCGAAAACAAGGAAAGGCTGGGGGAAAACATCATCACGAAAAAGGCCACGAGTCCTCCTTCCAAACCCAACCATCGCTTCGCGAAAAGAAAAACCGCGAGCGCCAACAACACGGAGAAGATCAGGGAAACGGCCCGAATGCTTGGAAGAATGCGCGGGGCCAACGATTCGACGAACGGAACCGGCGGCAGCGTCGAATACGTCTTATCCAAACGCGAAAACTCCGACATGTCGAAAGGAATTCCGTGCGTGGGAAGACCCAGAAACCATTTCGCAAGAGGAGGGTGTTCGGCATTCGCGTCTCCGGCAAACCCCCGGTGCTGGTTTTCCATTGAGAGGACGGCGTACAACACCTCATCCGTCATCGGAAGCAACGTGAGATCGAAACGCAACCCGATTCCTAATAATAAAATGGCGGCCGCCGCCCACCAGTAGTACCGTTGGTCCAAGGCCATGTCAATGCGTCGTTATCCGAGATAATGGCGGCAGCACGACACCCGCGGTTTTCAACGGCTTTTCAAACAATCGATACACCCGTTTAAGTTTGGCAAACGTTTTTCCTTCGAAACGCAATGTAATCGCGGGTTCCGTATTCGAGACGCGCACTAAACCCCACGAGTCCCCGAGATCCAGGTACACGCCATCCAGCGTTTTCACCGCAGCGCCAAACCCCTTCTTCAAATCCGTCTGGACTCCCTGAACGACCGCATTCTTTTCATCGTCCGCACAGAACAAGCGCAACTCGGACGTGCACGGATACTTCGGAATGCGTTTCAGTTCCGAGGAAAGCGGGTGATTCATGACGGAAACGAGTTGCGCCATCTTGGCCGCCGCAAACAATCCGTCGTCAAAACCGTAATGATCCGCAAACGAAAAATGGCCCGTGATCTCGCCGCCCAAAACCGCGCCGCGCTTTTCCAGTTCCTCGCGAACCGCAATGCGGCCGGCCTTGGACATGACTTTCCTTCCTTTCAAACGAGTAATCTCTTCCGGCACGACGAGCGAACAACGCAGTTCGTATACTACCGTACTTCTCGGATGACGCTTCAACGCATCGCGAAGGAATAGAATGAACGCGTCATCCCCGCGAACGATATTCCCTTGATCGTCCACGAACGCGGCGCGGTCCCCGTCCCCATCAAACGCGACCCCGAACTGGGCGTGCTGCCGCTTCACTTCATCCTGAAGCCAACGCAAGTTCTCGACTTGATGCGGATCCGGCAAATGGTTCAAGAAAGCGGATTCCACGTCCTCGAAAAGCGAGTGCACCCGGCAGCCCATGAGCTCCAACAGAACGCGCGCAATGGGCCCGCACGTCCCATTCCCGGAATCAAAGACCACGCGAATCGGTTTCTGCAGCTTCACACGCTGCAATAAATCCGTCACGTACGGCTCGATAATTTTGTGCTTCCAATGCTTGCCTTTCCTCCCCCGAACATATTTCTGCTCGTGGTAAATGCGTTCGAGTTCCCGCATTTGACCGGAAAGCAAGGGCATGTGACGGTCGTACATCTTGAACCCATTGTATTCCGGCGGATTGTGAGAGGCCGTCACCATGCAACCGCCTGCCGCGTTCTCCGTAGCGAGCGCGAATTGAACGAGGGGCGTGGGAACCACCCCCAAATTCACGACATCGAAACCCGTTGAAAGCAATCCCTTGGAAAACGATTCCGCCAGCCGGAACGAATGATTGCGGTTATCCCGCGCCAAAAACACTTTTCTCTTCTTCGACTTGCGTTTGGCTAAAAGCGTTCCAAGCGCTTTGCCAACGCGTTCGGCCGCTGCCTCATCCAATTCCTGTGGGACCAGCCCGCGCACGTCATAGCCCTTGAAGAAACCCATGACACTCAACTATAGTATAACAGCTGCGGCTTGATGTAGCGCGCGAACCCGTAGCCGAGCACCAACCCGAATACGTGCGCAAAGTTCGCGATATTGGATACGACGTATACCCCGGAAAACACTTCCAGAACGAACCAGAAAACGCCGGCCACCCACATGGGCATTGGAATAAAGCTCACGAACACGATCATGTTCGGTTCCAGCGCAACCAACGCCCCCAGAATGCCGAAAATGGCTCCGGAAGCGCCTAATGCAGGCTGCACGCCGCCCGTCAACAAATAACCAATGTTGCCCAGAATACCCGCTGCAAAATAGAGCATGAGAAAACGCTGGCTGCCTAAACGAGATTCAAGAATGGGTCCGAAAATGAACAACGCGAACATGTTGAAGAACAAGTGCGAAAAGCCGCCGTGCAGAAACATGGAAGTGATAAAACCCCACGGCTGCTGGAAAATGTGTTGGGGATCCAGCCAAAAGAATTCCGTGAACCCGGGAATCAACAATTGAATGAAGAAAATCGCGAACGTGATACCCAATAAATACAACGAGTACATGCTTGGACCCCCCTCGACTGCAACTAATACGCCAAAAGGGTTTTAATGGGTTGGTTCTTTAGAAGGCCTATGGTCGACGTGAGTCTCGTTCTCTCGCAGGCATGGTTCATTCTACTGTTCTCGCTCGCCGTTACCGCACTCATTTTCCCCATCGTGTTTCTGGCGGGATTCGCTTACGATATGCTGTTGGAGCGTTACAAGAAAATCCCGAAAGTCTTGCTCATGCTCGTCGTCACGTTTCTCGGAGTGTTGGCGGCAGTCACGCTGCTGGAAATCTATTTGGAGTTCACGCTGCCGCTCGCTTTTGGCAACCGCCTCCCTTAAGCCAAGCGTTCAGAAATGATGCGCTTGCCCAAATCCGTTAACTCGTAATACTTCCACTTGCGGCCCTCATCCATCTTGCGCACCAAACCCGCGTCCTCCAACTGCTCAAGATGTTGCTTGGCCCCCGGAAGCGAAATCGCCCGTTCTTTTGCGAGCTCGCTCAACGTCTTTCGACGCTCGTGCAGTGCATGAAGCATGCTGACCCGCGTCTCCGACGAAAGCATCTTGAATACATCGGAAGGAAATGCCTCGGCAGAAGGCCCCACTCGAAACAAATTCAGGAACAGCAATATGAGGATGGTCACGCCCACCAAATACTGGAAAAAGTGATTCGTGAGCAAGCCTCCTGCAGCGCGCGTTTCAGGAACCGGAGCCCGCGCTTGCGTCAACGGCGATTCTTCTACCGGTAAAGAAACACTTGGAGACCGGTAAGGAGAAGTCGTTATAGGAGGTCCGGGCGGAACCGCTTCCTCTGAATCGCCTGCATTAATCCCATGCGCTTCCGCACCCGCAGTAAATTGAGGCGGCGTAGGACTCGCGGAAACCAAGGCGCTCGGACTCTGCCCAACGGCTTCGGCAACGCTTTTTTCATTGGGTTGCGCGTAATCCATCACCGGAGGAGACGGCAACGCTTCAACGCTTCTTGAAGCTGCGAAAGTCAAAGCCGGCTGCGCATCAAAAAAGAATCCCGTGGCCACTAAGCCAACGATAACGAGTAGGAGCGCCAGAAACGGCTTGCTGACTCTATTCCGAACCGTGATATGCATGGTTAAGCAACTGCTTAAGTCGATTAATAAACGCTTTCAAAAGCTTAAGCAATACCTTAAGCCAAATAGAGCCGGTAGAGCACGACGAGCACGGCAATAAACAATAGAAACGCGGCCCAAAACCATTTATCGAGCTCGTTTAACGACATGGCCATGTGAATTCACTCTTTCGCCATTAATTGATTCAAGTGATGACGCGCCTCCTTTAAATCGTTTACCACAACATTAGCGCCATCCAAATTCTGCTGCCCACTTAATGGATTCTTCAAACCAATACAATACATTCCAGCGTTCCTGGCAGCTTCCACACCGTGCAACGCATCCTCAACGACCACGCACTTCGAAGGGGGAACGCGCAAGTATTCCGCGGCCTTGAGAAACAAGTCCGGAAACGGTTTTCCGCGAGGGATTTCCGAAATGGTGACGAACACGGAGAAAAAGCGCCTCAACTCAGCTGCTTTCAGAAAGTGATTTACAACGCGCTCAACGGAACTTGAAGCAACGGCCATGGGAACCTCTTTTTCTCTTAATGCGGTCAAGAGCTCAACGGCATGAGGCACGCGCGGCATGCCATCGGTTTCCAATAACTCAAACAGCTTCTCTTCCACCAAACGACTCATTTCTTCCGGGGGTTTCGGCACGCCGTGCTTCCTGACAAAATATTTGCACAACTCGATTTCAGGTTGTCCGACTCGCTCGTACTGTTCACGAGCATCCATCTCAACACCGTGCTCCCGAAACGCGATCTGCTCCGCCTTCAGGTATAACGGAATCGAGTCCACGAGCACCCCATCCATGTCGAATATCACGGCATTGAACGTCATATCACGGGTTCACCTTTCGCACGACTCCTTGTTCCGCATCCACTTCAACGACATCCCCGTCCTTGAAAACCCGCGTGCCGAACCGCGTTCCCACAACGCACGGCACGTTCAATTCCCTGCAGATAATGGCCGCGTGGCACGTCACACCTCCCTCGTCCGTTACCAGGGCGTTGCACCTGCGGATGACGGAAACGAAGTCCTGGCGGGTCATGGAAGTGAACATGATTTCCCCGTCTTTCACTTTCGCCAAATCCCGGTTCGAATGCACGATGCAAGCCTTTCCAAATACTTTACCGCGAGAACCCACTACCCCCACCAACTCCGTTACATTCGCGATATCGGGTTCCTTGATTTCGACAGACGATTTTCTTATCGCGTCGTTTCCTCCGAAAATCCGTGCGGAATCGATTCGCTGGACCAGCAGAAAAGCAGTTAACCGTTCCTCGGCCGACTTTCGCAGCCTCGATCGCTTCTCCGACTGGATTAAACCCGTCTCAATGTCTTGGTTGGTAAGCAGTGAAACCTGTTCAATACTTAACTGCAGCCTCTTCCCGATTTCGGAATAGAGCGTTCGAAGAGACAGGTTCATTTTCTGGCGGAGCATGTCCCGGTAGTCGCGCACGAAAACCGTTTCCTTGAGCATTTGAAGAAGTCGGAACAAATCATGATCCGGTTGCAGTTGAAGCCCTCTTAACTGCCGATCGAATACTTGTTGACGATCTGAAAACACGTGCTTCAAGCGAGCGCGTTCCTCCTCGGGAGCCGAAACGCGCTCCAACTCCTTCCGGAAATGCATGACGGAATACGGTTCGTGATTGAAATCGAACATCGGGATGTGCTGATACGCGCGCGTATGCCGTTGAAGGCGGTTCTCCAACTCCTTTTCAGGAAGCTCGTTCCGGGACATTGCCAGTTCCAGCAAATCCATGCGCTCCTGAATCGCGTCATTCGGTTCCAAAGGCGTTGAAAAATCAAGCAGCAACTCGCCGGCTTTCTTCTCGTCCGGAACGCGTTTAAGCAGTTCGCCATGAACGGTTTGCGCCAACGGATCGCTGATAAGGAATACGATCCACATGCGCGAATAAAATGCGTTCACTTTCTCGATCACGTTCGAATAGAAGGACGCCAACTGGGCATCCGACAGCGCGGAAACATTCGTCGAAAGGAGTTGGCGTATCTCGCCAGATGTTATTTCGAGAAACCGTTGGGCATCCGAGATTAAAGAAGCGCGGCGAGGCCGGTCCTTCAGGAGATCGAACAAACCCTTCTCGTAAGCAGTCCACTGCGCCGCATCCGCGTAGTATTCCGTCTTTTTTCCATCGAAATAAGCCAGCGTGTCCTGAATGGAGATACGGTAAGGCTTGCGCTCCGGAAGGAAGCCAGCACTCCATTGCTGCGCCACTTGCACGCCAATGCGCCGGGAGTTGATTTTATGCCACATGCGCCATTTCCCTTCATCCGAATTCCGGACGACGTCAAACGTTCCGAATCACGCGATTAAAATAGGTTTCGAAGCATAACGCTTCTTCTTGCCCTAACCGGTTTTATCATGCCCAGCTTGAACATCGCGGTTCTCGGAAAGAATGAACAGGAGCGCGAGCAAGCCGCTTCAGCCCTCGCCAAGAAAGGAACCGCGGACGATCTCGGGTTTTACCATACCGTGTTTCAAGGAAAAATTGTTTCGGTAGTGGATCCGAAAGCGTATCCCGGAAAACTGTCTTCGTTCATGCAAACGCTTTCGATCACGAATCAAGCGCTCGTCATCGCTCCGGAACCTTCACCCGAACTCGGCGAAATCATTGTCGCTCTGGACGCCCTGAAAAAGCACGCGGTCACCATCGTAACGGATATGGATCTATCCGGCTTCCTGAACGGAACGAGTCTCGAACGTGCGCAAC
Organism: Microcaldota archaeon; assembly: GCA_018819225.1. Lineage (GTDB taxonomy): Archaea > Micrarchaeota > Micrarchaeia > Norongarragalinales > SBBD01 > JAHJQN01. The sequence continues at coordinate 144,900 of JAHJQN010000003.1, forward strand.
TCGTTACAAACATTGAGGAAGCCAAAACACACCTGTTTTCACAAGAAACACCGTTGCGGGAAGGAGACGCGGAAGTACTCATCGACCACTGCTTCGAAGTGAAAGGCGTGGGAACCGTTGCCCTTGGATTCGTAAAGCAAGGCACGATCAACGTTCACGATAAACTGCAGGCAGAACCCATTGGAAAGACTATGGAAATACGCAGTATTCAAAAAAACGATGCGGACGCGAAAACCGCTGCAAGCGGGGACCGGGTAGGCCTTTCATTGAAGGGACTGCGTTCGGAAGAAGTGCCGCGCGGCACCATTTTCTCGAAAACAGCGTGGAACAAGGGAGTAGAGCTTGAATGCGAAGTAACGGCAACACGCTTCCGGAAAGAACCGTTGAAAAGCGGAGTGATTCACGCGAGCCTGGGCGTGCAATTCCAGCCCGTGCGCATTGAATGCGAAGAGATCGCGCCGGGAACCAGCGGGAAAGCAATACTTCAGTTCGAGAAACCGTTTGCGTTCAATAAAGGCGAGCCACTCATATTATGCGACTTGAACGCGAAAGGCCTGCGCATCGTGGGAAAGACAATTATTTAAAAAAAAAGGAGTGTGCAGGGGACCGGAGGTGCAACCGACCTTTCTTAACCAGAAAGCTCGACCAAAGAGCGTCAGCGCAGCGACTTTTTGATCGACATTTTTCAAAAAAGGTCGGAGTGCAGGGGGCCGGATTTGAACCGGCGGACCCCTAAGGGACAAGCTCCTGAAGCTTGCGCATTTGACCAGGCTCTGCCACCCCTGCAAGAAACGTATTAATTGGGAAACAAGGATTATAAAACCGGAAGCGGTGCATGCAATGATCCGGCGGTTATAGATACACGTACATCGGTTAAACCCGTTGTCGATCCTTCAACCCAACCCATATATTGAAATTCCCGCATAGAATCGTTCACTCAATTAAGTACTATTAGGTGATGGATTATGGGTTGTGGAGGAAACTGTCGATGTGGGCATGACGAGATGACGTGGGTCGAGTACGGAAACCGAATCGCTTACGGCGCCAAGAAGGAGCTGCTGCACGAGGCGATCCGCGAACGCATGGCGAAAAAGCATGGAAAAGAAGTGGAAGCCATAGCGGAAGCGGTGATCAAGATCTCTGAAGGCGATTCCAAGCACGAAAACGAAGTGGAAGAGCGTTTAGAGAAGCTGTTCGGGGAAGAGGAAGAGTAAGCATGTCCGTTCGGGCGTTACGACGCCCCCTTTTTTCTTTTTTTCGAATCATGAGCCTCTGCTTTTTTAAGGTATTCCGGCATAATGGAGAGCGTACGCTCCGATCGTCTAGTTCGGTCAAGGACGCAGGATTCTCAATCCTGTGACCCGGGTTCAAAACGCGCCGCTCTATCAAAACAACAGCAGCCAGAGCGTCTCGTGAAACTCCCGGTCGGAGCATACAAAAAAAAGAGGCAGGGGGTCTTTGCAGACCCCCTATCATAATCAAACGAGTTAGTAACTCATCGTCGTTTACTCTTCGTTTTCTTGAGCCTTACCCTTTTTCTTTCCCATGCGATTCACCTCATCGGCGAGCATCCTTTGGCCTGGCTACCATTAGCTGAACGACAAGCAGGCACATGTGTCTGGGCGGCGGCTCCTCCAGTAAACTTAACATCAGTTCATACGGTTTCGTTCCACGTTGTTTTCAGGCCGCCAATGTCCTCCCCAGCCCGGGACAGCCGACCGCCAAAGGCGCGCTCCCCGGATCCAGGCGCAGATCCCTTCCGCAATGCAGTTCCAACAACATAAAAATATATTAATCCAGATCTTACCGTCACGTGGCTGCCTTCCCAGGAGCACATCAAAAGCTTTAAACCGTCAACGCCATTGAGTATACGCGAGGGGTAGTATTGCTAACGAAAGCGAACGCGATACGAATCGGTATAGCACTGGCGCTGATCATCGGCATTCTGCTGCGATTCAATTTCGTTCTCCTGCCCATGAACGACGAGGTGCTATACATTGCCGCATCCATGGAAAAATACAGTGATTTTGCTCCGACTAAAGAACTCAACGCGGAGCACCCGCCGCTCGCGAAAATGTTTTTCGGAATGGCGTGCGTCATGGCGCCATGCGATTCCCACGTCCTCCAATTCCATTACCGAAAGTATTACCCGCTGGCGGTTCCGCTCATGAGCGTGGCCGCTGAACTCGTTCCGGTCATGGAAGCCATGCGTCTAATCGCCCTGCTGTTCTCATTGCTGTTGGCCATAGTCATTTACTACTACGCGCGAAAAGAATACGGAAAAGAAGCCGCAGCCGTTCTGTTCGCTATGACGATGATCTCCCCCAACCTTATCCTCTACTCCAACGTCGTCATGCTCGACATGATCATGCTCTTCTTTTTCACGACAACCCTATTCTACTACATTTACACGTACCGCCGAAACCGCTCCATGAAACACCTCGCGGCATTAATGTCGCTTTTGATTCTCACGCTCGGCACCAAACAATACTTGCCGTTGTTACTGCTCCCGATCATCGCAGCCATTGAACTCACCGAGTACAGGAAACGAAAAGAAACGGATTGGAGATTGGCGGGCGGATTGGCGGCAGGCGTATTCATTTTCTTTTTAATCATTTACCCGTTTGAATTATTTTATTACCACTTGTTCAACCATTACCAAGGATCCACGCTATTGAGTGCGGGCATCAACCTCAGCCTCCTGCCCACGCTGCTGGCGAGAATCGAACTTCCGCTCCTCGTCCTTCTGGGCCTGACGGCGCATGCGGCGTATAAGGAAAAGGCGTTTAGGCCGGAAGAAACCTTTCTGTTACTGGCCGCAGGCATCATCGCATTCGCATCGCTAAAATTCCCTCCCGAACTCAGTTCGTTCCGGTACGTGCTCACGTTTTACCCTCCGCTCATACTCGTATGTGGAAAGGGCTTGCAGGAAATGAATGCCCAAAAAATGAAAGGTGTCATGGCCCTGCTCGGCCTATCGTTCATCGTCGTGATGGCTCACTACCCGTACTACGATGATTTCAAGGGACCGCTGGGATACGCGTGGAGACACGAGCCCGTGGAACGCACCCCCTATTTCGATGTGCTCGCGTACATAAACGATCACCATCCCGAAGAACGCGTTCTGACAACGGATTTCTACGCGCTCCCGTATACGGAAAAACGCTTGGCCAACTTCCTCGACTATTTCCGCGCCAAAGACTATTTGAATGAAAGCAATTGGATCGCGGAAGACGAGGAAACCGGACAGATCAGTTTCCGAACGAAATTCCAGGACTCGTTTTGCACGGACCCGCAAATCGCGTACGCGCACCTCAAACAAGATGGAATGCGCATCGTGGTGTATCGCATCAAGAACGACGCCTCGCTGTTCTCGTGCCCGGCACTCGAGTTCGTGCTCCAACGCATGGAAGTCGAATACTCGAACACGCACTTCGCGGTATTTCGAATTGATTGAAACCCGTCGGAAGCCGCCCATTGAGGCTTTAAAATCATTTTTAAGTTTCAACAGAATCATTTTATATGCTGACCAACGCATCACGTATCTGATTCATTAGGTGATGGACATGAAAGTAGGAGAAAAAGCCCCGCAATTCAATTTGGAAGCATACTCCAACGGAGAAATCAAAAAAGTATCCTCCAACGATTTCGAAGGGAAATGGCAAGTCCTGTTCTTTTACCCACGCGATTTCACGTTCGTCTGCCCCACGGAGCTGAAATCGTTGGCGACGCACCACACGGATTTTGAAAAAGAGGGTGCGCAAATTATCGGCGTCTCAACGGATAGCGCGCATTCTCATAAAGCGTGGTTCGAAAAAGACTTGCCGGAAGTGAAGTACCCGGTTCTCGCGGACACGGGACACCACCTCGCGCAGGAATATGAGATTCTCATCGAATCCGACGGAACCGCTCTGCGAGGCGCGTTCATTATTGACCCGAAAGGCATTCTCCAGTACGCCGTCGTCTCCAACTTGAACGTCGGCCGATCCGTCAGCGAATTGCTGCGCGTCCTGAAAGCGCTGAAAACCGGGGGCTTGTGCCCCGTGGAATGGAAGCCAGGAGAAAAAACCCTCTGAAATCAAAATAAGGGAACCAGGAGGCCAACGGAGTAAGAAACGGTATTGGCTGCCACGGATAGAACAAGCGCATTTCGGAGTTTTAAGCGAAGCAAGTAGCTCAACAACAACGTTTCCGCGAGTGTGACGAGGACTTCACCAAATAGAATGTAATACGCGGAGTTGACGAACGGGGGAAGCACGAACCACAAATAGGGAAGCGTCAGCGTCGACGGAATAATGGCAGCGGCCAACCATTCGCGCGGTTTCCACGATGGCTTGATGCGGAACGCGTTCAGCTTCCAAAAAACCAGTAGGACGCCGGCCTCCAAAAATAGAGTAACGGCCAGCGCCTGCACGAACCGCACTTCCGGCAGCATGCTAACAACTCTGTCCGAACAATTGCTGGAAGAAGCACGCGATCCCGCTCACGAACGCAGTCAATGGATCCGTTACGTCGCCGACAGGACGTATCGAGAGCGTCGGAGTAACCGTCGCAAACCGTGTCGGCGTAGGAGATACCGGGCTTTCAGGAGTGGGCGTCACATCCTCGGGCGGAATCGGCGGCATGTCGTCATCATTGTATAAGGAGGGAACCGGGAGCACACCCGTATCGTCATTATAAGGGACGTCCGGCTCGAGAATGGAATCCGGGTTTACTTCCGCATTCGATAAGTCGAGTTTCAACTCGCATCGACGGGTTCGATCCAAGAAATTCTGGTTCGTGCATTTACTGAACTCCACGGGATTTTCTCCATACCGCTCAACGAGATACGTATTGGAGTTCATGGTGACATACGCATTGCAATAATCGACGTGGCGGTAGTTGAGATAATACGGTTCCTGAATCTCGCAGCCGTACCCGGAGCAGGAGGCAGTATAAGAGTATACTTCAACGGGGGAATACGTACCGGGAGCCTTAACTATTTCCGGACCAGGACTCCAACGGTAACCGAAGCACTTGACCGAGTATTCCAGAGCGTCATCCACCGGAACCCCGTCGTTCTCAATGTAAACGGTAGTAATCGCAGGAGTGGTCACATCCGCATTAGCGAGAGGCACGAACGCCATCATGGCGAAAAGCAACATTGTGAAAACCGTTTTCATGGAATCACCGAGTCCTTGAGAAAAGGGGTCGTTATAAGGTTAAGCATTTGGTTAAGAAATTTGTTGAGAAACCAAAGCGATATATTCATCCACGCAATGACGCATGCGATTCAACTGAAACAACGAAGCACCGTATTGATTACAGGAGGAAGCCAAGGCATCGGAAGAGCAATGGCCGACGAGTTCGCAGCGCACGGATTCGATGTGGTGTTGGTGGCAAGGCACCAGGACATGCTTGAGAAAGCCAAAAACGAATTGGAAAACCGGTATCACACGCACGCGCATATTATTGCAATCGATTTAACCGCACCGGGAGCCGTAGAGAAAGTGTACAAGGAAACCAAGCGCAAACGCATCCCAGTCGAAATTCTCGTCAATAACGCGGGATTCGGTTCGTGGGGATTGTTTCACGAAAACCGTTGGAAAATCGAAGCGAACGAATTGCAGTTGAACATCGTGGCGTTATCACATCTCACGCACGCGTACCTTCAAGACATGGTCAAAGCCAAGCACGGAAAAATATTGAACGTGTCCTCGATAGTTGCTTTTCAGCCCGGGCCGTTCATGGCCGTATATTACGCGAGCAAAGCTTACGTCAACTCGTTCTCGGAAGCGCTATCGGAAGAGCTGAAGGGAACCGGAGTCACTGTCACTACATTATGCCCGGGAGCCACTCAAACCAAGTTTCATGAACGTGCGGGAGTGGATGCCCGCTCGATTCCTAAAGCGGCTTGGATGAGCGCGCAAGACGTCGCGGAAGCGGGATACGAAGGAATGATGAAAGGCAAACGCATCGTGATTCCAGGAAATAAAAACCAGGTCATGATTTGGCTATCGCGCATCACCCCCAAAAGCATTTTATTGAAAGCGGTACGGCGGTTTCAGGAGAATCGGTAAAGCAATAGCGCGATATGTCGCGTGGGATAGGAACGCCAGAAGGCTTTTTTAAGGAGGAACGGAAACGTAAGTGTATGCCGATCGTTATCGACGCCGGAACGCTCTTATTGTTCGCCGTGATCGCACTGGCTGCCATCGCATTAAACAGTCGAATGAATCGCCAGCACTAACCCGCGGAATTAAAAATAGGTTATCACGAAAGAGGCAAAGTAATACATGGCTAGAAGGATCGCGGCTAACACCACGAATCCGCCCACTCGACCGTACAACATGACCATGACCTCGAGGAATCTTTTCTTGTTTGTGCACGTCAAATATTAAGCTTTCGAATCACGGGGAAAACGATTTATAAGCAGGCGTCCCGTATGGCTTTCACCGGTGGAGGAGGTGAACGAAAATGGATGGAAAGCACCTGCTCCTCGTAACCACGTTCTTCTTTCTCGGAACGTTTGCGGGATTCTTTGCTGCCGAAGGCAGCCTGCCACAGTACGGCCTCCACGGAAGCGTTCAACCCGTATTTTCTCCCGGGGCCGAGATCGCGATGGTGCGCGCCCTCGCAAGCGCCGAGCGTTCAATTGATATTGAGTTATTTCAGTTTACTTACTCGGGTTTGAGGGAAGCGCTCGTGCTCGCGGTCGAACGCGGAGTCCACGTGCGCTTGATCCTGGATCCCAAAATCGATCGCAACTGGGCAACCGCCGAATTCCTGAAATCCAAAGGGGTTCGTGTTCGCTGGAGTTCGCAAGCATTTTATTATACGCATTCCAAGTATGCGGTGATGGATCAAAAAAAAGTGATGGTGGGAAGCACGAATTGGAGTTACAATGCCATGAAGCGCAATCGCGAAGCCGCCGTTATCATCGAGCAAGCCGAATTAGCGGAAGCATTCGAACGAATGTATGAAGCCGATTGGAATGACGCAGCCGAGGTGGAAACGCCTTGAAATTCGATTCCAAAAAACTGGTGATTCGAAAGGCCTCGAAAAACGAGTTGTACAGCATCACCGTGATGACGCGCGCGTTCTTCCCGTATACCGGCTTCACGATGGACACGATCCAGAAACGTCTTCGGGACCCGCGCATTCACTACCTCGTCGCCTTGTACGAAAAGCATACTGTGGGATTCATTGACTGGAAAGACCATCCCAAAAACCTGAAGATCATGGGGCTCGCGGTCCTGCAAGAGTTTCAACGCCGGCACATCGGAGAAAGGCTGTTGCAGGAAGCGCTCGCGCACGCGAAAAAAAAGAAAAAGAATCGCATCGTGTTACTGGTCAGCGCCACCAATCATGCCGCGGATGCGCTCTATCGAAAATACGCGTTCCGGAAAGTCGGAAAGCTCGCGAAACCCATTGGAGGGCAAGACGTGCTCTTGTACGAAAAAAATCTTTAGCGCTTGCGTTTCTTCTCCAGATTCTCCTTCAGGTGAAACGCCATTTTCTTGAATGCGATCATGAACAAGAGACTGATGCCGGCCACAAAATAATTGAACATGCTCCACACGTAACCGAATCCGGCTTGCTGGAAGAAATAGCCTTTCACCAGAAAATAGAACGCGTTTGCGAGAAATAATGCCGCAACCATATACAACGCCAACACTTTCGGATTAAACAAATTAGGCAAGGGACATCACCTGACATCCAGCAAGGTATCCGCCCTTAAATAGCTTTTCAAACGCCTGAAAAGGAAGAAACGTATTTAAACGCAGATCGAAGTAATAGCAGCCATGGGCATCCTGGAAGACATCACGAACACGATCGTCAAATACTTATCCGAAAGCATCCGCCGGTTCGCGGCGTTCGTATTCATCGTCTACGCGATCGGAGTCATCGTCGGCACGAAAGTCACGCTCACCGGAAACCTGGAAGTGGAACGGCTGGCGTGGATGATTCCCGTACTGCTGGCCCTGCTATCTTACGTCTACGTGCAGTTCGCCATCGTGGCCTTCCTGATCTTCGCGTTGTTCCTGATTCTCTTATAACAGGGGGAACACGTCCGTCAGGCGCATACTGTAACCCCACTCGTTGTCATACCAGCCAAGCACCTTAACCGTCGTGCCAATGGTTTTCGTACTCAAACCATCCACGATAGCGGAATGCGGGTTACCGATAATGTCCGTGGAAACGAGGGGTTCCTCGGAATACCACATGATGCCCTTCAACTCCTTTTGAGCGGCTTGTTTCAATAACTGGTTGACTTCAGCAGCCGAACACGCTTTTCCTACTTCCAACGTGAGATCGTTCAAGCTGCCGTCAGGAATCGGCACGCGAATCGCCATGCCGTCCAATTTGCCCTTCAAATCCGGAATCACGGCCCCGATGGCCTTCGCCGCCCCCGTTGTGGTAGGAATTAAGTTGACAGCGGCTGCGCGCGCGCGCCGCATGTCCGAATGAGGCAAGTCCAGAATGCGTTGATCGTTCGTATACGCGTGCACCGTCGTCATGAAACCCCGTTCGATTTTCAAGTGCTCGTGAAGCACCTTCACGATCGGAGCCAAACAATTCGTGGTGCAAGACGCCATACTGACCACGTGATGCTTGGATGCGTCATACTGCGTGTGGTTGACGCCCAACACCATCGTAAACGCGTCGCCCTTGCACGGCGCGGACACCAACACTTTTTTAGCGCCTTGATTCAAGTGCTTGGAAGCGTCTTCGACGTTCGTATACCGGCCCGTGCTCTCCAAGACATACTCGACCCCCAACTCTTTCCAAGGAAGCTTCTCGATATCCTTTTCGGCGAGCACTCGGACGTTCTTGCCGCCTACGATCAAGGCATTGCCTTCTGCTTTAACATCCAGAGCCAGTTTCCCGTGAACGGAATCGTGCTTAAGCAAATGCGCGAGCACGTTCGCGTTCGTTAAATCGTTTACCGCAACTATTTCAAACTCTTTCTGGAATTTCTTGTTCTGCAGAGCCGCCCGGAAAAACAGTCTACCGATGCGTCCGAACCCGTTAATGGCTAGCTTCTTCATGGATAACACCTCGATTCCATCCGAGTCCAATACGGAGGAATTTTTTAAATAGGCTGCGGTTTCCGTTTAACACGTCACGAGGAAGTCGAACAAGTTGTTGAGCGCGGTCTGCGAACGGATTTCTTCAGGCGGGAACGCCGTGTAAACCACCCAGCCCGCGTACTTGCGCGCGACAACGGCAGGACAAGGGCGTTCGAACGTGCAACTCTTCGTTCCGTACAAGGAATAAACGATCGTGGCCTCGGACACATCCGTGTTGACGATCGCTACCTGTTTCGCGTCAATGGAAAACGAGGCATTCAAGCCTTGGGCCATCAAGGAATTGCGATCGCTGACTAATAATCGGACATCCGTGCCGTTTTCAATGCCTTGATAACTGACTTTAAGTAAACTCGACAGATCGCCGAAACCCTTGGTCGTGTTGATCTCTTTAACGAACCATTCGTAGTATCCCGGATCGCTTTCGTTACGGTTTCGAGCATCCAACAAGTCCATGGGAGAAAGATAGTGCCGCGTGCCGGCGTCCGCCACCCAAATCACGCTGCCCCCGCGATCCAAGTACTGCATAATCGCGTTCATTTGGTTTGGAGTAATGTCTTGCATGCGCTCGAATACCACGAGCTCGTAATTTTCAAGTATGGATGCGCTTAAAGCCGAATCCGGATAGGGTTCTAATAGGGTGTGTTGGCGCAAATTAGAGGTCAAGTTGAATAAAGCGGAAGGGTCGCCCGTACCGTTCGCACCGGATACGATCGCGACGCGGGAATTACCCATGATGCCGCAGTACACGTTGCACCAGTCCCCCGGAACCTGCGAGCAATGAACCCACTTGAACTTCGTGACCACGACCAGCAATATGAGCAAGAGAATTCCCAACACGAGAACGTGCGGAATCTCCTTCTTGAAATCATCCTCAAGACTCATATCAGTAATCAGAGGGATTAGGAGGGCGAACGGTATTTAAACGTTGGTTCCCTGAATGCCTCCAGTGAACCCATCATGGCCGATCACCGCGTTGCCACACCCAGCAGCTCAACGGGAATCATTCGATTCTATGACGTCAAGAGCTCGAACGTTCAGATCGATCCACGCATCGTCATCGGTTTCGTAGCCGCGTTCATTGTCCTGGAACTCGCCATCCAAGTCGTTTTCTAACCGTGCAAACAATCTATGGCTCGTCTCTTGAAAGGATTGGCCGCTAGCCTCGGCATAGCGCACGGTAAAGTTAAGATCATTGAATCCGCCGAAGACCACTTCAAGTTCCGGGAAGGGGACGTGCTCGTGACACGCATCACGGACCCGACCATGACCGTCCTCATGAACCGCGCAAGCGCTATTGTCTGCGATATCGGAGGATTGACCTCGCATCCGGCCATCGTGAGCCGGGAAATGGGGATTCCGTGCGTCGTGGCGACGAAAGAAGCCACGAAGAAATTGAAGGATGGAATGGAAGTAACCGTAAATGGAACCACTGGCGAAGTGCATGGATGAACTGCCTTGGATGGAAGAGTGGCTGGACTCGTTGGCTATTGGCATGGCGAACATGGACGAAGGCACGTGGGCCCCCTTCGATTGCTTTCAATTCTTTCCGTACGGCTCGGATTTGTGGCTCGAGAAATTGGGGCATGCGGAACGGCGATTGCAGGAGAAAGGCGTTTCGTATGAAGACCTGGCGGACTTATTCCTAGGACCGTTAATGTTGCGAACGGAAATGCAGTTCGCGTTCTTCGACGTGAAAGCATCCGGTATCGAACGATCAAAGGGATTAGGCGTACTGGACTTTCTGCACAATATACTGAAAGCGAAGTGCGTAAAAGACGTGCCCGGATTTTATTCCTCGTGGGTGCACACCGAAAAGGAAATCCAAACGATCGTGAAGCACACGCCTTGGAAAAAAGGATCGGCGGATATCGGGAGAGAAATCGGCAAGCTCATGAACTCATGCGCATCGCTCTCGTGGTCGTCGCATTCGGATTACCATTACACTAATTTTTACGAGAACCACGGCCCGTACCCCATTGGAGAACACGTGCTGCTGGTGCGTCAGTTCCCGAACCTGAAACCCGTGGAGTTGTGGAAAGAAGCGGAGGGGTATGCGTACGATCGCATAACGATTTACACCATGTATCGAAAACAAGTTGAAATTCATTTGGATTGGGTGAATCATTTAACCGCAAAGCAATCGCTGCCTGAAAACCTGGCGAAATACGCTGTAAACATCAATGGGAAATGGAGCGATGTTAAACACACGCGGAAAGCGCGCGAAACCATTGCGGAGACCGCGGCGGAACAGTTCGAACGCTTTTCGAACCTCCCATTTGAGGACGTGAAGCAGAAGATGCTGGAGATGAGAGGATATAATTTCAAAGAACTATTTGAAAAAGCGGGAATGGACTGGAAGCCCTCGCAAGAAATGCGCGAACGCGTGCGCGGAAAAGAGCTGTTACCGAAATACATGCCGGTATTGAAGAACGCGGAGGAAGGAAGGAAGTGGTGGAGACGGTTTTACGATTTGAATGACGCGTTCTTTCCGAGGCAGTTGAAAACCATCCGGTATAAACATTAATAAAATTTGGAATCCATACGGGCGATTATGGCAAAATTCTTGTTCGTGAAGGGAGTTCATCCTTCCGAAACGCACGCAATCGAGGCCGCCAAACGCGTGGCCATTGAATTACGAAAACGGGGGCATAGCGTGCGCGAAATCCGCGTTCCGTACGCATTAACCAATCGGGGATTATTCGAAGGAAAACTGCTTCCGTTGGTCGCACGATTCGTTATAGCCAGAAAAAAGTTAGGACAGGCAATGAATCCGGGAAATGTAAAGGATGCATTAAGCATGCCTGCAGAAAAATGGGTGATTGCCGCCTCACGGCTCATGCCCAGACGCTTGGTTGTGGAATGGCACAATTCGAATTACGCAACATTATCTCCCATTGAATGGTGGGGAAACATGGTGCGCATCGACCCGCATCGAGAATACTATAACGTGCCGGTACGCGGAGTCGTCGTAGAAACCCAGGCGCGCTACCGCCCCCGAAAAAAATGGCTGAGAGAAAAACTGGCGAAACGCTTGAGAAAATACGGAGATTTGTTTCTGAGATCGGAAAGCGGAAGGGACGAATTGCAGCATCACGCCGACATCCATCGGATGTCGAATTACGTTCTGCGCGAAGCGGATCCGGAACGAACATGGCGAATGCTTCCAAAACGCTATGTGGAGACGATTGCGGACGAACTCGAGCGAGCCGAACGCATGGTGGGAAGAACCAATGAAGGGTATAAAGTCAAACGGTTCCCCCGGCCGGATTTCGAATCCGCCACGAAGCCGATGCGTTAATAATTCCTTGACGCCTATTCCGTGAGGGTGATGCGAATGGCTCTCGTGAACGCTGATGATTCCAGTTTCGAAAAAGAAGTTCTGCAAAGCAAGGAAGTCGCCATCGTCGATTTTTACGCGGACTGGTGCGGGCCGTGCCAAATGATGGCACCGAAATTCGAACAACTCGCGCATGAAATGCAGGGGAAAGCCAAGTTCGTGAAATTGAATACGGATACGTCACCAAAAACCGCGCAAGCGTACGGCGTCATGAGCATTCCCACGCTCATTGTATTCAAAGGAGGGAAAGTGGTGGACCAAACCACGGGCGCGATACCCAGAGACAATATCCAACAACTCGTTGAACGCCACCTGTAATCAAAGCATGCGGCGCAAGCGCTCGCGCGAATCCGTTAATACGACGCGACCGTTCGAGGAAGCGCGACCGTGACCCGGCAAAATCCATTCCACATCCAGTTGCATCAAGCGCTCGAAAGAATCCAGTAGAGTCGGCAAGTCACCGGAAGGCAAATCGTACCGGGGAACGCTTCCTTCCGTAAATACGGTGTCTCCTGAGAGCAAGGCTTTGCGAGACGGTTCGTACAAACAAATCGCGCCCACGCAATGACCGGGCGTGTAAATCACTTGAAACGTCAAAGAGCCCAGCTCTAAACGATCCCCATCCTTGAGCTCGCGGTCAATGGAATGGCGGGGGAGATCCAAATGAAACATGCTGGCGACTGAAATCTCGGTATCGCGTTGTTTTATTACCGCAGCGGCCTTCTCATGCATGGCCACGGGAACGTGCGGAAAATAATCATTTCCCGCAATGTGATCAATGTGCGGATGCGTATTCACGACGTAATCCAGTCGCGGAAAACCGGAAATACTGGCAAACGGATTTCCGTTCAACGTGCTGCACGTATCCACCAACAACGCGCCCTTCGAACCCTTAATCAAGTAAGCGTTGGGATCCGGAGGCTTCTCGGCAGTGACCAAGAACCCCGGAATGACTTCATGAGGCCGAAGGAAATGCGTCATTCATTTCCTGCCCCGGAACTCCATGGCTTTTCGAACGCGTTCGTGAGCTAACTGCATGGCCGCATCACGCGCCGGAATCTTCTGTTCTTTGGCACGCTTGAGTACCTCCCGCGTGTTCGCTACGATCTTCTTTTCCACGATCTCGAACATTTGTTCAGGAGAACCGCCAATGGTTTCCACGTACGAGCTGATTACCCCGCCCGCGTTCGCCACGATATCCGGAATCACGATCATGCCCTTCTTTTCAAGTTCCACTTCAATTTTAGGATCCACGGGAAGATTGCCGCCTTGCGACATGATCTTGCACTTGACTTGATCTTTGTTGCCGTCGTGGATCACGTCCGGGCGAGCCCCTGGAATCAACACGTCCACGTCCAAACCGAACAGTTCTTCCGACATGAGCACTTGACCCGAACCATAATTCTTGACCGCACCGGTTTCCGTCTTGACGCGCTCCAGTTTCGGAATGTCTAAACCGTTCGGGTCGTAAATCGTTCCCTTGGAATCGGATACTGCAACGATTTTACAGCCTTTCTCGCTCAAAAACCGAGCGCAGAACACGCCGACGTTCCCGAAACCTTCAATGGCTACCGTGGCGCCATCGGGCTTCATGCCCGCGAACTCCATGGCCACGAAAATGCTTTGGGCTACTCCGAATCCGGTGCTGCCTAACTCGTGCGGCAACCCGTTCAAGTAAATGGGCTTGCCCGTCGAACCCCCCATGAAACCGATTTCGTCCGCGAAAGCGGCCATCTCTTTCTCCGTGGTATTCATGTCCGGGCCTGCAATGTACACGTCGGGAACTAAATGCCGGATTTTTTTAGCGAACGCACGCATCCACTTCACCTTATCCACTTTTTTCGGATCTCCTCTAATTCCGGCTTTCGCTCCGCCAAAAGGAATGTCTGCAATCGCGTTTTTCCACGTCTGCGCCCGCGCCAAGCGGTACACTTCTTCCACGGTGACGTCGGGAACAAAACGAATGCCTCCCTTACCGGGACCGCGCGCCGTATTGTAAACGCAAAGAGTGCCTTCCATACCCGTCTGCGGGTCGTACACGTTGTAAATGCGTTCCGGGCCCCACTCATCTTTCTGGATTTCCTTGGACGTCATCATGGTCTGAACACCTCAAATGCGTTTCCGAACAGATTGGAATAGCAAGGAACAATGTCTTTAAAAAACGTTATCGGCTTCGGCGTTAGACGAATTTTCTGCAGATGCGTTGAACGACTTCACGATGTTCAGGAAGAGCAGCAACCAACAAACCCGTTTCCTTCAACTGAGGAAATATCGCTTTTGCAATAAACGACGCCTGCTGCAACGGAACCAGCTTACCATCATTGAGAAGCACGGGCAAATCACTGCCACCCAACGTCTGCGAAGAAGCACAGACTACAAATGCGGACGAATCGATATGCTGTGCGAGCTCGTTCTCGAGTTTATCGGAAGAACGCGCGTCGAAATCGCTGGCAACGAAAGCGGTTTTGAATAAACGACGATCCAGAATGCGTTGCACCAACGGAAGATCACGCAATTCAAGCAAGAGCTCGTGATCCAAGCCATTCTGAATGTCGCCGATCGAGATTCGGCTTTCCTCGAGCGCGTTTTCCAAGGCGTTCTCCATCATCTTGGAAGCGATGCGGTTCGCGTGATGATGGTAAACGGCGCGAAACATGAGGTAACGGGAGACGAGAAGACTTTCAGCAGACAACAAGCCCTTGTGCCGGAGGACGAGTTGATTGCGGGAAAACGCCATGCTTCTCAGCAATCGTTCCGCGTCCACGAGCGAATAAGAGACGCCGGTGAAGTGCGCGTCCCGCAACAAATAGTCGATGCGATCGGTGCCGAACGCGTTTGAAATCACTTCCGCTTTCGGGCCGCGCATCAACTTCAATAGCGAGGTCGGCGAGAAACCGCGTGCTTTGAGGACGTCGGCAATGGAAGAACGCTTGATCTTGTCTTCCCCGAGCTGTTCATGGGTTTTTCCCGCGTGCTTGCGCACCAACGCTTCCGATAAATGGGAAAAAGCGGAATGACCGACATCGTGTAATAATGCGGCGAAGCGCAATAACTGCTGCTCGCTCTTACTGGGAAACAAGCGCTCGGAAAGCAAGGACGTTAAATGAAACGTGCCCAGGCTGTGCTCAAAACGATTGTGCGTAGCCGAAGGATAAACGAGGTAGGCGAGGCCGAGCTGACGCACGTAACGCAGGCGCTGCATGTCCGGGGTATCCAGAACAGCGAGCTCGGCTGCATTCACTTCAATGTTTTGGTGAACCGCGTCCCTAATTATTTTCATGGCATTTCCCATCGAATTCGTTAGTCATGCTTTCTTCCTGAGAAAAGTCGCCCCAGAATGATCTTCATGTCGCTCACGATGCCTACAACACGGCTTTGAAGATGCCGCGTTTCTTTTCGATGACGTCGCCATGCTCCTTCATGACTTGCAGCACGGCCAAACAACCGACCTCCTCCATTTTCAGTTGGGAAGCAAGCGTCGGGAGGGGAACCGCGTCTTCGCCGAGCGCTTGCAGCACGTTACTGGACCATTGATGCAAGTACGTCTCGGAAACCAGGTAAAACTTGCGGTCGAAACCCCGCACTCCGAAAATGCGCTTGCCCTTGATTTGCTGCTCCAGAATTTGGGAGAGACGACGCGCCTCCGTTTCGTTGGGTATGACAAAAAACCCTTGTTTTTTCAGCGTTTCCTCAGCGGATTCATTCGATTGAACCGGAGGCGTTGGTGAGCGAACCGGAGCAACAATAGAAGCGGAACGGGGAGCCTCTTCAGAAAGACGGGACAACAGTTCCGTGAACACGTTCTTTTTCACGCGTTCCTCGAGCTGACGCTTTTCAACGAGAGCGAACAGGCCGAGAGACAACTCGAAAAACTCGAATTCATCGTTCTCTTTCACGGATGCGCTCTGGCGCAGCTTTTCAGGCAGCACGATCGCTAGCGAGTCACCATGTCTGAAAAATCGCATAACCCCTCTGCTTTCACTAAGAGGAGGCGCATTAAAAAAGCGTGCGGCTTGAAAAAATGCGCATGAATCAAACCCTTGCGATATCCGCGGTACTGTTCGCCATCGTGCTGGCAGGCTGCGTTCAAGAAGACCCGGATGCAGCCGCCATGCAATCCGCTCAAGCAAAGGGCTTGAACTTTTTGGAAACGCTGGATATCCAGCAGGATACGATGACGCCCGGCGAACTATACCGGAGCACTGCCGAAGACAAGTATGAAGGGATTTCGGAGCTGGAACTCTATCGTCAAATGGATTTCTACATCAACGTCGCGTATTTGGAAGAGGGGTTGGAGGACTCGCTACGCTTGCAAGGAAAAATTGAGAAGGCGCACGCGTTATTTGATTCGTTGGTGCCGAAATGGGAGGAAGGAAGCATTGATTACACGTATTTCGACCCCGGCGGGAAACAGGGGGATTATGCGTTCGACTTGTATTGCATTACCGCGCTGCAACAGAAAAACGAGCGCATGGAAAAAAAAGTCTTGTCCGAACTATTGGAAGCGGGATGGCATACGCCGGAAGCGCAAGGATTCCGCGTGATCATCGACGAAAGCTGGTGCCTATCCCTGCTGGCAGCGTACCATGAAGATGAAATGATCCTGAACAAGGAAATGAATGACAAGAAAGAGGCCTTGAGGCGTTTTCGTGAACGCGCCATGGAGGGATTAGACGAGGAACAGGCGTTCATTTTCAACTTCCAGAAAACCATGGCCTCCACGCATGTGCTCATGCTGCTGCATCACATGAAAATAAACGGGTACGGAATGGATGAAACTTATGCAAGAGAATTGCAGCAGCAAATAGCGGAGGAAACGCGCGAAAACATGGAAAAAAAAGATTACCTCGTGAACGCGTTGTACTGGCTATCCGTCACGGATTACGAGGACGAAGCGTTTTTGAATCAATTGGCCGCGCGGCTCGTTGAAACGCAGGAAGAGAACGGGGCATGGAAGGCGGCATTTGATTCCGAACACTTTCAAGGGCTCATGACCGCCCGCGCACTGCTCGCACTCGAAGAATTCAAGGGAAAATAAATGAAAAAAGAACGCTTGCGGTTGTTCGCACTCGCTTTTCTGATCGCGGGAGGCGCCACGCGCATCATTTCAACCGCATCCAATGCATTCCATTTTCCGTTAACGGTATTGGAAACGCAAGTGTTGCTCACCGCCGGATTCATGGTGTTGTGGGCGGTGCTGGCTAGGAATCAAGGTGAAAAATGGGGCTTGAAATGGCCGGGAAAAAACGACTGGAAAAAAACATTTGCGGCACTGGGACTGATGTTCATTATCGGAATCCTGGGACGCGTCCTGTCACCGGATATGGACGCGTGGTACGCCGGCATTGCCTGGCTGCATGACTGGACGTACGTGCAACAAATGTTGTTGACGTGGATTCCGCTCGCCGTGATTTTAGAGGAAGTGGCGGTGCGAGGCATTTTGCAAAGCAAGCTGCAACAACGGTTCTCGCCGAAAATCGCGATCCTGAGTGCGGCGTTGTTCTTCGCGTTCATGCACGCGTATCTACTAACGTATTCCGCGGCGAACGCGTATGGAATCGCCTCTTTTCTCATGATCATCGCGCAAGCGTTCTTGATTACGCTGCTGTATTACTGGACGAGGAGTTGGATCGCTACGGGTATTCTGCACCTGGTCGCGAACACGTTCGCTGCTTTTCAAACGTTTTTCCACGTCAGCGGACAACTGGAATTGGAATTTTTGATATGGGGAATATGGGCCATCGCGTTAATTGCTTACAAAGACACCGCTGCCCGATTCGTGCAGCAAAGCATATCCATCATCAAGAAACCGTCGAAGGAAAGCGGGGGGGACTGGATGTTCCTGGCGGTTGTCATCGCACTGCCTCTCGTATTCTTATTCGTATTCTGAAAGCGGCTAGAAGCAGCCCCATTGCGTGGGTTCGCAACCTAATGCCTCGGCTTCGTAGACACTTCCCTTCAACAACGGAATCATGAGTGGACTGCCACCCGGTGGCGGAGGACCGCCCGTGCACGAGGGATCGGTTCCTAGAGGCGTGTTAAGCGTTTGGTCGTCGCTCATGTTACATGCGACAGCACAGCTCCACGCTCTCCAGTGATACTCCGTGTTCTCCCACATTCCGGATTGATAGACTTCGTGATCCTGAGTGAACGTGGCGTTATAGGACGAATTGAATCCATAGGAAGAATTGAATCCTATTTCGACCCACGCATCCGAATCCATGTCCGTAACCCAATCAAACGTCACGTTGAAAAGACACGCTTCCACCCATTCCACGTAATTCGCGTCCACGTTCGTGATATCTGGAACGTCTTCATCGGGAGGCGGCGGATCCAAACTCGGCGCAAGTTCTCCAGTCCATAATGAATGCGTAATGCTGTGACTGCAGAGCGCGCCTGCGCAACTCCATACACGGTAATAATAACGCGTGTTCGTGGAAAGCTGGAGAACGGTCTCGAAATGATCCGTTGTCGTCGTGGCATTCAACGTCGTATTCGTGCCGAATAGTTTCGTCAACCCGTATTCCACCAAACGGTCTGCATCAATATCGGTTTGCCAAGAAACGTTTGCAGCGGAATCGTTTGTTACCGATCCAACGAGTGAAATGATGGGGAAACTGGCTCCAAGAGTAGGCGTCGGCCCCGGAGTAGGCGTGGGAACGAAACTGTACGTGGGAACCGGACCGGATTGCGGCCATACCTTGACGTCATCAAATGCGACCAGCACGTTATAGGATTCCAAGGATACGATGCCGCTGACCAACGGCGTATCATCCTCGTAACTCAGGACTTCCGTGCCGTCGTGGAAACACGAAATGTCGCTGCCGGACAGTACGATGCCGAGCGCGTGCCAGTTGTCATCCGGTCTGGAAATCAAGAAACCGAACTCGAGCTCGGTTTGACTGTCTAACGCATCGAATTTCAGCAAGCGAACCGAACCATCCGCTCGAACGTAGCAAACATACCGTTCGTACGAAACGGAGTTGACGCGGACGCCGACGCCCGCAACCCACGTGCTCTCCGGGCCGCGCTTCTGGTACTGCACTTCATACGCGTAATTGTACCAAGCGGGATCGCCGGTGTGCGCGAGCTTGAAATCGGCGGTAGTGGATTTTTGTACGAACTCGTTGTTTTCAGGACTCCAGTCGCCGCCGACGCTCTTCCAACGCGTCGCGCCCGTATCAAACGTGTCGTAAAGCAGGTAAGGGCGAGATCGTTCAAGGAACGCGCTTAAATCGCTGGAGGCTTTCTGAGTGGTTTGAGGAAGCAAATTGCCCCTCAAGAGCAGGAATACGAGGGCCACGAACAGGATGATGCTAACGATGATGAATAAATACTCTGCAGACGTCTGACCTCGACGCATAATCATTCACAACCTATTTCGAAAGCCGTTTTTAAAAGCATGTAGGGTTAGCACGGCGTGGAACACGCTCGAATGGAATCAAAAAAACCTTCTTTAACGGAGTAAACGCCGAGCAATCCTTCGGAAAACGTGTTGTCGGTTGCGGTAAGTTTCTGCACGTCGTTTACATAAACCGTCAACTGGTTGCCGAAAACGTCGACGCGAACCGTTAAACCCGTACCCAACAACGCGCCATCAAAACACGTGCTGCACGTGTCAAGCATGGTTACCCCGCTATCCTGCACCAATTGCAGGTTAATGGTTTCGGAAGCAGCCAGCAGCACGACTTGATAGTAATTCGAGGTATTTTGAGCCCGGAAAATCAATCCAGCGCCTTCAAGGCCCCCCATCGTCCGAATGAGTCCTTGATATGAAAAATCGCTGGGAGCGCATTGCACAAAAGAAACAAATCCGGAACCCCCATTATCCAGTTGCGCATACTCGCGGTTTTGAACGGACCAGGATCCGCTCACGGGCTCCCAATTCCGCGCCTGCGTCTTCTCAAAATTATCGTAACACAAATAGGATTTCCCGTACTCGTCCAAGAAGGTGCCGGTCTGGTGGCCAATGTTGTGTTCGGAAGCAGTGAAAACCCCCGAGCGCAGCATAATGAATACGAGGAGCACGAACAACAACGCGCCCGCAATTAGAAACGTGTACTCCATCGCGGTCTGCGCACGTTTTCCGTTCAAGCGAAGGGATAAGCTCATGTTCCGCACTGCCCCACGCACTGGAATACGCGAATGTTGTCAAAGAACACGGCTTGCGCGTCCACGGGAGACGTGACACCGATGTGACCTAACCGCAATGGTTCCGTTAAGTCATTCACCGACAAATACGCGATATTGTTTACGTAGATCGTTACGTTGGTACCATTTGCATCGGCGCGCAAATAAACGCCTTCTTGCAAGTCACCCGTAAAAGCGGCGGGTCCAGCTAGTAAAGCGGTGTTGCCATCCGTGGTCCGAGTGAGTTGCACGGTGTTGCCCACGTTCACCATAACCGCGTAGTAATTGGAGGCGTTACGCTTGCGGAAAATCAATCCGCCGTTGGAAGAGGTGCGAATGAACGCATTCATTGAAAAGTTGTGGAGCGTTACGGCCACCGTGCTATTGCCGGCACCAATGCCCAGGTACTCCGAGTTTTCGATGCCCCACGTGCCTTGATCCGGCGTCCAACGATACGCATTGCCGGAGTCAAAGCTCTCGTAAAACAAGTAATAACGGGCATAGTCATTGAAAAAACGGTCCATGTCCGCTGAAATTTTGTGGGAACTGCTGGAGATGACGCTGCCGCGCAGCATGAGAATGATCAACAACACGAAAAGAATAGCGCCTCCAATGAGGAACAAGTACTCGGTAGCCGTTTGGCCGCGGTTTTTTTTATGCATATCCGACAACCTGAAAAGGAAACGGATGAGGAGTTAAAAAACGCGAGGGATCGCTATGCAAAGCCCCACCATCAGCAGGGATCCTTGATAAGGGATTCACACTGGGCGTCAGGCGGATTCGTGCAGGAGGTCATGTTGCAGATGAAATGATCTCCTGCCATTAAAGCGCAACTGGGAGGAAGCGTAATGACGTGGCGAGCGACCGCAGCCGGGTTGAATCCGCTCGTCCAAACCCCCGGGGAAAAAAATCGGCTGTACGACCCGTTGGAATCCGAAGTCAGATTGGAGTCCCACGTAAACCTCCACCATTTACCGTTTAGGCATTCCGTCGAGTAATTGCTATACAGAATGAGATTGGGAGTGCACGTTCCAATACAGCAAACATCACTGCCGGTGCACGAACCTCCGGCGTCCAGCGAGCAGGAAAGGTAGTTGTTGCAATCGTCCAGACAGACACCTGCACAGGAAGGAGAAGGTGCGACCGGGAAGTAATCGAGTTGAGGCAATTCCGTGATGCGCACGTCATCAAAACGTACTTCGGAATTTATGGATATCAAGCCGGCTTCCCCGGACGGAAAATCAAAATCAACGACGCTAATCTCCGTCCCGCCGGAAGAGCAACGAATATTCTCTCCCTCGACCGTTATCTTGATCAAGAACCATTTGCTTTCCGGATCCGGACTGAGGATAGCGGACGCTAAATCGTTGTAAGTGTCTCCCGTCACTTTATAGCGGCGGAGTTTCAACACATTGTTTTCCACCACGCAATCATAATATTCTTGGCCCGTAAATCGCGCGATCACTCCGGCTGTCCCAGCAGCATTCGTGCGCTTGATAAGCGCCTCAACCGCGTACTGGTTCCACGTGGAATCGCCGACAATGGAGATCCCTCGAGTATTATCTTGTTGAACGTACTCCCCGTTATCCACGTCCCATGTGCCTGACTTGACTTTCCATTTGTACGCGTTCCCGACATCGTATGATTCGTATAAACGATACGGCTTTCCGAATTCGTCCAGGAAATGCGCGGTTTCCCCGCCCGTCTTGTCTTCAATCGAAGGAATCAGCTCGCCCTTGATGACGAGAAACATGAATAGAGTAAAGAAGATGACGCCGGCTACGAGAATCAAGTACTCGGTTGCGGTTTGCGCGCGGCGCATGAAAGCATTACGCCTTCAGGCTTTTAAAAAGCTCGGCGAGGCGTTGCAGCTCCCCCGCATTCTTCTCGACGGAAAGCGAGTTGTCGAAGAACTTGACGTTGCACGCGTAACGCATGCCGACGTGCAACGCCGCAATGCGCTCGCAGAATAATGCCTCCTCAATCTCTTTCCGCGAATTCATTTCGCGCTTCCTTCCGGCTTTCAAATCCTTTTCCCGGCGCTCCGAAATCGCTTTCGGAGACGCTTCCACGAGAAACACGAAATCGGGTTTCAACACGTCCGAAACGGAATCCGGCGAACCCGGAAGGTACGCGTGATGGGGAATCGTGTAAATGAAGCCGTGCGTGTTCAAGAAAACGAGTTTTTCCTTGTCGGCGAGCGCGCGAATGCGTTTCGAGGCCTCTTCCCGTATCCGCACTTGGATTTCAGGAGGCAACGCCGCGATTTGCTCGCGGTCGGAAATGCCTTCCTTTTCCTTCGCGATCTCGAGCATGACATCGCCGTAAGAGATCTCGCGAATGGCGTTCTGTAATGGCTTGTTGAGCTCGCGGATGACGTGGCTTTTACCTACGGCCTTGATTCCTAGCGTGAAAACCAACATGTAACTCCCTCGAATCCGTTTAGTGACAGCGAATAAGGCGAAGGGGCGTTATCTTAATATTAATAATGGTTGACCCTCCTTAGAGACAAGGGGCTCGTAGCTCAGCTCGGAAACCTTTTCCGTTCCGGAGGAGGTTGGGCAACAGAGCGTCCGGCTTTTATTTCCAGGCCTAGAACGGTTTGGATGAAGAAACCGGAGGGTCGTGGGTTCGAATCCCACCGAGCCCGTTCAAGTCATGAGGGTAAGGCGTGATCGATTCTTTAGTCGAGCTTTCTTCCGAAGAAAGGTCGTTCGGAATCCCACCGAGCCCGCTTATGTTATTTTGAAGTGACTGGAATGAAAGTGATTTTGGATACCAATTTTTTGATGTTGCCCGTGCAGAAAAACGTGGATATTTTTGAGGAAGTGGAGCGGAACGTGGATGAAAAATCGGAATTCATTGTTTTGCGCTCGTCCTTGAAAGAATTGCGGGCGCTGAAGGGAAAAGATCGGTTGAAAGCGAGGGCCATGATTCAATTCATTGAAAATAATCCCGCGATAACGATTCGGGAAGAGGAAGGGCGAACCGACCATCTCATCATCCACTTGGCGAAATCGTGGAAAGAGAAGCTGATCGTGGGCACGAACGACCGCGCGCTGAAAACCCGTGTGAAAGCAGCAGGAGCCGGCGTGCTGGTGCTGAGAGGAAACGCGAGCCTGCAAAAGCTCTAATTCAAAGGGGGGTCAGCAAGCCTTTTATATACGTTTCGAGACATACTTGTTTCCTCTTGTTCCCAATTTTTTCAGGGGTTAGAAGGAAGCATATAGACCGGTGGGTGAAACCATGGCGTTTGCGGAACTGGCAGTTTATGGCATAGCGGGAGGAGTGCTCGCGTTGATAGCTGCAGCGTATTATGCGCGATTCGTTCTCAGCAAGAACAACGGGACGCCTAAAATGCAGGAAATGGCTTCCGCGATTCAATCGGGAGCTGAAGCGTACCTCAAGCGACAACTCATAACCATTGCGTTGTTTGCAGTGATCGTAGCGGCATTGATTTGGTTTGGAATCTCGTCGTCCGCAGCCATTGCATTCGTATTCGGAGCCGCTGCATCGTATTTGGCGGGAGTCATCGGCATGAGCATTTCCGTGCGTGCCAACGTGCGAACGGCCGAAGCAGCGAAAAAAGGCTTGAAACCCGCGTTGGATATTGCGTTCAAAGGAGGAGCGGTCACGGGTTTAACGGTCGTGGGACTCGGACTCATCGGATTGGCGGGAGTCTACATGTATTTCAACGATGTTTCAGCACTCATTGGATTCGGACTCGGGGCCTCATTGATTTCATTGTTCGCGCGAGTCGGAGGAGGCATTTATACCAAAGCGGCGGATGTCGGAGCCGATTTAGTGGGAAAAATCGAGAAGGGCATTCCGGAAGACGATCCGCGCAACCCGGCGTTCATAGCAGACAATGTGGGAGACAATGTCGGCGACTGCGCCGGCATGGGAGCGGATTTGTTTGAAAGCCTCGTCGTGACGCTTATGGCCACCATGTTGTTGGGTTTAGCGTTCGGAGAAGGATCATTGCTCGTCGTGCTTCCATTGCTGGTGGGAGCCATCGGAGCGGTTTCCGGAATCATTGGAATGCAGTTCGTGCAACTCGGTCCGAAGAAGAACATTATGAACGCGTTAAACAAGGGAACGTATGCAACGGTTATCGTGTTCGCGGCGTTATTGTTTATGGCGTTTGCATGGTTCGGAGCCCGCATCGAATTGTGGTATGCTGCGATAACGGGGCTCGCGTTGACGATAGCCATCAGTAAAATCACTGAATATTATACCGTCAAAGAAGGACAGCCGGTAAAAGAGATTGCGTTTGCCAGCCAGACCGGTGCGGGAACCAACTTGATTCAAGGACTTGCCGTGGGATTGCAGAGCACCGCGTTCCCCGTTCTGGCCATCGTGGCAGCGATTTTAATCGCGAACCATTTTGGAGGAGTGTACGGAATTGCGTTGGCAGCGGCGGCCATGCTGTCGACTACGGGAATCATTATCGCCATTGACTCATACGGCCCGATCACGGATAACGCGGGAGGCATTGCCGTGGCGACCGGCATGCAGAAAAGCGTTCGCCGAATCACGGATGAACTGGATGCCGTAGGAAACACGACGAAAGCGACCACGAAGGGATTCGCGATCGCCAGCGCCGCGTTAAGCGCCTTGTCGTTGTTCGTGGCGTACTCGGAATCCGTCGGACTATCGGTCATCAACATCCTGGAAGCCCCCGTGGTCGCGGGATTATTCATTGGGGGATTATTGCCTTTCATTTTCGCGTCCTATCTCATGAAAGCCGTGGGACGAGCTGCATTCAAGATGGTGGAAGAAGTCAGACACCAGTTCAAAACCATTAAAGGCATCATGCAAGGAACGGCGAAACCCAATTATGCGCGCTGCGTGGATATTAGTACGTCAGCTGCTTTGAAGGAATTGTTTACGCCGGCGGTTCTGGCGGTTACGACGCCGTTGATCGTGGGATTCGCGTTCGGCGCGGCTGCACTCGGAGGATTGTTGGCCGGAGCCATCGTCACCGGATTATTGCTCGCGTTGTTCATGGCGAACGGAGGCGCGGCATGGGATAACGCCAAGAAATACATTGAAGACGGCAAGCTCGGCGGAAAAGGCAGTGACGCGCATAAAGCGGCCGTGGTCGGAGACACGGTCGGCGACCCGTTCAAGGACACCGCAGGACCTGCATTAAACTCGCTAATCAAAGTCTTGAATACCGTGGCGCTCATCGCGGCCGCATTGATTGCAGCGAACGCACCGTTGTTCATATAAATGAGTAAGGAGAGTGAAACCAACCTATGTACAAACTCGTGACATTCGAAGACACGGTCCGCGTGCCGCCGGCCTTATTCGGCATGAAAATGAACCAAGCCGCCCAGCGCATATTGCGCGAGAAGTACGAGCGGGCCGTTGACAAGGGCCGGGGCATTATCCTCGGAGTCTTCAATTCAAAAATCAAGGGCGACGGAAAGATTCTGCCTGGAGACGGGTCCGCGTACTTCGACGTACAGTACGACGCCCTCGTATTCAACTTGGAAGTGAACGAGGTCGTGGAAGGCGAGGTCAGCGAAATCGTGGAGTTCGGGGCATTCGTGCGAATGGGGCCCATTGACGGCTTGATGCACGTCTCGCAAGTCGCGAACGAGTTCCTGGCCTACGATAAAAAGCAACAGTGTCTCGTGGGAAGGGAAAGCAAGAAAACGATCCGGAAAGCCGATGCGTTGCGCGCGAAAGTGGCGACCGTCAGCTTCAAGGACACGATTCCGAACTCGAAAGTCGCGTTGACCATGCGTCCGACGGGACTCGGAAAGCTCGCGAAAAAAGATGTGAAACAAGTCCCCAAAAAGAAAGAGAAGGCTGCTGAAAAGAAGGAAGAGAAAAGCGAGAAAGAAAAGGAATCCAAGTGAAGGTGAATCCATATGATGAAAGCGTGTCGCACCTGCCGGCTTCTATTTGAAGGCGAAAAATGCCCGTCGTGCCCGGAATCCGAAAGCACGCGAACGTTCGAAGGCGCCGTGTACATCATCGACGTGGAACGATCCGAAATTGGAAAGCGCATCGGTGCGAAAGTGCCCGGTAAGTACGCCTTGAAGCTTAAGTGAGGAGATAACCATGAACATCGAAGTCATCAACGAGAAGGAAAACCCCTTGTTCGAACGCAAAGAAGTCGTCGTTAAAGTACCGGTTGAAAAGCAAACGCCTTCCCGAAAAGAAGTCGTCGACGCCCTTTCCAAGAAGTACGGGAATTCCAAGGAACTGATCGTCATTGAAAAAATCGACCAGCGGTTCGGAGGAAAAGAGGCCACGATTTACGCTCGATTATATGATACGGAGAAGGCGGCACGGCAAGCCCCAGACTACTTGAAGGAACGCGGAGGGGTTGCCGCGCCCAAGAAAGAAGAAAAGAAGGCGGATAGCCAGCCATCATTCGAAGAACTCGTGAGCGGCAAGAAACCGGAAGCCCAGAAAGAAGCGCCTGCTGAAAAGAAGGAAGAAAAACCCAAAGAAGCAAAAGCGCCGGAAAAGAATGAGGAGAAAAAGGAACCTCTAAAGAAGGAAGAGCAACCTGCTGAAAAGAAGGCGGAAAAGCCAGCGGAGAAAAAAGCAGTAGCTCAAAAGGAAGAGAAAACGTAGGTGAATGATTCATGGCGGAAAAGAAAGGGAAAAAAACACTGAAACCGTATTCCCCGAGGCGGTTCTGCCCAAAATGCGGGTCCAGCAGTCGTTTGGGAGAACACGCGGACCGCAGGAGCTGCGGAAAATGCAAGTACATGGAAAAGAAATAAACACTTCCATTTTTGATCGGCCTTTTTGAAAAGGGCGTGCCGGCCAACGCAAGTACATGGAGCAGAAATAAACCATTCCAGTTTTGGTCGACGGCGCTTTATTCCGGTTATAGCAGGGAATGAGCGGCGGGCTTCTTGGCGAACGGCGATACATCACCGATATCCATTACCCCGCAAACATACCGCACCAATCGTTCCACTCCGAAACCGAGTCCCACGGTGCGGGAGAGCTTGCCTTGACGGACGAGCTCTGAAAAAAAGCCGTAGTCTTCCAGGGACTGGCCGCGCTCCCTAATTTTTTTCTCGATCTTATGTTGTTCATGCTCTCGCTCGGCACCGCTGGCCGCTTCACCGTAACCCTCCGGATAAATCAAATCGTAGTTGCGGTGAACGCCTTGCTCCTCCCGATCGTAAAACTCGCGAACGTGATCCGTGATCCAGAACATGTCTTGCTCGTACAAGGAAAGCGTGTCCTCGGCTTGCCGGCTGTTCCGGCCAAACCGCGGAACGATCTCGCTCATGGAAAAACGCTTGAAAGGCCTTTGAGGCACGCGAAGCGTTCTCCCGAGACGGGCGAGTTCGATGGAATGGCTCCGCTTGACGTCCGATAGAATGCGAACCATGAGTTCTTCACAGAACGGAATGAACCGCTCTTGGTCACCGTGCCGGAATTCAATGTCGACTTGAGTGAACTCGATCAGGTGCCGGTCGCTATCCTTCAAATCCTCTTTCTCCAGACGCACGTTCGGGGAAACGATGTACAGCGCATCAAGATACGGGGACATCAAGGCCACTTGCTTATGGAAAATCATGCTTTTCGTGAGCTGAAGCTTCTGGCCGTAATAATCGATGCTCGCGTCAATAACGGTATGGGCGAGGGGATCCGTTACAGGGGAAACGACGCTAGGCAAGAGTTGCACGACCTTTTTTTCGGCCATGAAATCGGATACGGATTTCAAGATCGTGGTCTGGATGGAAAGAATGTCACGCATTCGTTGCGAACGAAGCTTATCCACGATTTTTTGAATAGGAACCGCAAATGAAATGGACTCCATAGGATAACCAAAACGCTTATAATGATGCTCCCTAATAACAATATTGACCAAAAAATCGACAATTATAACATTAAACGATAGATTATCCATTGATTATCCGACATTTTGATTAAGGTGAGGTATAGTGAACGGAAAGGATGGGCGAATCCTGGAGATATTGAAAAACAACGGGCGAATGAGTACGGTGGAGATTTCTGGAAAAACAGGAATTCCGCGCGTGACCGTGCACGAGAGAATGAAAAAAATGCTCCATGCGGGCGTCATCCGAAAGTTTTCCGTTGTACCGGACTATTCGAAACTCGGACTCAACACGACGGCGTTCGTACTTGTCGGGTACGTTGACTCCGAGAATTCCCAGAGAGAGCTCGCCAAGAAAATCGGGGCCATGAAAGAAGTATATGAAGTGCACATTCTGGCAGGGGAATGGGATTTGCTGCTTAAAGTGAGGGGGAGCAGCATTGAAGACATTGGCGGACTCGTTGTGGACCGAATACGGAAAATGGATGGAGTCGGGCGTACGGAAACCATCCCCTGTTTTACAACCGTCAAGGAAGAAGGTTGATAACGGACATGTGGGTGGCTCGGTTAAAAGTGTGGCATGCGAACTCGTATACTGCGGAGAAAACCGCGCGGTTGAACGCCTCCTACCTCGTCTATAATTTGAATGCATTCGAGCATAACGGGGAAACGTGGATCGCGCGCGTCGCCTTTGTTTCAGGACCGGACGCGGACAAACTCATCGAGATGTTCTACAATGATACGCGTCTCGTGGTCGAACAAGTAAAAGGCCGGCAAGTTTTCTTTTCTCATCTCGCCAAATCCGCGTTTCATCACGGATTATTGGACAAACACGTATTCTTTCTGAAACCGAATATCGCGATTCGGGGAGAGGAGTATTGGACCGTTGCCTCCTATCGGAAAAAAAACATTCAAGACCTCGTGGAAAAATTGAATGGAAATAAAAAAGTGTCGCGTTGTGAAATGCTGAGCCTCAAGCCAGAACCCGTGGATGTGTTTGAAGCCGGGCTTTTCGAGCATTTGACCGACAAACAGAAATGGGCGTATCAATCCGCATTCCGATACGGGTATTACCGGTATCCGAGAGAACACGATGTCGAGGAAATTGCGAAAAAACTCGGGGTTCCGGAAAGCACGTTCCGAGAACACTTGAGGAAAGCGGAAAGCAAGCTGCTTTCGGGGCTGCATACCTGGCTGCAACCCGAAAACGAGTACCTCACCATCCATAAAAAACTAAACACCCGCGCTATCGCGGCTAAATTCCTATATTAAGGTATGATTATTGTTTACTCCAAAGAGCAGGTCGGTGTAGACCGTGGGGGTAAGTGACATGGCCGTTGAAGTGATCGTAATCATCGTAGCCGTATTCATCGTATGGCAAACCGTGCGCGATTGGAAGCGCCAAGAAAAACGAACACTTTATAGAACGAAAGAGATTCGGTACTAGGGGGAAAGGCGTTATGAACGATTGGATATTAAAAAACGAGGAAGAGGGAACCAGCGTATGGACATTGACCACGTTCATCCCCATGTTTCTTTACGATTTGAAGAAAACCGTAGGCAAACCCTTGCACTGCAGCATGGAATTCGAAGGCACGCGCATGCGATGGTACCCCTCCAAAACAGAAAGCGAGCAGCTCTCCATCGAACTCGTCGAAAAACTGAAGAACCGCCCCATCATTTCACAAACAAGCCGGAAAAAACTCGTGAACGATTGCGAAAAATTGAATGCGTTTTCGCAGGCATTATCTCAGAACACGGGCGATTTAACGAATGAAGAGATTGGGGAATATTTTGAGAAACACCACCTCATTCTGCGAGGAGTGCTGGCCGAAGGAATGATCACCACGCTGCCGGATTTCGGGGAAGGAAGGTACGTGAGCTTTCTCGAAGCTTTTTTGGAAAAACGCATCCGCGAAAAAAAGCTCGGCAAAAAAGCGCCGGAATTACTGGCGGAATTGACGTATGAATCCGGGGAAAACATCCAGAAACAAGAGCTCAAGGCCCTATTGGAACTGGCGGTTGAGATCCAAAAGGCAAATATAGGCGGCACGGATCCGGAAAGGCTCGAAAACGAACTGAACCGACGACCGGAAATCAAGAAACGCCTTTCCGATCACGTGAAAGCGTTCGAGTGGGCCTATTTCGGATATACCGGCCCGGTGCTCACGGAAAAAAAAGTGTTGGAAGAACTGGCGTTAATGCAGAAAGAAGAAAAACACGCGGAAAAAGAACTGGAACGAATGAAAAGAGAATCCATTCAAGCAGAACAAAAGAAGAAAGAGGCGCAGAAGGCACTGGATTTGAGTCCACGCGAACGGGAATGGTTTCAAGTGGCATCGGATGCCGTGTTCACCAAAACGTATCGACGGGATGCCACCACTTATTCGTTCTATCGGATGACTCCGTTACTTCGGGAAGTGAGTCGGCGGACGAAAATGCCGCTTGAGCGCGTGCAATGTATTATGGCGGGGGAAATGAATGAGGTGCTCGAGAATCCGAAGGCTTGGGAACCGGAATTGAAGGCGCGTCAAGAATACTGTATTTGCACGGCAGAAGGAGAGGCACCGCGCATGTACTCCGGAAAGGAAGCGAAAGCGTATGCGAAGCGCTTCATTCCCGTTGAAAAAGTCGAGGACGTGAATGAAATCGTTGGGAAATGCGCGTGCCCGGGAATAGCCGTCGGAAGAGTGCGCGTTATCGACACGCCCACTGAAATGCACGGAATGAAAAAAGGCGATATCCTCGTTTCCACGGCGACTCAACCCGATATTGTACCGGCCATGAAAAAAGCAGCGGCCATCGTGACCAACATCGGAGGCATTACATCTCATGCGGCCATCGTTTCAAGGGAATTGGGGGTGCCGTGCGTCATCGGAACGCGCATTGCAACCAAAGTACTGAAAAACGGGGATCTCGTGGAAGTGGATGCGACGAACGGCATCGTGAAGAAAATCAAGGAATGGCCGAAAAAGGAAAAGACTATATTCCAGTAATTTCAGTAAAGAACAGCGATGCGCATGGAACCGGGAATCTTCGAACTGGCCGCCCTCGTATTCATCGTCGCTGCGGTCTTCAGCGATAAAATCAGGGAAAAAGCCTTATTCGGCAAATATCAAGGCAACTAGATGTGCAGCTTCTCGCGGTAGTGATTAAAGCGCGCTTCCACGTCTTCTGAAGCAATGGATACCAGCCCGTTCACGCTGAAATCCTGAACGCAGAACGAACCCATAATCGTGCCGTACGCGAGCGCCTCCTTCAACGTCTTCTCCTCCACTTTATTCGATCGGGCCAGGTGACCGAAGAAGCCGCCGCCAAAAGAATCTCCGGCGCCCGTCGGATCCACCACGGAAGACAACGGAAATGCCGGTAAGGGGAACACGAAATCCTTATAGAACAAGATGCTGCCGTTCTCCCCTTTCTTGATCACCACGAGCTCCGGCCCCCATTCCTGAATCGTGGAAGCGCATTCAAACAAGTTCGGGGACTTGCAAAGCATGCGCGCCTCAATATCATTCAAGACCATGCCGTCCACTTTAGCCATCACTTTCCTGAGCGCGGGCTTTTGCGTCTCAATATAGAACTCAATCGTATCCATGAGCGCGAAACGCGGCCGGCAGTTCTCCAGCATCTTCAATTGTTTTGCGGGTTCGAGCGTTCCCAAGTAAAGAAAAGGGGTTTTGCGCAACGAATCGGGAACCACGGGATCGAAATGCGCGTACACGTTTAATTCCGTGGCGTGCGTCTTGCGCGCGTAGTAATCGTAAGAGAACTCGGAATCGAAAAACATGGTTTTTCCTTTCACGCGTTGAACGCCTTGGAGATCGATGTGGCGGCTCTCCAGCAACTTCCAATGCGCTTGCGGAAAGTCTTTACCCACGACGCCAATGAGTGCAACGGGACAAAAGTGTGAAGCGGAAAGGGAAAAATAGGTCGCCGCTCCACCCAAAACGCGTTTCATGGTCTTGAACGGGGTGCGCGTCGTATCCAATGCAATGCTTCCAGTTCCCAGAATCACGTACACCCACCTCATAATGAAAACGATTCTCCCCGCGAAGGCACGTGCACCTTGAACGGACGTTCTTGTTTCTTCGCGAGCAGATCCAACGCGTCTTTTAACTCCAAACAGGTTCGTTCCTCTCCGTGGACAACAAAAACGTTTTTCAACGAAGGCATGTTGCGCACCAAATGAATGAGTTCATCGCGATCCGCGTGCGCCGACAAGCGCGCTTCCTCCACTTCCAACTTCAAATGCACGCGCTCGCCATCGATTTCCACGTCGCGCACGCCGTCCGACAATTGTCTTCCCAACGTGCCTTCCGCTTGATAACCCGTAAGCAAGACCTTGTTCTTGCGATCGTTCGCCAGCGCTTTCAAATACAGCAGGGAAGGTCCTCCGGACAACATGCCGGAAGGCGCGACAATAATCGCCTTCTCTTTTTCGAATACCTCGTGACGGTCTTTGCTCGTGGGAGTCACGTAATGCTTGCTCTTGAACGGGTCGTCCTCGGAAGTCAGAATGCGGCGTTTGATCTCGTCCTTCAAGTACAAGGCATTGTGACGGTGAATGCGCAACGCCTTGCGCACCATCCCGTCCATAAAAATGGGTACGCTTTCCAGATGGCCGGAACGCATGAAGTTTTCCAGGATGAAAAGGACTTCTTGGCCGCGACCGATGGCGAACGTAGGAATCAAGACCTTGCCGCCCTTATCCAACGTCTTTTGAACGCTGCTCACGAGTCGTTGCGCCAATTCTTTTGAAGACGCCCGTTGGTCGTTCACTCCCCCGTATGTACCCTCCATAATCAATACGTCCGCGTCCACGCCATTGAGGTCAGCCGAAGGCAGCAGGCGAGTCGACCGGCAGGAAAAATCGCCCGTATAAAGCAGGCGTTGCGTATCATAAACTTCGACCATCGCGCTACCCAGAATATGGCCGGCATCGCGGAATTGAATCATGTTCAAGGAATCGCGTTCCCCGTATTCCAACAACTCCGTGTTCGTGAGGAACTGGTTGACATCCGTTTCCTTGAAAGGCGCCAGCTCGGGATTCAAGCGAAGGTAATCCGCAAGAAGAATCTGCGTGAAATCGCGCGTCGGTTTCGTGCACGCCACCTTCCCCTTGTAACCGGAAGCATATAACGCCGGAATATACCCGGAATGATCCAGATGCGCGTGCGACAAAATCACTTTCTCGATGCGGCGAATCTGTTTTCTATCCAAAAGCGGATATTCTTCGTTGCGGGAAAACTTGACGCCGGCATCCAAAAGAAGGGTGTGCTTGCCTTCCAGCAGGAAACAACTGCGTCCGACTTCCCGGCATGCCCCTAAAAAGGAAAGCTGCATGGACTAACCCGCCGCCGCCTTGTTCAAGGGAGGCTTCGGTTTGGAAACGCCGAACTTTTGTCCCGTAATCGGAGCCGGAATTCCGACGCTGAACGAAAGCAGCGTGCCAACAACCATTCCCGTATGCGCGACGGAATTCAAAATCTCCTCGGAGAACGCGGGCTCCAAGCGCTTCGTTTTTTCCCACGACTCCTTGATTTCTTTCAAGCGTTTCTCCTCTCCTTGATAGAAGATCTGGCCGGAAATCGTGATGCGCGCTAGTTTTTGGCGGTATTCCAGGAAATAATCGTAATCCACAAACAGCATCTTGTCCTTGATCTCCATCTTCGAAACGTGGATGTTTACGTCCAAGCCCTGGACTTTCGTCGCATCCGAAAATTTCTCAACCGCCGCCTTGAAAATCTTGCCTCCAGCAATCATGCCAATGCACCTCTAGAATAACGAGTAAATACTGTTTTGCATTTGAGCGGCCGCTTTTTTATGCCTTTTGCAACCGACCCCGCTCCACGAAATCCATCGATTGATGCCACCCGCCTAGTTTGAAAAAGGTCGCTTTTTATGCCTTTGCGGTCCAAGGGGTAAGCATGAAGCCGTTCAGCAAGTACACGAAGCGAATCGTGTTCATTGCACTCATCATCGTCGCATTGTTCGTGGCATCGCGAGCCGTCGCGTTTCCGGTTCCCTCCGAACTTGCGGCGCTACCCATCCTCGCCTTCTTCTCACTATACCGGATGACCGCCGCATACATTCTCGCGTTGCTGTTCTCGGTCGTGTACGGGTATTACGCGGCCACGCACATGAAAGCCGGAAAAATCATGATTCCGCTGCTCGACGTCATGCAAAGCGTGCCCATCCTCGGATTCTTTCCGGCGGCCGTATTCTTTCTCATTACGGCGTTTCAAGGCAGCGCCATCGGAATCGAATTGGCCGCCATATTCCTGATCTTTACCTCGCAAGTCTGGAACATGACGTTCGGGGTCTACGAGAGCTTGACGACGCTTCCGAAAGAATTGAAACAAGTGGCAGAGAATTTTGGCTTGCGTAGACTCTTGTTTTTCGAAAAACTCGTGTTTCCAGCCACGATCCCCAAACTCGTATACAATAGCACGATCAGCTGGGCGAACGGATGGTACTTTCTCATTGCATCCGAAATCATTTCCTTGGGAAGCATCCAACACAAGCTTCCGGGACTCGGAAGCTATCTCGTTGAAACCACTGCGGCAGGGGATTTGGGAGGAACGTTCGCAGGCTTGTCCGTATTAATCGCCATCATTCTCGCGCTGGACTTGCTGATATGGAGACCCTTGACGGTATGGAGCGAGAAATTCCGAATCGAAACGTCGGCAGGCGCCAAACCGACTTCAGGCGTGTACCGGTTTTTCAAGTGGTCGCCAACGTTCCGGACGGCGAAACAACGCCTGACTCGGGCCATGGAAACGTTGTTCGATGAAATCGAAAAATTCTTGGACGGATATGACGCGTGGATGAAGAAAGCGTGGTTCAACAAGCTCGTAAAAGGAATCGCTTACGCGGCACTCATCTTGATCGGCGCGCTCTTGTTCAACGTCGTGTTCGGACTCGCGCTATTGGTTTGGAGCATTATCACGGAGCCATTGCCCCCATTGGCGTACGAGATTCCCATGGCGCTGATGTACAGTTTCGGTCGGCTCGTCATCGCGTACTTGATCTCGTTACTATGGACGATACCCACGGCGATATATATTGCGAGCAGTCGCTCCGCGCAAAAATACTTGATTCCGTTCTTCGAGGTGGCGGCCGCGATCCCGGCCACGGCACTATTCCCCATCATCGTATTACTCGTGATCCAGTTTACGGGAGATTTGAATTTCGCGGCGATCTTGTTAGTGCTGACGGGGATGCAATGGTACCTTTTGTTTAACGCGCTCGTCGGCGCCAAAAACCTTCCCAGCGAATTGGAGGACGTGGCGAGAGCGTTTAATGTACGCGATTGGAGGTATTACAAGAAGTTCATGATTCCCGCGATGCTGCCCTCGCTGGTCACGGGAAGCGTGATCGCGTTTGGAGGCGGGTGGAACGCACTCTTTGTATCCGAGTATATCGCGTACGGGGGCAAAGTGTATTCCACGCCGGGAATTGGAAGTATGCTTAGCGTAGCAACCTATCAACTAGGAAGCATGAAGCTCATTTTCCTAACGCTAGCCATTATGATATTATTTATATTCCTGTTAAACCATTTCTTCTGGAGACGGTTATACAATTTCGTAAGCAGAAGATACAAATTGGATTATTAATATCGGGTGATCCGACATGGTAACGAAACTGAGAAAAACGATGACTGCCGGATTGCGAGAGCACGGTCTGTTGAAAGAAACGAAACCAAGAATCGATGTGGCGTTTAGGAATCATGCTGGGGATAATCATCCGGCTTTAATCCGAAGTCTCGCGGAAATCGGAGAACGAACAGGAAACAGGGATGTTCGCAGAGTCACGAGTGCTGCGCTAGCGGATTTCGTTGCAAGAAATGAAAAGTTTATGGGAAAGAAGGGACCGAATTTGAAACCTGCTCTAAATATCGCTTTCAAAAAACTGAGGGATAGGTAATATGCCGGACCGATTCAAAGAAGACGTGTTGAGGGCCATTAGAAGTGATACGAAAATGATGGAACAATTCCGAAGCGCGCAAGCCAACTTGCGCGGAAAGCGAGGATTGAACAGGTCAGGTATACTTATCGACCAAGTAGCGGATATGGCGCGCCGCTTCGGGGATGGAAACGTCCGCGAAGACATCGCGACGGCCATCCAACGATACCGTGACCGAGTGAGATCGGAAAGGCTTGGACGAAGTTTAAGACCTCACCGACCGTTCGAAGCACAAGTTGAGCAATCATTAGATCACTTGGAGTTCATGGTGGAAGAGCGAAACGCGTTAAAAGAAAAGCAAAGGGAGCGCAAGCGCCCCCGTAAATGACTTACCCGCGTTGCACGTCAATGCGCATGCCGACCTTGTGTTCCAGTTGCTGAATGTTCGAGCCGCGCTTGCCCAGCACTTTCTTCATCTGGTGCTCGGGAACGTAAAGAATCAAGCGATCGCCCTTGATCTCGAAATCGAAGTTGTGAAGCTCCGCGTTCAAAACACGCATGATCTTGTACTCGTCCACGAATCCACCCGATGCTTCGCGCGATGGGACGGGAGCGCTTCGAGGAGAACGATCGAAAGGGTGCGGTCTTCCCCCGCGAGGCGAACCGCGATCAAAGCGTTCCCGATGGGGAGGACGGGCATGCCGGGCTTCCTGAACCAATGGGAACACGACGGTTTCCTCGCCCCACTTGTAGATCTGGAACTCCGGCTGCTGCGTCTGGAAATCACAGACCTCAATAATGGGCCGCGCCAAATCCTTTTCCCGCATGCCGAATGGAACCTTGACCGTAAAGCGCAAATCATATACTTTAACGATTTTACCGGCTTCCAGGAAAATGATCGTGTCAATGACTTGCGGAATCACTCCAAAATCGATTTTTCCGAGAAAACGTTGAATCGCGTCAATGGCCTTGCTGGCGTGCACGACGCCGATCATGCCAATACCCGACAAACGCATGTCCCCGAACGTGCGGAAGTCTTCGATCTTGCGCACTTCATCAAAGACCGTGTAATCCGGGCGCACGAGCAGCAGAATGTCCGCGGCTTGCGCGAAACTGCCTTCCAACGGCGCGTACTGCG
Source organism: Microcaldota archaeon (assembly GCA_018819225.1). Lineage (GTDB taxonomy): Archaea > Micrarchaeota > Micrarchaeia > Norongarragalinales > SBBD01 > JAHJQN01. The sequence continues at coordinate 182,309 of JAHJQN010000003.1, forward strand.
TAATCGATTTGCCGACCTGCAGGTCGCGCGGTTGCTCCAACGTCTTAATGATTTTTTTCTGGCCCGAGTAATACTCCGCTAGCGCGGTCACGAACGTGCTTTTACCGCTTCCCGGAGGACCGGCAATCACAATCCCTTCCGCCTTCTGTTTGAGGCGCTCGAACAACAGAGGCGATAAAGCGTAGTCTTCAATGGAAAGTTTCGCAATCGGCCGTATGACGGTGAGCTCGCGCGCTTCCGAGAACGGGGGACGCGTGAACGTGATGCGGTAGTCTCCTACTTGAATCACCGTAGCCCCCTTCTTATCGATTTCAATGAAACTGTTTTCCTCCCGATTCGAGATCTCCACGGCTTCCTGAACCATTTTCTCAATGGTATCCCGAGAAATATTCTTGGAATCGATTTCCATCAGTTGAAAATTGCCCGGCAAGCCGATCTTCGCTTGCGGAATACAGTTTTCCTTCAAGTGGACGCTCATCGTATTCTTTTCCTTGAAGTATTTCTCGAACGAGAGCTTCACATCCGAAACCACGGGCTTCAAGTACTCGACCTCAAGGCCTTCGGCCTCCGCCACCTCCGCTTGCACGCGGTCCGTGGTCATGAGCGTCGCCTTCAAATCCTTGGCGAGCTTGCGAATGTTCGCGTCAATGGCGCCGAGTTGCGCGTGCTCGATCTCGTAAGGCGTCGGCCGGTCGCCCTCGAAATGCAACGTGAGCTTGTGCGTCTTCCGAAGCTCGTGCAGCTTCTTGATTTCTTTCAGACCCGCGAATCCGACTTCCTTTCCAAGATTCGCCTGGTGCTCGAGTTCGGCAAGAGAGCTATTGGCGATGATGATCTCTGTTGCTTCCGACGTGCGCTTGACCATCTCCGTAATGCGTCCGTCAATCAGTACCCCCGTATCGGGGACAATGCTTTTCATTCCTTTTTCACCTTTGAATCGTCGGGCCGTTCTTTTGCGTTCCACCAATAGAAAACCGCTTTTCCGCGTTTCTTGCGGATCACCCGGTTTTCATTGACGGCTCGGTCGAGACACCACTTGATTTTTCCGTATAAGGAGGGAATGCCTTTTCTCCACTGAGAAAACGGTTTTCCCAAAATCTCGTGTTCCTTGACCTCGAATCGCACGACCAGCAAGCCCATGAGCGTGTACGCGTTATGCGGATCGCTGCGCAACGTTTCCATCACCTTGTCGCAGACGCTCGTGCGCTCCAGTTCCTTCACCGGAAGCTTGATCGTGAGACTCAATACAAACACCCTTCAATTACAATGTAATTATTGTTAACCTTGTTAATGTTAACAACATTTATAAGGTTATTGTTAAAGGTTAGTCGTCCTGAAGCTCGTCGTCAAAATACGTGGTAACGATGGCAGCCACTAAGAACAACAAGCCCAGTGCGAGCGGGGTATAATACTCGGGATTCAAGCCCTCGCCTTGCAGAAACAAATACGTGGCGCCTGCAAAGAAAAGGAAGGAGAGAACGTACAGAATGGGCTGGAGCGTCGCCCCAAACATGTCCACGTCATCCGGTATCTCGCCTTCGACCCACGAGGGCCAGATGATTTCCTGAATCAAATAGAAGGCTTCATAGTAAACGTAATAGAGAACCGCAAACCCCGCTACCAATAAGATAACGAAACCCCAGTTCGCCGCAACAGGCAATAGTTTTTTCAGGATCGAGCGGACCGCTACGGCGAACGCTACGTATAACACGATGAAACCAAGGGGTTTGACGAAGTGCTCCCAATCCACCATAGTCTTATCCTGAAACTAAGCACGAAAAGACGCTATTATAAGCTACCGACGCGCTGGAGAGCATGGAATTATGCAAATAGGATACAGCGATGAAAAGTTCCGTTTCAAAATAGAAATGGATGGGGTATGATGAAAGCCGCACGAATCCGACTGTTGATGCCGGCATTAGCCGGAGCACAGACTTACGCCGGAAGAAAAACCAGCGAATACTAGGCCTAACCTTGTTCCTTGAATCGCTTTAGGCAATCTGGAAGCTCCTTGTAGAGCCAAGCGCTGAATTCCGTGAACGCTTCCGTTTCGTTTTTGATGTATGCTTCGATAGACACATAGTCTTTTTTGGAGTACCAGAGTGGGACTTGACTGCCGTCTCCTGCTTTTTTGGTCAACTTATTAAGTCCAGAGCCTTTGAACTCGCCGTTATTCATAATTACTCCGCAAACTCTCAAGTCAAGGAATGGTTTGTTTAGAATATCTACAGGATGCAGGCTATGGAGTGCGCATCGTTCTCTAAGGAAATTGTGCTCGAAACCCAGGTTATAGCCAACTGGAACAAACGTGAACGGGTAATCGTCAGTTATTCGAGAATCCTTCAGAAAGGTCTCTAAAATGGATTTCTCGGAAGACTTCCATTCCTTGAGTATCTTCAGTTCGCCAATAGGCTTGCCCGTATTCCTATGAAGTTCTTGGTACTGGATAGTGATGATTTTGTCCTTCTTAGGATTCAAGCCAGTAGTCTCAATATCTAGGTAAAAAGTCGGCATACCGTTCCCCTTAGCGAATTAGCATCCAAGCGTTAAAAATACGGTTGGAAGGAAGGCGTACAGCTCGTTTGAAAGACTTTTTTAGCAAGAATGCGAGTTTTTTAGCAGAAACCTAGTTCTTTAGCAAAGCCCAGCAAGAGCATATCAATATAAAACCCAAACTAGTTAGGTGTGTTGGTTGTACCCTTAGGTAGGATTGCTTCAAATGGAGTCGCTTAGAACGCGGTTCTTGAAAACGTACGTATCAGTTCCCCTCAGTTATAGGGACGAAATTATCGCTATTGTTCAAATCAATGGGAAAGACCGCCCAGTATCGTGGGCTGCGGCGTACATAGAAGTACTCAATTCTACGCAACAGGGTAAGGAAATCCTTAAAAGAATGAACGAACTGAATTTACTAGGAGGTGATTAATATGGCTGATGAGTACGCGAAAAAGTTAATCATCGAGCGCCTCAGAAATATGCCTCCAAATGTTTCAGTTTCTATAGGCGATAATGGGACATATAGCCGAAACGAGCTAATTGAACAAGTTCGAACGGGATCGGAAATTGGATTGGAAACAATCCATGTTGAGCTTGAGTTCATAAGACAATTACCACGCTTAGCAAAACGAGTGCAGGGTTAATGAAAACGTTTCTTATAACTCGGCCTAGGCATGACCCAGGCCTCCACATTCTTCATGCTTGGTCTGAAAACGTTATAACTGAAGCGATAGCGCATGGTTGGAACGTTCGCAAGGCAGATGATAAACATGCGAATAAAAAAGAAGTGCAGTCTCGATTAGCTAAAAAACCAGACTTCGTAATGTTCAACGGTCACGGCAGCGATGAATTAATTCAAGGACATAACAACGAGACGCTTGTCAACACCTCTTCGAGCAATCTTCTAAGGGGCACGATCGTATACGCACGAGCATGCAAATGCTTAAACCGCCTCGGAAGTGCGGCAATAAAAAATGACGGAAGAGCATTTATCGGCTACAAGGGAAAACTAATTGTTTGGAGCATAAATGAAGGTGCGGCTAAGCCCCTTCAGGATCCAGCAGTCGAGCCAGTGCTTACAGCTTCGAACCAAGTCCCTATAAGTATCCTTAAGGGAAATTCAGTTGAAGAAGCACTGAAAAAGTCAAAAAAGGTTGCTGAAAAAAAGATGCTTGAACTGCTTCAATCAAACGAACCGTACAGCGCCCCTGCACTAAAGGGTTTGTTCAGTCACTATTTCTTGATTGACTTTGAAGGCGACTCTACCGCACGAGTATATTAAACGCGGCTCTATTTCGGGAATAGGTAGTAAGCCCACCGAATATAGAGTCAACCCCGCCAAGCCGCCCACCGTTACCAACCGTGCCCACCGAAGGAAACCTACCGCGGTTGGCCGTCTTGTTCGTCGAAAACCGAATTTATGGTCAACCAATCGAATATGCGGGCAGAAGGTATTTTGTAGGCAAAGCCCCCCTGTCCAGCCTTGCACCTTAAATAGTCATTTTATGTGTAGGAGTGGCAATTTATGTGCAACGTCATTTAGGTCAATGGGAATCTTGTTCTCCTTAGCTTCGTGCACCAGAACGACCAAGTTGTGGCATAGAACTTTGGCTAAGGCCTCGTTGACCTGCGCCTGCTCGTTCCTGGAGAAGAGCCTGTTGTCGAACTTGCGTTTGAGCATGCTGAAGGTAGATTCGACGTTGCTTCGGCAGTGGTAGGCCTGCATGAATGCCTCGTTGTTGTATCTGAAGTAGTGGTACATCTTCCGCCAAGCCTGGCTAGAGAGCTTCTTGCCGGTGCTGTTGGATTTGAATGGGATGAATGGCACGACGCCCATATCCCATGCAGACTGGAGGTTCTTTCGAGAGCTATATCCTTTGTCGGCGACAACAGATTCTACGCGGAAGCCTTCAGTAGTCTCCTGGAGTAAATGCGGGAACTCCGGAGAATCACTCGAAGTTCCATCCGTGACGTTGATTGAGGTTACGATGTTTGTCTTTACCCCGCAGGCGATGTGAACCTTGATCCAATCCTTGACTCTCCGGTCTTGGTTAAAGCGGTAGTCAAACCAGCGGGAATAGAAAGCTGAAGAAAGGCCAGAGGCGTCGATGGCTATCGTATCTTCCAAACCAGCCAATGGCAAGGCTGAAATCCTAATCAAGGCTTTGAGAATCGGGGTTAGCTCGGGCTTGTTGAAGTACTTGAGAACGGTATTGAAATGGGGGGTCTTGCTCAAGTATCCTCTGCGTCTGGCGATTTCCAAGTCTGAATGAGCCCGTCTGGAAGAAAGACATTCGTATACCTTAGTAGTACAGGCAAAAAGCATTTCCCGAAGGTTTGAGGATGGTCTTCCCCGTTTGCAATCCCGCTTGTCAGGAACAAGCGAGGTAATATCCTCTAAAAATTCAAGGAAAAGGAGCTTTTCTTCAGTTTGAGCTGCATTGTAAGCAGGCCAGTCTTGAGGAAAAGTCGTGCGTTCGGGCGATGGCTCCTTTGACTCAAAAAGCGTGTCCAACAACTCCTCTGGCGGGCTTTGAACGCCGACAAACGCGCCCAAGGTTTGTTTCGCAGCGATTCTCTCTTCAGGGGATATTGAGAATCTCCGTTTACATGACCCGCAATGATATGACTTGACTTTTCTTCCCCCATCAGACCAAACTCCGATTTGAATTGTCTTAATTGAACCGCAATACTTGCAGAATGGTGTTTCTTCCACAATATCTACCCCACATAACTACATACCTATATTTGTAGGATAGATATATTTTTAAATAGATATCATCTCATGTAGATACATGGGCATAATGAACCAGAGAATTGATGACGAGCTGGACCAGCGCTTCAGGGAAGAGGTCGCCAAGAGGTATGGATGGAAGAAAGGGAACTTGAAGAAAGCGCTTGAAGAAGCTATTAATGCGTGGGTAGGCCAGAAAGAGAAAGCCATGAGAAAATAGTTACGACTTCTTGCGAAGAATCATTGTTAGATTATCCAATAAGTCAACGTCCCGCGTAATCTCGTCATACTTGGTTTTGAACTCTTCGACCGTAGATGCGGATTCTATCGCAATTAATACGGCTGTGGCCTTGAAAATATGATAAACAAGGCCTGGAAGCCTCGCTTGGCTATGGGCAAACGCATATGAAGGATTAAGGGAATTAATGAGTAATACTTTTTTCCGTGAATCAAAAACAACCTCTGGCTCAAGCACGCTCAGTGGTTTTACTTCAATCTCAATTTTACCGCTTCTTATAAGCGTGGCTAGATTTGATTTTTGTTCATCCCTGCGAATAACGCTCTGCGAAGAAATCGTTATATCACGACGAGATGGTGTTCTTTGGGATTTTGCTGGACGAATTGGGTCGAGATGTGATGATGTTTGAAAAGCCTGGGTTACTCCAACGGGAATTGTCTTTGATATGAGTTCTTCCTTAACGCCTTCCCAGACAATATACTCTTTTTTCAACAAGGATACGATTCTTCGTTTTAACCACTCGACAAATGCCATATAGGCCGGGTGGGTTAGGATGAACCCTGCCCGGTTCGTTTGGAGTGCATCGTTCAGGCCATCGGCATTTAAGGAGACGTGTATCTTGTTGTACAACATCCGAGGATGAGTGAAAGTCGCAAAATTTATTACTCCGGTAACGCTATCGACATTAACCAACCTGCCGTAAATTCTTATGTTGACGCCATAGCTCTTTGGCTCTTCTTTATTGAAAAAAACTATTTTTCCCGTTACTGGACCGACTTCGGGAACATCCTCGTCAATTGGATAGGTATTTCTTATCCTTCCGACGATATCTTCCGGTTTTACTTCAATTTCCCCTTGAACACCAGTTCCGCTTAGTACTATCCTAAACCCATCAATCAATGGCATTGTCTTTACGAGGCGCCGTTTAACTGCGAGAACATCAATCCCCTTCAACGCGTCCTTGTTTAAGTCGAGAAGGGTTATTGTGGTTCCGCTACCGCTTTTATCGGTCTTTTCAGAAATAACATGTAACTTGAACTTGTCGACGAACTCGGATTTATCAAACTCTTCAAAGTTGAAAGACGCAGATGAGACGATCCCATTCTTCCAGGTGGAAATGTTAAATTTCTTGCAAACCTGATAGAGCGATATTTTTCCTATCCCAAATTTCCCAATGATATAGCGCTTAACACCTTTGAATGAACGAATTTTCCGGTTGTCTTTTTCAGTATGGGAAATGTAGAAGAAATGGACTAATCCATCCGGCGTCATTCCCTCGCCATCGTCTTCAATAGAAATCGTATCATCTTCAAGGCGAATCCGCACTACGCTAGCCAGTGCATCACTTGCATTAGAAACTAACTCGTCAAAGATAATCAGAGGGTTCGGGTAAAACGTCGTACTTAGTTGTTTAATGATACGAGTCCCGACTCGGATATCGTGGTCTCCTTCTCCGATCCCGATGTTATTTTCGAAGTCGACGTTCACCCTTTTTCCAGGAACTGGCATAAGCTTTTTAACCCGAATTTCCATAGAATAGTAAAGGACGGTTGGGCCCTCTCAGCTCATTATCTGTTCATCGGGCCACGGAGCTGTTGCCGCTTCCTTTGGGGTTGCGGCGAACCTACCGTGTTTCCCAATCCTCCCGCCCTTCGGTTCCCCGGTCGTTTGACAGCCCCGGGAAACATATCAACTCCACGAGTCTTCGTGAACCGCCCCAAAAACCAGGAAAGCCTGGCAATGCAGGAGTGCGCTTTTCAAGTATATAAGCTTATGGGTCGAATCCTGGCAAGCGACGAAGCAGTCTTAGCCGATTGCCGTAAAAATGGCCTTTCCGACAGCATTCATTAGGCGAGGAGGGACTGCGTTTCCGACTTGGGTGTATTGTGGGCAGCTTTCCTTGCGGTGTGGGCCACCAGTCGTCCGCGGTCCAAGGAATCGGAAGGAATCTGGGAATGACTGGAGTCTCGCCATCTCCCGTACCGAAAGGATTCTCGGTTGCGAGTAATGGATGAAATCATCTGGCAGCGTAGTCATCGTGGGGGCAGGCTGTGATCCATTCAGCCTTATCGTGTACAGTTTCTTTGTTCCTGCCCATGCATCAACCCCCCGCAGGGTTGCTCCTTCTTCCACCATCGAGAAACGCCTCTTTACCAAGGAGGAATGGTGGGAAGTCAGGTGGTTATGAAGTATCCGCTGGCCCTTACGCATAATTCGCTGGTACTGGGTCCTCGCGGGGAATAGGTACTCGGTGGCTGACGAGCCTTGCTGCAAGAAGCTCAAATCGCTTATTGCTTCGCTCACGGTTACAGTATCGGATTCTGGAACCTTAAATTCAGCTAAGTCGATTTCAGCATCAAGAGCGCCCAGTAGAAAAAGTCTTTTTCGTCGCTGTGGTACGCCATGATTTGCCGCATCGAAGACCCGCTCGGATACGGCGTATCCAGCCTTCTTCAGCCCCCGTCTGATTGATTCAACGAAAAAGCCATGGTCCATTGTCAGGAGGCCGGTAACGTTTTCAATAAGGATTAGCGGTGGCTTCAGTTCTCGCGCCAACCTGAGGACTTCCTTGAAGAGGTAGTTCCGAGTATCGTTGGAAGCTCGGCGACCGGCAGTCGAGAATCCCTGGCAAGGTAGACCAGCGAAGATGAGGTCAGGAACTTCCCCGGCGATAGATTTGATTTCCGAACCCGATAGTTTGCGGATATCTTTTTGGATCAGGGGGGTACTTGAGTGGTTTGAGGAGTAGGTCCACGCGGCTTGAGGATTCAACTCATTCGCAGCGATAACCCGGAAACCAGCTAGTCTTAAGCCTTCTGAGGCACCACCTGCCCCCGCAAAAAGGTCAACTGCGGTAAGGTTACCCATGCGAACGAGGCCTCTTGTATTTTTTCCACTTAGAAAACGCAAGGATAAGATCCTTAATAGCCTTCTCCTTACTAGGTGCGCCCGCATCTGCCTTGAACCGCGAAACGATCCAATTCTCCTCCTCCGAGAGGGAGACATTAATCCCGGGCATAAATCCCACTACTAATTATAACAAAATGATATATATAGTCATAATTTATAATACCTCGTATTCAAAGCCCGGCTTATCTTCTTCAATGATTTCAGGGGAGTTGCAGTTATCTCGTGCTCCCAGATGCGAATTACTCGCCAACCCATTTTCCTTAAGGCCAACCGTTGCTTCTTATCCCTGCGTATATTCACCTCTAGCTTGTTTCTCCAGAAGGACGAAAGCGCCTTACGTCGTTGCAGGTAGTGCCAGCCGTGCCAGAAATCACCGTCAATGAACACCGCTAGCCTCTTGGCTTTGATAACAATGTCGGGATGTCCAGGGAGCTCGGAGTAGATTGAGAACTTAATCCCGGACGAACGCAACAGTTTCCGCATTACCTTCTCTGGTTTTGTATGCTTGCCCTTGATACTAGACATTATCCTACTGCGCGTCCGTCGGTCGAAAATATCGACCATGAACGCTAGAAGTGGTTTGGCTTAATTAAACCGGTTGAAAATCCTTTTAAGTAGGTCGCGTGCGTACACCTAGTATGCGAGTAAAAACCTATTTGCGCAAGGGAGCGGGTAATAAGAAATTCGTTACAATCGTTAAGACGATAACCGATGCACTTGGTAATATTGACGGTTCAACCCGAATCAAGGAGGCGCTTCTTGAGGAACTTACAAAAAACAGGTCCAACCTTGGTGCTGCATGGCAAGACGGGGACCAGTTATTGAACATCCTTGGCAAGAATTCAGACCACCGCTTCGATATCTATAATTGGGAGACTAAGACCGCTATCGAGGTTGAGGAAAGTGAAGTCAAGTACGTTTGTAAGGACTTTGTCAAATTGGCGATTGGTGCAAGGCGCGGGCGGGTTGCCAACGCAATGCTAGTTTGCCCAATTGCATATGGGGGCAAGACACTCAAGCGACCGGTGGCGATATATACAAATGCCGTATCAATTTCGCACTTCATGTCCGACTTCTTATGGATGAAGAATCTAGCCATAATCGGCTATGAGAAGTAGACTCATAACCACTCCAAGCGCCCCGGCTACCCTCACTACCCGATTTTGTGTGCAGCCCATCGATTAAATGTGCAACAGCCAGTATATGTGCAAAGCCCCCCCTCCCCAAAGATTTAAATACTTGTAACTGTACAGTAGTAACACGTTCCGGTGTAATAGTGTGTGGATGGCTAGCAAATTCCGCCAGCAGGAGGACGCTCGCCATTGAAAGTGGAAAGAAAATAGGTTGAACGGTCGGCCATGGTTTGCGCAAGGGCTGAAACATGCAGATGCCGGAATGAAACCAGTGAAGCGCGCATAACATGAAGCGCGGAAAAAAAGGCGATGAAATGAATTACGAGTCGCTCAAAAAGCGTTTGACCCGAAACAGAAAAAAAATACTCGCTTCCGCAACCTTGAGGCTATTCGTTACCCTCGCGATACTGGCCGTTATTGCCGGTAACGTAAACGCGTATTGCGGCGACATGTATTGCGATCCTTACTACGAAAACCAGTTTACGTGCGCGTACGATTGCGCCGGCATCTTTTTCGATCCGACTCCCCTTCCTCCTTACGGCGGGCAATATAATGGGGGAGGCGCGCTTTGCGAAGTGTACGCATACGATGGTTATCAAGGCGAAAGCGTTCCAGTCGATGTATACTATTACGGATGGGATTACCCTGGAAGCATTCTCGTGGATTGTGGTAACGGGCGAACCGCCACCGCGTACTTCATGTGGGGAAGCTACGTGGCGCATACCTCGTGCTATTACGATTTAGGTGGGGCGTATTACGTAGACGCGTACTCGGGAGGGTTATACTGCCCGGGAAACACGGTTTACATTCACGATGATTACCAAGATTACGGGTATTGTGGGGACGGGGTTTGCGACACGTACGAATGGAATGGCGGAACGTGCGCGTACGATTGCGGAAACGGAGGGGATAACGATTACTCGTATTGTGGAGACGGGGTTTGCGACTGGGGAGAAAACGAGTTAAACTGCGCGGAGGATTGCGAGCCCGAAGTACCCGTCGAGCCGTCATGCGGATTGACCGCGAGCCCGGGGCGCATAACCGAAGGCTACTGGAGCGTGATGACCGCGCGTTATTATGACATGGAGCAGGCGCCGAACGTAATTAGCGTTGATTGCGGTAACGGAGAAAGCGCTACGGCAACGGGATGTAGCCGCACCACGGGAAGTTGCACGGCATCATGTTATTATCCCAATGCACGCGGCGAAGCGTACCACCCGCAAGCGAATATCGGCGGAACAAGTTGTTCACCGGCAAGCGTTTATGTTGATGAACCGTACGTACCGATTTACTGCAGCTCGAACGCGGATTGCCCCGATGACGGATACGTGGGACTCGCGTATTGTTTGAACGGAAACGCGGTTAAGGACTATATTGATTATACGTGCGTGAAGCCCGGAGAAGCCGGGAACGCGTGCGAACATGCGAGAGCACCGCAAGTGATCGAAGAGTGCGCAAACGGATGCTCGTACGGATCGTGCAACGAAGCACCCGCGGAAGCCAGTTGCCATATTGCGACGCATCCGAGCACCATTGACGAAGGACAAGGAAGCGTGGTCACGGTTTACTACCAGGACTTGGCGCAGGCACCGAATTACGTTTCATTGAATTGCGGCAACGGGGAAGTGAAAAACGTTCCCGGATGCAGCGGAACCCGAGGCAGTTGTACGAGCACGTGTTATTACTCGAGTGCAGGAAGGTATGAAGTGCAGGCGAGTGCGAGCGGCGTCTCGTGCGCGCAAGGAAACATTATTGTCAATGAGCAACAGCACCTGCCTTCCAGCTATTACGGGGACGGAACGTATTGGTTGATGGTAGGGGACCAGGCGTACGGTAACAATAACTACGGAGTTGAATTAACGAACGTGCAAGCGAATCCGCATGCGCAGTTCAACGTACTGAATCCGTACGGGCAAGTCATCGGAAGCATTTCGTTACCCGCGTTTTCCGGGCAAGAGATCCCGTACGCAGGAAACTTGCGGGTAAGCGTCGAAGCAGTTGATGCGCACCAGAACAGCGCAGTCGTTACATTGCAGAGTCCGGGAGTACCGACTCCTTCGGCGACGCCGCAACCGGATCCAGAATGCGCTTTAAGCGCCGTGCCTTCGCACGTGCAGGAAGGAAGCTCGAGCTCGATAATAATCAATTACTACAACTTGAATCATGCGCCGTACGTCGTGCCCGTTGACTGCGGGAATGGCCGGCAGGCCAATGCATTGAATTGCTTGGGAACAACGGGAAGCTGTGCGGCATCGTGTTTCTATCCCGGGGAAGGAAGCTTTACCGCAGTAGCCATTGCGGATGGAACGGCGTGCAGCACAACGAGCGTGGAAGTCAGCAACGTGCCCGTGCCTACGTGCAACGACGGCACGCGTTACGGAGAGTGTTCAACGAACCAGCCCTTTTATTGCGATGACGGGTTCTTGGTGAAGGATGCGCAGGTCTGCGGTTGTCCAGTCGGACAGGAACCGGAAGGAAACCGGTGCGTGGACTCGATGGGGTATTGTTCCACGAGCGTGAACCCGTACCCGGTTCGAGCCAACGAGCCCATGCAAGTACTGATCCGTTACAATGAATTCCCGGAAATGCCGAACAACGTGCGCGTGGTTTGCGGGAACGGAAGAGTCGTGCAGGGAAGCTGCGCGGGAACGGAAACCAGTGGAACGTGTACGGCGCAATGCACGTACGAAGAACAAGCGGGCTACCCGCAAACGTATACCGTTGATTCGATTTTGGATGGCGTGCGTTGTGAAAGCGCCCAAGCAAAAGTAACCGCACCCTCGGATACCACGGGAACGCTTCTCGTGAAAGCCACGGATTGCGGTACGGGAGCGGCGCTGCAGAGCGCGACGGTTAGCATCAGCGGACACGGCGACGAGTTTACGGATGGTTACGGGCAAGTGCAAGTGGAACTCGATCCTGGACAGTACCAGATCATTGTTGATAAGGAGGATTACGCGGGAACCCAAGTCAGTAAACGGATCGAATTAGGGAAAGTGAGCACCGCGTTCGTATGTCTTGAGAAAGAAGATGCGTGCGAAATCAAGGCGACGCTGGTGAGCTCTCCGAATATCGGGGACAGCCGAACGCCGTTACAGTACGAGATTCGCGTGGACAACGAAGACGAAACCGACAGCGCGACCATTATTACTCGGGCGTCCTCGAGCTTTACACTGAATGTTCAACCCTCGAGCTTCACGATCCCGGCTGGTGCAGCGCAACTGGTGAGCGTGCAAGCGTACCCGCCAGTAGACTTCACGGGCAATTCCGTTGGCATCGTCACGTTTACGAGTGCGCAGTGCTCGCAAAGCATTGAACTGCCGATGCACGTGGAAGGAAGCCTGGGAATTGAAGTGAACCAGCCGGTCAAGGAAGCGTTACCGAACCGGCAAACGTGTTTCGATTTCTCGGTCAGAAACCGGGGGGGAAACGAAGGCGTGGTCGTGCTCTCGTATACGGGAGACTATGACGCGTACTTCAATACGCCGCAATTCCGCATTACGCCGCACGAAATCAGGGACCGCTTGGAATTCTGCGTCAACGTTCCGGATGGCGTCAGCGGACCGCACAGCTTCAATTTGCGGGCCAGCAGCCCTATCGCCGACGCGTACGGAGTCGTGCAAGTGGATGTGTTGGATTCGGGACAAATCGGAGTGGATGCGGGCGGTTGTTTCTATGCAAACGCGGACGTACCCCGACCCATATCGATCACGAATGATGCGCAAGACGGGGATTACAGCGTGGAGTTGCAGTACAACGACATTGGCGCGCAGGTGACTCCTCCGTTCTTATACAATTTCAAGAAAGGAACCGAGCGAACGGTTTACTTGACCGTCAACCCGGATCAAATCGGGGTGTACGAGAAGCGCTTGCTGTTGGTTTTGAAAAAAGAAGGGAGAGTGATCGTGCAGGAAGATTTGTGCGTACTCGGAGATTATAGCTACGGGGGAGGGAACGGACGCGACGTGTACGACGGAGAAGCCACGCTGTTACAAAATAGTTTGCAACTTGAAAGAGGAAGAAGCGGCAGTACGACCATGACCGTGGAAAACACGGGCAGAATCGCGGACACGTTCCAGGTTGAAGTGGACGGATTGCAGGGCAGTGCTTCGCCGGATCGCATTCGATTGCGCCCAGGGGAAAGCGCGCAGACCTCGATTACGGTTCGTGCGAACGTGGCCCCGGGATCGTATACGGTACCGGTCAAGCTTTACTCGAGCCGCGGAGGAATATATTTTGAAGGATACTATCCGACGTACGACCCGTACTACGACGGCAATTACGGTTATGGAAACGGTGCGGAAATTTATTGCGGTAACGGTCGGACCGTGACGGAAAACTGTCCGGGAAGTACCGGAAGCTGCACCGTGGAATGCGATTACTCTGAAACGGGAACGAATACGGTTACCGGAAGGATTCGCGACGTGACGTGCGAGGAAACCAAAATTAAGGTGGTTCATGAAGACACGCGAACGTGTCAAATCGGAATCGAGAGCTTTGCGCGTCCGGACGACCGCGTGTCCGTCGCCATCGAATACCGTAACTTGAACCAGGCCCCGACCGACAACGAAATCGAAGTCGATTGCGGAAACGGGGATAGAGTGACGGCAACGGGATGCAGCGGCACCACGGGAAGTTGTGGAACCTCGTGCACGTACGAGGATGAAGGCGCGTACTTTGCGACTGCGGACACGGAAGTGGGTTGCGGGACGGCACGAATTCGCGTGGACGAAAAGGGAGAGTATTGCAGTTTGGATGCGGAACCGCTCGTGGTACGAGGAAGAAGCGCGGACATTGAATTGAATTACCGGGGAGTCGAGTACGGATACGGTGACGAGTATTATCCGCCCTACAACCCCTACTCGGACAACCGACGGCTGTTGGATACGGAAAACTTGCTCGTAACCGTAACCGGAGCAGGGTACAGCGGAACGCCGCTGCCCAACGGACCCATCGTGGAAATTTCAAGAATCGTGGTGCAAGAATTGCCGGAGAACGGAGCCGCGATCGTGAGTGCCACGCTCAAGAACTTAGTGGGACAGCCCGTACAAAACATCGCATTATTCGTGGATGAGCTGCCCGCGGGAGTCGTAGCAGAACAAGTCGCGCCCGTATCCCTTGCAGGATACCAAGAGCGCATCGTGCGATTCCGCTTGCAGAGCACGCAAGCCATTCCGGGAGGCTACCGACCGAGACTCCGCGTGCAGTACGGACAGACCTCGCACAGCGCCCCATTCAATTTGGAAGTGATTCCGGAAAGTGAGGTGTTGAACGCGACCCTGGAAGAAATCGAAGGCATTGAATGCCAAGCCGATGGCGTGCCGAATAACGTGCGCGTGCGGTTCAAGGCGACGAACGAGGAATCATTCGATATTGGAATCAGCGGGATCCTGAAAGATTTGCCGGAAGGCTGGACGTACCGCATCGGACCCGTTTACCAAATCATTCACCCTCAAGACGCGTTCACGTTCAATGCAACGATCAACACCACGGGATACGAAGCCAAGGATTTGCCGATGGTATTGGAAGTGCGGCATCGCGACGGACGCAGAACCTCGCTGCCGTTCGACTTGAAACTGTCGCAATGCGGCGGAATGCCGTTCGCGGGCTTGATTACGTTGAACACGGACTTCAGCTTGTTCCAGTTGCTCGTGGTGCTGGCCGTGATTGCCATGGCCTTGCTGATTTACTACTCGGCACGACCCTCCGACGAAGAAAAAGAGGAGGAAAAACCGGCTGAAGAAGAAGGAAGGCAAGAGCACGAGAAAGGCGTGCGCCAGTTAACGCTGGAAAGCATCAAAGAGGAAGTTCGCGGGAGGCCTGAAGATGAATTCGGAGACCAAACGGTTGTTTCCGAGAGCGACGATGCACCGCTCGAGATCAACGACGAACCGGAAAAATCCGCGGATTCCTGAAGAGGAAAAACAGTATGAGAATCGGTATCCTTCTTGCACTAGTCATTGCATCCGGAATGGTTGATGCGGTAACCGTTCTAATCGAGCCGGCGGAATGGAACGGGTGCGTGGGAGAGCAAGCCGTATTTCAAGGCCGGGTTCACAACCAACGATCCGTTCCCGAAGTCTACGAGTTGGAGATCGAATACCTTGAAAACTATTTTTCGGACTATATTACGACGCCCGTGTACGTACCCGCGGGACAAGAACGGGCATTTCAAGCCGCGATAACGCCCGCATGCGGAACACCGATTGGCGCGTACAGCGTCAAAGCGGTTGCGGAAAGCACGGAACACGACCGGGGAAGCACGCAAGCGATCCTGCGAGTCAACGCGTGTCTGGAAATCCATGCGGATGCGAGCCCGAATGCCCGAACCGCATGCACAACGGAAAGCGCGTCTTATCCCATTACGATATCCAATCCTCAATCCGAAACCGTCACCATTTACTTAAATGAGATGCATGGATTCGCGACCGCTTTCTCGGAAAACGAATTCGAGTTGCAGGCAGGCGAACAAAAAACGGTGAACGCGCGCGTGACCGTACCCGAGCTGGCCGGAAATTACGACGTGGAAATAAAGGCCGTGGGAACCGCCGCGTGCATGCAAGCGGAAAAAACCGTTCCATTGACGTTAATGGCCCAGAATTGCTTCCCGGAACCGACGTTCGCCCCCGCGCCGTATCCTACGCATCGTCCAACGTACGAGCCGCGGCCCACGCACGAGCCAACGAGTACGCCGACTCCGATACCGAGAGCGACCCCCACGGGACGACCGGCTTGCGTATACGACTGGGATTGCCCGTCGTATAATTGCAATGAAGCGTTGGGAGTCTGCGAAACGGAACCGAGCGTTTCTCCGCGTGCCTCCGGCACGCCAAGTCCCCAGCCGACCCCCGCACCGACCGTGACCGCGACGCCAACGCCTACAACAGAACCCACGAATACGCCAACACCCGAACCGTCCATGGGGCCTACGCCGACTCCCTGGATTCGTCCGGCATGCGAATTCGATTGGGATTGCGTTTCAAATAATTGCAATGAAGCACTCGGGGTATGCGAATCCATTGGATCAGCAAGCGATTCGCCCGTACCAGAGTATCAGATCGAAAGCGCGGCCCCCGAACGCGTTCAAGTCTGCGAGTTTGGTGCCGCGTTCGTGAGATGGAAACTGTTCAACCGAGGATTTGAAGATGTTTTGAAGCTCGCCATCGTATCCGAGGATATGGAAACGGAAATGGATAAAGAGCTCGTGGAACTCAAAGAATCTGAAGAAGCAACCATCGGAATCCAGATCCGCGCGCCCGCTCAAGGAGAGTACGAAATGAAATTATTTGCGGAAAGCCAAAGTACGGGAGTGGCTTCGCGCAACGTCGTACATACGGAAGTCCTATCGAAAGAGGATGAGCGTTGCCGGGCGCACGGAACCGAAGCACCTGAAGAAGAACGCGAGGAAGAACACAAGGAGGAGCATGCGGAAGAAGAGAGTGAGGAAGTTCGCGGAGGAACCGCATTGTTCGTGGCTTCGTTTTCAAAAACCGCGCCCCTCGTTATCATTATCTTGATTATTGCGGTGGCGTTATACGTCGCGTTAAAGGAATACCGACGTCGAAACCGCTCACCACACCCCATTAAAGACCCGGAAGAGGGAACGCCGACTGCCGTGGATGAACTCGAGGAAGGAAAAGGGGATGGGAAAAAAACAGAGGACGGCAAAACCATTTAAAGAACAATCGCGTAGTCCACTGCGTATGAAAGGCAATCTGGCGCTCATGCTGATCGTCTACATGACCGGCATCGTCGTGCTCATCGGAGCCGGATATTATTACATGAAAGGCGCGTCGCCCGAGATACCGGATTTCCAGAATATGACGGGACAGCCGACGTTCAGCGCCGTCTCTCCAACCGACGTGTTCGGGATTTCAACGGGCACTCCAACCCCGGATGCCGGAACACCGACTCCCAACGTATTTTGTGAAGACGGGACCGCTCTCGGAGAATGCAACGAGGATTTGCGGCAATGCCGAGAAACCGGGAACGGCGTCGCGTTGGAAGTGGATTGTGAAGCATGCGGTTGCTGGGAAGGCGAGCGCTGCCACCCCATTACCCGGGGATGTTACAAGGGATGCGCGGACGGAACGCTACTCGAAGACTGCTCGTTGTCAACGGACAAGTACTATTGCAATCCCGACGGAGAGCTCGTGCTGAACGGATCCGAATGCGGTTGCCCGAGAGGGTATCAATACGATCCGTACGGAAGCGGACCGGATACCGTCAACGATTGCACGCGAACGTGCCGCTTCGGAATCGATTGCGAGGAAGGAAGATGAGCATGCTATCCCGAACCGAAATCCTGCAAGCCATCCGGAAAAAAGAAATACGCGTGACGCCGTTTCGAAAAGAAAACGTGGGACCGTGCAGCATCGACTTGACGCTCGGGAACGAGTTTAAAGTCTTCGAGCCAAAAAGCCTGCGCGTCGAGGAAAAGGCGGAATATAAGGGAAAACGGGTGGTCTTGAAGAAAGGCGAATGCATGGAATTACCACCGCACGAATTTGTTTTGGGGATTACGAAGGAGACCTTGAAGCTATCCCATTCGCTCGCCGGACGCATTACGGGAAGAAGCCGGTTCGCACGCATGGGGCTCATGGTGCACGTATCATCGAGCTTGATTCAACCCGGCGTGGACAACGTGCAAGTCCTTGAAATCGTCAACGTTTCCCCTGGAACGTTGTACGTGATTCCCGGGGTACGCGTGTGTCAAGTCACGTTCCATCGACTGGGAATCCCTGCAGAATATCGGGGAAGGTACCGCTTCCAGCGCGCGCCGTAATTTTCCGTCAACGATTACGGGATTGCACGAACAGGAGGGCCGCCGCCTCCACGAAAGTTTTCGCGGAATTCGCGTTCGAGAAATCCGAGGTCTGCAGGACGAAGGAGATGGCGGAGACGCTTTCGCCGACTCGCTCCACGGAAAATGACACGGACGATCCGGCCAGCCATTCCGGCTTTCGGCGGGCGAGTTGGCGCTCAAGAAATTGCGAGAACTGTTCGGGCCGGAAACGTCTAGGCAATTCGACGGTCACGGAAACGGCGGCCGGTCTCCCTTTGACGCCGACGACGGTAATGCGCTGCTTGGCAAACTCCGAATTAGACATGACCACTTGCCTACCGTCCGAGTCCACGAATTCGCTGGAACGAAATCCGATGCGCTTGAGCTGGACCACATCTCCGTTGACGAACCGGAGGTAATCCCCATACCGGACATGACGGTCAAGCTGGAGGGCTAGGCCCGCGAAAAAGTTGGCCAGTGTCTCCTGGGAGGCCAGACCCAGTACGAGGACAATGACCCCCGTCATCGTCAGAAGGCCGGAGATGTCGAGTCCCAGCGTGCCCATGGCAATGAGGACGCCGAAAAAAAGAATGGTGACCTTCAATATCTTTCGCAGCAAAGGAAGAAAAGAGGTGTCGATCCCGCGCGGGTATTTCCGGGCTCCCTCCTCGTAATACCAGCGAAGGAACGCACCCATGATGTTGGAAAGAAGGAAGGAGACCAAGAGAATGCCGACGGCCAAACTATATCGGGCGATCCAGTCGGAGACCTCGAAAAGATGGGTCAGATACGATGAAGAAAGATACGTGAGGAAGACGATGACACTGAGCTCGAGGGGTCCTTCGCACGATGCGATAATGCGGTCGTCCAGAGTGGTTTTCGTGCGTTCCGTAAACGACTTGGCAATACGTAAGAAGATGATGAAGAGAATCTTTCCCAATACCCAAGAAACGGCGATCGAGAAAGCGAGCTCAAGAACGACGAGTACGGACGCTGGAACACCGGAGATCATAGGCAGCCACCAAAGGCAGTACGTACTTAAGGAGTATATGAATAAAAGAGGTGCGGAAAAAGCCGTTGGCGGTTCACGCATGAACCGGATCAGAACGCAGTTGGCTAGCTATGATTTGTTGGCATGCAAGCAGGAACGCGGACTCGTTTTCAGCCGAGGAGGAAAAGGACGCGCCCGCCGCAATCGAATGCCCGCCGCCATAGCCGTTCACTTTCAAAGAAGCGTTTTGCATGACGCGACCGAGGTGAATTCCTTTCTCGATCAAGGGTTTGGACGCGCGCGAAGAGACTTTGACGAGGCCGTTATCATCCATACTGAACGCAATCACGGGCTTGACCTGTTTGACGGCACCCGAATTAAAGAAGGCGCCGGCCACCGTGCCGATCACGGAATCCGGGATATGCGAACGCGCGTCCAAAAAATAGAATGCGCCCATGTCCTCTGCATGGCGTCTGGCAAAGGAAATCCCCTTCCGGATGGCGAGCCGGTGCTGTCGAAGCATGCGCTTGGCTTCCTCGAACACGGAACGATTTCCGGACGCCAAAGCCACGCCTAAATCCGGTCGGTCGTGACGGCCGCACGCATTTAACAGCGTCGAAAACTCATAGGCGTCGAACAACTCGCTCGCGGAATCCTCGTCCGGAAACAAATAAACCGGACCCAACAACGATTTGAGTTCTTTCTCGGGAACGCCGCGCCCCGCACCGTACGCGATCAACGCGCCTCGGAGAGTAAAACGCTGTTCATGCGAGAGATCGTTGTACCGAAGCCACCTGCGCTCGCCATTCCGGGATTCCACGAACGGAATGCCGTGTCGGAAGAGAAACAATGCGGACTGTTTGTCGGAACCGGAAAGGCCGGGAAGAAGGGGTTCCGAACAAAAACTGATAAACGACACGAGGCCGCGCGAAACGCGACCGAAAATACGCAAGTCATTCTCGACGCGAACCACACCGAGCTTCTGCGCTTGTTGAAGCAACAAACGGTTCGCGCCCACCAAGCCTTCGCGATCCTGCACGTCTCCCACGGCGCCGACGAGAGCGGATTGAGCCATGTGCTTGGCGGCTGCCACGGGAACATGAGCACTAAACGCAAAAAAAGCAGTGGAAGCCGAGCAGGCGTCATGAGCGCCATCCATGCCGAACCGATGCGGGTTTACGAGATGCAATGAATCCGGGAGCGCGTCTTCCTCCGGAGGATGATGGTCCAGAATGGCAACCATCTTAGGGGCGAGCGCAATACGCGCCAAATCCTTGAGAAAGCCCGCGGATAAATCACAGATTAACAGGCAAGGCTCCGGCGCCTCCGAAAGAGTGCGGATCGCGTTCGGATCCATCTTCTTCAGCGCCACGGTTCGAAACAAAACCTTTTTTTCCGTTAATGCCCGGTGACAGATCCCGGCAGCCGAAAGGCCGTCGGCATCAAAATGGTGGACCAAGACAACAGAGGACTGGCGCAACACGCGCTCCCCCACTTCCGAAGCGTATTTCCGGAATGCCCGAAGCTGTTGCTGACTCACCGTCTCTTTTTGAACGAGACTGCTGGCCGGCGCAAAATCCGAGAATTCCATCAACGAAAGAATACGCGGACAAGAATTATTAACGGAACCGGAACCGTACGGCCAACGCATGGAGGCAACGTTAATAAAAGCGCGCCGCGTGCAAGGAGCGGGGTGCGAAACATGCGAATAGAGACGGCCGTTTGTGTCGAAGAAAACGAATCCCTCAGTAAAGCCATCGGATACCTGAAGGAAACCGATTTCCTGATCATGACGCGGAAAGGAAAATACGCCGGAGAAATCACGGCGAACCAGCTCGTATGGTACACGGGAGATGCCCGCGCCACGAAAGCGGCCACCGTTGCCCGAAAAGGGACGGTGATGTACGAACCATTAAACGACGACCATATTCTGCAGAAATTTGCCGAAGGACGAATCGAAGGAGCCGCCGTATTGGACGAGAGGATGCGCGTCAGGGGCATATTGAATAAAAAGAACATTCTGGAACTTGCGGAATCCTACGCCGAACTTAAAACGAGTAAGGTACGGGACGTGATGACGCCCGCGTACACGATTGACAAAGACAGCACGATCGATCAGGCGAATCGGCTCATGACGAGGAACCGGCTCCAACAACTCGTGGTCACCGAAGGAAAAAAAGCGGTTGGAAAATTCTCCGAACTCGACATGGTGCGAAACGTCAAGCCGTACCTGCATCAATCCGATCGCTCGCGTACCGTCCGAGCCAAGATGGACGTGGAAAAGGAGCGCGTTCAGAACGTGATGAGCGCGCTCGAAGACACGGATTACATCGCGGCCACGGATTCGCTCGCCGAAGCCGCCGAAAAACTGAGAATGCGAAACGAGTGCATCCCATTAATCGTTATCGACCAGGGGAAACTCAAGGGCCTGATCGGTTTCCACGAAGTCATTCAGATGCTGGCGCCGCGACCCGAATCGAAAGTGACCATCGTGGGCCTTAAAGAAGAAGGCAAATTTTCGAAGCGATCCATCGAGGAAGAAGCCCGGAAATTATTGAAGCGCGTCGGCGGGGAAGGCCACGTGCAGCTCCACGTGAAAAGCAAACGCAAAGGGAAACATCGCAAAGAGTATGAGGTCGCGGGTCGCTTGCGCGTCGACGGGGAAGAGGTATATGCGAATCCCTCGCGCTTGAAACACCGGAACTACGGCGATTTGCACCAGGGAATCAAAGACGCGTTAGACGCGCTGCAGAGAATCTGGGAACGGCGCATCCGGAAATGATTAGTTCTTCCGAAGGGCGAGCACCAGCGCCCACGAACGCTCGAAACCGAACACGTCGGTCAACGAGACCAACGCATCGAAGACTCGGGTTCGGCCGCGCTGCTTCTCGCGTTTCAGAAGCGAATCGACGGCCGCATTCAGTTCCTCTGCAAAATCGTCGGCATCCGGTTGAGTCGGGCCCACGAAGGCCAGCACGTGATCGTGCAGCTTGACGGAACGGCCATCCATATTGAACAGTTCCCACTCGCGGTCATCCAGCGCCTCGACCGGACCGGAATAGACTTGCCGAAAGCCAAGGCGCTTGAGCTCTTCTTTCAAGGTGTGCATGAGACAACGAAAGCGATTAATGAAAATATCTTTATAAACGCTTGTCGGATAAAGGAATGAGTCCATGGTCCAGGAGTTCCGAAAAGAACAGACGAAAAATATGGTCGTGTTGGTGGCCAGTGGACGCTCCAAACGACCGAGAGTATTTGGAAAAAAAGCGGCGTGTCCGTTCTGTCGCGGCGCCGAGCATACGACTCCGCCAACCACGTTCGCCCTACCGAATCCCGCGCAATGGAATGTCCGGGCGTTTCGGAATGCGTTCGGGCTCGTGAGCCCTCAAACATATCGTCCCTTTCGAAACGGACGCGCGCCCGCTTACGGAGAACATGAAGTCATCGTGGAGAACGACGAGCACGGCCGTTACTTTCCCTCGTTTTCATCGCAGGAATTGGCTCGGGTCTACGAGGCGTACGCCCACCGATACCACGCGCTGAAAAAAAGGAAACACGTCAAACACGTGCTGTTGTTCAAAAACCACGGGCGGAAAGCCGGGGCGAGCATCGAACACGAACACGCGCAAATCATTTCGCTGCCGTTCGTACCGCAACTCGTCGAAAACGAAACGCGGCATGCCGGTCACTTGATCCGGAAAATCAAAGAGGAAAAACAAAACGTTGTTTTCGAAAACGATTGGGCGTACGTATGGTGCCCGAGCTTTTCGCGCTTTTCATACGAAATGTGGATCGTGCCAAAAAAAAACGTGCCCTCCTTAATGGATTACGCCGAACGGGAATCGCGCGTTTTGATGAAGACGCTGCAACAATGCATTCGAAAACTGGAGACGATATCGGATTCGTACAACGTTCTTTTTTTCGAAAGCCCGAAGCGCACGCCATTGCAGGCACACGTCGAGCTGTTTCCGAGGCGAAGCGATTGGGCCGGGCTCGAACTCGGAGGAGGCATTATCGTGAACTCGAAAGAACCGCGCGAGGCCGCTAGAGAATTGCGCCGGCTCTGATTCATGCGGGCAGCCCCGAGAGCCCGAAATATAACGCGGAATCCGAAACCATCCAGTCCTCGACTTGCGGAGGCGTCGAAATATCCCCCATCGTGCGCAAACTACCGGGGTACGACAGGTTGAGGGTCATGACCTCGAAAGGCGTCAACGAATTCGCGCCCATCACCACGATCCAATACGTTCCTTTCGGAAGCGTTGAATCCGTCGGGAAACCAAACCGCGCGTCCCCAAAATCGCTGGGAAGTATCACCATACCGCGACGCGCCTCAAACAATACGCTGCCGGACGGCTTGCCTAAGGCGTCATGCCGTATCTGAACCGTGAATTCGCCTGCCGGATTCTCGGAAAGACGGCGCACTCGAAGCACAATGCTCTTGATGCGAACCGTACTCGCCACGTCGAACTTCTGTGCGAGCCGATTGGAGCGGTCGACGCGCATGGAAAGCCATTCGTGCGACTCTTGAATCACGCCCAAGGGAAGCACCGAAAGCTCTAATTCGACCTCGTCATTGGAACGGAGTTGGCCTTGAGGCGTGGAAAGCCTCGCAGTCAATTCATGAACGCCATCCACGTCAGGAGTCCATTTCAACGTCGCCGTGTCCCCGGAATCCAACTGGGAAATCATCATTTCATCGATAAACCGGTTACCCTCGAATAAGGAAACATTCACCGAATCAATGAATTCGGAGTCTGGACACGTGCCTTCAGCATACCGCACGGGAATTCGGAACGTATGCGTTTCGGAAAGGCGCAATTCCGAAGGAAGAGGGATGTCGCCGAAAAAGACGTCGGAAGGAATACAGTCCGTCGTAGGGGTTGAGGGCGCGGGCATGCGTTTCGTCCAAACGTAGTAAGCGCCGAGTTCACCGTACGAGGCGTCATAGAGAGTGAACAAGCGGTTCTTTGAAGGATCTCGGGAGTCTCCGAACACGGGTTCTCCGGATAACGCACCGGAAAGCAACTCCATTTCCACAAAGCCTTGCACGATGTCAAAGGTATTCGAATACGGAATGCCTTGGTAGAATCCGTCGGAAGGAGGAGGGGTGGAAGAGACAATGGGAGTCGGAGAAGGCAAGGCGTCGCCCTCGTTCACTAAGCAACCGGAAAGCAAAACAAAAAGCGCGAGGAACAGGATAACGAATCGCATGAAGGAAAGAGAACGCTGGAGAGAATAAAAGCGTTTATGTAGAAGGAAAAGACTCGGGGAAAATAAAAAAAGAAGAAAAAGAAAAAATAAAGAAAAGGGGCGTTGAGCCCCTTCTTAGGGTTGCTTAACCTCTGACGCTGTCACGGTTCGACGCTAACCATCGAACGAGTTCCGTTCCTGCAGCTTGCGTGTCTGCAGCCGTGTAACCAAGCACGTAAACCTTCGAGCCCATCACTTTCACGATGGGTTCGCTGCCTGGTGCAACGGTGATACCCGCTCTCTGTGCATGCGAGTTGACAACCGGACCTCCGATTACAACGAGAGATGCCGTGTCGCCAGCCTCCGTGTCAAAGACAACGAGAGGACTGCCTGCCGAGAGTTTCGTAACAACTGCCGCGTTCGACACGCTGGGTTTGAGGTTCGAGACGCCCGAGACGGTTCCCGTATTTTCCATTTCCTCGTCTTCGTCTGCCACAGTTTCGTCGACTGCCGCATCTGCGGTGATCTCCTTCACGAGGATGGAGTATCCGCCACCGATGTCTTGCGAGTCGCCTTCGGACAACGTGTAGTCGGCCTCGTTCGCGGACGCGCTAATACCAGATTGCGTCAACGTGAACTTGGCGTGCGCCACGGTCGTCGGGTAACTGAACGTAGCCGACGTCGAAGAGATGGCATTGAAGATGCCTCCACGGTTACTCGTGTAGCCAGGCTCTTTAGCAGCCACAGCCGGAGCCGTCGTGGGAAGGGCATCGACACCCAAACCATTTAGGGAGTCATAGCCTATCTTGTCGATCGTCGTCGTTCCGATGGTGTTCACGAACTGGCGGAGCGTGCCGTCATATTGCAGCGTCCAGTGGAAGTTCGAACTCGCAGCGGTTCCCGACACTTGCGCGGTCGTTCCGTTCGCATCCTCCGTAATTTCGGGGATGAGAATCAGCGTTCCGTTGTGCGTCGCGGTTGCGCTGTCGTTAAAGCTCGTTCCGTTCCACGTGTTGTTCGTTACCTGAATTCCAGCGCTTTCCGTGCTGCTGTAGTGGTACAGCAAAGCGGTTGCGTTGTTGGCGTTCAGGGCACCACCTGTGGCTGACGTGTTGGTGATATACCAACCCGTTCCAGAGTCGTAATAGTATACGGTACCCTGGATGCCGCTGGTCGTGTTGAATTCCGACAGTTTAACGTAGACGGAGTCCACGTTTTTCTGTAGCTGGAACGCATTGCTCTTTCCAGATTGGATGAGAACGAAGTCCTCAATAACCGCGGTCATATTACCCGTTGCAACTTCCGTGGCAATGGGTAGTGTCTGCGATTTCTGGATAGAGAAGGTCAGCGAGTCGTAGTCCACATCCTCCAAGCCGAGGTAGTTGAACTTGAATCCAGCCAATCCCTTGATGATGTCAATGGATTCGCCGGGGTTCAACGACGTGGCGATCGGAGTCTTGTAGATTTGGTCGACATCGTTGAAGATCTGGATGCGGGCAATTCCTTCCGAAGAGCCTACTGAAGCTCCCCAGATCATTGCCTTCCAGTTCTTGTGGCTGTCACCACCCGACACTTCCTGGTTGTGCGTGATGTCCAGTTTGTTGGAGTACAGCGAGACATCCGCATACGCTTCCTTCGCGAACGCTCCTGGGAACGCACTGTTCACTTTAATGACCAAGTTGTTCGCTTCAGAGACGGTCGTGGAGGTCGCGTTTTCATCAACGGTGATCTGCTTGATCAAGTTGTCGTTGGAGTCGGTAATGGTGAACGAAACTCGCGGTAACGCGTTAGCTCCATAACCAAATCCTGACAAGTCGACCAGCGTCACGGTAAATCCGTCCGGCGTGGTTGCCGAATCACCGACGCGCATGATATCCTTATGCTGGATCTCCTTTCCGAGAATGACTTGCGACGCACCGGCTCCAGAGGCAGTGACTTCCATAATGGTCCACTTTTCACCCAAGAAGGTGATGCGCACATTGTTCTTCGTGACCTTGTCGTTGTCCGCACAGTTCGCATAGCTCTTTGAGGTATCCAAGCAGAGGGGGATGGGGTCCGTAAAGATGGCCTCATAACCCGTCTTAGCTTCCTTCGCCTGCAGGCTCTTCGACGTTTCGTCGTATTGAACCTTCGCGAGAGCATAGACGCGCTGCTCTTCCTTCGTGTTCGTAGAGCCCTTGGAGTAAGCGATTTTTCCATCGCTGGCAAGGTCTCCATGCGGAGAAAGCACCGGTGTCTTGTCCTTCGTGATGACCTTCGGCCCAACCGGGCTGTTGAACGACGTATTCGTCGTCGAGAAGGACGTGGTCGTATTTCTCGTGGTGTCCGGGTTAAAGTCGACGTTGTCGTTCACGTACGCCTGCATGCTGAAAGCAGATGCAGGGTTTACGCCCGGCGTCGTCACGGTCAGCGTGACCTTCTTGTTAGAGAGATCGCACGAACCGGATCCGCCCGCGCCGCCGTTGCACGATAGCTGGTCGATACCCAAGACCGTTACTGCCTGGTCCTTGTACGCAAGGTTTCCGATCATGGCTGCAATGTTAGCTGCAACCACTCCATCGGACGCCGCTGCGTTCGTACCCACCGCGATTTTCACGTTGGGCTCGCCGTTCGTAAAGAACGGGAAGGAACTCAGACCTGAGTCTACACTAACTGCTCCTGCAAACGCGGCTCCTAGCAAACCCATGCCGCTCGCAATCGCAGCTACTTTTTTTACGTTCAGGCTTCTCACAAAATCTCACCTCGAGATTCATGTTGCTGAAGACCCTATTTTTCAAAGATCTTCTCCGTCACTTTCCGCTTCACCGATGCGGGAGGCACCCGTGCTGTGAGCGTAACAAAACTTTCCACTCAAAAAGCGTTGCGTCATCAAAACCAACACATGCCTATTATTCGCATAACGCTTTTCTGCAGCACATAAAAAAATGAATTTCCTGCAGAGAGTGGGTGCATCTTGCTCCGCGCGTAGCAGATGGTTTTTCTCCCCTATTTAAACATTTCCTTTGCTCCCTGTCAATTGACGAAAAGGGATATCCGTAGAGACGTAAACCTGTCTCTTTTTCAGGAATTCTCCCTCTAAAAACCTAATTTTTATTAATTTCGGCTTTCGTCGATTACGGGGTTTAAGCAAAAGCAAAAATAGCGAGAAAACAAACCCGAATAGCATACGTAACTAAAGGTTAATAAGCACGAGGAAAATGCCATAATGCAGCACGTGCTGCATTTTGAAATAAGTAAAGCAAAAACGAGAAAAAAAGGGGTTCAAATATTAGAGGGGCGAACGGCTCCGGCACTAGTGCATCAGGTGATGCATTTAGAAGTATCCGAATGCAATAGCCACTAACACCGATACCGCCAACAACTCCAGCACCAAGAACACTTTAAGCCGGTGGCTCATGAATGCCCGGCCTCCGCTTGGAGCAGCGTAGGAATCGGCGCGTTGATGTTGAATGCGGGCTTTCCGGACGGATTTTTTGCGTTTTTTCATGGGGGTTTTCACCTTTTCATCCTTTTTCAATGAATGCGAACGTATCCCGCGCAATCTTCACATCGCGCAACAACGAGGTCGCGCGGGCGCGGAGGGCGGCAAAAGAATGGGATTCGATACGGCAATATATAGCTTTCGGGTTTTTAGGCGCTGCTTTCACGCTTAAAACCACTTTACTGCTCTGGTCGCTCTTAATGACTTGGAGCGCGTGCTTCGCGTGCTTCGCACTCGAAAACTCTATCTCAAACGAGGCATTCATTACGGATTACCTCTTCGGCAGAACATCGGGTCGTTGTTGTTGCCCATAACGGTATTGTTGGTGCATCCTTGAATGTCGGAAGGACAATCGTTTTCGTTGCAACCGCCGGTCACATCCCCGCACAAGTAAAACGCACAATTTCCATACCCAGTCAAATCATTGTCCTGGAACCAATTATCGTTCGTTAGACCCACCGCATCCAAATAAACGCCGAATTGCGTGTTGTCGGTCAAGGCGTTCGCTTGAACCCAAGCGCTGTCCGCCTTCCAGAACTTAATCCCAAAGGCATTCGTTGAAATGTCGTTGGCTAGAAGTCGTAGGCCGGTGCACGTATCGCACTGAACCCCTATATCACTCGCCGTAATGGTATTCACAAGAAGCTCTGCGTTGGTCGCCCCTGATTTGATAAGAAAACCGATACCGGCTCCCGCGTTAGTGCAACCGGAGAACTGGTTTCCCGTTGCGGTGAGATCAGGGGTATTATCAATAGAAGAGCACGTTGGAACATTTTGAACCGTGTTAGAAATCAAATCCATTTGGTTATTTCCGTCGACGAAGATTCCTTCGTTTCCCGACCCGCCTCCATCAATCGCATTACCTTCCACTCGCGCGTTCGTGCCGCCCGTCACGTCGATTCCGGCAAGAGAAAATGAATTCAACGTATTACTGATTACGTAACTATTGTCCACGTTGACAACGGATACGTCGACATTAAAACCTTCAATCGTGCAACCCCGTATAGTCATCGAATCCCCGATCTGGGCACGAACTCCATAGGATCCGGCGGCGCCATTCGAAATCGTGTGACCGGTACAATCAAGTTCCACATTCGTTCCTTGCAGCGTAATGCACGAAGACGAGGTTCCTGATCCGTCAAAAGCGATGTTCCGTGTTAACACATAGCGTACATCGTCCGCCCAATAATCGCCATCTGCCATCTCGCAATCTAATAGTTCCACGGGAGTCGGCGGCTGGGCTGGAGGGGATACCTCGAAAAAATCAGACGGAACCGCGGAACCGTTCGGTGCCTGTGGAATGTAATCCAGAAACTCTTCCACTTCCTGAGACGTCAAATCGATCTCGTTCTCCGCGCTACCCAACAAGTTCGTGCGCGTCACCATGAACACGAGAACGATAAACAGCATCGCTCCTCCGATCAAGAACACGTACTCTAAAGCGGTTTGGGCCTTCATGCGGACACGTTCACCTTTTTCTTGACCTCAATGTCTTCCTTGCAATTCGGACACGCGTACACGAAGTGATCGGGGTGCGGCTTGATTTTTGGACTACAGTTCGCGCACAAGCCTTTACCGCAATACGGGCAGAAAATGATGCGCGAGTTTTGCGCGTGACACGTCGGACACCCCATGGATTTGTTGGCCTCCATTTTCACGAACGCGATATCCGATTCTTTCTTATCGGCCATCCCGCGCAATTGTTGAAATACTTCCGACTGCTTTTCCCTTGCTTTTTCCTCCTTCTTTTCAGGCAACAGATCTTCAAACGAGAGCTTGGCCGCGGGCTCTGTGGCTGCGGCCTTCTCCTTCGACGGCGCGTTCACCGACAGTTTATTCCTCAAGCCTCCTTTGCGCTCCGAGTCCTTGAGCTGCGAGTAAACATCCGAGACGATACTATCGAAGTTTTCACTGCGGGCCGTTTCCCGATTCGCGATCACGCTGACGTCATCCGAGTCCGTACCTTGAGAGGACATGTATCGACGGCGCACCATTTTCGGAGCCGTTTTTTCGGGCGCTCCGGACACGAGGGCGTCCGCCATTTCGTCTTCCTCGGTCGGCGGCGCCGGTTCATGGCGCTCGGAATACATGCGGCGCGGTCCGTGAACCGTCATGATGATATCGTCCGAGGAATGCGGCTCCGGATTTTCTTGGGCATTCGGAGACTCTTGAGAATCGTCCGCCGTGATTTCGCGTAATTGTCCGGTGCGCGTGCGTTCGGTCTTGCTGGACTTTCCTCCTTCTGGTTTCAACGGGATGACGCTCGGTTCCATGATTTCCTTGTACGAGGTTTGGATGGGCTCGACGCGCGTCTTCTGTTTCTTGGCGCGTTCTTCTTCCACGACACGCGTGATCGTCGCCAGATGGCCCCCGGATTCTTGCGGGTGCGGCGTCTTCGGTGCAGCAGAAAGTTCTTTGCGCGGCAAGGGCCCCATTCCGTGCAACCGCAACGGTTCTTTGGAAGGCGCTTTCAGGATCGTCAACGGTTTTTCCACTAATTTCTTCGGTTTTGATTTCGTTTGAAGCATGGAAAACAAACCGGTCAGCATCCCGCCTTTTTTCGGTTCAATATAGGATTCTTCTTGCTTGAGTTTCAAAATGATTTGTCTTCGTTTGGCTTCTTTATCTAACGGTTTTTGTTCCCGGGGAGGAAGCACGTCCTGCGTTCGAGCAGGTGGGAGGAGAGCGTGATTCGGAACGATTTTTTCAGGAACGGGTTTCGCGCGTTCGGCGGGATGGGAAGGCGCGGGAGATGCGGGTGGGACTTGCTCGGGCGGCTTGGATTCGGAAACGCTTTCCTTTTGAACGCGTTTCAGGCGCTCCGCCGGAGACATCCGTTGAAGTTCCTTTTCTTTTTCAGATGGTTTTTGGGGTTGGACGGGTTTGAAGGAGTCGGTGCGCATGACGCGCGTCAGATCCAAATCCAATGGCGTTTCGGGAGAGGGTTCGGGTTCTTTGCGTTGAACGGGTTTCGCGATAGCCGGCGCAGCCGGATGAAGCGGCGCGACGGGAGATGATGCATGCACGGGTTTCGTCTCGCGTTCTTTGCGATAACGCAGTTCGGGTTTATGCGATTCGTGCGAATCCGATGCCGGTTTGGATTCGTGATGCGCCGGTTCGGATTCGCGGTGCTGGGGAACGAATGCAATCGATGACGAGGCCATGGGAATGCCCACCGTCAAAAAATTGCTTTGAAAAATCAAAAAATAGAGTTTGAGTACGCCGAACGCGCCAATGATGAGGAGAAAGAACACCAGGGGAAAGAGCCCTTGGCGCGTCACCACGTCCGCACTGTTGTATACGTAGTCGACGATGAATGCGGCAATGGCGATCAGGAAACCGGATATGGCGGAAACCCCCATCTTCAGGTTCAAGTCGAACAAGCGCACTTCGGGGTAGGTGAGTCGTAATAAGAGGTAGCCTAAGGCCACGGAACCCAACGCAAAGTACGCGTAGTACGCTATAGACCACCCCGACAGATCGGCCATACGAATGCAAGAGCCGGAAGTATATTTAAGGTTGGCGATGCTAGAACGTGCGAGGGGTATTGCATGGAATTCCAGCCGATTGCGTCTTTACTTCACGAGAGTCAACATGAAAAAAAGGTGCGCGTGCGCGGTTGGGTGCACCGCAAGCGCTCCTCCGGCGGTGTTGCGTTTATTGTCATCCGCGATGCCAGCGGCATCATTCAAGTAGCCGTCAAGAAAGACCGCGTATCCGATGAATCCATGCGAGCAGCTGAAGAAGCGCTCATGGAAGCGCATGTTGAAACCGAAGGCATTGTTCAAAAAGACCGCCGGGCACCCGGAGGCTTTGAAATGCGTGCGTTGGATTTCCGTATACGGCATTCCGCCAAACCGTTTCCGATTAGTCGAGACAAAAGCACGGAATTCTTGTTGGATATACGGCATTTATGGATCCGCAGCCAGCAACAGACGCACGTCATGAAAGTGAAGGCGCAGATGCTGGAAAGCATTCGCCTCCTCTTCAAAAAGAAAGGGTACTTCGAGACCACGCCGCCCATCATCGTCAGCGGCGCGTGCGAAGGGGGAAGCACCTTGTTTACGTTCGATTATTTCGGGAAAAAAGCCTTTCTTTCGCAGAGCGCGCAGTTGTATTTGGAAGCGCTCATTTACTCGTTGGAGAAAGTCTATGCCATCACCCCTTCGTTTCGCGCGGAAAAAAGTCGTACGGTGCGCCATCTCGCCGAGTATTGGCACGTGGAAGGCGAGGAGGCGTACATGGACTTGGACGGCTTGTTGAAATTCGAGGAAGAACTCGTTACGTTTGTATGCCACGATCTGGCGAAGAAGAGCAGCGAAGAATTGCGTGCATTGGGCCGCGATCCCGCGGAATTACTGAAAGTAAAAACTCCGTTCAAGCGCTTGCGTTATAATGACGCGGTCGAATTACTGCGTGAGAAAGGCAGTCACATCAAGGAGGGGCATGATTTGGGTGCCGAAGAAGAACGATTATTGACGGAAAAGGAAGCCCAGCCCATTTTTGTCACGCATTTTCCGAAGAAAATCAAGGCGTTTTACATGAGTGAAGACCCGGAGGACTCGAAAACCGTGTTATGCAATGACTGCCTTGCCCCTGAAGGATATGGGGAAATCATTGGGGGATCGCAGCGCGAAGACGACGTGAAAAAACTGGAGGCGCGCCTTCGAACGGAAGGCCAAAACCCGAATAACTACGAGTGGTATCTTGATCTGCGACGGTACGGGTCCGTCCCCCATTCCGGATTCGGTTTGGGCGCCGAACGATTGCTGCGTTGGATTGCGAAATTGGAGCACATTCGAGATACCGTACCGTTCCCGCGCGTCATTAACCGCAGCTATCCTTGAAGGGACATGAAACCCAAACTCCGCATCATCAGTCTCACGGTTGCCGCCAACCTGCTCCTCATTCTCGCCAAGCTCTTCGTGGCGCTCATTACCGGAAGCCTGGCGGTATTCGCCACGCTCATCGACTCCATTTTCGACTTGCTGGCCAGCTTCATCGCCTTTTTTGGGCTCAAGGAATCCGAGAAACCCGCTGACGCCGAACATCCCTACGGACACGAAAAATTCGAGCACGTGAGCAGCCTCGCAGTCGTCTCGTTCATTTTCTTGACCGCACTATACATTGCGTACGAAGCCGTTCAACGTCTTCTATCCCCCACCGCCCTATCCATTACGGGACTCGAGCTCGCGGTACTACTGGGAACCATTGCCCTCGACATTCTTCTCGTCCGGTACTTGAACAAACACGTCCCGCGCCATAAGAGTTTGCTGCTGGAAGCCACGCGAGCGCATTATTCTGCTGACGTACTACAAAACGGCGTCGCGGTAGTCGGCGTACTGTTCTCGAGTATGGGTTACCCGCTGGCGGATCCCATTGCCGCCCTCACCATCACTTATTTCATCGTCAAACCCGCGTTCCGCGTCGGACAGAAGAGTTTCAGTGAACTCGTGGACACGAGTCCCTCGCCCGAAACACTTGAAAAACTGAGGGAAATCATTCGCTCCACGTCTGGCGTCAGGGGATACACGAAACTGCGTGCACGGCAAGTCGCCGGAAAAATTTATTTGGATTTCGAAATGCAGGTGGACGGAGCCAAGAGTGTTTCCAAAGCGCATGCCCTGGCGCATCACTTGCAAGAACGTCTAAAGAAACGCGTTCCCGCGGTGAAAGATGTGGTCATTCACATTGAACCCAAGCGCTAAATCCGTTTCTCGGCCTCGTCCAAATCGCCTTCCGCCAGCAAATCGAACACGGCTTCCGCGTCCTCCATCTCCACGCCGTTCTCCTTCAAACGCAGACGCAACCACTCCATTCCCAATTCCCTGGCCCCCTTTTTTTCCTCCCGCAGTTTCCGCAGCAAACCAATTTTCTCCTTCAATTCCTTGGATTCGAAGCGTTTCTCTATATACAATTGCAACTGCGAACCGTACTTCGCTTCCAAAGGCTCGACGTCAACGGCCGAGGAAACGAATCCTTTATCTAAAGACCCTTTCAGGATGCACCGAACGGACGGTTTTCTCCCGGAATGCGTTTCGGCCAGGGGCTTCAAACGCGTATCCAATGCGTCAATCACCGCATGAGGCGACGCGTTCTCGAACGAAATCTCTATAAAATGGAACGGCCGGCTATTGATTTCATGAAACCGCGCTTCCCGCGTCCGCGTATCAAACACGTAAAACCCTTTCGGTTGTTCCTCGCGCTTGCGCATCTGCGTAATGACCGTGCTACCCGGAACGATTAACCGTCTCCCGTTTTTCTCTTGATCGACATTCCAATGAATATGGCCATTCAGATACAAGTCAAAACCTCCGGGAAGCTCTTGAAGAGAAATAAAATCCTCTTTCTCGAACGGAAGCAGCTCCCGCAAACTCTGATGGAAGACCAGCAGATTAAACGCGTTTTTTTCCGGGGTGAATGAAGCGGCTTGCAAGGTCTTGCGCACGTACTCCTCGGGAACGCCTTGCATGCCCTGCACGCATACTCGCTCCCCGTCCTTCTCCAAAAGAATCTGACGCGCGTGCACGTTGATCAATAAGCCTGCTTCCGCAAGAATTTGAATGATGTTCGTCATGCCCTTGCTTCTGCGTTCGTGCGTCCCGGGAATCGCAAGCAACGGCACTCCTTTCCAAACCACTTTTTTTTCCGCGTCCGCCACTTTTTCCGTGAT
Organism: Microcaldota archaeon; assembly: GCA_018819225.1. Taxonomy (GTDB): domain Archaea; phylum Micrarchaeota; class Micrarchaeia; order Norongarragalinales; family SBBD01; genus JAHJQN01. Next base: position 216,943 of record JAHJQN010000003.1, read on the forward strand.
CGAAACCGTTGAAGAGCCCGTTTGCTGAATTTCGCGAAACACGCGCACGCCCTCGTGAATGACTTCCTGCTTCGGCACGCGGGAATCAAACAAATCACCGGGAAGAATGATGGCATCCACGTCGCGATCCAACGCCGCCCGTAGCGCTTCGCGGGCTTGGGGAGCGCTATCTTCGCTAAAACCGAAATGCGTATCGGAAACAAAAGCCAGCTTCATACCATCAACGAATCGGTACGGGAATCACTCCCGTCACCATAAGCAGAACCACGAGCACGGTCAACGCGTAATAATTTTCTTCCTGCAACATCAGCCCGCCAAGCCCCACAATGACTAAAAACATGAACGCGTCCACTTTCTTTCCCCCACTAGTTTCTCGAGAAGGCAAACGTAATAAACATTCTGTCGCCCGCGTTCCCGCCACACCCATTAAAACGAAACCGCATGCACGGCCCACACGCTTTTAAATAGGCTTCGAGTTATGGATGCGAGTCGTATGGTCGAATGGTACGTGTATGCTCTCGTCACTATGCTCTTCTTTTCCTTTGGCAACATTGCGCTGAAGGAGCTCTTGAAGAATGACGTGGGTCAAATCATTGAAAAGAACCAACCTATTTTTCTTACAGCGGTCGGGGTGCTGGTGGCCATTCTCGTCATCCTGTATTTCACGCACCTGCGCTTCTTGGTCATGCCATCGGACTTCGGCAAATTGACTCTCTTGTTTTTGCTGCTCGCGGGAATCGGTTTTATTTCGCTGATCATGGCCGTGCAAAGCGGCAAGATCGCGTTGGTTACCGCGATCGTCAGCAGCTCGAGCGTCATGGTCGCCATCCTGTCGGTTCTCTTGCTCAATGACACGCTCTCCATAAAGGAATGGGGCGGCATCGTACTCGTCACGTCGGGCGTTATGCTCATTATTCGTTAATGATTGAAGAGGGGACTCGGGAATGATATCGGATTCGCTGGCACCGTATTTGGATTGGACCGCGTTTGGAAACACGGGCGTCCAGTACATGGACTCGCTGATTTACTTCGTCACCGTAGTCATCGTACTCTGGATCTTCAAGAAAATCGTTTTATCCGCGTTGCATACCTTATCGCGTAAAACCCGGCACACGTACGACGATTACATTATTGATTTCATCCATGAGATCAAGGCCCCCGTGTACTTACTCACTGCACTATATGTTAGTACCCAGCCGCTGACGCTGGAACCCATTCTCTCGAAAGGCATCGAATATGCTCTCGCCATCGGAATCATGTATTACGTGGTCAAGGGCGTGAACCGCGTCATCTCGGCCTTGGTGGACGCGTACACGGAAAAACGGCGCAAGAAAGGGGAACACGACGAAGCCATGATGAACGTGTTGAAAACCTTCGCGCACGCCATCATATGGGTCGTAGCCGCTTTACTCATCCTCGATAATCTGGGTCTGGATATCGGCGCACTACTTGCCGGAGTCGGAATCGGGGGCCTGGCAATCGCTCTGGCCGCTCAAGCCGTGCTCTCCGACATCCTCGCATCGTTCAGCATCTACTTCGACAAGCCCTTCAAAGTCGGCGATTTCATCATCATCGGAAGTGACATGGGCGTCGTGAAATACATTGGCATCAAAACCACGCGCATCCAAACCCTTCAAGGACAAGAGCTTGTCGTCTCCAACCAAGAACTCACGAGCACGCGCGTCAACAATTACAAGCGGATGCAAAAGCGTCGCATCCAATTCTCGTTCGGCATCGTGTACGGAACCCCGATAGCGAAAATGAAGAAGATCCCCGGCATGGTCAAGAAAATCGTCGACGCGAACCCCCTCTGCAAAACGGATCGCGTCCACTTCAAGAAATTCGGCGATTTCTCGCTGGATTACGAGGTCGTCTATTATTTGGACAGCGCGGACTACAACGTGTATATGGACGCTCAACAAACCATCAACTTGAACATCGCGGACGCATTCGAGAAAAACAAAATCGATTTCGCGTTCCCGACACAAACCGTCCATATCCAAAAGTAACGCGTGAATTGAATCATGGTCTGGAAGGAATTCAATCAGTGGGCCTTTCCCCACGCGCGCATGCTCACGTACGCGGAAGCGTTGGTACTCCTGATTCTTGCGTTCGTGTCAGCCGACCAACGAGGATTCGACGCCGTCGAACTCGCGTCCAACTTAGGCTTTCTAGCGTTCGCCTACATCAGTTTTGCCCTCCTCGTTACGCCGCTTCGAAAAGTTCGCCCGACGTTTTCCTTGAACCCGACATTCGCTAAAGCCCGCCGAGCCGCCGGAGTCAGCGCATTCGTAATCGCGGCCCTCCACTACCTCATCTTATTCGGATTCTTCTTCAACGGAAACCTCGACGCGATTTTTGGGTTTAACGCGAACAACGGGAACGCGTTGGTTCCCGCTTACGGAGCCCTCCTCATCCTGTTCCTGCTCGCGCTGACCTCAACGGATTACGCGGTGCGCAAGCTCGGAAAGAAATGGTTCCGTTTGCACAAGCTCGCTTACCTCGCTTATCCCTTCATCGCGTTTCACGCTTGGCGGGTCGGCAATCACTTCAAAGAGCTTACGCTCTTTAGCGGGCTCTTCTTCTTCGTATTCGCGCTCACGCTACTATTTGAATTGCTGCGCCTTTGGAAAGAGCGTTTTCAACCCGCGAACTCTCCGATGTAGAAATTCGGAAGGAACGAGCGGGCTTTCTCGGAATGCGAGGTCCCTGAACCCATGGGACGCGTATTGAACAACTCCGTTGAATCAATGCCGCATCCTTGCAGGATGGCATCACCACCTCCGTGATTTCCACCGGCAATGAAGGGGTTGACATCATACACTTTTCCATCAATCAATAACCAGCAATCTTCCGCGGAACCGTGCTGCGCGATTTCACCCATCGTAAACGTTAATACGTCCTCCGATGGCACCGGCACTTCCGTTGGTCCGGGAACGTCCGTAGGCTCGATGACACCCGTCGGCATTGGCGGTTCTTCCAAGGTCGGAGACGGCGATTCTTCAATATTTCCAGTAGGCACAGGTGATGCCGTCGGCGCAGGGGCCGGCGCTTGCGTGCAGCCCGCTAATACGAGCGAGGCCAGCGCCACGAAAGAAAACAATCCGTTCTTCAGAATAAAAGACATGCCAAATCACCTAATAGTAAATAGAGCGAGATTTCGATCGGTTTGAGGATTATTAACGGTTTGGTTTAATCGCTCGAATCATTTCGAAAATTTCCGGTCCAGTTTTTCGAGTTTGGGCGCGATGACCAAGCGACAATACGGTGCATCGGGATTCCGATCGTAATACCGCTCATGCTTTTGCTCCGCAGGATAAAAACGATCCAAACGCCTGATTTCCGTCACAACGGCGTGCGCATGCTCAACCGCTTTTTTCCGCACGAAGAATTGCACGCGATCCATCTGGGCATCCGATGTGCACAAAATAATGGAACGGTATTGCGTGCCCACATCGTTTCCCTGGCGGTTTAACGTCGTGGGATCGTGAACGGAAAAAAAGATCGTCAACAGTTGTTCCAACGAAACCGTCGAAGAATCGAATTCGAGTTGAACGACTTCCGCGTGACCCGTTTCCCCCGAGCACACCGTTTCATAGGTCGGGTGAATCGCATGACCGCCCGCATAACCCGGTAGGACGCTCTTGACGCCGTTCACGCGCGCGAACACCGCCTCCGTGCACCAGAAACAGCCTCCACCCAACACAAGGGTATCCATCATACCAGAACGGGATTACCGCCATTAAACGCTTTGGTTGAATATCCGACCAAAGAAACACGAATATTATCAGCCCGTCCGTCACTCCTCACAGCCGAAGCTCGGTAACAAAGGACTCATCATCTAATGAATAGATGCACGCCCAACATTAAAAGAGTTACCCGAACCCGGCTTTCAACCAAACGAGCAACGCGTACGCATCCAATTCCGCGGAAGCCAGTACCGCAATAAACAGGAAGGCGAGAAGAGCGGCCAACACGGTTTTCTGAAAAACACCCACCTTCAAATCCCGCACGTAGGCCCGGTCACCCACCCGCTGTCGATGAACGAAGTATAACCCGAGAACCACGGTGGAACATACGACGTACCATTCCAGCCCAGTACGCGCACTCCCCTCGAATAACGACGGGACCCCGAAAAACAAGGTCACCGCAAACAGGGACAGCGCGTAATACGGGCGCCGAACAAAATCCTGAAACGGTTCGCTGAAACTGGCCATTGAACCCCAGAAGGACGTAAATGAATAAAAGCGTTCGGAATCAACATACGGGCATAGGGCTGTTTCATGATCGTCAAAAGGAAAATGGCGGAAGTCGGTTACCGCGTGTGGTCCGCTGCAGGCATAGAAAACGGTTTGAAGCACGCCGATAAGCTGCAACGACGAGGCGGAGGAGCGATCCTCAATATCCTCGGCGAACACCATCACTCTGAAAAGGCGGTCGAGCGGGATATTCAATCCTATTACGATTTAATCGATCGCATTGCGGAACATCGTGTCAAAACGGGCAGACAATGGGCTCGGTCCAATGCGCGCATTTCCATCAAACCCACGCAATTCGGATTTCACTCAATAGCTCCAGAAGGAGGTCGCAGTAAGTTCACCATGGAAAACCTGTGGGCCATCATTAATTACGCCACCAAAAACGGAATCAAAGTCGAAATGGATATTGAAGATTCCTCTTCCCATAATTTCACGATTCGGGCCTATCGAGAATTTGCACGACGGTTAAATGTGGGAGGAAGAAATGGGATGTTGGCACTCGCCTTACAAGCCAACTATCCAAGAAACCACGCCTTAGGCTTGATGCGCCGTGTTCTCTCATTAGCTGAAAATCAGAAAATTCCGGTGGGCCTCCGGTTATGTAAAGGGATATATCAACCCCCGAACGACCCGAACGCTCTCTCGGAGCAAACGCATTTGGCATCCATCCTGCAAAATTACCGCAGCATGGTGGTCTTATCTCACAACTTTCAAGTTCAACATCCGGGATTGCTGAAAATCGCCATGGCTTCGCATCGGGACGATATGCATGACCTAGCGGATACGCTCGTCAAAGATCACGAAACCCAGATGCTGAAAGGGATTCGTGGGCCCTTCAAACGCATGCTCGCCCGAGAAGGAAAAGGCATTTGGGAGTATACGCCCATTGCCATTTCCTCCACGGAAAAAACGAAAAAACCCCGAAACATATTCAAGCGCGTGGGACGGTCGTGGCGCATTGAACGCGAACGACAACAATCCGCAGGCGCTTATGCCGAACGCCGCTTCGGAAAAGCCATGAAATTGCTCTGGCGAACAGGAACGGACTATGTGACGCCCAAGTATTTTCCGCCTATCCGGATAGGAAAAAAGCGTTCGCGCGAAGAGTAAAAAGGAGGAGACTACCTTAAACGAGACGATACGAATGAATGCGAAACAAAAAGCGCGAGCCATTATCCAACGCCTGCGCTCACGATATCCCGAAGCCATGACGGGACTCGATTACGGAACTCCGATTCAACTACTGATTTCAACGATCTTGAGCGCGCAATGCACGGATGCACGCGTGAATCACGTCACGCCAAAATTGTTCAAAAAATTCAAGAACGCTTCCGACTTTGCTCGAGCGAATCGCATCGAACTGGAACAGCGGATTCGAAGCACGGGCTATTACCACGCGAAAGCCCGACACATTCAACGGGCGAGCCGGATGATCATTGAACGGTTTAACGGAAAGGTTCCGAAAACCATGGAAGAGCTGGTGCAGCTTCCCGGCGTCGGAAGAAAAACCGCGAACATCGTACTCGGAAATGCGTTCGGGATCTTAGACGGTATCCCCGTGGATACGCATGTCCAACGCGTGTCGAAACGACTGGGATTAACGCATCACAAGGATCCAGCAAAGATTGAGCGCGATTTGATGAAACTCGTTCGAAAAAGCGAACGCCTGCTTATTTCCGACCTCTTGATTTTTCACGGACGCGCCATCTGCAACGCCAGAAAACCGCACTGCAGTCAGTGTACGATAAGAACCTGGTGCTCTTCAGCCGGAACCGTTCCGGGAAATTGGTGAGCGAGCAAGCATTTTATTAAAAAGAGAGCCATGCCATAATTAGATCAGAGAGGTTGAAACCGATTGGTCCAGCGAATCCTTAAACACGTAGCGGACGTGATATTATTCGTAGGCGTCGCGTTGCTGGTTCCCGCTCTTTTCGCGTATTCCCAAGGAGAATCCATGTTCCTCCCTCTGCTCCTTCTCGCGTTCCTCATGATTCTTCCGGGCCTTCCGAGGCTCATGAGCAACTTCGGGCAATTCGCGCGAGAAACGGCCACGGGATGGTGGCACCGCCTTCAAGGAAAACCCGTGGAAGGCCGTCCTTGGAACTTCGCCGTATCGCTTCTCACGCTTCAATTCATTAAAGCCAAACAAGCCGAACGCTTGAGCCGCTCGGAAGCGCTCGTGATTGCCTCACTCGCCTGGCTCATTATACCCCTCGTCGGCACGATCCCCTACATGGCGGCAGGATTTCAAATGGAGAACGCATTATTCGAAAGCGTTTCCGGATGGACCTCGACGGGTTTAACGACGATCGCATCCCCCGAAACCCTTCCATTGAGCTTGATTTTCTTCCGCAGCTTCACGCAATGGGTCGGCGGAGTCGGAATCATCATTTTCGCGCTCATCGTTATCAAGGCGCCGGCCGCCAGCGAGTTACTGAAAGCCGAGGGACGGGAAGGAATCGATGTCGGCATTCGGAACACGGTGAACAAAATCTGGCTCATTTACTTCACGCTCACGATCTTGGGCGCGTTATTCCTATGGTTTTCAGGCCTCACCGTTTTTCAAGCGATCAATATGGCCATGGCCGCCATCGCCACCGGTGGTTTCCTTCCATCGCACAGTCTGGCGTTTACGGTATTTCAGAAAATCATCATGATCCTCATCATGATGGCCGGGGCCACGAGCTTCGCACTGCATTCCGAGTTCTTTCAAGGACGGTTCCAAAAAATGGTTCACAACACGGAATTCAAAGTCTTGCTGATGGCGATTCCGTTGTTCGCCGTTATCATGTACTTGCTCGGCGACCCGTTAGATAATGCGTTCTTCAACGTGACCGCGGCAATTTCAACGGCTGGATTCACCGTCGAGAACTTGGGCGGGCTATCCGATTTCTCAAAGTACATGTTGTTGCTGCTCATGGTTTCGGGTGCGAGTTCGGGATCAACGGTTGGAGGCGTCAAACTATGGCGCATGGCCACCATCCTTAAAAGTCTTCGAGCGAAAATTCGCAGCTTTTTCCTACCGCACGGGACGGTGCAGGTCATCAAAGTCAACGGAAAGCCCGTCAGTCAAGACCAAGTGGTGGAAAGTGGAAGCTTTATATTTCTGTACTCGCTGTTGCTCCTTTCGGTCGCCGCCGTATTCATGGCATTAGGCCTGCCGAGCATGGACGCGTTCTTCACCGTCGCCTCCGCTCTCGGAAACGTGGGCTTGACGACCGTGAGCATGGCCTCGCTTCCCCTCGTCGGAAAAGCCGGGTTGATGATCGTCATGTATTTGGGGCGCATTGAAATTCTGCCCAGTTTAGTTTTGTTGAAGTACCTCAGGGGTGGTTGAATTGAACGTCGTCATCTTCGGAGCCGGTAAAGTCGGATTGACCTTGCTCCAATTACTCGAAAACTCGGATCACGGAATCACGATCGTGGACAAAAACAAGGAGGTCTGCGATCTCATTGCCAGCGAAAGCCGCGCCGTCGTCGTCCACGGGGATTGCACGGATCCGGAATTGCTGGATAGCTTGAAACTCGAGGGAATGGATTTCGTGGTGGGCGTGAGCGGAGAAGAAGAAGTGAATTTCCTGGCCGCCATTTATGCGAAGCAAGCAGGTGCCCGCCACATCATCGCGCGAAGCAACAGTCGACAGCATTCCGCGATTCTGCAAAAACTGGGAATCGATGCCATGATTCCGGAAATCACGCTCGCCAGAGATCTCGCCAATCAAATTGTTAACCCCACGATCTTTGCCATGCTGAACCCCGGAGAAAGCAACGTGGAGTTATTCGAAATACAAATTACCAAAAAGCAGGACGGAGAGAAGGTGCACGAAGCCGTCAAACATCCCGGCGTGTCCATTCTCGCGTTGTTCGACGGAAAGAAGTTCTCGCTTCCCAAGCCCACGGATCGTTTGAAAGCGGGAACGATCGCCATCGTGGTGAGCACGAGTGGCAAGCGATCGCTCGAATAAATGGCGCCGAGTTGTACGCAATGTTTATATAGATTACGCACTCATGTAATTACTCACTCATTATTTTAGAGTGCTACTCACCCGATTCATATTCTTCACGAGGGAGGCACAGATGGATGAAAAAAAATTCATGAAAGGGACGACTACGGTCGGGATTATCTACCCGCACGGCGTCGTGATCGCAGCCGATAAGCGTGCGACCATGGGCTCGTTTATCGCTTCCAAAGAAGTGGAAAAGATTTTTCAAATCGACTCCGCGGCCGCCATGACCATCGCCGGAGGGGTCGGCGACGCGCAAAACCTCGTGCGATTGATGCGCGCGGAACTGGACTTGTACAAATATTCGAACGGTCAATCCATGCCGATTCTCGGCGCGGCTACCCTGTTGGCCAACATTCTTCAAGGCAACAAATATTTCCCGTACCTCGTTCAGCTCATCGTCGCCGGCGTGGATGAAAAACCGCGCTTGTTTGATTTGGACCCCATGGGCGGATTGCTCGAGGAACGGTATACGTCCACGGGCTCGGGAAGCATCGTAGCGTACGGCATTCTGGACGAACACTTCCGAGATGACTTGAGTGAGGAACACGCCGTTCGCCTGGCCGTTCAAGCCGTGAAGGCGGCCATGAAGCGCGATAACGCCACGGGGGAAGGCGTCGATATCATGGTCATCACGAAAGGCAATGTCGAGAGGCTGTCGCCGGAACGCATGCAGACGTTGCTCAAATGAGCTTACGCGCAAACCGCACCTTTTCTTCGAAGAACTCGGAAAGCGTTTCATTGGTTATTGCACTTCGCCGCATCAAATGGAATCACTCGAGGTTTCGGCATGGCATCGAACAATCACATCAAGGAACTGCAAACCAAAGTACTGGAAGTCTTGCCCAAAGAATGCGAGCTCACTAAAATCGAGATGGAAGGACCGCAAATCGTGTTGTATCTGAAGAACATGCAGGCGTTCACGAGCGACGAAAACTTGATCACGCGCATTGCGTCCCACATTCGGAAAAAAATTTTGTTGCGAAGCGATAGTTCGGTGCTCATGCCTCCGGAGAAGGCCGAGGAGCGCATTCGACAAATCGTTCCAGACGATGCCGGTATTAAGGAAGTGAAATTCGATCCCGTGTTCAATGAAGTCGTGATTGAAGCGCACAAACCCGGCGTGGTGATCGGAAAGAACGGCCTCGTGCTGAAAAACGTTATTTTGGAAACCGCGTGGAGTCCGCGCGTATTGCGTTCTCCGACCTCGCCGTCGGAAGTGATTACCGCCATTCGCAACGCATTGATCAAAAACTCGAGCACGCGAAAGAAGTTCTTGAATACGCTGGGCAAGAAGATGCTGCAGGAGGAGAAATCGACGGACTGGGTCAAGATTACCGCGCTGGGAGCGGCCCGCGAAGTCGGACGCAGTTGTTTCCTGCTTCAAACCAACAATAGCAACGTGATGCTCGACTGCGGCTTGAACGTGGACACGTCGGAACCCACGCGGGCCTATCCCTACCTGAATGCCATGGGACTCGCCCTCGAGAAAATCGATGCCGTGATCATTACGCACGCGCACTTGGATCACTCCGGCTTCCTCCCTTACTTGTACGCGTACGGGTACGAAGGACCCACGTATTGCACGCCCCCCACGCGAGACCTCATGGTGCTCTTGCAGCAAGACTGCATTAACGTGATGACATCGGAAGGCAATACGCCCCCGTACACGGAAAAGGACGTCAAGAATATGTTGAACCACGTCATCGTTCGCAAATACGGTGAAGTGACCGACATCACACCCAAAATTCGCTTTACGTTCCATAACGCCGGCCACATTCTCGGAAGCGCTATGGCGCATTTGCATATCGGCGAAGGCATGCACAATCTCGTGTACACGGGCGATCACAAGTTCGGGCGAACGAATTTGTTCGACCAGGCAGACGTCCGGTTCCCGCGCGTGGATACCGTCATTACCGAATGCACGTACGGGGCGCCGCAAGACATGCGTCCGCGCATCGACGAAAGCGAGCGGCAACTCATGTCCGTGATTCACGAAACCATTCAACGGGGGGGCAAAGTATTGATTCCCGTGCTCGCGGTCGGCCGCGCGCAAGAAATCATGCTCATCCTCGAGAAGTACCTCCGGAACGAAAACATACCCGTATACATTGACGGCATGTGCCGAGAAGCCAGCGCCATTCACACCGTATACCCCGAGTACATGCACCGCAACGTTCAGCGACGCATATTGCAAAACGATTCCCCGTTCGACAAACCACTGTTCAAGAGCGCAATCGGTATGGACCGAAAAGCCATCGTGGACAGCGAACAACCCTGCGTGATTCTCGCCACGTCCGGCATGCTCACCGGCGGGCCCTCCGTCGAATTCCTGAAACTCATGTCCGCCAATGAAAAGAATTCCATGATCTTCGTCGGATACCAAGGCGTGATGACGCTCGGTAGAAAAATCCAAAACGGAAATTTGGAAGTACCGATTCTCAACGATAAAAACAAGTTGGACTCGCTGAAAATCAACCTGCAAGTGAGAACCGTCGAAGGATTCAGCGGCCACTCCGACCGCATGCAGCTCTTGAACTTCTTGCGCGCCATCAAACCGCGCCCTTCCAGCGTTTTCATGGTGCACGGTGAAGAATCCAAGTGCGAAAACATGACACGCACCGTCGGCCGCATGCTCCACGTCGATGCCCGCGCCCCGATGAACCTCGACAGCATCCGCCTCAAGTGACGGGATTTTTACGAGGGAAAAACCGTTTTCTCCCTCGGAGGAAAACATTTATTAAGACCCGTTGCGTCCTTAGCTCACTCGTTTTTTTAATGAGTGAAAAAGAGGTGTTTTTTGATGGTGAGAAAGCCTTTTGGAGGGAAAAAAATCTCGTTCAAAGGTCAGAAAAAGACCTTGGAACAAGTCTTCGGTTCTGCCGGAGTAACGCCGAGTCTGATGACGAAGAAATTGTGGCAACACATTAAGCGCTTCCGCTTGATGAAATAAGTTCGGTGGGTTGATCACGCGGGCCACAATCCGCGTGAATCTTTCTTTTTTCTGCGTTTCAGAACATCATTTATTAACCCGTTCTGCTTGAAGATCTCCATGGATACCGAGTTACCGTACGGGCCCTGGAAAAAAGTCTTGACCGCCCAGTGGAAGGACTATCCGCTCCAGATATTTCAGAACGAAGAGCACCTGCTCCTCATTCTCCTGTTTGAAAAACAGAATAACGAGATTACGGGACTCCTCGTCATGGAACGCAAGCCGTTTCTCATCGAAGGCGATTTATCGAAAGTGATGCTCGCGCAAAAACGAGACATCACGTTCATAGAGAAATTCTCTAAAAACGATCACAAGCAATTCATGCTCCTCGACGCCTCGCCCCAATTCATTTCCTACACCGCCGAGGAATTGGAAGCCGAAATCACGAAACAATACGGCGAATTGGAGTCCATGGGGCGCATTATCAAGAAGACGTTGGAAGCCAACGGCCACGTGAAAGTCAAGGATTCCAAGCAGATGACCGACAAAGATGCCCAATACTTATTCGGAGATCCGTTAAGCTTGATGGCGCTTCTTCAAGGAAAACCGATGACGGTCCACGAACCCTCGACCGTCAAAACGCCGTTCGGAACCGATTTCCATAATCAAGTCGTGGAAATCCCTATGGAAAACCTGCGTGCGACGACCATCGTCGGCGGAACGCAAGAAAAGCGCGTGCATGCGATGCACGTCGTCATAGAAAACGTGTTGTTCAATCACACGCCATGCCTCGTGTTCGACGGAGACAACGCGTTATCCGGACTCGGCTTACCCAATCACGACGCGCAAGGACTCGAGCGATTCAATCTCCATGACAAACCCGTCGGATTTTCCGTCAAGGAATACCGGCTCGGAAAAGATTTGTTCATCGACCTCAAGCTCATAGACGCCGGACTCTTCTTATCCGCCTTCCATTTGAAGGAAACGAACGTGGCGCCGTTGATTCAGCGCCTGTACGAAGAAAAACGGAAAGAGCTGTCGTCCCTCGACGACTTGAGTAACGAGCTCGTCCAGCTTCACGAAAGCCGGGAGATCCCGCGCTTCCTGATCCAGCGCGCGGTGCGCATTATCCGCGTCATCAACAAGGGCTACTCGAATCTTTTCGCCAAGAACATCTCGGAAGAATTATCCGCGTCATGGAAAGAGGAAATCGGGCGCGTGATTTATGTCAATCTATCCGACCAACACGAAGACATTCGCCAACTCGGCATGTACTCTTTGTTGAAAGCGACCGCCAATTCCTCGCCGTCGGAGTTCACGCTCATGATCGCCTTTGAGCCCGATATTTCCAAGCTGCACCCGCGAACCCGCCAGTTGTTGATCGACCTATACCAAAAAGGAATCGGGTTCGTCGTACACGATGATCACGAAAGCAGTTTCAAAACGCTGCCGAATAGTCTGCAGATCGAAATAGTGGGCAACGACGTGATTTTAGGCGGACTCGGCATGACGAATAAGACGCGCATCGTGCTCCGGCCCACGCATTCGAAATGCACCGAATTCTCGACGGCCGCTCCCCATAAAGAAAAATAAAATAGCGGGGGGTGGATTTTCCCTCGAAGAAGATTTGAACCACCGGTCTCCGGGTTATGAGCCCAGCGGGCACTCCTGGCTACCCTACCCCGCTATAAACACAAAACAAGAGTAATACCTATTAGGGGAAAAGCAGGTTTATATTTCATTCGCCTGGACGAGGCGACGAGACATCGCGATGCGCGGACAGCATCTTCTCCAACGCCGCGATCTTGACTTCCACGCGCTTGAGCTCCTTGCGGTTGTCAATGGCGTGCAAATCGTTCTTGCACGTATCGCACTTGAAACGCCGGTCCAACGCGGGCTCGAAACTGAAACGGGAACACCCTTTCCGGCACGAATAAATGGCCGAACATTCCTCGGTGGACAGGGTTTCGCGCAGCGTATCGCACTCCTTACGCTTCATCATCAAAAAGTTGCGCATCGCCCGATCCAAATTTAATTTCCACGTATACGTAAACCAGCCATTCTGCATGTTCTTTTCGCGCGTATAGTCGACGAAACCGTACGAATGCAAGTGATTGAGAATGGAACGGATTTCCGCAATCTTCAACTGAGTCGACTCTTCGATGATTTCATCGGTGGCCCCGTCTCCCACGGAATGTAATACGCTCAAACCCTTTTCGCCAATGCTTTCCGACACGAACTCGTCAAGGTGCAATAGAAAATCAGGGGCTTTCGGTCGTTTCGAAGTCGGTGATTTTCGCGTTTTTTTCGGGATGGGGCCTCGACGCATAGGAAATCCTTACGAGGTAAAAATATTTATACCTTACTTGACGCGCCCTTGATAGATTTGAGCGCCTCCATTGTCCAAAATGCGATTCGCCGCCCCCAAATGCTCGACGGAATCCGAAAAAACAAGGGAATCAAAGAACAGGTCTCCGTCGATAAACACGTAGCGCACGTTTTTTTCCCGCAAGGAGGCCCATGCGTCCGCGTCGGGAAATTGAAACGTGTGCAACACGATGGCATGCCGAGCATCCAACTGGTCCGCAAACTCGAAATACCCGTCCATGAACACCTTTCGACCGGACGCGTAGGTAATCAAGTGACCGCGATCCCATGCGGACAGAACGCCTTGCTCTTCCGGAACCACGGACAACCATTCCGCAGCCGACACCGCTTCACGGGAATACTGGCCTTGAACGCCCGTAGAGAATACTAACACCATCAAACTGATGGAGACCGCGAGGATGCCCAACAAAACGGGTTGAAACGGCGCCGACCGCTTCAACGCGGCCACGACCGCGGGCGCCGCAAAGATGACGGCCGGCAGCGCAATAAAAATGGAGGCGCGGGGAGCAAGCAACAGCATCAAAAAGCTGATCACCAGCCACGCGAACCAGAACCCGCGATGTTTCACGGAAAAACGGCGGCGTTCCATCCACGCAATCCCCAGAAACACCCACACGATTCCGAGAGCCAGAAACGCGAAATCGAATTCCAATGGTTGCAGTTCGGAACTCGTTGCGAACGTTCGCCCCAACACCAGTTCATCCAACGGGAATCGCACGTAATACAGGACGCCAACGACCCACGGAAGGCCGTACGCCATCACGATCTTCCACGCAATGCGCTGATGCTCCAAAAAACCGTTTCCCACAAACAACACGACGAGTCCGCCCGCTATAATGGAAGTAAACGGATGCAGCCACCCTAAAAACAAGGCGAGACAACCGAGGGCAACCCATTTTCGATCCATGAGAAAAAGCAGCATCACCGGAATCAGTAACAAGGAGAGGGAATCAGGTCGCGTGAAAGCCATTGAACGGATGAGAACGCCGGGAAGGAATGCGAACAACAACGCGGCAAAGAACGCCGTTCGCTCGTTTCCCAAAATGCGAATTGACAAGGAAAAAACGGCGATGACGCCCGCTCCGGCCACGAGAAGCGAAACCAATGCGTACGCGTAGTAAACGGGAAGGTTCGTGAGCAAGGCAAACGAAGCCATGATCATGTGAAACAAGGGGTAGTACGTGTGAACGCGACCCTGAAAGGAAAGCGCATCCCATGCCGGCAGACGATTTTGTTGAACGATATCGGACGTGATGCGAAGATGATAATAATGATCGGGATCCGGGAACGAGGAAAGGGATAACGGCAGTACGCGTACGAGCAGGGCAGAAACCACTAAAAGAATCAAGAGCTTCCGATAGTCTATCGCCATACCGCTGCGCCTCTACAGGAATTCGACCGTGGTTTTCTCAATGAGAAGATCCTCTAAAGCGTAGTGCTTCAAGACCTCGGGAGAATAACCGTATTGCGCACCGAGCGCTTGTTTCGCGGAAACGCTCAAGGCGAATGAAATTGATTTTCCGAACCGGGTTCGAAGGGTTTTCGGGATGCGGACCAGACTCACCAACGCGGCCATACGCGTGGCAGCGCAAAACCGAATCGCCTTCGCGTGTTGAGGCGTGCACGCGATCCGACACATCCACTCCACCTCGAATTTCGTCGCGGACGCCGATCCGGAAAGGAAAGCTTTATAAGTCTGTGAATAAGTATAAGCAAGAAATCGGGGAAAACCGGCCAGTTCTGGTTTCAACGCAATGGTTTTTTCCGGAAGCTGCTTCGCAAGTGCTTCAGGCGAGAGCAGGGTTTCAATAAAATACACATGCATTTCAATCGACGAACAACATGCACCGCGCATGCATTTAAAGGCGCGGGGACGAGGCGATGATTCCATGGTCCAATATCATAAAGCCGTGTTAACGAAACGGAAGGGTACGGGAGGAAAGCGCCGGCTCTCGAGTGACAAGCGCTTGGCGAACTACGGCGGATTCTTCACGAAACCTGAATTTGACAAGGAATTGGAAGGCGACCACCGCGTGCACCGAAAGGGGAAGGGGGGCACGTACAAGACACGCTTGCGTTCCGGAAAATACGCGAACGTGATTTCAAAGGACGGAAAGATTCAGAAAGCGGAGATCACGAACGTGCTGGAGAGCCCGGATAACCGCCATTTCGCGCGCGAAAACATGTTGACGAAAGGGACGCTCATTGAAACAGCGCTTGGAAAGGCACGGATCACGAATCGACCGTCTCAACACGGCATCGTGCACGCCAAGCTCGTCTAAAGCCATTACTTCTTCTTGAGTTCTCCCGCAGGAATACCTAGTTTTCTCGCATTTTTTGCTAGTCCCAGTTTGCGATAGAGGTCGGCCGCGGCATCCCTCTGGGATGGATGTGTCGCGTGAATGATACGAAGTGCTAATGCAAAATGCTTTTGGCTCGTAACCGGAGAACCGGGGGCATGCGCCTCTATTAAACGTAAGAGGCGAGGGGTAAGATGTTCGAATCGCGCGATCGCCCGCGTAGCTTGGGCAAAATTTTCCTGCACCCTGCCTTCCGTGTTCCCATGATGGTTTTGCACCGCCCATAACGCGGAATCCGCATAATCGGATTGTTTCGCAAGTTGAACCACCGACTTTGACATTGCCTCCACTGTGGGATTCTTAACGTCTCCAATCACATATGGAAAAGCGGGAACTTCCCCACGATATCCGCCTCTGCGCCTATTGGGGGGTTCAGGATATAATATATCACCAATATTCCTTCGTTCAGGCATACCATCACCAACGGGAATGGGATGGTTGTCATTATTAAATCTTAATCATGACAAACGGATCAACGAATAATGAATCAGATCGCTTCAACAGCATTTGCCTAATAACCCTCACTTGCCCAATAAGTCGTTGGTAGCGTTGAGTTGTTGGGCAAAGCCGCTTTAAACGAAAACTTTATTAAGCCGAAGAGCAATATTTATATACTTTTCTGATAAGAACCGGCTTTGTTATCCCTATTAGGCGGATCCGCCTTTCGGAGGAAGAAGCGGTTTTCCTAGGAAGAGAGGATGCGTGCATGAAATTTCTCGTGCTCAAACAGACCGCGCGTGGAAACCTTCTGTTGCAGTCCTCGGAATCCAAGGGAATCGAACGAATGCCCTTGTTTTATAGGGGAAAGAAAGTCGCGTTCGTGTTCGACACCATCGGAAGAGTATCGAATCCGCTGTACTTGGCGTGTGCCGAAGGAGAACGGATCGAAAAAATAGTAGGAAAAACATTGCGAAGTGACCGCGTATAGAGGTGGATGAGGTTATGGAATGCCCGGAATGTAAAAGCAAAAGCTTGAAGAAAGACGCGGGTAGAGGCGAATTAGTGTGCACGAAATGCGGCCTCGTCATTGAAGAAAACATGATGCACCAAGGCCCGGAATGGCGGGCTTTTGATGCCGAACAACGCGCCAGCCGTGCGCGAACCGGTGCTCCGTTGAAATACATGAGCCCGAACAAAGGCCTCGTCACCGAAATCGATCAATACAACCGCGACGTGCGCGGAGGCAAGATTCTGCCGAGCCAGCAAGCGCAACTTTATCGCATGCGCAAGTGGCACAAGCGCGCCAGCATCAGCAACTCCATCGAACGCAATCTGGCGATCGCGCTCACGGAAATGAACCGAGTCGCCGCTCACCTGGGTTTGGAGGAAAGCATTCGCGAATCCTCGGCGCTCCTTTACAGAAAGTGCGTTGAAAAAGGATTGATTCGGGGACGACAAATCGAAAGCGTCGTTTCTGCAGTCATCTACGCGATCTGCCGCCAGTTCGGCATTCCGAGAACCCTGGACGAAATCGCTTCCGTTGCCGAAATCCCGAAGAAGGAAATCGGACGGACCTACCGATTGATTACGCAAGAGCTGGAACTTAAGATTCCGCTCACGAACCCGCGTTTCTACATCTCGCGATTCGTGACCGCTTTGCGTCTATCAGGAGAAACGCAGCAAAAAGCAAACGATATCCTGGATGACGCGCTCAAGAAAGGATTGATTTCTGGCCGAGGGCCCATGGGCGTGGCCGCCGCCGCGGTCTACATCGCATCCGTTTCAACGGGCGAACGCCGCACGCAAAAGGAAGTGGCGGACGTGGCCGGCGTCACGGAAGTGACCATCCGCAACCGATACCGCGAGCTCAAGAAAGCGCTCAATCTCGATGTCGCCATCTAGGCCGTTTTCCAAAAGCTAAATATAGCTCGGATGACTAGCGCATAGCATGGAAATCGAGGTCAAATGCCGACTGAAAGATGCCGAATCCCTACGCGTTCGCTTGGCCGGCCACGCGCGATACGTGCAAACCGTTCGCCAAACCGACACCTTGTACGATTATCCGGACGAACGCCTGCAGAAAAAAGACGAAGTGCTGAGGGTTCGCGAAGAACGCGTCCTTCATGGCCGAGATCGGGGGACGCAACGCGTCATCGCCACGTTCAAAGGCGCCAAGAAAAAATCGAAGCTCGTCAAAAAGCGGGAGGAACACGAGCTGGAACTTCTGGCGGCATCCGCTGACGCGGACGATGTGGCACGCGAACTCGGACTCACCCCCCGATTAAGGTATGAAAAAATTCGCGAGGAATACGAGGCCAACGGGGCTCGGATCGAAATCGACTCTTTTCCGTACGAACACGTCGAATCGTACGTGGAAATTGAGGCGCCCAACGAGAAACGCGTCCACGCGCTCATGAAAACGCTTCGGGTCTCCCATAAAAGCGTGGAGAAAAAAAGCTATCCGGAACTCGTACGCGCCGCCAGAAAACGGAAACGTCAATAAAACAGTTTTCTCCGCAATTTCTTCCAGAACTCGTCCTTATGCAGCATAATGAGTCTGGCCGGATCCGGAGACAACGTGATCTGCATCGTGTCCACCGGATCATCATAAAATCCGTCCACGGAAAACGATGCCTTCCGCTCCACGACTTCAAGAGTAATCTTTTCGGACGACGGAAAAATGAGGGGGTGCAGGAGCGGATTCAAGGGCGCCACCGGAGTCATCAAGATCACGTTCAAATTCGGGGAAATCAGGGGACCGCCGACGGAAAACGAATGCGCCGTCGAACCCGTTGACGTGGAAAAAATGACGGCGTTCGTGAAAAACAACTCGTCGAAGCTTTCGGAGAACACGCGAACATTAAAAGGACGGGAAGGCTTTCGCGCGTACACATGCACGTCGTTTAACGCCTCGATCTTCCGCCTGCCAATTTTGCATAACAGTTTGGAACGCTTTTCAATGCGGTATTTTCCGCTGAAGAACTGGTCGAGCGGGCGATCGAACTTTTCATTGATTTGCGACAGGAATCCGACGTTGCCCGTGTTAATCTCGAGTTTCGGTATGCCGGGGAACCGCTTTTCGGAGTCGAGGAATGCTCCGTCTCCGCCTACGAGAATAATGGCTTCCACGCGCCGACAGATCTCCCCATCCGGAATCCCGCGGCCGTTCAAACCAAGAATCTTCGAGGTGCCTTCCGTCATGAAATAGGAGTCGATGTCCCTGCATTTGCGACGGCGTTCCAAGTAGTCCAACACTTTCTTGGCCACCACGTGCGATTTCTCGGTATTCTTGCACATGAAGCCGATGCGACGGAATCGTTTGGCGATACTAACCCCCTAATCGAGACTGAATGAATCCCCACGTTATAAATGGTTTACCCCTTTAAAGCACTTAGAGATCCGAAAAACGAACGGAACCCAATAACAATCGGTTTAATTTCTCTGGAAGTTCGGCGAGCGAAACCCGCTTTTGTTGCGTGGAATCGCGGTCGCGAAGCGTCACCGTATCATCCGTTAACGTATCGTAGTCAATCGTCACCGCGTACGGGGTACCCACCTCGTCGGCGCGAGCGTACCGTCTCCCGACGCTGCCTCCGTCATCGTAAACCGCCGAAAAACAAGGCATCAGATTTCGGAAAACGCCTTGCCCCTTTTCCGCCAAGCCGTCTTTCTTCATCAACGGAAACACCGAAACCTGTACGGGTGCGAGTCGGGGACTCAACGCCAACGTGACTTTGGTTTCGTTGTTCTCCGTTTTCTCGCGATACGCGTCCATGAGAACCGTTAAGAAGAGCCGTTCCAGCCCCCACGATGGCTCGATGACATGAGGAATCACTTTCTGTTTGGTTTCGTCCACGAAAAAAGAAAGATCTTTTTTGGAATGTTCTTGGTGCTGCTTCAAATCAAAGTCGCCGCGGTTCGCCACCCCCAACAATTCTTTCCATCCCCACGGATACCGGTATTCCACATCCCACGTTTCACTGGAATAATGCGAGAGTTCGGCGGACACATGCTGACGCAGGCGCAAATGAGCGGGATCCAGACCGAGTTCCAGCAAAAAGTTCCAGCACGCGGCCATCCAGTACACGTGCCACTTCGTCTTCACCATTTTTCGATCCCACAATTCATTGAAGGAAAGCAAGCTCCCTTCTCCCTTATGGATCTGGGTCTCCGCGGCCAAAACGGTTACCGCAAGGGATTTCCAGTTCGCGGGCAGCTCGCAATCATCCATGCGTTCCGGATGAATGAAAAACTCCAACTCCATTTGATTGAATTCCCGGGCCCGGAACACGAAATTTCGTGGGGCAATCTCGTTCCGGAACGCCTTCCCGATTTGCGCGATACCGAACGGGAGGCGTTTTCGAGCGGCTTGTTGAACCAGTTTGAAATCCGCAAATATCAGCTGAGCGGTTTCCGGACGCAGCACGGCCTCGTTGGGCTCGTCCTTTAACACGCCGACCTGCGTGCGAAACATTAAATTGAACGGTTGGGTCTCTTTCAATCCGCCCTTGCATTGCGGGCAGCGAATTTTGTTTTCCTTGATCAATTCCTGCATCTTGTCGGGCGTCAAGCCTTCCACCGATAACTGGAGTTCCTGCTCGAGCAAGTGATCGAGGCGGAAACGCCGTTTGCACTTCCCGCACGCGATCAAGGGATCGTTGAACGCGTCCAAATGACCGGACGCTTTCCACATGGAAGGCGGGGTAATCAGCGCGCCGTCCATGCCGACCACGTCATCCCGCTGACGCACGAAATAGTTCCACCAGCTCGACTCCAAATTTCGCTTGAGCTCGACGCCCAGCGGACCGTAATCAAAGAATCCGGCAACGCTTTCGTAGATCTCGGACGTGGGGTAGACTAAACGCCGTCTCACGCATAAACTAATGACTTTTTCAGCTAAACCGTCGGGCATAGAAACGCCTTATTGCGCGTCGTTTTATTAAACGTTGTCTAGCGGGTCCCACGAGATACAGGGAACCGGTTACGAGCACCCGATCCGCCACCTGCGACACGTGAACCGCATGAGTCAACGCCTCCGGAATGGACGCCGCGATATGGAACGGTTTTTTCGAGCGGCGAAGCAACGGAACCAATGATTTCGAGGAGTGGGCACGCGGGCTTTCCGGATGGACTAAAACCACGTAACGCGAAAAAGGAAGGAGAACCGAAAGCATGTCATCCGCCGATTTGCCGGAAAGACATCCGAAAACCAACACCATTTTCTGGCTTTTTCTTAATAACGCCTGCCTCAATGCATCCGCCAGCGCTCGCACTCCATCCAAATTGTGTGCGGCATCCACCCAAACCCGATTCGTAATGCGCTCCAGCCGACCCGGCCATCGGGCTCGATGCACCCCACGGCGCATGCTCTCCGAAGAAAAGGAGAACGAACGGGATTCCATTGACTCCACGGCTGCTAGCGCGCAGGAAGCATTTAATGCTTGATGGGCTCCGATCATGGAGGTATGCAACTCGTTCAAGGACGTGCGAATGCCTTGATAATCAAAACGAGTCCCTCGTTCTGAAAGCGATCGGACTCGAAAACGAAAATCGCGATCGCGAGTCAATAAACGGGCGTTCTGCTTCCGGCAGACCGTTGCGATTACGCGATAAGGCGCTAATGGTCGGACGCCGGACACGACGGTTGCGCCGGGCTTGATGACGCCTGCTTTTTCTCGCGCAATAGACGCCAAATTATTTCCAAGCATGTCGCAATGCTCCAAGCCCATGGATGGAACCACCACCGTTTTTCCGGGACAAATATTCGTGGCGTCCAAGCGGCCGCCCAACCCCGCTTCCATGATCGCCATATCGGCACGCTGGTCTTCGAAATAGCGGAGGGCCATCACCGTGAGCACCTCAAACGGGCTTAGTGCTCGCTTCTCCCTCTTCATGCGCGCCATCAAGGGAACCATCTCGTCGACCAAGCGGGAAAGCGCCGCATCCGAGATCGCGCGACCGTTCACTTGAAAGCGTTCGTTGTATGCATGCAAGTGAGGGGAAGTGTATAACGCGGTTCGGTAGCCCTCTTCCCTAACCATTCGCTCGAGGAATGCAGATGTTGAGCCTTTTCCGTTACTTCCCACCACGTGCACGTATTCCGAATCAAGTTGAACACCCGCTCGATCCGCCAGCATCCGAGGAGTCGAAAGACTCCACTCCGTCTTCATGGGAAGCGCTTCAACGAGCGGCAAAACCGTCAGCATGTTCAACGCCGTTTGATTACCTTAACGATAACGAAACCGTAAACGAGAAAAATCTCGAACCATTCCGTGATCGATCCTAACGCCTTCCTGGCGAAGCCTTTGCGTTTTCATCCGTGCGCCTTGCGCGTAACCCCCCAGCCCCCCGCCGGATCTTACCACGCGATGACACGGGATCCGAGGGGCATCCGGATTGTGATGCAATGCGTGACCTACTGCGCGGTAAGCACGCGAATGCAGGGCCCGAGCAATATCCCGATACGTCGATACCCGGCCCCGTGGAATCCGTTTCGTCAACGCGAGAACGGATTGGGAAAAACGCGTTTGCCGGGCCTTCATCATCGTGCTCTCCCCCTCCCCTAATCGCGTTGCAGCGTGCGAATGCCAACCCATAACAAGGCCGCCAGGAAGAAGAACGCGAGCACCGCGACAATGTAGCGCGTGGAATCGTTTTCCAGTTCCTTTCCAATATCCGTGACCTGACTCGCCAGGTCCGGCGGAAGCGGAGTCGGCGTGGCCAATTCAGCCGTTGGCTCCGGCAAAGGAGTAGGAGTCGGCGTGGCGTTTAACGAAGGCGCGGGAGGATCGAACTGGTTTTCGATTTTTAAGGGAATCTCCACGAAATTGTCGGAATTATCCACGTCCATTAAGGTAAAGACGGTCTCCGTGTTCGACCAAGGCTCGCGTGGCGTTGAACGCATGGAAATCACGGGCTCGCCCCAACCCAAACCCGTCTCGATCCGGGACGGGAAGAACTCGACGAGATGATTCTCCGACGTGGTTTCGTCCACGGAAATCGATACGCTGCACCCTCCTAAATCGCCTCCCAACGCATCGCCCTCGATATAAACCGTAAACGCGACGTCCAAGGATTCGAGAGTGGGATGAACGATATGGAAATCGCTTTGCGAGGGCACGATTCCCAATGGGAACCCGTGCGCGCCCACAAAACTCTTGCACTCCGCCTGCGCGAACGGCAAGAGGAAAAGCGTCAGCACGATGAAATGGAGTATACGCATGTCATCACTTAGAACGTCGGTCGCTTGCTTAAAGAAGAATGGAGGGAAAGGGGTTCAAAAGGCTTGTTAAAGCATTCATCGCGCACCAAGTTCCCTAGTTGATCCGCGGAAAGCATTTCACGCGCTTTCGTGGAACGCACGCGCACCGCCAATTGCTGAGAAGCCATTTCCTGGTCTCCGACCACCGCCACGTACGGCACCCAATCCCGTTCGGCGTCCCGCACTTTTTTCTGAAGCGTTTCCGAGCGGTCGTCCAAATCAATGCGCACCCGATCGAAGGCCTTGCTTTGAAGCACTTTCGTACCATATTCAACATGTTTATCCGATACGGGAATCAACCGCACTTGAGTGGGGGCGAGCCAAAGAGGCAGCATCGGCGTTTTTCCTTCCCGGATATGACGGGCGGCTTGTTCCAGCAACGCGAATACGACGCGCTCGATCGCTCCCGGAATCGAGGCATGCAGAATCAAGGGATGCTGCTTCCGGCCTTTCGCGTCAATAAAAGTAATGTCAAAAGTCTTACCGTTTTCCACGTCGATTTGAACGGTACTCAACCCCGAGGCCTTGTGCGCGTTGTCCACGAAATTCATCTCGAACTTCGTAATAAAATAGGCGTAACGTTCGTCGAATATTTCAAACAGCATGGGCTTCCCGATTTTCTCGACCATGCGACGGTACCATTCCTTATTCGACTCGAAAAAGTCTTTTTGTGCTCGAAACGCCGTCTCGAACGGAATGCCCAAATCCAGGTTCCAGTTCATGCACAAATGATACTGGCGCTCGAACTCTTCTTTCGCCATGTCTAAATGGCTGACCAGAGAATGCATGTCCGGCATGGAAAACGCGCGCAGGCGTTTCAGGCCCGCCAACTCCCCGCTCTGCTCCCTCCGAAAACTGTAATGCGTCAATTCGTAAAAGCGGAGCGGCAAGTGCTTGTACGTTATCGTCGCATCATGCATCGCCAAAAATTGTCCGAAGCAAGCGGAAAACCGGAGGAAGAAATCCTTGTTGTCGCTCTTGACCGTGTATTGCCTTGCGGGAAAACGGTGCAGATATTTTTTGAGCGCGGGATGCGCGTAATCATACATGATCGGCGTTTCCACTTGCATCGCGCCGTAATCCACGAGCAAGCGCGTGACGTATCGTTCCAACAACCGCTTGATCACGAGGCCATTGGGAAGCCAGCGGAAATGACCGGAATCACTGGCCGGCTCGTAATCCACGAGTTGATGCTCTTTCATGAGCCGAATATGCGGGGGTTCCTGCGCGTACGTGCGCACTTTCTTGATCTCGTAATCCGCAAACCGCTTCAGGTGCTCATGACCCGAGTAATTAAATTCCGAGGCCGGAATCAGTTTTCCGTCCGGAGAGAAAATGAAGAAACGGCTTTTCACGTCCGCCTCTTGTTTTAATGACGTGGAAACCTCTTCCTCTTTTTTTGGCGCGGATACCCGCGTGTCGCCTCCAATGGTTTTGCTGAGCTCGGATAACGGGTGGCCCTTGCACTGCACTTCAAAGCTCTTGTACCAGCCAAACGGACTCTGGTCACAATCCGCAAACGCTTTCAAGTGCGCATGCAACTCGCCCAGCAACGGAACCGCATCGGACGGAGAAGCGAGATGGCTGCTGAGATGCGCGTACGGGTAAAGGAGAATGCGTTCGGCCTTCACTTCCGCGAAATGTTTTTGAATGGCTTGCGAAGCCTGTTTCACTTCCGCGCTTCCATCCCCTGCTTCCAAAGAAACGAACACCACCAATACGTTCCGGTATTCATGGCGCTTGCGCTGTTCGATCGGGACCTCTTCAAAGCCTTTCTTCAAGGCCTTTTTCTCGGCCTTATACGCGGCATGATCACAGTGGAGTTGCAATAAACGCATACGAATTCACGCAAACGCTACTAGAACAGCGAAACGAATTAAAAAGCGGTTCCATACCCATCAGAATGCTTCGTCCTATGAACCAAACGAGGGCATAGATTAATAAACGTGGTTCGATTGTAACTGCTTCCCATCTTTGAAGGTTAGAAACATGAATGCGGAAGAACGAACGCTAATGGCCGTGGTCGAACGCAGCGACCGAACGAAGACGCCGAGTATTTCTCCGTTCAAAGGCGCCACGCTCATGGTGTTGAGATTCCTATTCATCAACGGCCAAGGCTACCCCACTCAAATTGCACGCCATTGCAAGATCACGGCGGCTCGCAGCTGCCAAGTGCTGAAAGATCTGGAGAAAAAAGGAGTGGTGCAAAGCACGTGCAAGGAAGAAAACTGCCGCTATTGCGACGCCACGGGAAGAAAGAACTACGGCACGCAGGCCGCCGACTGCATTTACTGCAAAGGTTCGGGCACCCTCAAAGAAAAAACGTATCCGTTGGTATATCGAATCGCTGAAAAGTCCAAACCAGCCGTCTTCAACGTCTTCAACGCCATCTACGAAATCAGCCTCCACCAACAGAAGGCTTAGGCGCTGGGGAAAGGGCTTTTAAGCGTCGGCACGTCTTACTCAACCAGGGACAGGGCATGGAAGGAAAAAAGTGGTACCTGATATTCTACGACATCAAAGGATCCAAGGCGTTTGCCAAAAGCACGTTCCGCAGCAAGATCTCGCGCGTGCTCTCGCGCACCACGATCCTGCCACTCCAGCAAAGCGTGTGGGCCATCGAGTCCACGGAAGCCAACAAGGAAGTCGTTGATAAAGTCGTGGACCTCCTCAAAGCCCAGAACGCGAAAGTACTCTTGTTTGAAGGCTGGCCGACCTTACCCTCCACCCATGCGGATGTCAATGAAATGGTCGGCAGTCGCATGGACCAAAAATACGAGATCTTGAAAGGACAAGTGCTCGACCTGAAATCGAAAGTCAAGAAAGCCGAGAATCGGGAAAAAAGAAAACGCGAGTTTGCATCCGAGGCCTTGAAGCTTCGAAGAAAATTCGATCGCCTGGTCACCATGGATCCGAGAGACATGATCTCCAACAACCGTACGCTCATCGAAGGGGAGTTCTTCGACCTCGAAAAAGAAATCAACGAGCTTCCCTAATGTAGAACCACTACTGGCGTACGGGTTTTAGGAAGCGATCGTAATGGCTGCGCAACCTCTTTCCTTCTCGATTCGCTTGATCAACCGCATCAGCCACAATCCTGAAAGCCGTATCGTTGTCCGTACCCACCCGCGGTTTAATTCGCTCATTATAAATCGAATGGACGATGGCGCGCGCACTCTCCGTCGCACGCGTAATTCAAAGACGACGCTGCGCGGATGCGGGATCGCATAGGCTAAACGGGAACTCCACGGTTCCGGAAGCCGGAGCTTTCGAATACCGGCTTCCACTGTGGGACGGGCGCGCTTTTTCCGAAGATAAGCGCGACGCCACATCCTCCAAGCCTCCCGCCCCGATACCTCTGGAGATTCGATGGAATGTATTCGCCGTTCTTCTTCAGACTTCCTCGTCCTTGAGGCCCTGGTTTTTGAATTTGATTCTTGGCGCCGTTCAATGAAGAGCTCTTGAGACGGCCATAGGGCCATCAGAACGCTTTTCGTCAACATCTGTTTGAATTGGAGCGCAAACGCAGGATCTCCCAGGGAAACACGCGCAGTGGAATAAAACGAGGGAGGCATATGCGAGACGGTGAGCGTGTCTATGAGTAACCGCGACCGATTCCATTCCGGTGCCATAATAGAAAGTCGACGGATCATCTTTTAATATTGAGGGGTTCATTCACACGGTTATCACATTTTTTCGCGTGAAAACCTTGAAGCAATTTATTGACGATCTAAAACGAAATAGGTGCCGCGTGCTCTCGCTCTCGTTCAAGAGCCCGTCGCTCATCTTCTTGAAAGTCGAGCCCCCGCAATCCTCGGAAAAGGTCGGAGGCTTCTTGCTCCCGCAAGCTCTGCCCAATCAACCCATTCTCATGCTCCAACTTCGTTTGAATACAGAGATTTCATACGAGGAAAACGAGCCCGGGGTATTTGACGTGCGCATCGAGAACCCTCGAAAACCATTTACTGAACAGGAGTTGAAGGCGTTGGCTGCGCAAGAGTCCATTCAATTCATTAAAGCGAAAAACGGCGGATAGACGCGGATGGAAAAATTCCTACAACACTTGTCGAAAATGCCGGAAATAGAGATTCGCGAAATCCGTTTCGGGCCTGCACGCGAAGGTATCACGCACATGGGCTTTCCGGGATTTGAAATTCGCGTAACGCTCAAGAAACCGGGGAAACCCCCTCAAGGTAAAGCCGACACGCCCGAACGTTATCGGTTAGCCGTACTCGTTAAACGGGCCCAACACCTTAGCGGGAAAACCACTTCTTTTTCGGCGTTGTCCACGGCGGAAATGCCTCGGGCCAAAGAGCACATCGTCTTCGCGTCCCACCCCGATGTCACGAATCCGGAACAAGCCATCGCATTGCTTAAAAAGCTGGAGTTGCATCATTTATACGAGGGATCCGCATGAAACTCGAGCGCATGAAACTGATTACGGGGAACTCGAACGTCACACTCGCCCGAGAAGTGTCGGCGTTCTTAAGCTCGAAGCTTGCGCACTGTACGGTTTCAAGGTTTTCCGATTCGGAAGTGCACGTGCAAATCGATGAAAGCATTCGCGGATCCGACGTGTTCGTGATCCAAAGCACGTGTCCTCCGGTCAACGATCACCTCATGGAACTCCTGATCGTGTTGGATGCGTTACGCCGCGCGTCCGCCAGCCGCATCACCGCCGTTATCCCTTATTATGGTTACGCACGCCAAGACCGGAAAGCGCATCCCCGCCAACCCATCAGCGCTAAACTCGTTGCGAACTTGATTTCCACTGCCGGGGCCAACCGCGTCATGACCATTGATTTTCACAGCGATCAATTGCAGGGATTCTTTGACATTCAAGTGGACAACTTGTCTGCCATCAACCTGCTGGCGGACGAATTCGTGAAGCGCCAACGCGGTCCGCTCGTCGTGGTGGCGCCGGATGTCGGCGGAACCGTCCGAGCGCGACGGTTTGCCAAGCGCGTGAATGCTCCGCTAGCCATCATCGAAAAGCGGCGCCTGAAGCCCAACCAATCCGAGGTCATGAACGTGATCGGTGACGTGAAAGACAAGCACGCCATACTAGTCGATGACATGATCGATACCGCCGGAACCATCGTGCAAGCAGCGGGCGCCCTCAAGAATGCAGGGGCTAAAGACGTGTACGCGTGCGCCTCGCACGGCGTCTTTTCCGGATCCGCGTTCGACCGCCTCGACCGAAGCGTGATCAAAGAGGTCATCGTTACCGACACGATTCCGTTGAGGGGTTCGAAGAAGAAAACCCGTAAAATCCGCCAAGTCGGCGTGGGACAACTCCTGGCGGAAGCGATTCGGAGAACGCACGAGGATGAAAGCGTGAGCATCCTCTTCCACTAATACCCTAATCGATGCGCAACAACTTACCTCCTTTTTCCGAGACACTTAATTTGGGAACGCGGAGCTCTAACTTCCCGTCTTTAAAGACGGAAATCGCGAGATCCGGATTCACTTCCTCGGGGAAGGGGATCACGCGCTTGAACTCCTCCAAATAGGCAGCTGAAAACGTGCTGTCCTCGAAATCCCGCGATTCCTTGCGATGCGTCAACCCCCGTATAGAAACCGAATCCGGATAAACAATGACTTTCAAATCCTCTTTCCGCATCCCGTTAACATCCGCTGCAACAATAAACGCGTCCGGTTCCTCCCTTAGCGTCGCGCGAGGAAGCGGTTTCGGCCGTTCAAAAAAGTCAGGATACGCGGGTTCAAAGCCATCAAAATGCATTAGATCCATCATGCGTAACACCTCATATATATAACAGCAGAGTACTTGTTTTGTTAAGTAATTTACTGTTTGTAACCAGTATATTACTACAACTATTTATAAAGGTTTCCGTGCATAGTTTAATGAGAAGCCGTATGGCTGAAGAACCCAAAATCATCACCATCAGGCGCATCGAACGCCCCCGGAGAAGCACGCCGGAAGACGAACTCGACTGGCTATGCAAATGTTTCGGATTTTCGGAACAAGATGATCTGCGAAAACACATCCTGCAGGAAATCTTGGAAGCCGAGCGCCAAGAACGCGGAGTGCGCAGCCATAACATCAGCATAAAAATGCATGTGACGCGCGGAGGCGCCGTATACCACTTGAACAAAATGATCGAAAGCGGGCTCATCGTGCGCAACGGAAGGGAATACGAGCTCCGTGGACAGAATCTGGAACAAACGTTGGAGGAAATGGAGGAAGACATGTTGCGCATGTTCAAGCGCATGCGAAACATTGCCAAGGAACTGGATGAGGACATGGGACTCCAGTAATCCGAGTCCAGCCATTGAGAGGATATCACCATGAGCAACGATCGTCACGCCGAAAATCCGGCACCCGAAAAAAAGGAACTGCCGAAAGAGAAGAGTGCGGAAGAATGCGCGCAGGAGTATTTGACGCGATTGAAATACCTGGCAGCCGAATTCGATAATTACAAGAAACAAATGGCGAAAGAAAAGGAGAATTGGATGAACGCAGGACAAACGCAGCTCATCGCCGAACTCATACCGACCTTGGACGAATTTGATGCCGCCCTGGAATCGATGAAAAAAGCTCCGGTGTCAAACGAGGCCGTTGCCGGTGTGGAAATCGTGCAGAAAAACATGCATCGCATGCTCCGTGAAAAAGGTTTGAAACAGGTGGAGACTCACGGAAAGCGTTTCGACCCGCACCAGCACGAAGCCATCGCCTATGAAGCGGTCGGAGAACAAGAGCCCGCGAACCATATTCTCCGCGTGATTCAAACCGGATATGAAATCAATGGAATACTCATCCGACCAGCTCAAGTGGTCGTATCGAAACACAACGCGCCCGAAAAAGGGGGAAAAAAAGGTGAACCACCATGATAGAAAAAATTCTCGGAATCGATTTAGGAACCAGCAACAGCGCCGCCTCCGTCCTCGATGCCGGACGGCCCATGATTATTCCAGCCGCCGAAGGCACGACCATCGGCGGAAAAGCGTTTCCGAGCTACGTGGCGTTCACGAAGGAAGGCGACATGCTCGTGGGCGAGCCCGCTCGCAGACAAATGGTGACGAATCCCGACGGAACCGTCTACGCAGCCAAACGAAAAATCGGATCCGATTTCATTTATTCCATCCGGGGAAAAACGTATACGCCTCAACAAATTTCCGCATTTCTGTTGCAGAAGATCAAGAAGGATGCCGAAGCGTTTCTAGGCGTGCCCGTCCGCAAAGCCGTTATCACGGTACCGGCATACTTCAACGACAACCAGCGTCAGGCGACGAAAGATGCGGGAACCATTGCCGGACTCGAGGTCGTCCGCATCATCAACGAGCCCACCGCGGCGTCTCTCGCATTCGGTTTAGACAAAGGCGATAAAGAAGAATTGATCCTCGTCTTCGATTTCGGGGGGGGAACACTCGACGTCACCGTCATGGAGTTCGGAAAAGGCGTGTTTGAAGTGAAAAGTACGTCGGGAGACACGCAACTCGGCGGCACGGACATGGATAACGTCCTCATCGAATACGTTGCCCAGGAGTTCAGTAAAAAAGAAGGCGCCGACTTGAGGCAAGACGGGACCGCGATGACGCGATTGCGTGAAGCCGTTGAAAAAGCGAAGATGGAACTCTCGACGACCACCAGCACGGACATCAACTTGCCATTCATTACGTCCGTGGGAGGTAAACCCAGGCATCTACAACTCCCCCTCTCTCGCGCCAAGCTCGAGCAGCTCGTGCGCCCGATTGTCGAACGATGCCGCAATCCATTACATCGCGCGCTCTCGGATGCGAAACTGGAGGCAACAGACATTAACCGAGTCATTCTCGTGGGAGGACCCACGCGCATGCCGCTCGTACAACAATTCGTGGAAGAAGAGCTCGGAAAGAAAATCGAGCGCGGCGTGGACCCCATGGAATGCGTGGCCAGTGGGGCTGCCATTCAAGCCGGGGTGCTCGCTGGTGAAGTCAAGGACGTCCTGCTGCTCGACGTCACCCCCTTATCCCTCGGCATTGAAACGTTGGGCGGGGTATTCACAAAAATTATCGGCCGCAACACCACCATTCCCACGAAACACAGCCAAGTGTTTTCAACGGCCGCCGATATGCAAACCGCGGTCGACATTCACGTGCTGCAAGGCGAACGCGCCATGTCGAAAGACAACGTGGAGCTCGGGCATTTTCAACTCGTTGGCATTCCGCCGGCCCCCCGCGGCATTCCGCAAGTCGAGGTCGCATTCGACATCGATGCGAACGGGATTCTGCACGTGTTGGCGAAAGACAAGGGAACCGGAAAAGAGCAGAAGATTCAAATCACGGCTCCGCACAAGCTCCCGAAAAGCGACGTGGAACGCATGATGAAGGAAGCCGAGCAGTTTGCATCTCAAGACCAGAAACGAAAGGCCGATGTCGACGTCATCAATGAAGCGGACGCCATCGCGTACTCGGCCGAACAGATGCTGGAGCAATTCAAGGACAAGATTTCCGCGGAACAGAAAACGAAAATTACGGAGGAAGCGGCCTCGATTCGAAAATTGATCGCGGAAAAGAACACCGAGGCATTGAAGCCGAAAGTCGATGAAATCAAAAAGCTCGTCCAAAGCATTGGAGCCAGCTTTTACCAACCGCAGCAAGAACCCCATACGCCCCCGAAAGGAAACGGTTCGGAAAAGATCGTTGACGCCGAGTATTCCGTGGAAGACGAAGAAAAGAAGGACTAGCGCTTCCGGTGCCGACGCTGAATGGCGTCGCGGACGCTCTGGCGGTCCCCTTCCTTCTGCGCCACAAGCTCCCGATACGTCGTCGAGTCCAGTTCGCGCTTCATAAAACGAATGTGAAGTTCTTTCAGCTCGCGATCCAAACGCGCCAAGTCCTTCCGCATATCCTTGACTTCCCGACGCGTACGTGTGACGCGTCGGAACCCGAAGAACAATCCGTACGCCCCCACCAATACGATGATCGCGCCCACGGCGTAATAAACCGGCAGTCCATCCGGAGGAGCTCGTTGTTGAAACGTCGTCACCTGAACCGGCACGCCCTCAAACAACTCCAATAAGTACGATCCGGATCCTTGCGCCGATTGAAGGGTCAAACGATACGTTCCGCGGACCGGTGGCGACACCACACAGGAAAACTCGGTGTCTAAAACTCGCGCGCACGCGCATGCGGAAGGCCCCGTGCACACGATATCCGTTAACGGAAGGGATACGTTTCCAATCAATGAAAGGGATTCACCGAGCACGACTCCGCCCGGAGGGTATATCAATGAACGCAATTCAACGACCGGCCTATCTTCTTCCGGAATCAAATCGGTCAGGTTGAGAAAATAGAAATCCGTGAGCTCTTGTTGCGCCAACGACGTAGATGCCAGGACGACGAGCAGGATACCCAGGACTCGCCTCATGATTCAAACGCCTTTTTCTCCCGCTTCCACGCATCCAGCTCGTGCTGACCCACCGTCTTCTCTTGATCGATAGCGCGTTCCTCGATACGGGATTGCTTTCGGCTCTTCATCCCATACACGTAATGAACGAAGACGAGTACGCCGATCAACAAGAGAATCACCATACCCATGACTTCCAATAACTTCCAAGTAAACGCGTCCAGCATATGCTCGTCAACGCCTCCGAGAATTAACGTTTGCGCTCTTTTTCGATGATCACGGCGGTTCCGTAAGCAAAAATGTCGAGCGTAGCCGGAAGAATCTGCGTGGAACCGAAGGAAACACCGACGACGGCATTCGCCCCATGACGCTTGGCTTGCGACACGAGCTCGTGCACGATCTCTTTCCGCGCCTCGTTCATCATGTTACGGTACGCGGTCTGTTCCCCTCCGACTAACGACTTCAGAATTTCAACGATATCCATCAGAAAATTTTTCGAGCGCGCGGTCGAAGCCCATACGAGACCCCGATACGACTTCACACGATAACCCGGTACGGAATGAAGCGTGGAAACCAGCAAATCGTCGGCCATGGTATCATTCACCTCTAAGGTACGCATCTTCCTTGAACACGTAATTCATTAATGCATCGCGCAACGTCTTATTGCGTTTCGCCTCTATTAATAGGTTTTCTTTCTCGATGAAACGCGCTTTTGAAAACGGCTTGACGAGATGCGACGCCACTGCGTATTGGGGAGGATGCTCGCGCACCTGTTCCAATAACTGCGTCGCCGTACGCATGGGACGCGGTTCTTCCACAACGACCTTGCTCCCTTCAACAAACGGACCCCGAATGCGTTTGGGATGCGAATCCAGAAAACGCTCCAAATCCCCGTGGAAATAAACGGGCGGCCCATACACCTTATACAGCTTGCTCGACACCGCGTGCTCCAGCTCCAACAATATGTAGCAAGAGTCCTTCGAAAGAAAGGATACCGAGTCGTGAACCGTGAAATCCTCGATTTCCAAGTGCTTTCGAAGCGAACGCTCGGTCCGACGGAGTTGCGGCACGAGAATATCCGAAACCAATGCGTCCGGGCGCGGGAATTCCGCCAGCACCAACGGCATGCGTTGCCTGAATCCTTTCGTCAATTCGTTAAACGAGCGTCGTTTCGAAACCGGGAAGAAAAAGCCGCGGCCGGGTTTCGCCGTAAAACGCCTGGCGAGAACAATAAATTTCGCTAGATTTTCCTCGCTCACCGCAGCGCCTGCGTTTCGCGTCGCGTCAATGAAATCCACGAGAACCAACGGAGACGGAAAGCGGCGCTGCATGTCCTCGGGAATGCCTTCGTAAGCGTTCTCAATGTCCAACAACACCGGCGGCCGCCAGTCCGACACATGCTCCAAAAGAGTAAACAAGTTGCGGAAATTAAGAATCAAGTACTCGCAAACCAAGCCAGAAAACCCTTGCACTTCCGCCTCGGCACCGTAAATGCCGTGGGACTTCAACAATTTCTTGAGCACGCGCACGTCGCGCCGTTGAAGGGCCGTCAGCTTTTCCTGCAAGTACGTCATGTGCAACGGCGTACGATCCACCGCGGAAATGATGCGTTCGCTCTTGGAAATCGTGTAGCACGGAATCACCTCTACTTTATACTGCCGGATGCGCGCTTGATAATAGGGGTGTTCCGCGTAATGCATTTCCCACGAAGCGGGAATGGCGGTTTGGAGCGCCTTCCCTAACGTTTTCACCAAATGGTCGCGGCTCTTGTTCTGCGGAAACCCGACGAACAAGTCGATATCCCGGTCGTTTTTCAGACCCGTATCGCGGGCCGTGGAACCCACGAAGCGCACGGAAACCGTTCCCCCCAACGCGTCTTCGATACGCGTCGCCAAGCGTCGGGCAAACCGTTTTTCCACGGCCGCTTCCACCGACGAAGGCGTGACGCGTTCGCTCACCCATTCGAAGATCTTCTCGGCCAATGGTCGTCGATCCATGCCCCTCTCGATAGCATTAGTTCCTCCGCTTTAAAAGCATTAGCCGCCTCTGAAGACTCATGCGCTTAAAAGGTCAAGTCGCACTCGTGACCGGGGGATCGCGCGGTATCGGAAAAGCCATTGTGCAACGCTTTGCGAAAGAAGGAGCCACCGTGGCGTTCACGTATCACCACTCCAAGAAAAGTGCCGAAGCCGTATTAGAATCCATCACGCGCGACGGAGGTAAGGGAGCGATATGGAAATGCGACGTGGCCAAGCGAAATGAAGTGCAGACATTCGTGGAATCCGCAGTCAAACGCTTTGGAAGACTCGACATTCTCGTCAACAATGCGGGAACCGTTAAACCCGTTAACGATTTGGACGCAACGGAAACCCTCTGGGATGACATGCTGGCGATCCATTTGAAAGGCGTCTATTTCGGCATTCAGTCCGCGGTTCCGTTCATGAAAAGAAACGGGAAGATCATCAACGTGTCTTCCGCGGCCGCCATCAAGGGAACGCAAGTCAGCCTGCCGTACGCGGCGGCAAAAGCCGGAGTCATACTGCTCACGAAGCAGCTTTCCCGCACGCTGGGAGAAAAAGGGATTACGATCAATGCCATCGCTCCCGGCCCCATCGAAACGGATTTACTGAAATCGTTCGGTGCCCCCGGAAGACGCGAGGAATGGATTCGCGACATTCCGTTGCATCGTCTGGGTCAACCCGACGATATTGCGAACATCGCGCTATTTCTCGCATCGCAGGAAAGTGGGTTCATCACCGGACAGACCTTGATCGCGGATGGAGGAAGACGTTAACTGTTTTTCTTCTTTCCAACCGGCTTCAACGGTTTTTTTACAGGAGCCATCGATTTCTGCCCCCATGACGCCTTGCTTTCGCAGTTAGGGAGCAAGCACATCTCGAACGGCCGTTTGCCTTTCCGAACCACTTTAATGACCGGGGTCTTGCAGAATAAACAGGCCTTGTTCGTCGCCAACACGGAACTGTTTTTCGGCAGTGAAAACGTGGTTTTGCATTCCGGATATTTGTTGCACGCTGCAAAAAAACCGAATTTCGATTTCTTGATGACGAGTTTGCCTTCCGCGCATTTCGTGCACGCCCCCAATACGCGCTCGTCGCGACGGAACGCCACCAAACCTTTGGATAACTCCGCGCCGATCGCCGCTTCCTTCGAACGAAACTCGTTGAGAATCAGGGTCAACGCCTCCCGGCCTTCATCAATCACGTGTTGTTGTGCGACGCGGCCTTCTTGAATGGTTTCCATTTGCTTTTCAAACTTGCGCGTCAACTGCTCGCTCAAAATTTCGGGAACATGGGTTTGAAGCGCCTCGAATACCGACAAACCGAACGCCGTGACTTGAATGCTTTTGCGGTTCGTGAGATAGTTGCGGTTGAATAGCGTATCGATGACCGCGGACCGCGTGCTTTTCGTGCCGATCTTGTGTTTCTCGAGCTCCTTGACGACACTCGCGGGAGTGAATCGTTTCGGCGGTTTCGTCTCTTTTTGTTCCTCCCACACGCTCTGTACAGCGAGGCGCTCCCCCTCCTTAAACGACGGGAGGATATTTTCTTCTAACGGAGCGTACGGGGCATAAAAGGCCGTCCACCCCGGAGAAAGCGTGCGGATACCGGAAGCCAAAAACAATTGCGTGGCAACGGTCAAATGCACTTTCGCACTCTCACGTTCCGCAGGAGGAGCAAAGCACGCGAGAAAGCGTTTAACCACCAAATCAAACAGTTTCTGTTCCTCCACACCGAGTTTGTGGACTTGGAGACCCGTAGGATAAATGGCGACGTGAGCGGAATCGGATTTGCTGCCCTCTCGCGGTACGAAACGTTTGCCATCAATGAGTTGTTGCGCTAACGCGGAATACGAGCGATGTTGTTTCAGTAAATTCAAGATTTTCGGCAAACCCAGTTTAGTGGGCAGTTTCTGTGAAGCCGTTCTCGGGTAACTGATCAAGGCCGCTTCATACAAATTCTGCGCCACCTCGAGTGTTCGGGACGGCGGCATACTGAAACAGCGATACGCTTCCACCTGCAACGTCGTTAAATCAAAGGGAACGGGAGAAGGTTGCGGGAATCGCTTGACCTCCAGCTTCGCAATGACGCCTTCCGTTTGCAAATGGCACTCCGCCAAAATTTTTTTGGAAATCGCGTGATCGAAAAAGCGTTGTTTCTCGTGCACAAACACGATCTCCTTGGCTTTCGCGAAAACCTGCCAATAGACTTGCGATTGAAACCCTTGAATTTCCTTCTCGCGCCGAGATAAAAGCGCGAGCGTGGGTCCTTGCACGCGACCAATGCTCAAGACTTTGAACGCCCCCGCTTTTTTCAGGGACGACATGAGGGCTCGACTCACGTTGATACCCCAATACCAGTCCAGGGTGTGGCGGGCTTCCCCCGCTTGAATGGATGGCGTGTCCAACGGACCCGCTTGTTCGAAAGCCTCTTGCAATTCCGACGGCATCAAGGAAGAAAACAGCATGCGTTTCGCCTTCTTATTCGGAGCGAGGAAGCGAATCACATTACCCGCAATGAGACTCCCTTCCACGTCGTAGTCGCATGCGCTATAAACTTCATCCACTTGCTTGGATAACTGGCTTAACACGTTCACGTATTTTCGCGTGTACGCGCTCTCCTTGCGTTTGAATGCAGGCACCCAGTGAATGTCGAACGAAGGGTAACCCGGCGACTTGGTTTTTTCCGCGAGCGAGTACACGTGTCCGACGGCTGGAGCGACATAGATGTGCCGTCCCTCCCGATCGAATTCAAAGTAGGAAACGCCCTGCACCACTGTTTTTTTCGGGCTCGAACTCAATGCGAGGGCCATCTGTTGAGCGACTCGCGGCTTCTCCGTAATGATGAGCATTCGCGTCATAAGAGGTAACAACAGCGTCTTCAGGATTTATAAGAAGGAGGGGTGCTGCAGATTCGGAGCAAGAAAAGCGATTATTAAAAAGAATCCGCATAAAATGGCATATGCCTAAATTATTCCTTCCATACCTGGAAGTGGCCGGAACCCAAAAAAGTGGGGTGGAAAAATTACTTGAACGTACGGTCCCTAAAGACATTCTGGCACGGCATCGCGAGCGATTATTCGGTACGCGCTACCCCATATTCCGAATCGCGATACGGCATCCAGCGGACATGCAATTGGGGGATTTCGAGCCCTTTCATCGCGCGATTTCTCACAGTCTTCAACAAGTCCAAGCCCGCCTCCAATACCCTCAAGAAGAGTTAGAGGTAGGCATTAAAGGCGGATTTAATATTCAATCGCCGTATGGCGGCACAC
This sequence comes from Microcaldota archaeon, assembly GCA_018819225.1. Lineage (GTDB taxonomy): Archaea > Micrarchaeota > Micrarchaeia > Norongarragalinales > SBBD01 > JAHJQN01. Next base: position 254,728 of record JAHJQN010000003.1, read on the forward strand.
GATATGAAATCCTCCTTCCAGTGATGAGACAACGTCGCGTGCGCGACCTCGTCCTTGAAGTCCGTAAGGAATTGAAAAAAACGATCGCCTATCAAGCACTAAGAAAAAAATACGTTTTAACGCCCGCCCAAAAAAGAAAAGCCGCAAACGAACATTTGAGTCCGATGCCCCCATGGGAATTGCGGATCAAAGACTATGAAGGACGCCCCCATGTCGTCATGGGACATCCTACACACCTAGAACCGGAAGAACGCGAGGCGTTAGGGAAAGCCTTTGTGACCATGATTCAAACCGCGCTCCGTCAGCACGACGTATACACCCCACCCTCCTGGAAACCCAAGGCACTGGAAACGTTTCGTTCCATTCGACGCGGTCGCGAAATTCGGGTAGGGGCCGCAGTTCCTTTACCCGACGGTATATTAGGCGGCCGAAATCGAGAACGCCGTGACGATGTGTTGGATACACTGGATGCGTTCATAATGGCATCGGATACGATGGTTCGCCTGCGGGAAAAGTACAAAGATCAAGACTGACAATCTATTTCAACAGCGTATACTTGCTGAGATAGATCTGCGTCTTCAGTACCTCAAGAAACGGAAGGACGAGAAGCGCGTTGACGATCACGGCAAGAAAACGGGCGATGCGGAAATCGGCAAATAACAGGAAAAAGAAGGAGACAAACAGAACGAGAAAACAAGCGATGGCGAGAAACGCAATCAAATACGGGAACTTGAGGAAGCTCAACGACAGGCTGCGCCGAATGCTCGCACTCAAACCCGATTCCTCGATCACCATGGCTTGCGGGGCAAACAATATGGCGAGCGACAACAGCAATGAAAACAAGAGGCCGAAACTGGATGCCAACCCCGTATCGTACAAGAACAAGTTGGCGATAAACGACAACACGAATACGGATAAGAAGAGCGTGAAGAGTTGCAGCGTATGCACCTCGATTTTTTCCTTCTCGTAGTGCGTCAGACGAATCAAGGTCCGCTGGCTTTTAATGATGAGATTGATCCCCACCAACGCAAACGAAAATAACGCCAACGAAATCAAGAACACGCCCACAACAAACCCCGCCTCCAGGGACGAAAGATCGGTTCCAATGCTGCCATAACGGAGGAAAATGCCCCCCAACGAAATAAAATTGGGAAGCAGCAAGGACAGAGGGAACATGATGGCGAACGGTAAACTGAAGAACGAAATCAGCCTCCAATTCCTTCGGTACGATTGAAACGCATGCTGTAAAACGACGGTAAACGACATATTCGTCCCTCTGAAGAAAGGGGGCTTTACAACCTTAAAAAACTTGCGATACCCAAACTCTGCATGCGACTCATTGTAACCGGCACGCCGGGCGTGGGAAAAACGAGTCTGTCGAAACAAATCGCTGCGCGGTTGGCCATTCCGTTCATTTCCGTGAACGCGTTCGTCCAACGAAAGTCCATGGGGCGGCGGGAAGGCTTGGAACGCGTCGTGGACCCGAAAACGCTCGAACGAGCCCTCCGAAAAGAACTCAAAGGAAAAAAGGCGTTCGTGCTGGACGGACATCTGGCCTGCGAAATCACGATTCCGTGCGATGCCGTACTCGTCATGCGCTGCCATCCCCGACGGCTCAACAAACGCTTGAAGAAACGAGGGTACTCGAAGAAAAAAATCGAGGACAACCTGTACTCCGAGGCGCTGGACTACTGTCTCGTGCGAGCCGAAACGCATTACGAAAGAAAAAAAGTCGTCCAATTGGACGCCTCCACCCGCGTATCCGTTGAAGCCGCATTAAAACAATTGAAGCACCGGAAGCCGTTAATCATTCGATGGCTTCCCGAATTCTTATCCGATTTGAGTTGAGCGAACGGGAATAAACGGATTTCAACGAGACCACGACGGTAAGTAAGGATTTATAAAGCTTCATGGGTAGTAAATGCAGCTTTTAACTCCATGTGCGAGGGAGGTGGAATACCATGCCGAAGCGACGCAAACGGCACGAAGAAGACGATTTTGACGAAGAAGAAGATTGGGAAGAAGACGAAGATTGGGATACGGAAGACTTGGACGATGACGACGATTAATTTCCAACCCGCTTTCTTTCCTTTTTGCTTCCTTTTTTAAACTCAAGGTTCTTGCTAGGTGCATGCCCACGCTCACGCTCCCGAAGCGTTTGAGACCCGTGTTGAAGAAACCGTTTGGCACCCTATTTTCAACCCGGAAAGCCCTTGAAAATCTCCGCCGGGAGAAACGCATTATAGCCGTCGGGGACATCGCGACTCTTCACCTCCTATCCAAAGGCATCCCACCCTGGATCGCATTCGTCGACTATCATTACCGTCGCCGCCCGCTCTCCCGCACCCAACGAAAACGGCTATCGCGATGGAAGGCCCGCACATGGCGGCTCACGAATCCGGCGGGCACCTTATCCGAAAACGCCTTCCGGTTAACAAAAAAACTCCTCGCACTACGCCACCAACGACACGTCGTCGAGGTGCGCGGAGAAGAAGACTTGCTCGTAATACCCGCCGCACTCCAAGCGAAAAAGGATACCGTTATTTACTACGGACAACCCGGACGAGGAGGAGTGGTGATGCGGGCTACAAAAACCGTGAAAGCCAGAATTCGTCGCGTATTCCGGGGTTTTATTCAAGGAAAGGGGAGCCGATGAAAATCCATTTTCTCGGAGGCGCATACGAGGTCGGCAAGAGCGCGTTCATGGTGGAAACGCGGGACGTAAACGTGTTGCTGGATTGCGGCGTCAAAATCAACCACCGCACCGAATTTCCGTTGATGCATAAAGCGAAGCGACCTCACGCGATTGCCTTAAGCCATGCCCACCTCGACCACTCCGGATACATTCCCGCGTTATTCAAGAGAAACACCGCTCCCATCTTATGCACGTTTCCCACGATACCGCTCGTCCAACTCCTGCTGGAGGACACGCTGAAGATTAACGAATACAACCGAGAAACCCCGTACTTTTCCCGCGCCCAACTCCGCAAAATGTTACATTACTTTCGACCGCTATCCTACCACCAGCCGTACGCGTTTCACGACGGAAGCGAAATCCAGTTATCCGATGCGGGCCATATTCTCGGAAGCGCGCAAATTGAATTCAAGAGCCGCGAAGGCCGAGTATGGTACACGGGAGACTTGAATACCGTGGACAGCGTCTTGCACTCCGCTGCGGCCATGCCAAAGGAATCCTGCGAAACACTCATTACGGAAAGCACGTACGGTGGACGCGGACATCCGAACCGGAAAAAACTCGAGAAAACATTCTGCAATGAAATCCGGAGGGCGCGCGACGACGGATTCGTGGTCTTGATTCCCGCGTTTGCCATCGGCCGCACGCAAGAACTCGTTCAAATGTTGTACGCGAACGGCTTAGCGGATTACGTGTACGCGGACGGCATGGGCACCAAGGCCAACGAAATCTCTGCGGAATTCCCGTCGTATTTACGAGATGGAAAAGAGTTCGCCAAGGCCTATCAACGCATCCACACCATCAAAACCAAAATCGAACGAAAACGAATCTTGAAAAGAGGGAACATCATTCTGGCGACCGCCGGAATGCTGGAAGGCGGGCCGATGGTGAGTCATATAGAAAACGTCTTGCGAACGGGAATGAAAGCCAAGCTATTACTGACCGGATTTCAAGCCACGGGAACGAACGGACGATTACTGATGGAAGAAGGCCAAGTGCGTTTGAACGGCCAGACCATGAAATGGCCGTTTGAAGTGCAATTCTACGATTTTAGCGCGCACACCGATCAAGCCGGACTCGTGCGTCATGTGAAGAAAGCGAACCCCGAAAAAGTCTTTTGCGTGCACGGAGACCCCGATCAGCTGGAAGAATTCGTGCAAACGTTGAAGGAAGAAGGATTCAATGCGTACGCGCCAAAGAACGGCGAGCGGATATCCGTGTGAACGACAAGGGCGAAAAAAGGATTTTGGAATAATGCAGGGCAATAGCAATCTATTTAAAGCTGAATTGGCACGATTAAAGGGTCAGCGGTCATAGGCGGGGGGATACACCCAGTCCCATTTCGAATCTGGAAGTTAAGCCCTCGTACGATTCGGACAGTACTGTTCTGGTGAACGGGAGATCCGAATACCGCTGCACTTACTATTTCTCCTTTTTTCGCACGCTATTGTCAACCATTTACTGCGACTTTTGATCGCCCTTTTTGAAAAGGTCGTCTGAATACCGCTGCACTTTCTACGTATTTTCGTTCTCTCTAGTCGAGATGGTTCTTCAAAGAAAGAAGTCGGCAGAACCCCTCTGCCCATGTAATAACCGAATATTCTTCCAGTCGAAACGCACTTTTTGTCGTCATTAGACGTAGCGAACGCCGTATACATCGAACCCTTTATAAAAATGAGAGGCGAAAGCAAAACAGAGGGGCTTGTTTGTGGAAGATTCAGCTATTCAACGTACGCCATTCTACGAAATGCATGTGCAGCATCGCGGTCGCATGGTGCCGTTTGCCGGATGGGAAATGCCCGTACAATACGAAGGCATCAAGGCCGAACACCTCGCCGTAAGACGTTCGGCCGGGCTCTTCGATGTTTCGCACATGGGAGAAGTCGATGTCAAAGGACCGCAAGCGACCGCATTCGTTCAAAACCTCATTACCAACAATGTGCACAAGATCGTGCAGAACCAGTGCCTCTATTCCCCCATGTGCTACGAGAACGCAGGCATCGTCGATGATTTGCTCGTCTACAAGCACGATAGCGAACACTACATGCTCGTGATCAACGCTTCGAATGTCGAAAAGGATTTTTCGTGGATGCAAAAAAACAATTCCGTGAACGCGGAGTTGAAGAATATTTCCAACGAGACCGCTCAACTGGCCGTGCAGGGACCTCGCGCGCTAGCCATTCTGCAAACACTCACTTCCGCGAACTTGGAATCCATTAAAACATTCTGGTTCCAGATGATTGAATTGTCTGGAGTCCGCGTACTCGCATCGCGTACCGGGTATACGGGAGAAGACGGATTCGAATTGTATTTTCCTCCGGAGCACGCGAAAACGGTTTGGAATGCGATCGTGAACGCCGGAAGTTCCGAGGGCTTGCAGCCCACGGGACTGGGCGCACGGGATTCGCTGCGTTTGGAAGCCGGACTCATGTTGTACGGAAACGACATCGACGAAAACAGCACGCCATTTGAAGCGCCATTGAAATGGACCGTTGACTTGAATACCGAGTTTATTGGAAAGAAGGCATTGCAACAGAATCCGCCGAACAAAAAACTCGTGGGATTCGAACTCCTGGAAAAAGCCGTGGCCCGACACGGAAATCCCGTAGTAATTAACGGGAATGAAGCCGGCGTGGTGACGAGCGGAGGGTATTCGCCGTTACTCGAGAAAAGCATCGGCTTAGCGTACGTTCCCGTTGACCACCCCGAAACATTCCAAATCCGAATCCGCAAGGAAAAAGACGTTGAAGCCAAGAAATGCGGTTACCGGTTCTATAAACGAAAGAAAAAGGAGATCGCATGAAGTTTACCAAGGAGCACGAGTGGGTGAACGTGGTGGATGGAATGGTAACCGTCGGCATCTCGGACTTCGCGCAAAAAGCGTTGGGGGACGTGGTATCCGTCGAGTTGCCGAAAGTAGGGAAGACGTTCAAGCAAGGAGAAAGCATGGCCATCGTCGATTCCATGAAAGCCTCCTCGGACGTTTACGCGCCCTTGAGCGGTAACATCGCGGAAGTCAACAACGAATTGGTGAACCACGCGCAGTGGGTCAACGAAAGCCCTTACGAAAAAGGATGGATGGTCAAAATCAAAATCGCGGATTCCAAGGAAATGGATTCATTAATGGATGAAACCGCTTACAACGAATTCTGTGCAAAGCAACCCGCTCATTGAGGAGTAGAGAAATGGATTACGTGCCCAACCGCAAACAAGAACAAGAGGAGTTACTGAAAGCCATTGGAGCCGAACGCATCGAACAACTGTTCGAGAACGTTAAACCTCAACTCAACCGCCCGCTTCAACTCCCGAAACCTCTAAGCGAATGGGAGATTAAGCAAACGTTGGAACAATTGAGCCTCAAGAACACGTCCTTTCGCGCGATCTTTCGGGGGGCTGGCGCGTACCACCACTACATTCCATCCGCGATCAACCAGATACTTCTAAGATCCGAATTCTATACCGCGTATACTCCGTATCAAGCCGAGGTTTCACAAGGCACGTTAACCGCCATCTATGAATTCCAGACGTATATCTGTATGCTCACGGGCATGGACGCTGCAAACGCCAGCATGTACGATGCCGCAAGCGCCCTCGCCGAAACCGCTCTCATGGCCTACGCCCAAAACGAGCGCCGGGAAGTGGTTTGTTCCAATACCGTACACCCGCATTACGTGGCAGCCGTGCGAACGTATTGCCAAGCGCACGATATGACCATTAAGACAAACGAAAGCGACATCAGCGATCAAACGGCGTGCGTCATGATTCAATACCCGAACTTTTTCGGGGAAGTAGAGGACGTGAAAGCGCTGGCAGAAAAAGCGCATGCGAACGGAGCACTATTCGTCGTATGCATCGGAGATGCTTCATCCATGGCGCTATTGGAACCCCCAGCCTCATTAGGCGCGGATATCGTCGTGGGGGACGCACAAGCCTTCGGCATTCCCATCGGCGGAGGCGGACCGTACGCTGGCTTTCTCGCCGTACGAAAAGAATACATCCGACGCATGCCCGGACGCCTCTCCGGAATGACGAAAGACGACCGCGGACAAACCGGGTTTATTTTGACCCTGCAGGCCCGCGAACAACACATCCGCCGAGAAAAAGCGACCAGCAATCTGTGCACGAACCAAGCCCTCATGGCCCTGGGCGCCACCATTTACTTGAGCTTGCTCGGAAAAAACGGGTTGCAGAACGTTGCCAAACACTCGTACACGAATGCGCATCGATTCCTCGAACAACTGCAACGCGAAGGATTCCATCGCATCGGATCCGCCGCGTTCTACAACGAGTTTCGCGTGAAAAGTCCCGTGGATGTCAACGAATTGAACGCGCGGCTGGCTCGCATCGGAATACTGGGAGGGCTCGCGCTTCCCAACAACGAAATGCTCGTGTGCTGCACCGAATGCATCACGGAAACGCACATGCGAGAATTTGTTGAACAGGTTCGGGAATTAAAGACATTGCCGGCCAATGCCACCGCCAGCCCACACCCCATTCCGTGATACTCCATGGAACTCATCTTCGAAAAAAAAGGAACGCCCTCGGAATACGTGCCGCCATGCAACGAAACGCTTCCCGAACCATTCACGCGCAACGATTTGCCGTTTCCCGAAACCAACGAAGTGCAAGTGGTCCGGCATTACGTTAAATTGTCGACATGGAACTTCGGAGTGGATTCCGGCATGTACCCGCTGGGCTCGTGCACCATGAAATACAATCCCAAAATCAATGAAGAAGTGGCGCGGCTGCCGGGATTTGCGGGCGTGCACCCCCTCTCCGAGGAAACGCACGTTCAAGGCGCTCTTCAACTCATGTACGAGCTCGAGGAATACTTGAAGGAAATCACGGGCATGGCCGCCTACACCCTTCAACCGTGCGCGGGCGCTCACGGAGAACTTACCGGCGTCATGATCGCAAAAGCATATTTCGTTCACCGGGACGAAAAACGCCACAAGATCCTGATACCAGATAGCGCTCACGGCACGAACCCGGCCAGTGCATCCATTTGCGGATTCGAAGTCGTCAATATTCCCTCGAACGCGAAAGGAGGATTGGATATCGAAAAGCTGCGAGAGACTGTCGACGAACAAACGGCCTTGTTAATGATCACGAACCCGTCCACGCTCGGACTCTTCGAGGAAAACATGGAGGAAATCGCGCGAATGGTTCACGCGAAAGGCGCGTTATTGTATTGCGATGGCGCCAACCTCAATGCCATGATGGGAGTCTTACGCCCGGGCGACCAAGGAGTCGACATCATTCACCTGAACCTTCACAAAACGTTTTCCACGCCGCACGGAGGCGGCGGTCCGGGAGCCGGACCCGTTGGCGTCACGAAAGCCCTGGAACCGTTTCTCCCCATTCCCACCTTGCGCCGAAACGGAGAGCGATATGCGTTGGATTACGATCGGCCGAAAAGCATAGGCAAAGTGAGTACGTTCAACGGAAACTTCGGCGTACTCGTTCGCGCATACACCTACATTCGCGCCCACGGCCCCACATTGAAAAAGCTATCTGAAAACGCGGTATTGAACGCGAACTACTTGATGCACGCCCTCAAGAAGGAATTTCATTTACCATTCGATCAAGTTTGTGCGCATGAATTCGTATTATCATCCACGCATCAACAAAAACACGGCGTTCATACCATGGATATTGCCAAGCGACTTCTGGATCACGGCGTTCATGCCCCCACCATCTACTTCCCACTCATCGTCAACGAAGCGTTGATGATCGAACCCACGGAAAGCGAGAGCAAGGAAAGCCTCGATCATTTCATTCATGCCATGAACGAGATTGCCCGCGAAGCGCGTGAAAATCCCGACGTGCTGAAACGTGCTCCCGTTCATACCCCCGTCGGAAGACTGGATGGCGTGCTGGCCGCTCGAAAACCGAACGTGCGATGGACCCCTCCTACAACCCCTCCACTTCCCTCAGGAATTCAGACGGGTTCCAGCATACACAAAGCACAGAAACTCGTCAAGATACGCCTTGAATACGAAAACAATTCGATTCGAAAGATAATGATTCGCGGGGATTTCTTCATGCATCCGGAAGATCAACTGGAAAACCTTGAAGCGTCATTGAACGGAACCGCACTCGACGCGGAAGCATTGGAAGCCCGCATCCGATCATTCCTTGAAACCGTTCAAGTATTCGGATTCGACGAGAAAAGTCTAACCGTAGCCATCCTGAAAGCCGCGGGAAAAGGGGAAAGGGCATGAACATCCGTTATCTTAAAACGGGAGCGAATTCCGCCGCATTCAACATGGGCTTGGACGAAGTCATGATGCGCCGCGTGACGGTCCACGAACCCGTCCTCCGATTTTACTCGTGGAGTCCGCCGGCAGTAAGCATCGGATACTTTCAAGGATTGGAGGAGGAAGTGGATCTCCAGGCATGCGAAAAAGCCGGCGTGGACGTGGTTCGACGCATTACGGGAGGCGGCGCCGTTTTCCACGATACGGAACTGACCTACTCCTACATTACGCGAGAGTACCCGAAGGACATCCTCGAATCGTACCACTTGATTTGCGGGGGCATCATCAAAGGCCTTCAGCGCTTAGGCATCGAAGCCCAATACGCACCCATTAACGACATCCTCGTAAACGGGAAAAAAGTATCCGGTAACGCGCAGACCCGAAAGCAAGGCGCGTTGCTTCAACACGGCACCATTCTCCTGAAAGTCGACGTGGAAAAAATGTTTTCCTTACTCCGAGTACCGTCCGAAAAAATCCGCGATAAAATGGTGCAAAGCGTTAAGGAACGAGTGGCCGGACTCGAAAAAAACTGGGAAGAGGTGGCACCCGCCCTCGAACAAGGCTTTTCCGAAGTGCTCGGGGGATCTCTGCAAACCAGCGAACTCACTGAAGAAGAACGCGAGGCCGCGCAACTTCTCGCGCGTAAAAAATATGCGAGCCACGAATGGAACTTTTTCCGATAACGCGCAATGGCTCGTGCTTTTAAAAAAAACGGAAAAAGAAGGAAAAAACTCAGAGGCTGAGCTTCTTCCGTCCTTCCTTGATCATGCTCTTAGCGTCATCCTGCCCTCCGAGACCAAACGAGATGCCGACGGCCAACGCCACTCCGTACACGATGCCTTGCAACAGCGTGACAAACGAGGCGGTGATGATATCGGTGTTGAAGCCGAGCGTGGCCAACGCCATCACGAGACCGAAGAACACGACGAGTGCCTTGCTACCCGTTCCCACGAAGCGCACGAAATTGGATTTCGGGGCCGTGTCCAACACCTTCTCTTTCACGACTTCCCCCAATACGGCTGCAATAACGAGCAACAACACGGCTCCCACGAACACGGGCGCGTATATCAGCACGAAATTCAAGAATGTGGAAATCGTGCCCAAATACAGGAGGGACACGCCGGCTTGCAGGAAGATCAGCAAAATGTAGTATTTAGCAATCTTCGTTAACACGGCACTGACTTTGATCTTACCTAAAGCATCTCCAGCCCCATGCTCTGCAAGAAACTTTTCAAAACGCACGAAATCCAAGAAACGCTCTACGATATGCGCGATGATGCGCGCAATAATGTAGCCGATCACAAAAATGATGATCGCTGCAATCACGTTCGGAATGAGTTCCAACACGTTCGACATGATCGTCTGAACGCTGTTCTCAAAGGCGGTTTCCAACGCCAAAAATGATCGAGTGACAATATCTGCTGCCATACCAACACCTCCAATATTGAACGGAATACAGAGACTACTTTTTCCAGGTATTTAAAGGTGACGCCACGGGCGGCTTTGCTAACAAAGTCGAGGTTTCGAGCTATAGATTGCGAGCAAGCTACGCACAAAATGAGCAATCATGAGCGAGGTTATTCGACACGGATTCTTCAGGTTGAAGGAATTGGCGAGTCCACAATTACCGAAGAGGTAAAAATCGGCTTCAATAAAGGTCAATTCTTGGTTCGAATACCGAAGGCTATTAGTAATAAGTTGGGGCTTACCACGGAGAATCGTATGACATTTGTCCTTCAAGATGGGAAGCTTACCCTGAAGGTGGTTTAAATGCGCCCAAGAAAAATAATAACAAATTACGATAGGAAAGTATTGGCTGGTTTGATGGCGAGCAATAAATGCGTATCCGCCAATCAACTTTCAAAACGGATAAATGTGAGTTGGAATACCGCCGACGCTCACCTCAAGAAGCTAGTCATTCCGGGCGTCGTGAAAAAGGGTATTATTCATCGTCATCATTCCAAGCGCATTTTTTGGAGGATAAATCGGCGAATGATACCTTGGATTACGGACGGAAATGCGCCATTTCTCAAGATTTTGTGCGTCTGAATGAAACTGGAACTGGTGAACGGGACGGAACCGGCACTGGTTTCAAACCCTTCAATTTTTCAGCTAAAACCGCTGCTCGTTGTTTTGCCCATTCTTTTACTGTTTGAGGAACCGTAGGCGGGCGAAGATATTCACGCCACCACCACGCTACTGAAGTCTTGAGCTTACGTTGAGTTTGCCATTTGAGATATTCGCTACGCGTTTCCTTATGGAATATGATGTCGCCGTTTGGTGCGACATGAAAAATGGGGTGTGTCTTGGCGATAGTTGCCGGGTTCATCCAACCTTCTTGGTAATTGCCTTCATAGGCGGTGTTGAGCACACCGCCCCGTTCCATTACACGAACCAATTGTTTATGCAACACTCGCAGAAAGACGCCGTCGACTTCACGAGAACCAATACCTCCCAATACCCCTATCGTCGGAAATACTAGAGGCATTTTTGGAAAGATGGGAATAAGTGAAACATTCCCCGCGGCAGCAATTTCTGCAGCTCTTTGTGCAGCTCTTTGTGCCCGAATCGTATGTCTTTCTTTAAGGTAGGAATCAATCGAAAGCAGGTCTAACTCCGGGGCAAACATCTCCTGAATTTTTTCAGCCAGAACGGGCATCCCTTCGCGTTTTATGTATCTTTGGATGGTAGGGTTCAAATGCTCGTAGGCAATCCGGACTTCATTCTTCCTGACTTTGGGCATGAACAGTTTGAGTTGGCGTCTGTTTATAACCCTTGTTTGCGGGCTTTGGAAAAAAGCGAAAAGTTCGAATGTCCGCGCAATTATGTTGATGGTTGGAGCCCGTTAAATTCCGCCACTTTTTGAGCAAACTTCCGAAATTATGAGCAAGTTTTGGACGTTATGAGCAAAAAAGACTTGGTTAGCAAAACCGCCACGGGCTATTGAAGAGGTTACGCGCCGGAAAAAGGGATTAGTGAATAGGTAGCGCACCCTTCGGAAACCGATGTATTAATCAGATCGCATAAATCGGTCGCAGCGGCTTCCACGCGATCTCGCGAAATACCTTCCCCCCCATCCACAAATAATACGAAAGAATTCGTACGGTTAGAAATTTTTGCGGGTTCACAATCTCGATAATTCCACTTACGGCACAAAACGGTTTTATCATCAGCATAGACGACTTCGCCTCCATGAACGGTTTGGTGCTCTCCGCCTAACGCCGTAAAGGGTTCGCCCTCTTTCGCAAAACGAAGCCGGACATTCCCCGAAAGTCTCGACGCGTCCTGACCCCCGACGGGAATCAAATGGTTTAAAGAAACCGCGTTGTAGCAATCCACGACCGCATTAATTCGAGGCAGTGATTCGCCTCGTCGGACGCGTTTAGCCAGCGCTTCCGCCGATGGTTTTCGTTTCGTTGGATCCTCCCCGAAGCCACGGAACATTTTCCTCCACGAAGCAATATGAGGATGTTCCGCCAGGATCGGTATCTCGCGCGCGTTCGATTCCGCCCGAAACGCATACTCGGAATAGGCGGTTTCGTGAGAGAAGGCATTCAGGCGGCATTGACCTTGAACGAACGCCACATGCGCCTCTGGAAATCGCTGGCGGACATCAGATGCTACCGAAAACGAGACCATAAGCACTCGCCCGCTCATTAAGCGCTTTCCACGCGGGGCGCCAAAAAGAACGTGAACTGCGCGTCCCCGATCTGGTAACTCATTTTCACGGGATGATTGGATTTGAATTCAAGAACCAACGGTTCGAGATCCACGGCCGCCCGACACATTTTATCTAAATACTCGGAGGGATACATGGCTTTTTGCTCGCCGTCCGTCTTCACTTCCAACTCCTTCGTTTGCTTGCTCATCATCTCGATCTTCAAGTCCCCCGCATCTCCATGCGCTTCCACAATAAACGCATGTTCAGTCGTCTCCAACTGCAAGTGGGAAGAAACCAATGCGGCATCTTTCAGCATATCCTTGAATTGGCCGGCCCGCAATGTCACCGAAGCCGCAAACGGCACTTTCGGTTGACGCGGCATCGCCGTATCCCGTAAATCCAGCAACGGCAGCTTGAACGAACGCTTCGCATCCGATACGAAATCCAATTGCACCTTGTTGCGCTCCTCATCATTCAAGCGAAGCGTCAACTTTTCTTTCCCGCGAGAACGCGCAAGTACCTTGGAAAGATCCACGAGATTCAATGACAGCGTTCGCGCGCCGTCCACCTCGAATTCCGAGAATGCGTGCGCCTTAGGCAGATGAAAATCCACGAGCGCAATTTGAGACGGGTCCAGCGAACGCAACCGCATGCCTTCACTACTGACCTCGAAGCTTCCTTCGTCCACGATGTGAACGATGGCGTCAATGCACTGCTTGAAAAACTTGGCATCCTTGAACGTAAGCTGCATACTCATTCACCCCCTCTGCTGGATAATAAAACAACCGCGCAAATTATTAAAAGGTTCTTTTGTTCGTCGTCAGACGAAAACGACCTTTTCTTCACCAAGAAAAGCTCGACCAAAAGAACCAACCAAACGACCTTTTCTTCACCAAGAAAAGCTCGACCAAAAGAACCAACCAAACGACCTTTTCTTCACCAAGAAAAGCTCGACCAAAAGAACCA
>JAHJQN010000004.1 GCA_018819225.1 Microcaldota archaeon
AAATGCGTCTAAAAGGCGACGGAAAGGTGAATGCTTCAATGGAGCCACGGTTTTTCAACCATGGGAAAAAAGGAATGGTCGGCGGCAAAGCAGTCGTTGACGGCGCTTCAATGGAGCCACGGTTTTTCAACCATGGGAAACTTACGATCCCCTCCGGTTCGCCAAACAATGGATTTCGCTTCAATGGAGCCACGGTTTTTCAACCATGGGAAAACGGCCACCCGCACTGGCCGCATTGCAGCCGGACGACGCTTCAATGGAGCCACGGTTTTTCAACCATGGGAAATCAGAAAACGATATGGGGACGTCCGACAGTATTAAGTGGCTTCAATGGAGCCACGGTTTTTCAACCATGGGAAATTGCTCCATCATCAAACGCTGCTGGTTCCCCTGAATGTTGCTTCAATGGAGCCACGGTTTTTCAACCATGGGAAACACATCGCCAGTGAAATGGTTGGGTTTCCCGAACTCGCTTCAATGGAGCCACGGTTTTTCAACCATGGGAAATAGGTGACTACGCCTTAACCGGAATTCCTACATTCACGCTTCAATGGAGCCACGGTTTTTCAACCATGGGAAAGTCAAACGCGAGAGCATTCCTTACGACTACGATCCGCTTCAATGGAGCCACGGTTTTTCAACCATGGGAAAAGGAAATGCTTCCGTTCGAGGAAATGCTTCCGTTCGAGGCTTCAATGGAGCCACGGTTTTTCAACCATGGGAAACGGGTTATGGGCGTTAATTTTTATAGCGGTGTTTAGCTTCAATGGAGCCACGGTTTTTCAACCATGGGAAACTTCAACAGTATTCCAATCACTAGTATCGGGGTCAGGCTTCAATGGAGCCACGGTTTTTCAACCATGGGAAACTTTCGCCCAACGATACCCCGCCCCAGCTCCAGGTAATGCTTCAATGGAGCCACGGTTTTTCAACCATGGGAAAGGCTTTTTATTTGCCGGTAAGGGGGTTTTCGAGTGCTTGAGGTTATTGATGGATTTATTGTGATGAGATAGTTAAAAAGTTGCTGTTTTGTCTCGTCGTTACCTCGTAGAATGGTTTTTGCGAGAGGTGGTGCGCTCCGGTCTCTGCATCTAGGCGCTCGCAAGAGCGTTACACTATTGTTGGCGATCGGTCTTTCAAAGGTTTCTGCCTGCCTATGGACTCAATACGGTTTTTGCCCGTTCCTTCTGCCGGTCCAAGGTTTGCTATGATTATCCGGTCTTCGTCTTGTTTGATTATTTCCGTTAGGGCTGCGTAGAGCATGACTTTTTCTTTTGGGGTAAGCCGGCAAATGAATACGGAATATTGTGTATGTTCGCCGTATCCTTTCATCGTTAGGTAAACTTGGTGAAGGCGTTTTGGGTCCATGATGTCATAGCTTACCAGATAGACGTTTTTCATTATCGTCACCTAGTGCAGAACGTGGGGTATTCTGGTATTTCCTCGTTCAAGTATTTGCCGAGCAGGCGTGCTTGCACTTCGATTATACGGCGGTAGCTGATGGAATACTTGAAAATGGGGTGGGTTACTTTTGTTTCGAGGCGGCGTTCGTAGGCCTGCAATACTCTCTTCCGCGCTGGGGGTTCTATGGAAACGGCTCCCGCCCGTTTGACGAAATCTCCGGAACCAATTTCTTCATTGTTTATCATAGTCAACACCGTTGAGTCGCCGATAAGGGGACGAAATTCTTCCATCAAGTCAAGTGCGAGGGCAGGCTTGCCATAGCGCGGCGCGTGATAGAATCCGAGGTAGGGGTCAAACCCAGTTGCCAACAGGGTTACCGTGAAGTCTTTTGTCATCAGGGCATAAACGTAGGAGAGCAAGGCGTTTACCGGGTCGCGGGGCGGACGGCGGTTGCGGTCATTGAAGGCAAACGTCTTGTCCATCGACTCGGGTTTCAGCATTCCTTGAAAATGCATGAAGTAAACCCTGGCAGCAATTCCCTCTATCCCGAGGAGTTCCTCGCTTGTTTTTGCTTCAAGAGCTTGTTCGGAATGATTGGCCATGGCGTCAAGGGCTTCTGGGGGAACGCTATCGTTGTTTCGTCGCAGCATCGTCCGGCAGTTACGAATTTTGCCGTTCGTGAAGGCGCGCGCTAGTTTCAACGACGTTTCAGGGTCTTCCGCCACTCTGAACTGCTTTCGCCGCAATTCGACGTTCTTGTGGCTCATTCCGTGGGTAATTGCGTAAAACCACCCGCCGTAGGAGTAGTGGCAAATAGGCGTGTTTCTATCGCAAAGGGCGTGCTGGGCTTGAGCCGTTATTTGGACGTTCCCGAAAACGGCTAATTGGGATACTTCGATTAGGCGGGTTCTTGCCAAGACTCCGTCCCGGTTTTTTATCACGAGTTCTTCGCCATTCTTGGTTACCGTTGCCCCCTGTTCTTGTACGTAAACCGGAAGCGCTTCGTCGAGAGCCGGGACAATTCTACGCGCTTCGTCTTTGACTTGGCTCGAAAGCAAGTTCGTTTCATCTGGAAGGCAGATTCCGACGAGGGAACAGCGAGGGCATTTTGGGCTGTCTTCAAGAGGCAGTGGAATACGCGGGCTTCCAGCGGCTTGTTTTGCCTTATCAACAAACTCGGCGGTCTGCCTTGCCAATTCGTCGGTAATATCAACGTTTACGCGGGCTTTCGACTTCATGTAATACACTATGCCCGAATCGCATTCATAGCCGTTCTCGCGCAAAATCAGCGCCTGCGCACATACCTGAATTCGGTCGGCAAGCCAAGCGCCTTCAGGAATGTCCGGTTTTGACCCCTTCTTGTAGTCTACGGGCGTCGCTTTGCTTCCCTCTCCTTCGACCAAGTCTATTTTTGCGATGAGGCCACATATTTCTCCAGAAAGCGTTATGGAACGTGCATGGAATTTTTCTTGGCTCGCGTCTTCTGAAGAAGGCATCGTACCTTTCTCTACGTCCACCTTCCGGTGCCTGAAGGCGCCTTCAAGCGTGTCCGCGGACTCCTCAAACTCTCCTTCCACCCACTCCAAGTAAAATAGTCGTGGGCAGTAAACGAATTCGTTCAACATCCGCGCGGGTAGAAGCTCGGGATAAGCCGCACTAGCCTTTTGTTCGGGTGCCATTCATCATCGCGCCTCCTGGATCGGTTTCAGTTTTTTATCGGGAGAAACAATCCAAGGCCAAAATGGTTTCCGTAGCCTACGGCAATCGGTCCTTGGCGTGGTTCGTTGAATTCCAGCTCGCAAGAATAGCCAGTATTTCCAGCTCTCTGCCCCCCACCGGTCTTGCGTTGAAGCGAAAAGCCCATCAGCGAACGGTCGGCGAGGCCCAGCGGCCGGCATTTGACTTTAGCGGCAATATGCCCGTCGGCTGAAAGAAGCCTCGACAAGTCGTGTTCCGGCGAACCGATTTGCAGCCCGCTTATTGTGTCAATCTTCGGTTTTCCTGCCCGGGTAAACTTGGGATATCTCGTCGGAACGAATGGCGTGCTGGACTTCCATCGGAGTGATTTCGAGAATAGTGGAACGCCGTCGAAGGTCTTCTTGTCTCCCACCGCCAAAAGCATTAAACGGATGTCATGGCCGCCGTGGCCCCAGACTTTTTCGATTCCGCGAAGGGCGCGTTCGGCATTTTCATTGAAGCCCATTTGGGCATAAACCGTAACGTAATTAACGGTTTTTCTCGAGCGACTTGGCGCGTCCGTGCTTTCGCAAAAAATATAGGCATGCTGGTGCCCTTCAAGAGGTCTCCGTTCTTCATCGCAGCCAGTAAAAACCAGTTCTTCATTGGACAGTTTTACGAGAGACTGGTGGATTCTTTCGGCTAACGATAGCGCGTGCTTCAAATTGGGTTGAACCGCGCTTGCTATCGCGTACCTTGCAACAGTCGGCTTCGTTGTACGCGAAAAGGGCGTTAAATCTGAGAGCACGTTCAACACTTGCTTCTTGCGTGCATAACGCGCCCATTTGCTGGCCGGCGGCTTGTCCCAGCCCTCGTCCTTCATATCGCTCACTTGGACTTTCATCGCCCCGAAAGTGTTTTCCGGTAACCCAGTTTTTACGAATTTGCCGGCGTTTTCGGACTTCCATGTGTCATATTCCTTTTCGCCCATGCAAGCAAGCAGCCGTATCAGTTCATGCTTTCCATCGACGGGAAGTTCGGCTGCCGGGTAGGCTCGGCTGTAGGAAGCATCGCCATCTATTTTGACAAGCTCTTGTTCGTCCGCTAGCCGGGCATCTGCTTGTGACTCCGCGCGGCCGAAATAGCTTAGTCCTGCGAGCAGTTGCCCCAATGCTCGGGTTTCCCTAGCATCCAACTCGATTGCGTTCCAATAAACTACCAGCGGCTTTCCTTCCGGGACGGCAGCAAAAGCGTCGAGAACTAGGGCCGTGTTTTCTCTTCCATCCTTGATTTCCCCGATTGGCATGAAGTGGCGAGTGTGAGCCAAAGTTGCCGGAGGAAGGAGGTAGTCCGGCAAGGCGCTCAATTTGTCTAGAAGGGAAATGAACTCTTCCTGCTTAATGATATCCTGGCCTTTCTGGTACCATACCGCGATGAGCGCGCGCAAAAAACGCCAAGGCGACGGAGGCCATTCTATCGCGCCTTCGTTTACCTGCTTGTCCCAAGGGGTGGCGTGGTACTTGCCGGCAATGAAGTTTATTCTTACGGCTAGCATATTCTCACTTCATTCGGCTTCTCCGCCGTCTCCTTCGACATCGTCTTCACTTATTCCAGCCTCACCTTTTGCTTTCTTATCTTTCTTGCCGACAAAGGTTTCGGTCAGCGAAGGCGAATTACCTAGTAAATGCGTTTCTTTGCATTTTCGGATGAGGGCGGGAAGCTCTCTCGATAATTCTTCTTCCGAGGGAAAAACAAATCCATCTGGCGAGGTTATTTTGATTGCTTCGGCTTTCAGGTCGCAAGCAGTTCTGAACCGCAGACCTTCGTTAAGCACCTTCCTGATTTTGAAGAGGGCCAATGCAACCAATAGCTTTTCGGCGTCTTTGCCCAAGCCGTATCCTCGAATCTGCGCCAAATCGAGGCTGAAAAAGGCGGTTATCTCTCCAGTATACTCGCTTCTTGCATAGGGCACATTGCCATATCCCTTGCTTGCGCCACCTTCTTCTTTGTTGGATGGGCTTACACTGTCGTTTTTCACGCCACCGCTGACTGCTTCGCTCACTCGTCTGGCTTCAACAAACGCGCTCAATGCACGCGCCACCCGGCATCGCCCTCCTGCATAATCTGGCATGAATATGCCATGCAGTAGAGCCCCTACGTCGTACTTGAACAGCAATTCCACTAAAGCCTTTCTTTCCGGATTGCCGAATGGCTTGTTCTCCTTCTTTCTCCCAAATCTATCTCCAAAATTCTTGTCGGTTTTGCTGTCCTTAGCGTCTAGGATATATGCGCTGTTAATCCTGTGCGCTTCAAGCATGCTGTTGGTCAATGGCTTGCCGGTTTGGTCATTTACTGCCACGTAGGGCAATCCTTTTAGTGGAGCAACTGGAGAATTGCCAATGCTGTCCCAGCAGACGGCTTCCATACGATTAGCCATGCTCTGGGCAGATTCTACGAGCAGCATTTTCGTGCCGTCGGGAGAATCGTACGTGGCTGCCCCGATGTCCGGGAACCCGGTTGGCTGAAACCTTGTCCCCTGCAACGGCTTCAGTTCAACGCTGATTAACAGCCGCGGCTTTCCCTTCAAACCATCTAGATTCATACTCCCACCTCTTCGCGATTTAATAGCCTCAGTTTGAGAAGCGTAATATCCTCATACCCAAGCGGAAAGAGCAATGCTGCTGCAATCCGTTCGCACGACTTTGCCGGAATAGTAAAACTTGCGTATCCAGGAATCCGGCACCCGTCCGAATGCAATCGATGCACGGAGAGCTCAAGAGCTTTTTTTCCATCGCCAGAAGCCAGCCGTTTGTGTATTGCAGGAACCAACCGGATTTTGCTCCCGGTGACTTTGATGCCGATATAGCAGAGCTTTGCCACGGCATAACCTGCGCCAGGAAAAAGGCTTCGGCTTCTCCAGTCTTTAACTCGACTGCTTTGCAAAGCATTTTCACGCACGTCATTCCATTTCAAAAACATGAACCCGAACAGCAAGTCAACCATTTTCTTCTCATCAAGGAACCCTTCCAGAAACGCATTCACGTCATTAAGGCGCGCACTAACTTTAGAACAGTCAGAGTAATTTGTAAGCCCAGCTTGTTGCAGTCTTAGAATGCGGTCTTTCATAATTTCATTTAGAAGATGGACAGGTTCCCCTGTAAACCGTAGCCATTTTTCCACATCCTTTACAATAACTCTATCCGTGTTATAGCGCGCCGTTTTCCTGTGCTGGTTTACCATCCAACGGCTGAATTCGTGGCTTAATAGAGACGCCAGCGATGCCGCAAGCCGGTATTCAGGGGTGCCGTCGTTGGCTTTCTCAAGCCATTTCGATGAAAGCATTTTACTTGCATTCAGGTTCCATCCCTTCGTATGCCGGACAGATTCTTTGACTGTTCTCCCCAAGACCGCAATGGTTTCCGCTGCCGGTTCCGGGTCTTCAAAACCGCGGTGGCACAAGCGGATTAGATTTTCTTCTAATTCCTTCAAGGCTATGGATTTTGATTCGGAATCGTCGCTTTTCCTGTTTCTCCCAAGCCAGTCAATGGGGTCTTGGAGGAACTCCGCTGACGCCTTTCCCCGGGCGTCGAAGGTATCGTGTTTAACTGCAAAAAAAGCCTTGCCGTTGCGTTTAATAAAGGCATAGCGGTGAAATGAGTCGAGTCCGCGGTCAGTCCCAAGAGAAGACACGGATTGGGCGAACTCGATAGCGTTTTTGGCACTGCGGTTTCCGAATTCTGCGCGGCCTTCTGAAAATAGGAATTCAATCTCGTTTATTGACGCGGGCTTTTCCCATGTCGGTAGCCACATCTCAGAACGGATCTCCTCGCCGGCATTGTATTTCTTCCGTTTCAGGTTAACGGCAGTCCCATAGCCACTAGTCGACGGCCTAACGCTGAACGGGAATGACATTGACGCAACAGATTGCTTGTGTTCGTATCTTCTTACTGCAGCGCCAGCGAAAACCAAAACCCCCTCGAGCGCCAGCACATAATCCCATGGATTTGCAAAACTTTCCGAAACAAACCCAGTTGAAGCATTGAAGTTGCCAACTGCACTTGGATTAAGCTGCCCGAACTTTTCCTTTTCAATCCTATCAGTTTGTAAGTTAAACAGAGAATTTTGCAAATTCATTTTGTTATTTTCTTCCGGATTGACTGTAAAAATAGTTGAAATCCGTCTGATGAAAAGACTCGAAAAATCAGCCCTGCCGTCGTTTCCCCCTCCACCAAGCATGGGAAAACCCGCCCAATCTGCTTCAGTGGAAGTTATAACCAATACCGCATCAATCCACCTGACAGCTTCATTCGGCAAGCTATTTCTCAAACGAACAATCAAACTACTTTTTGCATCCCCGCCTTCTTTCTTGCCGATTTTATCTAGTGGCAAGCCATCATTTTTTGCGCCTTCCATTACCGTTCGAGCCACTTTTATGGTTTCAGCAAATTTTTCCAATCTTGGATTGTCAGAGTTCTCTATGTCATCCAAACCCCCGCTGGCTTTTTTATCCCCAAGGAATCCGCCGTCTTTGTTCCAAGGCGATACTATCGGAGTAGGAATATACTTATTAAGGAAAAAGCCCGTCAGATCTTCCTTGCTCAGTACGGTCTGGAGAACGAACACGCCGTTTTTCCAGCAACCTCTTGCTCCGCTATCCGCCTGTTCCGCCACCAGTCGGAATACGCCAAGCGCCTTCAAGTAATTGGACATGGGTTCCGTCGTGCAGCCTCCAAGATCAATATCGAGTGTTTCTCCGGTCATTCCAATCTCTCCTTTTTAGAAGCCTTCCAGTCAGCGATTCTCAACAGCATCTCGTAAAACCCAAGGCGAAACGGGCCCATGTTCGGGTCGTCACGCAAAGCGAGCGTCCGTTCGAGCCAACTACCTTCGCCGAGTTCCATTGGCGACAAGTCCAGTTTCACGCCCGAAGGAAGCATAGGCGGCACGGGCGGCAGTTCATCGCCGTCTTTAATTCCCCGCACCATACGCATCCCATCATCGGGCTGTGATTCTCCAGGTAGGGACCGCAATGACAAACGCACTTTCCCGTGGTGGGCGGCAATTAAATAGGCTATCAAGTCCGCGTTGGCTTGGCCGCTTGCGCCATTTTGAAGCCATGCTAGGGCTGACGCAAGCTCATGCCGGAAATGTTTTCTTTCATATTTTCCGCCTTTTCCTTTCGATTTAGCCCAAAGCTGGCTCGCGTCTAAATCAGGGTTTACATTCCGAAGCATGCCTTGGAATACCGGGTGCGATTTGCCTACATCATGCCAGCGGGCAGAGGTTTTAATGGCATCAGCTTTATCTGGTTCCAGCCCGATTGCATCTGCCAACAGCGCAGCTTCTTTTTCAATGTCTATCAAGTGCGTTTCAAGAAGGACTGCCTTTCCGATATACGTTAGCGGGTCACTGTCGTGACTATCTACATCAGTTCTTGCATCTTCGCCTCCAGACGTGTTTTTTGGCTGCCATTCTTCGACTTTATTACGGCCTACGAGCTCAGTGTCCCAGCCAATTATCTTATTGTAGCCGCCATCTTTGCAGCCGAGTAGCAAGATTTGGCCAGGAGCTAGAAGTCTTGGGTCTTTCACTCGTTCGAACTTTTCTTCCAACGGATTCCAACGCAAAAAGCCGGTAAATGCATTTTTCCTGGGTTTGGGCTTTTCCTTGCTTTCATCGCCTTCAGCGCCTTTAGGTTTTCCCAATAGTCTTCTCACATCCCCAATCGGCACGCTACAAAGCTCCTCCCGCACCGGTTCAATATAATCTGATTTTTCATCGACATTCTTTTTCCAGAAAATCTGCACATCCGTATCGCCAGTTTCTCGAATGAACCTGGACACGTCAAGGTCGTTGCCGGTTAAGTCGGGTGTCGTATCGAAGAGGTCAACAACATCACGCCACCGAATTACTTGGCATTCCATTTGCGAGGGCTTAAAATCCCGGCTTGCCTCTTCCAAGCTGTTTATACCAACGTCATTGAGTTTGGCAAGCAATTTCCTCGCCGAGTCCACTTCTAAGGGTAAATAGGGCGCATGGAAGTCAGTCTTGCCCCTCCCATTATCCGAATCCAGGGCATTTGAAGCATCTGCCCACATGACTTCTGCAATGTCATCACATTCCCCGTACCGATTGCATCTACCAAAGCGCTGCACGAGCGAAGGCCAAGAGGCAATTTCGGTAAAGAGCTTTGCAGCGGATACATCAACGCCTGCCTCAACCACTTGTGTCGCAACCACGACACGGCTCTTGCCCGCGTTGTTCTTGCCAACCAACCATTCAATGTTTTCTTTCCGATCTTCAGGACGAAAACGAGAATGGATGAGAATGACATGAATTCCCGATTGGGATGCATCTACCCGGTTTTTTACTTCACAGAACAACCTCCGAGCCCGCTCAACAGTATTTACGACTGCCAAGCTTAGTGTTCCGTTGGAGTGGCCGTCAACAAGGATTTTAGCCACCTTGCTGAAATAATCCTTGTCATCAATAGTAACGTGCAGTTTTTTCAAGGGCTTAATTGCATCGAGGCGTTTTTTCAGGTTCGGCTGGCCCTTGTCTTCGTCACCGAGTACGAGAACGCCTTCCATTTCTGGGGCGGGGTGGTCGAAAGTCGTCATCCGATTCCTATCCACTGTAGCGCTCATCCAAAGCGTGTGGGCGGGTTTCATGCAACCGAGTTTCAAGCGCATTGCCTGCATTTGCGCCGAAGTCTCCACGCCAACGCCCATGAGTTGGACTTCATCCATTACCCACAGGCAATCATTGTTCAACAACGCGTAGTGGATGGGCCAACGATTACGAGACATACCATAACCCCGGTTCAAAGCCCTCGAAAGCAGCATGTCTTGAGTGCCGATGAGTATAGCATCATGTTCGGGATATTCATCCCACTCGTCCTTGCTCTCTCCTCCCATCAAAACCGTGACCGCGATATTATCTTCACCGCTTCCGGGCGTTTCCGCAAGCAAATCCAGGTTCTTAAGCCATTGTCTCGATTCTTCCCGAGTCTGTTCCACCAATACCCGCATTGGCAGGCAGTAAACAAGCCGCCGCGGCGTACTAGCTCGGATTGAGCTGCCTGAGAAACGCCGCCGCCACAACCAAGCAAGTACGGCAGCCGCGGTCTTCCCCGCGCCAGTCGGAACATTCAAAACTTCGGGAAATTCCGCAGATGAAGCCAGTTGCCTCTGGTACGGGAAAGGCTTTTTTCCAGTCGTCTTCTCAAAAAAGTCTTCGAACGATATATATGAACTGGTGGTCAAACCAATCTTCCCCTGTGTTATTCGGGGGTTGACATCTTTACAAGAGCCCTGTATTCACTTCCCCTCCATCACGTAACAATCTCTGCCAGCGAATGTGTTTAAAGCTTCCGCAACCTCGTTTCCTGAATGCACTGTTTGGACTCGACTGCACCATTACCCGTAACGGGTCGGGTAACCACGCTGGGCCCAAAGTGAAAAGCGGAGAGGTAGGCCGTCGAGTGTCGTTAAAGCAGGGGCTATTCTGCTCCATTCAGAAGGTCTATAGCCAGCTTTCGAGCAGACGGGCGTATTCGCTTTACAAGAACGCGGAAGGCAGAGAGCAGATAGCGAAAGCGCCCAGCTACAATGTCGTGAACGTGTTTCTGAACCGTGAGGACGTTACTCCACTACTGCAAAACCTACTATCGCTCTCTGCCATGCCGTTGAAGGCAGTAGAAACCGACTTCGCAGTAGATAGCTCTGGATTCAGGACTACCTGTTTTGGCGCATACGCCGAAGAGAAGTATAGCCTGCAAAGAGTCCACAAGTTCATCAAAGCCCACGCCATCATAGGTGTTAAAACGAATGTAATAACCGGTGTCGAAGTCTTGGAGGGCAACAGCGCAGATAGTCCGCAGTTGCCTGTTCTTGTTGAAAGGACGGTTGAAGGGGGTTTCATAGCCAAGGAAGTGTCTGCCGACAAAGCATATAGCGGCCGGTCAAATATCGAAGCTATACACGCGGTCGGCGGGACTCCTTACATACCTTTCAAGAGCAACGCTTCGGGCAAGAGCAGGGGTTCTTCCCTATGGCGCAAGGCGTTCTTCTTTTTCCAACTTCACGCCGACAAGTTCTTTCAACACTATCACAAGCGCAGCAACGTCGAGAGTGTCTTTGGAGCAGTCAAAAAGAAGTTCGGCGAAACCATCAAGGCCAAGAACCCCGTAGCCCAAAAGAACGAGTTGCTATGCAAGCTGATAGCCTACAACGTAACCGTATTGATTCAGGAAATGTTTGAACTCGGAATAAAGCCAGACTTCTCTGCTCAGGAAGTCGGCGGGGGCTCACAAAGTAGCCTTATGAGCAGACTTTAAGAGCAAAGCTCCCTTCCGGCCATCGACGAGGACCGTTTCGTTGCCCGCCATTTCCTATCCTTTCCTATCCCCTACCCGGAAGCCCGCTATGACCTAGGAAATGAACTCACTGCCCTAAAACGGATATGTCCGTGTTTTGACTATATACATTTGCCCCTTCATAAAGGGGTAAAAATAGGTATATTTGCCCCTCTAAAGAGTAACATTTATAAACAAAGTCCCTTACAATGGTTGTATGGACGATGCAGAATTGTTGAAATTGCTTTATACGTTTAATCCTTGGTGGGAAGGCAAAACGGTAAGTGTGCCTGAGAAGAAGCGGCGAGATTATTACGTATTATTGAAAGCGTTAGAGGACAAACAGATAACTGCTATCCTTGGTCCTCGTAGGGTAGGGAAGTCCGTGTTAATGCAGCAGCTTATTACCCAATTATTGGAGGAAAAAGTAAATCCGAAAAGTATTCTGTTCGTACGTTTGGACGAGCCGCGTTTTGATCAAGAAAAGGGGCTTCTGATCAATCGTTTGCTTGAGGTATACTTGAAATACGTGCTTGAGTCGGAATTGGGTTCTTATCCAAAGAAAATCTATATTTTACTGGATGAAATCCAGCATGTTGAAAAATGGAACGAGACGTTAAAAAGTTATTACGATAGGGGGTACAAGATTAAATTCGTGGTCAGTGGTTCTTCTGCTGCGGGGATAACAAAGGGAAGCTCAGAGTCCCTTGCTGGCAGAATTTCGATTCATCTCGTCATGCCTTTGAAATTCATTGATTATCTAAAATTTAAGGGGATAAACGGCAATATTGAAAATGTAAGTTTTAGGCTTCGGGAAAGTTTAAAGTCCGCAATTGAAAAAGGAAACGCATCTGATTTCGTAAAGGGCTTGAACAACAATTTATCAAATGCAGTGCAGAAGCAAGCTCAAATTGAACGCCTTCTTTCCGAATATATGATTAAGGGTGGATATATCGAGCTTATTGAAAATAAGGATTATGCTTGGTGTGCAAAATATCTTCAAGACCTTATGCAATTAGTGATCTACAAAGATATTGTTAAGGTGTTTGGAATTAGAAATCCAAAAGCAATGGAAGATTTACTACTCTTTTTAGGAAACCATTCATCCGAATTGTTCTCAGAAACAAGCGCATCTTCAAAACTTAATATGAAGCAGGAAACCGTTGGTGAATATTTAGATTATCTTGAAGAGGTTTTTTTGGCAAGGCGATCGGCAATATACTCTAAAAATAGGTCAAAGCAATTGCGGAATCCAAAAAAAGTGTATATTTGCGATACCGGAATCCGAAACGTTCTAAACGGCACTTATTCGAGAAGTGCTTTGCGGGATAGTAAAGACGTCGGTTTGATGGCAGAAACTGTTGCCCATGACCATCTAGTGCGGTTGGCTTTTCATCTCAACTCATATGATCCGAAGTGCTATTATTGGAAGAATGGGAAAGAAATTGACAACGTTATCGTCCATGGAAAGAAAGCAATTCCGATTGAAGTAAAATATAAAAACGACATCGTCTCTGAAGATTCAAAGTGTTGCTCGGAATTTATTGTAAGAAATGACAGTCCTTTTGGTATAGTAATTACAAAGGATAAATTTTCTCACAAAGATAAAATTATTTTCGTCCCATTTTGGTATTTTCTTCTTTTATGCTAATAATGAATCATTGACGAAAAACCTTGCCGCTGCTCATGATTTATTTCATCTCGCCAAAGGTTGATTTATATTTTCGCGCCGAATTCGGTAATCTAATGCCGACAATTTTGATGCTTTTAGCCTACGGCAAGGAATGCGGCCAAGGCGCTTGAGTTTCAACCCAAACGCCCTGTTAATCCGTGTCTGCGGGTTTTACCGTACAATATCGTTCGAAAATGTGTGGTAATTCTGTCCCTTTGGGTTTTGGCACACATTTGTTCCTTGAAATGTGTGGTAAGATTAATTAAGTCCAAACTGCATACTATTTGCATGAGGATTCGCAAGAAGGGTGTCAACGGAAAAGAGTACTATTACCTAGAGGAAACACTCAGGTTGGAAAAGCCTAAAGCGTATTCGATATTCCTTGGTGCAAAAAAGCCCGGAAAAAGGCAGCTTGAGGCCTTCCGGAGGAAGCTGATCGATAAAATTTATGATGATTTGCTTTGGAAAAGGGGACGGGTTTACCTTTCCAAAGAGCAATTGATTGAAGCTGAAAAACGAAGGCGGCGGTATACCGCGAGGGTTAAACGCCTGGGAAGGGCGGCTCGAGATGAAAAAGACGAAACCGATACCGTCAATTTTGTTTATACCACTCTCACGACCGAAGGGGTGCCGATAACCAAGGAAGACGCGAGCCTCGCCTACCGGTTTACCCAGAAGAACGTCAAGAGCCTGAGGGACGAGAGCCTTCGGGTAGCGCTTGACATGATTAAGGGGCTAAGGTTTGTCAAGGAGAGCAAAACCGGCATTTCAATGGATTTCTTCCTCAATTTGCATGAAATCATCATGGCGGAATATGGCGAAACGGGGCCGGGAAGCATCCGGGACGTGCCAGCCTTCATTTACCTGAAAAGCCTTGAGAAAGTCGAGGAAATTGGCTTTAGGCCTTCTCCGCCAGATATGATAAGAAAGAAGCTTGAGGAATTGGTCGTATGGTATAATGCAAACATAGGCAAATTGAACGCAATCGAGTTTGCAAGCCTGTTACACCTCCGCTTTTACATGATTCACCCTTTCAAGGACGGAAATAAGCGTATATCCAGGCTGCTTCTTAACAAGGCATTCCTTGATTCGGGCTATCCGATGCTGAACATTTCCAAGCAGTCGATGGACTATTTCGATGCCCTGATAAGATCGGTGGAAAGGAAAGCCGAGCGACCGTTCGTCGAGTTTGTTTACGCCCGGTTTATTCAGGATATTTGACCCGCTCCATCAAGGTTATCAGAAAAACGGGTGGTAGCTGCAAATTTGTGATAACTGACCAAGGGTTATTTAAATTTTCGTGCTTAATTTGGCACTGTGGTGCCAACTTTTCGAAGGGGTCTAGACGCAGGTGAATGCCTCGCCCTCAAAACCGCTTGTTTTTCACCCCTGGCACAGCTCTTCTTGCTCGAATCTATATAACGTCTGCTCCTTCCGGCCATTGACGAGAGCTATTATGTTGCCCGCCATTTCTTATGCTTTCCCATTTCCTACTCGGAAACCTACCGTGACATAGGAAATGAACTCTCTGCCGGAGAACCTTCTACATATGCCAAATGTAGTGGGGAACTATAGCCGATAAACTTAAATAGTCTTCGCCACTACAATTTGGCATGACATTCGTTAGAAAGAGAAGCAAGGGCAACACGTACTACTACGAGCTTGTGGAAAGCCGCCGGGAAGGCGGCAAGGTCCGGCAGAACGTCCTGAAATACTTTCCAAGCGCGCATGAGGCTGAAAGCTACGCCAAGGGCGCAGGAATTGAGTTTAGAATGGCCCAAGAGAATTGGATTGATTCCACTTTGGCGCAAAGACTGGAAGACAAGCTCCGAAAACTGAATTCATTGCGTCCGCTTCCGCAGGAAATGCTCAAGCGGTTGCGCGAGAAGTTCGAGGTTGACATGACGTATAATTCCAACGCCATCGAGGGCAACCGCCTTAACTTGAGGGAAACCTGGCTCGTCCTGAGAAAGGGTATGACGATACGCGGAAAGTCGATGGTTGAGCACTTGGAGGCCACCAACCACTTGGAAGCTCTCAGTTTGCTTGAAAAAATGGCTAACCGTAAAAAGGAAGTAGTCGAAGCGGATGTCTTATCCCTGCATGCGGCGGTTCTTGATAAAATCGACTCCCCGAACGCTGGCTTTTACCGGCATGAGCAAGTCTACATCCAGGGTTCGAAACTCACACTTCCAAATTGGAGGAAAGTCCCGGAAATGATGAAAACGGTATTCGGTGAATTCAAAGCCCGAAAGACCAGAATTGAGGCGGTTTACTCGGCGGTTAAAATTCACTACGAAACCGTCCGAATCCACCCCTTCGTCGACGGCAACGGAAGGCTTGCCCGCCTGTTAATGAACCTGAGGCTGATGCGCGCTGGCTTTCCTCCAATGGTGCTGCGCCGAGAGGAAAGGCGTGCCTATTACTCGGCGCTTGAAAAAGCCGACAAGGGCGACTTTAGGCCGATATCCATGCTGGTTGCAAAGGACGTTGAAGCTGCGTTGGATCTTTACTTGGACTCAGTCGCATGAGTTAATACTGTGATTGAGTGCCGTATCGATATGAGGGATTTCAACCCCCCGGCTAGACGCCTAGGCACGGATTCGAACCGACTATTCTACACTTTTCTGGGTGCCTTTTTGGAGATCCTTGAGTTCTTGGATGATGACATTGAGGTTTAGTAGTTGTGCGACGTGCATGACGTATAAATTGTGGTCTGGGCGGCTGAATATTTCTGGTTTTGCTAGAAATTGTCCCACTCGGGAGTCGTACGGCGATAGCTTTCTGTCCGCTTTGGATAGTTGTTTTATCGCAATGCGGGGGCTTCCGTAAATGCTTGCTGCGGTTTGAGCGTGTTTGGTGAAATCCGTTCTTCCACGTGCATTAACCAGAAGGTTGCGCAGTTCTTTTTTTTGTTTGGGTGTGCCTCCGGCTGCTGCTGCGATTCTTCTTGCCGCGAGAGACCATACGACCCCCTTTATTCGGTTGTATTTTGCTATCGCTTGCGGCTTGCCTTCGAGCAGTTCGTCCAAGTCGTAGGGTGTCTTGGCGTATAGCCGATCGAATTTGCGTTTTAATTCCTTGAACGTTTTCCAATGGGCGATGTTAGTCTTCTCTGCCGGTATGGCCTTGGCGGCTTTTACTGGTTTGTGTTCTTTTACCGCTTGGAGGTATGCGGTTAGCCCGTTTTGGTGGGCGGTAATGTTGGTTAACCTGTTAGAATATTTTTCCTGCAATTCCTTGTATTGCGGGTTTTTCAGAAGATCTTCTTCCATGGCGTAGGAGTAGATTGCGACCTTTACTTTCGGGTGCCGTTCAAGCACTTCGCGTGCGACCGAAATTCCGGTTACCGGCATTTTTACTTCGGCTTGGGTTGCAAGTTGGTGAAATTGCCTCGCGTTCGGCTCGCTTGTATTTGCGTCCCTCATGAATTGCAGCGCCTGCTGTTCCGAGCGGCCTTCCATAACGTAGCGTCGCATTGCTTCGTTAGGCCACCGGATGCGGCTTAGGTCGTATGTAACATGGTCGGTCAGCTGCCAGTCAATAATCACGTGGGTCGGCTTGTGCGCCCGGATTTCGCTGTGCATCTCCAGCGGGAATTTTGCGTGGGCAGCGGGCATCCCGTGCTCGTTTATCGTGTTCGTGATTAGTTGCCGTACGCCCGGCTCGTCGTGTACAACCAGCAGTTTCGGTGGCATGATTTGCTTCTGTCTGCGTTTTCTTTAAAACCCTTTCAAAAAGGCGGTTTTCCCAACTTTCATTCAGTATACTGTCGGGCATTTGACAAGAAAATTATTTTCTAGTCCTTTGGAGTTTTCTTTCAGCTTTTAATATGCGTCTTTGATTAGGGTGGCGCATTTTGAAGTGTTCCCAATCCAGTAAATAGGGAAGTCGTTCGTGTTCGCGGGATTGACCTTTCCAGGCGGGTGCGTCATATAATTCCCTTCTTTTCCCTAATTGTCGTATGTTAACCCATGGAAAGCCTATTTCCGGTAGGGCAACTTTCTGTCGCATCATTTTGGCGAATCCGGGGCTTCGCGCGGTTGCTTTTATGAGTCCGGTTCGGATGATTCCGCCTGTCCGGTTTGCTGCCCTGCTGTAGGCGGATTCCGCGTGCAATCCGTATTCTGCGACAAGGCGGCCGATGGCGACGTCCTCCCATGGATGTAATACAGCGAATAATCTTCTGCGTTCATGTTTATCTCTGCCCATGAACAGGAGGCGGTTGTATTCCAGTGCGGCGAGTTCCTTTTCGAAACGAGCAAGTTTTCGGTCGGAAAGGTTCGGGCTCTTTTGTTTTAATGTTTGTACGCCGTTTCTGGCGATGACTCTTCCGAGGATGCGCAACAGGCTGTCTTTCGTGCGTTCGGAGGCTCTCGTTTTTCCGGCGTTTCGGCGCTGGACTTTGTGGAATCGTGCGATGAGCTGGTCGGGAAGCATTCGGAAATCGAGAGGTTCTTCCATCCATTTTATGGGCGGTGGTTCATTCTTGAGTTGTCTTAAATGGTCTCGTTTTGCAAAGTCTCCTGTGAGATTCACTAGCTGTTTCATAGCCCATGTGGGTTGGCTTTCTCCAAATCCTCTTTCGTGAGACCGTTCGATGTTGGTTCGGAGTGTTGTTAGGGAGTTTTGGTGGCTTACGGGTTGGTGTCGGAATAGGTATTCCATCGCGTAGTGCACGATCCTTCTTTTATCCTCGCTGGATCGCGGCAGGCGGGCTCTGGCTCCCGCCATTCGAATAAGAAAGCTTCGCGCGTATTCATAGGCTTCGGGTCTTTCGAACCTTTCTTGCTCCGCATCGATTCTTGATACCCGCCTTCCGATGTAGCGGGGAAACGTGAAGCGCTTCATATGATCGTTAATTTGAATTAGGTTTTAAATATTGTGTGATACCAGCTTAGAAGCCCGCATGTCATTCCTTTCAGATTTTATCGCTTACTTACGCATCAGATTGTTTGAACGACGCGCCTCCATCCAAAACCGTTTCTCGAACCAAATCGCTGCTCACGATTTATCTCATCTCGCCAAAGGTTGATTTATTGATTCGCGCCGAATTCGGCACGACAGTGCCAACTTTTTTGAGGCGTTGAGCCCTCGTCCAGGAGCTCGGCCAAGTCAAATCCATTTTTTTAGCTCACACGCCTGTTTGAAAACAGGTGGTTGTTCGAGTGGGTTTTGCGTGTTTCAATCGTATGTGTGCTCGTCCCTGAGGCCGAAATTGAGCACCTGAATCTTCTTTCGCTTCCAGTCCACGAAATACTGTAGCCGATAACGGGAAAGGCGGATGCGAAAGTATCCGTCGCCGCCCGACAGCTTGGTCACATCGTAGCGTTTCGCGGGGACGGGCTCAGTTTGGAGTATTCCGGCAAGTTCATGCACGCGCTTCCTCATTTCCGGATTTGCTTTGCGGATTGCTTTAAGTGCTTGCGGACTGAAATAGATGTTAAACACAGAGGGCACCCGCAGCATCAGAACAGCGTCCTTGTGTACGGGACCGAGTTTCCTTCGTCCATTTCGGACTTGATTTTTCGCAAGCGAGCCAGCTCCTTGGCGGAAGCCTTTTCTTCAGGGATCAGGCTTAAGAGCAAGGCGTTGTTTTTCTCCACTTCATGCTTCAAATTCTTGACTTCCCGATACAATATGTTGACGTTGACTTCCACGAATAACACCGGAATAATTAGCTATCACCGGTTATTTAAATACGAGTGTAGCACGTTTCGGGTAATTTATTATTTCGCGTCGATTATGACGCGCAAACGCCAATTTTTAAGGCCTTGACCCCTCGTCTAGAAGCTTGGCCAAGGCGTTCTGGCTTTTTTTTTGGGGGGGGGCATCGTTTCAGGTTACAGTATTCCCACTTTTTTGGCGAGCTCTGCGGTTGAATACACTGGAATCCTCGTTTGCGCCTTCAAGTCCTTGTCGTTAGACCATACAGCCGCGTTTTCCTTAAGCGCAACTGCTACGTACAGCCAGTCCTTGGGGTCCGAAACGAGGGTTCGTGCGGCAGGCAGGTACGGTTTCAATTCCCGGTCGGGAACGAGTTCAATGAACGAAAGCACGTCTCTAATCAACGCGTCAAATTTTTTCTCTCCGTACGCGTATTTTCCAAGCAGGTACGTGCGGTATTTCAAGTACTCGCGCGCGATGAATTTCGGTGCATACAATTGCAAGTCTGGGTTGAACAAGAGCCTTCGCGTCATGCCGTCCTTCAGGAGAGCAGCAAACAAGACGTTGGCATCAATTACGGTCTTCATTCAGAAGCGCCTTGGCATGTTTTCGGGCGGATGCGTCGACTTTCTTTACGAGGATTTTGACGTCCTCTTCGGTCAGCCTGCTCCCGGAAGCTAGCGCTTCGGTTCTTTCGAGCGCTTCCAGCTTTTCTCCGATGACGGTTCGGATGGCGCTTGACCAGCGGATGTCCTTATGCTGGTCCATACGTTTCTTCAGGTCATCGGGAATGAACAACGTGACGTTTGCCATTTTTGTTCACCTTTTCTTATATGTGTAATCACATATAAATACCTTTGCATTTGTTCATTCGTGTATTATAGTTCCTTTAACTTCCTCTGCTTTATGAAAAGTCTGACCAGAATATTATGGATAAACTTGGCAAAGGTTGATTTATTTATTCGTGCCAAATTTAGCACGATAATGCCATTTATTTTGAGGCGTTGAGTCCGTGTCTAGGAGCTCGGCCAAGGCGTCGAACCTATACCTAACAGTAGGTTCGACTCCCTATCAGGGTGTCATACCTTCGCCGTTGGTGACCCTGTTTTGGGCCTTTCTGAAGCCTTTATTGGCTTTTCATTGGCTTTTTTGACGCTATTTTCCCATTTTCCTGGCAACCACCTTTGACGCTCTGGCTCAAGCCTTTGCTCTATAAATAGCTTGCTCCAGCACCCTGATTCCGTTCATCAACAAAATCCTTTCAGGCGATAGGCTAGGAGGTATTGGATTCCTTGCAATTACATTTCGAGACACCTCGCGGCTCGCAATCTCTGACTTGCCATGCCCTTACTAATGCCGCAAGGGTCTCATATCAATTCGTGCTAAATTTGGCACGGTGGTGCCAACTTTGTTGATAGGACCAGCAAACGGCTTAACCTCTCGTTAGGGTTTTGATGTGAAATGTGCCACAATTATTATTGAGCACTTGCCGACTCTTTGAATTCTCTTCTTATCTTTTCTGCTTTTCGAAGCATTTTGTTTATCGCTCCACGATTAAACCAGGTGTCGGGTTGAAATGGAAACATGCGCCCATCCATTAGTTTATAGTCTATGATTACCGGAATCGATTTGCCTTCTCCGATATTCTTCACCATAATGTTATCCGGGTGAAGATCCATTAACGGCGTCTTATTGGATTTAAAATAATTAATAAGTTCATCGAATTTACTCCAAAAATGTGGGTTGAGCTTGCCTTGGTTCATGCTGAGCGGCGTTGCTGGAGTTCCATCCGCATTTCTTACTCGTTCCATGTGGAGGACGCTGTTAAGCCCTGAACCCTCTAACTTCAATACTTTCGCAAAGCAATCTGACAATCTGCGAGGCGAGTGGGAAAAACAGCGGTTGTAGTTATCTTTTTCCATACGATTTAGGTCGGTTGATCCATATTTCCAGCGGATATACCAGCCTAAAGGGTAATCGACATGGAAAAAACCATAGTTTTTTGTCCGAAAACCTTTGTGTCTTTTTTCAACGATGTCTTCATGAAAAGTTACTTTTCGGTATCTTCCTTCACCGATTGACGCAAGTCGTCTTCTGCTTTGTTGTTCGGGCAAGCCCCCGATTTTGAAACGCATAATTACCTTCGGTCTTATCTTTCTTTAAAACCCTTTCAAAGTTGGTTTTTTCCTTAGTTTTCAAAGGTTGATTTATTTATTCGTGCCAAATTTAGCACGATAATGCCATTTATTTTGAGGCGTTGAGCCCGCGTCTAGGAGTTCGGCCAAGGCGCTCGGAATTTTTAATCGATTCGAAATACTCGGAACTGTTCGTCTTCATACTCGGCCGCAAAGGTTGATATGAGACGCTTGACCGTTGGACACAATGTTTCGCTGTCCGATTCCTTGCGTTGAACAAACGCTCGCACTTTTCCTTCTTTCATGAATTGCATTGCAACTGATAAATCGCTGCAATACTGCATACCCGACTTCACGTTCTGCATTACGCTCTCATCAAAAGGCCCGTAAGCCGCGTCCCTTCCGGATAATTGAATCCATTGAGCCTTAGTCACCATAGATAGGAGTGCGCATTCTGGGATATTACGTTTCGTTGCCTCCACTTCCTCCCGTTCTTTGGACTTGACCCCTTTTTTAATGATTGGGATTTAGCTTCCGCCTTGCAATCGCAGTGTATTTAAATCTCTGAGCTGAAAACGCTTCAAAAATGCCGGAGGAGGGATTCCACTTATGGTAGAGAAAAAGTTGTTGAAAGTGCTTGAAAATCAGAAGGCAACCCCTACGGTCGATGTGTTGAAATTGGCTGACGAAACCGGTAATCCGTTTTCGTTTAAGCCCGGGCAATTCGGTATGCTTCATGTTCAAGAAAACGGTGGCGAGGTCAAGCGCCCGTACTCGTTTGCATCGTCTCCGAACGAGAAGCGTTTCGTGGAGTTTTGCATTAAGCGCGTTCCCAAGGGACGCGTATCCAATTTGGTGTGTGATCTGATCGTGGGTCGAGGTCTCATGGTTTCTGGTCCGTACGGCGTATTTCGTTTGCGCGGGAATGAAAAAGAGATCGTTTTTCTCGCGAGTGGAACCGGGATTGCTCCGTTCAAGTCCATGATTGAATCCTTGTTTGAACAGGGATCGGATAAATCCATATGGTTATTGTTTGGAATTCGCAATGAATCGGAAATCATCTACCGTTCTTTCTTCGAGAATCTTGCGGAACAGCACTCGAATTTTCACTTCTATCCCGTGCTCAGCGACAAGGAGCTCGGTGATTGGAAGGGCGAGCGGGGTTTTGTTAGCGATGCGATTGACCGCGTGCTTCCTTCTTTGGATGAGAAAGAGTTCTATTTGTGCGGGGTACCCGTTATGGTGAAGTCCGTGAACGACTTCCTGCTGCAAAAAGGCGTTCTCAAGGAACGCATTTTCATGGAGCAATACTGATTCCTTACGAGGGCGTCCACGTACAGACGACTTCGGGATCCGGGCACTCCGGGTTTTCTCCGGGGCAGTCACTGCATGCAAACGTTTCCGAGTACTTGCAGCAGCAGCTGTAGCTGTTGTAGTCCCCCCACGTCCATGAGTACACTTGCGTGTATATGCAGAGCGTGTTGCACTCCGGGGCTTCTTCTTGAGCGGTTTCCTGACACGATCTTTCGTCTAAGTTATCGCCGAGGAATTCTCCGAATCCGCCGCTAGCGCATTGCGCGTTGCAGTCCACGGGCGTTGCATCGCATTCGTCTCCGATTCCATCTCCATCCATGTCGCTTTGGTCGGAATTGGGCACGTCCGCGCAATTATCCGCATCGCCACATTCTCCGTCGTTATCGTAATCGTTGTATGAATCATACGGGCAGGCATCGCACGCGTCTCCAATCGTATCTTCATCCATGTCTTCTTGTCCGGAGTTGGCGACCATGGGACAGTTATCCTTGTCATTCAAAATACCGTCTCCGTCGTAATCCGGATTATCTGATGGGGTGGGTGTCGCACCGTCTGTAGGCGTTACGGTCGCCTCATCAACTGGAGTCGGTGTGGGCTCGTCATCCGTGGGTTCAGCGACCACGCACTTGCATTCCACGCATACTTTGGGTGGTTCGCACGTATCGGGGTATGTCATCGGATTGCCATACCGCAATGGCGTCCGCTACTCCGTATGTTTCAATGCATCCGGATAGGAACAACGTACTGATGATAATGACTGCGTGCAGCTTGTTTCCCATCATGGTAGCCCCTTCTAAGAAATCAGACGGAACGCACCTTGTTTTATTCATATAACCGGGTTCCGATCTCTTCAAGGGGTTTGGGTTATCTAATCATCCTCCTGATCGACATTCAACCGCATGTTTTAATACGGTGTTCGAGTGCTTTCACGGTATGTGGGAATAGAGACGTAGTTTTTCATGAAAAAGAAAATTTTCAAAGCGAAAACCGATAACGAGTTTTTGGACCAACTCGCTTTCATTATTTTTGTTGCGGGGTTCCGTTATTCCTTGGTTGAAAAGCGCTGGCCCGCCATTACAAAAGCGTTTCGGAAATTTTCGATTCGCTCGCTTTCCTCGACCAACGAACAGGATGTGGCGCGCATCATGGAGTCCAAGGGCATGATTCGAAACCGCCAAAAAGTGGAAGCGATCATCCAGAATGCGGTGATGTGCCGGGAGATTCAAAAGGAGTACGGAAGCGTACTGCAGTGGATTGACGAGGCGAAAAAAAGCGAGACCGAAGGCATTTTTCACCGGATTCCCCTCAAGGAACGATTTCAGGAGTTCAATCGCATCGGGGAAACGACGTCGGGTTGGCTGGCCAACTTATATTCGAGTCCGAAACAATATGTAGTGTACGAGATTCCCGGCACGTAAGCCATTCTATTCCTTCCACTTGATGCTGCAGCCCATTGATGGCCGGAATGGCTTGTCAACTTTTTTTCCTTGCAACACCATTTCGATGGCCTCGGCCATATCCTTTTTCGTGACCGGTGCCCCGGGACTCATGGCGTCATCCAATCTTCCGTGCCACGCCAATTCGTGTTTCCCATCGAAGAGAAAGGGATCGGGCGTGCATACCGCCCCATATTGTTTCGCGACGTCTTGCGTGTCATCCACCAAATACGGAAAAGGAAAACGGTTTTCTTGAGCAAATTGTATCATGTGTTCAAAATCGTCGTCGGGATAATTGACGGGATCGTTGGAGTTGATCAGAATGATTTGAAGTCCGCGGGAAGCGAATGATTCGTGGAGTTCGCGGATGGCCGCCATCTTGGCTTTGACGTACGGGCAATGATTGCAGCCGAAAATGATGAGTACGGCTTTCGCTTGGGAGAATGACGGCAACGAGTACGTTTTTCCATCGGTTCCGTTAAGCCGGAAATCCGGGGCTTTGTCGTTGACGGTGAGTGTTTGTTTCGATTCCAATAGAACCATTGCTTTTCTCCCTGGAATTATTTGTCGAGTCGCCTGACTTCCCGTTTAATGTCCCGGATGACGGTATCGGGATCTTCCCACCATTGTCGACTCGGCACACGGAATACGTTCCATCCGCGCTTTTCCAAAAACCGGTGCCTGTAGACGTCCCATTCCTTAGCGTCTTGCGTATTGCGGTAGGTTCGTCCATCGCATTCGATTCCAAGCAAGTAATCCGGAGTATTCGGTGCCCGAGCAATGGCGAGATCGAGCGCATAAGGCGCAGCGCCCACGCCTTCCATGACGTGAATCCCTTCCGCTTTAAGCGCGTGCATGATTTGTTGAGGAATAGGTCGAACGCCGTCCGAGAACACGTCGACGGTTTCCCCAGTATCCCGCGTTTCGCCGAGGTTTTTTAAGAGCTTTCGGGAATCGCGGTCGGCGCCCATGGACACGAGTTTCGCATACTCCAAGTATTTGCGTAGGAGCCGTGGTCCCTTGTTCGCGGCCTCCTCGGTTTTCAGGTCTTGGGGTGCGATGGATGAAACGAGATACGTTTTTTCTCGGGCGCGCGAGACCGCAACATTTAACCGGTTTTCTCCGCCTGCGGCACTCAGGCTGCCGAATTGCGTAATCACTTTCCCTCCTTCTTTCGTTGGCGCGTACCCGATGGAGAATATGATGACATCTCGCTCGTCCCCTTGAACGTTTTCAATATTTTTAACGAATAATCCTTGTACCTCCTCGTCGAGCATGCGTTCTTTTTCCCGGCGGTAGTTCATGTAGAACGATCGGTCATCCCTCGCTTTGCGGTCCAAGAGGTTTTCAATGAGCTCTTTTTGTTCGGCGTTGAACGTTATGACGCCGATGCTAGGCGGTCGCTTTGTAGAGATCAGTTTTTCGATGAGTTGAACGACTTTCTCGGCTTCGATCCGGTTTCGTCGGGCATCCCACGTTCCATTCACCTGCACCCATTCAATCACGGGGCTTTTTCGGTCGCGTTGGCTTGCGGGAACGTGCGCGATTCGACCGTGGTAAAACGCGTGGTTGGAGAAGGCAATGAGTTCCTCGTGTTTCGAGCGGTAATGCCATTTGAGCATGAGTTCCGCGTAGCGTTTTTTGGCGAGTTGAAGAAAGCTCTCGTTTTCTTTTGCTTCGGTTATGGCTTCGGGTCGTTCCGCGTCCTCGTCATCGATATCATCGAGGTACGCTTCGAATAAATCAAAGGGAGGAAGCTGTTTTTCATCGCCGGCAACGACGACGCTTTTAGCTCGGTGCACCGAGGGAATGGCATCTTCCAGCGTGCATTGGGATGCTTCATCGAACACCACCAAATCGAACAGGCCTTGCTGGA
Organism: Microcaldota archaeon; assembly: GCA_018819225.1. Classification (GTDB taxonomy): domain Archaea; phylum Micrarchaeota; class Micrarchaeia; order Norongarragalinales; family SBBD01; genus JAHJQN01. The sequence goes on from JAHJQN010000004.1 coordinate 25,538, forward strand.
GGGGAAACAACGCGGAAACGGTTTCAGGGGATGCCAGCCAGCACGGGAACACGTTGAGGAGTCCCCGATCCCAGAATTCGTTGGCAAAACGGCGCATGGGCCAGCGGTGGCTTTGTTTTTCTGCCTCGTATTTCATGAGTTTCAATTCGGAGTACTTGGCTTTAGCCATTCCTTCAAGCCAGGCTCTTTTGACGCGTCTTCGGTTGACGAGTTTTCGTTCTTCCAGTCGGTCTCGTGCTTCTTTTCGGCGGCGTTCATAGGTTCCGGAATCCATTTTGCATACGAGGGGCACGTCCGCTTCGCCTGCGGTGATCCATTGGAAGCAGAACGCATGTTCCAATTGATCCAACGCTTTGCGAATGTCTTTGGGTTCCTGCACGAGCGGTCGCACGATATCCAATGCCTTCTTCTCGGAATCCGTTAACTCGTCTTTCCAGGCATCCAATCGTCTCAAATCCTCTTTCTTTCCAATCAGTTTTCGCATGCCAGCGAGATCACTTCCAGATTCCCCGATGGACGCCTTGTTAAGAAGTTGTCCGGCGGAATCAGGCCCAAACACGTTCTGAACGTTTTTCGCATGCTCTTCAAAGGATTTCATGAGCTCGTTGTATCGTACGAGCGCTTGAATGGATTCAACGGCTTTACTGCCGGCTTTGCCGTTTCCCGTCAGGAAACGCTTGGCTTGGCTTTTTCCGTATTCATTGTTTTCGTGGCATTTCTGCAGCAATTCTTCCAGCCAATTCCTGGTATTCCAGAACGTGCGGCTGGCGAAACGCAGCGGCGAAGCGCCTGCATACTTCTTTAATTCCGTTACTAGTTTCTCGGTGTCGGGATAATGAATTCCCTTTTGGCTCGGCAATCGTTTCCATGCGTTTCCTTTCGTGATAGCCGATAATTGACCTTGCAGTTTGGATAAGGATTCCAAACTTTCCTCTAGATTCCTCCAATCTTCCGTGGTCAGGTTTGAGAAACGAGTTTTCGAACCCAAAGGCAATGAATACCCGCTCAAGGCTAACGGCATCACGTCCTCCAGTTTTCTTCGCAACTCTTTCATTCCGCCATAATCAAACGAGTTTTCGAGTCCTTGAAGCTGCATGGAAGGAGCTTGGGGCGCGGGATCGTTTGAGTACAATTGATGTAAAGAGACTCCGCAGGGAAGCGTTTGATGTAATGCTTGATGGTAGTCGGATATTTGGCTCAGCAATTCTTCGGCTTTCGAACCGGCTTTTTCGGTGGCTTCCGGATATTGCTCGAATGCCAGGAAATCGTGAATCACTCGGGCGGTTTTATCAAAAACGGCATTCCGGTCTTTTTCGTAATCGTGTACCACCACGCCCAGATCGGCTAAACCGATGCCTTTCAATCGATTGTAAACCACATCGAGTGCCGCCCGCTTTTCACAAACAACGAGCACGGTCTTTCCGGCGACAATGTGGTCGGCAATTAAATTAACGATGACTTGCGATTTACCGGTTCCGGGCGGTCCATGAACGGTTAAACCCGGTAATTTGCGGCTCGCGAGGATCACGCGTTCCTGACTGGAATCCACATCCGTGACCATGACGGGTGGTTCGTCCGTTTCTTCGATGCGTGGGGGTTCCGGAGCCGGTTTTCCATTGAAGAAATCGTGTAAAACGCCTTCGCGGGGAGGATTGCTGCGCATGGCATCATAGTCGGATAATAACGTGCTGCTCGTTTGCGGAAACTGACCCATGATGGCGTGTCGGAGGAGATGCACGCGTCCCACCATATCGGTCGGGGCTTTTTCGTCCCGCATTTGCCGGAATTTGGCGAGTCGTTCTTCCTCGAGAATACGTTCATTGTCGAATGAAACGCCTAATTCTTTGTATTTCGCGATCGCGTTCTGTACGGGATTGCCTTCCGTGGGAATTTCTTCATCGATTTCTTGTTCGAAATTAACTCCGTTAAATTTCTGGTACGCGATTAAGAACGCGCGATTCAGTAGCGGACGGCGATCTTCATCCGCACGGGCCACGAACTCCATTTTCTTGTAGTCTTTTTCGAGGACGATGGGAAAGAGTGCGATCGGACATCGGAAATAGGTTCCATCCCGAAAATTGCCTTCGACGAACGGATATCCGATAAACAAGTCGTAGTTGCCGCTTTCCTTTTCGATGAAATCGGCTTCTCGCTGCAAATGATTCAGTTTGTAGCTTAGATTCAAGTGTTTTTCATTGGAAGAAAAAACTTTGACGAGTCGCACGGTTTTGCGCTTGCGAATTTTTTCGAGTATTCCCGGAGTTTCGCCTTCCGAGTCTTCCACAAGGTTATGGAGGTCGAAGTGTAACCGCATGTTTAATCGAAGCAACCGCAGGCTGCGGTTCTTTTTGCTGACATCGGTTAGCCGATCTTTCAGCGTGGAAAGCACGGCGGATAATTCGGAGGGAGTTCCGCCGGCTTCTTTGGCGGCTTCTGGCGTGACACTTCCTTCGCGTACTTGTTCTATGAGCATTTGAGCCTGCGTTTTCATCGCAGTAATTTTCCCTCTTCGATTCAACCCGGTGAAACTACTCGCGCAATATTAAAAAACAGGTCGCATGAGCCCATAATTAAGGTTATTAACGGTTCCTTACTTTTCAATATTGGTCGATTAATACGTTATCCCATCGGTTGCTACTATTTTGCTTTGCCATCCTATTGTTATTGGGTAGTGCGCATGCTGCCATTGAACGTTTATACGGGGATTTGGGAACCGATATATCGGAACTGCGGGGGCATAGTTCCATTCAATTGATTCCCGATGGATCGGGAGGCGCGTTATTCATGTGGGTGGACGACGAGGACGGCACTGTCGACGCTCTCGACGATCCCAGGGCATACATCAATCAATTCAATAAGTTTGGAAGGCAGTTATGGCCGAATTCCGCCGTGATTGATAGCCCGAGTTCATATATTTACGGCGGAGCGACGTTGTTGGAGCATCCGGTGGATGGATTCTATGTCTTGCATACCTCCGGAATAACGACTAGACGGACGTATGTAAATCGATATAATTCGGACGGAACCGTTGTTTGGACGAATAAAGTATTCTTTAACAGTATTAGTTACGATCGCTATAGTATCAAGGCAACGTTAATCGATGATTTAGGCAACGTGTTTGTTCTCTTTACGCACTGTATCACGGGTGTGAGCTGCAGCGAAGTGGGCGCGAGGTTTCGCCGCCTCGTTCTCAAGGGAATGGATCCGAATGGGAACGTGTTTTTGAGTATTGAAGTCAGGAATCAAATTGACGCCCAAGATTATAGCACCGGATCCGCGAAGATAATTCCCGATAATTCAGGAGGCGCGTATATTGCATGGAAAGAAACCGAGGAAGGAGAATTACGTATCACGCATTTGGATTCTTCCGGTAGCGTCGCTGCGGATTGGATTGGAGGCGATTCGTTGATCGTTCATGCGGTCAATCCCGGATACGATACCCCTCAAGGTTTGGGGGGACTGGATTATTCCAGTGACGGTTTCATCTACGTGGTCGCAACAATGGGTCATTTAGCGAGTACGTTTACTTCCATTCAAGTTTACAAACTCAATTTGGACGGAACCCCTGCCATTTCTTGGGATTCGAATGGAGTCACGCAAGCAACTCAACGCAGCTTTTCCACGACGTTTGTTCCGGATCATGCGGGAGGTTATTATGTATACGGTACCACGATGGAATATTTCATAAGCGGTAAAGGATACTGGGGGGACACGTGGATCCACCGTTTTGACTCCAATGGACTTCCTGCTGCGGGCTGGAGCGATTGGATTCGAGTGGATGCCGCTTCATGGTCAAGTCAACATGTTCTTGAAGATAATGACGATATATTCGTGGGCTTTGTGAACAAGGTGGCGGATCCGGATAATCGCTTGTATTACGTTACGAAATACCAGGCGGACGGCACGATGTATCCTGAATGGTCTCCCAATATTGCCATTTCTTTGGATGCTTCTTGGCTTGGTTTAGGGGGTTTTGCTCCGATGAGTGATGAAATGCAAGGTTTTACCGTTGCTTTTGGAAAACGAGGAACCGACGGTAATGGCAGACCTCCATCCAATGTATTAGCACAGCGTTTGAATGAAGGCAATCTACCGCTTTCTATAGGGCCCATTTATTGCGATAAAGGAGATGGTTTTGAAGAATGCGTGAACATGCAGTTTGGAAATATTATTACGCAAGTGGAAGCGGAGTGCACGGATCCTGATTACGGCATAGATCGCGTCCGATTGCGTGTCTATGACCCGGATAACGACCTTCGAGCGGACGGTTATCATACCAGCGTGAATGGCGATTTCTTCATTCTGGATGGCTTATCCGTTAACCTAGATGAGTTGGGTACCTGGCGCGTTAGAGCTGATTGTTACGGATTCCCTGGTGAATCCGACACGAATACGGTTGTTTGGGATGTGAGCCCTCCTTCTCCCCCGACCATTATTTCAGCGGATTGCGATACCTCTGGCGCAGGAACGTGGGTAGACTGCACAACGCTGGAATACAATCAAATGATTATGCGCACGCGAGCTGAATGCACGGATCCGAATGGCGATGTCACGATCGTTCAACTGACGATGACCGATCCGGTTAGCACCGTTGTTTACGATTTAGCTGCAGCGAATGAACCGGCCACAGATTATTATGTCGTGGATCACGCGGATGTGACACTGGATATTGAAGGAAGTTGGCAGGTGGACGTGCACTGCGAGGATTCCGCTGCATTATTTGATGATGCAACCATCAATTGGTTGATTACAGCTCCGGTGGGTGGTCCACAACCTCCAATAGCTTCTGCAACGAGCGCTTCGGGAGCTCCGGATGATGTTCTTACTCTTTCGGGAGCCGGCAGTTATGATCCGGATGGAGGAACTATTCAAGACTATTCGTGGGCGAATGTATTAGGCGATCCATCGGGTTGCATTATTGGCGCCATGGATCAAATGGATTTAACCATTCAATGCCCGCTTCCCGAACGCGTTTTGCGGTTTGAGTTGACGGTTACCGATGATGAAAGCGAGCAAGGAACCGATTTGGCGGATGCGACGTGGTCCGTCTCCGGAGTCAACCAACCGCCGATAGCAGTCGTAGAGAGCGCAACGGGTCCCATTAATACGGATTTGGCGCTTGTGGGCCACAACAGTAACGATCCCGATGGTTTTATTGACTCGTTTGCGTGGAGCTTGGTTTCCGGGGACTTGACCGGATGCGTGGAGAATGATTTGGATCAAGGGGACATGCATATTCAGTGCGATTCCGCGAAATCGTTGTTGTATGAGTTGACGGTTACCGACAATGACGCGGAAACGGATTCAGCTCAAGCTGCTGCGGTATTCAATGAAGGCGGTCCGGGCACCGGTTCGTCGACTCCTGGTTTCGCCATTCAAGAATTGACGGTAATTGCGTTGGATTGTCCGCGTTTGGTTGCAACGGATGAAACGCAAGTCATTGTTCAATGCTTGGAGAACGGTGTCGCGTGTTCGGAGTCGGACATATTGTTGACGGGTGCTCCGAACTCGTTTGTGAGTCAGGAAGCGAACGCGTTATATTATTCGGTTGAAACCGTTCAGGCTGGTGATTTCAAGTTGAAGGCGGAAACCTCTTTTGGCAGCGCGACGTGTTCCATTCGACGTCCTCAAGTGGAAGCCGGAAGTCTTCCTGACTTCTCGGTTTACTTGATTCCGCTCTTCGTGTCTACAGCCCTATATCTAAGGAGAAGAAAGGCGTAGGTTCTATGCCTGGAAATTCGCATGAAGAAGAGATGCGGAGTCGGGGACGCAAATGGATTGTTGAAGGATCGCCGCTTCACGTTATTTCAGATGATTTGCGCCTTGATATCGGGTACGAGATTCGCTCTCGCTTGAAAACACTTCCTTCCGGTCGGCGATTAGTTGTATTGGATAGCGGGTGTGGCCATGAAGCCGGTGCAGTCCGAGAACTCGTGCAAATGTTCCGCAAGGAAGTGGAAAAAGGGCGTTTGGAAATTCACGGAATCCATTTGGCTAGCTCCCGATCTTGGAACGCTTTTCTGGAAAACCATCGGGGTTCGGGAGTCATCTTTCACAATAAGACGCTTCGTGAGTTTGCGGATACGGGAATCCATCCGGACATCATATACGATCATTTCGGGGCCATTGCGCATGAACCTTCCCGGAGACGAGAGTTGGCTTCCACGTATGTGCGCATTCTGAAATCAAAAGGCGTTCTCGCGTTCCATATTCCGCGTGAGGTATTTGATAGAAGGAACGATCCCCATCATTGGGGTTTGCCTAGTACGGTTCGGGTAGTGAATCTAGGGGAAACGGAGAGCGATATTGGCGCTGGAGATGATATGGTTTCCAAAGTGTTTCACATCCGAAAACATTGACGCGGGAGTTCGTTTGAATAGGCGTTAGCTACCGCTAATCATAGTTAAACAGGTAAGGGCGCAGCATTCTCGCTGCGCCCTCAATAAAAAAGAAAAAAGTTATTTCTTCTTGGCCTTCTTTTCCTTCTTCTTGCCGCCCAATACGAACAAGAACGCTAGGGCAATCAATCCCAGCACCGCCAAGCCGTACTCCCACGGGAATAATCGTCCTGCAAACAAGCCCGTCAATGAAGACGTTTCTTCATCGGATTCCATTTCCAGTTCTTGTCCGCTAGACGATTCCGTTGGCACTGTTTCCTCTATCACTTCTTCAGCGGGAATCACGGTCCACTCGTTCTTCTCTTCAACCTCTGTCGGGGACGCGGGTCGTTCCTTTTCTTCGACCTCGACAGGTTCCTGGTTTTCTGCAGGAGGTTGGGCCACGTAACCGCTTGAGTAGCTTCCACTACTTCCGCTGCTTCCTTGGTTGTTGGCCGGTGGTGGTGTTCCGGGTGCTTGGGCCACGATTTTCTCTCCTACGTTGCCTACCGCGTCCACGGCGCTGACACTCCACGTGCCTTCCACGCCTCCGGTATCGAAAGAGGTTTCTTCCGTCATGCCTACATACCCGTCGTTAACGAATACTTTGTAGTAGTCGATGCCGCTGGGGTCCGTGGCTGGCGTCCAACTCACCTCGTCTCCTGAAATGATAACGTTCGTGGGTCCGTTGGGTCCCTGTAAATCGATAATGAACTCGAGTTCAGGGTCCGTGCAGTGGGGCGGAATATCATCGTCTGGAGGCAGATCGCCTTCGAAGAGGATATCGCACGCGCGCGAGCGGAGGTAGTACGTTATTCCGTTCTCTAATCCTTCTTCAAGGGCGTTGAAGTCTTCTCCATAGATCCCTTCAAACATATCCCCTTCAAGCAAGGGAATGGTTCTCCAGTCGGAATCGTAGGTGGTTTCATTTCCAATAGGCGTGCCTCCTAGCAACGTATTGATGTCTTCGTAGATGCGGTATTGCACCGTATCCGCAAGTACTCCGGACACGTCGGAAACGTCCAACGCGATAGGAATGACTTCTCCATACGTTTCTCCGTAGACGGGGGAGATAATCATCTTATCCGGTGGCGTGTTATCGACCATCATCGTCGTGCTCGTGTTGCCTCGGTTGTATTCCATGTCCATGGCATACAACCACAACGTATGCGATCCGTCCCACAATCCTACTCGAACGTCTCCAAATACCTTGCATGTGTGATCCGTCAGGATTTCGCCTGCAAAGTTGAAGTGTTGTGGTTCTTCGAGGCATTCGTCGAGTACGTGGATGGTGATGAGTTGTTCTCTCAATATCGCTCCGTCTCCAAGGATTCGAATCCAGAAAATGTAGTCTCCGGGTTCGGTGCCTTCCGGTACTTCAAACCAGAACTCAAAGAACAGGGTTTGGTTTCCTGTTACGTTCTCGTAATTGAATGGCGTCCAAGTCACCCAGTCCGCGTATCCGGGCTGGATTTCAACGTACACTTCGTCAATTACCGCCGTTTCATTTTCAATGGATGCGACAATGACTTCCGGAATTTGCGAGGAATCATTCAAATCAAAGTACTGGCCTCCGGTTTGATCGGACATGTACTGCCATGCATTCGGATCTTCTCCAGAGAATACGGAAATAACGGATAGTTTGTTGGTGGCTAATTGCCCAACGACTTCCTCGAAATCGAGGTCGTCTTCCGTGTCAACGATTTCATCGCGTCCCGGATCCTTGCCCGTTGAATATCCGTTGAATCCGCAATCATGCGGAACATCGTCTCCGAACATGATGACGATTTTCTTTGCGGTGTCCCTGAATCCAGCGAATTGTGCTTCATAGAGCGCGCGTGTGTACGATTCCGGCGAATCGTATCCGGATCCTAAATTCAGGTCGTTGATGGCATCAGAAACAGCGGAAGTGTCGCCCGTTATGGCCTCGTCCAGCATGTACGAGTAATCGCCTTCCTCAGGGTCTCCGTATGTTGCAGAGTATCCGCAGTTGCTGCCCTCATCATCTATATACTGGTGCGGGTAGTCCATGAACGAAGCCGCTCCGAACATGGAGTCATCCACGAGCAGGCTGATCGCGTCCATGATATCCAGTGCAGACCCTTTCACTTCGTCTAATTCATCTCCCATGCTGCCCGTCAAGTCCAATGCGAACAAAACGTCGATAGCGGTGATGGGAGTCGAGTTCGTGGTCACGTTCTTTTCTTCGTGCACGTTTTCTCCGGGGTATAGCCATGCTTCGACTGTGTTCTCAGTAAAGATCGGGTCATAGCCTTCTTCTTCTCCGCATTCGGATTGAACGATTTCTCCCGAACATTGGAGCAATGCGGAGTCGGGATCCGTGGCTTCCAAGTAAGCGACGAAGTAGTCGTTCGTTGAAATCGGGCCGTCAAGTCCTTCCGTATCCGTCAGGATGACGAATGGAGGTTCGTTGTCAATGTCCATGACAATCGGATCATTTTCGGCATCCTGCGCAATCGCGTAGAGCCGGTTGCAGCTGCGGTCCGATATGTCGATGACGAGATACGCTTTATCTGTTAATCCCGAGTCTTCCGGAATCTGGAGCGTTCCATCGCATACTCCATCAGAGTATGGAACCGTTCCAAGCGGCACCATCAAATAGCGGTCGCCCAAGTAATCCAGCAAATCGTAGATTTCGTATCCGTGGTTCAACATCCACATGACGTACGCGAGTTCGTCACCGTTGAGTTCTTCAAAGAAGATGTCGATGGCGTAGAACGTGCATTCATTAAATCCGGATACCGGATTGCCTTCGTCATAGGCCGGCGCATATACCGAGAAGACTTCCCCGTCGTGGTACCATCGTCCGGAAGTGGGGTTCAAAACCCATGCGCGCGGTTTCTCCTTGTCGAAGTAATCCGTTTCGTTCTGGATCATTTCATAGTTGCCCAACAAATCTTCGCTGTAGTACTCGAATTCGTACACTCCTTGGTGCTTGTCGTGGAACGAGAAGTTCGATTCCGCATCATATTCATACCATCCGTGCCACGGTCCGTTGTTCTTGCGGTAACGGTAATACGTGGTCGCGTTGTCGATGTGGCAAATCGCTCCTCCGTCCAACGTAGTGAACCCGATATCCGTGTTCCGACACACGTAGTAATCGCAATCATCTTCCGGAGTACATTCCGTGTAATCGCCGGAGAGATGCTTCGTGGTGGTCGGCGGCATCGAGTCCACGCGATCGATTTCGTTGAAGATGCCTTCCGTGTTTCCGAGGGCGTCCTCACACGTAAACTCGATTTCGTGTACGGAGTCTTCATCAAAGTTTATGACAATGGGCTCTTCTTCCGCGCCTTCCCATTCCGTCCAGTTGCCTTCATCCAATCTCCAGCGGTAGGAGAGGAGGACGTGGTCGACGGGATGCGGTCCGTTGTCATAACATTCCAGCGTGATGTTCGTGTCTTGCGTGATAAAGTAGTGGCAGTCGTCTCTCCCAAGTTCTTCTTCGCAGTTGAAAGAGGGTTCGCCCATGAACTTCAAGATTTGGGGCGCCTGCGTGTCTACAATATCTACTTCGTATTGATGTTCTTCCTCGTTTCCGAGCGCATCAATGCAGTAGTACTCGAGTTCGTGTCGCGAGTCTTGCGGGAACGTGAACGGCTCTTCGTACGTCATCCATTCCCCGTACTCGCCCTCGTTCACGCGGTACCGGTAGTATAATTCGGTTTCATCCACGGGGTGCGGTTCCGGATCCTCGCACTCTAACTCGATTTCCGTGTTTTGCGTGATGTACCAGTCGCATTCTTCTTCGGGTTCGCATGCGTGTTTCGGGTCTCCCACTGTTTTTTCGGTGGAAGGCGCTTCCGAGTCCACGACATCGATTTCGAAGAAGCTGCCGGCCTTGTTTCCCAGGCTGTCCTCGCAATAGTATTCCACTTCATGCACGGAATCTTCCTGGAAGTAGAACGAGAATTGCTCATTTTCATCCATTCCCCATTCGCTCCATTCCTCCCATTCGTCTCCGAAGTCCTCTTTCCAGCGCATGCGCGAGTAAATCGCGACGTGGTCGACGGGATGCGGTTCTTCATCGATGCAATTGATTTCGATTTCCGTTTCTTGCGTCACATACCAATCGCAATCCTGGCCTTCTTCACAAGCCACTTTCGGTTCTCCCACGATCTTCGTGACGTTGGGCGCTTGCGTATCGACAATATCGTATTCGTACTGGATCTCTTCTTGATTTCCAAGCGCATCCGAACAATAGTACTGCAACGTATGATACGAGTCTTCGGGGAACGTAAACGGATCCGTGTATGTCGTCCATTCCGTCCAGTTTTGGTCGTTCACTTGGTATCGGTAATATATTTCTTGGTGACCCACGGGGTGCGGTTCAGGGTCATTGCATTCCATGGAGATTTCCGTGTTTTGCGTGATGTACCAGTCGCATTCTTCTTCGGGTTCGCATGCGTGTTTCGGGTCTCCCACTGTTTTTTCGGTGGAAGGCGCTTCCGAGTCCACGACATCGACTTCGAAGTAGTGTTCGCCTTCATTTCCTAACGCATCCACTGCGTAGTATTCGATGGTGTGGATGGAGTCTTCTTCAAACGAGAACGGTCCTTCGTAGGCCATCCATTCCGTCCACTCGCCTCCGTTGACATTGTATCGGTAGTATACAATACTGTGGTCAACGGGGTGCGGATCCGGGTCTGTCGCGTTGAACGTGATGGGCGTATATTGAGAAATATACCAGTCGCATTCTTCTTCTGGTTCGCATGCATGCTTGGGTTCGCCCACGGATTTCTCTACGGTGGGTCCAACCGTATCCACGATATCCACTTCGAATTGGTGTTCTTCCTCGTTTCCGAGCGCATCAATGCAATAGTACTCTAATGTGTGGTTCGAGTCCGTCGGGTATGTGAATGGCTCTTCGTACAACATCCATTCCGTAAATCCACCGTCATTCACATTATAGCGGTAATACGTTTCTTCCCTTCCAACGGGATGCGGCTGCGGATCGGAACAATCCAACGTAATCTCGGTTTCCGTGGTCATGTACCAGTCGCAGTATTCGCCTTCTTCGCATGCGTGTTTGGGTTCGCCCACTTCCTTTTCGGTTACCGGAGGCTGCGAATCCACGATATCGTATTCAAAGTACATGGGTCCCACGTTTCCGACGTAATCTACGGCATAATAGCGTAACAAATGCCACGAGTCTTCGGCGTACGTGAATGGCTCTTCGTACAACATCCATTCCGTGCAATCCCCGCCTTCTTCCTCGCCGTCTCCTTCGATCACATTGAGGAATACGCAATACTTGTAGTAAATGGAGATTTCCTCGTTTTCGGCGTGTCCGAAGTCTGTTGCGTTAAATGAAATAGGGGTGCTTTGGTTGATGTACCAATCGCAGATCGAATTCGGGCCGCATGCGACTTTCGGTTCGCCGACGGTCTTGTCGACAATGGGTGGTTCCGAATCCACTTTCTCGACTTGCACGTGCGTGTCTTCCTCGTTACCCAGCGCGTCCACGCAGTACCATTCGAGTTCGTGACGCGAATCCTCTTCGTACGTAAAGGGTGCTTCGTACTCGCGCCATTCGTTAAACTGGCCTTCATCGAGTTTCCAGTGGTAGTATATTCTTACGTCGTCGGACGGATGCGGTTCCGCGTCATCACAGAATAGAGAGATCGTGGTGCTTTGGTTGGTGTAGTAATCGCAATCGTCTCCGGGTCCGCAAGGCGCGTTCGGCTCGCCCAATTCCTTGTAACTGACAGGAGCTTGCGTGTCCACGATATCGATTTCGAACATGTGTTCTTCTTCGTTCGTGCAGGAGTCAATGCTGTAGTACTCGATTTGGTGGATGCTGTCTTCGTTAAACTGGAATGGTGTCGTGTACAAATTCCATGCCGACCACGTTCCCCAGTCGTCCGCGTAATCGTACTTCCATCGGATTCGGTAGTAAATCATTTCGTTGTTGGAATAGTTTCCATCCGCGGGAATGTAGTCGTTGGCATCGAACGTGATCACGGTATCCTGCGTGACAAACCAGCATTCGTCGCCGCCATATTCGCATGCGACTTTCGGTTCGGAAACATTTTTGTCGGTGGTCGGCGGCACGGTGTCAATCATGAAGAATAACGGGAATTGCGTGTTGATTTTTCCCCAGTTTCCTGCCGCGTCTTCGGCGTGCAGCTTGAACGCATGCCCTCCTTCTTCCAGTTCTTGTTCCGTTGCATTAATGGTCGCGTTGGCGTAAGCGCAGAAGAAATTGTTCCACATGAAGTTGTTGCCAAGATCCATGGGGTATCCCCATCCATTCGGAATATTGAAGTCGTCAATGAAGTATTCGGATCGGTTGATCAATGATTCCGAGTCGCACATTTTTGCGGAAATGTCTGCAGCCGTGCAAACCCAGTACGGAAGAACCACGTCCTGCGGGTTTTCAGGCGCGATTATGTCTACATCAAATGAATCCCATGCACAGTCTCCCCAAAGCTCTTCCGAGTTCATTCCTCGAACATATACAAAGTGGCGTCCGTCAGGAATAGATTCAAGATCAACGGGTCCTTCGTAAACGAACTCGATCAAGTTGTCCAGATCGTAGCTCCCGTCGTCCATCGGGTAGATGCCGGCGCCGGTTCCCGGAACGCCGCACTCATCAATATAGTATTCGCCGTGCGCAATCGGGCACGCGTCATCCTCAATAAGGGCTTCGATGTAAATAATGCCGTTCGTGGGATCGGGGTAAACGGAAACAAACGTCACAACGGGTCCGTCTTCACATTCTCCGGTCAAGGGAAGCTGTTCTCCTCCGCCTAATGAACTGATATCGAATCCGCTTGCCTTCACTTCTTGCGATGGAATGGTGCTCGATATCACGTCGCCGACTTCCCGGTCTTCTACGACTTCCGGGGTTTCTTCCAAGATGGCGATTTCTTTTACGATATCTTGCGAGGTATCGATGTTTAGATCCAATGCCAGCGAATCGCTCAAGTCGGGGGAAGTGGTCGAGCTGACGCTAAGCAATGTCGCGGCGATTAATAGAAACAAGTGGATATGGTATTCGGCAATCAGGTTTCCGAACGTGTTCATTGCATTGCTCTTCATGTTTCGTTTCATGCGACTTCACCCCGAAGTAGAATCTCGTGAGAATTAGGACGTGAAACAAACGCCAGCGTAATGGAATAAAAATAATCTGCATTTGAAAAATTCGTATTCGTTAAGGAAAAATGAAAATCAGGTTCATCGGATCGCGAATCTGGTGGGGTTTCCCATTCACATGGGCCCTCAGTAGTATCTTCCACGTTGTTCAACCGATCCCCCCTTAAAAAAAGTAAACGTCATTTATCCACAAAGATATAAAAACGTTTTGATAACTGGATGGTAGTAACATTCAGTGAAAATTGAAGTCTGTGCTTTTGAGTTATATCACTCAGAGTACTGACTAGTATTCATAAAATGAGAAAAAATAGATTTGGGAACGACAAATCCGCTCCCATTAAAAAAATAAAAAAATTATTTTCCTTTCTTTCCGTTCATTCCCGCTAACGGTAACCAGCTCGAGCGGAACGCGTACAACAACGCGAGGATGATTACGATGAACGCTCCCCAGAGCGGCTGCAAGTTCGCAGTAAACAATCCGGTGGCGCTACTCGGTTGAGGTTCCGGGCTTGCCGTTGCTTCTTCCGTCGGAATTGGTGTAGCCGTTGCGATGGGTGTTGCCGTAGGCGTTGCAGACGGTTGTCCTGCGGTACCCTCATCTTCTACGGGTGCCGTCGTGGGTTCCGGCGTGACCTCCGGGGTCGGCTCAGGAGTGCCCGTGATGACAAGTTCTTCAGGCTCAGGTGTAGCCGAAGGACGCAGGAACGGGTCGCCAGTTCCGCCATTGCTTCCGCCACCTCCCGGAGGGGGCGTGGGTTCTTGAGGCGGATTGAAGGAAAGCGTTTCCGCGTCTCCTGAAATCTCGTCTTCGTCTTCCGCGTGCATGTCGATCAAACCGATGTCGTTGTATTTGATGGTGAACATCGCTACGCCGTCAATGAACTCGAGATCGGTTTCCAATTCCTGAACCGTATTCAAGTACAGCGCAGCAGGCGTTTGAACGTTGATAGATAATGTGGCCATTCCGTTGAAGTCCTCTACGGTTTGATCCTCGTCGTTTTGGGCGTACACTATCACATCAAAAATCGCGTACACTAGAGTACTTTCCGGAGCGTCGATGAAGTAGTGGTCCAAGTGTCCCATCGTCTGATAGGCCTCGTACCAATGACTTTCCTCGTTTCCGACGTTATCCACGGAATAAAACTCGAGATCGTGCCATCCGGAAATATACTCCTCGAGCGTGAACGGAATGGAGTATGTCCTCCATTCGCCTTCATCCACGCGGTAGTAAATCGCGGCAACACCGGAAGCAGGGCTTCCCTGATCTTCGGCGCTGAATGAAATCTCTTCGTCTTCAAGGAACGGAGAACCCGGTGCATCGATCGCGGTAATCGGAGGCAAGTGGTCTACGCAAGCCGTGCTTTCCTTGGGTACTTCCACGTTATCCGCCATGTCGACGGAGAAATAGCACACGGTCTGGCAGCCCGCATTCTCCAAATAGAACGCTGCACTGTATTCGTTCCAATCATCGGGCTCCACGGTTTCACACGCCTCGCCTGAATTCCAGTACGAGGCTTGTGCGCCCGACACATCATCGACTTCGAGAGTCAACGGCGTGCTCGAGCTGATAAATTGATTCGGTTCCTCATAATAGTTAGGGAACCCATATACAATAGAGGTATCCGGGGCCGTGTCGTCCAAATAGACGGGCGTGACCAAGCTGTACTGCAATCCGCTGATCGGATATTCGCCGCCTTGTCCTTCCCCATCGCCTTCATATGGTTCTGCGATTTCATATCCTTGTACTGCAAGGGTGTAGGGTCCTTCATCAAAACCCGTTGTATCCCAGCTGCAACTGTAATCCGTAATCCCGGTACATCCTTCCACTGCATAGAAGTCTTCAGGGAACGAATCACAAATCGCGGTATTCGAGCACCAGAATACCGAGAACTTGGGTTTTACACTCGACCAAGAGATCGAAACCACGTCTCCCGTATTCCACGCTTCCCCGCTTTGAGGCGTATTAATACTGACTACAATGGCGGAGGCCATTGAAATGGCGAGCGCCAATACCACTAATGCTGCAACATATTTCATATCGATACCACCTTGAGTAATCTTTTTTTTATTATCATTTGACCATGATTCACGGATAGCCCGAGCTGCAATTTTCTTACCCATTATTTTCAACCCCTTGATCGCCAGCCATGGCGGATTCAGTGAAAGATCACCAGAAAAAACAAAGGCATCCGCGCTGGTCCAATTTGTGCCTCCTGCACTGTAGTAACATTTAGATCTAACTATATAAACATTTGCTTAGGCGGAAAATAATAGAGGCGCGCGGGTTTATTAAGCCCGTTTGCGAAAACCACTCGATAGCGGGTATGAACGAGTTAGGGCGATCCATACTAGCGGCGTTGAACCATCAGGACGAACCAATGGAAGCCGGTTCCTTGGCCTCTAAAGTGCACGCGGATCCTCATGCCGTAATGAGCGCTCTGGAATCCTTAAAACTCGAGGGACTCGTTACCCTGGAACAAGGAAAGGAACGCAGCAAAACCATTTGGTTGAACGCGGAAGGAATGTCCTATTACAAGGAGGCGACCCCGGAACGGCGACTCGCCAACGTGATAAAAAAAGGCGGAAAAATCGAATTGAAAGAGGCGTTGGATCTCGCCAGGCTTTCGGGTCACGAGAAAAACGTGGCATTTCGTTGGGCGGCTGAAGAAGAACTTCTTAAGTTTGAACGGGACGGCCAACAGACGGTTCTGCGATTCATTAGTGACAAGCGTACGCTGACCGAGCAGGCATTGGATTCACTGGCCGATCTGAAAGTCGATGAAAAAGCATTATCTACCGATATCGTATCCAACCTGCGAAAACGCCATCTATTAGAGGAAAAAGAGTCGCCGAAAACCGTTTTTGTATCGATTACTGAGAACGGAACGCGGTTATTGCGCGCGGGCGTCAAGAAGTTAGTCACCCAACTTTCTCCGCACATGTTGAAAGATGGTAGTTGGCGCAAGGCGCGTTTCCAGGATTATGATTTGAAGACCGTTGTCACGTCGCTTCAGGCAGGCAAACGCCATTCCTATTTACGTTTCATTCGCGAAATCAAGGATGCGCTTATTTCCATGGGATTTCAGGAATCCGATGGCCCGATTGCCGAACTGGAATTCTGGAACATGGACGTCTTATTCATGCCGCAGGATCATCCGGCCCGCGACATTCACGACGTGTTCCACTTGGATTTGCCTCCCGGAAAAGTTTCTGATGAAAAACTCTGGGCACGGGTTCAACGGGCCCATGAAAAAGGGCTGAATGGTTCGCGAGGCTGGGGCTATGAATGGAACCAGCGTTTCGCCCGCCGTATCGTGCTTCGCTCTCAGACCACGACCGTAAGCGCCCGAGCGCTTTCCAAGAAAATGACCCCTCCCTTACGCGTATTTTGCATCGGCCGCGTGTTCCGTCCGGATCAAATCGATTGGAAGCATTTCATTGAATTCAATCAATGCGAGGGCATCGTAGCCGACGAGAACATGAATTTCCGCGAATTATTGGGTTATTTGAAAACATTTGCCGTCGAGGTGTTCGGAGCGGAAGCCGTGCGTTTCGTGCCCAGTTACTTCCCGTTCACCGAGCCTTCCGTCGAAATGTACGCGAAGGTTCAAGGAAAATGGACGGAAGTGGGTGGGGCAGGGATGTTTCGGCCGGAGATGTTAGCCGCACTGCAGTGCGATGTACCGGTGCTTGCTTGGGGTTTGGGCTTGGATCGTCTTGCGATGAAGAAGCTGGGGGTTACGGATATTCGTGAATTGTTTTCTCAGGACTTGAATTACTTGAGGGGCGTTTGAATGGTTTCGGTGACCGTCAAAAAAGCGTATTTGTTGGGGCTTTTGAATAAAAAAGTGAGGGATGCGGAGCTGGAGGAAGCGCTTTTTCAAGTCAAAGCAGGTTCCGATGATGTTTCCGGGGAAGAACTTTCGTTGGAGGTCACGGGGGATCGCCCGGATTTGCTCTCTGCGGAGGGAGTGGCCCGCGCACTCAAGGGGTATTTCGGGGTGGAAAAAGGAATCCCTTCCCTTAAACTGGGCCGAAGCGACGTCAGCATTCACGTGGAAAAGGAGGCAGCCGCGATACGACCGTATTTGGTGGGCGCCGTTATCGAACATGCCTCGTTGTCTGAAGAGGATGTCGTGGACTTGTTTCAAATGCAGGAAAAACTGGATATGACTCATGGCCGCAAACGCCGGAAAATCTCGATCGGTTTGTATGATATGCGTATTCTGAAACCCCCGTTTTATTTCCGTGCATTTGCGCCGGATTCCATTCATTTTATTCCTCTCAAATCGGATAGAAAAATGACGTTAAAACAGATTTTGGAACATCATGACAAGGGTAAGGCTTACGCGCACTTGGTTAACGCGCATAAAAAATATCCGTGCTTGGTGGATGCGGACAAGGAAGTCCTTTCACTGGTACCCGTCATTAACGGCATTTCGACATCGGTTACCGCGAAAAGCAACCGCATTTTTATCGATCATACGGGTTCCGACCTTCCGGCCATGAACGCATCATTGAACATGTTATGCCAGTATTTTGCAGACCGCGGAGCCTCCGTGAAAACCGTGGACGTCATCTATCCAAAACACAAGCTGACCACGCCGAATCCCACTCCTCAAAAAATGAATGCATCGATTCCGGGAATCAATCGCATGCTTGGAACGGATTTGTCGTCGAAGCGTATGATTTCGTGTTTGGAACGCCAACGCATATCCGCATCCGTTACCGGAACCCAGTTGCATTGCCGGATTCCGGCGTACCGGGCGGACTTTATGCATCCCGTGGACTTGATTGAAGAAGTCGCGATGGGTTATGGCTACAACGCGTTTGAAGTCAAACGCCCCAGTATTTTCACGAAAGGATCGATTTCCGAAACCACGCGTTTAACCGATTCGTTAGAGGACGTCATGATCGGTTACGGATTCCAGCAAGTGGCCACGTACATCACGACGAAATCCGCCCAGTCTCAAAAAACGCATTCCGACGTACCGGGAATTCGCATCCTTAATCCCGTTAGTGAAGAATATTCTTCGGTTCGAAGCCGCTTGTTGCCAAATATGATGGACGTCCTTTCAAAGAATACGCATGCGTCATACCCTCAGAAGTTGTTTGAGATTGGAGAGGTGGTCGTCGCCGACGTTTCTGCCGAGACCAAGACGCGTAACGAGCTTCGTTTATGCGCGGTGAGCGCGCATTCGGAAGCGCATTTGACGGAATCCGCATCCGTGTTGGGAGCGATTATGCAGGTTTTGGATCGCGCGTTCCGTCTCGAACGATTCAATCAATTGCCGTTTCTGGAGGGGCGCGGCGCCACCATCGTCGAGTCGTTGACGGGGACTTCCCGGATTACGGGTCGGGTGGGTGAGCTGCACCCGCGCGTTCTCGAATCGTTTCACATCGAGGTGCCGGTAGCCGTTTTTGAGGTTCGGGTGAAGTAATCCGATGCAGAAACATGATATCCTTCCGCTGATTTTGATTCTGGCTTCTTTTTTTCTGGCATTCGCGTATTATGATTCCGTTCCAGACGACATGGCGATTCATTTCGATGCATCCGGTCATCCTGAGGAGTTCGTGCACAAATCCGTCGGACTCGTCTTGGTTCCCGTCATTGGCATCATCGTATTCCTCCTCCTGCGCTTCCTGCCCTTGTTCGCCACGGATACGGATCGTAAACAGTTGCTGCACATGAGTCGCATCATTTACGGACTCGCCATGTTCATTCTATTCTTTTTCTTATTCGTTCAAGTCTTCATCATTGCCTCGAATACCGGGTATCGCGTTTCGGTTTCGTTGTTCTCGATCCCGCTCGCCATATTATTCGGCTATTTGGGTTGGGTGATGCCGAAGCTGGAGCGGAATTACTTCATAGGACTCCGTTTTCCTTGGACGTTGGCGGATAACGAAAATTGGGTGCTCACGCACCGGTTTTCCCGGTATCTGTTTCTATCCGCTTCCCTGTTCATCCTATCCTCCTTGTACTTTACGACGTATGGCATCTGGCTCATCATCGTTCCCATTATTTTGACCCTATTCGTCAGCGCCGCTTATTCCTACAAATTATATCGTAAGACGCATTCTGGAATCGTGAAAACGAAATCGAGGTCCGCGCGTAAAAAACGTTAAACCAGGATCGCTTTTTTCTTGCAAAGGAGAAGTACGGCGACATTCTCCGGGAGTTCTTTTTCTTCCTCTTTCTTCAACGCATAGGATTCTCCTTGCAGTTCGAAAGCCGCCGCCTCCTTCATTTTCATTCGAACCCGAGCTGTTCTTGAAAACGCGAGAGCTTCTTTCGTGGGATCGAAGGTTGGCAGTTCCTGTTGGCTCATGGTTTTGGCGATGAATCCCGTGTCCCCATGAAGCGATTGCGGCATGCGAATCAATCGAACCATATCGTACGATACGCGTTCGTCCACGTTGACGCTTTTCAGTTGCATGGTGCGTTGCAATAGATCTCGCCAGACGGTTTCCAATCCTTTGACGGCGCCCCAATTTCCCCGATCGATGTTTTGAATCATTAACGCCTGATTTTCCTTGATGAAATTGATTTGTTTTTTCGAGAGCCCTTCTTTCTTCATTTCCTCTTCGTTTCCGCGTTCAACGAGTCCCCTCGCTTTCGCGTAGACTCGTCCACTCCATCCTCTGGACGCGCTGGTGGGGCCCCGCAACACGTACTTGCGGCTCCCCAAATCCTGTTTTACAAATACGCGATCCATATCCAATGATTGAGCGGTCACGTAGTTCGAGAGTTGTTTGCGCGCTTCTTGCGACAACGATCTCACGCTGTCATCATCCACGTGCACGTGATATCCCTTTTGTCCCGAGAAGTTGATGGACAGATTTTTTTTTGAAAAACCGAAGTCTCCCAACAGATAGTCTTCCACGAGCGCATGCGTTTCCTCGCGTACCTTGTTCAAACAATGCGTGCATAACATCGGATTATGGTTTTCGTGTTCATACCCTGCATCCAAGTCAAAGATCAGTTCGGCGCCATGCGGCTCTTTTTTTCCCATGGGCGTCGCACCGGGATACCGGTAATAGGCCGCGGAATATGAAATGAAGAACGGGGATTCTCGTTGTATGAATTCCTGCAGTCCATGCGCGCTCTCGAATTGTTTGTGCCTATACTCGATTTTGCGCTCGAATCCGAATCCGAATTCGCGTTCGTGTAACAAGCGCGGCGGGACCAAATGTTCGCGGTAATATCCCCTAAACTTGGCGCGCAAATAGTCCATTTCCTTGGGTGCGATGGTTAACGCGGTTACTGAGCTCATGTAGGCAGAGTGGCCCAATAACTATTAATACCGTGCGGTGCCCTATTGCCGTTGAAACCATTTTTCGCATTTCCTCGGATCTCTCCGTCATAAATTTCGAAAAAAATGAGTTGCAAAAGAGCGAAAGTTATTATTCGCGGTTCCGGTATTTTCGAATGCGGGTTATGACGGCCTTACTTGTACCGCAGGAACACGCCTAAACCCCGGAACGTCGCATGAAATTGTTCTCCGTCATGAGTATCCGTTGAAACGAGTTCGATTTCCACGCCGGATTTCTCCGCTTTTTCCTGAAGGATGTCGACGATGTTTATGCTCTTCACGATCTTTGCCTTCCCTTCCACTTTAGAGCACTTGAATATCGTCGTGGCTGGGTCGATCGGACCTTCGATCACTTTCTTCTCGGTACTCCCGTCCGGGCATTCGAGCGTGACGTCATGCAGTTCCAATCCTTCCGTAATCAGCAGTTTGCTGGCTTTCCCGGTCTCGAGGGCCTCCCGGATTTCTTTGAGCCCGTACGTCGCTAATCCTTGCGTGCTGACTTCCCGCATGAAATGATCCAACAGCACCTTTTCTTCCACGGCTTCGGCCTCGGAAATGAGGTCCTGGCTTTTTTCCAGGAGCTCGCGCAATCCGACTTCTTCCGTATAACCGGTATCCACGACGCCAATCACGTTGAGCTGGTGATGAAACGGCTTCATTCTGAGGAAATTTTCTTTGGCGGGCCCTGGGCCTCCGATAATCACGCCTTTCAAATTCTTTTCTTCCGCAAACGTGCTCATCGCTTCCCCAATTCGCTTGTAATAATATTCCACTCCTTCCGTATGCAAACGGTCGAATCGTGCAGCAGACTGTCCTCCTTTCATGACTTTCTGGTGCGCCGTGCTATGCAGTTTCTTGATGATTTTCGTCCGTTTCCCTTTCAATAATGCGACCGTTGCCTCTTTCCCGTCCATGACCACGAGTCCATAACTCCCGGTTTGCTCCAGCATTTCTTCCAATGGTTCAATAGCAAATGCGGAATCGCATCGATAGAACTGGGTTCCTAGAGGGGTTGGCGGTATGATGGCGAAAAGCTGGAGGTCCTGTTTGCCTTCGCGTTGGCTGGTATTCCCGCAGAAAATGGCTACTCCTTTAGGGGGGGCTTTATGACCAAGTGTTTTCAAGTATTGCAAAACCTTATCCAATGCACCTTGCACGTTCTTTTGCGTTGTTTTGCTCTTAATGTTCGAGGCTTGCCCGTATTCGTCTTTCAACTTGGAGGATATGTCGGATACCGCGTATCCCGGGGTTATATATACGGAAATGAGCTCGGTTCCCCTCCCCTTGATCTTCTTCAATAAATCAATCTGCTTCTTGAACTCGTACGTCTCCTTGCTGAGCTTGGACATGCGTCTTCAACCATGGTTTAATGTATATTGATGGACTAAAGCCTATGGACCGGGGCTTATAAACCGTTCTCGCTTAGTATTAATGTTACTACTGGTTAATGGGAACGTTTATTAAGGAGTTTCGTCATATATAAATACGCTATTCCAGCGAGGGGCCATCATGAACAACTCGGTTAAACTATATCTCGTATCGTGCGGTAACTGCAAGTCGCGACAGGTATGGGATTCGGTGACTTATTATCGCATTTGCAACAATTGTGATTCCGCTTTGGTGTTGCGAACGGCTTCTCAAGTGGATTTATCCAAAGCGAAGGCCGAAAGCAATGGTAATCCCTTGGTGTACTCGCCTTACTTGGTCTATACGCTGGGTCCGGAAGAAGTGGATGTGGCCGTGATCGAGAAACGGCGCCGGCAGAAGGAGATGAAACAAGATATTGCGGACCGTCGGCAGTACGCGGAATCCGCCCGGTTTGTTTTTCCATCCAAACGCGCACCCGTGAAGAAGTCCAAGCCGTCTAAAGGAAAGAAAGTGAAGGGTGCCGTGAGCACTCAGAAAAAGCGCCGAAGTTAATCGGCGAATACTTACGCTTTTCTTCCGATCATCAACGCTCCGATAGCCGTCGCGTGCTCTGCATTAATCGGAACCCTCATCTTTCCTCCAAAAAGCTCCATGACCGCTTGAAGGCGTTCCCGGACTCGTTTGTTTCGGGCCACGACCCGTCCCGTGAAAACAATATCGTTAACGTGTTCTTTCTTCGCGGCAATGGCGGCTAATGTTCCCACGGATTCGGATACCAGGTTGAGCAAGCTGTACGCCACGTCTTCCTTCCGCGCCCTTTTCGTTTTGGTGGCTTGAGCGAAGTTACTGGCCGTCGCATCCGGGGGAACGATTCCAACGGATCCTCCGGCGGCTTCGCCTACGGTCAAATCCAGGGTTGGTTTTCCTTTGCTGGCGAGTCGCTCGATTTCTTCGACGGGAACGTCTAAGAGTAATTTTCCGAGTCCGGCAAGCGTTCCTCCTCCGATTCCCGTTCCTACGACGTGCTTGACATTCTTTCCTTCCACCAATACCAGAGGGGTTCCGGTGCCAATGTTGACGACGAGCATGCGATTCATTTTCGTTAGGTACCTGGCTCCTTCTCCGATGGCCTCTATTTCAGGGACTCGAAGGACGTTCATGTTGCGCTCCAATTGCCGTATGCCTTCATTTTTTTTTTCCACGACGGCGATGCCGCCCGTAAACGCCACTTCATGTCCTTTTTTCAACAATGTCTCTAGGCGTTGAAAGGTGAACGAATCGGACGGAATAGTATACGTTTTCAAACGACTGTTCTTGAATAGCACGACGTCCGTATACGATGCTCCAAAATCGACTCCGATCATTTGAAAACCGCGATTCTAAAACGCGTACGGATTTAAAAGCCCGTGGATTCTTCGGTTGTTTTAGGTGGTACGCATGAAACAATGGGTCAAGATCCGACGTTTGGGTGCCATTAATACCGGAAAGATCCTAGCCGTGTGGATGGCTTTTATAGGCGTCGTCTATGCCGTAATATTCTTGCTGGTATTCAGCATCGGCTTCCTAACAAAAGCGTCACCGGCAAGTGGCGTGTTTGCAGGGGGTTTGGGTCTATTGATGTTCGCGCTGTTCCCTGTTCTGTTTGCGATAATGGGATTCGTTTACGGAATCACTGGTGCAGCCATCTTCAATTTCCTTGTCGCCCGCATGGACGGTTGGGACATGCTAATGGAGTTCCCTGGCCCGAAAAAACGCTGATTTCTCTACGGTTTTCAAAGAATAAAGAGGGCAGCGAATGCCATGAGGGCCAGCGCCACGCCCACAATACCTTCCCCGGCAATAGCGCCTGCTGAAAGCACTCTACCTTTTTCCGTCCATTGCCTTTTATCGGCAACATGCCGTATCAATCCGCCAATGAATAGCGGGAACGAGAGTTCAATGGGAACATACATACCGATTCCGAACGCGATACTGGCAATGCCCCATCCCATGTAATTCGTGAACAACGTGAGAACGATTCCGAGCACGATTCCCATCTGCATCATAAGCGGAATCGTTGGTTGGGAAAGAATTTCTTTTAGTGCGACGGCTTGGGGTGCCGGCAAGTCAACAGACCCTATTCCGTACGTGTATTGAAGCGCGAACAACACGGTTCCTAATACGATGGCTGCAGACACCAATCCAACGAGCTGCGCGACAATCTGATGTTCGGGTCTGGTTTTCAATATGTGCCCGGTTTTCAGATCCTGCATCACGTCCCCTGCTGTTCCTGCCGCGATGGCCACGATGGCCGCGAGAACTACTAAATACAGCGCGTTGAAACCGAACACTATTTTCGCAATCAGCATGACGAGGAACGCAAAGATTTCAAGGGGGTCGACGTTCATTTCCCCGGTGACGCGGGCAGCCACGAACGCCATGACAAAAGCCCCCATCATTGCAAATACCGCTAACACGACGTTCATTTCCGTGATGATGGTGAGTATGCCGGTAGCGACAATAATCGCCATTCCTGCGATCCGGCTTTGTTTCGCCTTATCCCACTCTTTCAACATGATCGATAGGGCGCGCAGGCCGTGTAAAATGAAATACGCGATGGCGGCCCCGAATACGATTCCGACTCCAATGGGTTTCGCGGTTTCAATGACGACTGAAAACTTGTCGCTCGCTCCCAGCATTAAGAAGTAGGGCACGATAAGGAAATACGTGGCAATGGCTCCCAAGAACCATGCGAACGTGAACCGCGGGCCAATTAAGTACCCGCCCGCAAACGGAATCAATGAAATGGAACTTCCCAGTGAAAATGGTTTGGCGAGCGAGGATTTCAACGTTTCCAGATTGACGTATGCGGGAATCCATGCCAAGTAATCTCGGATGAACGAGAATGCGGCTCCGACTCCGATGGCTCCAAACAACCACCGAGCGTGTTTTCCTCCCCGGTCACCGGCTTTGATGAGCGATGCGGCCGCAGCTCCGTCAGGGTACGGCAGCTTGTCGCGTTCAATCATTTGTTTTCGTAACGGAACCGAGAACGCGAGTCCAATACCTCCTCCAATGATGGATATCCAGAAGATGTCCCACGTGCTGATGTCCATTCCGAGCATCCAGATAGCTGGAATCGTAAAGATCAAGCCCGCAGCCAGCAATCCTCCGGTGTTCGCTGCGGTTTGAAGAATATTCACTTCATTGGGATCCGTTTTTCCAAATAGTTTTAGCAATGCCAGTGCCACGAGCGAGGTCGTGAGAATCGGCCAGTATACGCCTCCGATTTTCAATCCGGCGAAAGCAGAGTACATGCCGACGAATATGGATAGAATGGCTCCCATCAATAGGGCGCGCAGGGTCAACGGAGGCCTCAACTTCAAACCCATGAATAATCGTCCTAGCGGTTCGTCAATTCTTTCCATTTTTTCAGACATTGCTTATAAGCCTTTCCGTCCCCGCGTTTTTTCGTCAATAATAGAACTTTATCTCCCTCCTCAAATGGACTTCGCCAATACCTTTTTATGGAGTCGGTAATATGGATTTTCATATGATGATCATTGACGTGGTTTCCGTGAAAGCATCGGTTTCGTGGTCCATTGTCCTCGCGATCCTACTCTTGGTATTGATTGTCATAATTTATTTTGCTTCAAAGCAGCCTCCCCCTGATTCATCTTCTGGGAATATCCCTCGGACCGGAGTGGAATTGGAGAGCTTGATAGAAAGAGCGCGCGATTCCGTAAACGAAACGCCTTCGCAGTCCCACTAGCCACTCGAAGTTTTGTAAAAAAGGGTAGCGCGGAGCCGTTTCTGACTCCGCAAAAGTAGTGCGATTGCAAGAAAGAAAATGTTAGAACGGATTAACCGAACAAGGACGCGAGACCCGCTGCAGCTTCTTCTTCCTTCTTTTCTTCCTTTTCTTCTTCCTTCTTGTCTGCTTTCTTGCCTTCTGCCGTTCCGGCAGCTGGTGCCGCGACGACGGCCGCTTGCTTGATGGCCTCCTCGATGTTCACGCCATCGAGTGACGCGACGAGGCTCTTCACTTTCGCCTCATCCGGTTGAGCGCCGATTGCGGACAACGTTTTCTTGACGTTATCTTCGTTGATCGGCTGCTTCGTCGAGTGCAGCAACAAGGCCGCATATACGTACTCCATCTCAAAACACCTCTAGAAACACTATTCTTTTTTCTCTTCCTCTTTCGTTTCAACTGGTTTTTCAGCCAAACTCTCCTCCTTCTTTTCTTCCGCTGGTTTCTCTTCTTCTTTCTTCTCTCCGGCGGGTCGACCGCTCTTGGATTCCACGAGCGAGCTAATCGCGTTGGCTTCGCGGGCGGCTTTCTGAATGAGGAGTTCGATGCTGTAACGGTTCATGATACCTGCGAACACGGATAGATTCAATGCGTGCTGGTGCGCGCTGGTTAGGCCGGAAATCCATTGCTCTTCGCTGATATCCAACACGTCTTCTTTATACAACGTTCCGTTATCAAAAGCGGCCCGCATTTTCATGCGGATTTCCATGGGCTCCACGTTCAGTTTTTGAAGGATGGAAACCACGCTCAATGAAATGGGCTCGCCTTTCTTCGCGACCATGGAATCCTTCGAGATGACGACTTTCGGGCCCTGGATACGCGCATTGACTTTGGCAAGCTTTAATTCCGTGAGAATGGGTCCGGGAGGCAGGCTCGTTTCTCCAGCGGGAATCACGATGTCGTCGGGCGCGATTTGCCCGGCTTTCGCGAACGTCTTGCTCCTATTTTGCCTCAACCATTTCGCGAGATGGAACGGGTTGTCGTTCGATAACAATAACACGCAACTGCCTTCGAGGAACGTCTGCAGTTCTTTTAATTCGGGTCGGGCTTCATCCAATGCTCTTCGCATGAGCGTTTCCCGCGTCATGATGACTTCCGCTTTTCCTTTCAGGTTCTTGCGAATGCGGTTGTAATGCTTGGACGGCAAATTTTGAATACTGGCTACTGCCACGACTTTGTTCTCGCCGAGCTTTTTCTTCAGCTCTTTTACGGTCTGTTTTTTGTCTTTCCTGCTAAGAACCATTTTAGTTCACGCAAATGGGTTTTCCCATCGTGGTTTTGATGCAAATGTTTCGAATTTGGGTTTCGGAAACGGATCGGCGAACCGCTTCCATTACGGTCATCACGTTTTCGGTAATGTGGTCAATGGGGAGCGTTTCTTTTGCGACAATGCAATGCAAGGCCGGTAAATACCGCCCTTTTGTTTTGAGGTTGATGCGCCGACGCGCCTTATCGACCGCATCTTCCACGTTCTGGTTGGGCAGCAACGGCTTGGGCAGTTTTCCATGGGCTCCAAGCACTTGTCCGAACGTTTTTCCCACCAGCGCCATCATTTGCGGCTGGGCGAGGAACGTGTAATTCAATAGACTTTTTTGTTTCTTGCGGTCTCCGGCATACGCTTGAATCTCTTCCGTCGTAATGACCATATCCGCGGCTTTGCGCGCTTCCAGCGCCGTTTGTCCTTCCGCAAAAATCCCGACTTTCACTTCTTTTGCGGGATACGGTAACGTGACGTCGACACTGATCCGGTTTTCCGGTTTCTTGAAATCCACGTCTTGGAAATTGATCGCCAAATCCACGCTTTGCGTAAACTTTCGGCTCCCTTTTTCCTTGATGGCTTCTTCAATGGCTTTTTGAACTTGTTCTCGGTTCATGTCGCATCGACCGTCCGATTCCTACCGGACCTATGTTTTTCCCAAAGCGCCTGTTGCACCAAGCGAACCCCTCCTGCTAGAAGCAGTGCGAGCGGGAAAATCAGCGTGTTTTATAGTACGGATGAAGCTTTATAAATATGCGTTTTGTTTGCGCGCTGTGAATAACGAACGTTTTTTAAAGACGGGCGCGTTGCTTTCGTTGATTCCGCTTGATGAGGGGGGTGTACGAATATGCAGAACATTTATTGGTTTAAGGAACTGAACCGCGATTCGTTAAGTATTGCGGGCGGTAAAGGCGCTAATTTGGGTGAGATGTTCAATCACGGTTTTCCGGTTCCGGAAGGATTCATCGTTTCAGCTAAAAGCTTTTTCGCGTTTATTCAAAACACGCAAATCGATCAAGTCATTGCCGCCAAAACCAAGGATTTGAACGTGGACGATACGGCTAAATTACAGCAGACGAGTGAGGAAATCAAGCAAGCGATTATGAGCGTGCGCGTTCCCGAGGACATTCGCACGGACGTTCTTAAAGCGTACAACCAGTTATGCGGCGTAACCATGATGCCGACGCCTGCTCAAGAGCAATTCGTGGCGGTTCGCAGTTCAGCGACTGCCGAGGACTTGCCGGATGCGAGTTTTGCCGGCCAGCAGGACACGTATTTGAACATCAAGGGCGCGGATGCGTTGATTGATGCCGTGCAGCGCTGTTGGGCTTCCTTGTTCGGGGCTCGCGCGATCTACTACCGGCAAACCAATCACTTTGATCACCGGACCGTGGGCATTGCCGTTGTCGTGCAGCGCATGGTTCAGAGCGAGAAATCCGGAGTCATGTTTACGGTGGATCCGGTTTCCATGAATTACGATCAACTCGTTATCGAAGGCGGTTTTGGTCTGGGGGAAGCGATTGTCAGCGGTTCGATTACTCCGGATCGGTATGTGGTGGACAAACCCAGTGTCACGATGACGGAGAAGGAAATAAACGTGCAGGAGCGCGCGATCGTGAAAACCGCTGAAGGGGATAAGTGGATGCCGGTTCAAGAAGAGATGCAGGGCTCGCAAAAGCTTTCCGAGAAGGAAGTGCTGGAGTTAGCCAAGCACGGTTTGCGCATCGAGAAACACTATAATTACCCTCAAGATATTGAGTGGGCGATTGAAGGCGGTAAGACGTACATCGTTCAAAGCCGCGCGATTACCACGTTGAAAAAGGCGGGCGCGCCCAAGAAAGGTGAGTCGAAGATGGTTGAATCGAATGCGAATGCGGTGGTGAAAGGCCCCAAGACGCCCGTCGGCGACGACCCGTTTGAAGTGGCGGAAGTCGCGATCGAGAACGCGAAGGAGATTTTAACGGGTTTGCGTGCGGCCCCCGGTATTGCTTGGGGACCCGTCAAAATCATTTTAGACCCGAAAGATATTTCTCGCGTTTACGAAGGAGACGTGCTCGTAACGCGTATGACGACCCCTGATTTTGTTCCGGCCATGAAACGAGCGGCCGCGATCGTTACGGATGAAGGTGGGAGTACGTGTCATGCGGCGATTGTCTCGAGAGAGCTCGGCATTCCGTGCGTGGTGGGATCTCGTGAAGCGACGAAAAAGCTAAAAGAAAAGCAGATTGTTACGGTGGATGCGACGCGTGGCATCGTTTACGACGGTCGCGTCAAGTTTTCCGACAAGGAAATGGCGAAGGGCGGTGAAAATATCAATACGCTTTCCGGTACCGGAATTATTTCAACGGGCACGAAGATTTACGTGAATCTCGCTGAACCGGAGAAGGCCGACGAAATTGCTGGAAAGGATGTGGATGGGGTCGGGCTGTTGCGTGCGGAGTTCATGATCGCTGGAATCGGAAAGCATCCTCGTGCGATGATGAAGGCGGGCAAGCAGCAAGAATACGTGGACACGCTGGCGAAGGGTTTGCGAAAGTTTTGCGCCGCGTTTTCCCCGCGACCCGTTATTTTCCGTTGCACGGATTTCAAGACCAATGAATACCGTAATTTGGAGGGCGGCGAAGAGTTCGAGCCCAAGGAAGAGAATCCCATGATCGGCTACCGCGGTTGTTTCCGTTATATTAAGGAACCGGAAGTTTTTGCGTTGGAGCTGGAAGCGATCAAGAAAGTACGCGGACAGTACGGCATGACGAATCTGTGGATTATGCTGCCGTTCGTGCGACGTGTAAGCGATTTCCGCTTGTGCAAGGAATTAATTCATCATTCTGGTTTGCGTAGGGATAATGATCTCAAGATCGGAATCATGTGCGAGATTCCTTCCAACGTCATCAATGCGGAGGCGTTCTGCAAGGAAGGGGTTGATTTCTTCAGTATTGGTAGTAATGACTTAACGCAACTCACGCTGGGCGTGGATCGCGATTCGCCTCTGGTGGCCGAAGATTTTGATGAACGCGACGAAGCCGTGATCCGCAGCATCGAGCACGTGATCAACGTTTGCCACAAGTACGATGTGAAAGTGGGTATTTGCGGGCAGGCGCCGAGCACGTATCCGGAGTTTGCCGAGGCCCTCGTGCGTTTCGGAATCGATAGCATTAGCGTGAATCCGGACGTGATCGATCTCACGCGAAAGAACGTGGCTTCGGCGGAGAAGAAAGTGCTTCTCAAGAGCTCGAGGGACTCGCTCAAGCACCACGAGGACGCGCACGGTTGTTGCAGGAAGCACGTGCTTTGATTCCGTTTTAAGGAGTCCGCATTAATCGGCTGCTAGTCTTGGTTTTTTCTAGCGAAGAAACAATAATACTTATCCGTATCCAGCCAAATCCTTCCCACGTCGAAGTCGTTAAACTCTTCGCGAATTTTCTCCTTGGTAAACAGGTAGTGGATCGCTCCTTTCTCATACCCATTTAACGACCAGTACGTTCGCGGCGCTAATTCCTTGACTTTCGATCCCTTGAACCGATGGCGAATTTTAGTCAGCGTAATAAACGCCCACCCCTTTTTCCTTAATACGCGGTGAACTTCTTGAATCGCCCTTCGAATCTCAATTATCTTTCCATGATGAAGGACTTGAACGGATACAACGGCATCAAAATAGTGGCTGGGAAACGGGAGTCTCGCGAACGCATTTCCTTTCACAAGTCTTGCCCGTTCTCCTCGTTTTTTCAGCCATTGCCTCGTGAGTTGAATGCCTTCATCCGAGTTATCCAGCGCGGTCACGTGAAAACCTTTCGAAGCCAGAAACACGGTGTGCCGGCCGGATCCGCACCCCAAATCAAGCACCCGTTGTGCTTTTTCTTTTTTAAGGAGGGCAACGAACGCATTCATGTTGGCATGGGGATTGTGAAAGTAGCGCCCGTGTTGCTTGAATAACGGGTCCCAGTTCATGAATGATGGGTATTCGGTTATTATTAAAAAAGTGTGAGTAACATGCCGTTACCTAACGGCGAGGAATAACGGGTCGGAATTCAGGGCCTTCCATTCCCCTTTTAAGCAACCGGAAGTTCGCGCGTTGACCGGATGAAAGATTACTGCGATTTTCCCGCATGGAATCTAGAGTTGCTACTAGATGGGGGCGTAATTTGTGGGACTGGTTTTCCATACCGATCCAAATAGCTAGTCGTTGATTGGATACGTGTTTACCATTCAATGCCTCCCTTAAGTGGTTCAGTGCAGCATCTTCCGCTTTCCATAAAGTGGTTCTGGAACGATCCATGGGAGCTTCAATCACCGCCCGACCCAATTCATCTGGCGGTCGATATCGATCCAGAACGCGATCCACTGGGTTTGGATCTTTTGATCTCTTTCTCCTTTTATCATCCATTTTTCTTGTTTGGCGCATCAAATCACTCCAATAACGGAATACTTCTGGAAGCTGTCTAGCCATTCTAACCATATGAATTCCTGCCCGTTGTCTTACAAGAACATTTTGATCTCGAACCATGGTAGTTGCTATTCTCCCGATTAGTTGATGTTGGTAGGCGCTCGTATGTGCTTCTGCTGCGATGATACCTAGAACATCGACGGATCGGAGTTTTTCAGATTCGGATCCATTACGGAGTTGCCTATAAAGACGCGATAACTCTTTTCTGGAATCGGAAGTATTCAAGGTCAGGAATCTTTCGGCTTCTCTTCCTGCTTCTTTGAAATTTGATTCCGATTGTTTTGCTGGCATGAATCGATTTATGTCTAGACGATTTAAAAATGTCTTCTTTGCAGAAAAAGAATTAGCGTTTGAGATTTTTGATGTACCTTTTTGAAAAGGTCCAAGTGGACCCGGGGAGATTTGAACTCCCGACCTTTCGATTATCAGTCGAACGCTCCAACCAGGCTAAGCTACGGGTCCTTAGCTCTCGCAAAAAAAGCTGGATTGTCTTTGGCGGTCGAACTCTTTTAAATTCATCGGTGATTGTCTCCGAGCTTCCAGTCGTTCCAGACCGGAGGCTGGGAAGGCGCACGCGAAAGCGTGGAAACGAGCCGGAATAACGGCATGCTTTTGGAAAGGGATTCGAAGGTCATGTGGGTCATCACCTGCCCTCTCCATCATTTCCAGCGGATTATTATGTTTCTCTGGACCCTGACACCCCGTTTCCAGTGATTCCTCTGACCGTATTAAAAACGCTTCCCGCATTGTTTTTATTTGAATCCATTATGCGCAACATCTTCGCGGATACAGAAGGTCGCCAAGGCGTGTTCAAGAACGAGAAAGCCTTGCTGCCCGAGTTCTTGCCGCCAACGCTTCTGCATCGCGACCCGCATATTAAGGAACTCGCATTTGCAATGAAGCCTGCGATCCAGAATTCGCGTCCCGACAATCTCTTCCTTTTTGGCCCGACGGGAACCGGCAAGACCTCGTGCGTGAAATATGCGTTCCAGCAGCTTCAGGAGTACTCTCAACGCGTGGCGTGCGTGTACGTGAACTGCTGGGAGTTCGCCGGTAAACAAGCCGTGCTTTCCAAGCTCACGGAGCATTTTGAGATCCCCTTGCCGAGACGCGGGCTCGCTTCCGATGAAGTGTTCCAACGCATTCTGCAGCGTGCAAAATATGACAAGAAGTCTCTCGTGATCTGCTTGGATGAAGCCGATCGCTTGTTTCACCGCCACGATGAAAGCCTGTTGTACGAGTTCAGTCGAGCGCAGGAACATTTCGGTATTTCCATTGGAATTCTGGCGATCAGCAACAATTCTTCTCTGATTGCTATGATGGATGAGCGCGCGAGAAGCTCGTTGCGCTTCAAGCCCTTGGAGTTCAAAGCGTATACTCCCATTCAATTGAAGCAAATCTTGGGTGAGCGCGCGAAGGACGCGTTCGTTCCGGGCTCGTTTTCTGAGGAAGTGATTGGCTTGTGCGCGGGCCATTCCGCGAAGCATAAAGGGGACGCGCGCGTGGCCATTGAAGCGTTGAGACAATCGGCTCGCGTGGCCGAGCGTAAAGGGCATCGCGAGATTACGGTGGGGGATGTGAAGGAAGCGTTTGCTGCGGGGGATGACGCGTCGTTGAAGAAGAACGTGGATTTCATGAACCCGAATGAGCGTTTGCTCTTGGAGATTTTGCAGGACGCGAAAAAAGATGACACGGATCTCACTTCGCGGGAAGTGTATACCGCGTTTTCGGATAAGAAGAAGGATTTGGGTGAGGAGGCGTTAAGCGAGCGCCAAATACGCAACTACTTGGAGGTGTTCGAGCGCGCGAAGATAGTTGAGACGAAGCTGATTGATGCTCCTGGAAGCGAGAAAGGGAAGACGAAACGGATTCGAGTCATTCGTTAAGTGATGATTTGATGTATTCTCCAGAATCCATTTCTTTTAACTATTCTTAGACGCATGTCCCGACACACTTTTTCTATATCCGCTTGTAAATGGGGTCGTTTACGTATGGCTGCGGGGGTAATCGTTAATATTCTATTATTTTGATGCGCCAATTCAATGGCTTTCCGAATTGCTCGTTTTCTCCAGCCCGCATACCGTTTGCGTTCGGCAGGCTGAATGGCGTATTCCCCTGTTATCTTATAATGCGACTGAATCGAGTGAACCAGTAAATGGGCGGGTAATACATCAAATTTTATGCTTCCAATGGAGCCGGGTGCGTTATGCCCGGGTGAACCTATTTTGGTGCCTTCGCGCGCGTGGTTAAAGACGTCGAAATGATCCAATCTTGGAAATACGTATAATTGTTTAATAATTATTTCTTTTGAAGCGGTTAATGGGCCTGGAATCTGCGGGGAAACGATTAGCATATGCTGATCTCGTTCGCCTATCCATTTTCCGGTTTCCATTCGTTCTTGCTGAGGTATTCTCGTTAAGACATGGCGTGCGAAATGATGCGGTTTACCTAACTGGAACCGTTTGAGCACCATGTCGGGTTTTCCTATTCGTTCATTTTACTCGGGAAATGGGATGTTGATTTCGGGTTCGCCGAGCTGGCATTCCGACGCTGTTTTTACGAAGTACCCTTTCGTTGGCTCGAGAATCTTCGAAGTAATCCAGCGCCGGGACATCGCATCATAATACAGCGGCCCTTTGACGACTTGGCAGTTTCCTTTCATTTCTTGGAAGCGAGTGGTTTCATACGGTCCCGCGATGAGATTCCATCCCTTATACATGTGCATTCCAGCCATTTTATAGATTCCATCTCCTTCGACTGTGATTTGGCAGTCTTCTTTTGCCTTGAACCATAAGCCACTCGCATCCACGATCCATTCGCCTTTCTCGATTTTTCCTGACGGATTGTACTGGTTGAGTTGGTTGTGGTACGCGTACGTTTTTCCGGGTGTGCACGAGTTTTGGGTGATCACCGCTTGAATATTTCCTCTTTTGAACGGCTGGGAAAATAGGTTCCATCCTTTAACGAAGGAGATAACCTTTTTGTATTCTGGAACGCTGGTTGGAGTCGATGTAGGAACGCTGGTCGCTTGAATGGTCGGTGTATCGCCCGTTAGAATCTTGTCGATGAGTTCGATAAAGCGTTCGGCGGGTTGCGCACCAGATATCTTGTTTCCTCCGATGAAGAACGTGGGCGTGCCGCGGACTCCGAGGGCGTACCCTTCATCGTAATGCGCTTGCACCCAGGCTTCTTTTACACCGGATTCCAGGCATTCGTTGAATGGATCGGTATGGAGTCCGATCGTGGCAGCGTATTGGCGCAATGCTTCGATGTCTAGATTTTCTTGGTTCTCGAAAAGGATGTTGTGGTATTCCGTGAATTTTCCTTGGTCTCGCGCGCATTCGGAGGCTTCCGCTGCTTTGAGCGCGTGAGGATGTAGGGTGGTCAGTGGGAAGTGTTTGTATTCGAATTTCACGAGCCCGGTGTCAAAGTACTTTTCCTTCAGGAGGGGATAGGTATCCGCGTAAAAACGGGCGCAGTACGGGCATTGGAAGTCCGAATATTCTTGGAACGGTATGGGTACGGCCTGAACGCCTAAAACGAATAGCATGAGCACGGATAAGAACGCAAATTTCACGGGTGATCACCTGAACGAGTTTCAGATTGGATGAAGAGAGTTGAATTGTTTTGTTTTAAAAGCTTTCTCGCTCCTTACTCGTACGGTTCCTTTTCACAGGTGTAATGCATGGTCGAACGCTACTTGATTACCGCCGCTCTTCCGTACGTGAATAATGTGCCGCATATCGGAAACATTGTCGGCAGTCATTTGCCGGCCGATGTATTCGCGCGTTATTGCCGGTTAAAGCAACGAAACACGATTTTTATTGGCGGCACGGATGAACATGGCTCGCCTTCTGAAATTGCCGCACAAAAAGCGGGTATCGGTATTCGGGATTTGTGTGATACGTTTTACGATATTCATGCGCGGATTTACAAGTGGTTTCATCTTTCGTACGACAACTTTTCGCGTACTTCGAGGCCGTTGCATCACGAGATGACGCAAGACTTTTTCTTGGCGCTTCAAAAAAACGGTTTGATTACGGAAAAGACGGTGCGCATGCCGTTTTGCGAGAAAGACCGGCGCTTTTTGCCGGATCGTTTCGTCGAAGGAACGTGTCCTCGATGCAAGTACGAGCAGGCGCGGGGGGATCAGTGCGAGAAATGCGCGGCGTTGCTGACTCCCGTTGAACTGCTGAAACCGTATTGTACTCTGTGCAGGAGCAAACCCGTGATTAAGGAAACCAAGCACCTCTTTTTATCATTGGATTCGTTGCAGCCTCCCTTGAAAGAATGGATTGAGAAGAATACGCATTGGAAGTCTCAAGTACGCAATCTCGCCTTGGGTTGGATTGCCGATGGATTGAAGAAGCGAGGTATTACGCGGGATCTCAAGTGGGGCGTGAAGGTTCCCGTTAAAGGGTATGAAAAAAAGGTGTTTTATGTTTGGTTTGACGCGCCCATTGGCTATATTTCAAGCACGAAGGAGTGGGTTTTGGAACAGGATGAATTCGAGGGTAAAGAGGACGCGGAGTTCCGGAAGTGGTGGACGCACCCGCAAACCAAGTTGTATCATTTTATTGGCAAGGACAACATTCCCTTTCATACCTTATTCTTTCCGGCCATGTTAATGGGAGGCCAGCAATATATTTTGCCGCACTACGTGTCGGGTTACCAATTCCTGAATTATGAGGGAGGTAAGCTCTCGAAGAGCAAAGGTCACGGCGTTTTTTGCGAATCCCTGGTCGATCATGAATCGGAGCTGGGTTTGCCGGCGGATGCCTGGCGTTTCTTCTTGATACTGAAGTTGCCGGAAGTGCGCGACACGGATTTCACGTGGAAGGAGTTTCAAAGCCGTTTGAACACGGAACTCATTGGCAACGTGGGTAACTTTGTTCACCGGGTCTCTTCGTTCATTGTAAAGAATCGGGAAGGCATTATTCCGAATAAATGCAAGTGGGAGGAAACGGATGAGCAGATGTTGGAAACGTTGGAGTCTTATGTTTCGGAGATCGATGGTTTGTACGATCAAATCAATTTGGTGGCGGCATTGCAGAAAACGATCGAATTGTCCGCTAAAGGCAATCAGTACTTTCAGTCACAAGAGATCTGGAAGAATCCGGAGCGTCAGAATGCCGTATTGCACGTTTGTGCGCGTTTATGCAATGCGATTTCCGTTTTGATGGCTCCGGTGACCCCCATTTTGTCGGCTCGTATGCGTCGCAGCTTCGGTTTGTCGGAATCGTTTTCGTGGGTGGATGTTCGCGATCAGGAGATCGGCGGTAAACGAGTGAGTCCGGAGATTTTGTTGACGCCGTTGGATGACGATAATCTGGCGCGGCTGAAAGCGATTTCAACTAAACTCGGAGATGTCGAGCAGCGGATTGGGAAGCATAAAGCGCAACGCGACTAGTATTCATGTTCCATGAGGGTGCCGGCTTTTCTTCCGTGAATACGTTTCACAGCCTCCTGCAGAACGTGCCATTCCCGTTGATCCATACCGAAATCCTGTTCGGCGGCAAAAGTCCTTGGATCATAGCCTCCACTAAAAAAACGCCACTCTTTCGACGGCTCCCTTTTTCTGTTGATCCACGCATCCCGTGTCTCTGAAGGGAGTCCGTTCCTAATAAGCTGTTCCGCGAGATTTCCATGAAACGTTTTTCCTAGACTGATATAGGCCTTTTTTGTATTAGTGTTGACGGCTCCGACGAATTTGATGTCCCCCCGAAAGAAACGATGCCAGACGGTTGAAAATCCTCCGCGAAACAGTCCAAAACGGCGGAGAGTAGGGTGTTTTATGATATGAACCACGTATCCTCCTTCAATGGTAGGCTGCGGTTTCTGCCTTCGCAAAGGCATGGTGAATTCCTCAGTCAATGGTTACTTTTTTGCTCGTCTTTTTCTTCCGAGTCTTTCGCTTGAACGTGATTTCGAGCACGCCGTTGTTGTGTTTGGCCTTGGCGCTTTTGGATACGATTTCACACGGCAATTCGATTTTGCGATGGAATTGTTTCTGATGAAAGAATGCGTGAATGGTCAGCGAATGAGCGGAGGCGTTTAGGTGGATATCCTCTTTTCCGGCTCCCGGCAATTCCGCGATCACGACAAGATCTTGGTCGCCTTCGATGATGTCAATAAGCGGCTCGCGGGAGACTTGAAACTCGATGGTCTCGTTTTTAGTGCGCACCGGGGGTTTCCTTCGCGCAAATAGGGGCGGGGTGTTGCCGAATCGGGACACTTGAGGTAACCCTTCCGGTGTAATCTTGATGGAAAAACCGTATATGTACGGCATGTGTTTTCGGGACAGGGCTTGATTTTGCGCATGCATGGCAAATACGTCTTCCACCATGCGATCCATATCGGAGTGAATGCGTTTGAACTCGTCTTGCATCGAATCGCTATTGCGTTCTCGTAACCCTTTTTTCTTTTTCATACGATCCGTTCCTCTTTTCGTTTCAGGTTTTAAAAAGGTTGGGGAAACGCCCCATTAGAGACTTTGCAGACCGCTGGTTTCCCGGGTGAGTTGCCGAAAACCGTTTTTCGTGACTTCCACGTCGTCTTCAATGCGTACGCCCCCGACTCCGGGCACGTATACGCCGGGTTCCAGCGTGAATACCATGCCTTTCTTGAGATCGAATGAGTCCGTGCTGAGGACGAGTCCGTCGTGAACCTCGAGTCCGAGGGAATGACCCGTGGCGTGGTTGAAACGATTTCGAAATTCGGTGGCGTTGATTTCTTTTTCCACGAGCTGATGCACGAATCGCGCATTGACTCCTTCATGCACTGCTGTTTTGGCTTTGGATTGCGCTTTTTCAACGATGGAGTACATGCGCTTTTGTTTTGCGCTCGGTGGACCGAGGACGAATGAGCGGGAGATGTCCGCGCAATATTTTTGATAGCGGGCTCCAAAATCGATGAGAACGCATTCACGGGGCTGCAAGCGCTTCACTCCGGGGGGATGATGAGGTTGAGCCGCGTTTTTTCCGAACGCGAAGATGGTTGGAAAAGCGGGTTCGGAGCCGAGCTTGCGCATCTCGTATTCGAGTGCGGCGACCGCCTCAAATTCCCGTACGCCGCTTTTTAGCGTGCGTTGATCCAGAATATTTTGAAGGGCTTTCTCAGACCATCGAATCGCTTTTTGGATGCGGCGAATTTCTTGAGGCGTTTTAATGGAGCGAATTTTCTGAAACGTGTTGGATGCGGGAATCCATTGTGTTTTTGGGAGCAGTCTCTGTAAGAAGTGAAGGGATTTGACGGGCAACACGGCATCATTATATGCAACGGATTCGGGTTTTCCAATGCGTTCTCTTAGCAGTTTAGAAAAACCGTTTCCGGGTCCGTAGACTGAAATCGAAATGTGGTTTCCGAGCTGTTTTTTGGCGAGTTCGGCGTCGAGTCGGGGGGTAAATACGTGGATACAATTTCGGGTGATCCAAGCGGCACTCCCGTCAAACATGCCTTCCGTTATTCCCGTGCAATAAAAAAAGTTGGCGTCCTCTTTTCCTTCATTAAGCAGCAGGATGCCTTCCGTTGAATCGGGAAGTTGGTTCCAGATCGTTTTCAATTGGGGGTTCATGAGTCGGATCTCCATTGTATGCCTTCGGGGGTGTCTTCAAGGACGACTCCTTTTTGCAGGAGTTCGTTTCGAATGGCGTCCGCTTTCTTGAAATCCTTGTTTTTTCGGGCGCGTTCACGGGCTTCAATCTGCTCCTTTATTTCTTTGCTGACGGAAGCCTTGGTTTTCGTTTGTTGTTGGAGTCCGAGTACGTCCATGAGCTGTACGAGGGTTCGATGCGCTTCATATAGCGAGAGTAGGGTATCGGAGGTTTTTGTTTTTTGAAAGGCTTCGAGTTGCTGAAACGCGTAATCCCTGAGTTGGAATAATGCGGCGATTGCGAGCGGAGTGTTCAAGTCATCGTCCATTGCGTGAATAAATGCTTGCAGACGCATTTCGACTGGTCCGTTCAGTGAATCCGCGTTCACGGTTTGTTTTTTCATGGTTTTTTCCAGGCGATCGATCGCATTATATATGGATTCGAGTGAGCGTTTGGATTGTTCGAGCGCTTTTTCAGAGTAATCTAGGGGGTGTCGGTAGTGCGTGGATAAGATGAAATAACGTATGGATTGAGGAGAATGGATTTGGAGGGCTTCGTGGATGGTCATGAAATTGCCCGCGCTTTTAGCCATTTTGTCTTTTTCGACTGTGACGAATCCGTTGTGGAGCCAATATCGTACAAAGGGCTTCTTTTGACTGGCGGCTTCGCTTTGAGCGATTTCGTTTTCGTGGTGAGGAAAGATGAGGTCTTGTCCTCCGGCATGAATATCGAATTGGTTTCCGAGATATTTCGTGCTCATGGCCGAGCATTCGATGTGCCATCCCGGTCGTCCGTTTCCCCAAGGTGATTTCCAGAATGGTTCGCCGGGTTTGGCTTGTTTCCATAACGCAAAGTCTTCGGGGTGGCGTTTCTTTTCACCGTGTTCCACGCGTTTTCCTTGAATGAGGTCGTTCAGATTTTGCCGGGATAGGGTGCCGTACGCTTTGAATTTCTTGACTTCAAAATATACGTCTCCGTCTTGTTCGTACGCCATGCCATGCTGAATGATTTGTTGAATCATGGAAATGATGGCGGGTATGTTTTCCGTGACCTTAGGGTATTGATCCGCTGGTTTAATGCGGAGGCGCGCCAACTCGGATTCGAATTGATCCGAGAATTTTTTGGATAGTGTTTTTGGATCGAGATGTTGTTCGTGAGCCCGTCGAATGATTTTGTCATCGATATCCGTAATGTTTTGAATGAACGTGACTTGGTATCCGGAAAACTCGAGATAACGGCGGAGGACGTCCCACGTAATATAGCAGCGGGCGTGCCCCAGGTGAGAGGCGTCATACGGGGTGATTCCGCAAACGTACATGGATACGCGTTTTCCTTTTTGAGGCTTGAATACTTCTTTTTTTCTCGCCATCGTGTTATAGAAACGCAGGGCCATACGCGTCCCATAAGTAACAATCATTATATTTATATAGGCGGGCCTCGTGTTTTGCGTTGGAGACGTGTATGGCGGGATTCATCGAAAGCCTTCTTATTTCTGCGGCGATCGGTGGCATAATTGGGCTGGAACGCGAGCATACCAAGAAGCAGACGATCGTGGGCGTGCGCACGTTTGCACTGGTTTCACTGCTCGGTCTTTTGATTACGGAACTGGCTAGCCAGCACTCCCTCATTTATGCGGTGGTGGGATTAGTCGGTGTTTTCGCGATCACCACGTCGTTCTATTTCTTTCGGGCCACGCATTTTCGTCATGCCATTGGTTTGACGACGATCGTCATGATACCGATTTCGTACTTGTTAGGCGCACTGGTGAGTTTTGGTTTCGTGATCGAGGCGATCGCGGCGACGGTTCTGATCACGTACGTATTAGTCGAACGAGGCGCCGTACACCGTTTGGTGGAGCGCATTTCGAGGAGGGAAATTATTGACGGTTTGGTGTTCGGTTTGATTGCCTTTGTATTGTATCCGTTGGTTCCCCGGGAACCGTATTATATTTTCAATTATCCGATTGACTTGCAGATTTTCTCTTTGACGGTCATCATCGTCTCCGCGGTCAGCTTTGTTTCGCATGTCATCATGAAATTCGTTCATAAGCGCGCCATTCTCATTTCGTCTTTTTTAGGCGGCTTGGTTTCCTCCTTGGCCACCGTCGTGCTATTCGCAAAAGAAAAGCGGTTGAGTTTCAACGCTTTTTTGTTGAGCTTTTCGAGTTCGGCCGCGGGATCATTGACGCGAAACTTGATTCTATTGGCGGGGGTAAGTCCTCTACTATTTCAAACGTCGTTTCCGGTATTCTTGGTTCCTTTGGCGTTCTTGTTGATGGTGACGG
Source organism: Microcaldota archaeon (assembly GCA_018819225.1). GTDB lineage: Archaea > Micrarchaeota > Micrarchaeia > Norongarragalinales > SBBD01 > JAHJQN01. The sequence goes on from JAHJQN010000004.1 coordinate 67,080, forward strand.
CGTTCTTTTCCTCGCAGGTCAGCCTGACGAACGCACGATACGTTTTCAATAAACCGATCAGTATGCGATTTGTACTCGAATTTGCTTTCGTTCTTTTTTTCATTACGTTGGTGGTCAACGTCATCTCGCTGCAAACCTCTTCCATTCTTCTTTTCTTGTCGTTGGCGATCGGGGGAGTGGTGAGTTCGGCATCGGTTATTGCTTCCATTGCGTCTCTGCACGCTTCCGGCACGTTTTCACAGTCTCAAGCGGTTATTGGACTCGCCATCGCATTGATCGGGTCAACGGTTTCCAACACGATTTTCGTTTTTCGAGATCATGAACCCCACCACCGCCTTCAACTACTGTTTTTAGTTCTGGTTAGCGTCGCCGTCATTATCCTGGGTTTCTTTGCCTCTCAATACCAGCTATTCGGCGGATAATGGACTTAGAATCCTTTGAGTAAATGGTATAGCAATGCGGCGATTACGGCTCCGGAGATGGATGCAAGTAAATTAACGGTATCGTTGTTGACGCTCTTCCAACCGGTTCGGTATACGGTCTTTATTCCGCACTTGTGCGTTTCGCGTTCCGTGATTTTCCGACATTTTTTACAGTAGAATTTGGCTTGGATGGTTGCACCTAATAACGAGTCAATGAGCGCCCCAAAGAACCCGGCAACCGTCGGAATCAATACGAGGTTGAAATTGTCAATGGCCGTAAAATTGAAAAACGCGTTAATGACGAGTGCGCTTAAACCAATTAAGACGGATGCAAGGAGAGACACCGCAAGTCCCTTGAATGAAACGGCTCCGGAAAGCCCGCTTTTCGCTTTTTGGAACGTGGTGAGGAAAAAAGCGCGTTTGCTAAGCACTCCGATTTCGGTGGCTAGCGTATCCGCGGTAACGGTGGCAATCACGCCCACGTACGCAAAGTAAAACGTATTCAATGGAAAAAAATGGTATATGACCGCGATGAGGGCACCGAGCGCTCCGTTGGCTCCTACTTGCCAAAAATCGCGCACGCCTCCTTTAGCAGATTCTTGCATGGCTATTTTCTTTAACCGGTTTTTGGCTTTGAATTTTGTGAAAACGCTGGCGATGACGAAGAAGGCGGCCAAGAGAAGGAACCACTCCCATCCACCGAACCAGAAAATGGTGAGGCCGACCAATAACGCAGCAGCGATTCCGCCTTCCGAAAGCAGGTCGTAGCGGGCGGCTACGCTGGCCAAAAGCAGGATGGCAATAACGCCCGCATAGAATACGAAGTCAATCATGCGTTCTCAAACCCGTCGCATCTATTTAAACGTGTTCCTGAATTGGTGCGAGCGAACGTTCTTATCAAGAAAGCTTTTTAAGGGGAACCGAGTTACTTGTACGATTTCGGATGCCCAAAGATCGCGAACCCTTACCGAAGAAACCCGTCGTAAAAACGGAGGTGCCTTCGAACGTTCCAGTCCGTGATAAGGGGACCAAATTAACCCTTAGCATCAATATCGATAGAACCTTCAAATACAAGGTTCCGTTCTTGTTCTTTGTTCTCGTATTGTTTATTTTTGCGACGATCATGTTTGCGAAAGCCAATTTTTCATTTGCGGATGTTTTTGATTTCAACCGCATTGAAAATAACGTATCCAAATTATATAGTATTTCGTTTATCCTCTTCGTTTTCTTGTTTTCGTTGTGTTTAGCCTTGGCCGCGATTTACGGATTCCGGTTGAATTCGGATACGGTTCTCTTATCCATGGTTCTGCTCATTATTCCGCTAGGCATTGGATGGTACATGTATCCGCGTTACGGGTTGGCATTTCTTTCCCTATCCGTTCCCGTTTGGCTTACCGGCTTTTTCATATCCTTACAAGAAAAATTGAATCTTTCGACCCTTTATGCGTCCATCAGTAAGGCCTTGCTGCTATTTCTCATTCTGACGGTTGCGTTTACGTTTTTGAAGGTTCAAGGCGATAAAGACATTTACTTTGATTCGTTTATGTTGAATGTAGCCCGTTTGGCTCCTTCCCTTCAGGGCCAGTTGCAAACCTCGGTCGCAGACGCCATTGAAAACATTGAAATCGATAGCTCGGCGATTTCCAGCGGTATTGCCGCTCCTTCGGGGGAATCCGGACCCGTATCGCTGATATCCCGGGATACGACGGCGCAGATCGTTGCGGCTAATTATGACGATATCCGAGATTTGATGTTGGACGGATTTGAGGATTCGGGTGAACGGGCGTATGCTCAAACCAAAATGCCGATTTATAGCGACTTACCCGTTTCGGAACGCAATCGGCTGACGGATTCCGTTTACAATCAATTGTCCGTGAATCCGTCGGGTACTGATGGGGATTCGTCTGGGGGCATCGTGGAAGCGATTTGGCCACAGATTCGTGCGGCCATGGCGGAGCAAGTGCGCAATAAGCCGGCTGAAGACGTGGATCCGGAAAGCATTCCGGCGTTGAAACAACGCTTGTTCAAAATTCCGATTTTCCAGACGTTCTACAATAATTTCGAGGTCTTTATGTCATTGATTGTATTGTCGATGATATCCATTTTCGTTTGGATCGTCAAGATATTGGGCTCTTTTCTCGCTTTGGGTCTCACCAAGCTCATCACTTAAAACGTTTTCTTTCCCTATTTCAAGTGAATGGTTTACTCGTGGGATCAATATGTCGAAATCGTTGAATGCGGTGGTGTTGGCTGGCGGGTATGGTACGCGCATGTTTCCATTGACGCTGCGAACTCCCAAGCCGTTGTTACCGGTCGCGGGCAAACCGGTTTTGCAGCACATCATTGAATTATTGGTGGATGCCGGCATTCAAAATATTACGATATCGTTAAAGGAGAACCAGCATAATATTGAAACGTATTTCGGGAATGGGAAGGCGTTTAACGCTCGCATGACTTACGCTTACGAAAAAGCGGTGAGTGAAACCGGTAAGATGGGTTCCGTGGGAGCGCTTTCCTACGTTTTTAGCAAGCATTGTTCACCTTCTGATTGCCTCGTGATCGGCGCCGATAATTTCTTTTACGGATTGGATTTGAAGGGCATGAGGAGTACGCATACATCCAAGAAAGCGCATGCCACGCTGGCCTTGTTTGATCTGCAACACGTTGAGGACGTGAGGCTTTTTGGTGTAGCGGAACTCTTTGATGACGGCAAGATTCGGGGTTTTCAGGAGAAGCCCAGCGTGGAAGACGCTGCCAGTAAACTCGCGAGTACCGCCATCTATCAATTGGAAGAGGCATTTATTCGAACGCATTTACCCCGGTACGTGAAAATGCAGCATGAAAAGGGAAAGAAAGCGGATCGTATTGGTGATCTGTGGAACCATTTTGTCGACGAGCTTAATTTGGTCGGGTATCCGTTCAAAGGCATTTGGGGCGACATTGGGAATACTCAAAACTATTTGGAGACCAACGCTTCTGCAATGAAGTTTCTTCATAAAAAAGGGGGTCATCGAATGGATGCCCGTGCCTCTATTGACCGGTCCGCGGTCATTAAAGCTCCAGTAATAATTGAGAAAGGGGTTCAGGTCAGATCGGGCGCAATCATTGGTCCAAATGCGTGCATTCTTCACGACTCCATCGTAGATGAAGGCGCGTCCATTGAAAACGCGATTGTTTTTGAAAGAGTTCGCGTCGGAAAGAAAGCGATGGTATGCAACGCCGTTGTTGACGGAGGCGTTCACATTGGAAATCAATCAGAGGTTTCCGGTTATAGCATGCTGGGCTTTGAATCGCAAATCGGTCATCATACGCGCGTCATTGGAAATACTCGAATATATCCTCGAATAACCGTTCCGGATGATGTGGAAATCACGAAGGACCAGACGGCCTCCGACGAACCCATTATGAAAACGCTGGAAGACTCGTGCTATTGGAGGTGATTATTTCCCTTCACTTCTTTTGAGGCGCCTTTCAATTTTTTTAAGGGCCGCATGCTCGGGAAAAACAGCACTTCCTTGATGCTGGTTTGGTTCGTAAACAGCATCGTAATGCGATCAATTCCGATCCCGATGCCACCCATGGGCGGCATACCGTATTCCATCGCCTCTAAAAAGTCTTCATCGAAAGGCTGCGCTTCCTCATCTCCTTTTTTCCGGTTCTCGGCTTGTTTCGTGAATTTTTCGCGTTGTTCAACGGGATCCGTTAATTCGGAATACGCGTTCGCGCATTCTTCTCCCGCAATATACAGTTCGTAGCGTTCAGCGAGTCGCGGTTCCCCGCGTTTTTTCTTGGTTAGCGGACACATGTATTCCGGGTAATCAATGACGAACGTCGGATTCCATATCGAGGGCTTGACGTATTTATCAAATAGCGCGTCAAAAACGTGTGCGCGAGTCGACTGGCTGACCTCCATTTTCAATTTCTTGGCTGCGGCCATGGCTTCAGAATCCGAATGCCATTTGAGGACGTCAATGCCGCTTTTTTCTTGAATGACTTTTACGATGGAAACGCGGGTAAATGGCCCTTTAAATGATACCTTTTTGTCCTGGTATTCAAAGAAGATTTTTCCATAAAGCGCGTTGCAGATTTTCTGAAAAATTTCCTCCGCGCGTTTCATCATGCCTTGGTAATCCGTATACGCTTCATAGAATTCGAGCATCGTGAACTCGGGGTTGTGCGCGGAATCAATGTCTTCATTCCGAAAGTCTTTAGAAATTTCGTACACGCGTTCCAGGCCCCCTGCAATCAGGCGTTTTAAGTAGAGCTCGTCGGCAATGCGCAAGTACAAATCCGTTTCGAGCGCATTATGGCGCGTTTGGAAGGGTTTGGCTGCGGCTCCACCGTACAGCGGTTGCAAAATGGGGGTTTCAACTTCCAGAAAATGGTTTTCGTTCAGGTAATCGCGAATGGTTTGAATCAGCAAGGCCCTTTTTTTGAATATCTCGGCTTGGTCGGGGTTGGCGATGAGATCCAAATAGCGCTTCCGGTACCGGATTTCCGTATTTTCGAGTCCGTGCCATTTCTCCGGCAAAACGCGCAGTGATTTGCAGAGCAATTCGTAGGTCTTGACGTCAACGGAAATCTCGCCTTTCTTCGTTTTAGTGATGATTCCCCTGACTCCAATGATGTCGCCCGTGTCCAATTTCTCGAACGCGGCCAGTGCTTCTTTTCCCACGTGATCTTTTCTCACCATGACTTGAATTTTGCCTTGGACGTCTTGAAGCGTGGCAAATAGGAGGTTTCCAAACGAGCGTTTGGTCATGATGCGTCCGGCGACCGCCGCCTCTTTTCCTTCTAATGATGAAAACGAATCGATGACTTCCGTTGTGTAATGCGTTCGATGGTAGAAATAAGGGTATGGCTCGATGCCTTGCTCTTTCAATTCTTTTCGTGCAGACTGGCGTTGAATGTCCATAGGAATCTCTTAATTTTATTCGGGGAGGGCGTTTTTATAGCCTACTTCTGGCGTTTGAACGCCCAAGCTCCGGCGTATATGGTAAGGGAGGCGAACGCAAGGAGCACGAGGATATTCATTCCCAATGAATATTGGCTGGTCCCAATCAATAATGCCCGAAGCGCATCGACTCCGAATGCAAGGGGGTTGATGTACGTGAGGGGTAACAGGAAGGCCGGGAGATTGTTTAATGGAAATAACGCTCCACTCAGGAAAAACATGGGTAATGTAAAGAAGGTCATGACCAAATTGAATCCTTCAAAGCTTTCCATGTGGGATCCAATGAACAAGCCCGTACTGACGATGATAAGGGAAATAAGGAATAGGATGGGTAGAACCAAAAGAACATTTGGTATGGATAATCCTATTCCAAAAAGACCTCCAAGAAACAGGAAAATGGTTCCTTGAATCATTCCAATGGTGCTCCCGCCGAGTGCTTTCCCAAAGAATATGGAGATGCGGGATATGGGGGCCACTAACGTTTCTTTCAAAAACCCAAATTGACGATCCCATACGACGCTGACCCCAAAAAATAGGGAACTGAACAATATGGTCATGCCCAAGATTCCCGGGAACAGAAACGTCTGATACTCGACTCCTGAACCAATAGTAAACGCTGAAAATCCACTACTGAATACGACCAGCCAAAGCAGCGGGGAAGCAATGCTCGTGAGAATCCGTGATCGTTCTCTGGAGTATCGAATGAGTTCCCGCCTCCAAATGGCTCGTATGCCTCGAAATTCTTTCATCATTATCGAACACCCGCTTTCCAAGCCAGTTTGGCATCCGAATACGGTTCATCTTTCCGCATTTCCTTTCCGGTATAATGAATGAACACGTCATCCAACGTCGGTTCGTGGGTTTCAATGGATTCGACGGCAAATTTTTTGAGGGAAACGATTTTCAATATCTGTTGAAAACTGGAGCCATGGGTAACGGATACGGCGATTCCTTCCTCGTAAATATCGACGTATGTGACTCCTCGAACCCTCTCCAATTTTTTAGCCAATTCCTTTTTCCCATTTTTTGTTTTAATGCGCACCACGTTTCCTTGAATGCTTTTTTTTAGATCGGATGGGGTTCCGAGAACGACGAGCTTGGAACGGTCGATGATGGCAATGCGGTCGCACGTGCGTTCCGCTTCCTCCATGTAGTGAGTCGTCAGCACGATCGTCATCTTATGTTTTTCTTTGAGCTTAAGTAAGTATTTCCAGATGTGGTTTCGGGTTTGCAGATCCAACCCGATCGTGGGTTCATCTAAAAATAGCACTTTGGGCGTATGCATGAGCCCCCGGGCAATCTCGAGCCGTCTCCGCATTCCTCCGGAGAATGTTTTGACTTGCCGATGCGATTGTTCCGATAGTTCGACGAGATCCAGGACGTCATCGCTTTTTTTCAGTATCTCTTCTTCATTCATTCCGTACATGCGGCCGTGAAACTCCAGGTTTTCTCTGGCGGTCAGTAATTCGTCCAGGCTGGGGTCTTGAAAAACCACTCCGATGGATTGCCGGACTTTGTCGGATTCGCTGACGACATGCGCTCCGTTAACGGTTGCCGATCCCGACGTGGGTTCCAGTAAAGTGCACAGCATAGATATGAGGGTTGTTTTACCGGCGCCGTTCGGACCCAATAAACCGAAAAACTCGCCTTCGCGTATGGATAGCGTTAGACGATTAACCGCGGTCAAATCGCCGTACTTCTTAGTCAACTCTTTAATTTCTATAACGGATTTCATTGCAAATCACAATGATTCATATGATGCGTCAGAAGGTATGGTTTAAGTCTTATTTATTCGTAGCGAAGCGCTTCCACGGGTTGTAATTTGCTGGCGTTTCGTGCGGGCACGACTCCGGATATCACGCCGACAGAGAATGAGAATGCGAGGGCGAATCCCATGAGTTCAATGGTCATTACGCTGGGGATATCAAATGCGTTCATTAACAAAGAGGTTCCTACGCCTAAACCGACGCCAATGGCTCCGCCGGCAAAGCCGATCATGCCCGATTCCAGCAAAAAGAGTTGTAGGATGGTGTGGGGGGAAGCGCCCAGCGCTTTTAATATGCCAATTTCGCGCGTGCGTTCGAGAACGGAGGTAAACATGGCATTCGCCACGCCAATGCCTCCGACTAACAATGAAATCGCAGCGACTCCTCCTAGGAAAAGGGTCAGCAAAGCCGTGATTTCTCCAATTTGAGCGGATATGGATGCCGCAGTGAGCGTGGAGAAATCTTCTTCGCCTTCACGGACTTTATGCGAATTGCGCAGTTCGTGATAAATGCGTTGTTCGATGATTTCAATATTTGATCCTTCCCGTGTGACAACCAGTATGGAATCCACGGATCCCGAATTGATTCTATTTGAAATACCCCGGGCGGCCCGTTGATCGATGAAAATACGGTTATTGGCTTGAGGGGAATCTTTGACTATCCCTCTCACCTTAAACGGTTTTCCAAGAATGTATAACGTGTCGCCGACGCGGAGATCGTCCGAGAAGAGTCCGTGAGCCACATCCTTTCCGACAATGGCCGAGGTTTGATCGCCATCGTTGAAAAACTTGCCTTCTTGGTACCCGCCTTTGATGAGGAATTTATTCCATGCATCGGCATTGACGCCAATGACCGTCGAGCTAACGTTTTCTTCCTTAAATTGAACGTTGGCTAACGTCAACCCAATGTTTCCGGAAGTCGCTTCCACTCCCCCGATATTATTGATGCGTTCGACATCCCGGTCGTATAAGATCCCTTTCAATATCGGCGGCCCCATCTGGAGTCCGCCTTCAAAGAAGTTTCCAGGAGTGACGAGCACGTAATTGGATCCCAGGGATCCCAGCTGATCTTTAATTGAGGCATCGAGTCCCTGAGCGAGAGAAATAAGAATCACGATGGATGCGATTCCTATGATGATGCCCAGGATGGTCAGCCAGCTTCGAAGGGAGCGATGCCGCAGGCTCTCGAACGTGTACTTCAATAGTTCGGATAGTTTCATGGTCCCGACTCCCTTCAATACCGGTCTTTTTTCCGTTACGCGTATCCGTTCTTCAGACGCCATGCGGCTTCTTCTTCTTGAACCATTTCTTGTATGCGAAGTAACCGATGACCGCCAACACGATGATGATAATCGCGTAGTTTAACGGATTGCTTCCACTGACCCCGCGCGCCATTTGGGCGATTTCAGGAGAGACGATTTCTATAGTGGCTACTTTGGTTTTATCGTACGCGTTGTTATACGCGTCTTTGAACGTCAAGCGAATATTGACGAGGTAGCTTCCGGGAGTAATTCCTTTCTTGACGAGTACGGGGAACTGACTCGTGCTGTAATCGTCGAGGTTTAACGTCCCTAAGTAGTCGCTGGTGATTCCGATGAACTCGAGCTCGTTGGAACTGGCATACACGGAAACCGCGCGTACGGCCGTGTCTCCAATGTTTGAAATCTGCACGGAGAGCGTGTACTGCGTATTGTCTGAGGACATGGGCGCTGGACTCGTACTCGTAATCACGGAGAGTTCCGGTGTACCCGCTACGCGTACTCCGACTGTTTTCTCAATTTCTTCACTTCCAATGGTGCGTCCTTGGTACTTCACGGTTATGGGTATGCCGTAAGCTTTCAATACGGCGTTCGTGTTTACACTGATGTGAAACTTGACGCGTTGGACTTCATTGGGTTCAATAATGGAAATGACTTTTTCGTTGAAGTCCAATGGGACAAAGAACTCGGATTCTTCCGGTAATACGACGTGAACTTCCGAAAGGGGTTCGTCCGCCGTGTTACGAACAGCGATGACGAGATCGGTCGAGCTACCCGGAGAAACCGATTCGGTTTCCGCAAATACGGTGATGCGCTGGGCATCGCTGGTGGCAGTAATGGGGCCGACGAGCAATTCTTCAGTGGTGCCCGTAGCAACGGCATCGTCGTAAGTAATCGTTAACGGAATGGAGTAATATCCGGCTTTGATTACGGGTCCGGCAATCATGGGAATAGAAATTCGTTTGCTGTTTCCTCCTTTGAGGTCACCCATTTGGATTTTACTTCGTCCATCAAACGTGAAATTGGATAGGGCGGGATATGAGAGAATGATGTTTCGTAAATCACCTCCTTCATTCAACAGAGTAGCCGTAATCGTGAACGAATCGCGTGGAGCGATGGCACTTTTACTTACCACGACCTCTTCCACCTGAAGTGAGTTGGTCGTGGAAACCGACACGGGAATGGAAAATTTCTTGTAACCGGTGGCGGTTCCGCCGAGATTACTCACGTAGGCTATAGTGAGTGTAATGACGTAATTCCCGGGTTTCGCATAATCTCTGACTTTGAAAGACATGGAAGCGATGGACGTCCCTAGCGTACCAATGTCACCGAGAGATACTCCGCCAGAAAATTGGAGCTGGCTAGCGGTTCCTTGGATTTCAGCTCCGGAAAGATATTCGGAAGTGCTGGGATTGTATATCGTCACCGTAATCGTTCCCGAGGTTCCTGGTTTGAGGGTCGTAGGGGTAACTGTAAAATCCTGCAATTGGGGAGCGGCTTGAACGCCAAACGCGATCATCAATACCAACAGCGCCGTAACGAATCCTTTCATGGTCTTCACCTGTTCTTTGATTTAATTTTCTTTTTTTTATGTATGACGCCCACTTTTTCAACGCGACCATCCCGCAGGTAAATAATGCGGTTGGCGTACGTGATGAGTGAGGCGTCGTGCGTGACCGTAATAATGGTGTGCCCCTCATCGTTCAATTCATTAAATAAATCCAGGATTTCTTTTCCTGATTTAGAATCCAGGTTTCCAGTGGGTTCGTCGGCCAGAATAATAGCGGGATTATTCGATAGCGCTCGGGCTATGGCTACCCGCTGTCGCTGACCTCCGCTGAGTTCAGAGGGTTTGTGGTATAAGCGTTCGCCGAGTCCCACGCGTTTCAATAACCTTACGGCTTCTTCCCTGCGTTCGTCCGAATCCTTATCGTCGAATAACATGGGGAGTTCAACGTTTTCAAGCACGTTTAATGTCGGAATCAAAAAGAAGAATTGGAATACGAATCCGATTTTTCGGTTTCGAACGGTTGCCAATTCGTCTTCATCAAGATCCGCAACCGACACGTTATCGATAAGGATCTTTCCCGTCGTCGGGCGGTCGAGACAACCCAATAAGTGAAGCATAGTACTCTTTCCACTTCCCGAGGGACCCATGATGGCTATGGATTCGCCTTCATGGACCTCTAGGTTCACGCCATCCAACGCTTTGACGGTCGTGTCTCCCATTTGATAGTGCTTCCTGACGTTTTCCAAACGCAGCACCGTCTTCGTTTTCATTTCCTTTTACCTCATTTCCTTAGCATGTTCTTCTTTCAGAAGCTGGATGATTTTTTTTAAGACCCGGTCCAAAATATTGATTTGTTTGTAGTACGCTTCAATAATATGGATTTCGGCCTCCGAATCCTTGTTCCTCTTCTTACGATAATGCTCGATGATTCGCGGCATCCGTTCTTTGGCCATTTCAACCAAGGCGGTTTGTCTCGTCTGAATCAATTGAATGAACGTTTGTATCGCGTCTTTTTCAATAAAATAATATAAACGACGCGACTTCGGTTTCTTGAGTCGTTTAACCATTCCAGCTCGTTCCAGCGAAGACGTAGCCGTGCTGACTGCCGATAAACTATACCCGGTTCGCTGGGCGAGATCTTCCATGGCCACTTCATGGGGTTCAATATATAGGATTCCGATGATGCGGGACGTCAGTTCATCCAGGCCCTTCATTTTATTGATATCGGTAATCAATTCGATAAATTCCTCTTTCGGAGTCCGTGATTCCATTTCGTTATTTACCATATTCGCAACTTTCACCAATTTATGAAAAGTGTGAAACTAATTTATAAGGGTTTTGTTTGGTCGCATCCCGTTCCTTTTTATCTCTCCGCTTCCTGATGCTATCCGATGGATCATGCGCAATATGAATAATCTGGATTTTCTTTACTTAGTACGGGAACTCCAGAGCGTGAAGGATTCGTTTCTCAATCAGGTGTACGAGTCAGAACCCGGAGTTTTTCGATTTAAGTTTCATGGAAAACGAGATGTGAACATGCTGGTGAGGCTCGGACAATACGCTTTTCTTTCCACCCGAATTCCAGAATCCATTCCGGTTTCATCGTTTGTCCGCATGTTGCGCGTCCAGCTGGAAAATAGTCGAATGCTTTCCATTGAACAGAAGGGGTTTGACCGCGTTTTGGTAATCACGTTTCAAAAAAAGAACCAATTTCATTTGATTTTTGAGTTGTTTGGCTCCGGTAATATGATTTTCTGTAACGATCAGTATCAAATAATCGATGCCTATTCGCGGGAAACGTATGCCCATCGTTCCCTGGGCCCGCGAAAACCGTACGCCCTTCCTCCCAACTCAAAAAAAGCCCCCGAGACTCTCACCGTGCGCGATCTTCCGGCATCCAAATGGAAAGTGGTGTCCGCATTGGCGAAAACCGTGAATTTATCCCCGTTCTATCTGGAGGAAGCCGCGATTCGATCTCATATCGATCTGGATCGACCGATGGATTCACTCACGGAAAAGGAAAAAAGCGTGTTGGTTCGTCACGTACACCAATTGATCGAATGCGCCTTAGCTCCTGTGGTCTATTATGACGGTGTGCATCCCGTGGAGTTCGCACCGTTTGCCTTACATAAGATGAAAGAAGGCGAACCGCGTTCCTTTTCTTCGTTTTCGGAGGCTTTAGAGCAGTATTATTTCCTCGCGAAACCCGTCACGAAACCGGATCCCCTTCTTGAAAAACTCAAGCGAACGCTTGCGGAACAGGAAAAGGCGTTGACGTTGTTGTCACACGATGAGCATGAGGCGCGAATCAAAGCCGATGCCCTGTTCTTGAATTATGATTCGATTTCCAAACAGTTGCAGACCGCAAGAAAACGGAATGCGAAGACGTTGAGCGTGTCCGTATCGGATGATCTTACCGGACCTTGATGGCATCTTGCGGATAGCCCAATTGAATCAGGTATTCAACGGTCTTCTCTTTGTGATTCCCTTGAAGAACGATGTAACCCTCCTTGTGACTCCCTCCACATGCCAGCTTATGCTTTAATTCCTTCGTAGCGTTTTTGAGTTCGGGGCCTTGCAAGCCCTCGATGATCGTCACGAGCTTGTTGAAACGCTTCTTAGTCGTATAGACTTTAAGTTGTGCCACCGTCTCTTTCCCGATGGTTTGACAGGCACAAATGTCTTTAGGCAACCCGCACTTAGAGCAGATTTCAGGCATGCGTGATGATGTAACCCCGTGTTAGTTGTTCTTTGCACGTCGTTGGTTTAAAAGTGTTTTGATTCGTGCACGTGTTCTCCGAAGCACCTTGTATTTAATTTCTTTGGCTCGGCGGGACGTTTTTAAATTGGAATATTCTTCCTCCAGAGCCAATTCGATCTCAGCGAGTTTATCCTTCAAACCCGTCCGATCCATTGCCTTCAATTCCTGTTTTTTGATAACGGCCATTCTCGTTCACCTTGCATGTTAAGCGGCATCCGTATCACTGGTTTCGGTTTTGGAATCTTTTTCAGTTTCAACCGTTTTCTCTACTTTCTTCGCATCTTTCGGAGGTTCATCCCGGGCCGTTAAGATTTGAGGAACGTGGCCTTCCGGTAAATGAACGCCCATCGCCGCCTTCGGTTTTCTGGACTTGGCGCGCAGCATTTTTTTTGGTCGAGCGGCTTTTTTCGCCTGCTCCATTTTCTTCTTCAGTTTGGCTACTGCCGCTTGTTTCTCTTCTTCCATTTTCTCTTGTTCGGCGTCTACAGTCGGTTCAACGGTTTCCGTGAGACCGATGGTTTTAAGTTTTTCATAATCAATTTTAACGGAGTCCGGGAACACGACGCCCGGAGGCAGGATCTTGACGACAATACCAATGGCTCCTGCTTTACCGTACGCCGTAAACTTCGCGGTTTCCACGAGCTTCATGACGTCGCCGGATTTCTTCAAATACCCTTTGCGCATGCGAATCGTGCGGGCTTTCCCTCCTTTTCCAACGATTTTTCCAGCGACAATAATTTCCGTTCCATACGCTCCCGCGTTCATGATATCGCGGATGTTGAATCGAATGATTTGCTTGATTTTTCCTTCTATTTCGATCTGGCGACCAATACGTTCGGCGATGAGTTTGGCATCTAGCGTGGGGTTGTTGACCTCCATCACGTCTAACTGGGGATTATCGATATGGAAGCGCCGTTTCAGTTCCTCGCTCACGGATTTGATGTTCGCGCCTTTTTTTCCAATGACGACGCTCGGCCGACGGACCCGAAGGGCGATTCGGGTAGCCAAAGGCGTTTTCTGAATGGTGATACTGGAAATACCGGCATGGCTCAAGGCCTCTTCTAAGTATTCTTTGACGAGTTCTTGGTCAACGGATTTCTGTAAAAACTTTTTCTCAATCGCCATGGAACCTCCTCATACCTTTTTTTTCTTTTGATATTTCTGTTTCCTTTTGGCCTTGCGGCTTATTCCTTTTGAAAGCGTGATTTCCGCTCGACAGGTTACGTAGTTGGCCCAAAGTGCTTGCTTGCCGTATCCGAGTACGGTGGGGTTGACAAATACTCTCCGGTACCGGCGGAGCACGTTTTGCTTGTAGGCCGCTCCTTGACGAACGATCATCTCGTCCACGTTGAGTCCTCTGTAATTGGCGTTGGCTTCTGCATTCTTGAGCAAGCGAAGAACGATGATGGCTTCCTTGCGCGGGAATCTTCCTTTCTTTCCTCCCAATTGCGAGCGATGCGACATGTGTTTGTTAAACTTTTTGTACGCGATGGGTTGTTTTTTAGACACGATGTCATCAAGCACTTTTCGTGCTTCCTTGATGGATAATCCTTTCATGGCTCGCAAAACTTGACTCATATCCTTGTAAGACGCATCCAAATCAAAGGCTTGCGCTCGAGCGGTTTCGCGGTCATCCGCCTTGAAAGAGTATTTATACAATCCCATGCTTCATCCCTTTACTTGAGTTCCACGGCCTTGCTTCCACGCGTGGCACCGATTCCCGGACCGGAATGCTTGACCAATTTGATCGTGTGCGAAAAGTCTCCCAGGCGTTTTCCGAGCATTTCGGGTCGAATCAACACCTCCATATACTCCTTTCCGTTATAGACTTGAAATCGACGGCCGACCATTTGCGGAACGACCACCATTTCACGAACCTGCGTTTTAATGATCTTATTGGGCTTGGCGTTCTTGATTTTTAACAATAATTTCTTGATTTTGTAACCCATGCGGCGCAGGGACCGACGGGCTTTGGAGTTCACGAGGAGCATGAACTGTTCGAACGGCATGTTCTGTAACTCCTCAATCGAATGACCTTTATATGAAAACTTTCTTGCCATGCGGTTCACCTAGCTTTATTGTCTCCCACCTTCATCTTACCTTTTCTTCGTCCGGTTCGCGAAGCCGCAATATGACCCACTTTCTGTCCGGGCGGCGCGTTTCGGGACACGGTTGAGGGCTTACCCATGCTGCGTCCCCCATGGGGATGGTCCACTGCGTTCATGGCACTTCCCCTTACCACGGGCCAGCGCTTGTTTCGGGCCTTCCATTTCGCCCGACCGGTACCCGCTTTCTTTAATGGTTTTTCCGTGCGGCCTCCACCGGATGCCACGCCTATAGTCGCCATACAGTTCGGATCCAACTTGAGGACCTGTTTTGAAGACAATCGGACGGTTACCAAACCCAGTTCTTCATCGTGTGAAACGATGGTGGCAAAGGATCCGGAGGTTCGCGCGATCCGTCCGCCGTCTTTGGGCGCTATTTCCAGGTTGAATACGGAGCTGCTGTCCGGAATGCGTTCCAATGGAACCACGGACCCGATATCCAATTTCGCATCCGGTCCCATGAACACTTCGTCATTGGTTTTCAGCCCTTCAGCTGCCAAAACGTGAACCACTCGTCCGTCATCCAACAATAGTTTGGCGAGAAGAACGTCTTTCGAGGGATCTTGTTCAAAAGTTAATACTTGCGCTCGAAGATTCTTGTGAATCGGGGGGTACTTGGCTTTGGAAAGGAAGCGATGTTTGGGCGTGCGGTACGCGGGGCTTCCGTGCCCTCTTTTTTGAACCGTAATCTTACTTCCCATTCCTCATTCTCCTCATATCAGCTTGAGTTTGGCCGCCACATCGGATGCCGCTCCTTTTTTCTTGAACTTGACAATCGCTTTTTTTCTTCCTTTAGGTTCCGTAAGTGTTCGAACACTGGCCACGTTTTCTTTATACACGCGTTCCACTTCTTCCTTGACTTGAGGTTTCGTGCTTTGGGAACGAATAATGAATACGAGCTTGTTCTCCTTTTCAATCATGGCCACCGAGCGCTCCGTTGTTAATGCGTAAAGGATATGCATGATCATCACATGAATAACGAATATTTTTCCAGCTGCGATACGGCATTGGATGTCCAAACCGTTAATCGACCCAAATGACCGCCGGGCGCTAGGGTTTCCGCGCTCAATTCATTGACTTTAACCACATCCACTCCCGGAAAGTTTCGAGCCGCTTTCCAAATGCCTTTATCCTCTCCAATCACAACGAGAACGGATTTGGGGGACCGATACCCTCCTTTTCGGAGTCGCGAGCGTCCACTGCGCATGCGTCTTCGGTCGCGGGCCCTCTGCAAGTCCTTCTTCAAACCCAATTTTTCAAAAGCGATTAACGCATCCTTTGATTTGGAGATTTGTTCCAAACCGTTTTCTACAACGAGGGGAAGTGACCCTTCGAATTCATGGCCTCGTTTTTTCACTTCCTGCAAGTTCGTGGTCGCTGAAATAGCGCTTCTTATCGCGAAATTGCGTTCCTTCAAATTAATGCGTTCAATAATGCGTTTCCATGGCTTGGGGGGATGGGCTCTTCGCCCTTTGGCCGCTTGCGGTACGCGCAGTACGCGTCCAAGTCTTCCGCCCGGCAGTTTTTCTCTCGGGAGCCGGCTTCTTCCCGTATTGATCGTTTGCCTCCATCCATGCCGGCGGCCATAATATTCTGCCGTATTTTCCATGCCGGCGTAAACGTAATTGCCTTTGGGCTGGAAACGACGGCTTTGCTCTGCGTGAACGGCTCTTCGCACCAAATCCGGACGGCAGGCTTCATTGAATTGTTCGGGCAGCTCCGCTTCTCCGGCGCTGCTTCCGTTTAATGAAATAATAGGCACTTTAGTCATGTCAAACCACGAATTTCTTCAGATCGGGTTTCAAAATGTGTTGTTCGATTAAGGCGCGCCGTAAACGCACGGCTCGTTTAACGGGTCCCGGAATGCTTCCATCCACGACCAAGAACTCGTTGGCCAGCGTCCCGTAATGCGTGAACCCCCCTTTCGGAGTCATTTTTTCAGCTTCCGCGGGTTGCGCGATTTTGAGAATTCGTTTGTTGCGTTCGGTTCTCCGATGGAAACCCATTTGGCCGGCGCGCGGAATCGTATACATGACCTTGCCTTGTCGTTCCGGTCCAAGGGATCCTCCATGCCGGCGCTTTTTCGTTGCCTTCCGAATGTTGAGACTCACGCCAAAACGCTTCACGACTCCTTGCCATCCTTTGCCTTTCGTGACCGCGATGACGTCCACAAATTCCCCGTCCGCAAACACCTGGGAGACCGGGACCTCTTTTCCGAGAATGGTTTTGGCAAAATCCCATTGTTCTTTGGAATCTTTGCCGACCACGGCGAGCTCAAAAACATCCGGTGTTTGTTTTAATCCTGCTTTCCACGGTTGACTGCACGCGAGCACGCGGACTTCTTGAAAATCCGCGACGTGCTTTTCAAAGTCTTCCGGCGTTTGCTTGGGTTTCTTTGCAACCGTCATGGACCGTTGTAATTGTTTAGGGGGGTTCGAAACCGCGACTTCGCTCTTCGTCTTTAATCCATCCAATGTTTCGACATACCCGATCGCGGAATAAATGAAAATCGGCGGGGTTTCAATAAAGGTTACGGGTCGAGTGATTTCCTGGTTTTTTTGCGGGGAATTCCGGTCCTCTGTCATGAGTACTTGGCCCATTCCGGCCTTGTATCCCAAAAAGCCCGTCAAACCCTTGCCTTTCTGGCTCCAGCTGCGCATGCGCGGCACGAGTTTCGCCGCGCGTTTTCGGTGCCAGTACGATCGGGAACCGTGTTTCGGTCCAGTTCGTTTACCCATTTCGATTTTCCTCTATTGATTGCAAGCTCTTCCTAACGGATTCGAGGTTGCGGTTAGTCTGTTTTGACGCTGTGAACGATGGGAGGAGTCGTTTTAAACAAGACCTTGTTGTCACAACTCGGACAACGCACGAACTCCAGTTCGTCGAATTCCTTTTTGCAGTTGCTGCACTTGTACATATATGATCACGCGATCCCGGGTAACAACATGCTACCCACGAGTAGAATGATTAACATGGCGACGATGCCACCTGTAAAGGACGCACCCAAATATAAACGTTGCACCACGAGGGCCCCCAAAACCACGAGTACGATAAACGCGGTAACCGTTTGCGATGCCGCCACAATGAACGGTAGAAAGATCATGGCTAAAAAACCTAATACCAACGCGTTCCAGAAGTTTTCGACTCCGAAAACGAATTTAAGCAATAACCATACGACGATACTCATAATGAATAGGGAGTAAATGAATTGCGTACTCCAAATCCCGTCAAACAAATACATTGACATGTTTTTCCTATTCCTTCAAAATGCTCCCAGAAACGGAAGCAAGTACGAACCCAACACCATCGCGATCAACGTGATGACCACGCTGTCCGTGAACCCCGTCCGGTAGATCTGCTGTATTGCGAGTCCTCCAATGGCAATCAAGACCAGGAACGTGGCTAAGCCTTGCTGCAACAGGTTCGGCAATAACACGAACCCTATCAGCGTAGCAATCAACGCATTCCCAAATCCATCGATTCCTAAAAAGAACCGCAGCATCATCCACAGGATGACGGCGATGAATACGAGCGCATATACGAATTGTGCATCGAACGCCATAAGCCTTCAATGCACTAGTCACTCATCATTAATCTTTATAAATCTTTGGAAGTAAGTGGCCTTGAAACAGCTTAATAAGGCCGGAAACCATGCATTTTTCGAAAATGGAGGCCGGAAAACGCTTTTTCACGTTTATTCATGCGCTTTAAATCTGAATTCCGTGAATGGTATCAACGGGTATCGCTCTTGAATCGCAATCACTCCGGGCCGGCCAATCCGACGATATTTCACTCGATTTTTGATTTCGGTTGGCACATGGCTCATAATTGTTGGTTCAAGCCGTACAGTCAGGCCTTCTCTCTTAATAATCTCCTGAATTGCGCTTCGGATTATTTTTCCCCGTTGAGGAGTCAACGCCATTTCTCTGGAACGTGCAACCGCGATGCTGTATGGAAACCGTTGTGGCGTGACCATCATATGATATCCGGTTCGAAACAACGCGTGTTCCCGAAGCATTTTTGCTATTCGCAGGATTTGCGCGCGAGTTGATTCAGTTTCTGGAGGTTTCAACGTCTTTTCACTCAGTAGATGTGGATATATTCCTAATAAATGGCTTTCCCTCAGCCGTTTCCAAACGGTTAAATGGCGATTTTCCCTTGTATTGTACATCATGCTGGCTGCCATTCTATTCCTCATCGGTTCCTATTTGATCGGCTTATCGGTTTCCCGTCGCTTAATGTTCATTAACGCAGGCATTCTCGCTATTGCTTTCGGCTTGATCATCGGCACCTGGACCGTATTCTTATCGTCGCTGGTATTCGGGTTCACGACCGTTTCCATCGTCCTTGCCTCGCTTCTGATTCTCGCTATCGCGCTCCACGATCTGCCGTTTCATGAGCTCTCCAAATCCGTGAGAAAGGAATCCTACGTTCCTTACGCGTTCTTAGCAATATCCTTCCTGGCATTTCTGGTTCTTTCCTCTGCGTTGCTCCACTGGGATTCGAGTGGAAATATCATCGGCAATGGAAAAGATTTAGGATTTTATTTAGCCATTTCCACTTCAATTTCCGAGGGGAATTTTCCTCCTCAATATCCCGTTGCGGCTTCCGATCCCCTTAGCTATTATTATTTTTTCTCATTCATGGCTTCTATTTTATTCAAAGGCGGTATACCCTTATTCATTTCGTTCAATCTTGTTTCCGCGATTTTCTTATCCGGATTATTCACCTTCGTTTTTATTATGGCCTCCTCGCTTTTCAGGAGCCATCGTACCGGAGTATTTTCGGTTTTTCTGTTATTGTTTGCCGGCGGTTTGCATTTTCTTCCCTATCTTGAATTCGTCGATCTCTCAAATCCGCAAGTTATTTCTGAGATACTCTTGAACCCTCGCTTGTTGACGCAATATCAATCGTATGGGTACCCCGTTCACAATATTCTGCTAACATCGGTTACCGCTCGACCGGACCTAGCCGGATTATTCTTTTTCACTGCAGCAGCCGCGTTTTTGTTACTGCGTAAGCGTTTAAGCTCCGTATGGATGGGGATTTCTGGAGGATTATTCGGATTAACGGCCATGTTCAGCGTTCCCCTCGCAATGGTGACGCTATCCGCACTTGTAATCTACCTCGCGTTCTTTGATTCCGAGGCTGTAAAGAATCGGTTTCACCTCCTCGTACCGTTTGGAATCGGTTTGGTTCTCGCATTAGTCATTCAGTTACCGATCTTTCTCCCCAAACTGGTTTCCGCGAACGCTCACTTTGCTTTCGCACCGCTTGAATTCCTTTCCGAAACCCCGTTTTCAGATCCGCTTACGTTTTGGACAGCCAATTTTGGTTTCTGGCTGCTTGCGGGAATCGCCGGCTATTTTCTTGCTCCTTCTAAACTAAAAAAAATCGCTTTATCCCTATTACCGTCGTTTCTTTTCCTCAATCTGTTTCAATTCGCCCCCTGGTACGTTGATCAGTTCAAGTTGGCGCTTCCAGTGCTTGTCATTCTCGTGTTGCTTTCCATCCCGTTATACCGTCGGGTGTATTCCATCCGTCGGTTTGGCCCATCTTTAGTCATTCTTCTCGTTCTCTCTTCCAGTCTGACGGGTTACTTGAATGTCATTTCCATTACTCAATTCGCGAGCGCGGATGCTCCTGAACGTCCCATATGCAACGCTTCAGCCGTGCAATTCTCGGAATTCGTCCGCTTAAACACGCCTCCATCATCTGTTTTCATTTCAGATCCTGAAACAGATGTTTCGTGCCTCACCGCGTTCAGTGGCAGACTCGCGTTTTACTCGAACGGGAAATGGATCGAAAACCATGGCTTGAATCGAACAATAAAGGAAAAACAGAACCAGGATATGCTGAAAGGGGATTGCGAATTATTGAAACGTCTCGACATTCATTATGCTTATGAGGATGAAAATTCCGGGTGGCGCATTCCTCAATCATTGAAAGAAATCTCAACGCTCGTTCATTCTCGAAGCGATCTCCGTCTATACCAAATTCACTGCCCAAACTGATATTCGGCATTCCCCAACATTTTTAAGTTGACGAACCTTATTTCGTACTATTTACTTTTTTTTGGTGTGTAGGCTATGTTCCGACAGGTATTTGCGGTCATTCTCTTTGCCTCGCTGGTTTCATCTATTTCCAATTGGGATACGCATCAGCATGACCTGGAGAATACGGGTTCAACCCCTGAATCCGGACCTGAAAACTTCAACATATTAGGGGAATTCGGCCGCTGGAATCCAAGCTATGAGTGTTATACTGGAAGTGCTCCGCCGGATCATGCCCCCCTTTTACACAATGGCCGCTTGTATATGTATACGAGCCATCCTGTACAAGTTTTTGCGATTTGCGTTTATCAATACGACGATCCCGTAAACGGATTTATGGGTCAAATTGGTTGCGATGTTCAGTCCACGCCCATTGTGGTAGGCGACACGCTTTTCACTCACTGCGGGTTTGATCCCGGATTCCCTCCGCACAATCAAATCAAAGCATGGGATGTCGAAACGCTGAGCTTGAAATGGAAACGGAATCTCCCGTTATTTGGCTGGTACAATTCCATGAACGGCATGACGTACGGAGCGAATAAGATTTTCATCGGTTATGCCGGAAACGGTGGCGCGCAGCTTCCAACTCTTTGGGCATTAAACGCTTCTTCCACCAATCCCTTTGGTCAAGAGGTCTGGAAAATCACTTTTCCCGACCATTTCGGAAAAATCTACCGAGCGCCGCTATTTTTGAATGAGAGCCTCTATGTTTCGTACGGAAATCAAAGCGGTTTTTTTCTGATAAAATTAAACGCAAATACCAGTGATGAAATTTGGACGCGGAAAGTGGGGTCCGAGCCCGGTTTTGTATCTCCCATTCATCATGGCGGCACCATTTACACGGCAGGAAACTCGCTGAGGGCATACGATGAAGACGGAAACGAGAAATGGGCGAGAGGAGTATACGGTACCGCCTACGGACTAACGTATTGGAAAGACCAAATCATTTACTTCGGTCTCCCACAAACTAATTGGGGGAGAATGCACGCCATTAACGCTACGAACGGATCGCTGATATGGCAATATGACTATCCGGTGACCGGAGGTTATGCGCGAGGTACACCCGCTGTTTCGGAAAACGGAATTATTTATCATTGCGGGGGACCGAATTTCTTTGTTGCAATCAATGCGACGGATGGAACAAAGCTCTGGCATTCTGCTTTGGGTTGCCGTGATCAATCCCCCTCCGTTTATCGCGGTATTACGTATGTTCCGACTCGTTCAAGTGATTCAAATGGGTGGACGTTGGCCATCGGTCCCGAATTCCCTCCCAACGAACCGCCTATGGTTACTGTAACGGGTCCGGGATGGGCTTTGATGGGTAACGAATTCAATGTAACGGGTGATGCGGTGGATTCGGATGGAATAATCAGCAACCATTCCTGGACGTACGATCCATCATTCTGCAACTTGAATCTTGAAACTTCTAATGGTATGGGTACTTCTCACTTCACTTCCATTGCAACGTTTGTTTGTTACGCGGTGGGTCCGCAAGTATTCGAGATGGGCGTATTTGATAATGCGGGTACGATGCAAAACGACCAGGATACGGTTGAAATTCTGGATGTGGCGCCAGTCCTCGGCAATTTTGACATCATTCCAGATCCCATTCTTTATTGGGCGGATGGAATCCTTCGCGGACAAACGTTTTCAGTTGCCAATTGTAAGGATGGATCCGGGGATCCCATTGACTGCGGATACTTTTCGGATCCTGCGTGGAACTTGCAGGGGTTTGAGGATGACGGAATAACTCAAATCGTTGAATTCGCCGATTTTTCGCAAACCTATTTGGCTGTTGATACGGCTTCCATTGACCAGAGCGGAAATTTCTGGGTGGAGTCTGCTGTCCCTGGAGACGGACAAATTCTTGCTGAAATTGATGGAATCGAGCGTTCCGTTGATATCGTTGTCAGCGAATATTCATTAACGGTCATTCCGTCAATCATTGAGCTAGTATATGGAGGCGTTCAGGATTTCGATGCCGAGTGCGAGAGTCAAAATGTGGTCATTTCCTGTCCTCAAGCCCCCGTATGGTCTCTCGAGAACGGTCTTTTTGGTACGATTGATGCGAACACCGGAGTATATACTGCTCCGCTCTTTCCTTCATCGGGCCAAGTTCACGCGACAATCGGTACGGTATACGGGACCGCCGATGTTTCGGTCTGGGAGAATATCGTTCCCACCAGTTCATCTGAACCCATTCCGGACATCGTGGAACCCAACATGTTATACTTGAATTGTCCTCGCCTGGTTCAACGTGATGAAACCCTTATCGAGGTTCAGTGTTGGAGAGAAGGAGTTCCGTGCGATTTGAGTGATATCTCTTTGAATGGTGCTCCATACCAATTCGTAGGAACCGGTCACGGATCGATCTCTTATTCCGTCGAAACCCTGCAAGCAGGAACGTATTATCTCACCGCACAGGTTTCCGGTTTGGATACCAGTTCGTGCTCCATTCAGCGTGCAAACCTGCAGCCTGCTTCTGTTCCAGAACTTCATCCCGCTTTAATCCTGTTTCTGGCCGCGAGCATGCTATTCGTCATGCGGCGTCGAGCTTAGCCAGCATGATTTATATACTTCTTTCCCAACTCCTTAATTCATGGATTCCAAAGTCCTTTTCATTGGGGGCATCCCGGGTCTCGGAAAAAGCAAGTATGCCTCCAAGATTCCCATGCTTCATTCGAAAGTGCATCACCTCAATTTGGAACAAATGCTAACCTATCTCGCGGAACACTCGTTTGCTAAACAGGTGGATGATTTATCTCCGGAAGAATTGGATCAAATCGGAAAACGCTGTTTGAGGGAAGTGGAAGGAAAAGCGGACATTACGTTGCTGGACGGATCGTATTCTCATTATTCTCCAGATCCCGGTAAACGAAAAACCCCGATTCCCGTTTCATTGCAGGAACGCATCGATGCATTCATTTTAGTGGATGCCGATGTCCAAACGGCTATTTGGTTGCGGGAACGACGCCAATATCCAAAAGAACGTATGGTTTCCGTCCGCGTGCAACATGAACTTGAATTGGAGAAACAGATGGCTGAACAAATGGCGGCTCGGTTGGGTAAGAAACTCGTAATCGTCAAGCGCCAGCGCAACGTGGATTTTGTCGAGGTCCTTCGCACCACCATTCTGGTTATGACGCAATGAAGCGTCACGTGCGATAATACATGGAATCGTATTTCGTTAATTCGTTCCGGTGCGCTTCCAACGTTTGAACAATTAACAAGTAAACGCATAGAAGTAACGCCACTGAAACGAGCGGGAACACGTCAAAAATATTGCTTTCCATGACGCCCATGAGTCTTAAAAGCAGCTCGGCAAACAACCACAACGTCACGTACGTTTCAGAAATCAACATCAAATAGAAAATTTTTTGCATTAATTTGAATCGAAAGAGTCGAAGCGCTTTCGTCAACCGGAACCAAACGTATATTGCGAGCGTAAACAGCGATCCGTATCCGATGATCAGTCCTTGTTCGATGGCACTCATATTCCGTTCCATTCGATTTGTTTTACTACCTTCAAAAGCCTTCCGGTTTTTTCCCCGGATTCGTTCGATGGGGGGTAATCGGAATTTTAATAAAGCACAACTGACCTGTTTGGGTCATGCCTCGAATTCATCTCTTATCTCTTGCATTATTCGCTCTTTTCGTTGGTAATGCATTGGCGATTACCAATTGGGCGTTGCGGGAATTCGATGCCGGCAACATAATGAGTAGTCCGGACGGTCCGGAAATGCCTCTCCAGCTCCTCGGATACTTTGGTAGTACGGGCAGCGGTTGCTATACCGCCCAAGATAATAACTACATGCCGGGCGGCGTTCTCGCTTACAACGGTAAAGCGTACATGGTTGCCGCAATAGGCGGCAGTGGAATTCCGACCACATTCCACATCTGCGTATTCGACTATAACGAGCCTTCTGAAAATCCGATTCAAATCATTGACATCGATACCCAGGTGTCCCCTGCAATTTACAAGAATATACTGTATGCCTGGGTGGAAGGGAGTCAAAGACTCGTTGCCTACGACCTCGTTTCAAACACCATCAAATGGCAAATCAGTTTGGATACGTCGGGTGTGCGTGGCAACATCTATCACGTTCCCATCGTGGCCGACGATAAGGTGTTCATGACAACCAGTGCTTTCATGGGTCCGACGCGAGTGTGGGCCCTGGATTATGAGACGGGTGCCGAGGTATGGAAACGAGTATACGAAGGGCAGTGGAGCTGGGGCCCAAAATTCGCCTATATGCCCGCTTTCGGAGACGGTCGCTTGTATACCGTATTTGTGAACGAAACCACTTTTGACGGCAGTACCCAAAACATTACTACTGAGGCAATCGATGCAGACACCGGCGCATTGATATGGCAAAAGAGCGGGATATTAAGCGGTAACATCTATTGGGAGATGTACGATTCCGCGCCTGTTTTTCACGGTGGCTGGCTATACACTTTCATCGATACTACTGGCGGCTATCAAGTTTACCGCCGTTCGGCAGCGTCCGGAGGGTTAAGTTGGTCGTCACCAGCAAGTACTGGAACTCATTATGGAATAACGGTTTCAGATGATCGAGTTTTCATGACACGGGGCGGCATACCCGGAGCTCCCCTTTACGCGTATGCTCTTTTCGGATCCGATGGGAGTGACGATTGGATGACTGCTCTTTCCAGTTTACATCATCCTCAAGGCGTTCCTGCCACGCTGGGAAACGGGTTGCTTTATTATTCAACTCGGCAGGCAACGAAGGCATTGAATTCCGTTACCGGCGAAATTATTGATGGGACCCTTAAATACATGACGAAACGCAAGCTCGCTGTCACGTACAACAATTTGCTGTATATTCCGGCTGTTGGCGGCGGAAACCCCGATAATGGATTGGTGGCTATTTATGGTACGGCTCTTCCTTCCAACCTTCCGCCAAATGCCGAAGCCAACGGTCCTTACAGCGGCTTAATCAATGAAGTCATTCCCCTCGTTGGAATGGGTTGGGATGAAGATGGCGTGATTACCAATATTCAATGGGATATTTCCACGCATCCGGAATGCGTGCTCAACAACATTAACGTACAAAACCTTAATACCGAAACCGCTAATATTTTCGCTGATCTGGCGTGTTCTTCCACAGGAGTCAAGGTCATCACGCTGATTGCGACAGATGATGATGGCTTGCAGGCATCGGATACCGCATTTGTAGCCATTGGAGGCGTTGGCAGTGGCGGAGACCCTCCGGTAGTAGAGGCAGGTGGTCCGTATGCCGGTGAAGTTGACACCGCTATTCCCATTTTCGGTTTTGCCTACGATGACGGCAGCATTACTGCTCTTTCTTGGACCTCGATTCCTGCGGATTGTACTCTATCAAATGAGATGTACAATTTGGTAACGGATCCCGCCACCGCGTACGCCGATATCTCGTGCACTATCGCCAATCCGGTTCCCAAATCCATTTCATTAGAGGCAACGGATAACGATGCCAATCACGGCACCGATGACGCGGATTTGTTGATCTTGCCAGTAGGCGGAAATTTCCCCCCGACGGTTTCTATCATTGCCGCTCCTCCTTGGATTGAAGAAAATACTCCGTTTCAAGTAGTGGCTGAAGGCCGCGATCAAGACGGCAACCTCGTCTCAGTTACGTGGACCCATCCCACGTGCAGTTTTGTTAGCGCCAATAACAATCCCCCGCTACCCGCCCCGAACACCATTTCGACGCTAACCACTTCC
The DNA here is from genome assembly GCA_018819225.1 of Microcaldota archaeon. Lineage (GTDB taxonomy): Archaea > Micrarchaeota > Micrarchaeia > Norongarragalinales > SBBD01 > JAHJQN01. The sequence goes on from JAHJQN010000004.1 coordinate 93,634, forward strand.
TGCGCAACTATCGGCCAAGCTACGGTTACCGTTCTAGTCACCGACAATGATGGGGCAACGGCTAGTGACCAAGCGGTCGTTCAAATCGTGGCTTCAGGCGATGAACCTGAAATGACTTCCATAGAAATCGATTCTTCTGATGAGCATTGGGCTGACTTTATTGACCGATCCCAAATCTACGATATTACTTGCTACAACGATTTCGGCCCCATGAACTGCTTCGGTACTCTTTCTTGGGGACTCCAGGCATTTCCTCCGCAAGATGCTACCTTGATATTCGATATTCAGAATGACGGCACATTCCATCTGCAAACCGACCGACCCGTCACAGGCCAAGTGACCGCTTCCTTGAATAATATGGATGGATTTTTCAGCGATGATGAGCCTGTGACCGCTAACCCGTACTTGATTGAAGTAGATCCTTCGATTGCATTGCTTCCTCACGGCGGCGAGCAACAATTTGCGGCTTCATGCACGGATGCCGGAGGAACGCCTATGGCCTGCCCCGGTCCCGGAACCCTGGAATGGTCTTTGATAGGAATCGGCGGCACCATTGACGCTACCGGACATTATTCAGCACCCTTTACCGATGCAACGGGCCAAGTACGAGCGAATATTGGCTCGGTGAACGGGTTTGCTACCGTAATTGTGCAGGAAACGATTCCGACTCCAACGGTTCCTCCGGGAGGCGCGACGCCAACCTTTGTTTTCGTTCAAGGCAACGTATTAACGCTTGATTGTCCTAGAATTGCGTATACGGATCAATCGGCGGTTGTGGTTCAGTGCTGGAAGGGCGGAGAGCCCTGTTCTGCATCCGATATTCAATTAATGGGTTCTTCAAATGCGCTGGTGAGTGAAGGCCACGGGAGCTTTACTTACGTGGTTGAGACCGTCACGGATGGCGAGTATTCGTTGCTAGCAACGGCTTCTGGTATGGACGGCCAGTCATGTTCCATTAATCGAGTGGAGCCCGAAGCAGGCTCTATTCCGGAGCTGCATCCTGTTCTAATCATCATCGCATTGTTTACGGCATTAATGGTTACGCGCAGACGTACCCGAGCTTTAATCTAAACCTTGACTCGTTTATGCATTCTATGCTCACTATGCGTAATGAGTTCCGCTATAGTTCCAAGCTGAATATTGATATCTAATTGTTTTCCCCCCTTAATTGCATCTTTAAAGGCTATAACTCTCGGATTCCGTACCTGGTGTTCACTTAAATGATTCTGTAATGCGGTTAATACTCCTGCGACGCGCTCTGGAGCCATCCGGAGAAGGTGACTTTGTTCCTGTTGAAGCAATAATCTCTCTCCGACCATCTTTCCATGAAACGCCGTTGTAATATCTCTGAAAGTCGCAGTCGGGTTCATTTTTCTCATGAGCTTAGTATGCGACTCTCCATTTCGTCCCAACATTACTATTGGTTCGGTTGGATGGACTATAAACGTAATATCCGAAGTTGGCGTCCGGATTAATCGGCTGCTCTTCCGAATTATCATTTCGTCTTTCTGATTCACAATTGCGTTTCTAGTCAATGGTATTTAAATCAGGCGCTGGGGATCGGGATTAAGCCCTCTAGGAGAAAGCCTAGAACGAAGAAGGAAGCGGCGGGAGGATGAGCGTATACGGCTGGACTACAACGCGGTATTCGAGAATACGAACGATTTTATAAATATCTTGAATTTATCTAATTCATGCCAATACCCCATTTACGCTTATTACAAGCGGTTCATGTCCTAGGTGTGGACCATTCCTCTCAACAGAGTACGCAAAAAGTGGTTAACTATTTACATTTTGGTATTGGCCAAAAGGTAATTGAAGGTACCTCGGGTGCCATCGCAATCGATTCATCTATTCCACCGGGTGCAGACCCGAAATCAAGAAGTATAAATAATGGTAAACGAGTGGGCATTGAATTGACTAGAAAAGAACTAGAAGAGTTTCGAGAACTGTATCGGAAAATCATGAAAGGAGAAGATCTCCCAAAGCGCGTATCCACAATTCATGATCCTTTTTTTATAAATATGGTTCGATATGAAGCGCTGCATGGCGTTCAACTGGTTCCAGTTGATTCTGAGAAATTAAAACAATATTACCTTCGAGCAATGGAACGTGCGGAAAAACTGAAACTTGCTGGAAATGCTGAAGAAGCAGCCAAGCAAGAAGCAAGAGCTAACGAAGCGTGGATTCCTGCTCGCGAAGCGGCAATTGCTCGAACCATTGCTCGGGAAAAGTTGAAAATTAATATTGTAGGCAGATTCCACTCGGAAGCAGTTTCGAAAAGATTGAATGAAGAGCATAATGTGACTGCTTTTCCATTGAAATTTGTTTCAGCTAGAATGGAATCGCGATTAAAACACTTTGATGATTTCGGTGGTTTTATTCGGGCCCGAGAAATGTATTCAAAAAGAAGAATGCGAAAATAGTCGCGTAATATCTAACAGAATGATTTCTGTTATAAATAGACGCGCTGGGGATGGGCGTATAGGCTTGAGGGAGGCAAATCCGCGGATTCTAACTAATTGTTCAAGCGCCGGGGAGGAGATTCAGGCCAAATAGTTCGAATCTCCTACAATTTACTTCCTATTCTGTTTTGAATGTTTTTCTCGCTCTATCCAATAATCGTCTGCCAACTTCTTTTGTAGCTCCGCAGCCATCACTGACTCGGGTAAAATAACGGTCGAATCAATTTCTTGAGCTCGTCTATAGTCTTTCAACGCGCTCTTCATTTTTCCTGCATTTTCGAGAAAATATCCACGTTCAACATATGCTTCGGCAAATAACGGATGATCTTTTATTATATTGCCCAATAATTTTATTGCTAAATCTAAGTTGCCCAAGTCTCCCAGGGTACGTGCGCGCATATACCGCAGATATGGACTTTTAGGTGTTAACTTTAATCCTTCTTCGCAATAGAAGAGGCATTTATCATATTCGCCCGAATTCGAATATCCTAACGCTAGGTGTCTAAAGCTAAACTCATCTGGATTCTTAACTTTTTTATATAACCAACGATGAGGAAATTTTTTTTCGGTTGTATGGATTCTATCCATATCTAACCGTAAGTCCTTTGTTTTTTCTGCAATATTATCAAAGGATTCGGGAGGATTCACCGGAGACTTATGCGATGATGGACTACCTAATATTTTGTTTTTAATTTTTTTTAATATACTCATAACTATCCCGATGAGATATTACTACTGCCTTCATGAACTAATGTTTGAAAGTCTCATACTCTTTCTTGCTAATCTCATTCCCATCCGCAATACGAATCCGTTCTTTAGAATGCTCATCGCATAATTCGAATAATTTGTTCGCATATTCTAGTTCATGCTTAATCCCATGTATAAAATCTTCTATTTTTTCTACTATGTTTCGTTTATCTTCCTTAACATAGCTATACCGATAAAAGTGAGTTGGTTTTTGTTCACAATTTTTAATATAACAACGGTCAATATGCCATTCTATTGAAAACGAAGGTTCCATAACAAACGTAGTACTTGAGGTACTATATATTTAACGGTAATAACTTGGGTAAGTATGTGCTCTTTCCCGCGACCTTATAAAGTATGTTTAAGCCATAATAATTGGGTTGAACATGGGAGAAACTCCCGCAGTTATCCGATGGCTCAAAACAAAAGAACCACGCTTCCAATTAAAGAAAAGCGACCTGATTTCAGGTGAGGAACTAGGAGCGTTATTGGCCGCATGTGACACTGTAAAAAAACGATTCTTTATTGCGGTTTTATATGAAAGTGGTGCACGAATAGGCGAATTGCTTTCTGCCACCGTTGGAAACGTAAAAGTAGACGCACATGGCATCATGTTAAGTGTAGACGGAAAAACAGGCCCGCGTTCTATACGATTAGTAACTTCTGCCGGTCAATTCGGAGAATATCTTAACGGACATCCCGAACGCAACAATCCAGATGCTCCCTTATTTTATTCAATTAAAGACGGACAATGCAAACAATGCGAATACTGGACCGCTGCCAAAATGATGCGTCGTTTATTCACGAAGGCGGGCGTTTCAAAAGAAAAAGCCCACTTCCATCTGTTTAGGCACAGCCGTGCAGCAGAAACGAAGCGATTCATGCCCGAAGATTACCAACGAAGATTTTTTGGATGGGCTCATGGATCGGATATGCCCAGTCATTACGGAGCATTAGATTCCAGTGACCTAGATAACATTTTACTATCCGCTTACGGAAAAGCGCAACGGAATGCGACAATTCCCGAGATCATTAACCGAATCTGTGAGTGCTGTCATCATGAGAACTTTCCATCATCTGCATATTGTAGTGGATGCGGATGGAAACTCGGATTAAAGGCATCTCAATTACCACTAACCGAGCGCGAAATAGCTTTACTAAAGATCATTGCGAACGCTCCGAACTATGAACAAGTGGTTTCATCCCTTCCAACGAATGAATTGGAGAAAATTACTTCTCGATTAATTGATTTACGAGATGGGGACCGGGACATTAAGTCAGGCGCTGGGGATGGGATTTGAACCCATACGGGCCAGAGGCCCACCAGATATCTGGTCTTTCAACCTTTTTTTATAGTGTAGGCGAAAGATCTCGAGTCTGGCGCGTTACCGGATTCCGCCACCCCAGCATTAATCGTAGAACTCGATTGAATACGTTTATTGGAGGGAGAACGTATTTAAGTCTTCATAAACCGCTCCCCTCGGAGAGAGAGTGCTCTTGCGTAGGATAAACTCCTTGACTTCAAACTCGCCGTACTTCTCTTGTTCCAACGCGTGCTTCAATTGCTTCAACTTGTCCACGTTCTTTTTACCTTTCACGCGGGAGATGGTGACGTGTCCGACATACGGTCCGCGGAACGGTTCTTCCAACAGTTCGCTCATCTTTTCATGCATTTTTTGAAGTTGTTCCTCCGTTCCGTGCACGCCGACCCAAAACACTTTTATATAGTCCTCGCTCGGAAAAAATCCGCTTCCTTCCACTTGCAAACGAAATTTGGGGAATTGAAATTGGACGAGTTTTTCCTTGATCTGTTGGGCCTCTTCCTCGGTTCTCTCGCCCAAGAATAGCAAGGTTACGTGAAGCTGTTCGGGTTTGGAAAACGAGGCGTGCAAGTCCAAGCGCTTGGCCTGGTGCGTCAATTGCTCTAGTTTGCGCTCGATTTCGTCTGGCAAGTCGATGGCGATGAACAGGCGCATAAACTTTAATTGAGAGGACAGCGTTTAAAAGGGTTTTACGCGTTAGGCTTTCCGATATCCGTCTATGCGCTTTGCTCCATTTGCTCGAACGGCTTTCTTCATGGTATTCCTGGTTTCGATAGCGCTTTCTCTATCCGTTTCCGCGGGCGTAGCGGTACTCGTCAAGCAAGACGTGGATAAGGCCACGTGGCAGGCGCGTCCGTGGATGTCCCCCATTATCACGGAAGAAGAGTCGAAAGCCACTCGATGGATTGAAGAGAATACGTTGGAACGCGATATTTTTGTCACGGATATTTTTGGCGGCGAACACATTATGGGCAATACGTTGCGGGAAGGCACGGAAGGAGGGGATTGGGCCATTGTTCCAGGAGTCGTTGAAAAAATGGGGGAAATCAATGAGTTCTATTCGACGAAGGATGCGGATCGCGCGTATGTTCTTGCCACGAAGCATGGCGCGAAATACGTGTTGATTCCGAATCGACAAATCTTTGCGGGATTCAAATGGTTTTATCCCGAGAAAGGGAAAATGGAGAACGCTCAATATTTCAAGCGCGTGTATTCCGATAACGATTTTGAGATTTATCAAGTGATTCGTTGATGAATGCATTCTTGATGATGAAAAGGAACCCGGTGCCGTTGCTGCTGCTTCTAGCCGTCGCGTTGAGTTTGTATACGCATTCCATGGTCTGGAAAGAGTTTACGATGCCCACGTACGGGAACACGTTCATTCACGTGGCAAGCATTCGGCACATGTTAGAACACGCGTCTTACCCCGTGATTGATTATTCGTATGGCGGAGGGATTCCGAACCTTTACGTGCCGTTTTACCGCTTGTTTATCGCGAATTCCGTGTTGCTTACTGGCTTGTCCATTGACTTTATTTCTCGGTTGGCGGTCATGTTGTTTGCGATATTGGTGCCGCTAGGGTTCTTCGCGGTCACGAAGCGCTTGTTCGGCTTGAACGCGGGAATAGCGGCTGCTTTTCTGGCGAGTTTTCCTGGAGAACTCTTGATTTACACGGTTCGACCGCTACCGCAGTCACTGGGAATGGTCTTGCTCCCCGTTGCCTTCCTTGCTATATTCTCCGAAAAGTGGAGGCCGGCGTTGTTGATCACGTTTGGAATCGCCATGGTTCACCAGGAAGCAATTGCTTTTCTTGTGGGGGCGGTAGGCGTGTATGCTGCCGTTGCCTTTTTGTTCTATTTGATTGGTGAGGCGAAGAATATTCGAGTGGGAACTGCGCGCATGATGACGTCTTCTGCGCTTTCCGAGCTCAAAATCGCGCGTCTGGCAGTGGTTGTGGCGATCCTGGGACTCGCTTCGTACGTTTTATGGCACTATTTCGTCATGAACTCGTTCAACATCTTTGATATCGCTCAATTCAAGTATCATGAAGGGGGTTTGGTGACCGTTGACTCCTTTCTAACTAAAACTGGCATTATCGTAACCGTTTTTTCGTTGTTGGGGCTTACGTTTGTGGGTTATCGGTTACTGGAACTCGTTGCTTCCCAGTCCCATCGCTTCCGATCCTTGTCGAATGAAGTGCAGTTTGGGCTGCGTAACTCGGCGTTATTCTTGGTCGTGGCTTTGGCAACGTATTTTCATTTCAATAACTATTCGATGGCTTCCGTGAGCCTTCAAAGCCTTGGCTCGGCCATTGTACTGGGATTGATGATCGTCATTTTCGTGGCATTTATCTCCCACACGCCGACGTTTATGCAATTGCCGAACTCCTCCTTCTTGTTCACGTTCGCGGTGTTCGGAGCTGGCGTAGCTGCAGTCAAGAATGACGTGGTGGGCATTCGCGTATTCATGGACCGTTTCTTGGTTCACTTGCAGGAGCCCCTTATTATTTTGGCTGCGCTAGGAGTGGCAGCCGTATACGAATTCTTCGAAGCAATTAGGGAACGGCCTTGAATAGCTCGTAACGCCGGTTTCCTTCCTCGTACTCCCATACGACTTCAAAGGCATTCGATTGACGGATTTGTCGGGAGAGGTTTCGGTTCTTGCTTAGCTCGAACGGACTCACTATTACGTAATCAATTCCGTGTACTCCGGACAGATCTCCGCGTTCGATGGCCGAGTTGACTAGTTTCCGTTGGTTTTGGTAATCCAATCCATGCGACCACATATGGCCTTCATAACCCATAACCACTTGTCTTCCTGCCAGTGAATAAATGAAGTGGTTGTGACTGGAGGCGGTTAGAAACAACGCATTTTTTTCGGTAGTCTCGGAAACCTTTTGCGCGGCGTGAATATCGGAAGCGTGAAACAAGACGTGCGACGTATTATTCCAGTACATGAACGTGAGGATTCCTGAAAAGATGCTTATGAATAACATGATCGAAACGATCCCCGTTGATAGAAAGCGATTCAATCGAATCCTATGAGCCAACCACGTGAACGCTCGTGATAAGGCAATGGATGCAAGGAAAGCGGTGAGGAGTAGCCAGTGCGCAAAATATTTGATGTTATCCCAATCCCACGGCTGGAACCGCGCGATATTGGCCGCTAGAAACACGAGGGCAAACGGGATATAGAACGTTCGAAGCTTGCTGTCCGCTAACACGAATCCAATCAATGCAAGCGGAATCAATAACCCCGTATTCGCGATCCAGAAAACGCCTATATCCACTATATTGGTCGTATTGGCCAGCCAGCCGGCTTGCCATTCAAAAAACGTTTCGGTGCGGGGTTGTTCGTTTATCCATAACAGCTGTGGTAAAATTAGGAGGAAGCCAAATATCGCTGAGAAAAGAACGGGTTTCTCCAATTTCTTTTTTTGAAAAATACGCCATGCCAGCAAGAAAGCGGTTACGAAACCCGCGATAGCGAATGAAGCAATGTGGATAAGGGGAAGCAACGCTAGAACGAACGCGAGTAAATAATATTCGTTGTTTTTCGCTTCGTTCCAATGAATGCGCGCCAACAACCAATACGCTACAAGGGATAAAGCGAAGCCCATCAATACGGTGCGTTGGGGAATGAATACGGAATAAACGAGATTCATGAACTCAATGTGTTGGTCTTGAATTTTCGAGTAGTCTTGCGGAAGTCGTGATAAGAACGCACCGACATCCGGAGCGCCTTGAATGTCTTCAATGAAGGACAGGAATCCGAAATTCCCGTTAATAAAGAATAGGAGTATCGCAAACACGGCAACATACTTCATTTTTCCGGAAAGTGTTGAGAAGAATAATCTCGCAAGGAATACGAGAGCGAACAGCAAGAGCAAGTTCGGAATAATAATGCTATGCTGCAACGACAGGCCTCCAACAATTAAAATGGCTGAAAGGAAATCAAACAGAAAGGGATACCGCATGACCGCGCCCTCCAGATTCGGGTAAATGGGTGGAAAATTGTCGCGGAGAACGAACGAATTGATGATGCTGACGTGAAATGGGTAGTCCCCCCAGGCATTTTGAATGGAGTAAATGGATCCGCTCGAGTCCACGTTGAATGAAAGAAAGTTGAAATACGCCAATAAAAGAAATACGCCTAATGCGGCTGCGAATCCGTAAGAAATTCCGTTCAGTGAAAGTTCGGGTAATCCTTTTTGCCACCGCTTGTTCGAATTCAATAATGCAGTTGAGACGCCGACACTCATGATGACTACTCGTAGAATCATTAAGAAATCCAATTCGCGGACGATTAATGATAAAAGGAACGTCGCGAACGTAGTGATGGCAAGCCCCAACGCCATTCCGATGGCCAGAAATGTTGAAACGGATTTCTTGGTTGGAAAGTAAACGGAAATGGCGAACCCGAGTAGTACGCTGGATAGTACAAACAAAAGGGCGAGCCACATGTGGTTTCCCACTAATCACATAAAATAACTATATAAACGCTCGGACGGCCTTTTCAAAAAAGTCGACCAAAAGTTGCATTTGAATAATATGCACTCAATTTAAGAAAAAAAGCGGGCCCAACGGGATTCCGAACGACCTTTCTTATGAAGAAAGCTCGACCAAAGAAAAAGAAAGCGGGCCCAACGGGATTCGAACCCGCAACCTACTGGTCTCTCCCCCATCACGCTGTTGCGCCGAAGGAAAAAGGACTAGCCCTTTTCCCGGGACCGAAGCCACGACTTCCGTCTCTTCCAATAAAAAGTGAAAGAGCAAGTGGGACCGGAACCAGTCGCTCTGTCCTGGTTGAGCTATGGGCCCTTATTTCAATTACCTGGTATTCTGAAGTTTAAAATACTTGGCCTGTCAGAAGTTATGCGCGTGGCCGGGGTGGCAGAGCGGTTATTGCGCTGGTCTTGAAAACCAGTTCCCGCAAGGGATCAGGAGTTCGAATCTCCTCCCCGGCGTTCAAAAGATAAGCTTTTATTTGATAGATTAGAAATGCGCTTCCGAACGATCAGGGAGACAATGCCTATAATGAAGAGAATCATGATGGGATGCCATTCCGGTGTTCGGCTTGAAACGATTCCGGTTCTTTGAATGTCGCAGGAATCGCTTCCGACCCCTGAAGAAGCACGGACTTCATAGTTTATGCTCAGTGGCGTGTCAACGATATACCTGAATACGTTTCCGTTTACTGCTTCCAATTGATGAGGAGCACCGCTTAAAACGACGCCCGAACATGCTTTTCCTTCAACGATACATTGAACGGTTATGCGGGTATGATCGGACGCAGTAATGCGCGGGCAGGCTAGGGATAACACGCTTGCTTCTTGATATTCACCTGGCAACCCGCCATCTCCTCCCGGATCGGGTGTTGGCGTAATGGGTGGAGCGCCTGGTGGAAGAATGGTTATACTGGCTTCATCCGAATCGGAAAGGCCGCCGTCATCCCACACCGTTAGTATAGCTAAACGAGTCGTTTCTTCCGTGCACATGACGTTAAACGTATCGGTTTGTTGTCCGTTCAAAATGCAGTCGGTAGTATCATTTAATTCCCATAACCAGGCGACGATCGTTCCGTCCGGATCATGGGATGCACTTCCATCCACGTTGACATCAATGCCTACCCACGTAAACACGTCTCCTCCTGCATTTGCAGAAGGAGGTATGTTTTCTCCACCGGGTGTAGCAGAAATGATCCATTGTTCTTGAAGATAATCGCTTTGAGATTCGTTATCCACGCACGTAGCATCTACCAGCCAAAGGCCTTCAAACAGTAATGGTACATCGGAGTGATCTAATACCCAAAAATCGGTTCCGGGTACTTGAACCGCGTTGTCGTTGAAGACTTCTGAACTGGCAGGGTTTGTCATCGATAGCGTAACGAGGTCTAAAGCATTTTCTGGATCCGTGCATTCTGTCCGTGTTTGGTAAACGGTTTCTTCAAAAACAAGACTCGTGCAGTCCCCCCAATTTTCTGAACCCGTAGAATCGCATTCGATAGAGCTAATTATTGGAGGTAAGTTAGAGTTGATTTCCCAAACTTCGTCTCTGCTTGTGGTTTCAATGGGAAATCCGTGACATGTGGCTCTTAACCGCCAAGCCCCCCCTTTATCGACGGGAACATTTAGTCCCTGTAAGCTATAGAAGTCCCCCTCTTGTTGAGTATACCATCCGGAAGCGCGTTCGATCATGTCCGGATCAATCAATCGGAAATCTACGTAATCGACACCCCAGTCTTCATCCGCACATTCCGCTCCCACTGCGGTAATCATTTCCATATACCGTGCATTCGTGCAATTAACGAATCCATCCCCTTCATCGCAAAGAATGTCTCCGAGAACCAGGGGAATGTTTTCATTAAACCGTTGGGCAAGGACGCTCGTGGGGGGCAACCCATGGATGTCCGATCCTTTCTTGCCGAAACCCATGATGACTCCCCCGCCGCTATCCGGAATCGATTTAACGCTTTGAAAACCAAATCCAGAGCTGTCCGTGGAAAGTATGATGTTTGGGTTCCATAACGGATCCTTAACGCCATTACTTAGGTATTTCGTTACATAATAGTATCGATCTGCCCCGATGGTTACGTCCGCATAATGAAGATAGACATCGTTTAACGAATCCATGGTGGCATCAATGCTCCAAGCAGAATCATCGATCGTCTTTAGCGTAGTCCATTCTGGAGCGATGGTTCCATTCGCCTGAACGCGCTGTAAAAATGTACGGCCATGGTATCCTTGTCCATTGACGAACGTTTCGGTAGTCCTTCCAATATAGTAAAATCCATTTTCGTTATCTGGCAATATTTTTTCAATGAACCCCTTGTTTGGAAGCGTGAGGTCTATACCCGTACTTCCCCACACTGGAGCAGGTGAGCCATTCTCATCCAGCTTGAGGAAACGCACGCGGTATTCGCTTCCTGGTAATCGGTAGTTTATTCCAACATAAGTGTATCCGTCACTAGAACGCGCTATGTATGCAAATGATTGCCATTCCCAAGCCGGATTATGATTCTGAATCAAAAAACCTTCTGCCGGCCAGCCCACTTCAACATCTCCACTCCCGTCCAAACGAATCAAGTAGATTTTTCCATCTGAAGTATCATGCCATGAAACAAATACGCCTCCATTCCCGTCGATGATGCCACCGGCCATTCCTGAATTAGAGTTAGGAGCGTATATCGATTCCTTGATTAACGTCCTGAATAAAACCGTTCCCGTCGGACTTACTTTTAAGGCCCATAAATCAGCCACACTAGAACCTAGTTTTCCGCAATCACCAGAGTTTCGACAGCGAGTATAAACGACATAGAAGTTACCATCGGAATCCGTAAACATATCCTTCAAATAGTTTTTTCCTTCATCCGAGTTATGGATTCTGGTTTTTCCCCAAATAATATTTTCATTCCCATCCAATCGTGCAGCGTACAGATTATAGTCATATCCATAAGCAGGCGGCACGTTTGTTGCCCAAACCATGTATACTCCATTTGCGCCATCACTCGCAGACATTAGCCCGTGGCTCCATGGAGAAAAGTTTACGTCAAGACTCCATAACGGTCTCCCAAAACTATTGAAATGATTTACAAAAGGTTGTGGATCCGCATAACCATTAACCGTTGCGTCATCCACCCATGTCACGAATGCGCCGCCGAGTCCGTCATCAGCGATTTGAACCGTCTGGCCGCGATGATCGGAGACTTCCCAACGATAGGCTCCATAGAGGTGTTGGATGGCTGCTTCAGAAGAACTGGAAACAAGCAGCAATACCATGGCGATTTTGAGTAAGTGGTTCATGAACAAAGTATGAATTACGCCTAAATAAGCTTTGCTCTTCCATCAAAAAATAAGTAGACACAAGTAATTCTAAAGAGAAAAGGAACGGCGTTTGATTACGCCTTCAAGCCGAGTCCTTGTCGGGTCAGTACGTACCTCGCGTCAATCCACAACGCGTTCACGGGAATCACGCTTACGAACCGGTGTAGCACCGTATTAACCACGATGAACGAACTGGTTATTCCTCCTGCAAACATCAATCGTTCGAATGCGACGATGGGAATGAGTGCGGTCCAGAATGCAGCGGTTGTGGGAAAGGTATAAATCCAAACAACTCCACCAACCGAATGCGCGGTAAACGTGGCTCCCAGGGATCGCATGAACAAGTTTTCAGGCAGGAAACTCGCGATGACGGGTATCAACCAGTATAACGAGTAATACCAGGCTTCAGCGCCCACCGGATGCAATAAAAATGCGGCCATGGCTACAAGCGGTACGATTCGCGATATTTTGGCGGTTCGGGTCGCAAAATAGTATGCGGCAAACAACATGGGGGTTAACCGCATCAGGTTGACGAACGTCACGTCTTTTCCAAGCAATAGAAAACCGCCGATTTCCGCCAGCAATACGGAAGCTGCTCCAGCGATTGGACCTAAAAATCCGCCTGCAATCGGTCCGAGAAACTGAAACATCGTAAAGAATTGATTTTCAGCGCCTAAAACTTGGGAAAAATTGATTTGTTGGGCAATCAATGCGGCGACGCCAAAAATCACTATAAACAGCACGCGCTTCCGACTATAAACCGTATTCCAATCCACGCAAACCCACCCCCCTCGATACAATAAACAGTGCAGAAAACAAGAATGCTTTTACGGAGCAGATTTTAAAACTCTTTCTATCTCTTCCGCCAACTTAAAATACTCTTCAAACTTGTGCGAATAATCGTTTTTCCCTTTTATTCCGATTCCCTGGCTCCTCATTTTCCTAAGCAGACGCCGGTGTTGCTGAAGCGTTCCCAAAAGGTATACGTCAGTAGTGGGCTCGGAACAGTCCACCGCATGAATGGAAACCGCCGCATCCCCTCCTACAGCTAACATTTCCTGTTTTAGGATGTTCGCCACCGCATTACGAACGCTTTTCAGAAATATTATTCGAAAAACAGCTTTGGGTGCCATGATTCGTGCACCACCCGCGGATGCCCGAGCATCCAGAAAGGCAGCGCAGGCTTCTTTCTCGTTTTCGAACGTTATTAGCTTTCCCTGATAGTCCATGGGTAATTATGCAGGATGCTAGTTAATTATTTAAAAAACAATGCCTCGAGGGCGTATCCACTAGAGATATGAGAAGCGGGACCCCGCCCTTTTCCGAACGAATTCGAAAGAAGAGCGGGGCGCAATGGGTTTGCCTCCTAGTGAACGTCTCCATTCGGGGATTCGCGGTTAAAGAACCGCCAGAGAAACCATCCGGATGCAACAAATCCGATCATGATCACGGATGAAAACGCGCTGATAATCCAAGACGTAGCCTCCATGATTTTTTTCCACTTCCACTATTTACGGGGGTTTATAAATATAATAGCATGTCGTCATTCAACCGACAACTTAAAAAATAACGACGTATATACAAATAAGTATGTTAGAGGAGGATTTGATCGAACTGGGCCTCACCAAGAACGAAGCAAGAGTATACCTTTCGCTTCTGAAAAAGGGGCCGCTCACCGCCCACGAGATTTCCAACGCCTCGGGCATCTATCGGCCGTCGGTATACGATTGCCTGAATACGTTGATGGAGCAAGGTTTGACAAGTTACATTCTTGTCGAAGGAAAGAAACGTTTCCAGGCCGCGAACCCCCGTTCGTTGGAGGATTACTATGAACAACGTCTTCAGAAAGTGAAACAAGTGGTAGTCGAACTGTCAAAATTCTCTCCGAAAGAACGGGAAGTGGCGACCGTTGAAGTTTATCGGGGACGCAAGGCGTTGAAGAAAGCCTTCCGGGACATTCTGGTGGAATTAAAGCGAACCCGGGTGCCTCATTTGGGAATGGGCATTGACGACTCCTACTTTATCAATGAGGATCCGTACTTCAGTGAATGGTTCATACGAAATTTGGAAAAACAAAACTTGAAAGAAAAGATGATCACGTTCGAGGGAGCAACGGGATTCGCTGGCGGAAAGACCACCGAATACCGATTTATTCCTCCGGAATTCTTCAATCCAACGAACATCCTGATTGACGGCAACTTGGTTACGATCATCATTTGGACCGAGCCGCGATATGTCATTAAAATCCGCAGCAAACAGATCTCGGAATCGTACCGCAAACAGTTCGAGCTGATGTGGCGCGGAGGTAAGAAAATGAAGTGGACTCAATCGTTCAGGCAGCGGGTTCCTTTGAAGAACGCATAAATACGCGGGTCATCCGCTTGCCAAGGTCTCCGACCCGTCGAATGGCATTATGGAAGCGCCAGTTCGGTGGGTAATACAGTAGATGCCGGTTTCCCAGCCATCCAACAACCCCCAATTCTGATCGAAATTTTCTAAGTCTCTCTGTTTCGGATCCTCCTGCTGAAACAATGCTCTTATTCCCATCAGGCAATCGGTCATGTATCTTCTGGAGCGTGTGATAAACAAGTGCGGCTCCGGCTTGTCTGACCATTTCACCCCCCAATCCCGCCGGAAGCTCCAATTTCGTTGGTGTAATCAATGCAATAGCGGCATATACGGGTCGCAATTGTTCTCGCTTTACCCATTCTTCTCGAGATTCTCCCAATCTTTTTTTTTCGCGTTTATCCGCGGTTGCATTCAATCGACTTCCAGTGACACCGAGTCCGCTTCGAGTTAACTCGGCAATCGTGTTTCGAAAAGGATGTCCACGAGGAAGATCTTCTCTTCGGAGTTCCCGGACGACGCCTGGACCAAAATACCCTATGTGTTCATAGGCCGCAAATCCGAAGGGAATGCGCCGATTCGATCGTCCTCGAGAACCGGTGTAGCTTAGGTAAACCATGTACAAGGGATGAGTTGCGGTTGATTTAAATCGAAGGTACATTTGGTGAGCTGCAATAGCCGTTCCAATATCTTCACCAGTTCTTCTGTGCATCTGAGGTGCCCATTGTTTGAGCACTTGAAGCGCGTCGGAACGATGTAGGTATGGATGGTAGTTTTCGACTCGAATCGCTACGCCCTTCGGCAATGAATTTCGAAATTCTTTCAATTTTCTAACGAGTGAGGGTTTTGGGGAAGTAAATACGTGTTCCAAAGAAATGAGCGGGGAAGCATACCGATCATCATCCATTGGCCATTTTCCATCCCACTTGTCCCCTCTACGATAATCCGTAAATCCCTGCTCCTTCGTCAACCTCAGTTCAAGAAATGGATTTGCTTTTTTTACGATGACCTTGTCTCGGGTCGACTTTCCGAGTTGTTCAGAAATAATTCGGGTTAGGGCAGCCATGCGACGAGGTTTTCCCTCGGGGCTCAAAATGACGAAAGGAGCCCTATTGTGCTCTTTGGTCGCAATGATGAGGAATCCGTCACTGCCTCCATTGAGGAGGACGATCCATGGTCTTTCGCAGTGACGGGCGGCTTGCATTGCCCACAGAATCGAGCGGCCATAATGTGGGACAATCTGAGTTTTTTCAAGCCCCTCTTTTCTCAGTAATTTTTGGCTTAGGGAATAAACGTCTTCATTGGATAAAGGGCGTATCTCAACATTCGGCGTTTTACCCCGATTCTGATATATCGCCATACGGTTTTCAATGGACTCCGTGTTTTGCGACAAGATCTGCAAATGGTGTTCGTATGGTTTCATTCGTTGGGCTTCAATCGAAGCGGTGAGATGGACGGCTTCTTTCTCCCTATGTATATTTTCCAAATGCCTGATTTGATCCTGATGGGCTCTCAACTGTTTTTGAATTCTTCGTTCAATCCATTCCGGACTCCGCCCAACCAAACGACGGGATTCCGTTACCGAATTCGGTATCCGGGTGGGCCACCTCCACTCTTCGTGTTTTTGCTTTTTCGGGGCCATAACCCTTTTGATAATCTAATCCTATATAATTCCAATTGAAAGAGTATCGTTCCCGATTGAAAAAAATAATTAACGCAAACAAGTAAAACAATTTAAACATGTATTCGTTATTGGCTTCATTGAGCTTTAGAGAGTTTGCGTTTTCTAATCCACATGACCAGCATTATTAAAAAAAATCCCGCCAGTACGGGTATTCCCCGGTCTCCCAACTCCCCCCGTAACGCGCTCCTCAACCCAAACCAAACCGCGAGAAAGAGCAGAATAACGCCTCCAAGCTTGAGGAGTGTAATGGGTGATTTATCTTTCAATTATTTCGCCTTCTATTTCCGGAAAACCGCCTTAATCTCACACCGACGGTGGGGCGTTCCATGAAATACGTGTTTATAGGCATCTAATGCCAACGATTCCATGTTGAAGCCTTCTCTCTGGAATGCCTCACGGACTTCCTTTTCTTCAAAATAATGAACCCAAACGTTATTTCCTTTACGGAATGTCCCCGGCTCCACTTCTTCCCCTTTTCCGCTGCGCAAATCCGTTCGCTCAAAACCCTTGAAGTAGCATAAGCCCCCGGGTTTCAAAACACGATAGGCTTCCGCAATAGCGGCCTCGCGTTCACTTAGATTAAGGTGTCCGACAATATGAAATAAGAAAACAACATCAAAAAAATTACGTTGAAAATTAAGTGTGCACAAATCGCCAACCGTGATATTCGCTTTTGCCTTGAATAATTTAGCTCGTTCTTTGGCTAAAGAAATAGCAGTTGGAGAAACATCAATGGCGTATAGCTCGAATCCTTTGTTGAATAGAGAGCTCAAATGTTTTCCATTGCCACACCCGACTTCGAGAATTCGGCTTCCTTCCGGTAGATCGAGTTTGAAATTCGTGGTTCCCCGCCATCTTCCTCTCCCCGACTTGTACTCTTTTTCCCAAGCATACACGTGATGCTTTGATAACGGACCAGAAGAATAGGGCAATGGCATTCCTCATCATCCTTATACCGGCCTGGCTTTTTTCCCCAACCGGGTTTGTAAACACTCGAACGTTGTCGGAACCGACAAATCAAGGTGAAATCGCTCAAAATCTTTTCCCTGTTTATCGGTGGATCGAAATCCCATTTGATGGAAGTGATCCATCAGTTTCGTATTAATCACCGGAATAGATGCATGGCGAATTCCTTGTTTCCGTAACCAATTAAATGATTCCAACCGCAGCTTGATTCGTATCGTATTATCTCGAATTTGTTGGTGAATAAGTCGCGTGTCCATTCCCCCGCGACCGTTCGATTGAATGCGTGAAAAGGCTAGACCAATCATTCGATTACCCGAATAAGCGGCGTGAACGATGTTTTCTTTTTCCCTGAAATAAGATTCCGCTTCGTTGGGTAATACCGGTGCACCCGTGTCGCCGCTGAGAAATCGACGTACTTGAGCTCGGTCTCTCTCGTTAAGTTTTTGGAGGGCTTGAATTTCATATCGTTCCGCCACGGTTTGATCGCCTGCATTATTTGTTACGCTTTGGTAATTCGTTTAACGAGAACTTCAGGATTCACAAACGCATTTTTTTCGTTGTCGAAATACGTCTGAACCGCTTTTTCGCCCACACTCTTGAAAAACGAGTCCCAGGCATCCGCATACTCCGGTTTCAATCCAGCTTTTTTCATCTTAGGAAGTTCTTCGGGGAGAAACGGAGTCAATATTACAGAGGCGTTCTCCAAATCCGTCGCGGAAGGCTTCCGAGCGAATACGCCACGCGATTTCACATCGAACTCGAACCCTTTTTCCGTAAATATGGCTTGCAATGTTTTCGCAACTGCATTACTGGAAATGCCGTGATCGCAAACCACGAGGATTTCTTTGTTCATGATATTATAGATACATGGGTGTTCAAATGCTTTTCCTCCGGATTAATTTCAAGGAAATTTTCTTACGCGTTGTTCAACGTGCGCCCATTCCGCTGCATTTCCAATAGGTATGTCGAAGCGTTTTTGGGCGGGATTAACGGATTCCGTTCTTTCCGGAAATCCGGACAAGCGAAGACTCCGGATAATGCGGTTGTTTTCCACGCGACGAATGCTGGCAGTTTTTGCTCCGCGATTCCGTAACCCGTTTAAAGTGGATAAAAACAATCGGTTCCCAATGTTTCGATATCGTTCGCTGGGCTCAACCAATACGTACGACAAACGACCCCGTTCCTTATTTATGCTGGTTAACGCGAATCCCACGATTCGACCTCCCCTAAAAGCGGCATGAATGAACCGATTAGGTGACGAAAAGAATGCTTTGACCGATCGCTCCGAAACCGCGTGTTCGCGTTCCGATTTCAACAAATCGAGAATTTGTTTCCGGTGACCCTGGTCCAAGTGCTGCAATTCACGGAATTTCACAAGTTTCGGCATGATCTCACTTCTTTTTTCGACATATTAGCTATTATAATCGTTCCATTCGATGTTGCAATAAACCAATTTTTTTCCTTAATATGCGTAGTGCTATGCTGGTAAGCGGAACTCCGCCTCCTTGATCAAATCCGCCGCCACCTTCAGGTTCCTCGGTTCGAAACGCAAATCCCTTTTTCTGTGCAGCCAGTGTTGAAAGAACGCCTACATCTTGGGGACCAAATGTCTCGGATTTCCAACCATTTGCCACGAATCTAAAATGGCTGGCGGGAAAATGACCTTTTTGGTGGGGATGTGGTTCAAGTGATAGGGTAAGTCGGACTTTGTCGCCTAAATCCCCTTCAACACGGTGAGTAAGCCCACCCGTATGAACGGCACGGATCTGGTTAGACTCTTCAAATAAGTGCAATACGACTTCTCTTACTCGTCCAGGGGCCGTAACCCTTGGAAGAACGCGCAATAGCGTTCTGCGGACATTATGCAAATCCCCTTCCCGAATCTTTTCGTGATGGGTCGATAGCACTCGATCAACGAATCCTTCCCATTCCCTCGATTTAGGTGTTGATTTAACCATTTCTATTACCGTTCCTTTTGGTACTAACTTGCAACTTGCCTTGTTTTTTCAATGCTCGAATAATCTCCTTGACCAGTAGCTTCGGATCCTTATAACCAGAAGCGTCTCTCACCGAAAAAAATCCGGGTCTGTCAACAAAAAATAAGTATGGAATTTCGGGGTGAGAAAGAACGAATTCGGGATAGTTTTTGTACATGCCGGGTTTTTTTTTCTTTCGCTTGAATTCTCGACCATTTTCCGGAGTTCTTTTTTTTGGTAAGGGTCCGATAATGACATTCGGGTTTCCGATGTCCGGCCAAATTCGATCGCGATGTGAGTATATTGCAGAAGAAATGGGAAGGTAGCGGGCTCGGACGTTATGACCTTGTTTAGTAAAATGGGCATTCAATTCCCTCGATATTTGGCTACTGCGGTCTCCAGCCAAGCAAACGACTACGACGTCCTTCTGGGGCTGCCCCGCTCCATAGGGATCTTGCCTAAAAAATTCAACTGGTTTATGGTATAGCTTTTTTATTGGCATTCAATCACTTGTTATTAATTGTATGAACTAATCTGCTTGTCTGGCCGTCTGTATTAAATCAGAAATTATTTTCTACATCTTCATTAAAGCTAAACGCTTACCAGGGACTCCTCCGCCCGGATCCATCGTATCTATCAATGATCCCACAATTTCGTAATTTGTAATATCTTTCGGGCGCGCTAGCGAAAAGTGAATTCCCATATCGCGGTCTTCAAAATGTTCTCTATTCCATCCTTCAGTTACCCAATGAATGCCCATGCGGGCGTGCAGCGGTTTGCTTCCTTCACGAGAAACGAATAGAGTCAAACGCATATTATCGCCCAGGTTCCCTTCAATACGCATTTTTCGACCGCCAAAGCTCACTGCGCGTACCCGATTTGATTTTTTAAATAAACTGCGAATAAAGCCTCTCTAGCAAAAACGGGTTCTTGGGCATGTTGTATTACGCGGATGAGTTCGCGCTGTACATGGTTTTGGTCTCCTGATCGAATTTTATCATGATGAGTGCTAACGTATCGGCGTATGTATTCTTCATTTTCTGATTCGCGAGGCCTTGGCATAACCATCCAGCTTTACTTATGTCCCGGCACTAATTTTAGGTGTTCCGCTATACTCCACCACAATTCATGCATGGGCACTAAATCGCCCCCTTTTACCATAAACGGAAATATGGGCCGATTCCCGGCTTCCGTTACTAACAACTTCCAGTTTTTTGCGTATTCTACGGCCCCTTTGTCACGTTGGAGCCGTAAAGATTTCTCTGCGAGAGAAAGAATTTCCGATCGATCCGAAGGAGTCACGAATGCATCGGCTTTTTGTATATACTCTCGTCGACGAGCTTCTGACAAGCGTTGTAACGGAATGACAAATACCCGAACGGGATGATTCGCCAAATCAAATCGAATTTGCAATAATCGTTTAATATAACCACTGCGCGTCCCATGGTCGCATACTACTGCAACGTGTTTTTCGAGGAGTCCTTCCACGAATCGTGCGCGTTCCCTTCCTTTCTTCGATAAATGAAGGCTCATCATTCCAATGTCCCGCGATTTTTTTGTTCGGAGGGTATTACAACCCAGAAAGTCCCGCGTCGTGTATACGGGTCCCTGTGCACGTGAAGGCGGGCTTTTTCCGCCTTAATGGCCTGCTTCAAATCCCTTTGAATTGGTTTCTGGGATTCCAAAAAATTCTCAGGAACCAGGAACCGGGTGTTCATTAATCGGGCAACGCGTATAGCGGTTTGGAATCCGGTCACGCGCCATCGCTGGTACTCTTTCGGAAGACCCCGAGGAAGCGGGAAAGCGTAGTGTTTCGAGTGGCCCTGCACTCCAACGAGTCGGAGCATTGACGGGTTTTCGCTTGATTCCCGCATCCGTTTGAATACGAGGTGGAGACTTCCGATGGAACCCAGGTGCCGCGAGGCCGGACCGTGCGGGTGAACATGAGCCCCGGATTTTTCGTGGGCATGAAAATGTTCGGCTCGAGGGAAGATGAGGATGGGTGCGAAGCGTCCCTGCTCCAATCCTTTCACGTTCTCGTATGAAACGGTGACTAGATTGCCTTTTCGGGCTACGCGCCATTCACCGTCGGAGTGCTCGAAATTGCCTCGTTTATAAGCCCACGCGTGCCGGGCCAAGTCATTTGGAGAGAAAGCGGTCATGACCGAATTCGCCTACTTACCCTTTGTTTTTACTTTGCAGAACGGCGAGATTTCTCATTCCTTTACACACATGCAGGGTATTTCCCGAAATCGGATTGCTCGTTAATTCCACTTCAGTGATTGCGTCAAGAATTCTCACTTGGACGTCGCCTCCATGCCGTTTAGGACCTCTAACGTAAACAACAATTGCCGCCACATTATTCACTTGTTCTTATGAATATGAACTAAATGGATAGGATTTTTTCCCATGATCTCTTATTCTGAAGTGGGATATAAAATGAGACCTCAGGAGTGTCTGGTGTTTTAATCTTTCGAAACCCTAGTGAAGTCAGCTTTGCGATGATTGCTGGCCTATAGACAGGGACGAACGCCTGTTTGACCCCCCTTTTCCTTAGCCAATCCAAACTATTACGAAACAATTGCCTTCCAACTCCCAAATACCGATGGGCTTCTGCAACATAACCAAAATAGACTATTGGTTTAGGCGGATCGCCGATTCGTGAGAAAGCGACGCCCACCAATTTTCCATCGACTCGTGCGGTATGAACTGCATGATCCGTTCCATCAAAGAAATCGGACGCATTACTGAATCCGGAGACTTCATAGGGACCTATCCAACGCTCGCCTCGATCTGCTGCTTTCAATAAGTCCTCAACCTCCAATCTGTTTCGGAGACTCAAGTTATGGAGTTTTTCGTATTCAACCATTTTTACCATTTATACCATCTCGCTATAACGTCTGTTTTCAAACCATCAACTCATCCATCATCTTAATATAGCCAATCCCTTTTTTTATCATTTTTGATTTCTTTGCCTTTGGAGGAAGCGTTTAGGCAAGCCCCCATGGCCCCAATTTCCCCCAGCACATTAAAATGATGAAACCACCATATCAAAACCTCCAAACCCTCGTTTTTCCGGTTCCATCATCCCAAGAAAACGACTTGCGTACATCACCTCGTTATATTGCTACGTTGTTAATATTAGGCAAAGAGGTCGCTTATTTTTTCTTCGAGATGGGGGTTAAACTATTCATTTCTTTTTCAATTTTTTCAAGCGTGTTATTTATTCTCTTTAATTGAACTTCAACAGCCGAAATCAACCACCCGAATAAAAGAACGGAGAGCAGGGCTAACAAGTCATTCATTATTCACCACCTTGTTCTTACCCATACGAACCACTTATTTTATGTTATGGGATCGTTTAAACATTTCCGCGCATTTCTCCAACAACTTCCTTTGTCTAGGGTTAAGGGCGATGTGAGAGTTTAAGGGAAGGGCGGCGATACGGCGCGCGAGATGTTCCATGAACGGGTACTCGTTGGGAGACAAAGCGGTTTTATTGCGCGTTTGGCCAGTAGGATCGTTGGAAAAGTATTCGATTCGAGCTCCGCGGCCGCCAGGCGATCGCGTCCACTTGTGTTCAACCCGGAAATAATGGCGGCCCACACCAAATTGGTTTCTACGGCTTCGGTCGGGCAAAGTCACGGGCTGAGTTGATGCGGGTGAATTCCAGGAACGAAAATCCTGAATGACGATGTCCACGCCTTTAGTATGGAGGACGACAAGACCCGTGATCCCCATGCCAGGATAATTGGAACCGTCCGCTTGCTTGAATTGGAAATCCGCTTGAAAACCCGTTTTTCCTACAAGACCTTCGAACCGGTGAGCTTTAAACACGAGTTTTTCGGGAAGCGCAAGTTCACGCATCTCTTGAAGGTGAGGCAAACGAGATCGTTCCAAACCCTTATTTTCTTTGTTCATACCCATACGAACTCACGTTTTTTCCTTGATATGATAGAAACGATTCGGAACCGAATAATCCCTGCGAAGCCATTTCCTTAAAATCCGCTTCCCCCATTCAGGGTTACTTTTTTTCGTTATTTCTATCTTCGTCCTTTGCACACCGCTGCGATCCACGAGCAACAACAAATCCAGCTTGATTGGGTCCTCACCGCGGACCAACTGCAACTTACCAGTATCGAGCTCGACGAATTTCTTTAACCTCCGCACAGCTTCCCCTTCTCCGTGCGCCGCGTTCATCACCGTGAAGTCTAAGGGGTGAAACGGAACCACGATGTGGCCATCTTCATGCAATTTGAAGGGAATGCGTTTCTGATCCAACAACTTTCCGATCTTTTCTAAAGGGCGTTCTTGCATAAAAAACCACCTCGTTCATACCCATACGAACCATTTTTCATTTTCGTTCTTGAATGATAATAAAATTCTTTTTTCCTACTGCAGCATGCATAACGTTTACTTCTCGTCCGTGAGCCCCTAAATTCATTACTAACCGAAGCAGGTAGCGGTGCACATTGGGAAATTCTTGCCCATATTTTCCCAATTCGACATTCGTGCGAACAGATCGCGTAAAGACCTTGACTGCTTCAGGAGTTACGGGACGTAGCCCAAGAATTTCTGCATCAGCATGAACAGCTAAAGAAATGAGTCTTTCAGTATTATTAGGGGTAAAAGGAATGCTTAAGCCCTTGCCGACCCAATGATGTTGCACACCAACACGACTAAATACTCGTGAGAGAAGCAATGAAGCGGATTCACGAACCATATTTTATCGTCCAAAATACTCGTAAACATTCATCCATGTTGATAAATGTGTAATTCCCGCCCTAATTTAATGGATTTCTTATCCCTACCGCGGTAGGTCACAGTAGCTAACGTGTGCTCAATGGCATTCCGCGGAACACCTGCTTCCTGGCAGAGGCGATGTAAAATGGGCCCGTGCAATAAAATTCCTTGTTTACCGGGATATTCATCTTTCAAGACAGCTAGTAAGTGGTCTGCATGATCGTTCGTGAGACGAATCACTAAACGCCTCTGAGACCTTTCAAGATTAGAAATGATTTTGCGTCGGTTTAAAGCCTGTTGAAGCTTTTCTAAATGATTAAAATTATTGGTATTCATATATCTTTCATTATTTTTTTAAAGAAATTTTGATACCCACCAACTCCTTATTCTTACGTAAATGTTCAAAATGGAATCGAGAGGAATCGTGTCCATGGCGTTCCAAGAGAGCTCGAAGCATGACGACACGCCAGTCTCGATGGAGGCCTCCGGAAATCGGTCGTTGTATATGCTCCATTTGGCGGTCCAAGCCCAAATCTGCCCATTGCCGGTGCAAAATCCGTTCAACGGAGAGGCCATCAAATTGAGTTCCTACCTGAACCAAAACGTGGTCTTTAGCAAGGACCGGGTACAGTCTTTCCTCACTCAAAATGCGATGGAATTCCGCTGGGGACGGGACTTTAGGCATAAAACATCATCTTTCATTCAAGGGAATATAAAGCATTCTGACACCATTTTAGTTGTTTTTGAGCATCATAATAAGCAGTTTCTGCAGGAGAAACAATGCCTACAGCACCGAAACCCAAGCGAATTAGATTCGTGTTCTGGATAAAGCGACGAGCAGCAGCTCCGGCATCTATAGCGGAACCACAGACCACTCGTTCATTCGGAGGCAAGGGTTCTGTAATGCACGTTACTGCTGCAGTGATGGAATAGGAGTCGAAATCAGGTGGACATTCATTAATCCAAGCAAGAAAATCATTGCGATCCATGTGCTGTTCGGCGTACGAGTAAATCATTGTGTAGGTTGAGGCATCCACATCCCCAAAATGTTCGGAAGCCAGACGATCGGGAATCAACTGGCTATTCTTGAACTTTTCTGCATGAGGAAAGAGAACGAATACCGTAAACACGATAAAAAGGAATACCAATCCGGCACCCCACACGACGCGTTTGTCCGATTTCATTCCGTTCACGCCTCATATTACGTGAAGAATGAATGAAATACGAGAATTAATATCCGTTCCCTTCCCTGTTTTTTAGGAACAGCGCATGGACTTGAAGCGGAACCAATCGCGGCGTATCCCGAATTAATTGAGCGGGCAGCGTATGATCCTTCCGGCGAGCAGAAATAAGGGCGGAACGTATTTTCATTTTTTGTTTTTTTCCGATTTTTTTCAAGGATAATCGCCGGGATCTTCACCAATCGCTCGAATGGAACAAGAGAAATTAACCGGAAGTTTTAGTTTATTAACTTTTTCCTTGACTTTCACTTATTCAGCACCCGGATTAATGTATATACTTTTTGGGAGAGTGCGTAGCCGGGCGATTTCTTCAAGAATTTTTTCGGTAAGGGAAGGCGGCAAGTATATTGAAATCCAATCAAGAGACTCTTGAATAGCGTCCAATGATTTGTAGAATGGAATTCCCTCAATTGAAGTGTTTTTTAAATTAACTGGGAATACTCGATGACCACGTTTTAAAAACGCTCGAACGGCTATGTTACCGAACTTTCTGCGGTCAGGTGAGGTCCCCACTATAGCAATATTCATCAACATCACGGGAGAAACGAATTTGGCAATTTTCATTGAATACTACCGAAATCGACTTACGGGGATTCGCGGGGATTGTCGGATACGTACTCGATGCGTTCTAAAATGTGCTTCACTTCCGCATCCAGGGAAACAAATGAAACGTGTTTGACCTGTTCGGCAACCAAGTAGTTAAAATCAAGGAGTCGAACGATGTTGGAGACGATTTGGATATTGGATAGACGACTAAGCGGAATGGCCGCATACATCCAAAGAAGTTGCTTCACAAATCCCTTGTTTAACAAAATATACAATTTATCCTGCGTAAGGACCAGCATGCCCAGTTGAGACTTTTTGGAATCATCCAGAACAAACGTGCCGCTGCTGGAAAGAATCACTTCCGAATCCTTCGGTAACAAGTCCCGCCATTTCATGATACGCACCTTACGCAAGCATTCGTCGAATCGTGATAACCATCAACGCCATAGCAAATGTCGCGAGAATTCCTAAAATCAATCGCGCGAAAAAATGAAATTGCTCCTCCATCATTTCCGATCCAACCATTTTTGCTGCAAACGAACGATTTCGCCTTCAGCCGCTTCCAATCGTCTCTCCATCGCACTCACTTTTTCCATCATCATGCTCGCTTCATCCTGCACTATTTCAGCGATGCATTCCTTGCATAACGCGGTGTCCAGCATTTTATTGCATTTTCCGCAGTGGATTTCCATGAGAAGCCACCTCCACGATGTTGTTTAGAAGAGAACCAAATTATAAAAGCACTTCACCCGCTTTCATGTTTTTGTTGAAGAGTCAAAATGACTTGCTTCAACGGTAATTGGCGCGTGGCATCCGTTGAAACGGCAATGATGGCCGGGGGGAGATTGTGACTTTTTTTGTAAAATTCAATGAACGCGCGTACGTCATTCTCTGAAAATCCGTCGAGTAGAATAATTTTTTCTGCCATCGTCTTCACCTTTTTTTGCGGTGCTTGTGGTGTTTGGAATGATGGGACAACGCATTCCACTGATGCAAGACCATAATATGATTACCCAGATCGTTTAAGTGATGCGTTCGCACCGTTTTGTGAGCGGAACGTGCAGGCGTTTTTCCTTGAGGCTTCAATCGAACGTGCCCGTCGGACCAAGCGGCCATTAGAGCGGATAAGGCTTTTCCTAACGGAATGCTTTCCTCGGCACATTTGGCTTTGAATTTCCGAAAAGCTCCTTCCTCCAAATTCCGAAACGTCGCGTCCATCCGGATCACCTCGAGCATACAAATACTATAACGAAAGCAAGTATTACTAATATGCGAACGCAAACTCATTATATAAAGGTTGCGGTATGAGTGTGGTTTGATTATCCAAACGTTTATAATCGTGGACCGGCAAGAAGAAGATACTTTTTATTTGAGTTTATGGTGAAGGTCGTCCTTTTGACGAATGAGGTTGAACAACGTATGCCGGAAGTGGCTATGCCTGGGGATCATCTTGGAATTGAAGAAGAAGTATTGGGGGATCAGCAAACCTATTCCGAGAAAGGAGACGTGTATTCCGCGGTCATGGGAGAAAAAAAACTAGATGGAATGGAATTGCATATCCATCCCAAGAAAACGGTGCGCATACTCCAAGTCGGGGATGAAGTCATGGGACGCGTGGAAGACGTGTACGATTCCATCGCCTTGATCGTGATCAGCCCGGGGTATACGGAGCCTCGACGAGCCATCGGTTCCTCATACGCCTATTTACGGATTTCCGAAATATCGAAAGGAAGGTATATTGAAAACTTTCGCGAATGCCTGCGCATTGGAGACATTGTAAAGGCGAAGGTGTTGGATATCCAGCCCTTGGGAACGCATTTGACCCTTACGGAACCAGGACTCGGCGTCGTCAAAGCATTTTGTTCGCAATGCCGTCAGCCACTTCAAGAAAATGGTAGGATCCTCACGTGCACTTATTGCGGAAACAAGGAAACGCGTAAACTGGCGAGCGTGGCAGAAGAACCCCCTTCGTTGGAAGAACAACGACGAAGGCCGTCAGCCCGAATGGGAGGACGTGGCCCTCCCATGCGCGGAAGAGGTCCCAGTTCAGGTAACCGGAGATCCTCATTCCGAGGGTCGCCGCGCGGGGGAAGCCAAAAATTCAGTAGCGAACGTCGATAGCGCCTTTTCGAAGAACACGATACGGCGTTTGCGTTACGTCCAAAACGGTTGAAGGAGCTTGTTTTCGAAGGGTTCCCCCATTAACCAATAAAACCATTTCATGAGAAAACGTTTGAAAAATTTCTTTAAATGAATAGATTTCGTTACCTCCGGAAACGTTGGCACTGGTTGCCGTCAAGGGTTTGCCGTATTGTTTAACGAGCTTTGAAATAAATGGGTGGGAGGAAACGCGAATGGCTACGGAATCCTTAAAATACGCGGGGGAAAGGGCGTGCGAAGTCTTGGGCGTAAGCACTATGGTTAACGGACCCGGAAGGAATTGTTTCATCAGGTGGCGAACCCTCGAGGAAATGATCGCGTAATGGGTGGCCATGGCATATCCGGATACGAACACGGAAACCTTTTTTTCAGAAGAACGGTGCTTGGCACGGAATACCTTTCGAATGGCATCTGTTTGAGTCGCATCCGCCAGAATGCCGTAACAGGTTTCCGAGGGCGCGATAACGAGATGACCTCTCGCAAGCCATCGGCACGCCAGACGAATCGCGCTCGAATCATTCGCCCGGATGATAACGGATTTGGTCATGCAACCACTATTAGAAAAAGTTTTCCATGGACTCTCCAAGGCTTTTCTCTACCGAATGTTTTCGCCGTTCCCTGAAGTAAACGTAGTCTTCCGCAAAACGTATCAACAGAATGACGATGGTGTAGACGACCAACGCGATTCCCAACGGTGAAATAAAGGGCTTGAATTCAAACGGAATCAAGTGCTGAAGGTCAACGAAAGAAAAGGTCGCATCGGTTAATGGAAACAAGATGGCTTCGTGATCTAGGAACATGTCCGCCACCAAATGACCGGTCAACATGGCCGCCATGACCAAGAAAAAGAACTCCAGTTCGCGAGCACTCCAATGCGACCTGAAATGACGCAATATGAAGAATAGGCCTATGGGTAATACGATGGCGATGAATACGTTATGAAACGGGCGAAGCGTGGTGGATGTTAAGAAATAGTCGAAATCGAGTAAGACGCCCATTAATGCCGCCAAACCCACGAACCACAACTTGTGCCGTTTGTGCAAATCAAGAGCCAAAGCGGCGATGAATCCGAACAGGAAATGAAAAAGAGAATCCATGGGGAAGTAATTCTGAATGCGTTTAAATCCCTTTGCTCCCCAATGGGCTATTATGGGAACTGGATTGATTATCGGGCGCTTTCAACCCGTGCATAACGGTCACATGCAGGCGATCCAGACTATTTTGAAGCATCACGATCGAGTGGTCATCATCGTAGGCTCCGCTCAGGAAAGCAGGACCTCGTTAAATCCGTTTTCAATAGCGGAACGTCGCGCCATGTTGGATTGCGCCATGGCAGAAATCACCCCTAATAAAATGATTCGGATCATGGCATTGGAAGATCAAGGGATTCATGCGGAATGGATCGAGAAGGTACGGGAAGGCGTACCGAATGCGGACACGGTTTATTCAAGCAATCCGTTGGTGGAACGCTTATTGAAACCGTTCATGCACGTCAAAGCGATGACATCGAACGTGGACATCAATGCAACGAAAATACGAGAATGGATGAAGCAAGGGAACGACGAATGGCGAGAATATGTTCCAAAAAGCGTTCAATCATATCTCGATGAGCATGAACTCATCGACGTGGTTCGTTCGTTATAAACCAGTTAGCAAACTTTTCAAGGGCCTTGCGCCGATGAGAAATCTCTGCTTTTTCTTTTGCGGACATTTCCGATAATAATTTTTTCCTTCCGTTTGGAATAAATAGGCGTTCGTACGGGAATCGCAGACCGCGTACGCCATGAAGACTGGCCGCACGAGATATTCGACCCATGCACGTACCAATAAACGTTTTTTCCCGATAGTCATCCACATAGGCAACAGCTGTTTTGAATAAAGCCCCTCGCGGTTTTCCGTTCAAGAGTTTAAGTAAGCCTTCTAAACCAAGCGCGTCATACGCGTACGCTGCGTACAATCCCGGAAACAGCGGATACGCCTTAAAGTAAATACTCGTGTCTTCCGCAATAATAGGTACATGAAGGCGTTGATGCGCATAACGGGCTTTGGCAAGAGCAACGGCTTCCGGAGACTCCAAGCGCGGTTCATTAAGATGCATGCGTTGAGAACGACAAGGAATGCCCGTATGGGATAAAACGAAACGGACTTCCTTGATCTTTTCAGGATTCGACGAGACGAACGTCAGTATTTTTTTCATATTTTTCGCACTCGCTTAAGGAATTCAAGGATGACCAAAAGGGATCCGGCCACTAAAAGAATTGAAATCCATTCGAAAGCGCTAAGTGGCACGGTTTTGAATACGGGTTCTAATACGCGTAATTGGACCGCCGCAAATTGCAATATGGCCCCAACGAAAAATGCTCCCCATATGAAGCGATTGCTGAAAAGACCTACTTTAAACAACCCCCCTATTTCCGAACGGAAGTGGAAGGACAGGAATAATTGAGAGAAGACCAGGGTCGTAAACGCCATGGTGCGCGCTTTCTCCAAGGAGGAGCCTTGATGTAATTCATAAATGAACAAGGCCAGCGCAACGATCGCCATGTAGAAACCGATGAGTAATAAACCGCCGATGTTATCCCTCGTCAATACATTGTCGGACTTCTTTCGAGGAGGACGTTTCATGACCTGCGGATCCGGCGGGTCATACCCTAACGCTAGCGCAGGCAAGGCATCCGTTACAAAATTCATCCACAAGATTTGTAGAGCAATCAAGGGCATTTGGATGGACGCGAGCATGGCAATGAAAATCGTCAATATTTCTCCTATGTTGCATGAAACCAGGTATTTGACGCTTTTCATGATATTGTCAAAAATCGTGCGGCCTTCTTCCGTGGCCGCCACAATGCTGGCAAAATTATCGTCGGTTATGACCATATCGGATGCTTCTTTAGCGACTTCGGTTCCCGTAATGCCCATTGCGACGCCAATGTCTGCTTTCTTGATTGCTGGAGCATCGTTGACGCCATCACCCGTCATCGCGACGACTTCGCCTCGCTTTTGTAGCGCAGTTACAATACGCATTTTGTGTTCGGGAGACACGCGGGCGAAAATGGCGATATCCTTGACCTTTTCCGATAACGTTTCATCCGTCATGTCATCCATATCATTTCCCGAAATAACGAGCGAGCGTTTTTGAAGCATGCCCAGTTCTTTCCCTATGGCTTTAGCGGTTTCGGGATTGTCCCCCGTGATCATGATCACGCGGATACCGGCGGATCGAGTCAAGGCAATGGCGTCCCGGACTTCCGGCCGCGGAGGATCATTCATGGCAGCGAGTCCGAGGAACGTCAGACCATTTTCAACGTCCTTCATGGAATAAGAGGGTTGTTTGGTAACGGATCGGAATGCGAAACCCAGTACTCTCAATGCATCGGAAGCAAAGTCTGCGTTCTGTTTTAAGATGCGTTGCTTGTCCGCCAGTTCAATCGGAACTTTTTTTCCGTCGGTGATGACGTGGGTGCAGATATCGAGAATGGATTCGGGCGCGCCCTTTGCATACGATATGAGGCTGTTGTTTTCAGCGTATATGACGGACATTCGTTTCCTGCGGGAATCAAACGGAAACTCGTGCACCAGTTTGCTGGATTTCTGTTCGTGACGGTAATCCATTCCCGCTTTTTGCCCTAATACGAGTAAACAACCTTCCGTAGGATCGCCGATGACGTGAACGGATCCATCCCGCTCATCTAATTTCGCATTATTGCATAGGATAGCGGTTCGAATAAGGTGTTTGAATTGATTGCCGGGGTTCGATACCTTTTCTTTTTTAGCGGATTGGAAGATTCCATTCAACGCATAGCCTTCCCCGGTAACGGAATACGTCTTTCCATCCGTATATAATTGCCGTACCGTCATCTCATTTTTTGTGAGTGTACCGGTCTTATCGGAGCAGATGATCGTTGCCGCCCCCAAACCTTCAACAGCAGCCATCTTTCGAACAATGGCATGACGCTTGACCATGCGTTGAACGCCGATGGCGAGCGTGATGGTTACAATGGCTGGAAGACCTTCCGGAATGGCTGCGACGGCGAGGCTGACGGAAAATACGAACATTTCCAGCATATCATTTCCGCGCAGTATCCCAAATACAAAAATAATGGCCACTGCAACTAATGCAATGACGCCCAACTGCTTACCCAGAACGTCTAATTTTCGTTGAAGAGGCGTCTGGGTTTCCCCTGCTTCCGAAACTAATTGGGCCACGCGACCGATCTGCGTATTCAATCCAATTCCGGTAACGATGGCCTTCGATTTTCCGTGCGTCACGATGGTGCTCATGAACGCCATATTGAGTTGCTCGCTTATGCCGGCTTTTTCAGGAAGAAGGCCATCGCCTTGCTTTTGAACGGGGACGCTTTCACCGGTTAAACTGGATTCGTCGATCTGAATTTCTGATACATCAAACAATCGGCAATCCGCCGGAACTCGATCCCCTTCCATTAAAAGAACGACGTCTCCGGGCACGAGATCTGATTTGTCTATTTGGTGTTCGACCCCGTCGCGTAGAACAATGGCATGCACGGCCACGAGTTTCTTGAGGGATTCAAGGGCTTTCTCCGCTCGGTACTCCTGAATAAATCCAAAAACGGCTATGAGAATCACGATGACAAAGATGGCTGCTGAATCCAATGTTTCGCCAAGCAATCCGGAAATCGTGGCCGCGATCAATAAAATGATGATGAGAATGTTGGAAAACTGCGAAATGAATATGGAGAGAGCGGTTTTCCCTTGTTTGACGGGCAAGGCATTGCGTCCGTGTTGCTTGCGGCGTTCTAAGACATCGGCTGAAGAAAGCCCCTTTTCTTGACTAGCTAATTCCTCAAAAACACGTTTGATGGAAAGTGAGTGAAAAGGCAATGAATGCGAGCGAACATCCATGAGTAGTATAGGCCGGAACCATTTAAAAATGCGCCCGGATAATTCGCGTAACCACGGGGAAAAAAATGACTGAAACGAATGTGGAAAGAGTCACGACGCGCGAACGGTTCAAGGCGTGGGTCCAAAAGCTTAGGCAAACGGTCTCGGATCAAATCGAGCCGTCGGATCCATCCAATTTATGGGATCGCAGTCGTTTTATGGAACACGCGCTCCCGAGCCTTGGAATCCTGGCCGTAATAGCCGTTCTATCCTTATCCGCATACATCATGAATTCCGGTTTACCGAACGATTTTGATTTGTATGATACGGCGGTTCACGCCTATCGCTTGTGGTACTTTAACGATTTCGTCATGGAATACGGATCCCTTCCGTTATGGACATCCGATTGGTATGGCGGAATGCCGTTTTTAGAATTGTATCCTCCCTTAGCCCTGTTTCTTTTCTTTTGGCTCGAAGCCTTGTTTCGGCCGGAAGACGCCATTCGAATGGCCCTTTCGTTGACGCATATTTTGGGCGTGTTATTCTTTTTCTTTTTTGCACGTCGCATGTTTCATAAAAACGTGTTGTTGACGCTGGGGGCATCCCTCGTTTACGCATTCTTCCCGTATACGTTGTTCGAGGTTTATCCTCGGGGAGCCCTGGCAGAGGCGACTCTTCTCATGTTGGTGCCCCTCATCTTTCACTTCTATGAAAAAGCGCGCGGCCATCCCACATGGCGAAACCATGCGGCACTGGGATTATCGTTAGGAGCTGCATTACTGGCTCACTTCGTTATGGGAGCGTTCCTGTTCATTTGCGTATTAGCCGTTGTCGTTTTCGATCACGCACGAAAACAAGGAGATATTTCGAAATCGTTCTGGTTTATTGTTGCCGGAGGGCTCATGGCCACGTTTTATATTATAACGACGATCGAACTCCTGCCGTCAACTGTTCTTGGAACCGCATCGTTGCCCGATTTTACGCCGTTCGATCCCGCTCTGCTTCTATACAAAAATACGCATAATTCCCTATTTATTGGAATCGTTGGAATCATTGGAATCCTTGCGAGCTTCTGGTCGGTTCGTAAAGACGAGTTCGGAATTCAGAAATACGCGTTATTATCCGGCGCAATCGTGTTGATTGGATGGGTGGCTTCCTGGATCCTGCCCCCGTTCATCCTGACACCCATTCAGTTCGCCTCTCGATTTTTTGTCGTCCTCTCCGTACTATTCGCATTATTAATTGCGCTGGGATTTCGAGAAATTTCGAATCAATTGGCAGCGTATTTGCAAGAACAGCCATTTGCAAGCGAATGGACTCGAAAAACAACGGTACTCGTATTCGCATTACTGATCGTCATCACGATCGTCGATTTTTCCGCGTATTTACCGCCTGGAGAAAACCGCGATATCCCCCTAGGAATTCAAACGTTCAATCGTCAAATTGCGGATGAACCCGATTTCTATCGTGTGGATGACATACACTTTTTCCGCTTCGGTTTCTCTCCGGCATATCACCATCATGGAGCGATGGTAGGCGGTTTCGCTGAAGGCGCCGCGGCCTACTCGTATCTGTTTTATTCAGGCATGTACAACGCGTTAACCGATGGCACTCCATCCATGAAGAAATCGGCCGTAAACGCCTTGGGATTCGTATCCCAAAAATACGCCGTCGTCGATACTCCCGTTGATTTTCCAAAATTCCGACAAGTGGAATGCACTCTAGACTATTGCATTTACGAAAATGAACAATTTCAACCCCACCTGCGCCTCGTTCAAAAAGTCGCCGGCGCCACCGGAAGCATTCAAGCCATTTACGAAGGAATCACGAATGACGTTCGAGAAGGCCGTTTAGACTTATTGGATGCTCCCATCGTTCTATCGGATGAAGCATTGGAGGATTACAGTGGTCAGGCCATGCTTCAAATGCAAATCATCGAGAAAAGGCCGGGATTCGTGCATGTGCGAATTCAAGGAGCCACGGATCAAAACAAGGGGTATTTGGTTTTATCCGACGCGTACTATCCGAAATGGAAGGGGTACGTAAATGGAGTGCGAACACCCGTATATCAAGGCATTCCGACCGTGATGGTTTTACCGATTGACAATGGAGACGTCATACTCAAATATGAACTGGGACTAATGGGATGGATGGCCGGCATAATGTCCGTGCTCGCCATGATGACGCTCATCGGTCTCCTGGTTTACGGACACGCATCCAAACAATAAACCAAGGACGTTACGCGCTTAGTCCAGGAAATCCTTCGCGGTAGGAACGATTTCTGAATCGCCTTTGCGCTTACGGATTTGTTGCACAATCTTGGATTGCAAATCACGCGGCAATTTCTCATACCCCGCGTACTCGTAATACCAAACCGCCCGCCCTTGAGTTGCTCCGCGAATCTCATTGGCAAATCCAAACATTTCGGAAACAGGTACTTTGGCTACCACGGCAACGGCCTCGCCCTCCTGTTCAATATTCGTGACCTGACCGCGACGACCTTGAACCTTCAAGGTAATATTGCTCAAGTATTCGGCTGGAGCATTAACAAAGAGGTTTTGCTTGGGTTCCATGAGCACGCAATTGGCATGCAACATGCCCGCGTAAATCGGGCGTTTAATGGCCGGGAATAACTGGGCGGGACCACGGTGGGCAGGATCCACGTGAATGGCGGCATCCGTCAACTTGACTTTCACGCCCACGCACTTTTCTTTAGCGAGTGGTCCTTGCACCATGGCTTCCTGGAACGCGGTCACAATGGATTCTTGAATGTCTTTAAGATACTGAACGCCTTTCGTCATGTCCAGGAATAAATTGCTATTGTGCATGGCAATCACGCTTCGCGCTTCATCGCGCGGCAGACCCGCCTCAATAAGCAATTTTTGAAGTTCCTTACCCTTTTTCTGAGACGTAATCGTTCCGTCGTTCATGGCATTCAAAACGCCTTCCTCCATGGGTTCCACCATCATCTTGAACTTGTTGTGCTTGTTCGGAGACTTGCCTTCCAAAATCGGGCCTTTTTCGAACAAGGTTTCATTGTAAACGACGATGGGGGGCGACGTGACGATATCCACTTTCTTTTCATTCCTGATTTTAAACTCGATGATTTCCAGATGAAGTTCGCCCATACCGGAAATCAAGTGTTCACCCGTGTCCTGATCGATTTCCACGCGCAACGTCGGATCCTCTTTCGCCAACTTTTTCAGCGAATCAATCAGCCGGACAAGATCCCGCGGATTCTTGGCCTCAATACTTTTAGTGACGACTGGAACGCTGTGGTGTTTGATTTCCTCAAACGGTATTAATTCCCCTTCCGAAACGGTTTCACCGGAAAAGGCTTCCTTGAGTCCCACCAGCGCCACGATGTTTCCGGCTGGAACCTCATCAATCATGATGCGGTCTTGCCCCATGTATACGGCGACTTGTTGCAACTTTTCGTGTTTGAATTGGGAGGCCAAGTAAAGTTCCTGACTCTTGTGAAGGGTACCGGCATACAATCGACCGACCGCGACCTCTCCGGCATGTGGATCCACTTGAATGGCCGTCACCATGAAACACGCTCTTCCGTTGGCGTCGCACGTCATCATCGCTTTACC
Organism: Microcaldota archaeon; assembly: GCA_018819225.1. Taxonomy (GTDB): domain Archaea; phylum Micrarchaeota; class Micrarchaeia; order Norongarragalinales; family SBBD01; genus JAHJQN01. The sequence goes on from JAHJQN010000004.1 coordinate 130,108, forward strand.
CGATTCACTCTCCAGATCGCCTTTCCAAATAACGGGAATACGATACGTTTGAGCGGTCAACGGATTCGGTAAATGTTGAATCACCACATCCATGAGGACTTCTCCAATGGGAAGTTTTTTCTCCAATTCCTTGTGGTTTTCATCCGCACAGGCTTGATAAATGTCTTTAAAGGTCATACCGGACTTTTTCATTTGCTTGCCGGAAACCGCCCATTTATGAAACGCGGTTCCGAAGACGACGTTGCCCTTCATGACCTCGATTTGCCATACCTCTTTGAATTCCTCAGACGCATAATCTTTGATTAACTTGTTAACGCCCATAATCACTTTCATGAATTTGTCCTGCATGCCTTTCGAGTCCAGCTTCAATTCGTTGATCAAGCGATCAATCTTGTTGATAAATAGAACGGGTTTCACTTTTTCCTTTAATGCCTGCCGTAACACGGTTTCCGTCTGAGGCATAATGCCTTCGACGGCATCAATAACGAGGACGACGCCATCCACCGCTCGCATCGCGCGCGTCACATGACCTCCGAAATCCACGTGACCCGGAGTATCAATCAAATTAATGAGATAGTCTTGCCCCTCATACGCATACGGAATGGAAACGTTAGCGGACTTGATCGTAATACCGCGCGCCTGCTCTTGTTGATCATAATCCAAGGCGCGTTGTTCGCCGGCCAGCTCGGTTGAAATCATCCCGGCGAGCGCGATTAACGAGTCGCTTAACGTCGTTTTACCATGATCGATATGAGCGACGATGCCCATGTTACGAATGTTCGGCCGATTGCCCATCAGTTTGGATACGTCTTGTACAATGGTTTCCTTTCGTGCCATACCGGTATTCACCATTAATGCATTAATCGAATCAGGCCCCATTCGACCTGCCACTGTTGTTGCAAGCTTTGAAGAAGCAACCGGAAAACAGGAAATAGGTTAAGCAAATGAAGTTTTTTAAACGTTGGGAGATCCGGTTACCGTTTCCCTCGTGCTAAACGCGCCGTCCCACCGCCTGCTGCACCCAATTTCCTTAATAGATCTAACGCGTTCCGGCCACTCTTTTCATGCGCAGCGCACGTCACGACTCCGTGCTCATTATATAGGCACGCCGAGAATCCGGGAACCGCCGCAATTTGAAGCGCTACTTTCGTTAGCAGCGCAGAAGGTAACGAAACGCATTGTTCGATGTGAGTGCTTTGAATGTTTTTCGCTTGGGAAATCAAGCGGTCAGCCAAATGATCGGCAACGTGCCGGTGCACCCGATCCAATTCATTGCCGCGTTGTTTCCATTCATCAAAAAAGCGTTTAGACACTTTAGGCAACTCCTCTTTCTGAACGGAAAACGCGGAGGATGCGACATCCAATAACTCTTCATGGGTTTGCACGAGTTCCAACGCCTTCAGGCCCGCAACAAATCGAATGCGAATCACGCCATCCTGAACCTGCTCCACGGATTTGATCTTGAAAAAACCGATATCCCCCGTATTGTGAACGTGCGTTCCCCCACAGCACTGCACATCAAAATCCTTCACGTCAATGACGCGAACCGTTTTCCCGATGGCTCCAGCCCCAGTGTATAAACGAAAACCGTATTTTCGTTCCGCTTCGCCGCGTTCCAAATCATAATGCGTGACGGGAATGCGTTTCAAAATCGTTTCATTAACGAGCAATTCAATGGCGCGAACCTGTTCGCGCGAGGGTTTTTCATAGTGGGTGATATCCAAATGGGCTTCATGCGTGTCTTTTCGTGCGCCCGCCTGCCAGACGTGACTTCCCAAAATGCGCATGCAGGCTTGCAGAAGCAAATGCGTGGACGTATGATGACGCATGATGGTGCGGCGACGCGTTTCATTGACCGCTCCCTGCACGGACTTGCCTACGGCGAACGCATTTGGTTTATCCACGTAATGCAGGATAATGTCATCCACTTTTTCCACGCGGATAACCCGCGCATTTCCAAGCTCTCCGGTATCATAGACTTGTCCGCCGCCTTCCGGATAAAACGCGGTGGCTTCCAAAACAATCGCGTCCCCGAATATCGCAAGGACTTTGCTTTTGAAGACCATGGGATCGGATTCGTCATAATAGAGCATCCGCGTTTTAGGCAGGGATTGAAAGCGCGGGTCCTCCATGAGACCGTGCCTCTTTTTCGACCCCTTATCCATGACGTGCTTTTCCGTTAGCTTATGATAAAAATCCGTAGGCACATGCATTACAGATCCGGATTGACGGGCCACCCGCTCGATGATTTCGGGCGTCAAGCCATGCGATTCGTATAAAAGCATCATACGCTCCGAAGAAATGGAACCCGCTTTAATGATATCCGTTGCGAGCTTCGTCGCTTTATGAGTGGTCTCGTCAAACTTGCGTTTTTCAACGTCCAGAATTTTTCGAGCCGTAACCAAATTTTCCGAGAGCTCGGGAAACACGTCGCGGTATTCGCGAGCTTGCTTCTCCATGATATCATACAACTCAAATTGAAATTCGTTGTTTTCAATGAACGAAAATGCGCGGCGGGCTAAAACGCGCAAATTATAGCCGCCTGCGCTATTGGATGGAAGCGCGCCATCCGATAAGGCAAACAACAACGCGCGTGAATGATCGGCTATGGCGTAAATATTTTGGAGCGGCAACACCGTCTTCTCAAGCTCCGTTAAAGAAACCCCCAAATCCTTCGCAATACGCTGCTTTTCTTCTTTAACGCTTTTGACTTCCTCGACATTGAGTTTAGCCGCCAGTTTGGAATATCGTCTAAACAAATCATCGTGTCCTGAAAGTCCGACTTGCTTTTTCATGAAAGCTATTTCGCGGGGAAAAACCGAGTCATAAACGGATGGAGTGCCATTGTAAAACCAAAGCAACCGCTCGAACCCCCATCCGACATCAATGACCTTCAACGGAAGTTCCTCTTGTTTTCCGTTACTCCACCGATAATTCATGAACACGGAGTTCACCAACTCGAGGCCGCCGGAAAAGCTTTCCATGGACGGGCCATACGCTGAAAAGTCGGGCATCGCCCACAAATCCTCAACGTAGGTAATTTCATTCTTAGGAATCTTGAGAACCTGCGTCAGTAAATTATAGTTATGTTGAATGCACTCATCCATCCAATATCCGTCTTTTTTTCCTTTGGATTGGAATGCGTGCTGGCCGGCCATCGTAAAACAACTCAAGTGGCGACCGGTCACACCGACATTGGCAATGTCCACAAATCGGAGGCATATTTGAGGAACCATCAAGGGATTTGCGGGATATTCGAATACCACCTTGCCGCGTTCCAAGCGCTGAAAATCAACGATGCTGGCAATCGTAAAATACAAGTCATCACGCCACCTGGAAATCACGGGATAACGGGGTATGACTTCATGCCCGGCTTTCTTCCAGAACGAGGCAAACTTCTTCCAGAATGCAGCGTAATCCAGTTGTTCGCCCTCCCGGCGCTTTCCTATAAATGAATAAGGGTTATGACTGGAATCCCCGCAATTGGACTCTTCAGAGGTACTCCAGAAAGCATGCCCGCACGTGCGGCACATTTTGCGCGAGAATTCGTTTTTCTTGAACAACTCCACGGAGTAATAGCGAGAAGAATCCTTCGCGAAAGCTTCGGAAAGCCCTAATTTAGTTGGCATAGGCCCATTAATCATCATGGGAATCCATTTAAGAGTTTGTGCTGAACTTCCTGTAGGTGAAAATATGCCTCAACAGAATCCTGAACGGGAAATAACCGGAAGAAGAGAGTACGAACCCGTTTACCGCGCATTGCATTCCGTCTATTTGGAGGAACAAAGATTGAGGAGAACCGTCCGCGATGATCCAAGGAAATCCATTTCAAGCATGTGGTCGGCAATTAATGCGGCATTCAAACCTCTTGAGAAAAGACATGGCAAAATCATTCTGCCCATCCGCTCGCAACTATTTCATTTCGAAGAACGTCCACCTAATAACCAAGTTCTTTTTGATTATGAACAACCATTGCATGGCATTGAAAAAAATGAGTCCATTGACCCGGAATACGGATTGCGCTTGGCGCGGGGTATTGCGGAAATCGGGGCGTGGATGGCCATGTCACGCATCCGAGCATCTTCCCCTAAAGTGGGAACTGCAAAAGGAATGAAAGGCAAACAAGTGGGGCAAATAAAGAAAATAACGCGAGAAGACCCGTTAAGCATCATTTCACAAATCCGGGATTTAGTGGAAAGAAGAAAGCACGGAAGCCGTTTTGATGCCATGGTTGCAATGGCCCGGCACCAAATCAATCAGCACGAAGGAAGATCGGGACCCGAAAGAATCCATTCGGTAAGAATGAGCCCTTACGAGCCTACCTTCGCGTCCACGGGATATCGCAAAGTATTGGATTTCGTTCGTGAAATAAAAAAACCTGGAAAAAAGGATAGGTAACGCTTACCGGCTATTTCAAAATGAAGTCCATGTCGCCACGTTTCTCGAATACGCGATTCAATTGAAGCGTGTTTCCGATCTGCAAAGCGAAGTCGGTTAAAGACGAATTGAATAATCGGTAGGTGCGATGCAGACCATAATGAACGTCCAATATGCGTCCGTGTTGTGCCCTCCAACACGACTCGTACTCCAGCGTCTCCTTTTCGTTGGAAAGAAAAGCCGTCGCTTCCTCCGCAAGGGCGCGTGCACATTTACTGCCAAAAATGACCCCGCCTCCGGTTGTCGCCTTGACTTGACCGGCCGCATCCCCAACCAATAACCCATAGGCTTTCCCGAAGCGCTTCTGGGTTTGCTTGCGGTACCTCAACGGGATCGTGTAATGGAAATCGAACGTTTTCCTAGCCCCTTCTATTTGGTCGGCAATCGCCGGATGGGAAAAGACGGCTTTCCGAGCCTTATGAATTTGGGCCATGTCAGTTGTTGCGACGCCGACGCGAATGCGTTCCTCATTGACGGGTATGGTCCATGCAAAAAAATGCTTGTACGCGTCCGTATCCAACAGTACGTCGACCATTTCCCGATCCGGTACGTTAGCATTTTCAAATTCGGCCTGATACGAGAGCACGAGATCGCTGGTTTTAAACGGAGGCAACTGCCATTTTTTAGCTGCAAGGGAACCGACGCCATCGGCTGCAATCATTACCTTTGAAGAAAACGTGCCGTGGGTTGTAAGCGCTTTCATTGAACCATTGGAGGAGTAGTCGGTGACGCGATGGTTGAGTAACAAGTGCGCGCCCGATGAAACGGCTTGATCCGCGCAAAGCTCGTCGAATTGCTGCCGGTCCAGCACCACTCCTTTGACCGAAGAGGATTTGATCCGCATTTCTTTTTTTCGCGATAAAATTCGGGCACCCTTTACCTCGTTCAGCAGAATGCGCCGGTAGGGAACGCCGGTCTGGTCCATGCCTTCCTTTGAAAAGATGCCTCCACAGCGATTAAACTTACCGGCTTTTGCATCCTCTTCCAAAAGAGTCACGTCCAAGCCCTTATCCGATACGTATTTAGCGGACAATGAACCGACGGCTGACGCGCCAATAACCACTACGTTTTTATTCCTTGGATCCATAGTAAGCGTTTCCATTAAGAAGTGTTAAAACAATATGGTTGAACCCGTTCTCGTGATTCAAGGCATTATAGGGGGAATCCTCTTCTTTCTTACGGGATACGTTTTGTCGCTCGTTTTCTTTAAAGAAGGAGAAATCGATAACGTGGAACGCGTCGTGTACAGTATTACATTCAGTATTCTAATTCCCGCCATAGCGGTTTTTGTGCTTAACATTCTTTTGAGGATCCCCATTTTTACAACGGAAGGCGTGTATGCGGTATTCATCGTATTGAGCGCTGGATCGATAGGATACTTGCATTCCAAGAATCGGAATCCCTTTACTATGCAGCGTAAATACGGAAAACGTTGATGACCATGCGGTTGGGATCCATTCTCGTACTGTACTCTTTTCTTAACGTCCAGTTGTTTGCGCTCATTGTCGGAGTTCTATTTATAGTAAGTAATACTCAACCCATTAATAGCGACCCCTCTGCTGTAGAAAATTCATTTTCGTTCATGGCGTACATTATTGTGGCGGCCATAGCGATTCTAATTGTTCTGAAATACTACAAGGGAAAAATGTTGTTTTATATCCTGGAATTAGCGCTCGTATTCATTACGAGTTGGACGTTCTTCTCATTATTTCTGAATGAATCGTATGGGTTGGGACTCGCGATCGTTGCCGTGATTGCGCGCCTCTTGTTTAAACAGCATCGAAACATTTTCCTTTTATTCTCCTCGTCCGTCATTGGAGCACTCCTTGGGATTTCGTTCGATATTCTCCCGGCGGCCGTGTTTGCGATACTGCTTTCCGTATACGATTATGCGGCCGTGTTCTTGACCAAACACATGATAACCCTTGCTGAAGGATTGCGATCCCGTGAAGCCTCTTTCAGCATCTCGTTCCCCAGTCACGCTCCATCGAAAAGCAAACAGCGTCTTTCCCAAACGCCGAAAAAAGGATATCGTGCCGTGAAAGTCGAGTCCATTGAATTGGGAACCGGTGATTTGGTGATTCCGGCCATGCTGATCGTGTCGGCCTTGAAGCTATCCCTTGTTCACGCGTTTATCACGCTTCTGGGGAGCGTGGCGGGCATCACGTTGCTCTTCTACTATATTGAAAAACGGAAGGGATACTGGCCGGCATTACCCCCCATCGTCGGCTTATCGCTCGCGTTCTTGCTCGTTTACATGGGAGTCCTCTGGTTCATGGGATGAAGTGAAGGAAAAAAAGCGTCATCCCTTCAGGGCTTTTCGGAACGCGAACGGAATGGCATCCACCAAATCATCCGCGTTATACGCAATATCCATTTTTTTCTTAAGCAGGTCCCCCGCATAGCCGTTCAAATAACAGGCCGCTTTTGCCGCAAGAAACGCTTGATTATGGCAGAAAAAGGCCGCCGCCAAACCCGATAAGGAATCGCCGGTTCCACCTTTGGTCATGCCGACATTTCCCGTCACGTTTCGAAACAATTGTTTTCCGTCGGATACCAAGTCGTAGGTTCCTTTCAAGACAATCGTGCAATCGTATTCGCGTGCTTTTTGAATCACATGAAGGGGTGAAGGAGGAACTCCAAATAATGAATAAAACTCGTTGGTATTCGGCGTGAGGATCATATTGTTGCGGAGTTCCTGAAGCTTCACCATACGCAACGCCCCCGCATCCAACACCATGCGGGTTCGCGGATAGGATTTCAATAGGGCATGCAGACGGCTCCGGCATTCTCCCGTGGTCAATACCCCATTGCCGATCAGTACACATTCGCTTCGTTTTATCGCCTCCGGCAGCTTTCGTTCATCCACGGCAATAAACGCGCATAAACGGGGTTTTAAGAACCGGATCAATTCAGCATTATCCCGCTCGATGGAATGAAAGTACACCAAATCCACGAATCGCGAGGCCGCTTTCATGGCAAGCAAGGGGGCTCCGTGATACGTCTTGGACCCTCCAATCACGGTCATCACGCCGTTCTGACCTTTGTGACTGTCCGCCTTATAGGTATGAAGCTCTTTCAATATGCTACGGGAAATCAGTTGCGAAGAGATCATAACAACACGATTGAATGGTAGAGATAGTGTACGATACTAATTAAAAGTCAAACGCAATAGGATCCGAAGAAAGAGTTTCAAGATCCTTTTTTAATTGTTGGATCAGCCGGTTTCGCGATTCCGCCGCAGCCTCTTGCTTCGATTTCATCAAAGAATATTGTTTTTGAAGATGACCGCGTTCCCATTCTTGGGATCGTTGAACCGATTGTTCTCCTTCCAAATCAAGACGTCGGCGCTCGAGATCGGCTAACTGCTTATCTATCTCTTGCGTGCGTCGGAACGGTTTATCCACACCGCCTTCCAAAATTCGGCGAATAACCTGCCGGGCTTTCGCGTTCTGTTTTTCGTCGGATTCAAGATCACCTTTCTTTAATGATTTTTCGATTTCCGTACACAATTTTAATAAATGAGGATGGCCAGGCGATTCCGCACTTAATGCGTCCCACGCATTTTCAGAATAATCACGCGCCGTGCGAGCCGTATCCTTTTCCAAACAAACGCGCCCAAATTTGCGGAATAATCGTTGCAACGACGTAATCAGGGAGAGCGCTTCGGATTTGGCGAGGGATCCAGACGATTGCACGTTAGAGATTTGGGAACGGATATCGCGCAATACCGGTTCAAGCCGTCTAACCTCGGCCGATGATTCAACGGGCATATTATCAATGGACTGCAATAATTCCGTTAACCGTTTTTCACTTTCCTGAATTTCGCGCTCGGATTCAGCCATTCGTTTCATGGAATCTTGAATGCGATCAATGCGCTGGATGCGCGGACGAAGGCCGTCCAACCACCTACCCAATGCATCGGTTTTCTTAACCAATTCTTTTAACACGAGACCCATATTCTCAAAGTCTTCTCGATACATGGCAATCAAGTACCGGTTATCGGATGCGATCTTGTTCAAGTTTTGAAGTTGTTCAAGAACCGACCGTTGAAACGCATCCACGTCGTGATAATCCGTTCGAGGAGGCACCCGAATTTCTTGGGCCTGGGAAACCCGTTTCAAATAATTTGTTTTCATTTGTTTCGCGATGCGATGGAATGCAATGTTATCGGATTCCAAGGGCTTTTGAAAAAGGGAGCCCATGATCTCTTGCAAGTGTTTGAAATCGGACTGAATGCCGTCCATGAGCCGCTGGGCGTCTGAAAGCGTGGGTTGAAGGGACTTTTCCTTTAGTTGGTTGACGAACGAGTCGACATCGGTCCAGGACAGATGAATGGGTTCACGCGGCGGTTCAGGTGCCTTCTGTTTACGAAATAAGCGATTGAAAAGACCCATGACTGTTTCCTATCGCGCGGAACGCTAATAAATCCGCGGTTTTACATTCAAATGAAAACCCGTTCGAGAACGTTGGTTTATTATTCGCTCACTAAAACCCATGTTTTTTATTCCTTAGGTTCGTATGGATTTGCGCACGAGGTAGAATCATCCCATGAAAAAACGTCCAAAACCATCCAAGAACATGCCCAAAGGAGACCGAAAGGTAGCTCATGAGACATCGCGTCTCCGTTTAACGAAAATGCACGGAATGGGCGTGGCATTGATCGTACTCGCATTTGCGGTATTGTTTGTATGGTTTAACGGATTCCCCGGGACCCAACCTGCCGTGACCCCGACACCGCCCGTGGTGACTCCTTCCGCCACGTTTCCAACCGTTCGACTCGTTAAAATCACCACGAATGATTGCACGGATTGCTTTGATGCGGAACTCATGACCGATGCCGTTAAGCGGACCGGAATGAAAATTTCAAGCGAAGAATCGGTGGATTACCGGTCATCGGAAGGGCAAACGCTGATCCAAACGCATGCCATTGAAGGCGTGCCGACTTTGCTCGTGTTCGTGAAAGCAGGGGATGCCGCCGTCGCGAAAGAAATCAGCAGCTTTATGGAAAACAAGGGAGGCGGCGTGTACGCTTTTGATCGCCTCATTCCCATCTACTACGATACCCAGGCACAAAAAATAGTCGGGAGGATTACCGCGACATTCATTGACGACCCCCGTTGCCTGAAATGCGTGGCATTAAGTTTGGCGCCCATCGAAACGGCTGGAATCAAAATTTACCGGAAGAACCGGGTGGATTACGATTCCCAACCGGGTCGGGAACTCATCGAAAAATTCAAGATCACTCGCGTACCCTCCCTCATCCTATCCTCGGATTATGAGGCGTACGAGAATTTGCGCATCGAATTATTGAAAATTGGAACCGAGGCAGAGGATGGAACGTATATCTTCCGCGATTACAATCCGCCATTTCGAAATCTCGAAACCGATGAAATTGAAGGGTATGTAAGCTTCATTTACATCGATGATATGGATTGTCCGGGTTGCTATGAGCCGGAAACCCACCGGCGCGCGATGGAAAACCGGGGCGTGAATCCGGTGTCGGAATCCGTTTACGACGTCAACTCAATCATCGGGAAAGAATACATCGAAAAATACGGTATTGACAAAATTCCAACGGCCATTATCTCGCCGGAGATTGGCACGTACCCATCCGTGGCCACCATACTCGAACAAATATTTTCGGAAGAAAAGGATGGATGGTTCGTGTTTCGGAAGTTCGACGCGCTGCCTACCGCCAATTACCGCGATCTGGAAACAGGAGAAATCGTCATTCATAATGATACGATGAGTGAACTCGTGATCCCGGTTGGACCCGACGGCGAGATCCTCATCGAGTAAATAAACCAAATGTATTTATACGTGGAAAGCCGCGGAACGGTATAACGCATTCAATTAGGGGAGTAAGCATGAAAACCAAAAATATTATTTTATTCGGGGTCCTAGGCGTGGTGGGATTGATTCTCATTCTCGGCGTCATGGCATCATCACCCGGAAACGAACCGTATTTGGATGATTCGTCGCCCGTCATGTATTTCCATAGCGATTCCTGTCACTTTTGCGCGCAACAGAAACCGATTCTACGCGAGCTGGCCTCTGAAGGATATCGCGTCAAGCTCATGGACGTGGGCAGAAACCCCGCGTTATGGCAAGAATACGGTATCACGGGAACCCCCGCGTTTATTGCAGAGAACGGGGAACGCTTGTCGGGCCTGACTCAGAAGCAGGCGCTTCGAACGTTTCTGGCCAGTAACGGAGCCAAGATCGCGTAACCCCGCGTACTACGCAAGCATTAGAACGAGCGATACTAAAATCGGTTGGTGAATGAGATAACCCACGAGCGTACGCCGGCCGAACCATGCCAGTGATCGGGCGAGTACGTGGTTTCGAAGACTTCTTTGAGCTTTGGGCAGTTTGGAAAGTAGTATCGGAGCCGTGCTTATGCCCAGCAAGAAGGGAAGCGACCACGGAATCAGCGGAACGTAATCAAAAGACTGAAAGCCCGCTGGAGGAAATCCAAACCATATTAGCCACGGGGACGCGTACGAAAGAGAGGGTAAGAGAGCAATAATCACGAGGACGATTAGGGCGGCGGCTCCTGCGCGTTTTGGATGTCGCGTTAATGGCCAGAATAATATAATGCATAGGGCTATGGCGTGGAGAATACCGAACCAGATCGTATTTTCAGGAAATAAATTCATGGTCACTACCGTAATAAGTATGCCCGCACCAAGAATCTGGAAACCTCTTTTCATATGGTGTCCAAAGCGATGGCGCAATGAAAGTCTGGAATCGCTTAATACGAGAGAAATACCTGCAATGAATAGAAACGATCCCGCAATGCTGCGGGCCATCCAATACCAGAATCCGGTGTAGAGTTCAACGGGATACTCCTTAAAGAACACCAAATCGAATAATAGGTGATAGAGGACCATGCCTAAGAATATGATTCCTCGAATGGCATCCAATGCGATCCAGCGTTCTTTGGCCCTAAATTGTCCGTATGCCATGCAGAGTTTAAAAAGATCCAACAGTTTATATAGGAGAATGACCTAATTAGATAGTACTGATCAGTGGTAATATTCAATGAGGAGGCTAACATGAACCCCTTGAAGATCGCTGCCAAATGGACCATTATTGCACTAATAGTACTGCCGTTAATGGTTCAAGCGAACGACGTAACGCGTTATTCCGATCCCATTAACGGAGAAGTCATCGTACTGATAAAAGAGAGTTCACTTGGCGACTTTGAGCTTCAAAATCAACTAAACGCCCAAATCCCATCTGCGCAATTAACTTACAAACCACTTCACAAAACAGAATTATCGACACGTGACGACAATTACGGGCCTCGGTTCATTAAAGTATATTTTGACCAGTCCATTTCTCCAATAAGCATCTCGGACTCATTGTCACAGCTATCATTCGTTGAGTTTGCAGAACCCGTATTTTACGGCATAGGGACCTGGATTCCCGATGACGAATATTTTGACGAACAATGGGGGCTCGAACAAATCGAGGCTCCGCGTGCATACGGCTACGAAAAAGGGAATGCCGACGTGGTTATTGCCATAATCGATACAGGCGTGGATTTGGACCATGAAGACTTGCAAGAGAAGCTATTACCGGGGTATGACGCCGTTGATTTGGATCATGTTCCTGAAGATGATCACAGCCACGGAACGCGCATGGCCGGCATTGCTGCAGCAGTCACGGACAACGGCATGGGAATAGCAGGAACGTGTCCAAATTGTGCCATTCTGCCGGTACGCGCAGGGTATAACAATAACGGTTATGCCTCGTTCCCCAATGACGCGGTATTCCTCGGAATCGAATACGCTATTAACAATCCAAGAAATATCGAAGGAATCCCCGAAAATCTGAATCCGGCCGATATTCTATCCATGAGCTTTACGTTCTCTTACGCCAGCGAAAGCATGAACACGAGCATTGCAGATGCGGCATCAGCAGGAGTGCTCATGGTGGCTGCAGCCGGCAACAACGGAAACGACGAACAACGCTATCCCGCAGCCTATAACGAAGTTATAGCTGTGGCGGCAACAGACGAAAACGATGCCCGGCTCTCATGGTCGAATTACGGAGACTGGGTGAACGTGGCCGCACCCGGAAGACTCATCAAAACCACGTCCATAGGCAATAGTTATGCATTAAGTAGCGGAACCTCCGCATCCACTCCATTTGTTGCAGGACTAGCCGGACTCATGCTCGCCCGGTCAAAAGGAACGTCATTTTCAGCGGAGGATTTAATGTCCACATTGATTCAAACATCGGATCCCGTCAGTAATTTCCCGGCAATAGAAGGAGGAAGAATTAACGCGTATAACGCCATTATCCATACCCCGAAAAAGCAGTCCAAGAAAGGATATTTGCCGTACGAACAATACGGAGAATGGGAGGGATCCGATTAACAAGAGAAGCTTTTTATTCTCGGGTGCAACAAGCGTATCATGCTACGACAACGACCGCATTCGGTAACCAAGGAAGGCCTCAAATACGAGTTTGAATACGAAAAAACGCAGATGCAAAGTATATCGCAACTGATCGCCGCAGCCATACTATCTCTCGCGTTGTTTGCGACGATCTTTATCGGAGTCGTCACGATGAATTGTCAAACCACGCGGGATTGCGGGTATGACTTTACTGTTTTCTATGTGCTGACGATCATGCTCATGATCTCTGCAACGGTTTCCATCATGTTCCAGGCGCGCCGACTCTGGCGTCTCACGCAAGCCATCGAAGCCTTTGAGCACCCGAAGAAACACCGCAAGAAAATGTCGCAGAACATTTCAACGGTTACACTCAAATAGGACGCGTGAAACGCATGTCGGCCAAACCTAAAGAAAAGAATGCAGTACGTACATCCATCCGAAAACCCACGTGGGCGGAAACGCGTCAAAAGCTTTTAGCCGCATTCTTTGCTTTTCTAGCCATCGCATTTACCTTGTTTTATGGAAATAATGCTGTTGAAATCATACGGGAAGCGCAGGATGTGTTATTGGGAGTATACACCTATTGCGGATTGGAAATGACCCCATCGTGCATCACCTTCCTGCCCGAACGATGGATTCAAGGAATCGCGAGCGGATTAGCTGCCCTCGGACTTCTATTCGCGTTCGCGCAAGCCGCCGGATCCGCATGGAGTCGACGCGCCAAACGATACGCGCTTGAATTCGATCGCAAAGCCGTATATGCGCTCTCGATGGCGATGCTCGGATTGGCGATTTCGGGAATAATGGAAGCGTACAAATGGTTCCGTTTGTTTTGGTTTCACGAAAACGCGTTATTCCATATCGGGTTAACGGCAATCGAACTCATCCTTCTCCGAAAACTATGGAACGAAGTCAATAAAATGTCGGACGGCGAAGCCCTTTCCCTGGAATGGCACCGCCACACCCAATAAACCCATTTTTTAATTCACGGTATACGTTACTACATTGAGTTAAGATATGGTTCGAAAGGAGCGGCCAGTCGAATCGAAGTATACTCTTCCGAACGTCATGGAAGAAGAGTTAATGGAAGAACTGCGTTGGCATGGTATTGATTCGCATCCCGTGGTCAACGGAAGCATTAAGCTTGCCCGAGAGTTTCATCTCCCTATTATGCGCGAGGATGGACGAAGCCAATTGACCGCGCATATCTTTCACGCCGCCAAACTCTACTTGGAATCCCTTCGCGCAGAAAATCAGAGAGCGGATCCGCTAAACGTCGCAAAAATTTTATTACATGATTCAAAAGAGATTGAGATTCAGCAACGGGAAAAACGAGACACGTATATGCGAACTCAATTGAGTAGATATGGAACTCGGTCTCAAGTCGATGAGATAATGAGTGGAGTGGATGAACACACCAAACCTCCCGAATACGAATTTAACGGAAAGAGTAAAGCCGAACGAAAACGAATGCGCGACAAGGCATTTGATGCTCAATTTTCATTGGCCTCGCCAGACGCGCAGAGACGCCGATTGGCCGACCGCTTATCCAATCTAATGAGTCCGAATGTAAATGATGACCGAAGAAGATCGACCGCAAGATCATCGCATCGATACGTTGAAATCGCTCATTCGTTCCCATTTTTCAGAACCCGATTTCCAACCGCACTCAAGATATTCACGAAACCGCCGCAAGCTGTTCGTTACGAAATACCGCCGTGGCGCCGGAAAAAAGGACCGGTTTACGTCGAGGAATTCAAACGCGGTTCGTTGAGATACTATAATGGAAGTACGAAGGAACACGACTCGTTACCCGTACGAATTATTCGTGGAAAATCCGATACGGCCATATTATTACCTTTTGCATTAAGTGAAAATTCTTCAGCTTTTATTAGAGACAATTGGTTAACGGGAACCCGACAATATCCTCAAACTCGCGGGATGCGCGGAAATGTCAGCGTTAAGACCGCAGCCGAACATGGGCCAGAACGTGATTTACTGTATAAGCCCATTCCAAAGGAAGCCGGCATCTGGGACGAGGTGCGCACACTCCTTTATTTACGAACCATGGGCTTGAGAACCGAAACGCCACTGGGGGTATACATCGATCGCAATAACAATGCCCGATATTTAATTACGCGCGCCTTACGGGGTAAATATAAACTCGTTCCGGATTCTCAACTACGGGAATTTAGAGGAATGATTCGAAAAGCGGGATTCCATGCCGACCGAAAATCATTCAACCGACACAACGTGTTATGGAAAGAAGAGAGAGGGGGCGAATCCAAACCATTTCTTGTAGGGGCATGGAAACTAAGGCCTCGAACGGATGAATTGGCTCGATTGACTCGCGTCAAACGAGCGAAAACAACGTGGACTCAACGTTTATTGGACAGAATACGGCGCGTCTAGTTACACCATAGCGCTATGTTTATATACGACGGTGCAGTCGAAGCGTTATATCACATTGATATTTCTGCGGATCAGGTTAGAACGGCATGAGCGCATGGAACTACGTCAAACCTACGATGTTTCGCTTGCTATTGGTACTGGCCTTATTCATTATGGCCAACATCCCGTATATAGGAACCATTGTCAACGGAGAAAGCAAATGCTTGGAAGTACAATGCGATCCCTTGGATGCGCACTGCCGTTCCGACCGCCAATGTTTAACGTATTATGAAGCCCGACCGTCCGGGGTATTCTGGTGGCCTTATCCTGAATTCACGCTCACGTATTCTGAAGTGCAAGTCAGCGCGGACACCATACCCATTATTGCAATGACTCGAAATCAATCCGAGCTATTAAACGAACCAGCCCTCGCAACCACGTTCGCTTACTGGTATTTGATCGCCCTGATCATTACGATTCCCGGCGCAAACGACGCCAGAAAACGGAATCAAGTTTAAAGCAGGTGTAGAACATGGAAGAACCATCGGCATTGACGACGAAACGCTTGGAACCCGCATCGCGCGGTATTCCCAGCAAAGAATCACTCTGGTTCGCGTACAGTAAGCTGCCCATGAGCACGGAAGCCCGTTGGGAACCGGACGATATCTTGAAACTCGTGTTTCCCCCTCAATACAAGCGTTCCCAATACGATATCGCACTCAAACTCCTAAAGCATTTAAGCGAACGAGAACAATTAACGGGCGACGAGCTCGCGGCCTGGCAAGCCCAACAACACATACCGAACTCGACGCTTCGAAATCTCGTGATCCCGCGCTTGATTGCCGTGGGACTGATTGCCCGAGAACGCCGAAATCCCACGGGCCAAACCGAAAAAGACAAGCGCCATCACATGGTATTAAAAACCAGCAAACGTTTCGGCGAAGCCTTTAAACACATCGGAGAACAATGGAACGCCATGGTGGAAACCTGGCGCGTTAAACGCAAGCAATCCATAGAACCCATGCAGTGAATTGAAGCATGCGTCGCGTCATCTGGATAATGTTGTTCGTCAGCTTGGCACTTGCGGCTCGGCACGACGGCTTCGGGCATTACCGCGTCCTCATTCAAGGAGACGTTATTTTCAATGAATACGACGAACAACTACGCGTTCAAAACATCAATATGACGAACGATTCCGCGATTCTTCAAATGATTGATGCATCGGGAGCCGCGAATTACATGACGGTGATCGGGGGACAACAATACACGTATGGCGAAGAATGCATTCTCATCGATCTCATCTACTCAACGTCAGGAAATAATTACATCGAACTCACGTGGAGTCCGAATCCCTGCATTCTAGAATTTACCCCCACTCTTTATGACTTGTTTGTAGCCCATGCCGGAAAAAATTCAGCGGTGATCTCGTGGCTTACCAACCTGGAATCCAATGCGTCCGTCATCTACTGGTCCGAAAACGCGTCCGAAAAGGAGTCCGTTTCCCCGTCATTCGTTACCGAGCATTCCATAACGCTTCGGTACTTACGCCCCAGCACCACCTATTACTTCAAAGTGAAGAACTGCAATGAAGGTAATAACAGCAATTGCACGTTATCCGTTCCCAAGCGATTCATTACGCTTCCGGGAGATGAACTAGATCCCGAAGGTCTTCAAATCGTTGAATATCCGTTGCATATGGGCCGCACGCTCGCACTGCAAGGCTTTATTGTGGAACTCATCGAAGTCAAAGGAGACACCGCAACCATTTCATTAAAACATGATGGGGAAGAGTTATGTTCTCAACAAGCCGAGGCGTGTCGAATGGTTCGACTTGTGGAAAACGTTCCTTTCGGCGAATTAACGGGCATGCACGCCAAGTTAATGGATATCGGAAAGGATACCGCCATCATGGAACTCGCCGTCTCCAGTGAAACCACGTTTCCCCCATCCATCATCGTACGCCCCATTCAAACCAATCCCGAACGCAATCGACGAACTCGAATTGACGTGTTCGCGTACGACGTGAATCCGGAAGGACGCCTATTGCAAGCGAATCTCTCATACGAGGAAAATGGCTCTATAATAACTCGGGAACTGGTTCCGGGCCAAAACGCCGTATCCCTAACATTTCAAGAAGAAAAAACGTATACGTTGAATGTTGACGCTGTCAATGACATAGGAAAAAAGATTAGCATCTCGAAAAAAATCACGGTCGTCAAACCCATCCACATTCCTTCGGTCCCGTCCGCCAGTACTCATGTGAACAAAGCGTCCGCCAGCCCAACGCCCATTCAATCCAATTTGGAACAAATACGCCAAGAAATCGCGGAAAAGGAAGCCCGGAAAGGATTCGACTTTTGGAGCTTGTTCTGGCCGTTTGCAGCCGTTGGATCCGGAATCGCGATCGCGTGGTTCGCTTACTTCTTTCTGCAAAAGCGGAAAAGTAAAGCGAATAAAACGCCGCCCAAGAAATAATTATTCAACCAGCGACACAAACGTTTGCTCGAGAACGGGATTCATCTCCGTACAGTATCCGTGATTCGGGCAAGGCGCTTCCTTGAACTCTTTCGGGGATTGGGCTCTCCAATAAACGTTTTTTGCGATCGATATGGGAATGCCGGGATCGTTCGGCGAATGAATTTGAACGAATGGTCGCGGCGCAAGCATAGACACATAGTTTTCAGGATCTATCGAGTGAACGAACCGCGTTTCCTGAACAGAAGGCCGTTTCTCCAAGCCGTAGCCCGAAGTGCTAATTCCCACCACTGCACGGACATCCGGAGCATTTACCGCAGCAATAATAATGCTCCGGGCCCCCATGCTTTCCCCGGCAAAAATAATGCGACGGTCATCCACGTCGGAGCGTTGACGCAAATAGTCATACGCGCGAAGAATGTCGTAAACGTTTCGATGCACCGACGGCTCCTTTCCTTCGATAAACAAGGCATAATCCTCGGAGAGCGAACGTCCCAAAGCGCTGGTTTCTCCCACGCCGCGCGAATCCATGGCCATGACAATAAAATCGTGCGGAACCAGCAAATCGGCATAGGCTTTTCCCGCTTCCTTCCCCACTCCGGCGCCCGGAACGAATAAAATCGCGGGATACCTTCCATCGGAATTCGGTGTCCAGACCAGCGCCGAAACATTTCCATCGTTCAGTTGTAAGGTGACTTTATGCTCGACTCGATCAAGGGTATTCGCAAGCATTACCTCGGAATAAACAAGGGACTGGCGTTGAGTCGGGTAATGCAATTGACCGGATTCACTCACGGAATATGAATCCGGCGTCAAACATCCCAGAAGAAAAAGCACGGCCAGTACGACGAATAACGGGTTCATACGAGATAGTCGCCGGTTTCCAAATCCTTGACGCGAATGATGCGCACGGGACAACTGCGAGCGGCATTCAGCAAATCCTCCATATCCTCATCCTCCATCTCTTTCACGTACAAACCATCGGATGCCTGCTTCTGGCCATTCAGTAAATCGGCTTTAACATCATCGGACATGATCCAGTTCTTTGGATCCGTTTGAACGCATATCGTGGCCCCGATGCAAGCGCTCCGATCATACTCTATGCGGTATCGTTTGACCATAGTATTCGATAGAACTAGGAACAAAACAAATAAAAATCACCAATACAAATTCCATTAGGGGGTCAGATGGCTAAAGCAGGCAAGCGCTTATATCGTTCAAGAGAACGCGTTATAGGAGGGGTGTGCGGAGGAATCGCCAAATACTTTGACGTGGACCCCCGTATCGTGCGAATCCTCTGGTTGTTATGGGTGTTTGCAGGGGGTCTCGGTTTAATTGCGTACCTCGTCGCATGGATTATTGTTCCGTTAGAGCCTGCGACCAGTGCTCCAAAGAACCCAAAAAAATCGGGGGGATCCCATGGCTGAAAAAGTCAAACGACTCTATCGATCCAAAGATCGCATGATCGCCGGTATTTGCGGAGGGATCGCCAAGTACTTGAATGTCGACGTTTCATTGATACGCATTTTATGGCTGATTTGGGTGCTGATGGGAGGAACCGGCCTGATCGCATACATCATCGCATGGATCATCATTCCCGAAGAACCCAGCGGCCGCGTGAAATACGATCATGCCGGATTAAAACGTTTTGCCAAGGAAACGAAGAAAATGGCTGCGGAAATGGAGTCTATAGAAGAGAAGCGAACGGATTACGGAGCGTTCTTTTTTGGGCTCGCATTCGTCGCCATTGGCGCAAGTCTTATCGCGCAACAATTTGGATACCTGCGCGACGTCAATCTATGGGGGTTGTGGCCGGTGTTCATCATTATGCTGGGTTTAACCATGCTAGTAAATTTCGCGACGCGTTCCAGGTGATACCGATGAAAATGGGATTTGGATTCTTTATAGGAGTTTTCCTCGTACTGTGGGGATTATTCGAGCTCGCGCGAAACTTCGGATATATTCCAAGAGAACTTAATTTTCCGTGGTTTGCCATCCTGTTAATCGCCATCGGGCTATCCATGGTGTTGAAACGTGTCAAACCCCTTTAAATTACGCATTCCATCGACACGTACTAAGGACATGCATTCCGAAGACTTGGACATTCCACGAACGCGTGCCCCGGAAATCCGATCGCAAGAAAGATCAAAACAGGATACGGATCGATTGCATCGTCGCCGTCATTCCCATCGAGAAGATTAGTCATCCTTTCCGTCCTGGATAACGGACTCGACGTAAATGGGTGCCTCCGTTAATTCAATGTCTTGAGCGTCCATCATGCGTTCGACTCCCAAATGCGTCGTGACCAAAACACGACCCTCTAACTCTGAGGGAATTCGGTCGCCGGTTTCGCCCCACAGAACGTACGTTTTCCGATAAGCATCCTTTTCAAACACGTACTGATTCGCTTTGACTCGCCTCACGGATTGGAAGACGTTGAGTTTTTTTACCAACGTTTTAAGCGCTTTAAACACGGGACGACGTTGACCCCGACTTGTCACCAAGGCCTCGGATTGTTTCTCTTTCGTGTCCAAATCCATGGCTTGAATGCGTCGATAGAATACTTTTTCAGCATCCGCAGCAAACGCT
Source organism: Microcaldota archaeon (assembly GCA_018819225.1). GTDB lineage: Archaea > Micrarchaeota > Micrarchaeia > Norongarragalinales > SBBD01 > JAHJQN01. Next base: position 150,411 of record JAHJQN010000004.1, read on the forward strand.
TTCACAAACCCTTCGGTAAGAATCAGCGCTTGTTCCTCATCCGTAATAAAGTAATCCCGATATTGCGCTTCATCGGATGGCGGGAATTCTCCGCTTCCAATTGAGTATCCAGTCAGCCATGCTTCCTTGAACAGGTTCCGCGTGCGCAGGAAGTCGGAGAGCTCGCCTATGCGGCCGTCCTCGGCTTCGTTGAACGAATGCAATGCCGCGATATCAAAATGGGTTTCAGCCCCTCCGGCCATGACATCCTGGAAATAACTGCGGTGTTCCGGCGAAAAACCAGCCATACTCCCCAAGAGAATTTGACAATCCTCGCACGCTTCACGAATCGCCGAGGACGTTAACTCTAAAAGGGTCAGATAATCTTTCACGTCTCCTTTAAAGAACTGACGGGACGCCGTTCGGATCGAAGGTTCTGGAAACACTTCCCAGTATTTTACGGGCAGTTCGCGCGAGTTATTAGAATAACGCGAGACCGTCGCGCGAACGAATGCGTGATAAGCGGTTTGATTGCAGGGAAGACAGCGTTTGACCGCCAGGTTTCCAAACGAAGGCGTGTTGCATGAAACCGGTCGACACGCCACCTGATCCCAATCGGCAAACGGCCATAAAATGCCTGCAATGATGAGATCGTTTTCAGCTGCTGCTTGAACGTATTCGTCGGCATCTGAAAAATCATAGGTTCCGGGTACGCGTTCAATGCGCTGCCAATTGAACGGGCCTTCGAACGGCCGATCCCAATGAATTCCCAGTTCTTTAGCGAAACGAAAATCAAGTTCGCCCATCGAATCGGAACCGCCTGCAGACATGACTCCAATACGCGCCTGCTCCAGTTCATGAAAACGTTCCGAAAAAGGCCAAGGAGTCGGGGAAGGCGATGCGGTTGCCGAAGGCGTCGGTGAAAACGTTGGAATCGTCGTAATGACGGGTCCTTCCGATGACACCGGCGTAGTCATTACCGTAGGAGTTGACTTGGCGTCTTGACCCGGCAACATGCAGCCCGCAAATATCAACGCAATAAAAATCAAGGGAAGAATCAAACGCATGAACCTCGTAGAAGGCGGGAGGAATTTAAAGGCTTCGGACCTAATGCTTGGCATGTGTTTGGCGATACCCGGAAAGATCGTGGCATTAAAGAACGAAGGTCGAACGGCCATCGTAAGTTATGGACGCGAGAAACGAGAAGCCGACAATTCGATCACTCATTCGGTGGTGGGGGAATGGGTATTGGTGCAACAGCGCGTGGTCGTCGAAAAATTGACTGAACAAGATGCGGAAGAAGCATTAGCGGGTTGGAGACACGTCACGGAAAACGAACGCGGTTGATCCGTTGCATGTTTTCATCCGTGTAATATTGCAGGCGCTTCACCTCCTCGAATGAAAGGGTTTCAACGGCTTCGTTCCAGTGAATGGAGATCCAATCGCCTTCGCGCGGATTAGGCAAACGTCCTTGCTGGACTTCGCGAACCATTTCACCAATGGAAAAACCGCGTTCATTCACGCTTAACCACGTCCCTTTTACCGTCAAATTCTCGTCGTGAATGGATTCGACGCGCCCCGCGTGAATCAAACAGTTATTCAAGTGCGCTTGAATGGGAGCGACTTTCGACGTCATGAAATTAATGTAGAGAACATGAAACGCGTGATTGGGAAACAAGGATTCTTTCAATTTCGAGGCCTTCTCCTCCGCAACGCGTTTTGGCAATAACCGCGGGGCACCCAATTGATCACGGATCATGCGTTGCAATTGAGATAGCGAAATGGCGTCCAGCAACGCGTTTCCGATCCAATACGCTTCAATGACCTCCGAATCTAACGGATCGCGCCCATTGGAATGTGCAATCAGCGTCAAATAAGCGTACAACCCCTCAAACGAAGGGAATAAGGAGCGAACCGTGTTTGCATTTTGTTCGGAAGGCTTTTCAAGAAAGGCTTGAAATGACTTGAATGCGTCCTGCGCTCCACAATACTCTTTTTTGTTCGTAATGAACGCGTAACGGCAAGCGCGTTTCAACGCTTCAAGACCGTTTTCCGGCAAGAATAAGACCCGGATTCTTCAATGAGTTGAACAACGCAGAGATTCCGACGACGGTGATAGCACCCGTAACCATTAACAGCAACCCAATGCCTTTCTCCAAGGAAACCGTCTGGCCGAGGAATGCGAAAGAGAGCATGGCGGTAATGGGTTGACCGAGCATGAGAATCGCGGTAGCCATACTCACCCGGATGTACTTCAACCCCGTATACCAGAATAAAACGAATAGCGTCAAGAAAGCGGTGGTCAGGAATACCCATTGCCATTGCATGACGGATAAGGCCCCAACACCCGCCCATTTTCCGGTCAACGCCAAGTATCCCAATAGGAAGAGCGATCCGAAGAACATGCGTCCAAACGCCACGATGCGTCCGTTCAGGCGAGAGAGCACGTGCTTTGCCCACACGTTATCCGATGCCCAGAGAACCGTAGCCAATAGAATCATGGCATCCGCCATCGAGAACGCCGCAAGATCCGAGAAAAAGAAGAAGTTGCCAAGAAGTAACAAAGCCGCTCCGGCTGCAAAGCGTACATCAAGCTTTTCCTTCAAGAATATGACTGCGAGAAAAGACGCCCAAATGAATAACGTTTTGTGAATGAATCCCGCATTAACAGCCGTCGTCTGCTGGAGAGCATTAAAGAACAACAGAAACGGAAGAAAACCGCCAATAAAACCAATTCCGACGAGTGATATCCACTGACGCCCAGAAATCGCCTGCAGGTCCCTCCATTCCCTTAACAAGAACAGTACGGATAGCAGGAAAACGGCCACCAAGCCATTCTTGAGAAAGGTGAATAAGGATGCATCAAACCCCCCAACCGCAAATTGATTCAGGAAAATAGATACTCCCGAAATGAACGCAGTAATCAACGCGAAAACGATTCCCTTGGATTCCGACATGCCATACCCCTCCGCACGAGCACGGTATTAAAATAACGAGGGAATAAAAGGCTTTTCATGAAACGTAAAACCGTATTGGTTTTCGGGAATCCGTTAGTGGAAAACGACGCATTAGCCTTGAAAATCATGCCCGCACTCCAAAAAGAGTTTCCCGAAATTGAATTTAAGGAGTTCGATACCGCGGAAGATTTGGAAAAAGAGGGCCGTACCCTTCTCATATTGGACGTGGTGGAAGGATTGGAGACCGCGAAATGCATTTCAAATTTCGAGCAACTGCACACGCAAACCGTGTACTCATTACACGATTTTGACTTGGGAGTCACATTAAAACTTCTAAAAAAATTGGAGATCTTGGACGCATTTACGGTTTTTGGCCTGCCCATGAATGCGCGCCCAGACGACGCCCTTAAACAAGTGATTCCCTTGATCAAGTCCAGTTTACTTTCAGAAAGTGAGACGCGCAACTGAAGCACGGATCGTATGCTCGAATCAATTTTTCCATTTCGAACGTGATTTTCTCCTTGCTCTTATCCAGATGCTCCGTCACCAACAACTTCAAATCATCCTCCATATTGATTTGATTCTGGGCCGAAGGCGTCACAATGTTCGCGTATTGAATGGAACCGTCGGGTTTGATGGAAACCATGTAGTAGAGATTGCCGCGCGGCGCTTCAATGACCGCAACCCCCGTTGAATCCGTGTTCTTCGGTAAAGGAGCCGGTTGCACCGCCGCTTCCTTCTTGAAATCAGCGCCTTCCAGAATATCCAGGGCGTGGTCAATGCCGTGTAAAATCTCAATGCCTTGCGCCAAATTGTTATGAAAAATATTATTGGACGGAAACACGCTGATGAATTTCTTCGCGTCCCTGATCGTATGGGGATGCAACGCCGCACGATTCAAGTTCATGCGCGGCAACGCCCCGACCATGTAATCCATTCCCTCAAATTCATATCCGGCGGATTGCGAGTACGGAATGACGACGCGCGTCAAATGCTCTCCGTAATGCTCTTCATGAACGCACAATCCTCGCGAGCTATGAATCATTCCATCCAAATAATCGTATTGATCGGATACGAGCGCCACGTTGTGCGTCGTCCTCCGGAAATCGAACGGACAATCCAAGTAAATTTGAAGCAGATCCAGCACGTACGGGCGCACGTCCCTCAATTCCTTAATAACGGGTTGGATTTGTTCGGTAGTCGGTGCGACCGAATACCCGCCCACTTGGGAATAAATGCCGTGTATGGCGCGCCCGAGAATCATTTTTGACAACGCGTTTCCGGCACTTTTTACGTGAAACGCTTGGTGAAGCAGCTCCTTTTCCGGCCCTTCCAGATCCAGGACCGAATCTTTTCCCAACACGTCCGGAAGCGAAAACAAGTACAAGTGCATGGCATGATCCCGAATCATGAGCCCATCCATAGTCAATTGACGAAAGAGGCGCGATTGATCCGATATCGTGATATCCACCGCCTTTTCAACGGCTTCCAAAGAACAATTCAAATGAGCCACGCTACAGGTCCCACAAATACGGGAAACGAGTTGGGGCACCGTATGAAAGGGTCGGCCGCGCACCGCCTGTTCGTAAAATCGCTTGTTTTCATTTACTTTCAGCTTAACTTCCTGCACTTCCCCGCTTCGAATCTTCACATCGATTTCCGCGTGCCCTTCAATCTTGCTGATCTGATCAATCGTGATATCCAAATCCTGTTGATGCGACAAATTACGTCACCCCGAACTCCTTCAAATAATTCTCCATCACTTTAACGAACGTCGGCTCAATAATCGGGCACCCCGGAACCACGGCATCCACCCTAACGAACGCGTTCAAAGGCTGCACCTTCTCCAAGTGCTGGAATTGTTGTAAAATGGGCCGAATTTCCTCGCGCGTTGCCTCATCAAAAAAGTTGCGATGATTGGAAGGCGCTCCGCTGATCGCGCACGTGCCAATGGCAACCACTTTCTTTGAATTCTCGCGAATCTCCAAAAGCTTTCTCCGGTCTTTATCGGAAGCAATCGCGCCTTCGACAAAAGAAACATCAATATCCGCCATATCGTTCTTGTTTCGCAAAACGCGAGCATGCACGAAATCAACCTTGTCCGCCCAATCCCTGATCTTGTAATTGAGGATTTCAACGAACGTAATAACGCATCCTTCATCCCCCGTAAACGAGAAGATGCCCACCCGCAGTTTCTTGCCCATGCGAAACGAACAACGCGAGCCTAAAAAAAGGTTTCCATTCTTTTCATTCAAAAAACGCGTCCATGGTTTTCTGCTTCCTTTGGAGACCCTTGATTTTCGCCGAAGGATTCCGGATTTCGTACTCCAGTTTAAAGTATTCCAATCCGGAATGCTCCAACATCTTCAAGGCATTCGGCGTCACGTGCGGGGAACACAAGATGCCGCGAACGTGTTTCCCTTTGCGCTTGGACAGCTCCTGCACGTATCGCGATAACTGAGACACGGCATCCAATCCGGCCTCGCGACGCTTGACTTCGATAACGACCAAATTCCGATCACGATCCTCCGCCAGAATGTCAATCGTGCCCTTACGCATCTCGGATTCCTGTTGAAGCGGGATTAAACCCTTCTCGATGAGATGAAGATCCTGCATCAACAAATCGGATAACTCTCTCTCCGAACCAAACAATTTGAGCTTCTGGTCGTCCTTCAATGAAAACGCGTGCGCGGAATACACGTTAAAAAAGTGCACATCAATTCGTTCATTCAAACCCGTCCGCTTCTTACGAACCGCGGATATGACCAGCGCTTCCTCCCCGTTTTCCCTTGAAATTCGGGTCGAAACCACCGCACCCGGGCCTTGATAATTGATGGCCGTCATCCCCTGGGTTTGATGCACTAAAAACGTGCCGTCATTCTTGATGAGTACGACGCGATCCCCTTCCGACAGCTTCGAGGCCGCTCGACCTTCATAACGGACCCGACAGCTCCCCACCAGTAAAGTAAACGCGCCCTCCTCTAAAGCGCTATTAACGACTCGCTGGGCCTCCATCAATTCCATAAATAAAAACAAATCTAGTTCAATAGCAATTTGGAAATGGCTTCACCAAAATCCTTGGCCGCCTTCGGGCCGTTTGCCGTGACAATCATTCCATCCACCGTTACCGGCGCTCCCGTATACTCCGCGCCCTTTTCTTTCAAACGCGGGGCCTCACTTTCGAAACACGTGGCTTGTTTTCCCGCCAACACACCCGCGTTCGCCAACGTAACCGGCGCAATGCATATGGCCGCCGTCGGTTTGCCCGCTCTCGAAAACGCGCGACAAAGATCATGCGCACGAGCGTCATTAAAGTAAATGCTGGCTCCCGCGCCGCCCACAAAAACAACGGCATCATATTTTTCCGTTTGGACGTCCACGAACATCACGTCCGTAGACACCCGCTGGCCAAACTTGCTCGTGGACATGCGCTCGTACGAAGTCGTCACCACTCGAAAACCGCGGTTTTCAAAGACTTGCTTTGGATGAAAATATTCCTCATCCCGAAAATTCTTAGTGGAAATGACCATCAGAATTGTTTTCATTTTGGCGACTACCTTCCATGCGTTACACGGAGAAATTAGGCTGAGAAGTATAAAAAAGAGTTCGGTTGATCCCGAGCAGCCAACACAAGCCATTAATACTGGTCCAGCCATAATCATTAAGTGAATACTATGAAAACCGAATGCGACCACATTAAAGAAAACTCGGATCTTCCCAAAAAAAAGCGCGAATGCAACGAATGCGTGAAGGAGGGGGCGCAATGGACGTCATTACGCCAATGCCTGACCTGCGGTCACGTGGGCTGCTGTGATTCTTCCGAAAAGAAACACGCCACCAAACACTTTCATGACCTTCGGCATCCCGTCATGCAATCATACGAAAAAGGCGATTCGTGGAAGTACTGCTATGTCCACCAAGATTTTGTTAATGCGAAATACGATACGAAATTTTGAAGCCTAAACCGCATCCATATATTCCCGAGCCGCTTGGTATGGCTCGGTGATTCAGGCATGGATAGGGTTACGCACTTCGATGTCCCAGTAAACGACGTAAAACGCGCCAAGCAATTCTATGCGGAAGCGTTTCAGTGGCAATGTTCGGATGTTCCCGGAATGGGGTATACGATGATTACCACTACCGCAGTGGATGATCAGCAAATGCCTAAACAACCGGGCGCCATCAATGGAGGAATGTTCAAGCGAAACAAGGAGCATCCGGTCCAGAATGTTACCGCGGTGGTCGCCGTGGATAACCTAGAGGAAAAAATGAAGGCCGTTGAAGCGGCCGGGGGAAAAATCCTTGCGCCCGTTCAAAAAGTGGGCGAAATGGGTTTGCATGCGCTGGTCGAGGATACCGAAGGAAATACTTTCGGAATTTGGCAATCCATCAAGAAAGGATAGACGGCGTCCATTAAATGTATCCGTGCATGGACGCATACAATAATACGCCGATCAGGAAAAATGTGCCTCCCCAATACGTATTCCCTTGACTCAAAAGCCACGCTCCCATTCCTAACGCGACAAATTCCACGTAAAAAAATTCAGCGTGAGCCCGCAATGTCAAAACCCTCGATGTTTGGAATAGCGCGTATAAATTAAATACAACGAACCCACGTATAATGCATACGCCAATAATTGAAGCGCCGAAGGATTCCCATCGTATCCGACCATGCCCTTCAACACACCCCCGATCAACCCCTTTTCATGCCAAAACGGATAGGAACCATCCGCTGATACCGGAGGATTCACGTTATACACGTGCTCAACAAACGTGGGCAACACGTTCGCTTCCTGCAATTCATGGATGCCTTGAGAAAACAATCCCGCCGCAAGAAGAAGTAACAAGAGGCTCGTGTACTTGAAAAACCGGTTCAGATCCAGGTGAGCCAAACGCGAGAAAAACACGTAAGCAAGCAAAACGGCTGCAAGGGCCCCCAACACCACGCTGAACGCATTCAACGATCCGGTGCTCAGCGATATTCCTCCTAAAAACAAGACGACTTCCACGCCTTCCCGGAATACGGCCACAAAAGCAAACAACACGAGGCCCAAACGATGCTCCTCATCCATCGTCACCTTCAGTTTTTGGTGGATGCGTTCCCGCAACCGCGTTTGTTGAAGCATCCACACCAGCAGCCATGTGACGAACAAGGAAGCCACCACCAGCAGAACGCCTTCAAACAACGCCTCGTTCGCTTCAAATCCTCCGGCAAACGTTTCGAAAGCGAATGCGGAGGCGATGCTCGCCAAAACCGCTAATACGACTCCGAGATACACGAAGCGGTTGAATCGGGTGTTCCCTGTCTTATACAAATACGCGAGAATGATGCCGACCAGCAACGCAATCTCAAAAAATTCCCTGAAGGATACGACGAACTCTGCGAGTGACACTTCGACACCTCAAACGAAAATAATCAGATGCCCCATTATATCGGGTATGATTTAAATACTTACGGGTATCCGCATACGGATTAAACAACGCGTTTAAATTGCATGCACGCTTTAGATACTCGGTGAAAAACATGTCGTTGAACATCGCCGTCATTTACGGATCCGTTCGAAGCGCTCGCGTGGGGTTGCGCGCCGCGAAATACATGGCCAACAAATGGAAAGACCGCGGACATGACGCGGAGATCATTGACCCTCAACAATACAATTTACCGATCATCGACAAGAAGTTTGCGGAATACCCCAAAGGAAAAGCCCCAAAAAACATCGCGGAAGTCGCTAAGAAACTGAATCAAGCGGACGGCTTCATCATCGTATCCGCGGAATACAATCACACGATTCCGCCGGCACTCAGCAACCTCCTGGACCACTATCGAACCGAGTATTCCTTCAAGCCCAGCGCCATCGTCTCGTACTCGAATGGCAGTTTCGGAGGCGTGCGCGCCGCCGTTGCGTTGAGAACCATGCTCCCGGCATTGGGCATGCCCCCGATTCCCGCTTCATTCCCTTTCCCGTACATCGAGAAAGCGTTGGATGCGGATGGCACGCCATTGGATCCCGCTTACAACCGGCGCATCAAGAAATTCCTGGATGAGTTCGAATGGTACGTAAATGCATTGAAGAACGCGCGAGCCAACGGCTTGCCGTACTAAACGCTATGTTTTAATTCGCTGGACGCGTACCGATTCCATGCCGCAAGAGCCCTCCCTAGTCGAACGGTTCAAGAAAATTCACTTTGAAGAGCGCGGGGGAAGCATGGCGGGCGTACGCATGGACGCTGCCCTTCAACAGCACGTGGAAACCGTTAAACAGACCCTGAGAAAGGACCGAAGCGCAGATGTTTCAGGAGTGCTGCAGGACCTTCGAAGTTTATTGCTGCACCAGCCGGCGAAAAACGAACCCGGTTTTCACACGCTTCACTCGCAGACCATGGAAAGTATCGCTGAACTCGGCGCGCGAAGCAACCGACCTGAAATCCGGAGAACGGCTGCGGATACGCTGGCAGAGTATTTTGCCGCGCATGGAAGCGGCATGTCTCCTGCGTTATCCGAAGAACTCGAATCCCACTTGAATTCATTGGAAGACCCTCGTGCACGACTTGTACGCGCGAAACGAAAAAAACAAGCTCTTGCAGGGAAACCCGCTGGGCCATCCTTTTCCAGTGAAGAATGGATGCGCGTTCGCGGAACCCTGAAACAACATATCCAAAGATACAATCCTCGTAAACCCGACTTTTGGGACCAACTTTACGACTTCCTCGGTGAAAGACAACGATGGGCGCAATACGCGCGCTTGATTACGCGAAATTTGAACGCCGACGAGCATTCCGTGGAATGGCACGATACGCACGAACACGCCGTTTCCGTTATAGCTGCACCCAAACATGTCGCGAATATCCGAGAAATTTTTAAGCGAGCCGGCTTCGACGTGGATAGCCGCGAAACCCGTCAAGGCGCGCAACTGACCTTAACCCCCCGAGAATCCTTGAAAGAACTGCTTCACCCCCGCGAAATGAGCAAGCTGCGCAAAGAATACGGTCAGCGACCTATTTGAATCGCGCTTCACTGGAACTCGACTCTCTCTTTCCCGTTATTAACGCAGCCTCTCCAGCAAGAAAGCGGCTGCAGCTGAGAGGGGGATCATGGGAAGAAGCATTCCGTCGGTTACCTACCGCGTAGAGAACAAGCGACGCGACTGGGAATTATTTCGGAAGGCCTTGCCGCCCCACGAACAAGAAGCGTTCGAGGAACTCTTGACCGTTATACGCAACCGCCGCACCGCCATTGATGCAGCGGAAGAACCCGATATTGCGGTGGCGATGCTGCTCGCCATAGTAACCCACTTGCAAGGTGCACTGCATGTTCGAACCCGCCCGGCTACCCAACAAAAAAGGCTTGACCACGGGACGCAATGACTTGGATTCACTGCTTGCCTTGCCGGACGGACTGTTCACGCTGCGCTGCCGGAGCACCTCCTGGCTTTTTTGGATGGCAAGCACGCTGATTGCACGAAACACCGAGCCCGGTTTCCGCATACTGTACTTGCAGTGGGTCGATTACCACGACCGCTACTGGAGCATCGACTACGATTTGTTGATTCGCCTCGCGAAACGCGCGCAAACCGATCCCCAACTCATGCTCGACAATACGATTATCATGCGCGTGTTCTCGCGCGACGGCGTGGAAGAAGAAGAGAACTGGAAACAATTGTTTGCGCTGAACGGACCGTTCCGTTTCATCATACTGGATTCCATCAACGGCTTGTACAGCAAGTTCAAGCGCGAGGTAAACGCGAAGCCCATGGGATACAGCATCGGAAGATTCTCGCAGTTGTGCATGGAAAAACGTTGTGCGGGAATAGTGCTCGACGATTCTTCGGCGCCATTGCACCCGTATCTCGGCGAGCTTTCCTCCGTCATATTGCAATTCACGCACAAGGGCGCGTGGTTCGCGCACTTGCAGAAGCACCCGCTGCAACCAGAGATCGAGAAAGAGATCGCGTTCCGCGCGCAGCGGACACTGGCGAGGTGGCTCGCGTGAAATTCAATGCATGGCTTTTAGATGTAAGCGTGCACGGAAGTGAAGCGATCCTCGCCATCAAAACGAATGAAGGAGAGCGCGTGGAAGTACGGGACGCGTTCTATCCCTATTTCTACGTGATCCTGAAAGGAAACGCAGAAGAAATCGCGTGGTACGTTTCGCAGCACCCGCACGTGGCACGCGTCACGGAAGAACAAAAGTACGCGCAGGTATTGAGGCAGGAAAAAGAGCCCGTGCTGAAAGTCGAAGTGGAGTCCACGCGATATTTTCAGCGCGTGATCATCGATGTGAAAAAGGTTCCGGGAGTTGCGGAACTCGCGGAAACACGCATGCCCAACTACTTGAAGTACTGTTTTGAAAAACGCCTCACGTTCTTCTCGTTTTACGAATGGGAGTGCACGGAAAACCGGCGACTGAAACGCATTCAAAACATTCCGCAAACGCGCTTTCCGTCCCTGAATACCGCGTACCTGCAAGGCGGTGAAACGGGGGTGCTGCAGACCCCACACGAAGCGATTTTATTGCAACCCGAAGCGCTCGAAGCGATGTTGCGCGAAAAGAACGTGGACGTGTTGTTTACGTTGAATGGAGACGCGTTCCTCAAACCATTTTCCAAAACGCATGCGTTTCATGGCGTTCAGCTGAAGCACGGCATTCACATCGACTTGCAGAAGGATTTGGGCATTGACATCTACGCGGAAGGAGAAGGAGCGCGTCTGACGCCTGAAAACGTGCTCGCGTTCGGGACGGCGCGATTGGAACGCATCATGGAGCTCTCGCAGACCGCTTGCGCGAAAGCAGCCATTGTCTCGCGCGTGTCGCCAGGCAGATTGAACACGTACCTGCACATGATGGCCGCCAAGCGCAAAGACTACTTGATTCCGGATTCCAAAAAGCTCGTGGAACGGCCTAAAACGCTGCGCCTGCTCAAATCATTGGATAAAGGCGGCACCATCTTTTACCCCGAGCCGGGAGTCTACGAAAACGTGGCCAAATTCGATTTCTCGAGCATGTACCCCAGCATCATCGTGAACTACAACATCAGCCCCGAAACCCTGCACTGCGATAATGCCTCGCAATTTCTAATAGTGCCGGAAGCGCTTTGGAGGATTCGCACGGACGCGCAAGGCATTATCCCGCAAGGCATTCAACACGTGCTCGAGAAGCGCTTACTATTGAAAAAAATGGCGAAAACGGAAAAGGATTCCAGGTTGCGTGAAGCGTATACCACGCGACAAAAAGCCTTGAAAAATATTTTGGTCACGTGTTTCGGATACTTGGGTTTCAACAACTTCGTGTTCTCTAACGTGGAATGCAAGGAGTGCGTCATATTGTTCGGACGCGTCATCCTTCAACGCGCGAAAGACATTGCGGAATCCATGCACCTGAAAATCGTTTACGGCATCGTGGACAGTCTCTTCATTACGGGAGGAAGCGACGCGCAATACGCGGCGTACCAGAAACGCGTCAGCGAGGAAATCGGCATCGAACTCGACCTCGAAGGCATTTTTCAGCGCATCGTGTTTCCTTCCGCGAAAGACGCGAGCGGAACGGCCAACAAATACTACGGTATCACGCGCGACGGAAAACTGGAGGCGCGCGGAATCAAGTGGAGGCACTCGGATGCGTGCGTACTCGTCAAACGCTTCCAATACCAAGCGATGATGCACTTGCTAAACGAGCCGTGGGAAACCGCTCGCAAGAACGCGGAGAAGTTGTTGAAAGAGTATTCGCGCACACGTTGGCCGTTACCGGATTACGCCGTGCATATGGCGCTGCGCAAGCCCTTGCAAGAATACCGGGCAAATGCGGCGCACGTGCGCGCAGCCAAGCAATTGAAAGAAGAAGCGCTGAGCATTGCGTTTGTACATACCGTACACGGACCCCTACCGCTCGTGCGGGCGAAAGCAGAGGAAATCGATCGGGAGAAGTACGCGTACTTGTTGCAGCAAAGCTTGGAGGAACTTATTCGCGTTCCGTTGGCTTTCGTTGCGAACGTCCCGTCGGTGGCGCTTGAGGTAACGCCTCGTAACGAGGGTCCAAGGAACGCTGGAGGAAATAAACAACGCCTCTATAAGGACTGAGTAAAGCGCGAAACGCGTTCTTGCGAGCCAACGTAATATCATGAATTTGTACTTGACCATGTTTCGATCCCATGCGTGTAAAAATGACTTTTTTTGCAGGCTCCCCGGATGGCTGTTCAGGAGAACGCACCACTCTCAACTCCTTTAAGTCTAATAGATCTTTTGCCTTGACTTTAGAGAGTTTACCCGATGCAAAGCGGTGAAGTATGTTTAATGTTCGAAAACGAGATAACCCCCGGTCTAGGTCAGCAAGATTCACCGTAAAATGCTTGCTAAAATGAATATCCGGATCAAACCCTAGTTGATCTCGTTCTTTTTTTGGCATCGCATCCATTTCCTTGCGAATCGCTCTTCCGAATCGCCTGATTTGACGCATCGATTGTAAACTGCGCAATGAAGAGAGTGGTTCTTCGCTAAAACGAGCGTACGGACTTGACATGCTACCGAGATGAGGTTTTAATAACGAAAAAGCCGCCTGGTGACGTTCTAAAAGTTCTTGGATCCGCGGGCTCTTCTGCAACATCATAAGCGTTCACTGACCATACTGAAAATCAGTAATTAAATGCCTTACCATACGCGTAAAAGGATACACGAATAGTTATATAGTGGGATTTTCATAACGCAAATAATGCAGTGAGCGAGATGATAGGCGATCAACTTCACCCAACGCAAGAAGAAACGCTTAGCCTGCAGACTCGATGCTAAAAACCGCTTGGTTCTACCGCTGGAGATCCGTTTGCAACTCGACATCGTGAGCGGTGAGTTCGTGTTTCTAGAACCCATTGAAAACAATAACGGGGTTTTAGTGCGTTTGGAATCCCGAAAATCTATGAAGGGATACCGAAGGGTATCAAAAAACAATTGGGAGGTGAATGAAAATGGAAAGTAAATCGACGGAAAAAGGAGGTTCGCTTCACGAAAGCCATTCTACGAATTCAACGTGAGATCCCCGCCGGCGATTCTATTGCCAACGTACAGCAAGGATCGCTATCTCAAGGATTCTTGCAAGAAAAACTGAAACCGTTAAGTGATATTGAGCGGGAGTATATAGCGGAACAATTTCAAAGCGTTTTTCAAAGATGGCGAGCCATTGAACGCATCGTGGTACCCAATATCTCTGAATTTGTCGAGGTGTTGTTAAAAAAAGATCCAGTAGTGTACAAGGGGGTGAGTTACAATCCGTTGATTGGTACTCTTGGAGAAAACGTGAACCTCGTTGATTTCTTTGGATGGGCCAAAGCATCGGAAATGAAGTCCGTGATACTCAACGCGTCGGTTTATGCAATCATCAACGAATCGCAAACTTCGCCCGTTGAACGATTCAGTGAAAACGCTGGAAAGGAAGCTATTGACTTCATGAGAGAACAGTTGAAATCATTTCCAACCATTGAGCAGATATCGAACAAGCGGGATAACTACTTGAGAGCTATTGCGCTCTCGTTGTTTCCACCCAGCGAACAACCCATGGTGGTCGATTCAAGGAATATGTTCCAAAGTCGGAGGTATCCGGAATGCCTGCAGGAAGCCATTTCTTTTTGCGCGGAAAATCCGAAAAACGGCGAGGTTATCCAATTCAAGAAATACGCGAACTATATTCGTTATAATACCCCGTATCAGCGTTGGTATAGCGCGTTCGTATTAGCAGAAGCCCTTTACTTGTATAGAGCGTTTGGGGTCAATATCAAGTTGGGGCCGACCACGGAATCCAATTTTGACTCGTTGATACGCGATTTCATGAAACAGAAAGGCATCCCATACGGATTCGTTTGGTACGACCGAAGCATTGAGAAGCAAGTGCCGTACACGAATGCATTAACGTTCGATGATGGGCTGGATGCCATATCGCAGAAAATGAGCAATGAAACGGTGCGTCAGTGGGTGTACGAGCTCGTTCAACCCTTTGAGCAGTTTCAAAGTCTCGACATTCAAACCGCAATCGAAATGCTGATTGCGACCGTTCGGGAGAATAGCTTGAAACCCATTCCCAAGCTGAACGCTGAAGGCGAGTGGTTTCTTACGTTTCCCCCTGGAGCCTGCGATTAACTTCTAAGCATTGCTAGGGGTGGACTAAGAACCGTTATCGTTCGAGGGTCGACTTAAAACTTTTTGTGCTTCTGGAAGCAGTCACGGCAGTATACCGGACGACCTTCCGTAGGCTCAAAAGGTACATCGCACTCCTTTCCGCAGTCAGAACACACGGCTTTGTGCATGGTACGTGGTCCTCGGAATCCACCGCCACCACCACCGAAGCGTCCGCCGCCACCACGTCCGCCGCCGAAATCTCGGTCGCCGCGACCGCCACTTCCATGCTTGTCAAAGTGACCGCCTCCGCTTCCACCATGTCGTTTCTTGCTGTATCCCATTTATTTATCCACCATATTGTGCAGTACGCATCTGAATGCCGTTAAAACTAATTGAGTCCATTAGCAGAACCAGCCACAGCTGCATACGATAAATCTAAAATATGCAGATATCGGTATTTAAATGCGCGCATTGAGACCCATTTACGTCCACAAAGAAGGCATTATTTGATGAGAGCTATGTCTTCTGCCAAGCTCTCCAAATCCTCTTCGTGCTCCACTTCATCTTCCAGGATCTTGCGGATCATGTGAAACGTGATCGGGTCGTTTCCGAGCTTGACTTTCTCAAGTATTTGGTGGTAAATGGCTATGGCGCAACGCTCGCCTTGAATATTCTGCTTAAGAATCTTCAGCACATGAGGATCCGACGGCGCGGCATACCCGCAAGCACTCGCTTTCTTGATTTCATCAGGGGAGAGAAGCGGTTGCCCTCCCAATTGAATAATGCGTTCCGCCAGCATATCCGCGTGCTTCAATTCGTCGTTAGCATGTTCAATGAGTTCTTTCTGCACATCAGGTCTCATGGGACCTTTCACGATCTTGGAACCCACCCAGTACTGATAATAAGCCAGCCATTCATCCGCCAACGCTTTATTCAGCATTTCAATGAGTTCGGTCACGTTCATTTTGACGATTTTAGTTCCCGTGCTTCCCATGCGATTCACCCGAATAGCTGACAGCATTTCTCTTTATAAAATGAATGAACAAATCCAGCGAAAAAAACGGTTTATATAGGACTAGACAATACCGAAGGTATTAGAGGCGAATGGAATGAGAAAAAAGACCGGGGCGTTTAACCATCCCTATTTCGACTTGCAAGCCGAATGGGGGATTACAAAACACTTCAACGGAATCACGTCCTCAGAAGAACTGGTTCGTTTCTGCCGCATCAACCGTTATTCATACGTTTTGGACGTGGGTTGCGGCGTAGGAATCAGCACGTGCCGGATCGCAAAAAAGCATCGCTGTCGCATGGTCGGAGTCGATATTTCAAAACGCATGGTGGAACGCGCGCAAGAACGCGCCATCGAAACCGGAATCGATGATCTCGCAACATTCCGGGAGGCAAATGCAGCGAAACTGCCCTTCAAAAATAATTCATTCGACGCGGTGATCGCGGAATCCGTAACCGCGTTCACGAAAAACAAGCAAAAAACCTTGAAGGAATACGCGCGCGTCGTGAAAAAAGGGGGGTATGTTGGAATCGTGGAAAGCACGTGGCTTCAACCACCTAAACCAGAAATTGAAAACTATTTAGTGCGTACAATGGGTTCGCTGCATCCGGCATACGAATCGGAATGGAAATCGTGGTTTAAGGGGGCGGAATTGACCCTGGTTGAGTCGCGCGTCGTAAAAATGGAGGTTTTGAAACAAGGTTTCGCGGAATGGCAATTGGCCGGACTACTCGTGTTTTTCCGATCCATGTACCGAATGATCAAGTTGTGTGCGACCCGTCCGGAATACCGTAAAGCGACCATTCAACTGATTAAGGAAGCCAAACGCGCCCCGAAAGGCCTAACGGACACGTTCGGGTACGGAGTATACGTGGGGAAAAAGAAGATGAAATGAATCCGTTCATTCGTTCGTCAAGGAACCCCGCCGTTCCTTAACGATTCTGCCGTTTCCCAACCGAAAAGCATTGGAAAACGCGGATGCTCAATGAGTCATATCGAGCGCGCAACGATTGAGGAGGCGTTCATCAATAATATTATTAATCAGTTTTTGGGAGGCTCGTCTTTCCCGCTCGGCGAAGGAGTGATAGCCCCGGATGTCGATCCGGTGCACTCACGGTACGGATTCGTCTGTCCATCGTTATTTTGGATGATCATTTCGATGCGCCTGAGCTCGGCAATCCCGGCGGAAACGCTCCAGACCGCGCGCGCAATTCCAACAAATTTTTTTCGATGAAATCCTGGAGAGGATTCAGGTCCGTTAGTCCTTCCCGGAAAGGAATGCGATCAGCGCCTCGTCCAAGTCGGTTCCCTCCAGCATGTTCGTTCCATGTCCAGCGCCTTCATAGTCCCTCCACACTTTGTATCCTTGGAACTGTTCATACAAATGTCTGGAAGACGCATACGCGTATCCATCCTCCTTGCTGGCGTCAATAGGTTTTTTGGCAGCCATATATTTCACGTTCTTGCTCTGGAGCGAGACTAAGCGAGAACGCTATTGGGCGTCCTTCATGATGGCCGTGCTTTCTATGGGCGTCAGGGAATGGATCGCGATTCCGGTTGAATTGCATTGGCTTTCTCGCGAAACCGGGTTATTGATTCAAGAAATAGCCGCCATTGTGGCCGCCCTGACCATTGCCTATGCGGCCTACGGACTATACTATTCCATGAAGCGGATTCGAGAACGAATGGGTTCGGTTCCCAAAAGGCGGTAAGGCCTTGAAATCCGTACTGTTTTATTGGAGCAAGGGTGCAGAATCGCGTCGCCGCATTATCCTCCTCATGTTAAAATGCGAGCAGAAGAACCAACCTTGTTTCGTTAGCGCGCTTTCGAGGAAACTGAAACTGAGCCACGTTGCGATTCTGCGGCATTTGGATCTGATGGAAGAGGACGGCTATGTCGAGGTTCTGAATCCAGGGGGAAAACCCGCCTTTCTAGCGTTGACGGAAACGGGAAAGACTGTCGCTAATGAATTTTCGTGAGCCATTCCAAACAAAAGTTGTCATTACTGAGGCAACCGATTCCAGATCCAGGCAAAAAGGCCTCCTGCAACCAGGCCGCAAATAAATGCGCCAAAGATCCCCAATAGCGCCATCACCGGATCAAATGGCGTCACTAATAACTCGTACGAGAGAAAGTGTATCCTTGACAGGCTATCGGCCACGCCTTGACCCGATCCTACCGCAACAAGAGTTACCCATACGGCATGCATCAATGCGAAAAGCAAGCCTAACGTCAGGCCTGCCCGCTTTACTTCAAACTCCATCTGGATCACCTCACAATTCGCTGCTTGAAATAATTTATTTTGACCTCAAAGGAGGTCTGTAAAATTTCATGAACGAGGCGCTCGTGGTAACGGAAACGCTGCTCATCGCCATAGCCAACCCCGCAATCGCCGGGTTCAACAGGAAGCCGTTGACTGCAAACAATACTCCCGCCGCAACGGGAATGCCTACTACGTTGTAGATGAACGCCCAGAAGAGGTTCTGTTTGATTTTCCGCATCGTATAACGGCTCAAGTCAATCGCAGTAGCCACGTCGCGCAAGTCTTCTTTAACGAGCACGACATCCCCGGTTTCAATAGCGACGTCGGTTCCGCTTCCGATGGCGATTCCCACGTCCGCAGCTGCAATTGCGGGCGCGTCATTGATTCCGTCGCCCACCATCGCCACTACCTTTCCTTCTTTCTGGAGCTTTCTCACTTCTTTCTCCTTGTCTTCCGGAAGCACTTGCGCCAGCACGCGCTCGATTCCCACTTGTTTAGCAATAGCTTCTGCCGTACGCGGGTTGTCTCCCGTAATCATCACCGTTTCCAATCCTTGCCGCCTCAATTCTTTCAGCGCCTCGTCCGCATGCTCCTTCAACGTATCTGCAACAGCGAGCACTCCAGCCAGCTTTCCTTGAACGGCTACCAGCATGGCGGTCTTGCCTCGCCGCTCCAATTTCTGAAGAGCTTGTTCCGCGGCCTCTGGAATATCTATTCGGTTGTTTTTCATCAACCGCCTGCTTCCTACCTTTACGGCTTTCCCGTTGACCGTTGCCTCTATGCCTGCGCCCGTCACTGCATTAAACTTCGATGGCGCCTGAAGAGCAAGTTTTCGTTTCTTCGCTGCTTCCACGATGGATTCGCCGAGGGGATGCTCGGAACCGGACTCCGCTGAAGCGGAATATTCCAACAACGTTTTTTCGCTGAACCCCTGGAAAGGAATCAAGTCCGTAAGCGAAGGTTCACCTTTTGTAAGAGTACCGGTTTTATCGAATACGATGGTGTCGAGTTTCTGCATTTTTTGCAGGGAGGCCGCGTTCTTGAACAACACGCCATTCTGGGCTCCCAACCCCGTACCCATCATGACGGCCGTCGGAGTCGCGAGTCCGAGAGCGCAAGGACAGGCAATAACGAGAACGGTAACAAACACGGTCAATGCAAACGCAAAAGGCATGGCCGCAACAAAATACCAGAAAGCGAAGGAGAGAATAGCGATTCCAAGCACGAAGGGCACAAATACCGCGGATAGCCGGTCCACAAGCTCTTGAATAGGGGCTTTGCTTGCCTGCGCGTCCTCCACGAGCTTGATGATCTGCGCGAGCATCGTCTCTTTGCCAACCTTTAGAGCTTTGAACTGGAAGCTTCCGTGCTTGTTGATCGTAGCGCCGATTACCGGATCCCCTTTTTTCTTGGAAACCGGGATGCTTTCCCCTGTCACCATGCTTTCGTCGACTGCGCTCTCCCCTTCCGTGACCACTCCGTCCACGGGAATCTTTTCTCCTGGGCGGATGACGATCGTATCCCCTACCCCGACTTGCTCGATCGGGATTTCCAACTCCTTGCCCTTTCGGATGACTCTCGCGGTTTTTGCCTGCAGGCCAATCAGCTTCTTGATTGCCTCAGACGTGCGTCCCCTCGCCTTCGCCTCCAGCCACTTGCCTAAAACGATGAACGTGAGCACGAACGTGCCTACCTCGTAGTACAATTCCCCTTCGAAGCCGAGGGTTACCGCCGCACTGTACAGGTAAGCGGCGCCGACGCCGATGAGAATCAGGGAATCCATGGTGGGGTTGCGATTGAAGAACAGCGCCCGGAACCCGCGTACGAAGATAATGCGGTTCACCCAAATCACGGGAGTAGCTAGCATCAATTGGATCCACGCGTTGAACGGGAGTACCGCGTTTGGAAGGAGAACGGGAATCCAGTTCAGGTGACCGAGAAACAGCACGAGGAGCGGCGTACTAAGCGCTGCGGAAATCCAGAAACGTTTCCGGTAGTCCGAAATTGCCTTTTCCCTTGCCTCCTTCTCGGCATCACGCTGTGCCCCTTCCTCAATCAATTCGGCCTCGTAGCCCGCGTTCTGAACGGCTTTCGCTATCGTTTTAAAGTCCAGCTTGCTTTCGTTCACTTGAATGACGGCTTTCTCGATCGCGAAATCGAATCGCCCTTCCAAGTAGCCGTCCATTTTCTTGAGAGCGGATTCCACGACGCCCACGCAATGAGGCGAATCCATTCCGGAGACATGCATCTTGATTTCGTTCGTCATGCTTTGCTTACCAGTACTTTAATTTCATGGAATGGCATGCCGGATGATTTCGAGGTTACAGCTTTTGTGCTCCGCGCACCATAACTCACATTGTTCAGCGGTTTGTTGGTCCGCGTATTTAAGGCCGCATTCTTCGCACGCGTACCGTTGGTTTTTCTCCGTTACCATGTTTTTCCCATATTTCGTTTACTCGATGTCTGAAACTTTCGCTTCATAGCCCTGTTTGACGATGGCGTCCTTGAGTTTGGTCACGGTGGTTTTTCCTTCCTCGAACTCGACTTCGGCTTTTCCACTCGTAAAACTCACGTTCGCGCCTTTCACGCCTTCCGTTTGCTTCAGTGATTTCTCGATGCCTACGCTGCACGAGGCACAATCCATTCCGCTCACGGAAAATACGGCTTTACGGTTCGTCATATTCATCACACTCGTTACTTAACAACATCCTCCGGGTCCCATCATATCGATTCACCTTTGGTATTTCTATCCATTTCCAGCATATATCAAAATCGGATATAACATTATCCGCAATACGTATATATAACCCTTTGCGCGTATTCTACCATGCCCGAACTGAAGGTATCGAATTTCAGCCGTTTTTTCGCATTGCTACTCTTGTACGAGAAGCCTAGGCACGGTTATGAACTATTGAAGGAAGTGGGCCATCGCCTGGGCCAGCGGCAGAGTGCCGGACAAGTGTACCCCTTTCTGCGAACGCTGCAACGAAGGCATTATGTGTCCGTAGAGCAAACGGGAAATCGACGCAAGAAAGTGTTCGAGCTGACTCCCGAAGGCCGGAAGTTCGTGCGTTCGCTACTGGAAAAGTTCGATACGTTGCTCGAGGCATCCGTTCGGTCTCACCTCCGCACATGCTCGCACTGCAAATGCACTTTATATGAAAGCGGGATAAGAAAGCGCATCAATGGAAAAACTAGATTTTTCTGTTGCGAAAACTGCGCCCGCGCCATCCAGCACTCCAAGCAAGAAATCCAACACGCCGCTCGGCACAAAGAACGGGTGAGTTAACATGAACATCGAAGAATTCGCGTACGAAGTTGAAACGGAAAAAAAATTCGGGGACGCCGTGGTCTCCGTCTTAAAGTCGGCGGAACAAAAAGGATGGGCTTTGTTCCAAGTATACGATATAGCGGAACGACTGGCCGCCAACGGATTTGAGCAGAAGCCCGTGAAGATAATTGAGATTTGTTCCGCCAAGCATGCGAACCAATTCATGAACGCGAATAGGCTGGTGGCGCTATGTCTCCCGTGCAAAATCGTCGTCCTGGAAGACAACGGAAAAGTGCGGATTGCCGGAATGAAGCACGCGCTTGTTTCACAGTTCTTTCCCGAAGTATCTCCAGAACAAACGGTGCAGGCCGATACGGAAATCAGGGAAATCGTGGACAACTCGCGCTAAACCCACAAAAGCATGCCCGTGCATTTTTTGGAAGGGGTCAGACTAACCCAAAATTTCCTCCAGCGTTCTTCCCGTCGCTTCCTTCAAGAAAGCGGGATCCACTTGCCGCAAACAATCCTCGAAGCGTTCGGGATGATGGCTCAAATGCTGTACGTTGCTTTCGTCCGTCATGTCCCCGCACTCGCTCCCCGTTTGATCCGCCTGATTCTCAAAAATCTGCTCGTTGTTCGTAGTCTCCAGAAGCATGCCTTCGCTGTCCGTATCCAATACCGGAACCGGTTTAGCGGCAGGCGGAGACAATAACGCGATCGCCGAAAACGACAGCACGCCAACCATGACAAACAACACCGCGTATTCCATTACACTTACCATTTCCTTCACCTCGATAAAACGAATCTCACCACGTACGAAAAGAATATGGCAGCCAGTCCTACCAACGTCATTCGAAGCCTTTCCTTGGACCCGAAAATACGTTGTACTTGAACAGGAAATCCGGACGAAAGCCCGAATTCATCATGCTTAGATAAAAGGTACGCGATTCCGGCCGCATTCGAGAGCACGCCAAGCAACAAGAACACCTCCCGGTAATCGAACAGGAAACCCGCGACGCCCGCGAGCCCCACGAACGGAAGAAAGTCGGTTACGTGATGCGCGCAGCAGGCCACCATGGCCGTTCCGGAAACGCCGGCAGACGCAACCATTCCAGCGGAAGCCGCCCGCTCCTTCAACTGCTTTTGAAGATGCAGGTGAAGACGCGCTTGGATGCCGAAACCTATTGCGAGCGCAATGATCCACGGCCAGTCAACAGAAAACTGCTGTTGAGCATGCTCCAAGGAATTCGCGAGCGTGATGATCCCGAAATAGAACGCGAATATCAGTGCGGCGGCCAGCACGCCCGCAATACCCGAATGGTTTTCAAGCCAAGTTTTCATACTCTTTTTTCCTCCGCCTTCTTTTTCTCGCATTCCTTGCAGGTGTCGCTGACACTGCAACAGTTAAAAAAAACCTTACCGCAAACTTTGCAGTTCATAGTATCCCCCCGTAAAGAATGAACAGACCGAGCAACAGCATGCCGGCTCCCAGAACAAGTTTAAAGTCGTTCAAATGCTTCTGCTCCATTCCCTCGATCCACTCCAACACCTTTCCGTTAGATGAAAACACGAGCGCGAGGATCAAAGGCATGACGAACATGACGTTGTAAAGGAAAAGGTAGAACAGGCCTTCCCCGAACGTGGCATGAGCGGAAACGAGTCCGAGTACGGCCACGTACAGGCCTCCCACGCAAGGGAACGCGCACAGACCGACCAAGAATCCGGCTATCAAGGCCGCTGGAACCGTTGCTTTCCGAATCGTGGATTCCACGTTTTCGGAGAATGCGAGGCCTGGAAGCTTCCAATTCATTCCATAGCGGTTGGCCACGACCGAAAGAATATTGAGCAGCCCCAAAATAATCAGAAGCGTTGCGCCGACCTGCGCCATGAAGTGACCTGAGAAGAACGTAAAGACTTGGAGGATGCCGAGGCCAATGAGTGAATACGCAAGGAATACTCCGGCGATATACGCCCATCCCATGCTTAGAATCTGTGATCGCGTTCGCTTGATGGAAAACAGGAAGGCAATGAAGAAGAGCAGCACCGCAAACCCGCAGGGATGAATACCGTCCAGGAAACCTCCTACGACGACAAGCGGAATCAGGGAAACGGCGTCCATTTGATCACCTGAACTTGAGAATCAATCCAAGTGGGACCGTCACGATCAGCAACACCAATGCCCACCCGGCATAATCCGCGGTTTGCGGAGTGCCGGCCAGCGTCACACTTTGACGGGCACAATCAATAATCTCCTGAACAGCCTCGCAGTTCTTTATTTCACCGTTTTCCGTCATGACAATAAAAGGTTCTGGCTCCCCGCTCATGCTATCCCGAAACACCACCATTTTTTCCGGGACCGGGTTTTTCAAAAAAACCTTGACCTTGTCCGCGGGAACGTGACCCTCGAACAAGTACTGATTGTCCACCACGGTCACCATGTGGCCTTGCAACGTCAACGGTACGGAAAATGATTCCTGTAGCAACGCAAGTTCTTTCCTCACCGCCGCATCGTTGATGAACTCCTTCTCCACGATATCGGTCAACCCAATTTCCGTCAAGGCATCCTTTAGATCGACGAGGTAAGGCCCGCAATGCCCGCATCCTGCATTCTTGTAGATCGTGACCTGCGACGCCTCGACCTGCGCCGAAAGCCCGACAACGGCCAAAACGAGCACTAACCACGTCGCTACTTTCATGCAGAAAACCTCTTTTTAACAACCGCCGACCTGGGCAGGCAAATTAGCGATATTCCCGGGAACCTGCACATTCGTTGTCTTTGGCTGCGACGCGGCTTTCTGCACTTGCAGAGGCGCTTCCTGAGACGTGGAACCCGGCGAGATCTTAACGTTTTGAACCGATGTTGTCAGATCGTTCAGGTTGCCTGACAACGCCGAAAGCTGTACGGCTTGGATGAGCGTGATGCCCAACAACACGCCCAACAAACCGGTTACCAACCATTCCGTTTTCATGTTTAACCACCTTTTGTTATTGGCCATGCATGGTCTCATGCATTTCCCGCATACCCTCAAACCCTTCTTCTCCATGCCATTTCCCGCAATCCTCGAACGAAAAATCGTCTCCGTGCATGGCTTCGTGATGCGCGTTCATGGTATCCAATGACTCTGGAGACGCGTGCATATCCATGTGCGATGCTTCCGTATTCCAGAAGCTTCCGTGCATGCGTTCCATGAAATCGCCCCCAGAACGCGGAGTATCCGCTTCCCCTAATCCCCCATGCGCCTCCACCCCGAAGGCAATCACAGCCAACAATAGTACCGATCCAATGACCAACCAATGTTCTTGCATTTAGATCGCCTAATTTCTCAACATCCGCCGACTTGTCCCGGCAATTCAACGGACGCTCCAGAACCGGCGGTCAAACCTTTTCCACCGCGATACTTGTTCGACTGAAGGTTCACGTAGTTCAAATCCACGCCGTTTTCCACGAGAAGAACGGCTTTCTTGACCGAGTCACGCGGGAAGTAAATCGTCTTCCATGCCCCGATTTCCTCCAGCATTTCATCGTCCGACATCTCGGGATGTTCCGTCACCAAGTATTTCAGTAGTCCGCGCATGGCAAACGAGTGCGCGCAACCGCAAGCCGCCTTTCCGGTCGGAAACAAAATGGATTGAGCGCCGCAACAATACTCGCAGGAAATCTGCAGCCCGATGCGCGCGTACCGTTCATTATCTTCCGCGTTCGGAAGCGCGTTTCCGTCATCGAGCTTGGCCATGATGTTCATGCTATTAACGGGATCATCAAAACTAACGCCGAGCTCCGACCCATATTTATTGGGAACGCCCGTTGGAATGACTTGCGCCACGAGCGCGTTCAGGTCAAGCTCCCCTGCCGTCGTAATCGGTTGCGTGGTGGTGTCGGCAACCTGAACGGTTTTCTCCGTGTTTTCAATGGAACGGGATGGTGCGCTCGCCAGTTTCGCGGACAGAGTCGCAATGCTTCCGGAAACGCCGACCGACTGGACGTTAATGTTATTGATCGTGTACTGGTTGAATGCAAGAACCAGTGCGATGAATACGATCAAGGCGTAGTGCGCCACGCGCATGTCGAAAACCACTTCGTTTTCCCGATGCCTGGCAAACGTTTTTTGCTCTTCATGCGCATGCTCTTCATATTTTGGTTTCATTCAATCACCCAAAGCTTTACAAACGATGTAAAGCAACCCTATAAACATACGGATTTATAAGGCTTCCGTTACAAGGTATGTAAAGCTTAAACATTCGGTGTAATGATAAGCTATATATAGAACGGTTCCTACCAAACCAAGGGGAATGGAATGCGAAGCGCAGAACGTGTCCAAAAATCCGAAACGCTGGAGAAGGGAGTGGCGTCGATGTTGAGTCCGCTCGAGACGGAAGTCTGCATCGCATTGTGGAAATACTGCAGTGGTTTTCGTCGCATGCGCGTGCGCCAAATCCACGCCAAATTGAAAGGAAAAAAAGTCGCGTTGACCAGCGTCGCCGTGATCCTGGACCGGCTCTACAAGCAAGGACTCGTGGACCGCGAATCCGGCACGGGTAGGGGTGGCGTATTCTATTTGTATTATCCAAAGGCCACGCGGAAAGAGGTCGAGCACACGCTCATCGATTCCGCCGTCAATAATTTGATCAAGAGTTTCGGGCCGTCAGCCGTCACGTACTTCAACGAACGTTTTTCAAAAAGTTAGGTGCTTGAATGTTCGAGTGGGTTACAGAACACGTTCCATGCATGATCTCTTTCGCGTCCAACCCCGCATACGTGGGGCTCTCGCTCGCCTCCATTATTCTGGCCGCGTTCATTTTCCTGAAATTTAGGGCCGAACAACGTTCCCTGAAACGCAAAGTGATTTTCGCGTACGGATTCTTTTCGTTGCTCGTGTTTCCGTTGATGCTGTTCCTTTACACGATGGCTTGTTCTTCGAATCCACTGGCGTGCCACGCCATGGGTTCGCTCGAAATCGCGACCATCCTGATTCCTGGAACGCTCGTGGTCTCGCTGGCAGCGGGCGTAGTGGGCATTCCGTGCCTATTCATTTTCTCGACTAAAAGCCGTCGCGTAACGGGTCGAGAAGCGCGGTGGGTCCAACGCCAAGCGCGCCGGATGGGCATTCGAACGCCTCAGCTTTACGTGATCGACGATGCGCGACCGCAAGCTTTTTCATTTTCATCCGTTCTTTCCGCCGTATTCATTTCATTGGGTGCAATGGAATTGCTCTCCAAGAAGGAACGCGAAGCCGTACTCATTCACGAACTGGGACACATCCGGTCCGGAGCTTCTTCGCTGAAGTTTTCCGCGTTATTATTGAAGTTGGCCACGCCCGTTTCTGCCAAAGCGTTCCATTCGACGTTGTCAACGGAAGAAAAGAATGCGGATGATTTGGCAGCTGCCGTGCAGGGAACGCGCAAGTACTTGAACTCGGCGAAGAAAAAATTCGATGCGTTTGCGTGATGTAAGGAGGGTGTAGGATTCTTGAATAAAATCTTTTGGGGAGGCGGCGCCGCAATCATTGTATTAGCGGTTTTGGCGTTCGCGTTAATGGGTTCGCCTAACCAGTCTGCGGGAAACCGTTTGCAGCTTGAAAGCGGGAATGAAGATGAAAACGGTCACGTGGCGCTTGAATCCATGCAAGTCACGCTTTACAAGTCGCCGAGCTGCGGTTGCTGCATCGGTCACACCAATTATCTGCGGGGAGAAGGCGTGCAGGTTAATATTGAGGAACGGGACGACATGGCGTCCGTCAAAGCAAAGTATAACATTCCTAGGAACATGCAGAGCTGCCACACCGCCGTATTCGGAGACTATTTCGTGGAAGGACACATCCCCTTGGAAGCCATCGCCAAACTATTGGAGGAGCAGCCGGACATTGATGGCATCGCCTTGCCGGACATGCCTGCGGGTTCTCCGGGTATGCCGGGTCAGAAGAACGGGGACTGGACGGTTTACGCGATCAAGGACGGAAAAACGTCTACGTTCATGGTCATCTGAACGGTGAATTCAATCTTTGAATAAGCAACTATTTGAGAACAAGGCGTGGTTTCTGGCAACGGTCATCCTGTTGTTGTTCGTCGCCATCGTCATCGTGCCTCCGATGTTTGCGCACCCGAACATGGAACACCGGCGCGGCGAATTCATTTCATTGAAAGAGAACATTCAGGACGACATGCGTCATGAGGAAAACTACCAGTGTTGCTTGGAGAAACCGTGCATGTACTGCATCGAGAAGACGCCGGGTCACGGCGAGGGGGCTGAATGTCAATGCCTGGATGACATCGTTAACGGGAGGCACCCGTGCGGGGAATGCATCGGCGAAATCCTCGAGGGACATGGGAACCCGCATTTAACAGAGTATTTCGCGGTCGCCATTGCAGAGGAAGTCGGGGAAGAGCACTTGCCTACGCTTCAGATGATCATCAAGGAAAAGTACGGCGAGGACGCGTAAGCAACTAATGATCCTCAAACATCACAGTTCATCTTCATGCAGAAAACGAATGGGCGCCTTATCCCCGCTTTCTATAAAGATAAAGCGCGGCCGACAAAAAGAACGGAATCAGGAATACCGAAAAATCCGGTACACTTCCTGCCACTGCGTTAGGACGTTGGATCGAACACGTCGCGCTACCAAAAGAAGTCTCCGCCCTCAATTGATAATCGCCCGCCAGTTCCGTTTCAACAGAATAAGTTAACGCATTTTTTTCCTGACTGATAAACGAATTGGGCGAACCCGTCATTAATATGTCCGAATTGGAACACGCCACCCCGTTCTTCAAACACTGAACAACCACATTCGTCAAATCGGATGCAGTCAAACGGGGACAATCCAGTAAAAGCAGATTCGATGGAGGCTGGGAATAATTGGGGTCCTGTGGGCCGTTGTTCCCGTCATTTCCATCACCCAATGCCACAATAACGATTGCTTGATCCTGACCTTCTGCACCCTCATCGTCCGTAGCCCATAACTGCACGGTATAAACGCCGACTTCCGTACAGGAAAGAAGGGCCGTCGCAGTAACCAAATCGGTTCCAATCCCTTCATAAGCCATATCGTTCAGCGTACAAGGAGGATTGCTTATCAAAGACCATTCCGCTTGTTCGATAATGTCACCGGTATCCGAAGCGGTTCCCGCCAAAGAAATCGTTCCGAACACGTCAGCTGCATAACCGGATCCTGCATCCACAATCGGAGGCTCATTCGGCCCGCACGAACACGAAAACGGGTTGCATACATCTCCTGGATTCAGACAGTCGGAATCGTCTTCGCATGCTGCACCGCAAGAGCCTATGACACATTCGTACACTCCGGGAACGCACGAACAAGAGGTTGGGTTGGCGTCGCATGAAAAACCTTGGTACGTTTGCCCGCCCGAACAAGGAAGATTGCAGTCGAAATCATCATTGCATTCAGCGCCGCAAATCTGCACGGATTCCCAACACGTACCCGGAGCCCAATCTCCGAAAGAACATTCGCAGGCATCCGGACACCCAAACGTCCGTCTTTCAAAGATATTTGACGGCATGCATTGCCATGCATCACCCGAGCAATCCGCATCCACCTCACATCCGCACGACTCTACGGTTGTACGAATACTGTCGACTACCGGCCTCATGGAACCGTCTGAAGTTCTCAATTCAGAGCGCCAACGCACCAGCGCCGAGCGGGGGTTCACGTTGTACCAAACGCCGGGAATAACGGAAGACCACGCGTTTCCCAAACCGTAATTCAGGAAATAGGATACCGATGTTAGAGGATCCAAGGCATCCACTTTCGTCAATTTCGCTCTTTTAATTTTTCGACCGTCATCCAGCACCGCACCGCCCAGATCCAAAGACTGGCCGCGCGCCAAGTCCGCGTAACGCGTTTTCGACAAGTCAATGAGAACGCCGCGATTCGGAAATTGGGGCCCACCGACACTGTAACTCGTATACCCCGTTTCCGAAAACACGTCGAATCCATAAGCGAAATAAGCGACAGACCCAACGCTGCCGAACCATTTTTCTCCAAGCGATGAAATACCGTCGATGTTCGTCAAATCGAGTACGTAAAGGGGGTTTGGGTTTCGGGTCGATGAAAAACAAGTAAGATAACCGGTATGATCCTCGATTTGAAGGAAAATGATTGTGCCAGGCCATTCGTTTTCGACGCAATCCGCAGGAAATTCCGGCGATGGAATGATGCGGCGGATCGATGGCGCGTTCGGATCGGAGACGTCTAGCACATAGAATTTTGCCAACTTCGGGGCCGTAAACGAATCGTCCGCGACCCAAAGAAATCCGTCGAGCCATTCCGCCTCCACTCCCCCGTCGATTAGAATATTTCCGCGAACTTGGTAATTGTTAATCAACGAAACATCCAGGACATGCATTCGGACGTCGGATGGGGAAATGATGTATTCCGCAACGTATAGGAAATTGCCTTGTTTCTCCAAAATTTTGGCCGTATTCGAGATTCCGGGCAACGTGTTACTAAAAATTTCAGTAGGCACAGCCGGAGTGGAAACATCGTATATAAAGAAAGATGTTCCGAGCGTGGCGTACAGTCTGTCCCCGACAACCACCAACGAAGAATGCCCGCCGCGGAAATGCGATCCAACCAACACGGGATTCAACGGATCGGAAATGTCCCATATGGACAATCGTTGGTCTCCTGCAAGCTTCTCGGAAAGGAACAAGTAATTATCGTCGTAATCGTAGGCCGTAACCATGCCATCGAGTTGAAATTCGCGTTCGTACACCGGATTTTTTGGGTCCGACAAACCGTACACGATCATTCGATCACTAGGAGGTAGACAGGAGTTGACAGAGCCTCTCGGAAGGTAATACAACGCCTGACCTTTTACTACGAGAGGAATCGAAACGCAATGACGGTAAAAACGGTCGGCCCACGCCAGATTTTCCAAAGACGGAATCAGAGGCAAGGTGAGTACGCCTGGAGGCGCCGTATCCCACGAAGCGTTCGTTTCCAAGATATCTTTGTAGAGTTCGTCCGTGAATTCTTCCGTGTAAAACGTTTCCTGCAACGCGGTAGCGGGTAGGAAGAGAACCGCTAGGAACAGGAGCAACCGCAAACCATGATTTTTCATGATAAAACAACGCCATAAGTCAATTTAATGGTAACGACTGCGAGAGAAGCCGGAAAACTCCGATAAACGGTTAGAATATTCACGCATCCCGAGATCGAGGAGGCTCATTTATTATTTTCGTTTGCCCTTGCCTTGATGAAAAATAAATGGCGGCTGTCACTATAACAACTACCAACGCGAAAGCCAGTGCAGCATACTTACTAGAAACACCGTACGCGGCCTTCCGCACGTTCCGAACGAACGAGCCCCAGGCATCCCGTGCTTCCAGCTCGCGTTTCTCGCGCATGTATTCCTCGTAGACGCGAAGAGCGGCCTCTGATTCCTGCGGATCCTCGCCCAACTGCTTCAAACGCTTCAGCACCTCCGTCTTGTCTTCGTCGGAGACCGCGCTTCCCATGTATGACCAATCCACGGCCACTTCGTCGTTATCCTGTTGAATTGTTTGCTGAACGTTTTCTGGAATTATTGAGCTCGACGGAATAGGGGTTTCGTTACTATTACCAAGCGGATTGTCCGTTGGAGTCCCCGGAGGTTGAGAAGGAATGGGGGAGGGAGTCGTGGTAGGCGGTAACGGAGCTGTGGGCGAAGCGTTTCCAGGCGGTGTTGGTTGAGCAGGAAACGCGGGCAACGTGAATTCGAGCGTTCCGTAACCATTTACTACCGCATTAAATTCGTGCTCCTCTCCTTGCAAGCTAAATGAAAAAACGTAAGGATTATGATAACTCATTCCCTGCGTGCTGGAATTCGTATGGTTGAAAAGGGGGATCCACGCTCCTTCCTCCCCGACATTCGTTTCAAAAACGATTTCTCCGGATTGGTCACGAACCGTGAGCTCACCTGATGCAGGGGAACCATCGGAGTAGAACAACTTGACGAGCACGTCCCAGCCAATGGCGAACTTCCAATTCATCCAAGCCGGGCCCGTGTTGGGAGCGAATCCCTCGGGCGCATTAAGAAACCGATTGAATCCGTTCTGTTCGATGTCTTTTTCGTTGTTATTAAATGTGGAATTGCGGATCGTGAACATGTTGCTGGAATGGGATACGCCGTAAGTGAGGTTGATAAATGAATGGTTAACGTAGGAATTGGAAGCGGTGTTGTCGTCATCAACCAACCCGTAAGTGGAATATTGCTCGCGGTTTCCTAGTATCGTGTTGTGCTCGATCCGATTGTGGCGGGCTCCTCCGGACTCCGGGTTGTCGGATATGACGATGCCCAGGAGGTTACGTTCCAGCATATTGCTCTTGACAAAATTGAAATTCGCCCTCTCGAAACGGTAGGAGGCCAAAATGGCGATCCCGGTTTTCGCATCCGACACCCGATTGTTCTCTATGGTGCAGTTGTTCACGGTTTGGAGACTGACACCTGCACTCTGGAGGGAATGCAGGACGATTTCGTTTCCCCGCACGGAACAAAAATCTGACCGTTCACCGAGAATGGCGGTCGGCACGCCATGCTCCCACGGATATTCCGTTGCTTGCAACCGGCAGTTGGCAATGGAAACATTTGGCGCATTAGTAAAATTGATGCCACGGTAGTAAAAAATGATGGAATGGCCTGCGCAGTCAAGGCCTACGTCGCCGGAAATGATGTTGAAACACGGTGGTTCCAGCGAGGTGGAAACGTTGTTGGCCAGCACGTAAGCGCCCGGTTGATCGATTACGGAACAGGACGTGAGCACTTGCGCTCCCGCTGTCCCGATTCCCACTAAGAATGCCAGCAACAAGAGCGCCTTTCGCATGAATTCGTTGTTGCGTGAACTCCTATATTAAAGCGCTCGGAATCGATTATTGGTCCGCAAACGTCGCCGGATTGATGAACATCGGTTGGTTGTTTCCGTATACTTCCAACAAGTGGTTCGGGAACGGAGAAAGCGTATCATGAACCGTTCCAAATGCACCGGACCAGTCGCCTGCGTACGCCTCCGTTGCAGCACAGGCTAGGCCAATGCAGATTGCCGCAGGTCCCAAATACCTTTTTCCATTAGAAGCAAGCCGTAACAGGCTACGGCCGAGCAAACGGGACTCCGACTTGAGTGCCGATGAGAAAAGACCGGACTTGATCGCTCCTGGAACGTATTTAAGGGGCGTCTTGAGTACTTCACGATATTCGGCTATCCACGGAGATTTGGCGCTGGTCCAATAAAAACGTTCGAACGACTTAAAGCCTCCAAGCGCTGCAACTTCTTCTGCCTGCAATCCAAGCGGATTGAACCGCTTGGTCAACGTGGCCTGAACGCGCGTTGCCGCATATTCCTTCAACACGTGGCTTTTTGCAGACGCTGATCCTAGATAAGTGCGTTGCGGGATGCCAGACGACCTTTTCAACAACTCGGAATTGGAATGAACGCTTTGGAACTGGCCCAAGGCATGCGAAGCCTCGTGAGCGAACACGCCGATGTCGACATTACCCGGGAATACGAGTAATTTTTCCGACGCGTCGAAAAACGCTTTATTCGTGTACGGATTAATTCCGACTTGATAACCTGCCTTTATGGGAGCCAACAACCTGCTGAAACCGGATGACGCAAGCGTATCGTAATGGAGAGACAAACCGCTCGGAAGGTTTCCGACAGGAGGACCACTCTGAAATCCGTCAGGATCCACGAACTTTAACGGGTTGTTTTCCGCATACGCGTACGAATTGCCTGTTCCGTCGAACAACGGATCGACGGCCAAAAACCTCCCGATGGAAGGATGGTAGTATCGCGCGCCGAAATACGCAAAACCGCTAGCGTCAAGCTCGTTTCCGGAAAACTTGAAAGGAGTCAACGCGGCAGGAGACAATGCTTTCCCGAACGGTTCGTAATGCGAATTGCTTACTACCACGGTATCGGAATTGACGTCTTTGGAGACCACGCGCGAGCTTCCAAGGTAGTCAGCGGCCACGTACTCCAATTGCTTGACTCCCTGGCGCGGCACTTCCTGGGCAACCAGTTTATCCCCGCCGTAATAGAATTCGGAAGCAGCCGGAGATGGGGTAGGAGTCGGCGTAGGCGTGTTGGTAACCGTTGGGGAAGGCGTCGGAGTGTTCGTCACCGTTGGAGTAGGCTCGTTATAGTAACAATTTCCAGAACAGCACACCAAGGTTTCAGAACAGTAGCCTTGGGGGCGGTCATAGCACTGGTAGAAATCCGAGCACGAACCCGGTAAGCAACGGGAATTCACGTAATAACCGCAGG
Source organism: Microcaldota archaeon (assembly GCA_018819225.1). Lineage (GTDB taxonomy): Archaea > Micrarchaeota > Micrarchaeia > Norongarragalinales > SBBD01 > JAHJQN01. The sequence continues at coordinate 184,246 of JAHJQN010000004.1, forward strand.
GAGTAGGAGTCGGTGAGGCCGTCGGTGCTCCCGGACAATTTCCACTACAACAGACAAACCCCGTTGAACATCCTTGAATACCGTCACCTACACTATGACAGTCTTGACCAAATCCAAAGCAATAAGAATGCTCACCGTCTTGAGCTACGCAGCGTCCACCCAATTCATTGCAGAACGCGCCTCCACCGCCTCCACAGTCTTCGCCAATACAGTTACCCATACCGGGCTCAATAAGGCCAATCCAACCTAGGGAAGACGCTATACCGCTCGCACCCTTCCAGTCTAAGGCTATCCAAATTATTGCGAGGACCAACAATATGGTGAAAAAGGCTGCCAATGTTTTCTTCGTGAACAAAGAATGGGTGCGCTGGTGCCACGATTCCTTTTTTCTCCGTTGGCTGGTTGGCATGTCCGAAAACCTGTTTCAACTACAGCTGATCCCGCTGACAGGAACATCCGATAACGTCTGGATGACGTTGCCCCCACTGAAAGCGTAATAGGTAGCAAGTGCTTGCGAAGCGGTTTTAACGACTTTTTTCACGCGGTTGCCGCTTTCATCGTAATAGTATTGCTCGCAGTTTCCGTTCGCATAACGAATCCGCTTCAAGTTTCCTTCGTAATCGTAATCCAGTTGCCGATCGTAAGATGAACCGCCGACGCAGTTCGTCATACTTATGACGTGGCCCTGCGAGTCGTACGAGTAAAGACAGCCATTTCCTGTTCCGGCATCTCCTGCACGCTGCAACCGGTTGGTTCCCGAATAGTACGAATACGTTCGCGGGGGTTCATCCGAATCCTCTTCCGTCATTCGGTTGCCCACGGAATCGTACGAATATCCCATCATGCCTTGCGGGAAACCGTAGTATCCGTCGTACGCCCAAATGGCGGTCAAGCGGTCAAGGGCATCGTATGAGAAGGCCGCGCCTTTCCCGAGATCCGTCCGGTGCAACGAATCCAAATTCCCTCCGGGAGTGTAAGCGTACGTTTCCTGCCACAACGGATCCCCATTTTTCGCATAAAACGAATCCGATTCCAAAAGGAAACGGTTATCGTAATCAAAGGATTGCCAGGCGTCATGCCCAAAAGTAATACGACTTTGCCGATTATACCCATCGTACGCATATTTTGCGAGTCTCGCGAACGCTCCGTTGAGAGGCTTCCGCAGGATTTCATCTAATCTTCCCAACGAGTCGTACAGATATTTTATTTGCGTTCCTCCAGGATAAGTCGCTATTTCGAGGAGACCCGCGTTATTGTAGGTATATGTCAGCCGGAAGCCTACCGAAGAGAAAGGCTTGCCGTTATTGGACTGGAACCGCGTGCATTCGCTTGCGGTTACCGATCCATCCCTATCGAAGTCGAGCATGGGATGGTAGTACGATCCGGCGTAAGACGCAGGGGTATTTGAACACGTCTGACCCATCTCGGTTACATCCGACGAATCCACGAGGCCATCCATATTGATGTCAGGGCACCCGTAGGAAAACACTTCCCCAGTGTCGGTTCGTTTGCACGACCCATGGAAAAACTGCGTTTCCCGCGAGACGTATGCTCGTGAGTCGTATTCAAACCAATGCGCCGTAACTTTGTTGGATGAAGCAAACAATTTTCCTTTATGGTAAGGCGACGCGGAGGAATCGAAAGTATAATAGCGATCAGGAACCCCTCCGAACGACACTTTGCGCAGCCGGTTTATCGCGTCGTATTCGTAATTGAATATTTTTTCGCCTCCGTTCACAGTTTTCGTAACCTCGTTTCCGGCATCATCATACGCGTGATGGAGTGAACCCGCGTCCGGACTAGAAACGTCCGTGGCACGGCCCAACAGATCGTATACGTTAACCGAAATCAAACCATTTGGAGCGAACACCGTGGTGGGCCGCCCAGCGGAATCCCGTTCGTACCACGTAACCCCTCCAGTGGGATCTCGTTCCTCATAAACGCGCCCAAGAGAATCGAGATACGACATGTACAAGTTACCACCCGTATCGGAAGAAACGGAGATACCGGGAGTTTCCGCATTATTCTGAAACGAGTCAGCGAATACCTGGAAATGTTTGTTTTTCTGCCGGTTGCTGACGACGATGCGCGCTGTAACGCCGTCCGCATAAACACTCGCCCGATAGGAATGCCCCGCTTTCAAGAAAACCGTCCGCCTGGAATCGGTGACTTGGGGAGCGTAAAACCCGTAAGAACACGTATGCATCGACACCCGACCCACGTAATTGTTCCAAAGTTCTGAAGAGGTTATCGTCAGGTCTTCAAGTTGTGCTGAAGCAATGTCACCATCTTCCGCACCAGATATACTACAGTAAACGTCGTAGAATCCATCAGATGTAATCATAAAACCAGTCTCTCCATAACCGCTCGATCGACTAAGATCCGCCCATACCGCTGATTGCACTACTTCCCAGGAAGGCTGGCTTCCCGCAGGGTAGTCGGCCTCCAGAATTCCTTCCGGAGAATCAGCGAATTCTTTCCTCCAATAGACAGGAGGCAACGAAGCCGTATGCGGTACCGACGATTGAACAATCCGCGAGTACGCGTCGTACGCTGTTTCCGATATCAAGTCCGAATTGCCGTTCTCGACTTCCGTTCGAATAAGCCTTCCCAATCCATCGAAGTAGCTACGCGTTTCCTTCCAAAGCTCGCCGGAAATGCGTTCCCGTTCGGTTATGCGGTTAAGGTTTGAACCGGATAACGCTTCGCCAGCAATATAATAATCAAACGTCGTAGACGGAGTTGAATCTCCCGGTTTCAAGACCGTTCTCAAACGACCGAACTCGTCATAATTATACGTTGTGCGGCTTCCGTCGGGTGCGGTCATACGTTCGAGCATGCCTTTGGAATTGTATTTGTACGTCGTTGCTAGCCCCACAGCGTCTTCCGTACACGTGATGAGAGCGTGCGCCCACTGGCCACCTCCGTTGCTGCATTGGTCGTTGTTCCCGAAATAAAGCAGAGTTTGTTTTCCGTTCTCATCGCGCTGGAGAGTGGGATTGCCGTACGAGTCGTAAGAATCCGTGAACGAAACGACTTCCGAATTCGCAGTTTTCGACTCATGAAATTCCTTCGGCCTCTGTACTCCCGAAAAATCGGAATAGACGTTTCTTGAAGATGCAACCAGTTGTCCGTTGGAAGTAACTTGGGAACTCTTGACTTCAGAAAACCGATTTGCATCGGCCAGCAGATCATTGGTTTCCCATTCATACTCATTTGTGACCACGCGTTCGTTGAAACCGCCGGGCTCCACCGTCGTTGAACGCATAAAACCATTAACTCCGTCGTCCACGTAATCGTACGATGTTTTCGACCCCACACCGCGAACAGCGGACTCGATCTCCATTGTTCGGGACAGTCTCGAATACTGCTTAGCGATTTCATTTCGACCGATCACTTTACCCATTAGAACGGAATGGTCGTAATTATTCTCGGTAACGGAAACAACGCCTCCACGAGCATCGTAAGTCGTGGTCCGAATCGGAAGGCCGTGCAAATCCGTGGAATCAAATCTCCCTCCGAATCGTTGGCCTTCAGGGAGTTCCATCGCATCGCAGTTGCCGTCCGCGTTACCGTCAAAACAAGTGTAACCCCCATCACCCGAATAATAAGTCACTTTAAGGTGCGCATCATGATTATCGGAATCCGAACACGAACCGTACATGGGAATTAACCAGTAGGTTCCGGATGCTAAATCGTTACCGTTGTTGTTTTTCCACCTCAATTGGCAATAACCGTCGGAATCCGTCGTGCACTGAACCCCCACATTTTGACCTGCACCAAACGCTTCAACATCAACGTTGGGAGGGCCGAAAAAGAGCGTGGGCTTGCTGGCCGGGTTTCCTCCAATGGAAAGGGGATAGTTTTCACAGTTGTATCGCGAGCGGACATAAATTTTTCCCGTGCTGGGAAAATCAATTGAAGTCGTGAAATCGTTAACGGTATAACCGTAAGGAGCGATGGGCTCTACTTCTAAAAAGTGGTCGGAAGTAACGGTCGTAACACGGGAATAACGAACCTGAGCCGGAGTATATCCGCCTCCGAATGACAAGCGGTCTTCTCCAGCAAACCGAGTTCTCGATCGCGGTTCCAAGGAAGCCACTCCGGAGGTCTCACCACCCGAGTAAACATCATCGTATCCGTCATCCTCATCCGCATCAAACGGATGGACATTATAGAAATAACGCGTGTGAAAACAATTACCTAGGCCGTCACATGTTGCCATTAGGGATACTCGGGCACCTCCACCATAATGGGCGTCGTCGCGGTTTGCGAAATTGTTTCCAAAGAGGAATTGGTCGGGGTAGAAGTTGTTGACGCGGTTGTAGCGATCCGATTCGTAAAAAATGGAGGTATCGCCACCGGTGGGCCACGTGATTTTGGAAAGCGACCAAACCGTAGGATCTATGCGCGAGGCACCTTGCGGATTGTCGTCATAAGCAGAACAATCCGCGCAATAATAGCCCCAGCGGTCCGACTTGTATTTCTCGTAGCGCGGATTGGAATATTGGCCTGGGGCGGCATCCTGCGCGTATTCGAATATCGTGGTCTGCAGCTTCGTTCCGTCGCTCCCGTGTTCTTCGATGCGTTCGAGGGCCAGCCGGCCTTTTCCATCTTGTTGAACGTCTAGAGAGCCTACTGCCAATAAATTCGTCTCGTGAATTAAGTTAACGCTCTTAAGCTCGTTGCTGAGGTCGTTATTGGAATACAGGCGGATGGAACGCAGACGCGGAGCTTGTGCGGAAAAGTCGCTACTGAAACCATCGAAACGCGCATCGTCGTAATCAAGGAACGCGGTATGCGTATCCGTCTCGATGCGGCTGAGAACTTTCACTTGCGTAAACAGTTCGCTTTTTGCATGCCAATTGTTGTTATCCAGAACGTTCCAAGACCCGTCGTACGGGTACTTGACTCTAAATAAGGGTTCCCACTCGTCATAGAAAAAGGAAATGTGATTTGATCCGTCAGGGGATGTAATCGATGATAGCATCCATTCCGTATTGAAATCCTTGAGGAAACGCATCTCATAGAATTCGCTCGAGTCATGAGAATTTTCGCTGCGGGACATCAAGGCATGCGCTTCACCAAGAGGTTTGAACACCGAAACCGTTCCGCCGTTCCCGCCATATTCGTATCGAGTACCGTCGACCGTTGTAACCGTGAATGCGTTGATGGTTCCTCCGGATTTGCTCATCAGCACTTCTTCGGCAAATCGTTCCGAAGAGCCAATTTGAAGGTATCCTTTCGACTTGGAAAAAACGAAGGAATCCTCTTGTGCGTACAAGATGCGCCCTGCCACATCACTCCCCGTGACGAAAAAGATATCGGGCGTGACATTGTCCGAACCGTTGAAATAATTGGGATTATTTGAATAAAAATAGCCGGTAGCCCCTCCTTCGTTGCCATTTCCGTTCACCACCAATTCGTCGCACGGAATAGAGCGGCCATAGGTATCCGCATGATCGGGAAGCGGATCAATATTAAGCGAAAAAACCGCGCGCCCCTTGGCCGAACTTCCCGTAATCAACATCGTCATCACAGACGGAGCAATCGATGTGACGAATTTGTTGAAATGCACAAGCAAATACCCGAATTTGAGCCATGGATCACCACTGCACTTAATGAATTGTTCCGTTCGAACCGTATCGCCACCGGATGGATAATACTCGTCGGGAATGCCGATGACTTGACGGCTCACGGATCCGACATCCAAACTCCAGCCGAGGCCCACGGAAGAAGCGAATTGCTCCAACGGAATACCCGCCGTGTAACGAAGCGTGACCGGAAAGTCCATTCCCCCTCGGCCGGGAACGGTCATCACATTGAGGGGAAGCGAAAAATCTCCAGTGGAGAGGTCGACGGAAGCGCTAGATGAAGCGTCTTGAAAAGAAGAAGGCACCGGAGAAGTGGGAGCAGCCGATGTACCAGTTGAAATCAATGTCAGAAAAAAGAAGCTTACCAGGAGATGAATTTCGCGCGATTTCATGAATTTATTATGTATCGTACGCATATTAAAATCTTGGTTAAAACGGCTTCAAACGTGTTGGAAAGTGTCCAGTGAGTAGTCACGCACTTTCATTTTATAGAATGAAGTTGAAAAGCATTTTCGGACATAAGGGTAAATCATCAAGGAGTGCACGGCGAGGACGTGTAAGCGACAAAATGGCATTCCGAAGTAAACGGAATCACCCGTTTCAGCATAACATACCGTGTTAGACGTTCGCGGACACACGCTTTTATAGATTAGATGAATAGTTTTCGCATGACACGCATTCTGTTCGCAGCAGTGTTGTGGACGCTCATATTTCCAATTGTTTCAGCCGCCAGCATCAATAGCCCGATTATGCTCGAGGAATACTTCAATCAAGGAACGCACTCCGGCACGGAAGTCGTCGCGGGCAAACTGCAGCTCGTTCAAGGCGGCGGACAATACGTAGCTAGCGGCACCTGGGTTTCACCGGCATTCGATGCAGGAGGAAGCGCGCTCTGGAATTCAATGGAAGGAAGCGCCAATTGGGAAGCGTTCGGCCTCAACCTTATCCAGAATGGGGGGTTTGAACAGCCGCTTGAAGGCTATTGGTACACCAGCGCGAATCGCGGTACCCAGGACTGCACGGACCGTTTTTCAGGCTCTTGCTCGATGAAGCTGGTTAATCCGGCGGGAGAAGCCTCTGCAACATTCCGATCGCAAATCAATCCCAGTGGCGGACAGGAATCCGAACAGCACAACATTTTCCGCGTGCTGCCAACAGAAACCGTACATTTTACTGCCAGGTTGAAAACAGATATTCCTTCAGGAAAACTGAGTCCGATGCTGCTGTTCATGAAGAAAACGGCCGATGGACGGTATTACGATCAGCCCATGGTCGGCAGCTGGCGCGGAATTCCCGAAGTCTGGTTTGGCGGTAGGACCGGAGAGTTTGTACGCTTCCAAGGCGAATGGCGCATGGACGAGTACCTGCCCAACGATGGCGGGGAATACTACGGTTACCCTTACGCAGGACTGGAATGGCTTACCAATTTCGCTCCCACGAGAACATTCAAATTGGACGATATACGGATATTCAAGGACTCCCGCATTAAGGTTGAGGCGCGTACGACGGACGCGCCGGACTGCACCGACATATCCAGCAAAACGTTTTATGGACCACGACTTCTTTACGACAACGAGATCGCTATTCCTGCTCCGGGAGCCCGATGCATCCAGTTCCGGCTCACATTCACGCGAATCGACTCGACGCATACGCCTGAATTAAACTCGCTTTCAGTAAAATTCTCCCGCGCGTATCCGTTTACTCGACCAGCCCTCGACACCGTTCCCGCGCCATTCAATTACATTACAAACAATGTGGACTCCCAAGGCCGCGTGGTTTTGGATCCATCCGATGGTGAACTACGCTACCAAATAACCGGAAAAAAAGCCAAGTTTTTCGGTACCCAAATCGACCCGATACCCGACGGATTTACCCCGGATACGTGGGGGGATTACATCTGCCATTATGCCGAAAAATACGGTTTCAACTTGATCAAGATGCTAGAGGACAGCGCCCGTTACGGCGTGTTCATTGAATCCGAGGCCGATGTCCGGGCGGGACTGGATAAGATGGTTCCATTATTCCGTTCGTGCAGGGCGAAAGGAATTCGGATGTTTTTCCGAATGATTCCAAACGGATACCTTAACGGAAGACTGGGCAACCACTTGTGCGATGCCTACTACTGCGGCTCATTTGAATTCGTGGACGATCAGGTAACTGAAACGTTTAAGGAATACGCAAGCATCATCATGAATTACCAGTACGACAGCAGGAGAATCGGCGACGACCCGTTGTTTGTCTTCGCGGAACTCATGAACGAATACTCGCTTTTGCAGAACTGGAAGCGCGACCTAGTGGACGGCGCATACAACAACGGTTACGTTGACCGCGGAGAACTCTCCCCGTATTGGGCGGAAAAACTGCAATTCAATTTTAACGCGTGGGTGCGACAAAAATACCCGACTTACTCGTCGTTGGTTGCTGCTTGGCAAGTACCGGGTCAAGGCTCGCCCATTGTTGCGGATGATGGTTCCTGCAACGAATTAACGTATTCCGATCCCGCGGTTTGCCATCTAGCCATTCTCAAGTTCTCGTCATACCATTCATACGACGTTCCCCACGTCCGTTATGCCGCGCGAATTCGCGACCTCGTAGAATTCATTGTCCAGCGTGAAGAACGATTCTATTCCCAAATGAAGCAGCATATACAGACTCAAAGCACGATGCTCGTTGCGGGAGGCAAACCGCACTGGGAGCTCTTCCCGGCCAACGGCGTTTCCACAGAGAACTTGGACCTCGTCGATCAACATCCGTACGTTACCGCCACCGACCAGATAACCAAAGGCTCCAAAACGTTCTTGGTAGTGACGGACCAAAGCGTCATCAACCAATACGCTGACAAACTGTTGGGTAACAACCTATGGAAGGGACGTTACGTCGGTAAAGCGTTCGTTGCCGGTGAAACAGGGGGCTCTCCATTTACGCAGTACGCTCCCGAAATCATGCTCGTGCCAACACTGGGGGGCCACGCCGGATGGGATGCCTCCATATTGTTTATGATGGGCTTTGCTGCCTGGGATGTCAACCACGAAGGCATGGGCACTTGGACGGTGCAACGCAATTCTCCGTTAGTCGCCCTATACCCAACTGCTTCGCGACTGTTTCGACGGGACATGCCTAAAGCCGAAAGCCGTCCGCTTTACATGAAGCGGTCAACCGCATTAAGTTACCCACAGACCTGGCCGTTCTACATCGGATACCGGGACCCGGCAAGCACACTCGTTTACGACGTGTCATGGGCGAGCTCGAATTACGGTTCCGACGTACTGCCCTCAATTCCCAACGAAATCACGCCTCCATACGTGGCCAGCACGGGAGCCATGGTCTACGACACGGTAAATGAACGCGTTACTGTCAACACTCCCGGCACGCAAGGAGGGTACGGCAACTTTGAGGGATTTAATGCCGATTTAGGTTTCCTGTCATTTTCAATCCCTAAACTTCAAGGTCTCAAGAGCGTCGCAGTTTTCGCTACAAGTCTCGACAACCAACCGTTAATGAGTTCGCAAGACGTTCTGGTGACGGTTTCTTCAAACGCCGACAATTCAAAACATCTTTGGGACACCTATCACCGACGCGCTGAAACCATTGGAGAAAACCAGCCTTGGGGTCGCAACCCCGTACTCATGTCCACTGTTGAAACCGATATTACTTTGTCCATTGCTCACATTGTAACCGTATACCCGTTGGATTCCGAAGGAAGGCGCGTGCCTGGGCAGGCATTCGAGCTAACGCCCTCAAATGGCCGAGTTTCATTTTCATCCGTTCCCCGGCACGCCACGCCATGGTATGAAATCACTTCCGAATGCTCCGACCTTTGCGTCGAAGGCGAACAGACGTGCGTCAGCGATACGGAATACGCCGAATGCGGACAGTACGACGCCGATGCATGTACTGAATTAGGGCCTCCCCAACCTTGCGGAATGGTTTCATGCGATGCAGGCATTCATTTAGAGGGATCTTGCGACAAACAATGCGTTCCAGGCGATATCGACGGCATGACATGCGCCGATTGCGTGCCCGAATGCATTTGCGAAGAAGGCTGGGAGGATGAGGATGGGGATTCCGTCAATGGATGCGAGTATTGCCAAGAGGAATGGACTTGCACGGAATGGAGCGAAGGAACTTGCGGCACGCGCACTTGCGCCGACGGAAACGATTGCGGTACCGAGGACGCCAAGCCAGAGGAAGAACGTTCCTGTGACAACAACGTTCCGTCAAGCCCACCGCCTTCAGGAGGCAATGATGGAGGAAGTAATTACGGCGGTAGCCCGACACCAACTCCGCATGTATCGCCAACGGACCAACCAACGCCCACTGAAACAGGCCAAACCCAGTTCGTAACCATACCCGAAACCGATAACGACATTGAAAACGCCATTTTGGAACTTCCGGATGGGGAAGAAAAGATGGCTTTGCAACAGATCATCTTTGAGGCGAAGAAATTGGAAAAGAACGGTAATACGGTTGAAGCCCGCATGCTTTGGGCGAAAGCGAAAGAGCGTTTGATCGCCCTTCTTGCCAACGCCCGAGCCAATAAGGCGAATTATTACTATGGCTTCGGATTAATGGTTGTGCTGATCATCGTCGCGGCAGCAACCTATTATGCGTCTACGCTACGAAAACCGCCCTCCCAACCACCGACGCCTAACGAGGCCATCCAACTCCCTGCGCTTCCGTCAGAACCGCACCCGCCGAAGTACAAGACGGAAATCACTCTGTTCAATCGGCATGAATAAGTATGCGTTGGAGTCCCTGGGGCGCAGCCAGCCAAGTAAAGATATCACAGTAATACCCAAACGAGCCCATAATACATTAAAGCGCCCGGCGGGAACCGCAAAAAAGTGAAAAAAACCAGGGCTCACAAGGTAACGTGGGGATGGGCGTATAGGCTTAGATAATAACGCTGCATTTACGTCAAGCGACAAGGCCATCCAGTAAGAGATTTAAACGCCAATCCGTGTCCCCGATTTTCGATTACTCCTAGTAATAACATCTTTTATCGTTCCCAATCGAACATTTAAATCGGCCTGTTTCCCTTCTCGAATGGCATCTTTGAATGCAATAACTCGCGGATTTTCCATACCGTGATCTCGTAAGTGATCATGAATAGCGGTTAAAACGGAGGACACACGTTCTGACGGAATTCGTGTCAAATGACTTTGTTCTATTTGTAGCAATAGTTGATCTTCAACCATTTTTCCATGAAGGGCGGTCGTAATATCTCTAAAAGTTGCAGATGGAAAAATTTTTCTCATTAGTTTGGTATGCGACTCTCCATTTCGTCCCAACATTACTATTGGTTCGGTTGGATGCACTATAAAAGTAATGTCTGAAGTCGGGGTCCGAATTAATCGACTGCTTTTCCGAACTATAATTTCTTCATTCCGATTCATAATTCCGTTTCTTGTTAAGGGTATTTAAATCAGGCGCTGGGGATGGGAGCAGGAAGAAAAGTTCCGGTCCCTCTCGCAAAAGGAAAGCCCCGGCGGGAACCGACCAAAAAGGTCAAAGCCCTCAATAAAACGACTCGGAAGCGGGAAAAAAAGGCTAAATGAACCTATTCAATAGATATACAATAATCAGATCCGCACCATTATTCATTTAAAGCCCTTAATGAGTATTAAGTTGATGTTAATTGAGCTTCGAATAAAGCCAGGTAAGTTAAAGCTAGTTCGAATGATAAACAAAATTTCTAAAAAATGTCATTTATCAAGTCGAAAAATACACAGAATACCTCACATTACAATATACGGCCCTTTCAAAGGTCGTGGTTCAAATATTCGAAGTATTAATCAGATTTTAGCTCAAATTGGATCAAAATATGGACCATTGGAATTCCAAGTAAAAGGTTTCGAGTGGATGCAGGGCGAGCATGGAAAAGTCATTTACTTCAACATTATACCTTCACCAGATTTAATAAAAATTCAAAAAGAACTTGCGTTTGAATTAAGTACAATTACGCCTAGTAATAAAGAATGGGATAAATTTGGAAAATATACATTTCATTCTACTTTAGCATACCGACTAACTGATTCAGAGTTTAAACGCGTTTGGTCTTACGTAAATAGTGTTCCAAATTTTAAAACTAAAGTATTGAGTTATTTTGGAATTATTAGTCCTGATCGGAAATTTAAAATTAATGATTTTCATTTTCCAATGACTGCGTTCCGAATTACATTCCTCAACGACTATAGCAAAATCATTTCAGAATATGATTTTGTTACTCATCATATTCTAAATCGTTATGAAGCATTAAACCCAAAAGAATGGTCTAAAACTTTATGGAAATATCGCATAAATCGCGGAATAGAATTGTCTAACAATATTTCTTCAAAATCCTCTAGCGGACCGTACATAATTAGCGATACTCATTTTGGTCATGAAAATATTATCGAGTATTGTATTCGTCCGTTTTCGTCTATTCATGAAATGAATCGAGTACTTATTTCAAATTGGAATCGGATTGTCAAACCTAATGATATTGTTTATTTCTTAGGCGATTTATCGTTTGGAAGAAGTAAAAAACCTCCGTCTTATTGGCTAAACCAACTAAATGGAGATATTAGATTTATTAGGGGAAACCACGATGACTTAGTTTTGTTAGGGAAAAAACACGAATACATTGATTTTGAAGGGGAAAAAATACTATTAGTACATGATCCAAAAGAAAAACCAAAAAATTGGAGTGGATGGATTATACACGGTCACAATCATAATAATGATCTTTCACGATATCCTCTGGTAAATAATACGAATAAAACAATCAACGTTAGCAGTGAACTAATCAATTATTCCCCGATTTCTCTTAAATATTTACTTTCTTTTCGAAAATAGACGGTATTCATTCTTCTTTTAAAGAAAATCTATCTAGCTGCCTTCAATAACAAATCGGTGTATGGGAAGATAATATTCGTCATTCCCATCAACAATCCATAAATTAACGATATAAACTCCTGGCCCATCCGTTAAATAATCACCAATTCCTGCTTCGACTTCAAATAAACCCGAAGGATTCGCATTCCATTTTCTTGGATACATGTATCGGGCATCATCTAGAAAATGACCGGGTTCGATAATTGCGGTTACATAATTATTTTCTAACTTAAATTCACCAGCCGAATTTAATCGGCTTCATAGAAAAACCAAACGGCGATACCCGTTTTCTACGTTTTTTTCTTTTCATTTTCTTTCTTGGTTTAATCGCTTCTCGGGCATGCCTTTGCATTCGTTGAAACTCAGCCCACGATTTCCTTCCCATGTTCTTGTTACATTGATAGCAGAGAACAACCGTGTTCTTAATCGTGGTTTTGCCTCCAGTTGACCAAGCCCGTTTATGTCCAAATTGAGCGGCAGGGTAATCCAATCGTTTTCGACAATTTTGACATCTTTTTCCTTGTTGAGCCCAAACGATTTGTTTCTGATTCGTCGGAAGTGTTCTTTTGTTATCCCTCCTCGGATCATTAGCCCCCCATATCATGCGTTCAAAATTTCGGTTAGTTCCATACATCTAAATCCCCCATTAAATCTTGATCGTTAGAATCTCCAGACTTCATAGCTTCGCTTGTGCTTCCTATAAGTCTTCCGTTGTAATTTTGAAAGACGTGCTCTACCCGATTTGACTTCTACTAGTTTTTTCTTTTTCCTTCCAGTACGCCAACTACGCTTTGAAACCTCGTAGTCAGACCCCCGACCTGTTCTTTTAATACTATAGCCGTGTAGTCCATAACGGGTAATTGCCAGGTCTTCCGCCATCTTGCCTTTTGTTTTATTTCGAACTAAACGTGTACGTTTTGCTTCTCGCAATAATCCGCCAAGAAGACCCAATTCCATCTCCTAATGGCAAAGCGTTAAACTCCTTTTTTAAGGCATATCCTACAAGAGAGTACAGGGACCTTTTTATTAGAATAAAAATATGAAAATCGATAGTGCACTTTAATAGTTGACGACAAATGGAAGTATATGAAATAATGTCAACTCCGCCAATAACGGTTAGATTAACGGATAGTGTACATAAAATTCAAAAATTATTTTACAGGCATAAAATTGCTAGTATTTTTGTCGTTGAAAATGGAAGAGTTGAAGGGCTAGTTACAAGAAAGAACTTTTTTTCAAGTAAACATTTTCTTAGACACAATTCAACTGCAAAAAATGTAATGACAAGAAACGCATATACAATTCATTCAACTGCCGGCGTAGATACTGCTTCGGATTTAATGATTCAATATGGTGTCAATAGTCTTGCTGTAATCAGAAGTGGAAAAATTGTAGGGGTAGTCACCCGATTTGACTTTAATAAACGCAAACGAGAGCATAATCCGCCAACCTACATTCAGTATACGCCAAATCCGCCATCAAACAATAAAAGTTTTGGTTTTTATATTTTTATAAGCATTATTTTATTGTATCTAGGCTACACTTTTATCTACCCCATTATTGAATTTAGTAATACTAGTTCAATAGAATTTCTAATACACCAAAAAATCAATTATGAACGCGGTAAATACAGACTTCCACATTTAATGTACGATAGTTCATTACAAAGAACTGCAGACAAGCATAGTATAGATATGGAAGAAAATAATTTCTTCGACCATATTAATAAACAAGGGAAAGATCCCGCTCAAAGACTCTACGAACAAGGATTCTCGTGTTCAAAACAATACGGTAACCTAATTTATTCAGGCGTTGGCGAAAATATTGCAAAAGAACCAATTTTTAGCCAAAGGGGATTTTTAGCCATTTTTCCATACGTTATTTGGAACGATAAAGAAAAAATTGCCTCGGCAACAGTGGAAGGATGGATGAAAAGCCCAAGTCATAGAGAAAATATCTTAACTGCTCATTATTCGTCTGAAGGAATTGGTGTTCATAGAAGTACTTTTGGAGAGTATTTCTATATAACTCAAAACTTCTGTTAGACCGTTTTATATTGAGTAGTTAGGGCATTGTGATATCGTGTTCAAACCCGGCCTGCGGCATAGACAACGGTATACGGAAAAAAGCTATTTCGTTGGAATCAATCTCTCCAGATCATGCAAAATATGGGCAACGGATGTCCTCAATTCGTCCAAAATGTTACTTAACTCCGCGATTGTTACTTCAAGTGTTCCTACCCGTCCTTCAAGATCGGAACTCCCAAAAGGGGTAACCGAAGTGCATCCCTTGCTTTGTTTCTGAAGCCCCACAAGAGTACACATGTATTCCGTCTGGAACTTATTATTTTTTCCTTCAATGCGACGATGAGTGTAAGCGTTCACACCCGTGCAATAGAAGTCATAAAACGTGTTGCAAACCTGATTATCGTTAATGATATTATTTCCACTGGATAAAACAATTCCCCTCTCATTTCTGGAAATATCGTTATTCGTAATATTAGTATCGGAGGTCACTTCAAGAGCAAGAAATTGATCTCTGAACTTATTACGAAAGATCGTTAGTGTTCCCTCAGAATTACCTAAGTTGGATGCGATACCCACATAATTGTTGTTTATTGTATTGTTCTCAAATAGCGATTGGGAAGCCGAATAATTGTGCCAGTACAGGATGTATCGAATGCCGTACTTGAAGTCTTGGATGATGCAATTCTTAACTGTTAAATTGCCATGGTGCAAGCTGTCTACTCCGCTGCCGAATCCTGATTCATAACCCGGCCCAGTAATGGAATGACCCTGACAATCCAAGGTTACGTCGTCTGATCCGATTATGATACAGCTATCGTTGTAGGTATCCACATGCAAGTCTTCTTCCAAGTAAGTGTCTTCGAAAATAATACCGCACGCAGAAGGCTCCGGTTCAGTTTCGTTCTGGGAATTGATTACGAAGTTGTCGAAAACGGAGTCCACGACGCCATCATGGCCGGCAACCGTCTCAAAAGAAAAAGTGATGGGATACTGATCGGTAAAATCGGTAATAATTGGAGGAGAACCATACACGTGCCACTCATTCGTCTGCGTAATCGTTCCGTTCGGCAATATGGTTGTTAAAACGGCGGAAGAGTTACTGAACGAAATGTGGAGCTGGTAGTCTCCCAAATCGTTCCCCAACTGAACTTCCCCGTTCCAATTACCAACCCATTTCTCAACCAACGTGCCATCCCTGAGTTTCAAGACCGTGCGAATCAAGCGGTTGCCGGAACCACTCGGGTAATACACGTAATAGGAAAGCTCATTGCCAGGATAGAATGAATGATTAGTCATAGTCATTCGTGTGCGGGCGTCACGGGCACCAAGCTGGCTGAGCCGATAGTTTTGAGTGAAGTTGTCACGGTAATGCAAGTCAACGTGCCCAGACCCAGGCGTGCTTTCGTTCCATAACAGGTTCGTAGCCACTTCGTTGGAAAAGTCGTCGTATAACTGCTCGCCTTCATCTAGAACTGGAAGAGTCGTAAAGTTCTGGTTAGATGAATTAAGACAACCGAATTCATTGCAGTTCATTGTCATGACGTGATAAGTCGTGTTCGGCTCAAGGTCATCGGAAATATTGAAGAAAAATGTTTGATTATAAGGAATACCTGCCCTGTAGTAAGAATACGTGTAATTATTCCAACCGCTACCCTCACCACTTCCAACAAAAAGAGTTGAATTAGCTGGCTGGTTAGTATACCAAGCAAACCACGCACTCGAACTCGTAATAAAGTAGACAGACAAATTGATCAGTGCAGGCGGTTCCGAAGGAATGGAAGGCGCTGACCCGAAATCATCTCCAGAAACGTAAGGAAAACTCGCCGCTAAACACAGAATCAATGCCCAAAAGCTAAAACGGTTCATGTAACTACACCCCCTATTGGCTACGGACAAACAACATTTTTTAAGGAGTGGCTTTGGTCGATTTCGGTTTGTTCGAGCGCATAACGATTTCAAAGAGGCGAATCTCGTCGATGGCCAAATAGAGCAGGGCTTAAATAGGGGTTTGCGGTCAGGGCAAGCGGGTGCGAGGCCAAAAGCCAGCCGGAACCGGCTTGGGATAGTAGATTATGAGGGAATTATGGCGGGGGGCTTCGCTACCGTGGGCTGAAAGCCCCCGGCGAGAATCGAACTCGCGACCTCCTGTTTTCTCGCTCTTGCTTTTTTGGTCGAGCTTTTCTTAAAGAAAAGGTCGGGTGGCAAGGTTACGAGACAGGCGCTCTTCCGCTGAGCTACGGAGGCATAAATGTTTTTTCAAATGCCCATTTCATTTGGCGGAGCTTTTCTTTATAAAAGAAAAGGTCCGCGCTTCCTTCCGCTGAGCTACGGAGGCAACTTTATTTTTTATGAACCGTTTGTTTTAAATGGCAATGGGGGGTAGGGGCGACCCGCGTAAGGGGAACTCCCCTTGGAGGGGGTCCTGGGGTGCGGAGGCATTCTGACAACAAAATGCGCATTGTTTATGGACGGCTTTTGTTTAAAAAAACGTTGGATACTGGATCCGGGGATGCAACCAGACATTTAATAATATTCAGGCGCTCTTTTCAATCGTATTTCACGAACGAAATCAAGGGAGGCTGATAAACGGATGCCACACAAATGCGTCAAATGCGGAAAATTGTATCCGAACATGGCGCCAGAGCTCATGAAAGGCTGCGAATGCACGTCCCGCATCTTCTTGTTCTTGCGCGAAAGCCAAGTCAGCGTCAAGGAGACCATGGAGTTGCTGCAGGAAGAGAGCCAGAAGCTCGTGGAAGACACGAAAGCCATTCAAGAACTCGCCGAAGCCACGCCCATCACCATAGAAAAAATCGAGCTGCCTTCCGTACCCGTCAAGTCCATGGTGGAACAACAGGACGTGCACGGCAAGCCCCACGTCATTCGAGTACAAGAAAAGAAGGATCCTGAAAAAGCCGTGGATGAAATCGAGGAAGCGGACATGGAATCCGATCAAGAAGATGACACGGACGGGCTCGTGGACGGGGACATGGAGAAAACCGTTTTACCCGTTGACGCGGACGGAGAACCCGTTGAAAACATCACCATCCTGGAAAAGGGATCGTACGAGCTCAACATCGAGTCACTCATGGCGGGTAACCCGCTCGTCATCCGAACCGAACGCGGAATATTCTACATACGCATTCCGACGCCCGTCAACCAAAGGAATCGGTAATGGCTATTAACGAGATCGCATCCAAACCGGCTATCGACGTAGCGGAAAGCGTGGCGTTTTCCGGAGCGGACTTGATCATCATCGCCGGAGTCGTCATTATTCTGGCACTCATCGTCCTCTTTATTTTCCGGCGGTTTCTCATCAACTCCGTCATCGGAATCATCGCCCTCATCGTACTGAATTATGCGGGCGTAGAGATTCCGTTGAACGTGGCCACCATTGTCGTCACCGCGATTTTGGGTTTAGTGGGCGTGGCGCTGCTCATCATCCTCAAGCTATCGGGAATCGCCTTTTAATGGTTCCCGGGACTAATTTTGTTTCCAGGCAAGGGCCCGTAAGAGAAACCATCTCCGGGACGCTCAGCTTGGATAGAGCGATTGCCTCCTAATCACTCGCGGATTGCAAGTGGAGGGGAAAGCAATAGGTCGTGGGTTCGAATCCCACCGGGCCCGCTTAATGCCAGTTCCCGTGGTTTCATTGGTCGAGTTTCCTTCCCAAGAAAGGTCGTTCAGAATCCCGACCGGGCCCGTATATTAATTAAACTTGTTTTCCTGCAACCTATACCATTGCGGAGGTCGCATAGTGGCTATTGCGGCAGCCTGCTATCTTTTTGCAGCGAAGGCTGCGGAAGGTTGGAAAGCTGTTGGCGCTTCGCGCCTCGTGGGTTCGAGTCCCACCCTCCGCGCTCAATAATGCGGTCGTTGGATACCATGGAACATATGGGTAACCGGTTTCTTTGGTCGAGCTTTCTTTACAAAGAAAGGTCGTTCGGAATCCTTACCCTCCGCGCTATTAACAGTTATGGATTGCGCGTAGGTTAATCATACAGGTAAAGCAAATGAATTTCCGAAACGTATTGTATTTCATTGCGTTGATTGCCCTTGCGTACGCATTGCTCAAGATTTTTCAAGCCGAGCAGGCGCTCCCGAAACTCGATGCATTCATCGCGGCAGGCGCTATAGTCAGTTACTTGATCAGCATCGTGCTATGGAACGAAGCATGGGGCCAGTATTTGAAAATTGATTTTTGGAAAAGCAATACCATTGGATGGAGCGCGCAGTTCGCGGCATTGACGCCGTTAAGCATCGGAAACGACGTATTGAGAGGTTATTTCGCGAAACAGCACGGCCACCGGTTTTCCGCAGGGATGGCGGCGAGCCTGGCCACCAAGTTTTATAAGATTGCGTTGGCACTCGTTTTTTCAGCTGCGGGTATCGCGTTATTGTTTTTGCGAAATGAAGAACTCCAGCAATGGATTGGATTAGGCGTCGTCGTACCGGTACTGCTGTTGCTGGGGCTATACGTTATCACGAAGGAAGGCTTCGCGGGAATCGTCAACAAGATCACGTTCAACCGTATCGCGAAAGGGCGTATGATCGAGTTCTCCGGCAAAATGAAGTATTACGTTCACGCTCCATCGGGAAGCGTCTTGCTGATATTAATCACTTCACTCGCGTTCGAATTTCTGGCGTTCTACCTGTGTTTCCAGGCGTTCGGCGTGTTCTTGGAACCGTTCACCGCCTATTTGGCTTACGCGCTATTGTTCTTTTTGTCGAAAATTCCGTTGCTGCCGCAAGGCATCGTCATAACGGAGATAGCGGGCGTCATGATTTTGAGGAGTGTCGCCGCGTTACCACTGGTGGCAGCAGGAATCCTGTTATGGAACGTTTCACGCGTGTGGGTTCCAGTCGTCATGAGCTTTCTCGTTCTATCGTTATCAAAGCAAAAGTTGCCGGACTCCAACGAAATGAGGAAATGGGAGACCGAACGCCATTAAGCATCCGCAGCAGCGGCTTGAGCGAGGCGTTGCTTGGTGAGCTTCAAGGCGAAAAAGCGTTCGGATTCCAAGCGGTTCAAGTGATCGGAAATCGATTTGATCGTTGCTTTCAGTCGGGGCTGCACGTTGAATTCCAAGGCATTGACTTTGCGATTCGTGATCTCGATTTCCTTCAACAAACGTTTGAGAGCGGTTTCAAATTCGGCGAGCTTGATGATGAGATTCAACGATTTTTCGAAGTGTTCGACGGCTTCATCGAATTTCGCGGAAGACCCTTGAAGACTGTAACCGCGGGAAAGCAAGTCCTTCGAGACATCGACTCCGCGAATCTCGGCAATGCGCACGCCCATGATGTTCTTGGGTTTGACCTCGATTTCAGGCACTTTCTTGGAAGAAAGTGCAGCGGTTTCCACGAACAAATCGCCGTGGAACGCGCGGGCAATGGCGAGTGAACGAAAAGAAGATTTCAATTCACCATCGACTTCAGAACGCAGGTTCTTGGCTTTCTTTACCACTTGAAAGAACTCCAAAACAAGCGCATCACGTTTTTGTTTTAAAAGTTTGTGGCCTTTCGAGGCGAGAATAAGGCGTTGTTTCGTGTTCAACATTTCCATTCGAGTGGGCCTGACGCCTTCCACCATACGATTACACCAATCCGCAAGAAAAAGAATGCAGTAGAGGAATTATAATCCTTTGGACGCGATTTCGATGCCATAGATTCGGCGAGCGGTTTCCGATAGAACGCGGTCGACTTCAGAAATGGGAATGTTTCGTTTGGAAGAGATGCGCTCGTACACCTCCTGCACGTTCTTGGACTCGTTTCGGCCGTTCAACCATAAATAAGGGGAATCGGTTTCCGCTTGAAGCGAAGAAAGAGGGGCTTTCTTGATGATGGTGTCTCGGGCCTTGTTTTTCATAGTGCTTAAAGATAAGGTGTAATGGCGTCGAAGCGCTTCGGAGAGAAAAGGCGGGGCGTAGAAACAATGGAGAATCACGCTCAGCTTCGGGAATTCCGCCAATATCTCGAAGGCAGGAGCGTGCGACTCGCGCAAGTGAATTTGGACGGGCTTGGAAAAGGATTCGGCGAGCTCGAGCTGCGCGCGGAACGCCTGAATTTGAACCGCATGATCTTTTTCCTTGAAATAATGGTATTCGAGACCGATTTCGCCGATGGCGATGGCCTGTTCCGCATGTTTCTTGAGAAAAGAGAGCTCGAGTGGAAGATTTTTTGTGACGGCGTCGTGCGGGGATAAGCCGATGACGGGATAGAGGAATCGGGGATGGCGTTGGCATAATGAAAGCACGTGCTCGGAATCGATTTGAGACGTGCCAATGCATAAAACAGCGGATAGCGATTGGCGTGCCCGAGCGATTACGGACTCGACATCGGATTGAAATTTCTCATGCGTGAGATGAGCATGGCCGTCGAACATACGGGTATATAGTTTCAATCGGAATAAAACGGTTTGGGGTGAAAGAAGAAGGTCAACTGCCATGTATATAAATGTTTTACACCCTCAAAGAAAAACATCCGATTCCGTTTTTCCTAAGTGCCTGCAGACGCTTAGAAGGCAAGGGAAAAAAGGAAAACGATTCGATTGAAAGGATTGGAAAAATGGCTGATTCGGCTTACCTATCCAAAATCGCGGGACCGGTGGTAGAAGCGACCAGCATCCGCGGATCTCAAATTAACGAACTGGTTCGAGTGGGGAGCGATCAGCTCATGGGCGAGATCGTCGCGCTAAAGGAAGATCGCGCGACCATTCAAGTCTATGAAGATACGAGTGGCTTGCGGCCCGGAGAAAAAGTCGAGCGGACGGAACAGCCGTTAAGCGTGGAATTAGGACCCGGATTACTTTCGGGAATTTTTGATGGAATTCAACGCCCGCTGGATCGCATCAAGGAAATGGCGGGCGATTACATTCCGAGAGGCATTGATGTCCCTGCACTGAATCGGAAAAAGAAGTGGACGTTCAAGGCATCCGTGAAAAAAGGGGATAGCGTCAAGGCAGGAGACGTGCTCGGAACCGTCAAGGAATTTGATTTCGAGCACCGGATTCTCGTCCCGTACGGGTTCGAGGGAGCGGTGAGTGACGTCAGGGACGGAGAGTTTACGGTGACTCAAAGCATTGCAAGCGTGGGAAAGAAGGATGTGACGATGATGCAGAAGTGGGGGGTGCGCACGCCGCGAAAGTCCAAGGAGAAACTGCGCATCGATCGGCCGTTAATTACCGGGAAGCGTATTGTGGACACGTTCTTCCCGATTGCCAAAGGAGGGGTGGCGGCCATTCCCGGACCATTCGGAAGCGGTAAAACCGTTACCCAACAAGATTTGGCGAAGTATGCGGATGCGGATTTGATTGTGTACGTGGGATGCGGAGAGCGCGGGAACGAAATGACGGACGTGTTGTTCGAGTTCCCGAAGCTGCTGGACCCCAAGAACAAGAAACCGCTCATGAACCGAACCGTTTTGATCGCGAACACGAGCAACATGCCGGTCGCCGCCCGGGAAGCCAGCATTTACACGGGGATCACGATTGCCGAGTATTATCGGGATATGGGTTATGACGTGGCGTTGATGGCGGATTCAACGAGCCGGTGGGCTGAAGCCATGAGAGAAATTTCAGGTCGCATGGAGGAAATGCCGGGGGAGGAAGGGTATCCGGCATACCTGGCCAAGCGTTTAGCGGAATTCTACGAGCGCGCGGGAAGAGTGCGCTGCCTGGGAACCAAAGACAGGTTCGGAAGCGTATCCGTTATCGGTGCCGTATCGCCGCCTGGAGGCGACATTTCGGAACCGGTTTCTCAATCCACGCTGCGCGTGACGAAAGTATTTTGGGCGTTGGACGCCGATTTGTCGCGTCGCAGACATTACCCGGCGATTCACTGGTTGAAAAGCTATTCGTTGTATTTAGACGATCTCGAGAAATGGTATTTGGAGAACGTGGCCAGTGATTTTTACCAGATTCGCGGACAGTGCATGGCCTTGCTGCAGAAAGAAGCGGAACTGCAGAACATCGTGCAATTGATTGGGCCGGACGCATTGCCGGACAAGGAGCGTTTGGTATTGGAAGTCACGAAAATGATTCGGGAAGATTTCTTGCAGCAGAACTCGTTTGAAGAGATTGACGTGTATTCCTCGTTGAAAAAACAGCACCTCATGTTGAAAACCATTCTCAAGTTCTATGACAAGGCGGAGCAAGCGCTGAAAATGGATGTGACGTTGGATCGCGTGTTGTTGGCGAAAGAGCGGCAGGTCATTGCCGGATTGAAACGGTTGAAGGATGAGGAAACCGTGAAGGCCGCGAACGGCGCCATGAAGAGCTTGGAGACCTCTTTCGGAAAAGGGGAAAAGAAATGATTAAGGAGTACCAAACCGTGCGGGAAATCTTCGGGCCGATTGTCTACGTCGAGGGCGTGGAGAATGCGGGGTACGGGGAAACCGTGGAAATCATTCTGCCGGACGGCACGAAAAAGAAGGGGCAAGTGCTTGAAACGCGTAAAGGGTTGGCGGCCGTACAAATCTTCGGTAACACGGAAGGGTTGGATACCCAGGAAACGCGCATTCGTTTTACAGGGGATACGTTGCGGTTGGGCGTTTCCGAGGACATGCTGGGACGCGTGTTCAATGGAAGCGGTGACCCCATCGACAAGGGATCACCCATCATCAGCAAGGAAAAGTCCGATATCAATGGTTCGGCATTGAATCCAGTGGCGCGGGACGAGCCCAAGGAATTCATTCAAACCGGCATCTCGACCATCGACACGATGAACACGTTAGTGCGGGGTCAAAAACTCCCGATTTTCTCGGGAAGCGGTTTGCCCCACAATGAGATTGCCGTGCAGATCGCGAGACAGGCAACGGTTCTCGGAAAGGAGGAAGCGTTTACCGTCGTGTTCGGAGCCATGGGAATTACGCACTCGGAAGCCTCCTTCTTCATGCAAAACTTTGAAAAAACCGGGGCCTTGGAACGAGCGGTCTTGTTCTTGAATTTGGCGAACGATCCGTCCATTGAACGATTGATTACGCCGCGATTGGCGTTAACCACGGCCGAATACTTGGCGTTCGAAAAAGATTATCAGGTGCTGGTTATCCTCACGGATATGACGAATTACTGCGATTCGCTGCGCGAAATTGCGGCGGCACGACAGGAAGTGCCGGGACGACGGGGATACCCGGGATACATGTACACGGATTTGGCCAATATTTACGAGAGGGCCGGACGCGTGCGCGGCAAAAAAGGAAGCATTACCCAGCTCCCGATCCTGGCGATGCCGGACGATGACATTACGCATCCGATCCCGGACTTGACGGGATACATTACGGAAGGACAAATCGTGTTGTCGCGCGATTTGTATCGAAAAAACATTTATCCGTGCATAGACGTGTTGCCGTCGCTATCGCGATTAATGAATGCAGGAATCGGAAAAGGCAAAACGCGGGAAGATCACGCCGGAATTTCATCGCAACTGTACGCGTCGTACGCGGAAGGAAGGGATTTAAGAAACTTGGTCGCGGTCGTCGGGGAAGAAGCGTTGACGGAACGGGATAAGAAGTTCCTGAAGTTTGCTGACTTGTTCGAGAAACGGTTCGTGACGCAAGAACGCATGGAAAATCGCGGGATCGAAGAGTCATTGGATCTGGGATGGGAGCTGGCGAGCCTGCTTCCGGAAGAAGAGCTCAAACGCGTTAAACCGGAACACCAAGAGAAGTACGGGAAAAAGTTCCGGGGATCCGACCCTGAAAAGAACGTCGTGGAACACGAGGAACGCCAGGCCGCCAAACAGGAAGCGCGACCCCCGTGAAAACTATTTGGGGACAACGCATTCGCCGTATCCGCTCGCCGGAACGCCCAAATGGTGCAGGCACGTATAACCCGACGGGCATAGCAGAGAGGTGACGCCTCCGCACGCCATACCCTCGCTGGATTGAGAAACGAGCGGTTCGTTATTGAATGAAACGTGCACGGCATCCACGCGGTTATATACGGGGAGTACGGCGGAATAATGGGCGTTGCCCGTGCAGTCCTTGCATAACGCCGGATTCTCTGCAATCGTAATAAAGTTCACGGTGAGCTCCCGGTTTTTTAATTCCCATTCCGCGTTCGCGTAATGGGGACACGTCGTCATACCGCGGACCA
Organism: Microcaldota archaeon; assembly: GCA_018819225.1. Classification (GTDB taxonomy): domain Archaea; phylum Micrarchaeota; class Micrarchaeia; order Norongarragalinales; family SBBD01; genus JAHJQN01. The sequence continues at coordinate 208,836 of JAHJQN010000004.1, forward strand.
CTGCAACGTATACGCCGTTGGAACGCCCGGAAATAATATTTCGGTTCATTTGGGGGCCGCAAGAGGATTGGACGCGCGCGGAAAGAACGCCGTTTCGATGCGGACCCGGAGGAACCGGGGTGGGAGTCACGTATTGCCAGGGATCCGGAACCCAGTAGACCAGAGATTGACTGCGATCACCGCGGGCGGGATACGTGGGAATGGAGGTGGGTTCGATAGTGGACAAGACCGCGTGAGGTTCGGATTCCGTTGGAACTTTTTCCGAGGAAGCGACTTGAAGACAACCCGATAGGTATAAGGCGAAAATCAATAAGGAGAAGGTTGCGATCTGCATAACAGTCCGTAGACCATTCCAATCACAACCTTTATAAAGTATTTTCAGTACTTAGATGTTTCCGTCTCGTTGGATGGACTCCACCGGAGGGTTGAAAGCAACCGCGACGATTGCTCGAAAGCTGAGAGCCTATGGATCCCAATGTAAAGGCGTTCCTGCTCTCGGAATTCATTGGAGAAATGGTCCGCGTTCAAACCAGTAGTTGCAGAGACTTGCAAGGTGTCGAAGGCTTAATCCTGGACGAGACGAAATACACGTTCTTGCTGCATACCAGCAAAAAGCGTAAACGCGTTCCCAAAGCAGGTAACACGTTCTATTTTCCCGAAAGGAAAGTGGAAGCGAAAGGCTCTCTGTTGCTTTACAGGCCGGAGGACCGAACCAAGCTGTTGGGACGACGACTCCGATAAGCGAGTGAACGATATGGCGAAGGAAATAACGCCTTCTCCCGAGAAGAAGGCATCCAAAACAGAATGCGCGGACCGACGGTGCCCAAAACACGGCGGCCTGAAGACGCATGGACGCATTTTTGAAGGCGTCGTGTCCAGTACGAAGGCGCCGAGTACGGCGAGCATCGTCATCTCGTTCCACCGGAAGGTCCCGAAGTACGAGCGGTTGGAAAAACGCCGCAGTAAATTGCACGTTCATATTCCCGCTTGCAGGACCGTCAAAGAAGGCGACCGCATCAAAATCATGGAAACCCGCAAGCTCAGCAAGACCAAGAATTTTGTTATCATTGATTAAGGAATGGCGTATGCTCGGAATGCCTGCTCGAATCACCAAAGCGTTGACCACGAAGAGTCGGCTCATCTGCGACGACAACAGCGGCGCAAAAATCGTGGAAATCATTAACGTGAAAGGCGCGAAGGCGCGTGCGCGACGCTATCCCAAAGCGGGGATTGGCGACATCGTGATGGTGGCGGTCAAGAAAGGAAAACCGGAGATGGTCAAGCGAAAAGAATTGGCCGTCATCGTGCGCCAGAAAAAAGAATTTCGTAGAGGAAAAGGACGCGTTAAGTTCGAGGACAACGCCTGCGTATTAATCGATGATCAGAACTTGCCGAAAGGAACCGAAATCAAGGGAGCCATCGCGCGTGAAATCGCGGACCGTTTCCCGAAAGTCGTGGCCATTGCCGCATCGGTCGTGTGAGGAGAAACGATTCATGAAATTGAATGCAACGATTACCAAACAACCGCGAAAGAAGCGCAAGGCCTTCTATCAAGGCGGGCTTCATCTCAAGCAGAAGAGCATTCACGTGCACTTGAGTAAGGACTTGAAAAAGAAATTCAACAAACGCTCCATGCTGGCGAAAAAAGGGGACACGGTGCGAGTGATGCGCGGCACCTTCCGAAAACGGGAAGGAAAGATTTCAAGCGTGGACACCAAACACGTGCAAGTGTTCGTGGAAGGCGTGATTCGCAAGCGTCAAGCGGGTCAAGAAGTATTGGCCGCTTTTCATCCATCGAACCTCGTTATGTCAGAATATCAAGAACCGAAACACAAGATCAAGAAAAGCAAAAAGAAGGCGGTCAAACAGGAGACGGCTTCAAAATTGGAAATGAAAAGGTGAATTGGGAGATGGCCCGCCATGGCAACTATCGACACTTGAAACGACTGGCTAAGAGCAAAGCGATTAAGATACCGAAAAAAGGAATGGTTTGGCTCGCGAAATCCGAACCCGGAAAGCACGAGAAAAACCATTGCATGCCGTTAGTGGTGCTCCTGCGGGATGTCATGAAGCTCACTAAAAACGCGTCGGAAACCAAGACCGTGTTGAATGCGGGCCACGTGCTCGTCGATGGAGTCGTACAGAGAAAAACGGACGTCGGGATCGGTCTCATGGACATCGTGTCGTTCCCGAAACTCAAGAAGCATTACCAGATCTTTATGGTGAGGGGAGCGTTGGCCCCCGTCGAAATCTCGGATAACGAGGCGAAATTCAAGTCCTGCCGAGTCGTCAACAAAACGTTGATTAGCGGAAACAAGGTGCAATTGAACTTGCACGATGGACGCAACGTGATTATTGAAAAAGAGGAGGACCGCTTCCGGGTAGGGGATACGGTTCGCGTCACGATTCCGGACAACAAAATAGACTTGTTTATCAAGCTGGAGAAAGGCGTCAAATGCTACATTTTCAAAGGAAAGCACTCCGGCACGATCGGAGTCCTTGAAGAGATCGTGGCGATGCCCGGAGGACTGCCGTCGCAAGCCCATTTAAGCCTGGACGGTAAGCAGCTCATCACCCAAAAAAATTACTTGTTTGCCGTCGCGAAAGATTTTCCAGGAGTTGAAACGAAATGAATCCCATGGAGGCCGTACGCCTCGAAAAAGTGACGTTGAATATCGGCATTGGAGGCGCCGGCGAGCGGCTGGACCAGGCGAAAGCGTTACTCGAACGCATTGCCAACCGAAAATCGATTTACACGCGAGCGAAAGCACGCAATTCAACGTTTAAAGTCCGGAAAGGACAGCCGATCGGAGTGAAGACGACGCTACGGGGAACCAATGCAAAGGAAGTGCTCACGCGTTGTCTGGAAACACTGGACAATCTGCTTCGAACCACGAATTTCGATCGGTTTGGAAACGTGTCCTTTGGAATCAAGGAATACATTGACGTCCCGGGATTGAAATATGATCCGAAAATCGGTATGATGGGTTTCGACGTGAGCGTGACGCTGGCCAAACCAGGAAAACGCGTGTCGAGACGACGGATTGCCAAACGCAGGCTATCCATGAAACAGCGCGTGACCCCGCAGGAAGCCAAGGCCTACGTGGAAACGACGTACGGCGTCAAAGTCGAAGAACCCGAGGAAGAAGAATAAAGGTGTGTTGGATGACGAAGCTAAGCGTGGATTTGAAATTTAAACACCGCGGAAGACGCAAGTGCAAGTTCTGTGGAAACGTCAGCGGATTGATCCGCAAATACAACTTGTACGTTTGCCGAAAATGTTTCCGCGATAAAGCCGTTGAATTCGGTTTCAAAAAATTCGGTTGATGGATATGACGGACACCCTCGCCAACGTATTGAACACCATGAAGGTCGCGGAAATTCGAGGCAAGCAAGACACGCTCGTCCGGCCCGCTTCCAAAATGATCCGCAGCGTACTGGAAATCTTGAAGGAAGAAGGGTACATCGATGAATTCGAGCTGCTGAACAACGGATTGGACGGAGAGTTTTCCGTGAAACTGAGTGGAAAGATAAATGCGTGCGGAGCCGTGAAGCCGCGCTTCCCCGTTAAAACAAGTGATTGGGAAAAATATGAATCGCGATTTCTCCCCGCCAAAGGAATGGGAATCTTACTGGTATCCACGTCCAAAGGCATTGTAACGCACCAGAAAGCAAAGGAACAGAATGCGGGTGGACGATTGATCGCGTACGTGTATTAAGGGATTGAACATGATTTTAGAGTTGCCAAGCAACGTATCCGTCGAAGTCCAAGGTATGCGGATCGCCATCAAAACCCCGAAAGGAGAGGCGACGGTTAAATTTAACACGCGATTCACTTCCGTTAAAAAAAATGAGAAGGGACTGGAAATTCTTCCGGCTCGAAAGGAAAACCGTGCGTCGAAAGCGGCCATGAACAGCTTCAAGAAACACATTCAAAACGCCATCCAAGGATTGGAAACGCCTTTCCAAAAGAAAATGCGCATCATATTTGCCCACTTTCCAATTTCCATCGAGGTTAAGGGCAATGAAATCTTGGTCAAGAATTTCCTGGGTGAAAAGGTGCCGCGCGTGGCCTACATCCAAGGAAACACGAAAGTGGAGATTAGGGGCCAGGAGGTTATCGTGAGTGGAAACAGCAAGGACGATGTGGGTCAAACCGCGGCCAACATCAGAAAATCCGGACGCATTCGAAGAAAAGACGAACGCGTGTTCCAAGACGGCATTTACTACGATGAATAGGTCATGATCATGAAGAAACATCCAAAATTCCAACGCCCGAACCTGTCCGGTCGCAACATCAAGAAACGCGTCAAAGACTCGTGGAGGAAGCCGCGGGGTATTGACAGCAAACAGCGTCAAAAGCTCAAGTGGGCGGGAGCGGTCGTTAAAATCGGTTATCGAAGTCCGAGAAGCGAGCGCGGGAAACACCCGAAAGGGTTGCCGGAAGTCCTCGTGCATAATTTGAAGGAATTGGAACTCGTCAAAGGAAATACGGTGGTGATCCGGTTGGGAGGAGCCCTCTCAAAGAGAAACAAAATAGTGCTAAGAACGAAAGCGAAAGAAAACAAGATGCATGTCGTCAACTAATGAAGGAGATCCCGGTTATGGCTATACATACGGTTCGAAGACTGGCGGCGAAGATTTGGAGAAGCGGCGAGTCCCGCGTTCGGATTATGGACGCGAAGCGCGCGGGCGAAGCGTTGACGACGGAAGACGTGAAACAATTGATTGAAGAAAAAGTCGTTATTCTGCTACCCAAACAAGGCGTTTCGAGAGGAAAAGCGCGCATCAAGCAATCCCGGAAAAAAATGGGGAGAGGTCGCGGTAAGGGAAGCCGTAAAGGCTCGAAATATGCCGGAATTTCCAAAAAAGACCGCTGGATTCGTAAAGTCCGAGCGCAACGAAGGCTGTTGAAATCCCGACAGGGAAAAATCCCGAATGCGGTGTACCGAAGCACGTACCGAATGATCAAGGGTAACGCGTTCCCCGACAAGAAGCGTCTGGAGGACTATTTGAAGAAAATGGCGCCCATTAAAGGTGAAAAAGCGTGACCGAAGCAACTGGAGCCATATTTGATGTCCATTTTCGGAGGAGACGAGAAGGAAAGACGGATTACGTGAAGCGTCTTCACCACCTGAAATCCAGGAAAACGCGATTGATTGTGCGTCGAACGAATCGATTCATCATCGTGGCATTTGCCCAATATGATCCGAAAGGCGACCACATCATCGTGTCCAGGACCTCGAAAGAACTCAAGAAGATGGGCTTCGACGGGAAATGCAATGTTCCGTCAGCCTACTTAACCGCGTATTGGTGCGCCAAAGAAGCGCAAAAGAAGAACGTGAAGGACGCCATTCTGGACATGGGGTTGCATGCCGCCACAAAAGGAAACGTGATTTTTGCGGCGCTGAAAGGCGCGGTGGATGGAGGCATTGCCATACCGATGGGTAACGACATTGCGCCGTCCGATGACCGGATCAAAGGAAAGCACTTGAATGAAACGTTGCAGAATCAATTCGACGAATCCAAGAAGAAAATCGACGCTTCGTGAACAGGGGGATGACTTTTGGCAGAACGAGAATATCGAAAACGAACGATTGAAGCCCCTCCGTGGGTACCGCGAACGGAACTCGGAAAAAAGGTAGCCGCGGGACTGGTTACGAGTATCGATGAAGTCCTTAAAAGTGGAAAACCCATTCTGGAGACACAAATCGTGGACGCGTTGCTCCCCGACTTAAGGGAAGAGGTGCTGGATGTCACGAACACGCAACGCATGACCTCCTACGGGCGAAAGATGACCATGCGCGCCATTGTGATCATCGGAAATCAGCGCGGATACGTTGGAGCCGGTGTCGGAAAATCGGCGGAAGCACGAGATGCCATTCAAGAAGCCATTACGGATGCAAAGAAAAATATCGTTAAAGTCATGTTGGGATGCGGTTCATGGGAATGCGGTTGCGGAACCCCCCACAGTATTCTTCACAAAGGCAGTGGAAAGAGCTCGAGCACATCCATTCAAGTGATTCCGGCACCGAAAGGAGTGGGGATCGTGGCCGGTCAAACCTCCAAAAAAGTATTGGAACTCGTGGGGATTAAGGACTGCTGGACGTTTACAAAAGGGCGCACCCGCAACATCCTGAACATGGTTCTCGCAACGCTGCACGCCCTGGATGCATTGAATCATTTCAAGAAAGGAAGAACGTACATGGAACCCGAACCCCTTCACGAAGGCGTGACTCAATCCATTGAACAGACTACGATTGAAGAGTCCCCGAAGAAAGAAGAAGCACCTGAAAAAGAAATAGCGGAAACCACTCCGAAACCTTCCAAGCCTAAAAAATCGCCCGTCAAGAAAAAAGACGTTGAAACGGATCAAGAAGTCAAGGAACCCGAGGAGGATTAAGCATGAGCAACGTATTCGCCATTATTCGCATTCGAGGAAGCATGGAGACCCAACGAACCGTCGAGAAAGCACTCGTTCAATTGCACCTCACCCGCAAGAACCACTGCGTTTTCATAACGAACACGCCCTCTCACAAAGGAATCCTCCAAAAAGGAAAAGATTTTTTGACGTGGGGCGAAGTCTCCGCACCCGTTGTTCTTCAATTGTTGCAGAAAAGAGGCCGCGTCGCAGGAGATAGGCCGGTATCAGACGAATACGTGGAGAAAAACAGTCCGTTCAAGACCCTCAATGAATTGGCGGATGCTCTCGCACAAGGAACGGCGACCATGAAAACCGTGAAGGGATTGCGCCCCATGCTGCGTTTGTCTCCCCCGTTAAAAGGATTCAAGGCCAGCGTGAAACGCCCGTACCCGAAAGGCGTGTTAGGCTACCGCGGTGCCGACATCGAGAAACTGCTCGCGCGCATGATGTAAACCGTTTGGTTTGGAGATTAAATAGTTCATCACGAATAGCGTGCGCCTTAAACGCAATCCATATAAAACGGGAACGCGTATTCTTGTTAAGCGTTCATATTGGATAAAGAGGTGGAGCGAGATGAATGGACCAGGCGGGTGTTGTTAGACAAGTGACTTCCCATGCGCGTTTCGGCGCGCCCTTTTTTCTTTTTTTTCCATCCACTCGAAGCATACCTTAATATTCTCAATTTTACCTATTTCTAATAGATGATGAGATTGCCCCAGACGGAGCCGAAAGGCTGTGACGAACGAGGTAGCTACTGATAAATTCAATTAAAGTGATACCCGCATGACCGTAGTGGAATACACGGATCCCAGAAGGCTGAAATCGCGGATTATGGAAATGAGGCCCATACTCGTGCATTTTGCGAACGAAGGAAGAATAAGGGGAGAAACCCATGCGACGGTATTCGAGCAGGTACCCCGGGGACTGCCGGTACGCCACGTGGATGTGGCACGCATACTAATAAAAGATCGACTGGGTGGATTAAAGTCAGCTGATCATTCCGATTTGGTTATGGGTCACCAGATACGCGAATTGCCTACGGTCGCGCTATTTCATATGGGAAAACTGATTGCGCAAACGTCCGAGCCCATCGACCGCACTCATTTTCCGACTTGGTTGAAACAGGCCTTGGAAAAAATTGGAAAATAGGCGATCTGAAATGAGAGCCATCGATATGCTGTCGGTTTCCCTCGTGATCATTGCATTTCTTTTAGCGATCGGTAGTTACGGAAATCTACCGGATCGGGTGCCCACGCATTGGGACATTTCAGGCAAACCGGATAAGTACGATAGCCGGGAAATGGGGGCGTTTCTGATTCCAGGGATCATGGTCGTTCTGTTTGTTTTATGGGAATTCATTCCCCGAATCGCCGTGTTTAAGAAAAATTTCAAGGCGCACATGAGTGAATACAAGCAGTTTCGAGCGGTATTCCTCTTGTTTTTCCTGCTTGTTTATGGCGCCATGCTCGCTCCGCATTACGGAATCTATTTTCACATGGGACAATCGATGCTAATAGGTATCGGCCTGCTCTTCCTGTATATTGGACAGGTGTTACCGCGTTTCAAGCGCAATTTCTTCGTAGGCATTCGGACTCCGTGGGCCATTGCCAGTGACGAAGTCTGGAAGAAGACGCACATCCTGGGAGGTAAGGTGTTCAAAGTTCTGGGAGTCATCATGCTGTTGTCTCTCTTCCTTGACCAAAAGGATGCGTTCCTCGTTATGATGGCGTCCATATTGGTAGGGGTATTCGGATTATTCGTTTATTCGTATCTTGAATACCGAAAAATGCCTGCCAGCAAGCGAAACAACCGCTTTCAATAATGAATGGCTGCGGAACGAAAAGACTTAAAATGGTTGTAATGCAATCATTATTGCACTGATAACGTTCAGCGCTAATGGGTTTGGACATGTACGACGTGCTAATAGTAGGTGCTGGTGCGGCAGGGCTCACGTCCGCGTTGTATACGGCAAGGAAGAAACTCAAAACCCTTGTGATCAGTGCCGATGTGGGAGGACAGATGAATTTGACCTCGCATATCGAGAATTATCCGGGAGTGAGCACGTCAACCGGGCCGGGTTTGATGAAAAAGTTTCAGGACCAAGCCGTGAGGCACGGCGCCGAAATCGTGATCGGACACGTTAAAAAAGTCGAGAAGAATGAGAAGGGATTCAAGTCGTTGATGGCGAACGGACAGAGCATTGAAAGTAAAACGGTGATCCTCGCGTTCGGATTGGTGCCGCGAACGCTCGGTATCCCCGGAGAAGAGCAATTCATCGGAAAAGGCATTTCGACTTGCGTAACGTGCGACGGCCCCCTGTTCAAAAACAAGACCGTGGCCGTCGTCGGCGGCGGCAACTCGGCCATCGAAGGCGTTTTGGAATTGGCCGAGTATTGCGAAAAGGTTTATTCCATTCACAGGCGAGATAAATTTACGGCGGACGCGCATACCATTGACAAGCTCAAGCATACCCGAAACGTGGAAATGATTATGCACAGTGCGCTCAAGGACGTGAGAGGCTCTCCATTCTTGAAAAGCACGACGGTTATCGACGTGAATACGCACAAGACGCGAGACATCGACGTGAGCGGAATATTCCTGCAGATTGGTCACGTGGTGGATACGGCCCTTGTCAAAGGAATCGTGGAACTGACGAATCGAAACGAGGTCGTCATCAACGACCGGAACGCCACATCCGTTCCCGGCATCTTCGCAGCTGGCGATTGCACGAATATCCCGTTTAAACAAACGGTGATTTCAGCCGGGGAAGGCGCGAAAGCCGGTTTGGAGGCACAGCGCTATTTGAAAGGAGGCAAAGGGGTCTCCATCGACTGGAGTTAAGGGGCTCCGAGTCTCCGCGAACCCTTTTTAATTTGCTTCACGTCTACCCCCACGGGTCTCATCATGAATTCCATCAACGAACGGTTAATGCAGGTGGAGAAACGAATCGCGGCCAGTTGCGCGAAAGCCGGGCGTGATTTCGGAGAGGTTCGCATTGTCGCCGTTAGCAAGGGAAGGACGTTCGACGACATGCGGGAAGCTTATGACAATGGAGTACGATTTTTCGGAGAAAATCGTCTTAAAGAAGCAGAAGAAAAGTGGCCGTTGATGCCGGCGGAAGCGGAATTGCACATGGTGGGATCGCTGCAAAAAAATAAGGTCAAGAAGGCCGTGCAGATGTTCGAAACCATTCATTCACTGGATGACGAGGATCTGGCAAAGAAATTAAATCGGCACGCGGAAGACCAACAAAAACGCCTGAAAGTATTACTGCAAGTGAACATTTCGGGCGAAACCAGCAAACACGGTTTTTCCGTGAATGAAGCCTCACGGGCCGCGGAACGAATCTTGGATTTCAAGAGCTTAGACTTACAAGGGCTCATGACTCTGGCGCCGTTCACGAAGAACGCGGAGGAGTCTCGCCCGGTCTTCAAAAACCTTCGCGAAATAAGGGACGGTATGGAAAAGGATATGGGATTGCGTCTGCCTGAATTATCTATGGGTATGAGTCAAGACTTTGAAGTCGCGATTGAGGAAGGGGCAACGTATATTCGTTTGGGCACCGCCATCTTCGGATAATTACAGCTTTTCCTTGATCTTATTGCGGTACGAATCCATCTCTCCTTCCTTATACAAGTTGCGCGGCCATTTGAGTTCAAGATCATCGCCCTTGAACCGCGGAATCACGTGAAGGTGGTTGTGGAAGATCAATTGGCCCGCGGATTCCCCGTTATTCTGAAGAATATTCACTCCGTCGCACTGAAGAGCGTCTTTCAATGCTTTCGCTATGCGCTGCGCCAATAACGCCATGCCAGCCAACTCCTCCTCGGAAAGATTCCATACGGATTCCGAATGTTTTTTGGGAGATATTAATACGTGGCCTTTGTTGGCCGGATACAAATCCAGAAAGGCCATGAAAAGAGAATCCTCGTACACTTTAGAGGAAGGCACTTCCCCCGAAGCCACTTTGCAAAAAAGACAATCCGCCATCGCATTCACCCCCTAATCCACTCATGACTTAAAGAGCGGCGAATCTTTTATAAACTAGGCGTTCTTCCAACAGCGAAACATGCCTCTGGCGACCGGCGTCAACGAGTAGCGTGAAGACAGGGGACGCTTACGGAGAATGTGGCGGTTGACCAAACCGCGTTTTTCAAGTTCGCGCAGGCGCGAGCTTAATACGCCTTGCGTAATACCCCGAAGCGCATGCTTTAATTCGTTAAATTGACTGGGATGGCGGTGTAAGTTCCGGATAATGCGTACGGTCCACCGTTTTTCCAGAACGTCAAAATTGAGCACAATAGGACAATCCGGATGCATGTTATCGACCCGATGCGACCATTTACCGAAAGGTATTAATAGGGTCAAAGGTATTAAAAACATACCTATTGGCGACTCCTTTTTAATCCGTAGTGGGAGAGATTCATGAGCGTTCTCGAAATTAAGAACCTGCACGCAAGCGTGGACGGGAAGAAAATCCTTAACGGATTAACCCTTACGATACGCGCGGGAGAACGCCACGCGCTCATGGGTCCGAATGGATCGGGAAAAAGCACGTTGAGTCACCTCATCATGGGACACCCGAAGTATGAAGTGACGAAGGGAGACATTCGGTTGAACGGAAAAAGCGTATTAGAATGGCCTCCGGATGTTCGTGCCCGAAACGGAATCTTCCTGGCATTTCAGTACCCGGAGGAGGTTCCCGGCGTATTGCTTCCGAGCTTTCTTAGAAATACGTATACGGCGGTACACCCGAACGAAAAATTGCTTTCCGTTAAAGAATTCATGGATCGATTGCGAAAACAAATGAAGCTCATCCAAATGGATGAGAGCTTTATTGACCGTTACCTCAACGAAGGATTCTCAGGCGGAGAGAAAAAAAGAAACGAGATTCTTCAAATGGCACTGATACAACCCCAAATCGCGATCCTCGACGAAACCGATTCGGGGTTGGATGTGGATGCCCTCAAAACCGTGGCTGAAAACGTGAAGCGAATAGCCCATGAGGATATCGGGCTGCTCATTATCACGCATTACCCCCGGATATTGAAATACATCCGGCCGGCATTCGTCCACCTAATGGTTAAGGGAAAAATCATCAAGTCGGGCGGACTCGATTTAGCCACGGAACTGGAAGAAAAAGGGTATGCGAAAACGCTTCGAGCGTGAAGACCATGAAAACGCAAGGATATCGCGATTCATACACTAAAAAATACGGGTTCAAAACCCGGGCGAAAGTGGAGTACGAAACCGAAAAAGGATTATCGCCGTCCGTAGTCGGAACGATTTCCAAAACGAAAACGGAAGCCCATTGGCTCACTCGTTTTCGATTGAATGCATTGCAACATTTCGAGAAACGAACCCTGCCGCAATGGGGCGCTGATTTGTCAGAAATCGACTTCAATGATGTGGTATATTACTCGAAGGCCACGGAATCTCAAGCCAATCAATGGGAAGACGTGCCAGTCGAAATCAAGAACACATTCGAAAGACTCGGCATCCCCGAGGCGGAACGAAAATTCCTCGCCGGAGTCGGAGCCCAATTCGACAGTGAAAACGTGTATCATAGCCTACAACAAGCCCTTCACAAAAAAGGCGTCGTATTTGTGGATCCGGATACCGCGCTGAACCCGACTCCCGAACGCCTGAAAACGCTGGGTTTGAAAGCCGGTGCCATGAAAAAAGCCTCCCAAAAATTCAGGGAGTGGTTTGGAAAAATCGTCCCGTTCCAAGACAATAAGTTCGCCGCACTAAATAGTGCCGTGTTTTCAGGCGGCAGCTTCATTTACATTCCACCGCACGTGGACGTCCAACTCCCACTTCAAGCCTATTTCCGAATCAACCGCGAAGGCGTTGGTCAATTCGAAAGAACGTTAATCATTGCAGATGAAGGCAGCAAAGTCCATTACATTGAAGGATGCACCGCCCCCACGTATCAAGACAAGAGCCGCTCATTGCACACAGCAGTCGTCGAACTGGTCGCGCTTCCAGGAGCCCAAGTCCGTTATACGACACTGCAAAACTGGTCGAACAACGTGTACAATTTAGTCACGAAACGCGCATTCGCTTACGAAAATGCGGTGGTGGAATGGCTGGATTCCAATATCGGGAGCCGCGTGACCATGAAATACCCTAGCGTGCACCTTAAAGGCGCTCACGCAAAAGCCGACATATTATCGGTTACCTACGCAGGCGAAAACCAATATCAAGACGCTGGAGGAAAAGTCCTTCATCTCGCTCCGTACACGTCATCCAAAATCGTTTCCAAATCCGTCAGTAAAGACGGCGGGCATTCGTCATACCGAGGATTGCTTCATGTCGCGAAAGGGGCCACGAACGCCACCTCGTCCGTGCGCTGCGACGCCTTGTTATTAGACGAAAAATCGACCACCGACACCTACCCGTATAATATCATTCGCGACGAATCCGCCACCGTGTCTCATGAAGCCAGCGTCGGAAAAATCAGCGAAGACACCGTCTATTACTTGATGAGTCGAGGCTTAAGTGAACCTCAAGCACTCAGTCTCGTCGTCAACGGATTTCTCGAGATATTCAGCAAGGAACTTCCCATGGAATACGCTGTTGAATTCAACCGCCTCATCCAACTCGAAATGGCGGGATCCGTAGGTTAACGCAATGAAGAATCTACCGATATCCGAACAACAGATACGGGCCATTTCAACCGGTAATAACGAACCCGCTTGGATGCGTCAACGACGGATCAGCGCATTCAAGAAATATGACGAGCTGCCTCCCGAAACTTCCCCGCTTTTTAAAAAGAATTTAGACTTATCGGACATCCCGTGGAATCAATATCAGTTAAAACGAGCGGTACCTAATCCAACCAAACCGCTCATGCCGCAACCCGCGAACGCCATTATACTCGATTGGCCGACCGCGCTAAAAAAACACGAAAAGACCGTCCGGACGACGTTGAAAACATTATATTTGCACGAACCCGAGAATGCGTTCACGGCATTAAATGATGCGGTTTTTCAAAACGGCTACGTCGTCATCATACCCGATAACACGCAATTAGAGACGCCCATTTACCTTCCTGCTTACGTTAAAGGAACGAATGGAATTCAAGGGGTTCAAAACCTGATTATCGCGGGGAAAAAAAGCCGTTCTACTTTGATACAAGAAACCGTTAACCAACTTCCCATCGGTAAAGGCACGTGTTTTCTATCGATGACGCGAATAGTCGCTCAAGAAAACGCGCACGTCAACGAAGGAACCTTGAGCGCACTCAATTCGCAAACCGTATCCTTCACGCATAAAATGGCGGTGGCCGGACCCCGTGCCCAACTGGCGCTAGCCAACGGATTATTCGGAGGAAAAACCAGCATGTCAAGAACCGAAATCATGTTGCTCGGCGAACGCTCGCACGTTCTGGATGCGGAACTTTCATTTAGCGACGGAAACCAGCGAACCAATAGCACGGCAAATTTGCATTTTAAAGGATTCAATGCGACTGGAAAAATAGTGCATAAGAGTATTTTTACGGACCATGCTAAAGGCGTATTCAAGGGAATTATCTCCATTCCGGAAAAAGCATTCGGTTCCAGTGCGTATCTTTCCAGCCATTCCGTTCTATTAAGCCCATACGCTCAAGCGGATACCATCCCGGCCCTTGAAATTAAAAACAATAACGTGAAGGCAACCCACGCCGCATCCGTCGCACGATTGAATGATGAGACCTTATTTTACATCATGAGTCGCGGCATTCGATTGGAAGCCGCGAAAAAAATGGTCGTCCAAGGTTTCATGGAACCGGTGTTGCGCCAAATCCAAGTACCGGAAGTCCGGCAACACGTCCGGCAATTCATTGCACGAAAAATGGATGGAGAAAGCATTGAAAATGCGAAACCGACCTGCGTTTCCTATCTGAAAGAAATTCCCGTTAACGCGCCTGCTCCTCCACAATTCGAACGCCACTATAAATACCGGTAACGAAACCGTATCGAAGGTTAATAAAATGATCAACGCCGAACACGTACGAAATGATTTTCCCATTCTAAACAAGAAAAAACAAGGTCAGCGATTCGTCTATTTAGACTCCGCGGCCAGTTCTCAAAAACCAATGTCCGTCATCGAATCCATGTCAAACTATTACAAGGAAACGCATTCGAATGTGCATCGCGGACTCTATGATGCCAGCGTGGAAGCCACGCGACTCTATGAAGAAAGCCGGAAGAAACTGGCCCGTTTCGCGAATAGCCAACCGGAGGAAATGATTTTTACACGAAACGCCACGGAGTCCCTCAACCTCGTTGCCCGCTCGTTAGGCGATCAGCTCATCACCAAAGATGATTGCGTGCTCACCACGTACCTCGAACACCATAGTAACCTCGTGCCTTGGCAACTCCTCGTTCAAAGAAAAAAAGCCCGGCTCGTCGCCGCCCGCATCACTCGTGAAGGCACTCTCGACATGGCCGATTTTGAAAAGAAATTGGACGAACAGCCCAAATTGGTCGCGATTACGCTTTGCTCGAATGTGACCGGAACGCTACCGGATATTAAAAAAATGGTCATGAAAGCCCACCAACAGGGAGCCGTAGTCGTTGTGGACGGAGCGCAAGGCGTTCCCCATATGGAAGTCGACGTGAAATCCATGGGAATGGACTTCATGGCCATAACGGGTCACAAAATGCTGGGCCCGACTGGAATCGGGGCCCTGTACGGAAAAAAAGAGTGGCTTGAAAACATGCCCCCCTTTCTAGGCGGAGGGGACATGATCAAGGAAGTGAAAATCCAGCAATCCACTTGGAACGATTTGCCGTTCAAGTTCGAAGCCGGCACGCCCAATATTTCCGGAGCCATCGGACTCGGAACCGCCATAGACTATTTGAACGATCTCGGCATGCATCAGGTTCGCGACCATGAAAAGAAATTATTCAAACACGCGTATGGGGCGTTATCGGAGAGGGGAATGACCGTTTACGGACCATCGGATGCGGATGAAAAAAGTGGCATCATCGCATTCAACATCGAAGGCCTTCACAGTCACGATATCGCGAGCATTCTCAATGAACGAAACATCGCGATTCGCGCAGGACATCATTGCGCGCAACCCCTCGTCAACGCGTTGGGGGCCGTGGCGATGGCCCGTGCCAGTTTTTACGTTTACAACACGGAAGACGACATTGATCAAATGGTTCTCGCGCTATCACACGCCCAGCGCATTCTAGGGAAATCCAAATGAATTTGTATCAAGAAAACATTTTAGACCATTACCAGCACCCGCGCAATAAACGCGTAATGAAGAAAGCGGACATTCGCCGCCGGGAACCGAACCCCGTTTGTGGCGATGATATCGAGATATTCATCAAATTACGAAACGGAAAAGTGGCCGAAGCGCAGTTCGAAGGAAACGGATGCGCGATTTCCATGGCGGCCGCGTCGATGTTAACGGAAGAACTCATTGGAAAAACGCCGAAAGTCATTTTAAAAATGAATCAAAAAAGCATGGTGCAATTATTGGGAGTCGATCCCGGTACGGCTCGAATCTCATGCGCGACCTTGGCATTAAAAGCCACTCAAAATGGGTTGATTGCATCCTTGAATAAAACCAATAAACGTCATTCCAAAAAGGGGAAGTGATATGGATCGATTACGATTCGGAACCGCCGGCATTCCTTTGAAGACCGTCCAACGGAAAACCGTCTTCGGTATTGAAACGGTTCGATCCCTTCATCTCGATGCCATGGAACTCGAGTTCGTTCATAGCGTCCACGTCACGCCGGAAAAGGCCCCGTGGATCAAAGAGGCAGCGAAAAAAAACGGTGTCGCGCTCACGTGCCACGCCCCATACTACATGAACCTGAACGCGCAAGAAAAACCCACGTTGGAAGCCAGCAAGCAACGGCTCATAAAAAGTGCGCGTATCCTGGATCTCTGCGGAGGAAAAAGCGTAGCGTTTCATGCCGCGTTCTACATGAAACAAGAAAAGGAAACGGTTTATCAAAACGTACGACACGCTCTGAAAGAGATCATGCAGGTTCTGAAGGATGAAAGTATCCCGGTCATCATGCGTCCGGAACTCATGGGCAAACCCAAACAGTTTGGATCCTTGGAAGAGATCATTCGTCTCTGCGAAGAAATTGAAAACGTTCAACCCTGTATCGACTGGGGGCATTTCATTGCCCGAACGAACGGGAAAACCAATTCGAAGGAAGCGTTTGTTGAAGTGCTGGAAACCATGGAAAACCGCCTGGGCCGTGAAACCCTCGACCACGTGCACTTTCACGTGGAAGGCATTGAATTCGCGGAAAACGGAGAGCGTCGTCATGTGGCGCTCAAGGATTCTCCTCTCAAGTACAAGGACTTGGCGAGCGTGTGGAAGACCTTCAAGCTCAAGGGAATCGTCATCAGCGAAAGTCCGAACATTGAATCGGACGCGCTATTAATGCAAAAACTCGTCCTCTCGAAATAAACGAGACTCGGGAACGGTATACAGGCGGTCCGCGTCCTCATTCCTTAGAGCGAAATGGCCCATAATCACTGGAAAAAAGGACCGGAGTTAAACCTTATCCATAATAACCATGAGATTCATATCCCTACTCGAACGGATATTGAAACAAGCTCTACGGAGCGATAGGTGGAATCCCATGTTAAACGAAGGAGACAAGGCTCCGGCATTCACGACCAGGGACACGAATGGAAAAACCATTTCATCAAGCCAATTCAAAGGAAAACGATTCGTGCTCTATTTCTACCCTAGAGATGACACGCCGGGTTGCACCATCGAAGCCTGCAGTTTTCGAGATCATTTCAAGGAATTCAAGAAAAGAAAAATAGAGATTCTGGGCGTCAGCATGGACAATGAAACGTCTCACCAGAAATTCTCGAAACGCTTCCAGCTTCCCTTCCCGCTATTAGTGGACGAACACGGGGAAATCGCTCAGGCGTACGGAGCGTACGGTGAAAAGAAGTTCTTGGGAAGAACGTTTCAAGGCGTCAAACGCATGACGTTCATCATCGATAAAAAAGGCCGAATCGCAAAAATATACTGGAAAGTGAAAACGTTCAACCACGCACAGGAAGTCATGGAATTCGCCCAGACTCTCCAATAGATCATGTGAAAATAACTCGCGCCGTAGAAAAGGTTTACGGAGAACGTTTTAAAAATCCCATTTCCGTAAAGCGGTTATTCAAAAAGAATGACGAGGGGTGGGATACGTCATGCAGATCGCAGACCGGCAACGACGACTCGGAACCGAAACCGCATTTGAAGTCTTGGCCAAAGCCAAGGCACTCGAAGCCCAAGGAAAGAATATCGTGCACCTTGAAATCGGGGAACCTGACTTTGACACGCCCCAAAACATCAAGAATGCAGGAAAAAAAGCCATTGACAACGGTTTCACGCATTACGGGCCATCGAACGGGCTCGCGGACTTCCGAAACGTCATTGCGGAAGACGCGGGAAAAGCACGCGGAATCGAATATTCACCTGACGAAGTCGTCGTCGTACCCGGTGCAAAACCCATCATGTTCTACGCGATGCTCGCCTGCATCAACCCCGGGGACGAAGTCATTTACCCCAACCCCGGATTTCCCATTTACGAAAGCATGATCGAATACGTGGGTGCAAAAGCCGTGCCCATTAAAATCAAGGAAGAAAAAGAATTCCGGCTGGACGTCGAGGATCTTTCGAAACTCATTACCCCGAAAACCAAAATGATCATCGTCAATTCTCCTGCGAACCCCACGGGAGGCGTGCTCGAAAAAAGCGACTTGGAAGCCGTTGCCGAGATCGCGAAAAAACATAACTTGTGGGTGTTAAGCGACGAAGTGTACAAGGAAATCCTGTACGAAGGAAAACATTATAGTATTGCGTCACTGCCGGAAATGAAGGAGCGCACCATTCTCCTCGATGGATTCAGTAAAACGTTTGCCATGACGGGATGGAGGCTGGGATACGGCATCATGAACAAGACATTGGCGCCTCACATGACGCGGCTCATGACCAACTCGAACTCGTGCACGGCCAGCTTTACGCAAATGGCGGGAATCGAAGCGCTCAAAGGACCGCAAGACAGCGTAAAAAAAATGGTGTCGGAATTCAAGCGGCGCCGGGACGTGATTGTGGACGGACTGAATGATATCCCGGGGGTTAGCTGTCTGAAGCCGAAAGGCGCGTTCTACGTATTTCCGAACGTGAAAGAGCTTACGAAAAACGAGAAAACCTCTCAAGAGCTTTCGGACTTCATCATGTACGAGGCCAACGTGGCGTGCTTGCCAGGCACCTCGTTCGGCGCTTCCGGCGAAGGATATTTGCGTTTCTCGTACGCGAACTCCGTGGAAAATATCCACGAGGCACTCAAGCGCATTCGGGAAGCACTTGAAAACAAAGGATTCTAGTTTAACCGAGAGGCGAAACGGGCTTGAATCTTTCAGGAAAAGAACTGATCGCTCTCGCAGAAATAAAGGAAAAATGGACCTACATGGGACGATGGCTCCAACCCACGCTTTCCATGTGTTTCTGGCCGTTATGGGGACATCGACGTACCTATAACGATTTGGGTTTACCGCCCATTCCTGGCTATAATTTGCAACTGGACGGACATTACGTTGAGTTCAATCCGGACTTCCAGGTCATCGAGCAAGCGTGCCTCGAGGCCTGCGAGAAACACGATGACTCCTTTTTCCGACAATACGTAAAAACGGCCGAGCGAACGTGCCGGAATCATCTGGATCTCGCCGGTAAACTGGATTCCAAAAAATCACCTTTGAAGGAAACACTTAAGGCGTTTTTTGATTCAACCAACCAGCTCGTTGTGCCATGGATTGCGGTCTTTCCGGTTGGTATGGGGGTTGATAAGGCGCTTTCAAAGCAACTGAAGAAAGAAGGAATCCGACAAATCGAGCTGTTAAGTCACTTCGAGCCTCCAAAGCCAACCATGCTTATGCAACAAGAAAGACAGGCGCGGGAGTTCGCCGAATACGTGAGGGACGCAGGCGTAATGCACGTTCTTGAAGAACCGCCTGAAAAAATCATGGACGTGCTTTCAATCAATCATGAACAACTGGCCAACCGCATTTCATCGCACTTGGAGGAATTCGAATGGGTCGGAACGCATCACTGCTGGGGCGAACCCCTTACGGCGGATCGGTTATTCACTCAAATAAAAGAGATGCCCCCAAAAAAAGAAGAAAAAGAGGAAATGAAAAAGATTTCTGAAGAACTTCAATGGCTTATCCGCTGGCAAAACGAACTCGCTTACTGGAGGCAATACTGTGCCGAAACCTCGGATGTAGGATTCTTCAAAGCAAGATCCGTATTGAACGAAGCGGCAGCCCAACTCGAATTGTCGTACGAGGAAATCATTTGGTTATCGGACCAGGAAATTCTCAAGGGACTCGAGAACGCAACCATTCCTTCCAAAGATGAATTGAAAGCAAGAGAAAGAGGGTTCGGGCTGACGGAAGGATTTGCGGACGATGAAATCATTATTACGGGCGAAAAGCTGGAACATTTAAAGCGTATTCTGATCCCAACGGTCGACACAACCGTTCAAGAATTCGTTGGAACCGTTGGAAGCAAGGGATTGGTGATTGGAAAGGCGTTCGTCGCGTTCACGCCACAGGAAGCGGCACCCATGCAGAAAGGAAGCGTATTGGTGGTGCCGCAAACCACGCCCGATTACGTCGTGGTCATGAAAAAAGCGAAGGCCATCGTAACCGATGAAGGCGGCATGACGTGCCATGCAGCGGTGGTAAGTAGGGAGTTGGGCGTGCCGTGCGTCGTGGGAACGAAAGTAGCCACGCGAGTGCTCAAAACAGGGGATCTAATCGAAGTGGATGCCCACTCGGGAATCATCAGAAGAATCCGTTCCGGCGAATAGTATTTAAGTTGCGTGTTCATGAAAGATTGGAATCGTTATGAAAATCGCGGCGCGTATCCGGAAAGCGTGGAGGAAGCTCAGGAAAGAGAAGCCACAAAACGGGATATTATTTGAAAAAGAAAAAGGCCGCGTGGAACTCGAAGTCGCTAATGATTTCAAGATCCGACTCGATTTGTTCAAGGAATTCAAAGGCAGGAATCGATGGGGATTCGAGCTGACGGCCATGAACAAAAGCGACATTAAATACGCGGAAATCGTGGTCGCGTTCAATCGGAAAAAAGGAGTGCAAATCAAGGAGTTGCCTCCGGAAAGCATGCGCGTTAAATCCGTCGAGTTCACGAAAGACGAACTCTCCATCAACAACGTGCTCGTGGAAGTCTACCGATTATCCGGAAACGAAAAACAAAAGAAGAGTTTTGTCGTGCCCATGCACGAATACTTTGAAACCTTGCGCGGAACCAAATATTTGACGGTCGTGGAAGGTGCTGGAAACGACTCGGAAATCGAACGGCAAAAGCAGGCCTGGCGAACCGCCAACGCCGCCACGCTGAAAGGCTTGAGCTTGCCCCGCGTCCACACGGAAACCACGCTGGATTTGCAGGCTCGCATTCAAGAACTCGAAGAACAAAAACAGAATTTAACCAAACAATTCATGAAACGGGAAATCAGTTACAACGAGTACGCCGAAGTATTGAACTCGATCTCCAGGGAATTGAATGCGTCGAAAACCAAGCTCGACCACATGAAAAAGGATTTAGAGTAACTAGCCGCTACGCAATAACTCCACGAGCAAGCGTACCCCGAAACCCGTTCCGCCTTTCGCCAGACCCGGTTTATCCCGCGTCGTCCATGCCACACCCGCTATGTCCAAGTGAGCCCACGGAATCCCTTCTTTCACGAACGCGTGCAAGAAAGAGGCGCCTGCAATGGTTCCGGCGGCTCCATTCGCACCAACATTCTTAACATCCGCGACATCGCTTTTCACGTGTTCCAAGTACTCGGGCCATAATGGAAGTCTCCAGACGCGTTCGCCTGACACGCGTCCGGCTGATTCCAGTTTGGTTAAAAGCGGATCGTCCGTGCCCATGAGTCCGGCGGCCAAGTCTCCTAAAGCGACGACACACGCACCCGTAAGAGTCGCCAAATCCACGATGGCTTTCGGATTCATTTCGCTCGCAAATGCCAGCGCGTCCGCCAACGCCAAACGACCTTCCGCATCCGTATTAAGAATTTCAATGGTTTTGCCGTTCCTCGCGGTAATAATGTCTCCGGGCTTGCTCGCCGAACCGGACGGCAAATTCTCGGACAGTGCGAGGATGCCGATCACGCGTTGCTTAATTTTTAGTTCGGCAGAGGCTTGCAACACGCCGAGTACCGCGATGGCACCTGCCTTGTCAAACTTCATTTGATCCATGTCTTTCGAAGGCTTGAGGGAAATGCCTCCCGAATCAAAGGTAATCCCTTTTCCAACAAAAATGACGGGTTTTCCGGCGCCGGCATGCTCGAGGACCACGAGCACCGGCGGTTGTACGCTGCCCTGCGATACGCTAAGGAGCGCATTCATCCTCATTTTCTGCAATTCCGATTTTCCGTAAACCGTGCATTTGAGGCCGTGGCTTTTCGCCATTTTACCCGCAATATCCGCTACGTTCATGGGCGTCATCTGATTCGCCGGTTCATTTAACACGGCACGCGTCTCGTTCTGCACGCGTGCCAACGCGCCGCCGAAACGAACCGCTTTATCGGTGCGCGCTATGTCTCGCTTTTCCACGAGCACATCCACGCGTTCCAGTTGCCCTTCTTTTTCCTCCTGACTCGTCCGATATTTATCAAACCGGTAAGACGCCAGCTCAACGCCTTCGGCAACGGCTTGCGCATGATTCGCAAGCGCCGGATGCAACAGCCATGCGACGTGTTTGCGCTTAAGGCGAGACAGATGAAGAGTCGCTATACCAGCGGTTTCGCGGACTCGATCGCTGGAAAGTTCCTTCTTTTTTCCCATGCCGATAGCGAGCAAGCGCTTCCAAGCCGCGTCGCACCTCAAAACAATAACCTGACCTTTTTTCCCGGTAAACTCCTCTTCCTTGAACGCGTTAGCAAGCTGCCCGCTGACCTGCGAATCGAACGGTTTAACGAAAACGGGAACGCCTTCATTCTCGAAGAGCGGTACAATGAGCGCATCGCACGCGTGTTTATGATCAACGGGTTGAACAGCCATTTTCATGAATCATACACCTATCAGCGCAAACACTGAAACCAGCCTCGTATATAAAGGATTTCATCTCCTGAAGCGGAAGCAAAATGAATCAGATTTTACGCATGTGAAGCCCTTGCAGGAAAGGCCCGTAGTTCTCGCCGAACGTGACCGCTACGGCTCTCGCGCGCAAGGGATTCATGTAACGCATCGCGACTTTCTCCGTCGCAATCGCGACCGCGTACCGCGTATTGTAAACGATATGGTTCCACCGAGCGTGGTCGCGCAAGCTCACGGGACCGTGACGTTCGTGCATACGCAACGCGTATAACCGTTTGACCAACGGGGAATGGCGAATCGCTTTCAAAATGGTGTGCACGCGTCTCTGCGGTAATTTAGCAAAGCCTTCTTCAACGAGGTGCGCGCGATGCGACTCCGTGTCCATGCGTTTCAAGCGTTCGAGCGCCTCCGTTGCAATCTGGGGGTTCTGGCCGATCAGGCCCCAAGTGACCGCGCGCCATAAGTTAATATCCTTCTCGAGGAAGTGGCCGACGAACAAGTGTCTGCGTGCAGCACGGGTATGCATTTCCAAGGGTTTAACGCGTTCCATGAACCGCATTATTGAAAAGCCCAATAAAAGGGTTTGCTTTCAATGAATTAATGTGAAATGGAAAGCATGCAGAAAAAAGAAATCGATCGCAATCAAAAAGAAATTGTTCAGCGGGTATACTATCTTCAACCCGTTCTTCCACCCGGGCCATCGATTCAACTGATTGGAATCCCTCACGGAACTCATCGATCAGCCATTCCAAGAGCAGTCTCTAGGTTTTTGAATAAAGCTCTATTGGACTATCCAGGACGGATTTATACGGAAGGGGCTATGAAAGGACCATCGTACGCTCTTCCGCGGGTTTATCGATCATCCGCAAAAGGAATCGAATCTCGCTCGGTCATGAATCATTCCTGGAGATTATTGACTCACGATCGGAAAAAAGGATGGCAAAGCGTATGGGGAACCATAACGAGTCCGTTATTTGATCGGGCAACAGGAGCGGTCGATTATTTTAAGCTCGGGAAACAAATTGCAACGAATCCTCTCAGCGATCGTCAATTGGAATTAAATCGGAATTGGTTTAAATATCACCTAAAAAAAGAAACCAGCTTGCCGGATAAAGCCATTGCCCATCGCGCTGAATTCATCACGTCCATTCGAAGCGTGATGATGGCCGGACGGTTATTACAACATCGAAGACGTCATCAGCAACCCATCGTATTTGTTTCAGGTAGTATTCATGCAAGTGAAATTCACCAATTTCTCAAGAACCCAGCTAAAACGTTGGAATACGTCAAAGGAGCCCATCCACGTTTTGGAGAAGATAATATGAGTGCACGAATGGGTTTGCTGGTTGCGGAAAGGGAGTTCACGAGATTGCGAAGAGAAAAGGAGCGAAGGGGTGCCTCGTAACGCCCTCGCAAGCACAAGCCATTGTTTAAAAATATTGTGTCCCCAATACTTTTCTCTTCTGCTAGAACTCGTCCGACGAGTAGCTGCAAGTGTGAATATCATCAAAGGGAGGGCATATGGCAAGACGAATTAAATCGCATAAACGAAAGCATTACGGTAACCGCACGTTCGGCCATGGAAACAAGAAGAACTGGCGCGGCAAGGGAAGCCGCGGTGGAACCGGTCGAGGAGGATACCACAAACAAAACTGGATGCGTACCTTAAAGACCGAAGGCCCCAGGCAAACGGCTTCCGGATTCGTCAATCCGACCACCCGCCGGATCATCGCCGTACCCCTGACGCACGTGTCCACGCGAATCGAGAAAGGCGCGTTCAAGCAGGAAGGGAACGCGTACAACATCGACTTGACCCGCAAAGGCAAGCTCGTAAAAGTACTCGGAAACGGAGCGTTTTCATATAAGGCACACGTGAAAGCCAACGCGTTTACAGGAAGTGCGAAAGTAAAAATTGAGAAAGCCGGGGGAAGCGTGCTCGTCGCCCAATAAATGCGGCGGAGTAAAACGCTTATAAACCCCGTTCAAGAAAAGCATTGAAAGAGGGAGAGAGGGTTCGAATCATGAGCTGGCTGCAATCACTGGCGCCCATCATCAACAATTTGCCGGAAGTAAAATCTCCGATCCGCGCGCCATCCCTCAAAGAAAAACTACTTTGGACCGGAGCCATCCTCCTCCTATTTTACATTCTAGGACAAATCTATCCTTTGGGCGTTGATGCCTCGAGATTGGTGCGTTTCGAACGACTTGAAATCTTGCTCGGCAGCCGAACCGGAACCCTGATTACAACGGGAATTGGACCCATCGTGCTCGCCAGTATCTTCTTGCAACTAGCGGTCGGCTCGAAACTCATCAATATTGATTTGAGCCAGCAGGAAAACAAGAAGTTGTTTCAGGGACTGCAAAAGCTTCTCGCCATCGGACTGAGCATCATTGAAGGATTCATTTACGCGAAAAGCATCGTGGTATCCACGGATGCCGCAACACCGGCATTGTACGCAGCCAACATGGTACTGGGCTTTGCTACGCCGGGCCAGCTTGCAATCGCCGCACAACTCGCACTCGGCTCGATCATGCTGCTGTATATGGACGAGGTCACGCAAAAATACGGAATCGGCTCAGGCATCTCGCTCTTTATTGCAGCAGGAGTTACGCAAGCCGTTTTCATTGGAGCGTTCAGTATTGCTTCGGAAGGAACGGCCATAGCCGGGCTTATACCGCAAGCGTTCATTGAAGTGTTCGGCGGTAACGTCGCTACCGCGTTTTGGGCGATTGTCCCCATCCTGTTCACGATAGGCGTGTTCCTCGTCGTCGTTTATGCGGAAGGCATGCGCATCGAACTGCCTCTATCGTATGGAGGAGCACGGGGATTGGGAGCGCGCTACCCCATCAAATTCCTTTACGTTTCAGTTATCCCCGTCATTCTGGCAACGGCCGTGCTGCTTAACATACAGGTATTCGGTTTATTCTTGTTCAACGCAGGCATGCCCATTTTCGGCAATTATCAAAACAACCAGCCCGTGGACGGCCTCGCCTACTTTACGACGGCATTACCCTCGCCATTGTTAATCGTGGGAGGCTATCCGGCGTATCTGGCGTTCATTTCCAACCCGCGCGAAATTCTTCATATTGTTACGTACGGTATAGCGCTAGTGTCGCTATGCATGGTATTCGGATGGTTCTGGATCGAAAGCACGGGAGCCAGTGCAGCCAACGTCGCGCAGCAGCTTGAAAAGACCGGTTTGCAAATACCGGGATTCCGGCAAGACACGCGCGTCACGGAAAGGATTTTGAACCGGTACATCCCAGTCATTACGGTTCTAGGGAGTTTGTTCGTGGGATTGCTGGCGTGGTTTGCGGACATCACGGGCGCTCTGGGAACCGGTACCGGAATTCTTCTGACCGTCGGAGTATTATACCGATTCTACGAAGACTTGGCGAAACAGCAAGTATTTGAATTGTATCCCGCGCTTAAACGCGTCGTGCAATAAATGGAGCAGGTGAATCGACAAACATGGTTTTAGGACTCGAGGACTGGATCATTATTTTCCTTGCTGCAGGCGTGTTTTCGCTCATCGTCAACTTCGCGAACCGAATTCTGGGAATCCGAAAACGCACCAACGAATTGCAGAAACAAGTAAATGCGTACCAGAAAGAGTATCAGGAAGCAGTCAAGAAGAACGATGAAACGGAAATGGCGCGCCTGAAGAAACGAGAACCCGAAGTCATGAAAATGATGC
Source organism: Microcaldota archaeon (assembly GCA_018819225.1). Lineage (GTDB taxonomy): Archaea > Micrarchaeota > Micrarchaeia > Norongarragalinales > SBBD01 > JAHJQN01. Next base: position 235,059 of record JAHJQN010000004.1, read on the forward strand.
AAGAAATGCTATTCCTCCCGTTCAAGAACATGATCGTCGTCATCCCCATGTTTTTGATCGTGATCTGGATGGTCGGATCCGCGCTGCCGAACTTTGTCATCGATCTGCCCATTGCCCTTCACTTGAACGGAAACGAGTTGTTGGGATTAAACGTGTTCCAGTCGAGCACATACGGATCCCGAGGATTCTTCATCCTTTCCTCCGTGATATCGGGACTCGTCATTGAAGGCATTGCCGGAAAGCTTTTGAAACAATAAAGAGTTGAGCAAACACCATGGTCGCACCAAGATTTAAGAGAATGAAACGCCGCGTCAAGAAGAGTCCTAAAGGACGACGGGTCGTCATATACAAACCCGGAAAGCCCGCAGGCGCGGTATGCGCGATATGCGACGCGCGATTGAATGCCGTCCCCAAACGGGATCCGACCGCGATGCGCAAGCTGGCCAAGACCGAAAAAAGGCCTGAACGAATCTTCGGAGGCGTCCTCTGCCACGCATGCGTCGAACAATTGATTAAAGAACGCATTCGTCTCCAATCCGGAGACTTGCAGAAAGAAGATGTCGACCTCCTGCATCTGAAATACTTGGAGCGCATGAAAGGGTGAACCATGGCGTGCGCATTGCTATCTCGGGACTCGCCGGTTGTGGTAATACGACCGCGTGCAAGAATGTCGCTAAAACCTTGAAATTGAAGGTCGTAAACTTCACGCTCCGAAATCTCGCGGAAGAAATGGGCATGACGCTAGATGAAATACTGGATAAACGCAAAGACGACCCCAAATACGATTACCTGCTCGACCGAAAACAGATCAGCCTCGTTTCATCGGAAGACGACACGATTCTGGGAAGCCGGCTATCCAGCTGGCTCATCTACGCGGACTTGAAAGTATGGTTGGATGCGTCCCTGCGTGAACGAGCCGCCCGCATCGTGGAACGGGAAGAACGCGAGTATTACGAAGTGCTGGTAGAAACCAAGAAACGGGACGAGGAAGACATTGCCACGTACAAAAAGCTATATGGAATCGACATCATGAAACACGATGAAATCGATCTCACGATCAACACGGAACGGTTTGATGCCAACGAGGTCGCGCAAATCATCATCAACACGGTACGCGTTCTCGAGGCCCGCAAGCCCAAGCACAACCGATACACGCAACGCATCATGGACACCATCAACAAAAAAATCGGTAGAAGTTAGATCATTCAACAGGTGACGAAAATGCCAGCCATTCAAGTCGGACAGAAATGCGTAAAAACGCGCGGCCGGAAAGCCGGAAAAACCGTGGAAGTCGTCAAAATCGTGGACGGCAGCTTCGTGCAAGTCAAGGACGCCAAAGGCAAAGTCAATCGCTGCAATGTCCTGCATTTGGAGCCGCTTCCTTAAACCCGCAGTCTTTCTCTCTTAAACGGGTGTACGGCATTTGCACATCCTCCAAAAGCGTGAAGGAAAAAAAGGCGTTCGACCCCCAGAACGCTCGATGTCCGAACGGCTCCGATACGGCGTGGTCTGCATCAACAAGCCCCCGGGACCCTCTTCCCACGAAGTATCGGCGTTCGTAAAGAAATTGCTTCGCGTGGAACGCACCGGCCATACGGGTACTTTGGATCAAAACGTTTCCGGCGTGCTCGTCGTCCTCATAAACGAATCCCGAAAAAGCGCGACGTATTTGATGCAAAGCCGCAAAACGTATGTCTGCGTCATGCGCACGGCTCAAGCCGTATCAAAAAGCGATTTGGAAGACGCGTTTCAGCATTTCCGGGGGCCCATTTTTCAAAAACCGCCTGAAGCCAGCGCCGTACGAAGAGTCTTGAGAGTACGCCGCATCCATTCCCTTCAATTACTGGAGATGGAAGGCAAATCGGTATTGTTCCAATGCGAATGCGATGCCGGAACCTATATCCGAAAACTCGTTTATGATATCGGAGAAATTCTCGGGATGGAAACCGAGATGAAGGAACTGCGAAGAATTGAAGCCGCCGGACTATCGGAATCGCGCGGCATCACGTTGCAACAGTTGGCCGACTATTACTGGCTCGCAACAGAAAAAGGACGGCCAAAACACCTGGAAAGCGCCTTAATTCCCATCGAAGAAGTCATCGAAAAAGCGCTAAAGAAAGTCGTGGTGACGGATGAAGCCCTTTCCAGCATCAGTCACGGCGTTCCTCCACGCGTTTCCCAAATCGTGGAGATGCCCGATCGAATTCACGTCGGCGAAACGCTCTCAGGATTTACGCTGAAAGGCGAGCTCGCATTCATTCTGCAGGCGACGCTCTCCGAAAAAGAGATTCTCGAATTGCATGAAAAAGAGCACGACACGGAATTCGCGCGCGTGGTGCGAGTCGTGCACGCATTCTAGCGAAAGACGTTCGCTTATTAAACGTTGGCGTTTACAAACCTTCTTGCGCTACTGCTTTTGTTTGGTGTCGCTCTTTCGAAGCGCTAGCGAGGAATATTATGACTCAAGCAGCCGTTAACATCGGAACCATCGGACACGTGGATCACGGAAAAACCACGTTAGTATCCGCTCTCACGGGCAAATGGACGGACACGCACAGCGAAGAACTCAAGCGCGGCATTACCATTAAATTGGGTTACGCGGACGTGGAATTTCGTAAGTGCCCCAAATGTCCAGCGCCCCAACAATACACCATAAAAAAAGTATGCGAAGAATGCAAATCGAAAACCGAGCCGCTGAGAAAAGTCTCTTTTTTAGACGCCCCCGGACACGAAACGCTGATGGCCACCGTCATTGCCGCTAGCAGCATCATGGACGCCGCGCTCTTCGTCATTTCCGCCAACGAAAAGTGTCCGCAACCCCAAACCATCGAACATTTAGCGGTATTGGAAGCCGCAGAAATCGAACACGTGGTGATCGCGCAAAGCAAAGTGGATTTGGTTCCTAAAAGCCGCGCGCTCGAACACTATAAGGAAATCAAAGCGTTCTTGAAAGGCACGCGGTATGAAAACTCGGTCATTGTTCCGACGGCCGTCACCGCCCCGAAAAGCTTGCACTCACTCATTCAAGCCATTGAAGAAAACATTCCCACGCCCAAACGAGAGAACGATAAGCCCGCCCGGATGCTGATCGCACGCAGTTTTGACGTCAACAAACCCGGTACCGCGATAACGAAAATCGTGGGAGGCGTTCTCGGAGGCAGCATCGTGACCGGAACATTAAAAGTAGGGGACGAAATCGAAATTTCTCCCGGAATACTCAAGAAGAAAAAGGATCGCGAAGAATACGAGCGTTTCCAGACGCGCATTGTTTCCTTGAACGCGGGAGGAGAAATGCTGCAGAAAGCGTTTCCAGGCGGTCTGATCGGAGTCGCCACTTCCGCGGATCCTGCTCTGACGAGAGCCGATTCGGTCGGAGGCAATCTGTTGGGCATGAAAGGTTCTTTACCGCCGGTTCAAAAACAAGTGCGCGTCGACATTGAACCGTTGAAACGAACGCTGGACCTATTCAAGGCGGCTGCGGGCATCAACGAACCGCTGGTGCTCGGAATCGGTACGAACACGACCATAGGATTCATCGTCGATCGCAAGAAAAAAATTGCCACCATCAAGCTCAAGAAACCGATTTGCGCCAACGTGGGAGAGAAAATGGCCGTCATGCGGCGAGCCAACAACCGCTGGCACTTATACGGAACCGCGACCATATTGGAGGATAAAAACCCTTAGAAAAAAAGCGGGCCCGCCGGGATGTTCGCGGTCAAGAGCATTCGACCGATTCGAACCCGGATCTAAAGCTCCGCAAGCTTCCGTTCTGTCCAGGTTATACTACGGGCCCAATAAAAAACGTTAATGCATTTACACGAAAAAGAATTTAAAGTCATGGACCAATGAGGAATGGAACTATGAAAGCATGTACCTCTTGTGGAAGAACAACGGAAGACTTCACGGCATTCCCGTGCCCGAAATGCGGACAAAAGGAACTCGTCCGTTGTAAGGCCTGCCGGGAAAACGTGAACGCCTACTCGTGCACCGAATGCGGCTTCGAAGGACCATAAGGCGATCCGCGCACAATGAAAAAGCGCAAAGTCATGGCCTTTGGAGGCTTCGACGTACTGCACCTTGGCCACGTCCAGTTCCTGAAAGAAGCAAAAAAGAAGGGGGACGAACTCGTCGTCGTGGTCGCGCGAGACCGCGTGCTCCGACACGTCAAACACCACGAACCCTATTTCAAGGAAGCCGAGCGCCTGGAACTCCTTTCGAGCTTAAAATGCGTGGACCGCGCCATTCTAGGAGACCAACACAACACGTTGCTACCCATTAAATGGGAACGCCCCCAAGTCATCGTTCTCGGATACGATCAACCTAAACGCATTCCGGAATTGAGACGCGAGCTCCTCGCGATGGGCATCCGCATCGAAAAAATCGTGCGGGCAAAACCGTACGGCACCCGAAGGCATAAAAGCAAGAAAGTCAAGCACTATTTCGAACGATTCGTTTAGCACGGGATGTTATCGCACGCGCATGACCGAATAGTCAGAGCATGAATCCATACGCGTCCTCTAACAAACCGGCCCCCTTCTTCAACGTTCGACCGGCTAACGCGATTCCTCCCTCCTCCGGATAGGCATCGACCGCATACTGATCGTAAAGGAATTCACCCGTGCTCTTGAACAAGAAGCGATGCTTCGCCTTGGGATACAAGTGTAATAACAAACGCCCCTTTCCATCGCGAATCACCCAGGAAGAACGATCCGCATCCCGCGAAATGGACGTCCCGGAAAGCGTGCGCTGTCGGCCGGTACGCGCGTCCCAGAACGTGGAGCGAGAAGGCGATATGGAACCGAACGAGTGACTCGGAACGAATCGCAGAGAAAACACGTCGAGTATGCTGCCGTCTGGAAAGTGAATGCGCGCCCAATTCCAGGGAATAAACGGACCCACCGCCACGACTTTCTGCAAATATCCGTGACCGGAAACCGGTTTTCCGTAAAGCGTTCCCTTGAATGTCGGGAATACATTCACGAGCTCGAAACCGAATACCGACGTCGAAAAATGTCCGATTTCATACGGTTTTCCGGATCGAGGAGCGGAAAACGAGATCGATGCAATCCGTTGACCGTTCTCTCGAATGGAAAACGAGTAGAACGGGTATTTTCCAGTAAGCGAAACGCGTTTCGAACGATCTTCCAGCGCGTTTTCAGGAGAATTTCGAACGGAAAAAACGGATTGAAATCCTTTAGAACGTTTTTTCTTTCCGGAGTACGACCAGTACTCGCATACGAGCGGGATCTCGGTTTTCGGCGACGCGGCATGCGATTCCTTCAAGCGACGCCGATTGATATTTACGGTTCCTTGCGCTCGACCGAACATGACCACGAGATGATTTAGGGTTTTCGCGTCCGACACGTAAAGAAACCAGTACTCTTTACCGAATACCGGCAGTTCCTCGAATTGGAAGAACATGCGATCAACCCCGGCGTGGCGATGCCTTTGGGAAAACAGGAGGGATAACGGTTTAATTTTTTGCAGAGGCCACTCAAAATCATGCAGGTGCCGGCGTTGGGACCGCGATAAACGCGCGATCACGCGATTCAAGGAAGGAAACCGGGCACGAGAGGGCATGAACACCCTTCACCCTCGCGAAATAAATAGGTTTTGTCTTTCGCGAAACTAATGATGCGCGTCGATTTTAATGGCCGCAATAATTAACAGGGCGATAAAAACCATGCCCGCGTTCATGAAGCTGCCGATACGGTAGTGAGAATTAATGATTAGAATTCCCAGTAGCGCGACAACGATCCAGTTCCAGCTTGAATCCCAAACGAATACCATTTCGAACGCCTTATCCCGCAAACCAGTCTTTTCCCACCCAAACAACGAGAATCAAGAGCACTAAGAAAAACGAAGGCGTCCACATGTCGACGTACTGCGTACCAATTACCGTTAAAAATAAGAGCCCGGCTAACCCCCACAACACGTTGTCGTCCATCATGTCCACGAGATATTCACACGCTATTCCCGAAAATGCAGGTATATATGCATTTTCCACGCGTCGAACGGGAAAACCTTTTTAAACGTTCAATGGCAATAAATTTGAGCAGTCGATAGGCTTAACATGGCTGATTCTGAAGGGCAACCAATGCACCCTAAAGGGGTTACGCGGCGCGTCCTTCCAAAAAACGATATAGTGGGTGGGAAAACATGGCAGATAAACCGCATCTGAATCTCATTTTTACGGGTCACGTGGACCACGGTAAGTCGACGCTAGTCGGCCGCCTGTTGTACGATACAGGCGCATTATCCGAGAACGACCTCCGCAAGCTTAAGGAGGAAGCCGAAAAAGTTGGAAAAGCGACTTTCGAATTCGCTTTCGCTATGGACCAACTCAAGGAAGAGCGCGAACGAGGCGTCACGATCGATATTGCGCACAAAGACTTTCACACGCAAAAGTACTACTTTACGATCATTGACGCGCCTGGACACAAGGACTTCGTCAAGAACATGATTACGGGGGCATCGCAAGCCGACGCAGCCGTACTCGTGTGTTCAGCGAAGGATGGGGTGCAGGCTCAAACCATCGAGCACGCGTTCTTGCTGAAAGTGTTAGGGGTACAACAATTCATCTTCGCGATCAACAAGATGGACGCCGTCAATTTTGATAGTGCAAAGTACGAGGAAACGAAGAACGCCTTGCATACAAAGCTCAAGCCCATGGGATACCCCGTGGACAAGATCGCCACCATTCCCGTGAGCGCGTATACGGGAGACAACGTGGCCAAGAGAAGCGAGAAAATGGCGTTTTATACGGGACCGACGTTCATCGAGGCGTTGGACGCGTTGAACATTCCCAAGAAGGCTACGGACAAGCCATTGCATCTCCCCATCCAGGAAGTGTTCACGATCACGGGACAAGGAACGGTTCCCGTCGGCCGCGTAGAATCCGGAATCATGAAACCCAACCAGAAAGTGATTATCATGCCGGAAGGCTCGATTGGGGAAGTGAAAAGCATTGAAATGCATCACCAGCAGCTCGAGCAAGCGGTTCCCGGAGACAACGTGGGATTCGCGTTGAAGGGAATTGACAAGAAAAGCATTCGGAGAGGCAGTGTCGTAGGCGAACCCGCGAACCCGCCGACCGTTGTCGAAGAGTTCACCGCTCAAATCGTGGTGTTAAACCATCCGACCGCAATCGGTAAGAACTACACGCCGGTATTCCACCTGCATACGGCTCAAGTAGCGTGCGCAATAACGGAGATCCTTGAAAAGAAGGATCCCAAGACCGGTCAAACCATGCAGAAGAATCCGGACTTCCTCAAGACCGGGGATGTAGCGATCGTCAAGATCAAGCCCTCGCGCGCCATCTCGTGCGAGAAGTACTCGGAATACCCTGCACTCGGCCGGTTCGCCATGCGCGACATGGGTCAAACCGTGGCCGCAGGAATTATTCTGGACGTGGTGCCTCGAAAAGCTTGATTCAGTAAGTGGATAGGGTCCTTCGTCTTTGCAAAGGGCCTCTTTCAACTTTTTTGGTTTTATGGGATCTTTATGAACCGCGCTCGCATCAAACTCGAAAGCAAGGAATACACGGACTTGGACGCGGTCTGCGTTCAAATCAAGGATATTGCCAGGAAAGCGGGCGTTGAGCTCAAGGGACCCATTCCACTGCCGACAAAAAAACTTCGCATCTCTACGCGGAAGACGCCGTGCGGGGATGGAAGCGACACGTACGAAAAGTGGGAAATGCGCGTGCACAAGCGCTTGATCGAGATCAAGGCAGACGACCGCGTGCTGCGCGACATCATGCGCATCCGCATTCCTGATAGCGTCCACGTCGAAATGCTTCTAAACTAGTTTACGGGGGTAGAGGCGACCCGCGTAGGGGGTGGAACCCCCTGGAGGGGTCCGCAGATATCATGCGCATCCGCATTCCTGATAGCGTCCACGTCGAAATGTTGCTTAACTGATTCCGCTCAACGAATACGCTTTTCAACGAACTACTTCTTTTCGTTCATCAGCTTCTGGACGACATCATCCGACGTCGTGAAGCGGGCAAACTTTTCAGACTCCTTGACCTCCACGGCTTTCTTTCCCGCTTTTTTCTCGGGAGTCCTCGAGAAATAGAAGAGCAACGTTGCCGCGGAAACGGAGAACAATAGGAGTGAAAGCGTGAGGTTCAACTGGGCTTTCGAGCCCATTCCTAACGGTTCCTCCTCCTCACCCAAAATGTCATTTAACTGGGATTGCGCCTCCACGAGCTTGTCATACGCTTCCTGCTGTCGTCCCTGCGCTTTCAATAGTTTCGCGTGCGCCAGCAACACCTCCACTTCCGTTATTTGCTCGCCGCTATCTTTTGCCGCGCGTATAGCGGATTCGACTTCCACTTGCGTTTCCTGAAGCTCTTCAGCAGTCAACGCCCCCGTCAATGAAAGGCGACCTCCTCCAGGAGTTGCAATATACGCGTCATAGATCAAATAGAGTCCTGCAAATGAGGAGAGGAAGAAGAATATCAGCACGACGCTTTTGACGTTCATGGCCTTACCCGCACTCGAGTGTTGAAATCATGTAGTCGGCTAGCTCCAAATCAGGGGCCAGCGGTTCAGAGATCGCTGCCGTGAACACGATCCAGTAGCTCGGGCACTCGTAAAACGCCTCTCTAACGAAAATAGTCTGGCCATCTACTGCTAGCTCGTCGTTTTCAATGGTAGTCATGTAGAGTTTGCGGCCGCGCTGTTCATATTCCGTCAATACGACGCCTTCACTTGTTGCTGACGCGCGAATCAATTGAGGAGTGAGTTCGTCTGGTCTCAAAATGCGTAGATCCATGATCTCGGATGAAAACGGGGGATAGAATGCCGCAATTCGCAAACGAATCGTGAATGCGGGTTCTAATTGAATGGAATACCCAACGGGATAACGAATGCGGTACCCGTAATCAGGATCGTAATAGGAAATGGTTTTTGATGCATATTTTTCATCCAGTTTCGGTAATTGTTCCAAACGCATCTCCTGAACAGACTCTGTGGCAACCGGAATGCGCTCCACCAGTTGTTGAGGAGCAGTATAAAGAGAGTAAGCAAAATAACCAAACACAATAACCAACACAACCACTAGGAATACGTTCAAGAACGCTGAGGTTTTATGTTTCAAAGGCATTTATGGATCCCTTATCGAAAAGTCATAATGTAATTGTTGGTAATAAAACTATCTTCTCACTTCAAACGAAGAAAAAGAACCCGTTGGTTCTGAATACGTCACGGAAGCATCTTGGACGTGCACGTAACCATCTTGAATCTTAATCGCATCAACTAAATGCTTCAAAGCGTTTTCCTCTCCCTCCGCTTGGATTTCCACACGGCCGTCAGACAAATTCCTTACAAAACCTGCTACTGGAAAACGAGCTGCAATGCGTAAAACAGAATAACGATATCCAACTCCTTGAACGCTCCCCGAAACAATAACATGAACCGCTTTATTCATTTTCTCACGCGTTACTCATGATGAACAGGGGGCATATGTTGTTGTAATAACCGCATTAATTCTTCATTCACTCCTCTTTGAATGCGCGCGGTCCCCCTTCCTTGCTGACGAGCCTCCTGACTTGCCGCTAAATTTCCGATTTCATGCTGAGCCGTGTTCAATTGCTCTAACATTCTTTTAAGTACTCGATTGCGTTTATAAACTTCTAAAAACGATTGACCCATCTCGACCCCGTGATTATTGATTATCGATCGTACGTTACGACGAACAGTAAAGAAATTGGTTTTACCCACAAAGGCGTTAACGAGATACGATTGGTTCTGGTGAGCACGACTTCTTACGGGACCCAAATCCGCTTGAACCGCTGCCTTGAACAAATCAGGATTTCTACGCAAATTTCCAGCGATTTCCGAATACTTGTCCACGATGCGCTGAACTTCCGTTAATTGGGTTCCTCGAAGTCCATGAAGTGCGCGTTGAAATTCAGCTGCGCGGGAAGCAAAATACTCGTAATCGCCTGCCGCCATTCGACTCGCCTCATTCACGTGATGCTCAGTACCAAACGTACGACCTAGACCTCGAAACATCTGGTTGTGAAGGGCTTGCCACTCTTCATTCGTGCTTGCTATGCTGTGCAAATCATGTTGAATGACGCTTCGGCGACGTCTCCCGAACCCGAAAAGCCTTCCGAGACGGCCAAAAACTCCCGTACGCGATTGCGGCACCTCCATTTCTTCCGTGTGCAACTTCAACCGCGTCGGTGGACGCGCCCCTTCTTCAAGGGGGCCATGATACTGGACCCGTGCTCTAGCCATATCGAATCACTTACGGAGCGGCCCCTCCTCCTGCAGGCGGAATTCTTCTAGAGCGTAGCTTCCGCATCCTTGAATCGCTTTGTTGGGCATATGCGCGAAGTAAATCCAAAGCTTCTCGAGCAGCATGCCTTCTTGGAATTTCTGCGTTAATGCTTCGAGCCAGCAAATCAGGATTCTCAGTTAAAAATTTCTCTACCGTATGTCCGGAATATTCTTCACTTCGACCCGAATCCACCAATCGTTTAGCAATGGCATTGGCTCGGCTAGTAAATACCTGCTGAAAATGGCTATAACGAGTGGCCGGCAAACGTCGACTCACCATGACCTCGTGAAGTGCAGCTAAAGTTTCTCTACGCGGATCGCCGTGTCGAAGCTCATCACGCATACTCTCAATAGTCATATGATCTCCCGCCACCCATGCACGCAGGACGTCCATGGTACGCCGCGTTTTTATCATATCTCGACGCGATCCAAAAACAGTTTCAACAACGGGCTCCAGATTCATAGCTGGTTCTCGAGCAATTTTCTGAAGGACCGGTAATATCTGAGATTGATGCACAGTTGGATCCGTATTCAATAACTCTCTTGCTTCTTTAAAGGGATAAAGTGCTCTCCGTTTACCTCGTGCGCTTAGTTCTCCTTCCCGAGAGATCATTCGTTCACGCATTTGTTTCGGACCGGAAGGGGTCGCCATTCTACTTCACCTCATGGTTCAATGGGAACTCCTGCGGATTGTCGCAGGGTGTTCAATGCTTCAGGATACTTCGTATCATCAAACTGTTTTTGCGCCACAGGAATCGCGTCTTCCACAGCCTGCGGGCATCCATCGTTGATACACCATTCGCGGAAACGCTTTAATAAAGCCTCCACTGCCTCTTTCGGCGATGCTGGAACCAAAGTCACTGCGTTCGTAACCGTTGCACCCGTGACCGTCGTGAAAACAGGTGAACGGAAGTCCAGTGGATCCGAGTAAGAATGAACAAGAGAAGGATCGGGAACAAACGAAGAGGCAACAGGAACATTAGGATCAAACATCGACGTAATGAAATAATCAGGGGACACTCCTTTGTTGAAAGAGGTCACTAAATTGTATTGAGGAATTCCGGCCAAAACCGTTCCTTCAGTAAGATAAAGGCACGCGTGTTCGGAATCCGGACACAATTCTTCCGTGTCCACCCGGTTCGCGCATTCATTCAAATCCTTTTCATTGCGGAAACAGTATTCTTTCATGGAAGCGGCTTGGCCTTCCTCATTATGGTATACGACGAGATGGTTCCCGAAACGGTAATCCAATTCAGCGCGCACGGGACGCACTTCCGTGTAAAACAGCAAGGGCGCAACCAGTGATCCTATCAAGCTGATACCCCGGAAACTTTTCTTTGTAAACGACGACTCCTTAACTGCGTTCCCAACGGAGCGGAAACGTCCGGAGCGGGAACGAACCGCATCGAAATCATCGGCAAGCGTTTTGGATGCTTGTTCAACGGCATCGTCGAATTTAGTCAGGGTTCTAGCTTTCGTGGCGCGATCGCGTACGTGCTCAATGATTGCGCGTTCTTCCGTATTTGTCAATGCGCCACCCAAAGCATTCCGCAGTTTACCGTTCAATGAAGTGCGAACAAATCTGCCACTTCCGCCTTTGATTTCATTGACGGCCACTTCATCGTAATTGCGCAATACGTTTGCAAGTTCGTCGGGGGTGAGAATGCGTCTGAAATCGAGGTCAATAGGTCCTGCAGTTTGAGAATATAATTTCCATAATTCATCCGACACCGCTGACGGTCGGGCATCGCTCCTAAGGAAAGCAGATAACGTTTCCGATTTTCCATATAAATTATAATTTGGAGGCAGACGATTATTAATTAATTCATCCACTACTTTTTCTCGTATATTTGGATCCCTATCAAGGGCGGTGAATAAACTTCTAATCTTGGTATTGAATTGATCTTGCGTCGGGGCTATTGTCCGAGATACGTCGGTGAGTTCATTATAGAGCGTCGTACGAGTTCCGGGTGCGGTAAGATCCACCCAGGCATTCATTCGCGCCCGTCCGTCCGCTCCAGAAAGGAGTTGAGTGAAATCATTGACGCTGCTTCTTGGCACAAGAGCAGTTTCTCCCGGGGTATGAATCAAGTTGACGAGCGCACGAGAAATCGTTGAGGAACTAATCGTGCCGCCGGCTGTTTGGGTATAACGAGTGACCAAAGCGTCCGCGAATTCAAGCGACATGCCTTGGTGCATGAAGTAATCGGTCATAAACGCTCGGCTGCCGAACGGACGGAATACTTTGGAAGCGCCCGCCACAATGGGAACCGTAGCAGGAGTAATACCTGGTGCGAACTCGCTATCTAGGACCGTATTCGAGCCTCCGAGAATGGCACTTAATGCACCAGTAACCGCCAAATTACCGATCAATTCATTACCTCCTCGACGTGCCACCTGACTGGCAAATGTACTAGAGAGTAAGCCGCTGGCTCCAGTTATTGAATTGACTCCAGGAACAGCACCGGTTGGAAGAACCAAGTTAAGATAGAAATCAGTTAGAGCAAATGTTTGGAACGAAATACATGCATTGATTCCTTCGCATATTCCGACGCGTGAAGGCGCAAGGGAATCAACGGCAATGGATGCGGTACAACCCGTGATTCCGGTAACCAAGCTGTAAACGCCCTGCGCAAGACGAGGGGCGAATACGGGAGCGGCAAAAATGCTTCCGACAATTGCGACTAATGCGCCCGGAGCACCAGCTAATAATAATGCACCGGTTGCTTTTCCTCCGTTTTCAATGCAGGCACCCGTATCTTCGAATGGAACCGCCTGTGATAAGGGGTAATCGTTGTATCCGTAAAGGGTGTTCAACAGCAAATCGGCGTGCCGTTCATCATCCGCGCTGGGCGCTTCGCGGTATGGACCAATAGAGAATATGCGGAATTTTTCAAAAAATCCAGTATCCCCTTCCCGTTTCTTATTGGTCCAAATAATGTGCGGATTCGGTTCTCTTCCAATGATGACTTCCGGCGTGTCCGCGGTCAACAGGTTCGTGTTGTACAATTTTTCCTCGCATGCAAGAAAACGAGTTGGAGAAGGCAAAGAGCTGTCCACATGCATTTCAATGAATGAAGATTTCAACCACTCCTCCTTATTAGGTCGTAGCTCACATAGACCCAGGCGCGCAGTTGCAATGTAAATACCGCATTGATCGGCAGTACCCGTTGCAGTATATTTGATTGATTTCTTGCCGCCGACAAAACCGAATTCACCTAAACCTTCTTGGAAAGCGGTTTGAAGATCGTTCAAATTGATTTTCGTGTTCGCCATTTGAACGACAACGCTTTTACGGTAATCGCGGTTGAATGCGCGAACAACGGGATCGGATGGATTGCAGAACTTATTGAGCTCTTCATTGAATTTTTCGTCTTCTTGTGTATAGAAGGTTGTTATGAGTTGAGCCACTTGTGCTCCGAATCCCTTGAAAGCTGCTTTCGCCTCATCTGCAGTGCAGAAGTTTGTGGAACAGGGTATGACCGCGTCAGCCACTCGAATAATCCCTGACGGAACAACAGAAACTGGAGTGGTTGGAGCACTTGCAGGCGGAACAGATGGTGCAGAATGTGCCGGCACTGCTGGTGCGGGTGTTCCCGGGGGCACACCACTCGCAGGCGTTAATGATGGAGGCATAGCGGGTGGATCGCGGAGTATAAGATCCCCAAGCGGTGTGCCGGAAAAGAGGTTTTTCATAGCAGGGTTCGCGGGATCGATTTCATACGATTCAACATTTACGAACTTGGAGTCCGTTTTTCCGTTGATGGATCCTTTGAACTTGATCTCCATGTATCCACTCCACGGGCGCAGAGACTCGCATTCTGAAATATAGCCTTCTCCGGCACGCAACGAAGTGGGAATGTCGCATCGTAAGAAACCGGTTCCGTTAGCGGAATAGGTTTGATAGTTAAGCGTCACCGACTCATCGAGATTGTTGGCCATGGAAATCCATCGCTTGTGACCCAAATCCTTGAACACCAGTTTTTGGGGCGCCGTGGTTTTCACGTTTTGTTGCGAGCGGTCATAATTTACGTAGAAACCACCCAGCGCGTCTCGAAGTTGAGCGCGAAGAGAGCCTACGCACGAACCGGTTTTCTCGAAGGTGAGAATCAGTTTAGCGGGAACGAATTGCGCGCCGCTTCCCCGGTAATCATAAAATATTTTGACGTCGCCTTCCAAGGGACCGAGTTCATCCAACTTCTCTTGAGGCAACAAACAGCCATCATCATCCGTATACTGTTGAGGTACTTGAACCGAGAACAAGAATTGCTGCACCTGGCAAGCCGCATCCTCATTCTTATCCTGTTGGGCTTTACCCGCCAGAATCATGTGCGCGCCTTCATCCCAAGCGCTGGGTTTGCGAATCTTTCGAATCACGCCCTCCAACTCGGAACTAATGGACTCGCCAGAAAGCGCGTTACGGCTTTCCGCAGTCCAGCTCTTCTCGTCCTCATCACCGGAAATATCCATGTAAACGCTTACTTCCGAAGGAGCGTCATTCAATACGCAGAATCCTTTCTCCACGATTCCTTCCACGTTCGAATCCGTGAACTCAAAGGTTTGCTCCTTGGGCTTGATGCGAATGGGCACGAAATTATCGGTAATCATGGCGAAGCCATCCGGATTGCGGGATGGACGCTCGCATAAAATCAAGGTAGTCTTCGAATCGGCGGGAACGGAGATCTGCTGGGGTTCGTCCTTCTCTTTCGGAAACGGATTCATGTCAGAGAACCAAATCTCTTTCACTTGAGGCAATTGATAACTCGTTTCGCCGCGGACATTGATTTGTATTTCGCGGCACCCCTGCAAGTCAACGCGTTTCGTCATGCTATGGATTTCCGTGCTCACCTCCGGCGCGTCCTCAGGCAATAAGTATACGACGTCATCCGTGAACGTGGCGTGGAACTTGTATTTCTTGTCCGTATCCTGGCAGATGCGCGTCACGAACCGCGTGTCGACCGGAATGGAGAACGTGACCGCGTCTTCCGTTTCATCCGCTTTTTCGACGTCATCCGCCATCAAACGCATGCCATTGAATTCAAACAAATCATTCTCCGCGTTGTCTTCCATTGCGAGCTCCGTGCAAATGCTCAAGCGGTAAGACTGCATGATGTCGCCATTCTTTTCGAACGGTTCCTCAAGGAACTTGTCGAATGTTTCTTGCGGAACATTCACGTCCACATCATTCGGGAAGTGATGAAAAACAAAGTCAACGCCTTGCAAGCCCGCAAGGTCCTCATCGATCATGACGAACGTGATGGGAACATTGCGTTCCACGAACAAATCCTTGTACGGTTCAGCGGCTTGCAATACCGGTCGGAAGGGAAGCTCAACGTTGTAACTGTACGTCGTAACCGCGTTCTTGACCACGCGGGCGTTCACCGGAAAGTGCAAGACGACATCCTGCGGGAACGTGACCGTAAAGCGGTCCTCCCCGAAGCGTTGTTCCTCTTCCTGTAACATGCTGTAATCGAATACGATGGACACGGATGGCGGTACTTTGAGGTCGCGGCGTTCGCCGAATTCCTCATCTTCAATCGAAGCGCCTTTGACGAGCATGCGTTGGTTGGACGGGAATTCTAACAGATGGCGGTCATCCTTTACGCTATAGCGCGCGTTGACGTTGAACGGCAACGTCATGTCGAAACCGACTGGCAAGCGCTTTTCATTACCCGTCATGCCAAAGTCAGGGCGACCGAAAATAATTTGAGTGAGAGGCATGACTTCGACCGTCCGGGAACCGTCCGGCGCTTTCAAGCCCGCACGAGCGACTCCGTTCAAGAAACTCATTTCCAGGTAATCCGTGGAAATGCTTTTCGCGCGCACGCCATCCGGAGCAATATTCAAGGATACTTCAGGGCCGTCGCGTACCAAGAATAGGACGCGGAAAGGCAGGCTCAGAACGATCTCGCCGTTATAGGTTCGTAATGCGAACGGCGATGGAATGCGCAAGGCACTACCGGCTGGAATCGTGACGCGTTTGAAATCACGCGCGTCCATTGAAATAATGGCATCGGAAGGCAACGAAATCGTGTTTCCGCTTTGGAATTGAAGGGCTTTTCCTCCGCTAAAACTGTCTTTCTTGACGCGAATGAATTCCTCGATGATGAACGTGGCTTCAACGGGGAACTCGACTTCTAAAGCGTCTTGAGAGGAAATGATGGGCGTCAACGAAATCTGAATGGGTTGGTGCGCGTTGACGCGGACGCGGCGTTCTTCACCCGAATAGGGGCGATATTGAGTGGAACTCGTCGGGTACTTGATGTCGAAATCGTTGATGGAAGCCGTTTCAAAAGCCCCTTCGCGAGCAAACTCGGTTTCCGTTGGGAAATCGAGGTATACGACGACGGGCAAGCGGAGTTCCCAACCGTATTGCATGAAGTTGCGCTGGTAAGGCGATAGGTAACTACGGTACGTATTGTAACCTTGCACGGGAATGCGTCGCGCATAGCGGGCGGGAACTTCAAAGAAAGCGCCGGAAGGAATGACGGCCACTAGACTGCCGCCTCCTTGCTCGATGGAAAACGTGAAGGTGCTCGAGTAAGGCGAGGATTGTTGCAAATCGTTGAGATCTCCCACGCGAACGTCTGCATCAAACAGCATGGTGTCCCCGCTCGGAAGCTCAATGAAAGTCGAGCCATCCGGATTAGTATGCGTAAGCGTATTGGGAGGCAATTGCAAGACGATTTGCATGGGAAGCGATATGCGCACGCCTCCACTCACGCTTTTCACTTCGGGTTCGACGGCTTGGCAAGTGTGATCAATGGCGGCCTCGCTTTCTCCGCATTCGAGGAACTCGCACACTCCCGAAGAACAGATTTCATCATTGGAACATTCATCATCGGCAACACAGCCGGGTTCAGGGGTCGGAGTGAACGTGACTCCTGCCGGATAGATTTCCACGCGAGTGGAAAGGCAAGCGAGATTGCCGGCTTGTGCGCGAACCTCGTAACGACCCTTCGAACTGTAGTAACAGGAGGCCGTGCAGCTACCCGTGGTTCCCGTGCAACTCACGGCATTGGATGTGCGGCCGTTACCGCAATTTACGACAACGACGTTTGGGGCGCGATTCAAGTCATAATAGTCAACAGTAATGGTACTCGTCCCTTCTTCCTCAATGCGGTTCGGATCCGCATTTAATGCACAAGTGGGTACTAACGGAGTGGGAACCGGAGTCGGCGTCACGAATTCCGTTGGTTCGGGAGTTGACGTCGGATCCTCATCGCCCGCATGCACGTCCCTGCAATTTTCGGATGAAGACGCGGTATACGTAAGTCCGACGCGCTTGCGGGACGTGATTCCGAGCGTGCTCGCGTAAAGCGTTAATGTACCGTCGCGTTCATCGTCCTCTAGATCGCACGGATCCACGGGATACGCGCGCGCCACCACCTTAAATTCCGCTGAATCCCCTGCGGCAATGGTTTGCGAAAGCGGTTCCATGTATACGTTGGAGAGCGTGCTCTGGTAATTGATGAGAATGGGATAATCGGCGTCGTTGGTAACGACCATGGTTTGCGTGTCACGGGGTTCGCGAGGCGGTTTCAAGGTAAACTGCAGGGAATCAGCTGAAGCAGACCACAACGCCTCCAAGTCCTGTTGGGTAAACGAAGAGGCGATCGTGAACGGAACGGATTCCTCTTGGTCGTAGCTGCCCAAGCGAGCTCGTACGAGGAGGCGGCCGGAAACGGTTTCGGATAGAGTGTTCGCACGAGCTGCAACGGGCAAAATAGTATCGAGAATGCGGGCTCGCAAATTGATGGATTGGGTATCGCGCGCTTTCAAACGGAAGGAGGAAAGGTCGACGGATACGTCCGTATACTGGGGGTTGCGTCCAAACTGCATTTGAACGGAAACGCGTACTTCATTATCCAATAGGTTAGTGACGCTGAAACCTTGTTCTTGATTGTCGGTCGAATCAACGGTTAATGACAAGGTTTCCCCTTCCACGGAAATGAGTTCATCGCCAGTGACGCGCAGGAAACCGCGTTTGACCTTAAAGCCTTCGGCCTCGACCTGGTAGGTGACGGTCCCGATCGCGACGGGGTGAATGCCTTCCACGCGGTACTGGGCACTGCCATCCCGACCCTCGGAAAAAACGCCTTCAATGATGGCGCCGCGGAGGGCATCATTCCCGTTTCCAACGGATACGTAGGCATGAGAAACCGGCAGCCCCAATGAATCTTCGACGGCAAACGTCACCATGTTGTCTTGAAGTGCTTGCAATGAAGACGGACGATTCGTCACTTTGAGATCGGGTTTGGTGCCGACCACGCGGACGTACAGCGAACGAGTGATCACGGTTTCCGCGTTGCGTACTTGAAGCTGCAATGCCACGTCATTCGAGAGACGCTGGGCTTGAATCAAGAACTGGCCTTCCGCATTGTCTTCAGAAGTCGTAATAGTGATCAGTTCCTGATCGCCTGCGGAACGCGCCACCGCGCGACTTCCACCGGATGAACCTTCCGTTAACGTGATCGATTCGTCGAGAGCAGATGAAGAAAGCTCGACCACGGTTCCTCTTGGAGCCGCTACGTGGAATTGAAGCGAAAAGGTTTCGCGAATTTCCGCCTCATAATTATCCAAAGCGCGCCCATTTTGTCCTTCGAAGAAGTAATCCAAACAAAGATCGTCTTCACATAATCCACCAAATGAAATGGGTGCGGTAATCGTTTTCATGTTCGCGAGAATGGAAGATGTCGAAGCGGTTTCGTCGAGGGGATCGCGAAGGGTTTCGCGCGCGGTGTCGAAAGCCGAACGGTATTGCAACATAGCCGTTCCATCGGAAACCGCTTTGGTTCGCACAAACACCGCGATTTCCTTCGTGCCTTCAAACGGTTGGAACGTGAAATGAACGTATTTATACGCGGGCTGGAATTCCGGATCCGCGAACTCCAATTCCTCCGCAGGCGTCGGGGAAGGCGTTTCCGTAGGGACATCCGTAACGATAACGGGGGACAAATCGTATAACGTTCCTTTTGTGACGAAAGCCGTGCCGGCTTCGTAACCAACGATTTCAACGAGCTCGTTATCCAGCGAAGAATCCGCTGAACCGACGCGCACGTGAACTTCAGCCCTTGAAACGTCGACATTGGGGCGAGTCAACAAGAATTTGGCTTTGTAAACCGTTGAAGGCGATAACGAAGAGGCTTTGTTGCTCTTCAAATCATACAATCCCTGGAAAACGATTTGCGATCCTCGGGCGCCGGAAGGCAGCAGTTCAAACGAATCCCGATTCGTGATCCCGGGAATGACTTCAAATTCAGACGATAGCAAGGTTTCATACCCTTCCAGGGAAACGCGAGCAACATAAAACCCTTCCAAGATATCCACCGCGCATTTACCGCGTTCCGTGACGCACGAATCCTCTTTAATAAACGTTCCGCCGGAAAACGATAATTCAACGAGGGCACCATCCAGAGATTGATTCGTAAAGTAATCATAAACGGAGACGACGAGCTTGGCTTTTCCGGGCTGCAAGATCACTTCAATCAAGTTGACTTCAGGTTCTTCCCCGGTTCCGTCAATCGAAATCAATTCCGGATTACTTTTTCCTTCCCGGCCCGCGAAACTGGCTTTGACAAAAATGCGTTCCAACGGAACATCGGGAAAATCAGCGGATCCATCGGCGGACGTGAACTTTTCGGAGATGCCCATGGGTTTCCCGTTCTCCCAGAATAATCCAACCGAAGCCTCGGGAATCGATTCCAGGGATTGGTCAATCACATTCACTTCCACTAACGCCGAATTTTCGTCGTTCGCCTTAACTAAAACCATTTCGTAACGTTCTCCGCGACGCGCCTCTTCAACGAACGCCGGAAGGAAACCGAACTTGTAAGCCGTAACATAATAGGTTCCGGGGTCCACGTTCTCGAATGCGGCCGAGCCATTGCTCGGAATCTGTTCCTCAATGCGAGCCCCCTTGCTGTCATAAAGCCGCACAATCGGGTTCAACACATGGGTGCCGCCTTCATCGTTCACTTGAACCATGATGGACCGCTGAGCCGACTCGGGAATCGCGTGCAATGAGAGTTCAATAACCGTATCCTTTTCCACGAACACGGGAATGGAGGATAAGGACTCAAAACCGGCCGCTCGCGCGGATACGATGATGCGGGTGCCCAACAGAACGTCTTGAACCGGAATCCGGCCGTTTTCTCCGGTGAGGAGATTCGTATACAAGGCCTTTCCAGAAATGGCATCTGCAATGTCTACGCTGGCATTCGCAATGCTTTCATCGTTCGCGTCATCCGATACCAGGACGCGGACTTTTCCCAAAACGTCTCGATCCTTCGGAAGCAAAACAAAGGGCGTGAAGACCTCGTCACGCGTCCCAACCGAAATTTCACGGGAATCGTCAACGTACCCTTCAGCGGAAACAATGATTTTATACGTGTTTTCGGGCTCGACTTCAAACGTCACCGATGAACCGGATTTTGAATCCTGAACGGGCACCAGCGTATCGGAATCCACGATCCAGAAAACCGCCGAAGGCGGGCCTTGAACCGACAAACTGATGCTCACGGTTTGTTTAACGACTTCTTCCACTAAACGTAAAGAAACAATGTTATCGGAAGCGTCTTTCTCGATGGTCACGGTCTTACCCGCCGTAGAAAACTCGAGCGTTTCCTCATCCGAATTCAATGCCGAAATGCGGAACGTGACCCCGATCGGCACATTCGAAAAAAAGGCGACGCCCTCGGAATCCGTGATGCCCTCCAATCGTTCGTGAATGCCTTCCGTGTCCACCAAATAAACGGCGGCATTGATGACGGGAAATCCGTCGGCCGTCTGAATTTCGATGGCGACGTCCGATTGCTGAGGCCCTAACAGCGCGGTCCCCCCCAGTAAAAAGAATCCGGCGCCGCCGATCAGAAGCAGCAATATTAAAACAAACGCGGGTAGCGACGGAATGCCTTTTTCTTCAAGGGTTTCGGCAACGCTCTTGAACGGCAGTCCTTTTTCCTCGCTCCAATCCAAGAAATTGGCCCAACCATCCTGGATTTTTTCAAATAAGTCTTCTAGCATGGGGCTATCGTAGAAAATACTATTAACTCAGCTATTTAAAGGCTTACGAAAGCCGAAAAAAGCAACGGAATAATGGTTAAGAAAACCGGCGAGGCAACGCGTAAATGGAACCGCATTTCTTGCATACCTTCTCCTTGTGCTTCCAATTTAA
The DNA here is from genome assembly GCA_018819225.1 of Microcaldota archaeon. Classification (GTDB taxonomy): domain Archaea; phylum Micrarchaeota; class Micrarchaeia; order Norongarragalinales; family SBBD01; genus JAHJQN01. Next base: position 256,527 of record JAHJQN010000004.1, read on the forward strand.
TTCAAACGAAGTCGATCCACATTCATTGCACGCCTTCACATCCGTTTTGTGAAAGTCTTTCCAGCCCGCCTTCCCCTCACGAGCCACAAACGATTGATGCGAATAAGCCACGCGTTCTTTGTGGAGAGGCGACGGATGATCGGGTCGACCGCGTTTTTCGATCGCACGACGAACTTTCCGAGAACTGCAGCGCGGGCAATTCATCGGATCTTCTGCATCAAACTCCAACTTGCAATTTTCGCACGAGTACTTATCGGATTTCATGGGGCATCACGTCGAAAACGCCTTGGTAGACGTTTTAAATTCAAGATATGCCTTCGCGAGATCGGGGTCTCGGGCCTTTAACAAATCGCCGACTTCTTCTTTCACGCATAACGTACTGATGACGCCGCCGTGCGTACGATCCTTTAATTTGGGAATCAGCTGCTCAAGGAGTTCCCGCGCGGTCGATTCCGAACCCCCGGCGTTCAAAATACTTTTCATCACCTTGTCCGGTGAAAACGGTTCGACGCTGCCGTCAAATTTTCGAACGTTTTGAATCTCTTCCACGCGGAATTTCCCTCAAAATATAGCGTACAAAGCGCGCCATTCCCTCATGCAAAAGAATACGGGGACGGAATCCCAGCACCCGTTTCGCCTTGGAAATGTCGTACCGACGATCTTCAGTAAGCGTATGCAAATACGCATTATAAAATCTTTGCTTGCGTCCAAGCAACCGGTCGCGAAAACGGAATCCCGCGAACAGGATGAAGGCGGCCGACCGCGAAATATGTTTCGTGGGAGGCGATGCACCGAAAGCCGTCGCCAATTCCGAAAACAATTGTTTCTGGGTGTGCGTTTCGCCGGAAGTAATGATGAAATCCTCCCGGCCTTTTTTCAACATCAACGCGCGGCGTATCGCTTGCACCACATCGTCCACGAAAATCAAGGGAATCGCATTCTCACCGGATCCGATCGTGCGCAATTGTCCTTTACGCAGCATGCGCACCATGAATTCAAATCCGGATGTGAATCCTTCGCCGTAGATAATGGGCGGGCGTAAAATCACGTAGTCCAAATGACTTTCCTTCAACGCGGTTTCGGATGCCCGCTTGCTTCGACCGTACGGGCTAACGGGTTGGAACGGCGTGCGTTCATCGATGCGTTTTCCGCGAGGAGACTTAATGCCTCGGTAGACCGAGGTGGATGAAAGAAATACGAATCGCCTCACGCCCTTCAATTCAGCCGCCCGAATCAATTGAAGCGTCCCTTTGTAATTAACCGTCCAATGGCGGGTCTCCGGAGCCCCGTAATCGATGAGAGCCGCCAAGTGAATCAGGCGATCCACGTGTTGGCAGGCTTCCGTCAACCCAATAAAGTCCGAAGAAGACAGGTCGTGGGAAACGACTTGAACGCGATTTCCGAACAAGCGCTTCGCTTTAATGGGATCACGGACCAGAACGCGAATCCTTTTGCGAAAATTTTTTTGCGCTAATAAGTCGTTGACGATCGCGGTTCCTAAACGACCCGTCGCTCCGGTCACCAGAATCCAGCCGTTCCGAGTCATGAACTACAACAGAAATCTCCGATATATAAACCTCAAGGAGAGCGCTAATCGTGCAGCGCGTTCAACGATACCAACGAGAAAGGCGAGCGAACCACGCGCATCGAACGAGCCAGTTGAAGCGCCAAATACGCGCTCGTGAGCACGGGCAGGCCTCGTTGAACCGCTTCCCTGCGCAATGCAGAATCAGATCGAGCGTTGGAGCGGCTGCGAATCCCGTCAATGATGAACGAGATCTCTCCGTTCCTCAGATGAGTAAGCGCTTCTTCGGGGGACCACGCCGGTAAAACGCGAATGCCCGCTTCCCTGAACGCATTGACCAACGCCTTGCGCCACTTTCCGCATGATCCGATGTAAACGGTTGGACCGAAGGAATGCCCTGCGGCGCTCATGGCCTTCAAGAATGCTTCTTCAAAAGTCGGCGCGACGCCCATGACTTCTCCCGTGCTCTTCATTTCAGGCGACAACACGGGATCGACATCCGCAAATTTTCGAAACGGAAACACGGGGGCTTTCACCGCATAGTATCCTTTCGGGGGAATCAGTTCGCGATCGAAATCCTTGAAGTATTCCGTCAGCTTCCCGCCCACTTGAATGGATGCCGCAATTTTCGCTAATGGAATGCCGGTCGCCTTACTCAAAAAAGGAATCGTGCGGGAAGCCCGCGGATTCACTTCCAAAACGTATACCGCATCGCCTTTCACGGCCATTTGAATGTTGACGAGTCCAAGAATATGAAACGAACGGCAAATATCGATAGTGAAACGGCGGATTTTTTTCATGGCTTCCTTTGAAATACGAACCGTTGGCAATACGCATGAAGAATCTCCGGAATGCACGCCCGCTTCCTCGATTTGTTCCATAATGCCGGCCAATTTAGTGTGCGTACCGTCCGCGAGCGCGTCCACGTCGACTTCGATGGCATCCTCCAGGAAACGGTCCATTAAAATCGCGTAGTTCCCAGAAACGAAAAGCGCTTCGTCCACGACGTCTAAAAGTTGAGACTCGTCGTATACGATTTCCATGGCCCGACCTCCGAGAACGTAGGAAGGACGGACGAGCAACGGATAGGAAATGCCGCGGGCGATGCCGACGGCTTCCTCGCGCGTAAATGCGGTGCCGCTCTCGACGGTGGGAATCCGAAGACGTTGCATCACGTTTTTGAAACGTTTTCGATTCTGCGAAGCGTCAATATCGGAAATGGAAGTGCCCAGCACGTTGATACCATTCTCATGCAAGGGGAGCGCCAAATTCACGGCGGTTTGGCCTCCGAATTGAACCAAAACACCTTCCACTGGATCGCGTTGAAGAACATGCAAGACGTTTTCGGTTGTTAAAGGCTCGAAATACAGTTTATCCGCGATATCAAAGTCGGTACTCACGGTTTCGGGATTATTGTTGATGATGAGGGTCTCAAAGCCTTTTTCCTTGAGAGCCAGTACGGCGTGAACCGAGCAATAGTCGAATTCGATGCCCTGACCGATGCGTATAGGACCCGAACCCAAAATCGCGATCTTCCGACGTTTTTTCTTCACCAGAATCTGCGATTCGTCCAACGCATCATACGAGGAATAATAGTAAGGGGTTTTAGCAGGAAACTCCGCGGAACATGTATCGACCATCTTGAATACCGGCGTCATGTGATGCTGGTTCCGGAAAAAGCGAATGGATGACGTGGATAGGCCGGACAAGCGACTGATGTCTTGATCCGAAAACCCGTCTTGCTTTGCCCGATGCATTAACGCCATGCCCGGCTCGTCCGCTTTCAAACGTTTCAACTCGTTTTCCATCCGCGCAACGCGCTCGATGCGTTCAATAAACCACGGGTGAATCATCGTGCGCTTGGCGATCTCGGAAACGGACATGCGTCGAGTTGAAAGTAATTCTTGGATGGCCAGCAAGCGTAATTCATTGGGTTGCAACCACTCGTTAATCGTCTTTTCATCATCAAAACGGAAATCCGTTTTTACCTGCATTTCCAGAGAATGCATCGCTTTGTGTAAGCACGCCTCGAACGAGCGCTCGATCGCCATGACTTCCCCCGTGCTCTTCATCTGCGTACCCAAGCCGCGTTGGGCCCGCAACTTGTCAAACGGCCATTTAGGAATCTTGAGTACCACGTAATCCAGCGAGGGTTCAAAAGCAGCGGATTGACCCGTCATACGATTCTCAATCTCATGCAACGAGTAACCCAGAGCAATCTTCGTGGCCACTCGCGCAATGGGATACCCCGTGGCTTTGGACGCGAGAGCGGAGGAGCGCGAGGTTCTTGGATTCACTTCAATGATCCAGTACTCCCCATTCTTCTGATTCAAAGCGAATTGGATATTGCATGCCCCACGCACTCCAAGAGCACGAACGATTTTGATTGCGGAGGCTCTCAAAAAATGGTATTCCTTATCCGTCAGAGTTTGCGAAGGCGCGACCACCATGCTTTCTCCCGTATGCACGCCCATCGCATCCAAATTTTCCATGTTGCAAATCGTAATGCAATTGTCTTCCGCGTCCCGAATGACTTCATACTCAAATTCCGCCAGTCCCTCAAGACTTCGTTCGATTAATGCGGAGCGCGTCGCACTCAATTCCAATGCCCGAAGCACCGCCGGTTCAAATTCCTCGTCGCGGTGCACGATTCCACTCCCGGTTCCCCCTAACGTGAAATCCGGCCGGATAATGAGCGGCAAGCCCAATTTTTTCAACGCGCCCCGAGCTTGCTCGAGCGACGTGCATCGTTGGCTTGGAGGAACCGGTTCCTTAATGCGTTTCATGAGTGCTTGAAACTGTTCCCGGTCCTCCGCTAATTGAATGGTTTCAATGGAAGTACCCAATAACGTTATGCCGTGTTTTTTCAGAACCTCTTTTAATTCAATGGCGAGGTTGAGGCCGGTTTGACCGGCCATGGTGGCAATCATCGCCTCCGGTTTTTCCTTTTCAATGACGCGGGTAAGGGTTTCTTTGGTTAACGGTTCAATATAGATTTTGTCCGCGAACTCGAAATCCGTTTGAATCGTGGCCGGGTTGCTGTTCACTAGTATGATGCGCACGCCTTCTTCCTTCAGCGCTTTACAGCACTGCGTTCCCGAATAATCGAACTCGGCCGCTTGACCAATCACGATGGGCCCGCTTCCGATGACCAACACGTTTTTTGGAACGGTTTTTTTCATAAGGATTTCACGAACTCATCGAATAATTCATTCGAATCTTTCGGGCCCACATGGCCCTCCGGATGAAACTGGCACGAGAAAATGGGCAAGGTCTTGTGGCGCAGCCCCTCGTTGGTTCCATCATTGCAATTCTCATACAAGGGAAGAACATCGGAAGGCAAATCCGTCACCGCAAAACCGTGATTCTGCGAAGTAATGAAGAGGCGCTGCGTTTCCAGATTGCGGACCGCGTGGTTGCTGCCGCGGTGACCAAACGTGAGTTTGAACGTTTTCGCACCCAACGCGAGTGCCAGCACTTGATTTCCTAAACAAATGCCGAACAACGGTTTTTCCGCCAGCAGTTGTTTGGCCGTTGCGACGGTTTTTTTCATCATGGTGGGATCGCCCGGGCCGTTGGAAAACAATAGGCCGTCCACGCGATCGCGCATGATCTCTTCAGCAGACGTTTGGTAAGGATAGACGGTCACGTTCATTCCGCGAAGCAATAACTCTTGGAGCATGCTCGTTTTACCGCCGCAGTCAATGAACGCCACGTGTTTTTTCGCGTTCTGGACGACGTGTTTTTTCTTTTCGGGTACGCTGACTTCCCGCACGAAATCAATTTCCGAATACCGGTATTTGGTTATAGTGGATTGCAATGCGCGAACTTGGTCTTCAACGCTTTGAGACGGATCGCGTCGTGCCACCGCACACGGAACCACCCCGGATTCCCGCACGCGTCGAACAATGGCACGGGTATCCACACGGTGAATTCCCGGAATGTCTTGCGTTTTCATCCATTCATCTAACGAGGAACGGGCTTTGTAATGCGAATAGAACGAAGTCACTTCACGGCAAACCATGGCTTTGACATGAATGCGCTGCGATTCATTGTCTTCTTCATTGATCCCGTAATTGCCAAGGAGAGGGTAAGCAAACGTGAGCACTTGTCCCGCATAAGAAGGATCCGTCATGGCTTCCTGATAGCCCGTCATAGAGGTATTGAAAACGAGTTCTCCAATCGTTGTGCGATCAGAACCGAATCCTTCACCGAGAAAAAAGGAGGCGTCTTGCAACACCAGAAGCGCATCTTTCGCACTAACCCCTCCTCTCGTGAAAGACATGAGAATCAGAATTAATAAAAGAGGCTTCAGTTATTTAAATGGATCGGCGGGTGTTTAAGAAGAACGGCGTTGACGAACCGCAAACAGAGCAAAAACGGCCATTATCAAGCCCATCCAAACCGGTATATCCGGCGTTGACCCCTGAACGTCGCCAGTGCGCTGAATCGTGCACGAAGCGCTTCCGAGATCAGCCACAAGCGCTTGCAAGTGGTAATCGCCTAATGTGAATGGTTTCCACGCGATATGCGACGAACCCATCGCCTTCCTCTTCCACGATGCTTGGCGAACCCGTCAACAGAATATCGGAATCAGAAAAAGAAATAAGAAGCAATGAAAGCGTCGGGCGATCATACATTGAGAATAGGCCCGTTGAATAAAAACGTTCAGCTTGAAGGAAGGCACAAAAGGATTTAATATCCAGAACCAGTTAACTTCCCATGCTCTTTTTGGATACCGTGCTGAAGACGTTCGCCAAGATATTCCGAGTCATCAACCAACGGCGCACGGTCCTGATCATGCTATTGATCGGAGGACCCGTATCCATTTACTTGTTTCAAGACTTATGGATGAAACAAGAATTCACGATTCAGATTATCGCGGTATACGTTCTGGCCTTGTTACCCTTGATGCTCTATAAAGCATTTCTGTATTTTATACTCGCGATATTCGATGTACTCGTGATGTCCTTTGCAGACTACAGCCAAGTATACGAGCTCGATTTCGAACGCGTGCGCGCGCGCATCTCCTCCATTTTATACGAACACAAAGTGAAATACCAGTCACTCGAAAAACTGGCTCTGGGAGGCGAACGAGGGCTACTGGCCGCATATCGCTCCATTTTCAAGACGAATTACCCGCTGATTTTTGTTTGTGCGGACGAACCGTTTATTGTCATTAAAATCTTCCAGAAAATTCAAGCCCCCAACCTCGTGCGCATCCGACAGCAGTTGCGACCCCATCAAAACATCCGCATTCACATATTTACGAGCCAGGATCCCAAAGCGAAGGTGGTGGCTAAGCTGATCATCAACTCGTTGCAGATTCTAAATCAAGATCACATGCAAGCACTTGAAAAAGGAAAATTCAATGAAGCCATTGACGTGACCGTCCCTCTCTCCAAAAAAAAGGCGAAATGAAATGGGCGGTTTAGAATCAGCGTACGATGCCATCGAAATCATGAGTGCGCGGGCGTTGTCGATTCTACTCATTATAGCGGGAATCGTATTGGCGATTCTCTTGTTTCCGGAATTGTATCATGAAGGCCTCGGGAAAAAAGACATTGTCATTGAAATCCTCGTCATATTTTTGCCTTATCTGACTTTAAAAGTTCTGACGCTCCTCTTGGCCGCATGGATTGAAATTTCGGCGTCCACCCATCACGATTATCAGCGCCAATACGGTATGGGAGTCGAAAAGGCTAAAGCCCGATTGTTCCGCATCCTTTATGAAAAAAAGGCCCGATATTATTTCTTGTCCAATACCGCATTGGGCATTGAACGTGCGCTCCTCATACCCATTCAAGAAATTCTCGCGAACACCTCTAAATGGAACGGGATGCCGATTGTGATCATCACCAAACGACCGTTCATGGTCATCCACATTCGCCATCGATGGGAAAAGGAACGGGATCTCGTTGAAATTCAGATTGCGGCGGAAGACCCGCCAGCGCGCATCCTCGCCAAAGTGATCACGAGTTCCCTGGAAGCGCTATCCCGAGAGCAAAAAGAGTAAAAATCAACGATTCGTTGATTCGCGGTATACCCAATCCATATAGCATGCGAAGAATACGCAAAACGTCATGGATTGGGGATGGCAGATAACGACTCAAGCGGATGCCACGTATACGTTGGATTCCCGTTGGATACTGAATCCAACCGAACGCTTTATCTACGAGACGCTGTACAGTCAATTAAAAAATAAAAAAGACATTTCTTTGAACGAACTGCCGGAGCACCTATTCCGATTGTGCGAACGTCGAAATCATGCTCTAAAAAGCGATCGGGCCCGCACCATTATCCAATTGGTTCAAATGAACGTGGAAGGATTCGGGATACTCGATCCGTTACTCCACGATGATCGGATTGAGGAAATTGCGGTTTGGACGACGAATGAACCGATTCGAGTCTACCTTCGCGAAAAAGGGTGGCAGAAAACCAACGCGGTATTTACGTCCAACGAATCCTTAATTTCCTTGATCAATAAGATGGCGCGACCCCTGGGAAGGCGGCTTTCATATCAAACGCCGCGCATCAACGCGTTCTTGCCAAACGGTAATCGGTTGCATGCGGCCATCCCACCCGTTACGTTAAACGGAACCACGCTCACGATTCGGCGGTTCCGCGAATCCCCTTGGAGTATCACCGATTTGGTTCGGAATGGAACGATATCCGCAGACGCCGCCGCATGTGTTTGGATGGCGTGCCTAACCGATACGAACATACTGATTGCAGGGAACACGGGAAGCGGTAAAACGTCATTCCTCAATGCGTTATTTGCATTTGTTCCCATCCAGGAACGCATCGTTCTCGTCGAAGAGACCCCGGAGATCCGTATTCCGCAGACGCATTGCGTGCGGTTAATGGCCCATACCGGATGGGGTATCACGATGAGCAGTCTCGTTCTGGATACGCTGCGCATGCGACCCGACCGGCTCGTGATAGGAGAATCCCGGTCCGAAGAAGAAGTGCGCGCGTTGTTCGACGCATTATCTTCAGGACAAGCCAAGGGAACGTTTGCAACGTACCATGCCCGAACGGCATCGGAGGCCTTGCATCGGTTGAAAGCACAAGGAATTCGCGATTATGAAATGAGCGCCCTGGACTTGATCGTCGTTTTGAGGAGATACGATTTTTTCAAGGGTCATCAGTCGACGGAACGTCGAAAAGTCATGGAGATCGCATGCATTGAAAACGGAGAATGTAAAACGCTGAAAACCGTTAACGATCCGTATCGTTTAGGAACTTCAAGTGCATTCGGGAAAAAAATGGTGAACGCGTTCGGAGGGTTATCCGCGCATCAAAAGCAGTGGAGGAGACGGTCCCAGTTCATTAAAGCCCTCGCGGATCGTCGTGCGGATCCGACGGAAACCACTCATGCACTGCAATCGTTTCGATAAAAAACGGGTCACCAAAGCACGCGTTCTTGATCCACGCGCACTTTCTGATCGGGGACTCGGTTTTTGCCATACTCGTGACGGGCTTGCATGAGACCCGTCAACGCAATCATGCCCGCATTGTCCCCGCAGAACTCAAACGAAGGAACGCCGAATTTCACGCGATGTTCCTTGCCGACGAGCCTCACCATCTCCTGCAAGCGTTTATTTCGAGCATTTCCTCCCACCAACAACACTTCTTTTTTCCGTGAGAGAACCAACGATTTCTCTACAGCCTCGCATAACATGGAAAACGCGACTTCCTGGGAGGAAAAACAAATATCGGCGGGCGGAGTCGTGGAAGGAAGACGTTTCACCGTGGTCAATAATCCCGTAAAGGATACGTTCATTCCTTTCACGGCATATGGAAGCGGAATCAATTGTCCTTTCGGCGCCGCTTTGAGGACGCCCACCGCATCCGGCGGGGACAACCGAAGATGACGGCCCACAAGGTCGAGAAAGTTGCCTAAACCGATGTCCAGTGTTTCTCCTAAAATGGCATAACGGCGTTCGGACCCCCGCGGTTCAAGAGAAAGCAGTTGGGTATTGCCTCCCGATACGTAAACGGCGAGAGGAGAATCTTGTTTGCAGAACAAACGGCCGACCTCGACATGGGCCAGCGCGTGGTTGACCCCCAAAAAAGGGACGTGCTGAACGACAGAAAACGAACGCGCGGCCATAAAACCAATATGCAACGAATGTCCGAGACCCGGTCCATACGAATATGCGACCATATCGACATCGGAAGGACGCATTCCGGCGGAAGCAAATGATTCCTTGAGGATGCGCGCATAGTGTTTGACGTGATGGTCCGCCAGCTGGCGGGGAATAAATCCTTCCGGCTTTGCAGGATATTTGGCGTTGACATTGGAAAGTACGCGCGTGTGGCTGGAAAAGGGATGGTCGGGATTCCCTTCGACAAGGGATGCTCCGAACGTGTGCGCGGTGGCCTCAAAACCTAGAATGCGCATTCAGATCACGATTCGTGCTCATCGTTAGGGGACTCCTCGGAATCATCGGATAGGGTATCCGCACGTTTATTATCCTGCGGATCCGAGCCCGTCAAACCCTTCAAGAAATCAAGCGGGTTTTTAGAGGAAGACGAATAATAGAGCGCGACGAGCACGATGACAACGGCGATGACGAATCCGGCGGTTGCCGCATTACCGCGTTGCCACGAAGCGAATCGAATCTGAGCATCTCGAACGGACCCGCGCACGCGACCCATAAGAGTAGCGGATTCTTGATGCCGGCGTTGTTCCAAGAGTTCACGTGCACGCGCCAACTCTTCCTCCGCATCCGCAACGTCTTCACCGGCTGCACGAAGCCGGCGAATGCGCTCTTCCAAATCATCCATTTCTTCAACGGGAGTCATGGAAGGCGAAGGGTTCAACGAAGGAACCGGAGTCGGCTCATAAGAAGGAGAGACCGAAACGGAGGGAGTCGGGGTTAGCGAGGGATCCGGCGTTGAAGAAGAGAATGGTGGTGAAGACGGGGAAGGAGTCGATGAGACGCTAGGGAGTGGAGTCGGAGAAGAGGAAACAGACGGCGAGCCTGAAGGAGTCGGGGTAGGGGTCGGAGTGGGTGTTGGGGTAGGAGTCGGAGTGGGTGTTGGGGTAGGAGTCGGAGTGGGAAGCGGATCCCCGGTACCGAACGAAAAATCGTATGCACCCGATTGCGTCACTTGAGCCTGAAACTCTTCCCCAGGCCACCCAGGGCCTTCAATCGCAAAATAATGAGGGGTAAAAAGACTTTCGCCGGAATTCGTCAAACGTTTCTCGCGTATCCGAAACGTGGAAATGCCGTCTGCATTGGTATCGTTCGTTTCAATAAAAGAGTGCGTTTTATCGAAAACGGAAACCGATCCTACGGCCGGTGAACTATTGTCGGCGTAAGTAAAACGGGACAGTATTCGCCATTCGACATCCACGTAAGAGGGATCGCCAAACCATCCATACCGCAACGGAACCGCCGCGCTCGCATTCAATAACGTTAACGCATTAGAGTACGATAGTTGAATATGCCAATTGGATACGGGAGTTAAAAACTGAGAGTCGAATGCATCCACGGTCGATTCTCCAATTAACAGCAGGTGAACGCGACCGCCGGAAAACACGTTACGCTCCAATAAGGCGCCGTCCACTAATTGAAAATAAAGGGCAAAATCATTATTGATGAATTGATTGTCATCCAAGACGTTATCCGATGAGACATAAATGAATCCACCGTACATGCTGTCTGAAAACACGTTGCGGGAAAGATGGTTGATGGAAGAATGATCTAAACGGAAACCCATAGCGCCACCCGAAACCATATTCTCAAACACGGTGTTTCGATGAGATCCCTCCAACAGAAAACCGTATCCGTGATCCCCATTCAGGTCAATCTCATTGCCTGAAAAAATGCCGGAATCGGAGTTCACGAGTCGGATGGCCGCTATATCCGTCCCGCCCCCGGGTGTTTGAAATCGGCAATTGCTTACTTCCAAACGATCTTTTCCGGAAGCCGAAACCCCATACTTGTAAAAGGAGACGGAATGCCCGGCACAATCCAGTTTCGCGTCATGACCCACCACCAAAAAACACTCGTTCGCCGACGCAGTGACGTCCTGCGTTAAAACGTACTCCGTACCATAAAGCATTTGACAATCGTCAATCTCAGAAGCCGCACTCGGAAGAAGAGTAAAAAGCAAGAAAAAAACGAATCCCGTTGCCAACTGGTTCATGAACGGAACGCCTAAACTCTTTTCTTTCTTTTCGGGATAGCCGGAAGATGATTGAATGGGCCGTGAAGACGTTCACGGAAGCGCTGAACAGGGTTTTCCCACGAATGCGTGAAAGCGAGAAGCAGAACAACCATGGCAATTAAAACACCGTAGAACATGCGGGAGAGCAAACCGTTCTTGACCTCCGATTTCATAATAAAAATAAGCACTTCGGCTTCCCGAAAACGCGCATCCGCCTGTTCTCCTTGACCGACGTATTGCAATTGCTTGCCTTGAAGAATTAAGTCTTCAATATCTGACACATCTTCGCCCGCTGACCGCAACGCCGTCACTTGAACCTCCAGCTCCAGAATCTTATCATTCGTGAATGTCACGTAAACGACGGAAACCCGAGGCAGCGGAGCCGCCGTATGGGGGTTGGTGGAAACGATGAGCGCCGGAACAGGGTCTTTCGAATCCAATGAAAGCGTTTGGGTTTCGATGGAAGTGATTAGCCCGCCCAGCAAAACCAGGAATAGAAAAACGGATACACGCATGAGGCTCTAAAATCATAAATCGAGCGCGGAATAAAAAGGTTGCCCGAAGGGCATCCGGACACGATGAGGGGTAAGTCGGCGGCAAACCCTATTTAAATACCCGTCGAATTAGAGATGATGCGTTAAGAGGGGCGAATGGCAAGGGGAATCACATGGCTAGCGTCCGGCAACAAATTCTGGAAAAACTGCAGGAAAAGGAAGTGATGATAGCGCCGCCTGCACTTGAAACGCTCGAACAACAAGAACGCGCCATGGATTTGGTGGGTGAGCTGCTTTCCGAAAGCTCGGAACTCGTCATCAGCGAACAAGCCGTGAACGATTTTCTGGATAGCAAGACCGCCGGAAAAAAAGTCGTCCAAGTCGACGTCATTCAAAAAAAGAACTATAACCCCCCGGCGAAAAGCGTCGAACCCCAACTCGAGTTATCCGTACGGGATAGCGATATTTCCAGCAAAAGCCGGTGTACGGGAAGCGTGGACGATTTCGTACGCCACTTCCGAAACCGTTTCCGAAAACAACGCGACGTCTTGCGAGGCATTCGAAGCCAAGCCAGCGGAATCTATCCGTTAAAGGAAGCCAAAAGCGGAGTCACTCAAAGAGAATTCCGAGTCATCGGGATGGTTTATGAAAAACGCGTGACCAAAAACGGGCACCTCCTACTCGAAATAGAAGATGAAGAAACCAGCGCGAACGTGCTCGCCGTCAAAGACTCACCCGCATTCGAGCAAGCCCAAAAGATCATGCTCGACGAAATGCTGGCGTTTGATGTTCGGGCATCCAAATCCTCGCTCCTGATCATCCAGCGCATCGTCCAACCCGGCGCCATGCTCCAAGAACGCCGGAAAAAAACCGTTGAAGAAGACATTTCGATGGCATTTCTAAGCGACTTGCATGTCGGCAGCCGATATTTTCTTCAAGAAAATTTCCAACGCATGCTTCGCTTCCTGAATGGGGAAGGAGACGAGAAAGAAAAAACCATTGCCGGACGCATTAAATATATCTCCGTGGCCGGAGACCTCGTGGACGGAATCGGGGTGTATCCTCGGCAAGAACAGCAACTCGTCACCAAAAATATTTATACCCAGTACGAAATTTTATGCGAATTCCTGAAAAATATTCCCGAACACATCGAAGTCATTATCTGCCCAGGAAATCATGATGCGGTGAGAACGGCTGAACCTCAACCCGCTATTTCCGAGGAGTTTCGCCGATCCCTGAATGGCTATTCCAACCTGCATTTCGTAGGCAATCCGTCTCGCCACCGCGTTCACGGACTCGAGCACTTAATGTATCACGGAACCAGCGTCGACGGATTGATTTCTCATTCCGCGGCATTGAAGGAAGGATACGAGCATCCCGAGCAAGTCGCGGTCGCCATGCTCGAGCGGCGGCATTTGTGTCCCGTGTACGGGGAGGACCCCGTCGTTCCAGAAGTGCCGGACCTGATGTTAATTGATGAAACGCCTGACGTATTCCATTTTGGTCACGTGCACAAGCTCGGATACCTCGAGGACTACAACGGCACGTTCGTCATCAATTCGGGAACGTGGCAGGACCGAACCGATTTTCAAGTGCGCATGGGACACATTCCATCCCCGGCACTGTTCCCGGTTTACGACATGAAGACCGGAAAAATCAAAGTGCTGAATTTCCTTTAGTATTTCACCGACGAATTTGATGCAAAATTCTACGGAAAGTCCAGAAGGCCCGCAACGGTTTTATACGTTCATGCCGATGAAGAGCAAGGGATTGAATCGTCGAGAAAAAGGGATTGACATGCCGGTATGCTCACCCGCCATCCAACAATACTTTGATGCCATCGAGGCGCAATTCAACGACGGTCTGGAAAAAGCACAAACCGCCCGCCAAAAAGGACTGGATCCGTCCACGGAAGTCGAAATCAAACCCGCCAAAGACCTGGGAGCCCGCGTGGAAGGACTGGTGGGACCCGTTGGCATTGGAAAACGGATTCGCGAGCTCTCGGAACACCCGCGCGAACAAGCGGCTTTCGTCATCGCAAAGGAAATCGTTTCCGGAATTATCCCCATACCCGTGGATACCGATAACGAGAACGAACGCAAAGAAATATTTTTGGAGCATGCGGTCCGAACCGGTCTCGCGGTGTTTACGGAAGGCGTCGTCAGTGCGCCCATCGAAGGCATTACGGCACTGAAACTCAAGGAGAACGCGGACGGAACGCAATACGTAGCGGTCTATTTTTCAGGCCCGATTCGCGGGGCCGGGGGCACGGGACAAGCCTTTACCCTGTTACTGGCGGATTATTGCCGCAAATTACTGGGAATCAGCCATTATCGAGCCACCGAAAGCGAAGTCGAGCGGTACGTGGAAGAAAGCAATTTATACGCGATCAAGACCCGAGCCGGCCAATACGTACCGACCGAAGAAGAAATCAGGCATATCGCGCAAAGCTGTCCGGTATGCATTACCGGGGATCCCACGGAAGACTACGAAGTCAATGTAAACAAAGACGTTCCAAGCGTGGAAACGAATCGGGTGCGCGGGGGCTTGTGCCTCGTGCTCTCAGAAGGCATTTGCCTGAAAGCCACGAAAGTACTCAAACTCTCAAAAAAAGCTGGTTTGAACTGGAACTGGTTGGAACCGCTCATCAAGGTCACGAAAACCTCCGCCAAACAACTGGAGTTTAAGCCCATCGGAAAGTATATTGACGAAATTGTGGGCGGGAGACCCATTCTCGCATACCCCATGCGACCCGGAGGCTTCCGGTTGCGATACGGGAGGACGCGGTTCACGGGAATTGCCAGCAAAGCCATTCACCCCGCCACGATGGCTTTACTCGACGGATTCATTGCCGTGGGCACGCAATTAAAAATCGAGAGACCGGGTAAAGGATGTATTGCCACGCCTTGCGAACGAATCGATGGGCCCATCGTCAAGCTGAAAAGCGGCGAAGTGCGTGCGTTCTCCAACGTAGAAGAAGCGCGAGCGGAATCCAGTCAGGTCGAAGAAATACTGTGGCTGGGCGATTTGCTCGTCAACTACGGAGACTTCTATAAAGCCAACCATCCCCTCGTGCCGTCTGCTTGGTGCAATGAATGGTACCAAATGGAACTGGAAGAAAAAGGCATCCGAAAAAGCGAGAAAGAAATTGATGAGATGGATGCGAGCCAGGCTTTCGCTTTATCCAAACAAACCGGCGTGCCGTTGGCTCCAAAATACACGTTTTTCTGGCACGATTTATCCGTCAACGAACTGCGCGAGTTGGCCAACGGATTGGTGAAGGGCCATCTGAATTTCGAATGGTTTGATTTGAAAGGATATTCGTTGAAACACGATGAAACGGGGATGAAAACTAAAAAGCTCCTTGAAAAACTTTGCGTGCCCCACCGGATGGATAACCAGGACATCGTGATTCAGAAGGAGAATGCCATCGCCGTCCTCAAAACGCTCGGCATCCTTCAAGAAAAAAATTTGTCGATGGAGTATTTCATGAACGCCTATTCCGATACGAAGGAGGTTATGGGCATCGTGAATGAGACGGCGGGCATACCCATCAAGAAAAAAGCCGGGATTTACGTGGGGGCCAGCATGGGTCGTCCCGAAAAGGCAAAAGAACGAAAAATGAAACCCCCCGTGCACGCCTTGTTTCCCATTGGAAATTGGGGAGGAAAAATGCGCAGTCTTCTGAAGGCATCGGAACAAGTCCGTCGAAGAGAAGGAGCTAAAATCGAAGTGAATGTGGAAGTGCGGGCATGCCCGGTATGCGGAAGACGCGTCCTCGGATCCCAATGCGGCACGTGCAACGAACCCACGAAAAAGCACCTGATTTGCTCGAAACCCACGTGTCAGAGACTGAATGCGGAAGAGGCTACGGAATGCCGGCATTGTAAAAGCCCGTTGCGACAACACGAACTGCTCGTCATTGACTTCGCTAATGAATTGCATAAAGCCATGGAACGCATGCACGCGAAACCGCATGAAATTAAAGGGGTTCAAGGACTTATTTCCGCTTCAAAAACTCCGGAGTCACTGGAAAAAGGCGTGTTGCGCGCCAAATACCAGCTCTCTGTTTTTCGAGATGGAACGTGCCGTTTTGACGGAACGGAAATCCCGCTCACGCACTTCGTCCCAAGAGAAATCGGGACGCCCATCGAACAATTGAAACGACTAGGTTACACGACGGATCGGCACGGGAAACCCCTCGAGAACGAGAATCAAGTCGTGGAACTCATGCCTCAAGACGTCGTGGTATCCGATTACGCATCCGAATACTTTATGCGCGTCGCCCAATTCGTGGACGACCTGTTAACGTACCATTATGGAATCCCGGCGTATTACCACGCCAATAGACCCGAGGACATGATTGGACGACTCATCGTATCCATTGCCCCCCATACCTCCGCAGGGATCCTGGGACGCATCATTGGAGTGGCTCCCGCTCGCGGCCTCATGGCCCACCCGTACTTGCATTGCGCATGCCGACGGAACGCCGACGGAGACGAAATCTCCTTCATTCTACTCATGGACGCGCTCCTCAATTTCTCCAAACAATTCCTTCCGGCGACGCGGGGTGGAAAAATGGACGCCCCCCTCGTCTTGACGACCATTCTGGATCCCAGCGAAATCGACGATGAAGCGCATGCGATGGACACCGTATCCCAATACCCGCTCGCATTTTATCGTGCCAGTGAAAACATGGCCGCTCCCGGAGAGGTTCCGATTGAAACCGTTCGACAACGCTTGAACACGCCGAATCAATACGAAAACATCCAGTATACGCATGAAGCCAGTATGGAAGGAGTGATGCAAACCAAATACGTGCAACTTAAAACCATGCAGGAAAAAGTGGCGGAAGAGTTAAACCTCATGCGAAAAATTCGGGCGGTCGACGTTCAAAACGCTGCGGAAAAAATCATTCTCTCGCATTTCCTGCCCGATCTCTACGGCAATCTGCGCAAATTTTCAAGACAGCAATTCCGTTGCGTGGATTGCAGTGCGAAATACCGTCGGGTTCCGTTGCAAGGCAAGTGTCGGCGTTGTGGAGGAAAAATCCTGTTGACGATCAACAAAGGAGGCATCAAGAAATATTTGGAACTCTCCAAGACCCTAACGGACACCTATCAACTTCCGCTCTACCTCAAACAACGGCTCCTCCTGATCGAGAAAGAGATTGCAAGCATTTTTGAAGACGAACGTTCCAAGCAGTTTTCATTGGCGGATTATGCATGAACATGTTTAGATCCCTGGACATTCGAGGCCGGTACGCCATCGAGATAACGGAAACGAATTTTACTCGTTTGGGCGCCGCCTTACCGCCCGGATTCAACCCGCTCATTGCCGGCAGCGATTATCGGCCGCATAACTCGGAATTGTTAAAGGCGTTGGCAGCCGGATACGGACAACCGATCCAATATGTCGGAAACGCGCCTTCTCCGGCCATCGCGTTCCTCAGTCCACATAACGGAATGGCCCTCACGGCGTCTCATAACCCAGCGAATTACAATGGAGTCAAGTTTTTCCAGCAACAGACCTACGTATCCGAATCGTTCATGGAGGCGTTGAGATCACGGTACGGGCAAATAGCGACTCCGACCGTTCACCCGCCAAGAATCGAAAACGACATGGATCGCTTGAAAGAATACGAAAAACGATTACCCTCGTTCCAGCAAGGAATCTATGATTTGGCCGGCGGCGCGGTATGCCGAATGAAACACCTCTTTCCTCACGCGTTATTCTCGGAGCCGGACCCGTTATTTGAAAAACACGATCCGGAGCCTAAGAATGAAACCTTGCAAATGCTCAAAGGGGCGACACGCTCGAAAAATCAAGTCGGGTTCGCATTCGATGGAGATGGCGATCGCGTCATGCTCGTGGATCAAGGTCACGTCATCGAAGGGGATATCACGGCCGCGTTTATCGCGAAACACTTGCTGTCAAAAAATGATCGCGTCGTGCTCAGCATCGATTGCCGGCAGGAAGTCTTCGAGATGCTGAAAAAAGAGAATCGTACGGTGATCACATCGAAGGTCGGGGATGCGAACGTACTGCGTTTGGCGCGGAAGCACCGCGCAATATTTTCCGCG
This sequence comes from Microcaldota archaeon, assembly GCA_018819225.1. Taxonomy (GTDB): domain Archaea; phylum Micrarchaeota; class Micrarchaeia; order Norongarragalinales; family SBBD01; genus JAHJQN01. The sequence goes on from JAHJQN010000004.1 coordinate 274,811, forward strand.
GAACGCTCTGGACATTATTCCTTCTTGACCCATGCACCGAATTCGGACGGATTGTATGCGGCCGCCCGCTTATCCGATACGAGACCCGGTGAACTCGCCACGTTCGCTCAAACGTTTCGGAATGTAACCCTCAAAAAAGAAGTGAAAGGACGTTATGATTTTCAAGCCATGAGAGAGAAATTGGAGAAGAACGTCATCGAACTGAACACGCTAGATGGTCTCAAAGCCGTTTTCGATGAGTTCACGGTTTTGATAAGAGCGTCCACCACCGAAACGAAAGTCCGCATCAACTGCGAGGCCCCAAACGCGGAGCAAGCCAAGAAGGGAATGGCATTCGCCCTTCGCATCGTCACCGCGACGAAGAGAAAAGAATAAGAAGGCGAAAAGCCTATTCCGCGTTAGGGGTTCACCGGCATGTATGCGCTACCCGTTTACGGAATACTGGACGTTTTCACCGATTTGAAGTTTGTTCTTCAAGTCATCGTTTTTTCGTACATTTTATTCTGGCTCTACATGACCTTTCGGGACGTTCAAGTGCTATTCGGACTCGGGGCCATTGTGGCGGCCTATTTTGTTCTTTTGAACCCCATTTCCACGACCGTTTTACTCGTCTTGTTCTTCGCATTCGTGCTCATGGGAATGCACTTCCAAATGTTGTTCCAATTCGGATTATTCCCCTTGCTCCGGTTCTTTGGAGTGGAAATGGAGCATCCCGAAATGGTGGAGCAACAAAAAATGCAGAAAATTGAACAGAAGTTGATGCACGGCCAAGAACTCTCTGCCGATGAAGTGTCGTTCCTGGAAAAGAGCCAGAGAAAACAAATGGATTACCAGAAGAATATGCAGCAATACATGAGGCCGCCCACATGATCCAATCAATAATCGCCGCCGGCTTTCTGGAATGGATCCAGTACTTATGGTGGTTGTGGTTGTTCATCGTGGCATGGTTCTTCTACAACTGGGCCCGAGAACATCTAGCGTTCTCGCCGATATTGACTCTCGCAGTGGCCGCCATATTGATTTTTTATTTGGTGATCGAACACCCCATTTTCGGCTCGATGACCTTGCTGGGGTGGACCTTATTATCCTCGGGAATCCTGTATTTATTGCCGTTATTCCTCCCGATGTTCAAAAAACGATGATATCGAAGGTGATGATATGAGTTTCAAAGAGTTCGTGAAAGCGTATAAGTACATCCACAAAACCCGCGCGTCATGGTATCATCTGCAATGGAGATTGTTTGCGATCGTCGTCGCTGCCGCAGCCATCGGGCTCATCCACAATTACTTGTTCTTCAAGTTCAACATCTTCTTGCCCGAGTATGGCGCCTTCCTGGGCGAACGCTTCTTTTACTGGTTCATGCTCGGCATCCTCTTCGGAATCGTGACCGTGGCCGCTGTATTCGAAGGCGAATTCATGCTCGGCGTACGTCGCGTCGCAAAAGAAGTGGAATCCGAAGCCCGGCAGGAATTCAAGAAACCGATTCGAAAACGCCGACAACGCAGGTAACGCGTTTTTAAAGAGCGAATCGCATAATAGGTTCAGAGAGGAGTGACCTCAAACCGCTGGTTCTTGCAAAAGAACCGGAAGGAGGAGATGCCCATATGGCCGTACAGTTTGAACTCGACGACGACAAGTTACTAGTCAAAGACCTCATTTCCGTGCAAGCCCTTGACCGCGGATACTTTGGAACCGATTTTCAAGGTAAAAAAAATTTGCTCGAACTCATTCCAGAGGAAGCCTTGTACCTGATGGACGTACGCAATGCGATCTGCCTGAAAAAAAAGCGAAAAATTTCATTTAACCAAGTCGCCCGAAGACACAACAAGGAAAAGAAGTTTCTGGCACGATACTTTTGTTACAAGGATTGGCGCGATCGCGGCATCATTGCCCGACGAATTGATCGCACGGACACCGAATACGGAAGAAGTCCCGTGGTCAAGTACCCATCGAAAGAATTCCTTCCACTACGCATCCACGCCAAGGCGATGTTCTTCTCCGACGATCTCATGGCCATCATTGATGACGAAACCGAAGGTCAGCGGGTCTATGAAGAACGATGGTTCGGACAATACGGAACCTATAAAGCCAAAAAGCACGGCCGATTTTTGAAACTGGATGCGTACGAAACCTTGTTTCTCATCAAGCACGCCGGATTGAAAACCAATGTCAGTGAAACGCAATTGATTCGAGCCTGCCAAAAACGACGAAAAGACTTTCTCGCGCTCTATGAAGTGTTTGAAGACTGGCGTCTGCGTTCATTCGTACTCAAAACGGGTTTCAAGTTCGGAACGCATTTTCGCCTATATTTTCCGGGCGCATCCCCGAAACTAGGCAATGAAGAGTGGATGCATAGCAAGCACGTCATTCACGTGTTCCCTCGCGAAAATAAGATGTTAATTAGCGAATGGGCCCGCGCCATACGGGTGGCACACGGCGTCAAAAAAACGTTTATTCTCGCGATACCGGGGGTGAAAACTGAAAAACCAGCGGAAGTCGATTTCTTGTTGTACCACCGCAAGAAAGGCGGCCTCATCGAAAACCCAAAACAGGATTCCCCGAAATTTGTTATGCTTGCTTTGAGCGAAGAAGAAGAAATTGGAGGAGAAGAATTGGCGCAAGCCATTGAAAAATCTAAGGGAATGGGGTTGGATCTCATGCTCGCGATCTGCGACCGAGAAACCGCCATAACCTACTATCGAGTGAAGCGCGTCGAGCTCCCGAAAAGCAAGTACGAGTACTATGAGATTGAATGGAAGCAACCCTAATCCGAACGCATCCGACTTACATGCGTCTCGAGATGTAAAACCCTCCGATCAAAATGATGAGGACGCCTACGGCTTGCTCGACGGAAAGCCATTCATTGAACCAAACCATTGAAAAGAACGCCGTTATAACGGGGGCTAACATGAGGAACGTCGATGAAAGAGTCGCCCCCGCGGTTTCAATGGATTTGAGGATGAAAAAAGAGGAAAGGAACACGAAAAATCCTAACAGAACGATCCATTCGAATGCCTCGAACGGAAACGCCCATTGATTCCAAAGAATCGCTGCGAGTAACAGAAAAAGGGTGCCGAAGAGAACGCGACCCGCAATGATGAGTTGAATGGAGACGCGCTCATTCAATCGTTTAACATACACGTTCGTAAAACCCACGATTCCCCCGGAAATGACGACGAGTATATCGCCGAAATTCGGAATAAAGAATTGACCATTCGTGGAAACCAAGAACATGCCGATCACCATGACACCAAAAACAATCGCAAACGCTTTCGGAAGACGCTCTTTCAAGAAAAGATATCCGAACCAAGCGGTAAAGATGGCCACGAAAGCCTGTGAGAGACCTAAACTGACGGTAGAGGTCAACGTTAAGGCGTAGAGTTGGAGAAGAATCGTAATCCCCCCTGCAAGAATTCCAACCAGGATCAAATCCCGCCAGTCCGTTAACGTGAGACGGTGCACCGACGCATTCATCAAGAAGAGAGGAATCGATAGAATGGAGGCCACCAATGCCATGTACAACGAGATCGAAAAAAAGTCTGCTCCCGTTCGAAGAGCAAACCGCTGAATAATAAACGAAAAACCGAGGAAAAAAGAAGCCAGAAAGAGGTAAAATAATGTGCGGGAATTCACGAAAAATTTCACCTCCCGAATGAATTATTTCTCGTGACGCAAAGCGTTCATATGGTTCACGCGTTTTTGAACGAGCGCCGTAGTTCCAATGTCTTTCCGATGCGTGACCGGACCCTTGATACGTCGCACGGCTTCCTCCGCAATGCGTTCCGCATCTTCCAGCTTATCGGCAATGCCCACGCACGCGATGGCCCGAGAGGCGCCCATGCGCAACTGAAGGGCATCCGAACCATCCAAGGATTCCACGGAACCCAAATAGACTTTCAGCTTCCCGCCCAATTCGTTCTCGTATGCACGAAGACTCGAAATATCGATGATTTCCCCTTTTTTGGGCTTCAACGGATACCCTTCCGGAACCGCGTACTTGCATACCGTCGCTTTCTGCGCAAACTCAAGCTTTACGTCACGCAAACGCTCGTGCACGATCGCATCCATCACTTCCACAAAATCCGATTTAATTAATGGAAGAATATTCATCACTTCCGGATCGCCGAAACGGACGTTGTACTCGATGAGCTTCACCCCTTCCACGGTCAACATGAACCCCCCGTACATAATGCCCTTGAACCGAATCCCCGTCTCCTTGAAAATGGCTTCAGCCACCTCCTGCGTAATTCGTTTAGCGGTTTCCAAATCCGATGCTGAAACAAAAGGCAGCAAGTGGTTTTGCATGCTGTATGAACCCATACCGCCCGTATTCGGTCCCGTATCATCTTCAAACGCCCGCTTGTGATCCTGGGCAATCGGAGAGGGAATAACGGTCTTGCCGTCCGTAAAGAATTGAACGCTAAACTCTTCACCCTCCAGTTTCTCCTCTAAAACCACTTTCGAACCCTGATCCAACAATTGTTGACAATACGTTTTGGCATCCTCGACGCCTTTCAAGTGATCGCCCAAAACCTTCACGCCCTTTCCACCCGTCAACCCGTCGGGTTTGACCACGAACTTTCCAAGGTCGATCAAATAATCTTCCACGCCGTCCATTGAATCAAACACGTGATACTCGAGGCTGCCTTCAATGTCGTATTTTTTTAATAGGTTTCGCATGAATGACTTGCTGCTTTCTAAACGAGCATTCGTTTTTAACGGACCCGCACACGGAACGCCCACTTCATTCAATGCGTCTACCACACCCGCAGCCAGGGGCGCTTCCGGACTAATCACAGCCAGATCCGGCGTCACTTCCCGAGCGAATCGTTGAATGGCTTCCAGGTCATTGGCGCGTCCCACGACATGATTTTTTGAACGGGCAATCACCGACGGATTCGCATGGGAAAGGTAACTGAATAGAGCCGTATTTTTACATCGGGAAATGGCTTCAGCCAAACAGTCCGCCCGAGCCGTACTGCCTAACGCAATCAATAACACGTTCCTCGTCATTCCAAATCCCCTCAACCCAAATCAACGACTCAACTGAAAATGCTTCCAAAACCCGCTGCAGCCGATCCTTCATCGGAATCCAGTTTCATCAACACCGTCTCGCGATCGCTTCCATCCAATACCTTGAGAGATTCAATAGGCTTCAATGCCTCCAACAATTTTTTTTCCCTCGCTCCATCATCGCATTGAAAAACCAGTACGTAATTGCCGCCCTTCAAACCCAGACGATTGCTTTCTCGAAGCGTATACCCCACGCGACTGAACGAGTCAGCCCCATACGGATTCTCCTCGAGCAATTTCTTCAGGCTCTTGTAATCCGATCCTTCAACCAGGAAGACCCGCTTCATAGTCCGTCATCACGCTCGCTTCGATCTAACAACGCGCTTGACCTTCACCAAACCCTTCTCCTGCAACATGACATGGTAAACGTGCAACACCGCAAGAATAACGGAGAGGGTATACAAGGGGCCGGTGATCATCCCAAAACCTTGTTGTAACAAGACGCCGATTCCCGCCATTCCCACCGTTGACATGAAAACTCGAATACCCCAAAACAGTGCATTAGGAATAAGCAATACGAGGGCAATGAGCACATAAACGGTTAGGCTGGCGCCCACGATTCGCGCGAACACCCCTAGTACCCGGCCCTGCGTCAACTTCCACGATACGGATAGTGCTTCGGAAACAGAGAGATCTTCATGCGCAAATGCGTACATGGAGAGACTCAAACGAACCGACATATAGTAAACAATAAGGAGGTACACGAACATCAACATGAAGCCCAAAAATAGGGTGAATAGGTTCCAGCTCCCCATACCAATTCCTAACAACATCGCGGACACAACGCCGAGCAATAAATACGTCTTGTCCCGCCAGCAAAAAACGGCTTGTAAAAAGGCAACGATGCCGACAAAAATAAATGAGAGGACTTTCCGCGGAGTCACATGAATGGCCGACAATTGTTTCTTTCGAAGACCGTACGTCATAATATACAAGGAAAGGTACGAAATGGCGAAATAATACAATAAGCCGATTAATACTCCAACGAAAAGAATGCCGAAAATGACTCCCACGAGTCCCGCCATATTAGAACCCGTAAAGAAATGCGTCCAATACGAGATATCCGAGAATAGCGCGACATGAATACCGATCGCAGCAGCAAACGCGAGAACGGCTCCGAACACCAAGCCGAACAAAAGAATTTGAGCCAGAATCAACGCCAAATAATACTTCCAGACCTCGATATCACGAATCCACGAAAACCCGAAACGGACGCTGTCCATCACATCCTGCAAGAAATCTCCCATAAACCCTCACCACCAATACGCGAGTTTTTTCAACCCCGTGATTTCAGACGTCCCCCTTCCCGCGTAATGACGCCCCCTAAACTCGACGCGCGCTTCATTCGGGAACGCCGCATAATCGATATCGGCCGAGCGCACCTTCAAAGGACTTAACAACGTGACGCCCTTAATTAATCTTTTCTTGGGTGCATGCAAAGCCGTCGCTTGAATGCGCAAATGACCATCCGGAGTCGAAGCCGAAATATGAGGTTTTCGTCGCACGTGACTCTCAGTACTCGTCGCATCGCCAAACAAGTGAAAGGCCCCGCTCATCAAATCCACGACGTAGACTTGATAATTAATGGGTATCCGCGTCTTCTGCAGTTCAACAAAAAACTTCATGAGACCCACAAACTTCGGATTCCCCTTACCCAACGTCGGTACGCAATAGAAAATGTTCCAGTTCCATCCCGCCGAAAACAAGGGCAACGCAATATGAACCATTTCCGTGTACGCAAACGGCGACTCCAACCACTTTCCATTAATGCATTCCAATTCCGGGGGCAGGCGAACCGAGTTCGGTTGTCCTTCAATATCTAAACGCATGCGGGCCTTCAACGGATATAATACCCAACTGGCGAGCACCTGATTAAACACCGTAAACACGCACCGATAATTCCCGATTTTGCGACGAATCCGAGAGAAATCGTATTGAAACACCAGATCCGCCTTCTTTCGCTTGACCACGAACCGAACCTTCGACTGCAACGCATTGAATCGCCATCGCAGTTCCCGCTCGGAATCGGAAACGAGCGCTTCCCGGGGATAGAACCGGGATTTGCACGAACCCTCTCCAAACAACCACGTCTTTTTCCCGCTGCGAAGCTCATGAAATAAATAATTTTGGTGTTCATCAAACGCCAGACCAATAAACGATTGAAGAACCTCTGCTCCAAAATAGCCGTACAACCAACCTCGCTCGAAAGCCGTTGACGAACCCTGAAACAGTTTTTCCTTTGAAAAAAAGGAAGAGAACACGGCATGCTTGGGATCGTGCGGAGGCACGCGCCGCACCCCCCGCTTACGCCCATCAAAATAAAATTCGAAAATGTCTTGATTGCTTCCCTTCATGCTAATCGCTTCCCCATGTACACGCCGTCGCGAGCATACCCCCGAGAACGGTAATACTCGCGAACGCCCACCCCCGAAATCACCAGCATTTTGCGCGCATCGAATTCCTCTCGGGCCGTACGTTCCGCTTCGGCCAGAAGTCGCGAGCCCAATCCATCGTGTTGAACGCGAGAAAAATGAGAGGAACGCTCACGGCTACCGATGCGCAACGGCTCTCCGTACACGTGCAATTCACGAATCCCTACGGTATTCTCCGTAATCTCCGGACGGAAAGGAGCTGCCGGAACGCGCAACCGAAGAAAACCAAGCAGCGCATCCGCAGAGCCATCCTCAAAACTCAAAAAAACTTCGCGCCCACCGGAAGCCGCATAATCGCGGCGAACCAGTTTGGCATGAAGAGAATTGACGTCGACATTCTCCTTTAACATCTTCAAGCCCGCTTCCCGGCAGCGAATACATCGGCAGGAAACGCCTTTCTGTTTCAAGTTTTGGAATATGAGCTCCCGCAAATTACTTTTTTTTACGCCATCCACAATCAAGTTCGCCGGAATGTCTCGGTTCACGCGCATGATACGGCAGTATTCCGGAACAAACCGCTTGCCTTCCGCAATGACTTCCGCCGCTTCTTCCGAAGTGTACGGGGTATACGCCCCCTTACGCCACAATTCATATAAAGGAGTTTGAGGCATGACGAGCGTCGGATAAATTTTAAGCATATCCGGTTGAAACCGTTCATCGTCAAACAATTGTTTCGCATCCGAAAGATCTTGGCGACGATCCGCAAATAATCCGGGCATCATATGAAAACAAATCTTCAAAAACGAATCCTTGAGTCGAGCCGTTGCATCCACGACCGCCTGCAAATCATGACCCCGGCCACTTTTCTTCAATACCTCATCCGACAGCGATTGGACTCCCATTTCGATACGCGTCGCACCAAAATCAAGCAGGGAAGAAACTTGCTCCGGGGCACAATGATCGGGACGCGTCTCAAAGGTTAACCCCACGAGGCGGTGTTCCGCGTTTTCATTCACGGTTTGAGCATGCTCAATCGATGGCGACTGCGAGGTATTCAGGGCGTTATACATGCCTAAGACAAACTGACGCTGGTAATCGTCAGGAAGCGCGTTAAACGTCCCCCCTTGCACAATCAACTCGCATTTCTCGGTGTGGTGACCCAATAAAGAAAACTGGTGCAACCGCGCCGAAACCATTTGGTACGCATCATAATTATTTTGAGCGGCTCGTCGAGCCGCCGGTTCCTTGCCCGTATAACTTTTCGGCGAATTAAACGCCGGTCCGCCGGGACAATAAATGCAACGACCCGGACACGGCATCGGAGCCGTCATAATCGCGATATTGCTTATCCCGGAAAGCGCCCGAACATGCTTGGATTTCAATGTTTTTTGAAGTTCCGCAGGCAAGCGTCCTTCCCGCTCTTGAATCCATTCCACGACCTGCGGATTCTTGATCACTTGAGGAAGCTGGTGCTTACTTGCCAACCGGTTTTTCAATTGCTGGACCTGTCGGGGACTCAGGAGAGGATTGCGCTTGAGCTCCGAATATAAGTCTTGCATGAAGACGTCTTTGGCGTTCACAGATAACTCCCATTAAGCCCGTTGACTCGACGCAAGACATTTAACGCGGATGAATGAAAATGCCTGCCGCGATAAAAATTACTCCAATGACGAGATTAACGAGCGCGCCTTGCATGTACGCATTATTGACTTTGGCAATGCTTTGCCCTACTAACGAGCGCGCTTGCTGGCTCGTCGCCGCAATCTCGGAGGGAGTAAGCCCTTGCATGGCCGCTAACTCTTCCTGCTGGTTCAGGGTTTCCTCCAAACCCATCATGGCTACCTCGCTCTGCGCCGTGCTGACCATCAGCTGATTCACTTGAGCGAGAGCGAGTACGAGACCTCCGACTCCAAAAAGAATCAGGGCATATGAAAGCGCTTTCTTATTCATTTCCAACCACCTACTAGAAGCATATCGTAAGAAATAGAGCAAGAACAGGTTTAAAACGGCTCCGGAAACCCTTAACCATAAGTCCGGTTTACTCCATGTTTAAGTCGGGGAAGAAGGAATTCGGGGGTTCCGGAGGTTCCTCGATGATTTGAGACGGTCGCGTCGAAACATAAACCGCAATGACAACAATGAGGAGGATACCCAACAACCAAATGTATGCATTGGAAGATGCTTTCGAGCTGCGTATGCGATTCAAAGCCACTTGAATTTTCTCTTTCGCACGTTCCCAAATCGATTGAGCTTCAACGGTTTTCCCTTGCTCTTCCAACTGTTGAGCTTGCAAAATCAATTGCTCAATCTCCTGCGTATCCTCGTTATTTTCATTCAATTCTTGAACCGCTTTCTTCACGTCTTGATCATCCACTAAAGAAAACGGCATCCATTCCGTGGGCGTTACATACGGCGTCGGATGGATCAGTTGAGAACGGGGAGTCGGAGAACCCGCCATAGGAGGGCCGGTATAGTCTCCCGAATTTCCTCCGTTATAACTACCCCCGTTCGCATAGGGGGGCGGGCACTCCCCACAATCCGATTTACACGTACGACACGTTTCGCCCGCATCGGAATTGCATATTCCATCTCCACACGATGGTACGGGAGTCGGAGTCGCAGAACACGTACCCGTACAACACACTCCAAAACTGCAGAACCCGCTTGAATCTGCAATGCATGAATCGTAATTGGCGCAATCGACAAGGCAGGTACCCCCTACGTCTTCACAAGAAGTCGGCAAGACCGGATCACCCAAACCCGTAGGAACATAATCCAAATCCGATGTAAGCAACAAACGATCCAACCAGGTTCCATCCTCCCGGTTTCGAATCGTCAACGTATGCTCGCCAGCGGCCAATGAAAATAACAAGGGATCAATGTCCGGATCGCGACTATTAGCAAGATCCCATACGTAAATCGTTCCATCCGCGGAAGGCGTGTCCCACGTGTACTCGGTCTGATCGTCCATGGTCACGTAAAAGCTGTTGGAAGCAGTGGAAGGCGATTTAACGCGTCCCCACAAATAAAAGTCTCCGAACCCCGGTATATAGAAATCGTACGAAATGGTTCCCACGTAATTGCCTTGATCTTCGGGAACAACCGCGTAATGCTCATTTGAAGACATCACATGTTCAACAATGTCCCAAACGCCGTCCGTTGAATCAAAATCTTCTCCTTCAATCCAAAGGAAAACATCGTCCCCGGACGGCGGTGGAGTCGGGGTAATTGTCGGAATCGGACAATCACCGGTACAACAAACACCTGAATCACAAAAACCATCCGTATCCAAGGTGCATAAATCATGATTCGAACATGCATCCAAACACTGACCGCCGATAGCCTCGCACGAATCCATGGGAGGCGGAGTCGGCGTCACCGTCGGAACCGTGCACGCTCCCACGCAGCATAAGCCCGAATCACAAAAGCCGTCTGGCTGCCAATTGCAATCATCGAAATCATTGCAATTCAACAAACAACTTCCGCCAAAATCCCCGCACGGAACCTCCGCTCCGCTTCCTTCACAATACTCGAACGCCCCAATGTCCACTCGGCCATCACACGAAGAAGGATAAGACGGATCGCCGGAATCGCGGGCGGGACTGTTAGGTAAAATATGGAAATCATCCGTCGACGCATCCACGAACAACGGATCCCCACTCACGGAATGAGAATCGCGACCCGTAGCCATATACTCTTCCAACGTATTGTAATCCGTTCCCGCCACATGAATAAGCGCACCCGGAGTATCACGATAGTATAAGTTGTAATCACTATCCAAATCATTGGTGCCATAATGACTATAATAAGCGGGCTGAGAACCACTGTAAAAAATATTATTTCGTTGCAGAAGTGTGGCGCCCGAACGTTGATAACTCTTCACCGCGGATAAATCATCCGTATAAATCGTATTACCCGTCATCACCAACGATTTCTGCCAAATAATTATTCCGAGACCGGTTGCATGACACACATTATCCACGAAATTGTCGGTCCAAGTCGGTTGGCTCACCGAAGCCGCTGAATGCGAATAGCATACTTGTGCATAAATCGTATTATTACGCACCGTATTATCATGCGCAAGACTCATCACAGCGATTTCATTACTCCGAAACACATTCGCATTCAAATCATTATCAGTCGAATACTCCGGCCCACTGTGCCGTAAGCTGACGGACCACGACAAATCTCCGTCATTCGGAGGTAAATACGTCTGAGTAAACGAATTATTGAAAAACGTATTGAAATGCACACCCCCCAACTGAAGAATCTGCCCATTACTCCTCAGGAGCTTAACATCGTTAAATTGAAACGTATTATGATCACTTTTACTCATGAAAAAGATCATGTTGTTACCGGCCGGCGGATTCGAATCCTCTAAATAAAACGAATTACCGGAAATAAAATTCTCATCCGAACCGTCTTTTGAATTATACGCGTCTCCTAACACCAAACCCCCTGAAACCGCATTATTGATGAATCGATTACGGTCCGAATCGTATATTTCGATCGTGCCAAGAATATTTGATTTCAGCAGGCTATCATCGGTATACTGAAATAACACACCTCCCTTTCCAGATCCTTTAATCAATTCCAGGTTCTGCACCGTCACATTCACTTGATGTTGACTTTTGATTCCATTCCCACTCACAAACGTAATCCGCCTATGGTTTCCTTCCAAGATCACGTGATCCGCGTCGATTGTAATGCCGCCGGATGAAGACACCAAGTCAGATTCAAGCACATACAAGTGATTTGGAATGGAAATCGTATAGGGAACCGAGGTAATGCAAGTGGTGCCAGGATCGTTGCAGTTGTATGCAGAAGTCCAAGATACAAACAAGAGGAGGGATACGCCCCAAAATACACTTTGACGATTCATGAATAAAATTTACCCGACGTGAGTATAAAAACGAAACGTATCAAGAACCTCATGCGGCGTGTTGGATTAGAGCCATTCAAGCAAACCTTTTCTTTTAAAAGAAAAGCCTTACCAAAAGAATATCGCAGTTCATAAGCGCCTCCGTAGCTCAGGGGTAGAGCGCCTGTCTTGTAGGGATGGTTAGAAACGCGTTCCAAGAAAACAGGAGGTCGCGAGTTCAATTCTCGCCGGAGGCTTCCGGAAATAATTATTTTCTGTTTTTCTTTCTGGAACATGACCTCGCCAGTTTGAGTGTGACCTTCGCCGGTTTGGCTCCAACCGTAATTGACTTGAATTCGACGCGTTGAATGAGAATTTCGTGTGCAACGCGTTTCCGCACTGCGGGTACGCGACATCCTTTTCAATCGAACGCCATTTCCGCACAGGACTAAAAAACGGCTTTTGGGTTCGATGAGGGAAACCAGAAACCTATGCCGTGTTCTGCACGCACGCGTAGTCCGCCTTGACTTCCTCAGGGGAGAGAGCGCGGCTATAGAGCACGACCTGGTCCACGTCGCCGATGTCAAATCCATCGAACAGCACGTTGAACGGATAGTTCTCGTTGTGGTCGGGAATCCAGTCCGTTCCAGGGTATGCTTGCGTGGCATCTTGCATGCCGTCCAAGTATAAGGAAACGGTGTCGGCGTCAAAGTCATAGGTTAAGGCAATATGGTGCCATTGGTTGATTGAAATGACGGTATTTCCAACGAGAGCTGTTCCCGTCACTCCAACGATTGCGCCAGCGAGTTTCCCATCAACTGATCCGAGGATATACTCGTCCACGAGGGCGACAAAGCTTGCGCTCCCGCCGGCATGTGGTGCCAAGGGATGAATCCATGCCTCTATTGTAAATGATCGTTCGTTGAGGTAGAGCGATTCGTCTCGAGGAACGTCCACTGAAGCGTAGTCGAATCCTGCCCCGGTTTCAAGGTGTATTCCGTTGCCGGATATCCCTGGAACCCAATAGGGGTTCGGCGCGTTCCCATGGACGGTCATCACGCCGTCGCTTCCGCCTGTCGAATCCTTGGCCGTCGCACCGACTCCTTCGTCGAACTTCCACCAGTGAGCCGGCCTTTCCCCCATATACGTCGGAAGGCACGTGAGGCTATTGAACACGCCGAGATTGCTTTCAATGCCCTGCTTTCCGGCAAAGAGCGTGCTCCTGAGAATGATAAACGTCAGGGCGACAATAAGCAGAACGCCTGCCACAAGCAGAACGTACTCAAAGGCACCCTGCCCGCGTTTCAGCATGCATTCGGTAATGGGTCAGACGCTTTTTATACTTAATCTCGCCAGTATGAGCTTTGTCAAGGAGAAAACCATCGAAAAAACAATAGAAAGAGTCAGATCCCGTGAAAGGGAGGCGGCTCATGTGAGCCGCCTAGAAAAAAGAAAAAAAGGTTATTTCTTCTTGCCGCTCTGCTGACTGTAATAGTAGTATCCCACTATGGCCACGAGAATCACAACGACAATGATCCAAATCGCGTAGTCAGGTCCAGCAGCTGCTGCCGGAGCAGCCGCCACCCCACCCGTTGAAGCGGGGCGTTGCGTCGGAATGGCCGTCGGCTTTACCCCATCATCTGCAGGAGTGGTTGCCGCTTTCGTCGAAGGCGCTTGGAACTCCTCCAATACGCTTTCATCAACGCCCTTGCGGACCGTTACATCCGCTTTGAATTCCTGGTTCGCAGCCAAATTGACATCCCACACGGCGATCAGACTACCTTCTTCCACATGCGAAGGAGCCGGACTCAATGAAATGACTCCGCTCACGTAGTCCGCGTAATCGAAAGGCAATCGGAACGAAACCGTTCCACGGAAAGCGCTCGTGGGCTTGTACGACAAGGTGAACGTGGCACGCGAGGCGCCAAACGATCCCTTAACGGATGCACCAGAGCCAATGGTCTTTGTCGACGAACTCAATTCAGGTTCTTCCTCGTCTTCAGGTTGAACCGAAGGAGCCGATGTCGGAACAGGCGTGGACGTCGAAGTCGAGCAGTCCGGATCCGTTCTTCGGGCGCGTACACATAACTCGTTGCAACTTCCGTCGTCAGCACAAGAGGTGGAAAGACCCAAGCAATAGCCTGACGGACAATATGATCCAACCGGACATTGGGTATCCAACGTGCAAGTAACTCCGGAAGATCCTCCGGTAGGCGTCGGGGTTCCAGAAGACGTGCAGTTGCCAACCGTCATGATGGTTGCGTTGATCGCAAGAATGTGTTCAGAGTACACGGAGATGTTGGCTTGACCCGTAGAAATACCGGTACCGTTAATGATCACGGCCGTCGTACCATTTCCAGAATAAACGGTAGCCACGTTCGTGTCATTGGAAGCCCAGTAAAACTCACCCGTCGTATTCGTATTACCTTGCGCGTCCAATCCATACGCCCCAATCGGCGTCGGAATCGAACAGCCCCCGATATTGAAATACGCTTGCGTGTTGTTAACGTATACCAAGGTAATATTGCCTGCAGTAACCGTTACAACCGTCGAGTTGGTCGCAGACGCGTTATCCGCATGGAACACCGTAATCAATGCCTGCCCCACCAACGTCCCGTTGACGGTCACCTCCAGCGAATTGTTACCAGCAGTCACTTCAGAAACCGTGGATGCGTTCGAAGACCAGTCCAAATTAGTCGTGCTGTTGACGTTACCATACTGGTCCAAAACAGATGCTAAAATGCGGCTGGAATTCCCTGCGGTAACATTTAACGCGGTAACGTTAACGTTTATGGAGTACGCGTTGCCTGCCGTGGCCGTATACGTACCGGTACCACTATCCACGAGATCCGTACTCGGGGTGTCCGTCATGTTATAGGTATAAGCGGCAAGCGTGTGCAAACCGGTGGTCGTGTTAATAGTAATACCAGCAATCTCCAGCGACACATTCGTGTCTGCTGCAAAACTGGTGTTGGCGAAGTTGTAGGTCACGTTTTGGCCGCTTACGGCTACCGTACCCGAGCTGGGGATGGTAATTGTTGAAATTACGCTGGCACCGGAGACGGTATAACCAGTCGGGAATTCGACGGTAATGTTAGACATATTCAAATGCGCGGTAGGTACGTCAAGCGTAATGTTGAACGCGACATCGCTCGTTCCAACAACCGTGGAGTTGGGGGTCACGTTCACGGCAGTCAAGGCTGCAGCCGAAGAAAATGAGGCGAGGGTGACTAGCATTAACGAAAACAAAAACACTTTGAACAATGGATTCATAGTATAACATCACCTACGGATTGTTAGAGTGAGAAAGTGTCAAGGCCTATAAAAGCATTTGCATTGCAAATAGCAGGACGTGTAGCCTCCAACATCCCCGTCGAATAACCCATTCCATTAAACGCAATAGATTAAAATAGAGGTTAAATAGAAGAAGTTAAGAAGGTGATTACGAATGGCGCGAATGATTATTCACGAGGCAAAAGGTCCCGTGGAACTCAGAGTAGGGAATGAAAGCAAGTGGATTTGTAAATGCGGTTTGTCCAAAAACACGCCGTACTGTGACGGATCGCATAAAAAGACGGCCGATGAACCCGAAGGAAAAGTATTCAAATACGCTGAGGATGGGACGAGGAAAGAAGTCTGGCAGGAAGGGAGTAACCGAAAAGCTATTGCAAGTGCTTGACCTTCGGGAATTCTTTCACGCCCACTTCTCGGTCAATAACGAAAGGAACCATGTCGCCCACTTGGCATTGCTCCATGATCGGGGAAACGAATTCCTTCTCCTTTTCGCTTCGCGTGACGTCGAATCCGGAAGCCAACGGTGAAAGCGAAGGCAGTACGATCAGCGTTTGATCGCGGTACTTCCCGCGCAGCAAGCACTTGAACTTGTGCGCCACGCCTATTTCATCGCGTATGCTGACCGCGGGATGCACGTGACCGATGACCAGCGTGTGAAACGGTTTCCAGCGCCTGAAGCCCGGGTAATCGCTCAAAAGCCGGTGCCCGTGAACGAACAAATATCCGGATTCTTGATACGCGTCCACAAGCCTCATTTCCTGATCGCGAAGAATCTTTCCAAGAAACGCATCGTGATTTCCGCGGACGAAAATCGTTTGAACGCGCTTGGACTTCAGAAACCGGAGCAACGACAACACTTCTTCCCACTCCTGTTGATGCGGACGCGAAAAATGGTGTTTCACGTCCCCATTGATCAGAACGCGCTTCGCATGCGTCGCGCGAAGCATATCGCGCAAAGCAACTTCCACTTCAGCATATTGAGAAACCGGGACGTGGATGCCTTGCGCTTGCAGTACCGCCTCGTATCCAAACTGCAGATCCGAAATCGCGAGCAGATCCATCTCCTCAAAAAAGACGCCCGCCTGTTGGAGAACCCGCATTCAGTGATCCACCTCCTTCACCAAAGCGCGCACGCGTTTCTCGAGTTCGTCGCGCGTTTGCCGATAGCTATCCAGACGGCCATACGGACAACCCACATCCCATTCCGCAACGTGGGAACCCTTCACTTCAAACCTCGCGCCGCCCATGACAATGACGTTATACGCGGCCGAAAGCAGGTGTGGAGTCAACCGGCGCGGGACGTGGGCACGAACATCCAACCCCCGTTCCTTCATCACGACAACCACTTCCGGTTTAATGGAGGAAGAGGGATCCATGCCCGCGCTCTCCGCACGCGAATGCCGAGCCCATTGATTGAAAAATGCCTCGGCCATCGGACTCCGAATCCCGTTATGCGAGCAAACGAATAAGACGATGCGTTTCTTCATCCCGTCCACCTCGGCCGTTTTCGGGGAAGGCGACGGCTCGGCTTCAACGGATTAAAGGGTTCCGGCGCCTCTTTTTTTCGCTCGGGTTCCAAATTCACGGGAGCCTCAGGCACGGATTTACCCAATCGTTTGAGAACCAAAGAATGCAGGCGTTCAAGTATGGCGCGCCGATCCGCCAAGAGCACGACGTCGGAAATACCTTGCGTAATAAGCAATTGAGCAAACGGAGACGGAAGATCGTAAGGCTTCAGAATCGAAAGCTGCAATTCATTTTTGCGCAAGCGTTCCTGGATGACGCGCGCGTTGCGCAAATCCATGTGGTCCTCCAAGATCTCGCGAAACGTTTCCTTCACGACCGGAAAATTCGCGAGACGGGACGAAATACCGAACAATACGTGCGCGCTCATCTGCATTTTGCCCACGGAACGCTTTCGCCCCATATAATTACGAAGAATCATGAACGAACGGACGGCCACATGCCGGAATTTTCGCCGCAATGTTTCCGTGCGTTGAATCGCCTCCATGGCCTCCTCATCCAAATGAAGCCGCGCAAACATAAACAGTTGTTTCTTGATATCCACGTGCACGGCCCGCGTACACGTGAGCACGAATCCGTTGTCATTAAAGGAGATGAGCACGTTGCGGTTGATTTCGTGCGAAATGCGCTTCGCAAGAATCTTGCTCAACACTTCGTTGACGCGCCTCCCGAACAACGCGTGAAAGATAAAATGCCTTCGCCCCTCGGACTGGAACTCCTCCACAATCAAGCGCTCGTCCGAATGAAATCCGTGAAAGCCCAAGAGCTTGAAAAACCCCATTTGCTCCGCAAAATAATGGTAAATGGCTAGCGCCGCATTTTCATTGCACGAGCATTCCTTTCGAATATAGGCGAGCACCTCTGGTTGCCCCTTGTTTTGCATCGCCAACGCCAAGTTCCCCCGGAAACGGCCGATCGCGGACGCCAAATCAAACGAAAGCGGAAGCATTTCCGAAAACCATTGGGGAATCGTCGGTCGCATCCCTCCCGCCTTGGAAACGTAACACTGCATGCCCCTCGCATACTCGAATTGATACGTCTTCCCGCCCAGAACAAAACGGTCTCCTTTCTTCAAACGCTCCAGAAAATCCTCTTCAATATTTCCAATATGCATGCCCGCCGGATGCAAATTCACGCGAACGGAAACCTCGTCGGGAATCGTTCCGATGTTGGTGCAATAAATGATGCGAACGAGTTTCCCGCGCTTTCCAAACGCGTTCTTCTCCTCGTCAAACCAAATTTTGCCATACACGCGATATTTTTCCAGCTGACCGAAACCCCCCGATAGAAATCTCAATACATTCAAGAAATCGTCGCGGGAAAGATTCCGATAACAATAACTTTGTTTCACGAGCTGAAACGCCTCTTCCACGTCCCACGGCTTCTCGATCGCCAACCCGACCACGTGCTGCGCCAATACATCCAACGCGTTCTGCGGAATCTGCACGCGGTCTATATGCCCTTTTTTCGCCTCGGAAAGCATCACACCCATTTCCACGACGTCATCCCGATCCAACGCGATGAGCTTGCTTTCCGAGACCTTGTAAATATCGTGACCGCTTCGACCCGTCCGTTGGAGCGCTCGCGCAACGCTCTTCGGCGAACCCACCTGCACCACCAAATCAATATACCCGATATCAATGCCCAACTCGAGCGACGTCGAACACACGACCGCTTTTAACTCGCCGTTCTTCAAACGATTTTCCACTTTCTGCCGCTCCGAACGCGACAACGAGGAATGGTGCGCCTCCAAGCCCTCCCCGTACGTCCCCGGAAAATAGTTTTTCAAATGATGCACGATGCGCTCCGTTCCCGCCCGCGTGTTCGTGAAAATCAACGTCGTGCGATGCGATCGAATCAATTCATCCAGAATTTTATACGAACGTTTTTGAAGCTGGTCTTGCGTCACGTACACGAGATCCGGAGACGGAGAAAGGAGTTCAATATCCATTTTTTTGGAGAATTGGGCGTTCACGATCGTGCAATCCCGACTACGACCGTCCTGGTAACCCACGAGAAATTCAGCGACGTCTTCGAGAGGGGCTATCGTCGCGCTTAAACCGATGCGTGAAAACGTTTTTTTATTCAAGCGCTGCAATCGCTCGATGCTCAACGACAAGTGAACGCCGCGCTTGGAATTGCATAGCTCATGGATCTCATCCACCACCATCCATTGAACGGCCTGAAAATTCTCGATGAATTTCGGGGACGCGAGAATGATGGCGAGCGACTCCGGGGTCGTAATCAAAATGTGAGGCGGTTTTTTAGCCATGCGCGCGCGCTCCGCCGGCGGGGTATCTCCCGAACGCATCGCCACGCGAACCCCGTGCGTTTTGCCCGTGGCTTGCTGGAAAGCCGCTTCCATTTCCTTCAACGGCGCACTCAAGTTTTTCTCGATGTCGGCAGCCAAGGCGCGCAACGGCGAAACGTATACGCAGTACACGCGATCCTCCAACTTCTTTTTCTCCGCCAGTTGCACCAACTCGTTGAGAATGCTCAAGAAGGCCGTGAACGTTTTCCCGCTTCCCGTTGGCGCCGATATCAACGCGTTCTGGCGGTCGTGGATCAACGTTACGCCGTACTGTTGAGGCAGCGTGATTTCCTTGAATTGGGAAAACCACTGGGCGACCGTAGGATGGAGCAGCTGCAAAAGCTCTTTTCGGGTAGACGCGTGATGGGCTTCCGTCAACAATTCGAATGACAACTCCTCCCGCGAAAAGCGGAAGCCAGATATCATGCTTATGAATAGATAAAAGCGTTGCGTTGAATACCCCGGTTTCTATTAAGGAGTTCCGCGGAATTGCGAAGGACGGAAGGGACGGTCGGAGGAATCCGTCGGTTCCGAAGGTCCCATGGTCTTAGGAGCCGACGAGGGCGGTTTCTTGGCCGGATGCGCATCCGTGGCCTTTTGGATAAGCTTCGGCATCAGGATCTCGGAATAGAATTTCTGCATAAACAAGTTGACGTCTTCAATGCGATGAATATTCTTCTCCACCAAATAACCGAGCAGTTGAGAGCGCTGTTTCATCTCGTTATTGATTTCAGGAATGGACAGGCCCACCATCTTCGACAATTTTTCTTTGGCTTGCGAAGGCAGCGACGTCTCCTGCACGCGGAACGTATCCAAATTGAAATCAAAAATCTCGTTCACCGTGACATTGCCTTCCAAGCGCGACAATTCCGCCACCTGCGTAATTCGGCGAATGAGTCCTTCCTTCTTGCTATTAATGCGGTGCTGCACCACCACGATATCGACCAACGGAATCAAGTCCGGAGACACTTCCATGGGATAGCCTTTCAAGCGCTTCACGGAATCCTTCGCGTCCTCGGCATGCAACGTAGTGAGCATGCCGCGATGACCCACATTCATGGCCGTAAACAACGGCAACGCCTCTTTTCCGCGCACTTCCCCGACAATGATGCGGTCCGGACGCATGCGAAGCGAGTTTCGAACCAATGATTCCAAATCCATTTCCTCCGTCGTCCGCGTCGGAATCCAGTTCTGCATTCCATATAAATTCAATTCCCGCGTATCTTCCATGCTGACGATTCGCTCGGAAGGCGGAATGAAACTGCTTAATGCATTCAACGTCGTTGTTTTCCCGCTCGCCGTCGCCCCGACAATCATGATGTTCAACGGATGCAAGCGTAATCCATCAATGCATACCCAAAGAAACGAGGCCAAATCAACGGAAAACGTGTGGTTCTTGATTAAGTCCACAATACTGAAAGGCTGCACGCGAAACTTTCGAATGGTTACGGAAACGTGTTTCGTGGCCGGCGGATGCAGAATATTGGCCCGGCTGCCGTCCGGCAACCGCAAATCCTCATACACTCGCCCGCCTTGCGACGTCATTTGTTGCAAGAAAAACTCGAATTGACGTTCACTCGAAAACTCCAAGTTCGTTTTGCAAATGCCCAGCGTTCGATGAAAAACGTAAATTTCAATCGCGTTATTGATCATGATTTCTTCGAGATCCCCGTCTTCGAATAACGGTTGAACCACCAGGAAACCGAACAACCGATCCATGATCTGATACGCCAAGACTTTTTGCTGCAAGGGATCTGACACCAGTTTGGAGACCAAGAGCTCCAGGCTTTCGAGCACGTGCCGACGCTCCTCCACTTCCAAGGGCTTTCCAATCTTCGTTTCATCGATCGTCGCCAGAAATTCTCGGAAAAACGATTCCTCCGATTCGGCGCGGTATTGCTGCAAAAAAGCCTCGAGGGCCGTTTTACGCCCGACCATGGAAGCAAATGACATGATCAACTGCTCTTGCTCCGCATTCAGGTCCGGCTGTTTCACGATATATTTAGAAAACGGATAATCCACTTCCACAGTCGCATTGAACATGTGTAACTCATTCCGGCAGTCTATAAAAAGCTTACCTGCTTTAAACGATCGGTGGTTCGCATGCCCGGTATGACGGCAAAAGAAGCTTATCTGGAAGGACGCATTATTGGTTTGCATAACCTGATTAACGTGTTAAAAGAATCCGTGGATTCCGATGACAAAGTCGAAATGACGACCATCGTCAAATCCATGGTCAACCACATCGCGGACGAAATGGATGAAATCATCAAGGAAATGCATAACGTTCATTCGGAAGCCGGAACGGAAGTCCCTCCCATGCTCCAAGACGTTCAGAAGAAAGCAGCAGTCATTCGAAGGGAGGCACCCGAAATCGAAGAAAATCCAGAAGAGGCGCCCCAGCAAGTCAAGAAGCACGTCAACCAATCGGACGACTTGATGAACAGCCTCATGGAGCTCCGAAAGAAAACCGCGGGAAGAAGTTAAGCCCATTCGAAGGCCTTAAAAACGTCCAACCCGCTAATTTTGAATGCAGTCTCCAAGCTGGCCGGGGAGCTAGAGGTTCCCTATCATCGCCAATCCTCTTTACGGCGAGCGGTGGTTGGAGCGAGGAAAAGACGTCAACGTGCAGTCCGGTCAACGCCGTCGATGTCTCGCCTCATGTTATGTTTTTGAGTACGAATGGGCCAGGCCGGAAGGAGCAACCCTAAGCACTGAAGAGCATGCTCATGAGAACCGAGGCGGAGGCAATGATTGGAGTCCCTGCATGCGGACGTTTTTTTCAAAGCCCAACGTGCTCGGAGGCTGCACTCTTTACACTCGCGTCAACCGAACTCCACCGTTCCCGGCAGCAGACGCGAAATCTCGTCCTGCACTCCCGGAATATGTTCCGCATCCAACTTTTTGGCAATCGTTAACGATGCGGAATGCTTGCTCCGTGAACCCGGCACCAATAACACGTTTTTCGTCGAAGCGGGAACGGAATGCGATTCTGGAAACACTACAAAACGGCGGTCATCGCGAACGAGTCGTATCTTGAGCGGCACGTGCCGATGAAAATTCTTTTTACCGTAAATCATGAATCCACCTTTCGCCACAAATTCACCGTGCGAATACTTGCTGACTTGCTGGGGATTCGCGGAAAAAACGTCTGCGATGGCGTGCTGGGCTTTCCATGCGCTCGAGAAACAAGCCGCAAACTGGGCCGCCTCATTTTTTTCTTCCTCGCTCGCGTGTTGGCCTTCTTTCAACACGACGGCCGAAGCCCCGTGAACATCCGCGTGAAAGAACAGGTCTTGAGCATCCATGTGTTTGGCGACTAATAGCTCGTTTTGCTTCGCGTCACGACCGGCCAAACACCGTTTTCCCCCGCTCGTGATAAAATGATGGAATTTCTCGAACCACATGCGTTCCCGAGAAACTTTAATGGTTACCCTCTTCTCCGATTTCGCGTATTTCAAACGGTTTTCTTGACTCCGGATTTTTTTCCGCGTGACCTCTAGAGCTTTCACCAATCCCTCGCGCTTTTTCTTCAGTTTTTTTGCCTGCTCGTAGTACTTCGCCGCGTTTTCTTCCAGCGACTTCGAGGCATCGAGAATGATTTCCAGAGACATGAAGTCATAACGTAAACAACGCTTTTAAAGCATGAAATCCTAGTCAGTGCTCATGGACTTTGACCTCATGAAGGAACTGTTCCCGATCAAGAAGCCCGTGCACAAACTGAAGTGGGGGATTCCGGAAGCGCGGTTTACGGCTCCCATTGACGACGCTGAAAAAATCGTGTCCACGATTAGAAAACAAGCCATTTTCTCCGGCGGCGGGGAATTCCTGGAAGAAATCCATTTCAAGGATTACGGGAACAACATTTACGCGTACTATATTCTGAGGACGGACAAGCGCTCGCAAGAGGAAACCGTGCATTTTGACGGCTATATGCTGCAGGAAAAAGATCGCATTGGAGTCGATGTCACGGATGCCGGAAAAGTTTCGAGAGACCTCGACAATCTAGGATACGTATACGCCTTCAATCGGGAAATAGAAGTATGGAGCTTCCGAAGTCTGACGCGCGTCATCGCCGTGTTCAGCGTCACGGGACTCGGCGATTTTGTCGAAGTCGCTTTACCCGAAACCAAGATCGCGAAACAACGGGATAAAGACTCAACGTGGGGGGAAAAATTTTTTGCGCGCTTGAAAATCGATCCGAAAGACATTATTCCGACGGACTTGATTACGCTGCAGCTGGTTTCGATGCAACAGCCGCAGGAACCGAAGGCTTAGAAGACACGGGAGCAATAGACGTTAATTCTTTAGCCGTCTTTTCAATGAACTTGCGGCCAGCCGGAGACAACACCCGGCCCGCTTTCTCTTTTTTGATGAGGCCCGCTTTCTCCAATTGTTGAAGCGCTAAACGGATGCCTTTACCACCGGCTTTCACGTGATGACTCTTAGAAACGACGTGCACTTGTCTGCCACCGAACTTGTGGCGCAAACGTTGAACGCCCACCGCCTTCGAATTCAAGGAAATCGTTCTCAACAAAGCGGCGCAACGCATGAACCAATAGTTTTCTTGTTGAGGAACGCGTTCGGTATGTGCACTGCTTTTGACGTTCAACACCCAAACCGGCGCCTGGATTTCGGGAACGCTTTTCAGCGCCTCCGCTAACTTGGCCACCAGTTCCGTGGGCGAAACCGCGAGTGCATTCATTACCATAGACGGATCAACTCGATCGTTCTTTCCTGCGCAATAGGCGTTCAGCTTTCTCTCGCATGAACGGAAAAGAAGCGGGATGGTTACAGGAAAGACAAGTATATAAAACCCTTCGTTGGCTCGAAGAAACCCGCGTTTTATACGTGGTTCCGGACACCCAAACCACGCCGCATTTCTTGCAGAAATCCTTGCTGCCCAAAGAAAAACGGTGGCGCATGGCGATCTTGCGGGCAAGGGAAACGTAGCGCTTGGAAAGAACGGGATCCGGTTCCAACAGGTCTTTCGCTAGCGATAGCAGCTTACGACAGCGTTCTCTTGCAATGGCATTCAGATTCATTTTCTAAACCAGATTAAAGATCATATGGATACGGAACGCAACAATCCGTTTCTTCCGAATAATGTGCGTAAGCGAGATAGATCCGCTCGATTCGTTTTGACCAAACGCAACAGATTTCGATTGCGGATATTCCGAGAGGATTCCAGAGAAACAGAGATACCGGCTCGTTCGAATAAGGGGGTAGCCTTCTTCAAAATCCGTTCAATTTCGGGATCGCCTTTTCGCACCAATAATCGAACATCGCCCTCGCGTGCAACGACTCGCAACATCTCCAACGTTGACTGGCCAAAAGGGATAAATCGATTGTAATAACCCACGGAATTCGTCGAATATACGTGGTGAAATTGTTGATCTCTAAATGGGAGGGACTCTGCTTTCGCGCGAACACTTCGTTTACGGGCCATGGGCGTCGGATGAGGGGAATACGCTCGTTTACCCAGAATCGGATCCGCTCCATAAACGCGAGGTCCCCAGTTTAACGTGGTTCCCGCATGTCCGGCGCCCACATCCAAAAAACGCTTTTCAGAAGAGAAATCATGTTTTCGAAAACCCAGCGCCCGGAAACCCATATTCCATCCAGAAGTTAACAATACCGTTCGTTCAATGACACCGCGTTCATGATTCGGCCGAATTTTTGGCATAGCGCAGCATATGATTGCACTAAATTTAAAGAGGTGCGCTAATGACGGAAATGCCGTTCTCCCGTAAAAACCATGGCCATGCCGTGCTCGTCGGCAGCGGCGATCACTTCCGGATCTCGCTTGCTGCCGCCCGGTTGAACGATCGCGGTAATGCCGACTTGAGCGGCAAAATCAACGGTGTCTCGGAACGGGAAAAACGCTTCCGAAGCCATGACCGAGCCCTTGACGCTCAAGTTCGCGCGTTTCGATTTCTCGATCGCTATCTGGCACGCATCCACACGTGATTGTTGACCCGTACCACACGCGATCAAACGGTCACCCGTTGCAAAAATCACGCAATTGCTTTTAGGCACTTTCACCAGACGCCACGCAAACTCTAACGCCTCCCATTCTCCACCCGTAGGCTGGCGTTTCGTCGGGATCATTAAATGGTCTCGTTTGAATGATTGGCCGGAATCCGGAGACTGTACTAAAACGCCGCCCACCACGTCGCGAATACCGTCCTTCTCATACAAGTTCTCGTTCAGCAGGCGAGGGACCTCCAACACGCGAAGATTCCTTTTCTGTTTCAGGACTTGAAGCGCATCGGTCTCAAACCCGGGAGCCAGAACGATTTCCATGAACGTTTTAATGAGCTCTTCCGCGCACGGCTTGTCCAACTTTTGATTAAAGATGGCAATGCCGCCGTAAGACGATAAGGTATCGGCTTCGTGCGCTTTCCGGTACGCATCAAGCAACGTCGCGCCCTTTGCAGCGCCCGTCGGACTCGCGTGCTTGAAAACCGCTGCGAACGCCTTGGATTCGTCACGGAAGTCATGGGCCAGTTCAAGAGCCGCCTGGGCATCCAGCACATTGTTGTACGAAAGCTGTTTTCCGTGCAGCTGGTTCATGTCCTTGAAGCTCAGCACGGAATCCGTATAACGGTACAACGCCGCTTTCTGGTGCGGATTCTCGCCATAACGCAAATCCTGAATTTTCTTTAAGGAAAGGAATAGGCGCTCGGGATAACCTTCTGCTGAATCCAATTCAGAGAAATAATTCTGAATAGCCGCATCGTATTCGGTCATAAGTGAAAAAGCGTCGGCCGCCAGTTGTCTTCGAAACGCCTCATCATCCTGACCTTGTTCCAATGCGTCCAATACGGAAACGTATTGATCGGGCGAGGTAACGACCAGAACGTCCTTGAAGTTTTTAGCTGCCGAACGAACGAGTGTCGGACCCCCAATATCGATGAGCTCCAGCGCTTCATCCAGCGACTTCTTTTTTTCCATGGCCTCAAAAAACGGGTAAAAGTTGACGCAAATCAAATCAATCGCGCTCTTGCCTGCTTGCTTGACGTGATCGGGATCCGAACGCTTGAAAAGAATTCCTGAAAGGACAGCGGGATGCATGGACTTGACACGTCCGTTCAGCATTTCCGGAGATCCCGTAAAGTCGCTGACCTCCCGAACGGGAATACGGTTATCCCGAAGTAAGCGAGCCGTTTGTCCGGTGGAAAGCAATTCGTAGCCCAGTTTATGAAGACCGGTAGCGAAATCCGCGATTCCCCGCTTGTCAAAAACGCTTACCAGCGCTCTAGGAGCCATGTTTTTTGGAAAACCCACAGCGAATGCAATAGAAACATTTATATATTACTAATGCGAATGTGTCATGACAGTGTCGTGACAATAACATGATGCTTTCGCGACAATCTCGCGAGACCATCGGTTTGCGTCATGACAAAAGGGTTGAGCGAATCAAAGTATTTAAACGTGATGTTTGGTGGACGAAAAAAGCGAATTCGAGGTCACGCAGGAAGAATTCCGGCGCTTCCGGGAACACATGAGGGACCCGCTAGTGCTCGGAGCCTTGATGCACAAGCTCTCGGAAGAACGCGCGTCATCAAATCTCGTACTCAAAGAAATTAACGCTAAACTCGACCGACTTCTTTCGCTTGAGGAGCGTCTTATCCAAATGGAGACGCGCATGAGTCGTGCGCCGACGGAAGAGGCGCCGTTGGCGGAAATCGATGAAGACATCGTGAAATTCGTTGCGAGAAAGAAGCGCGTGTGCGCCGATCAAGTGCAGAAACAGTTTGGCTACCGGGGATCGAATGCGGCGTCCAGTCGATTGAATCGCATGGTCCGCGAAGGCCGTTTAAAAAAAATGCAGGTGGGACGAAAAGTCTTCTTCATGACCTTACACTAATAGATAGCCATTGGCTTTGATCTTCTTGATGTGATAAGCCGACGGTTCAACCCACACGTGGGGGGCTTCGGCCCCCCACACCCCTCTTTACGATCGCTTTCTATGTTTTTTCAACTCCGCTTTTTCTGCCGTCATCATCAAGCGATACGGGCCGTGCGTCCACTCGGCGGTTTCGAGCACCCGAAACCCTTTTTCCTTTGCGACCGAACGAAAAACGCGTTGCTGCTCTTGAACGTTTCGGGCTTTCTGGTGGATGCTGAACACGACGCGGTTCACGTTCCGATCCAGCGCGTCCTGAAAAACATGACTCAGTAAATGCTCCCGCCACTGCCAGTACTTGGATGCCGTGCCCCGGGTCAGCGCGCTGGCATGCTTCTTGATGAAGCTGCCCTCCAGGTCATGAACCCAAAGGTAGTCAGGGCTTCGTTCGTTTTTCCAAAAGGGTTTCAATAAACGCTTCAGCCAATCCGACGCACGCATCATGCGCATGTCCCGCACTTGCACCGTGCCCACCGAGCCGCGCAAGAATCCTCCCGGGGCGCTCGTACGAATCTCCAAAGCACTTGAGGCGAAGGGATACGCGTGTTCGAGCTGGGGGTAAAATGCAAGCACGCGATTACGGAAGCTGTGTTCTTTCCGACGATTCGTGTCCGTCGGATTCGCGTGTAAATCGAAGTAGAAAAGAGGGAAGGTTCCGGCTGCTTCTGCAATCAACCCGCGGCCGACTTGTTTCAGTGGCTGAACGGACCAACCACCCGGGGTGATTACCGTTCCTTTCTTCCAGAGATCCTTCACAAAATGAGTGACGGAGGCGCGAATCCATTCCTCGTTATTGAGCATGTCTTCAAGCATGGATTTGCGCGATTATTAAGCCGCGTGGGTGCAGGATAAGCAGGCCACCCCAAACCTTTTTATTGCCACTAATAGTGTATGATTGGCTTCCTAGACCCCAGATATTGTGGGTTCGGGAATGGAGGATGGCAACGCATGAAATGCCCGTATTGCGGACACGCGGACAGCAGCGTACTGGATTCCCGGGACGCCGAAGATTTCGAGATCACGCGTCGGAGAAGAGAATGCAGCAAGTGCGGCAAGCGGTTTACGACTTACGAGCGCGTCGAAATGGTGAACTTGCTCGTGCACAAGAAGGATGGGAAAAGCCAGCAATTTGAGCGAAATAAACTGGAAGGGGGTATTGTGCGGGCGTGCGAAAAACGGCCCGTCACCCGAGAACGCATCGGGCAATTGGTGGACGAAATCGAACGCGAGCTACGGCGCAAGAAAAGCACGGAAATCGCGAGCAAGGAAATCGGGGAAATCGTGATGCGCAAGCTCAAAACAATCGACAAGGTCGCGTATATTCGATTTGCCTCCGTCTACCGGGAATTTGCGGACGTCGAGGACTTTGAAGACGAATTGCATAAACTCTTGAAGAGGAAATGAACGCGTGAAATCCATTCAACGCATCAGGAAACGCGACGGCAGCATCGTTCCATTCAATAACCAACGCATTGAAAACGTCATTTTTAATGCGGCGCAATCCGTGGGCGGCAAGGACCGGAAGATGGCCGAAAAACTGGCGGGAAAAGTCGTGGAAGAGTTGGTCAAGCGTTTCGATGAAACGCGTATTCCCGCCGTGGAAGACGTTCAAGATACCGTTGAAAAAATTCTGATCGAAAACGGGCACGCCGCCACCGCGAAAGCATTCATATTATACCGCGAGAAACGACGCGAAATGCGTCAAACGAAAATGGAGGTGGCAGGCAAGCCGTTCAAGAGCCCGATCAGCGTCAACGCCATGCACATTCTCAAGGAACGCTATTTGTTGAAGGATGCGGAGGGGACGGTAATGGAAACGCCCGACGAGATGTTTCAACGCGTCGCGCGAGATGTATCGCAAGCGGATGCGTATTACGGTGCGAATGAAAGCCAGCGAAAACAAACCGAGGAGCGTTTTTACATGCTCATGCAGCGCTTAGTGTTCCTCCCAAGTACGCCGACGTTGATGAACGCGGGGACGTCACAACGCATGTTGAGTACGTGCTCCGTGATCCCCGTCGAGGATTCCATGGACAGCATATTCAGCGCCTTGAAAGCCGGGGCGCTAACGCATCAAGCCGGGGGCGGCACCGGATATGCATTCTCTCGTATTCGTCCGAAGAAGGACCGCGTGCGGGGCAAGCACGGGGTAGCGAGCGGACCCGTATCATTCTTACACGTGTTCGACGCCAGTTCGGACGCGATTCGGCAAGGAGGAAAACGTCGAAGCGCCAACATGGGCGTGTTACGAGTCGACCACCCCGATATTCTGGAATTCATTTCCATCAAACACAACGGAAATCAATTGCAGAGCTTCAATTTATCCGTCGGATTAACGGACGCGTTCATGAATGCTTTAAAGAAGAAAACGGAGTACGCCCTCGTTAACCCACGAAACCAAAAAGAAGCGGGGAAGATGAATGCGGAAGAAGTGTGGCAGCACTTGGTGAGCGAAGCATGGCTGACGGGAGATCCCGGCGTCATATTCTTGGATGAGATCAATCGAACGAACCCGACGCCTGCGCTGGGACGCATTGAAGCCACGAACCCGTGCGGGGAAGCGCCGCTTTTGGCCTACGAGCCGTGTCCTTTGGGCAGCATCCGCGTCTCGTCCTTTGTGGATCAGAAAGAATTGAATTGGAAGGAATTGAAAAAAGCCGTTCATGATGCGATTCACTTTTTAGATAATGTGATTGATCGGACGCAATACCCCTTGCCGCAAATGGGTGCGATGACGCGAGGCAACCGAAAAATTGGGTTAGGCATCATGGGATTCGGCGATCTCCTGTACATGATGCGCATACCCTACAATTCAACAGAAGGGATCGCATTCGCCGAAAAACTGATGGCATTCATTTCCATGGAAGCGGACGCGGCATCTGAAAAACTGGCCGTAAAACGCGGCGCATTTCCGAACTGGCGTAAAAGCGTTTATTCAGCGAAGGGAAGAAAGCTGAGAAACGCGACGCGTACCTGCATTGCGCCGACGAGAACCATCGGAATGATTGCGGATTGCTCTCCGGGAATCGAACCCGTTTACGCGTTAAGTTACGAGAAGCACGTACTGGAAGGAGATCGATTGCGATACGCGAACCCGCTTTTCGAGGAAGCCGTTCAAGAAAAAGGGCATGATCTCCCGAACGTCTTAAAACAAATTTCGGCTACCGGAAGCTCCAAAGGAGTGCGCGGTTTGTCCCCTGCATTGAAACGCGTGTTCGTTACGGCACGGGGTATCGCACCGGAATGGCACGTACGCATGCAGGCCGCGTTCCAGAAGCATACGGACCTCGGCGTATCAAAAACCATCCACTTCGCTCATTCCGCTACCCCGAATGAGGTAGGGAAGGCGATGCGTCTCGCATACGAATTGGATTGCAAGGGCATTGCCGTCCATCGAAACCAAAATCGGCTGGATCAAGTGCTTCAAACGGGTTCCGACGAGGAACCGGTAATGGAAAGAACGGAAGATAAGGAAATCAGCGAAGAAAAACGAGAACCGTGTCCGAACTGTCGGAATGTTATAGTTTACAGGGGGAATTGTGCCACCTGCAATAAATGCGGGGCGGTATTCTGCGTATCGTGAGAGCGAATGAAATTTTACTTTTTGGTACTCGCCGTTCTTTTGATAGGATGCATTCAACCGCCTCCACCCGAATCAACCGAAGAATGGATTGCTGTGACCATCGTGATCGATAACGGAACGCTATCGAAAACGGTTATGGATGAAGTGATACCGGGAACGACGGCGTTGGAAGCGTTCCAGAAAGTGGCGATTCTGCATACGAGAGACTATGGAAACTTGGGAGCGTATATTGATGGAGTCGATGGATTGATGGAGAATGCGGGCGGGAACGGAAAGTTCTGGCAATATTACGCGGATGGGGAGTACGCGAAAATCGGGGTTTCGCAGTACCCGATTCGCGAGCCGGTGACACTGGTACTCAAGTACGAGTCCCAACAAACGCAGGAATTCGAATAAACTAGTTTAACCAGTTCAACGCAGCTGCCCATGCTCCGCGTTCGGACAGCACGCGACTGGGGCCGTAACTCAATACCAATGCATCGCCGTTCTGGGCGGAAATGGAGTCCAGAAGCGATTTCGCTAACGGATCGCCCGACGATTCACGCGTACCCGGAAAGAACAGCCGGTTCTTCTCAACGACTAAAACGGTTGCGCCCAACGCGCCTTCACGGATTGCGGCATCGCGTTCCTCCAAACCCCGTTTAACCACCGACGCGGCTCCGGAAACCATCAAACCATAAGCCGGCAAATGAAACGTCAACGGGCTTTTCGGTGCATCTCCCATCCAACGCAATTTTTTCATCATCCGATACCAATACGATGACCCTTTTGGAGTCAAACGGCAACCGGCCTTAGTCATACGTACAAAGCCCTCGCGGGAAAGAATGCCGAGCAGAGTCCGCATGGATCCTTCCCCGACTCCCAGACGTTCACTCAAACGTTTTCTACCCAATGATTCAAGAGAAATGAGTCTCAGAGCACGTAAAAGATCGACGCCCACGAAAGCGGGGCGCGGGCCATACGCGCTCGGAACCGCCTTTTTGATGAGAGAAGAGAGCATGAAGGGGTTGGATGGAAAAAGGAATATAAAGATGTTGGATGATACATCCAACCCGAGATTCTCATGGATTGGAAAAGTTTCGGCGCAGTCTTTGTCGCGCTTTTTTCGCTGGCTTCAGCCGGCGCCTTGGAGAATGCAACCGAATGGCTTTCCATTCACCAGAACCCGGACGGAAGCTGGGGAAACTTCAATTGTTGGGAGCCGCTTTGCACGCCGTGGGCTTCGCATGCGCATCAGAACACGTACGGAAACACGAGCAATTTTTCCTCTGCACTCGTCTGGATGATCAGCGATCTGGAAAACGGGGAATCGTGGAGCTGGGCCGAAGCGGATATCCCGGGAGCGGAATTGTACGCGATTGCGCGGTCCGGTAATTTCTCGGACTTGAATCTCACGAACGTTTCAACTCGATTAAGGGGCATGCAAGCGGATAACGGGGGTTTCTCGGGCTGGTGGACGGAAAACGGAACGATTGCAGATAGCGTGGACACCGTGTTTGCACTACGAGGGCTCATGGCCGCCAACGAAATCAATGAAAGCAACGTCTCTTCCGCCACACAGTTTTTGCTTTCTCTTCAAAACGGGGACGGGAGCTTCAACCATTCTCTTGAAATCGCGGAAACCAACCTGAGTTCCCTGGGTCCTGACCGCGCGACCACCACCGCTCTCTCCGTAATCGCATTATTGGAAAGTGGTTTGAACGCCTCGGATTCATCCATCCAAAACGCGTCCCGATTCTTAAAGGAAGAAGCGCGTGCGTGTTTCGGGGAAAACGGTCACGGCTACACCGCTTCATGGAGCGCGCAAGCGCTTTATTCAATAGGAGAAGAGGAATACGCGGAAGCCATCCTGCGATATTTAACGACGCTTCAGAACGTGGATGGAGGGTTCCGCGACAGCTACCGGACCGGAAACGAGTCCAATGCGCTGGATACCGGACTAGCCATTTTGGCGCTGACTCAAAATCATTCATCGAACGGGTCCGTTTGTTTCCCGTTAGAGACGCCGATCCTTTCGTTCATTCAAACGCTTTACCCGGGAGAGCAGCAAAACATCTCCGTAAACGTTTCTGAAATCCCGCTTTCGATCACGGGAAATATAACGACGCCGGAAAATGCGACGCACAACCTTTCCTTCACGTTCAATGCCAACCGTTCGCAATATACTGCCTTATTCAATGAAACAAACGGAACCGGAAATTACGTTCTCGACGTGCGAGTAGATTATATTGGCAATACATTCGAACTCGAGGGGACATTTCAAGTGGAAATGCAGCCGACTCCCACGCCCGAACCGCCTCCCGTGCCCACGAATCCGCCAGTGTACAACACCGGGTATTATAGCAACCCGTACTTGACGCCGACGAGCACACCGACGCCAACCAATACTCCAACACCTACCCCTCGAATCCCGTTCGTTTCCATTGTGAATGAGACGACAACCCCTATTCCGTCCGCAACTTGGGCTCCGACCAACAAACCGA
This sequence comes from Microcaldota archaeon, assembly GCA_018819225.1. Taxonomy (GTDB): domain Archaea; phylum Micrarchaeota; class Micrarchaeia; order Norongarragalinales; family SBBD01; genus JAHJQN01. The sequence continues at coordinate 308,224 of JAHJQN010000004.1, forward strand.
CTTCGAGTCCCTCACCATCCATCGATCCGTCACCCACACTTCAACAGACCACGGGTTTAGTCGGTGCAGGATACGATTGGGGATACGGACTCGTGTTCATGGCAATGATTTTATTAATCGCTGGCATCTTTCTGGTACGCAAGCAGGTGAATCCGTGAACTCCATTTCCAGTATAATCAAATTCATCATCGGCATCGTGTTCACGATGTTGTTTCGATTGCTGCACATGCCGCTGCCGAACCTGGAACCCATCATGGGTACCACGATTCCGTTCGCGCGGAAAATGGGTAAGTACGCCGGAATGACGTTTGCGTTCCTCGCATTGGTTTCCTTCGACTTCATTACCGGACGAATCGGAGCATGGACCGTTTACACGGGAATCGCTTATTCCGCCGTCGGTTATTTCGCTGCCGGTTATTTTGCTAAAAGAAAATTGAAGCTCAAGAACACGATTCCGTTTGCCGTGGGAGCGACATTGTTCTATGATGCTTTGACCGCGGTACTGTTCGGATGGCAGTTCGGTCAACCGCTGAGTATTACGATGATGGGCCAAATACCGTTTACGCTTTACCACCTGCTCGGGAACATCGCGGCCGTTGGGATTTTGACACCCCTCATCAACTCGGCGATTGTCGAAAACAAGGCGTTGGATGCCGTTTTAGATCGCTGGATTCAAGGAGTTAAAACCGCAGTCTCGTAAGGCTTAAATACTTAGAAAAGTAATATTCCGTTGAGGAGGCCTATGTTTAAAATAAAGTCAATGACCCTAGAAGTACTCAAACCAAGCGAGTTGCAAACCATCGAATTGCTGAGAGCACTCGAAAAGGTTCCGAATGCGACACGAGTGGAAATCTCGTTAACCGATTTCGAGCGCAACACGGAAACCTTGAAAGTGATCGTGGAAGGGCAAGGCGTCAATCCGGACAAGCTCGCAAAAGTCATTCATGATTACGGCGGGGTTGTCCAGAACATCCAGCACGTGCTGGGAGAACGGTAACGAGAAATGCTCGAACGCATCCAACGTTTTTTCTCCCATGCTAGATACATCACGCTCGGAATGATGGATGGAGGGCTGGCCACGTTAAGTGTCGTAACCGCAGCGTATTTTACCAGTATTGAGAGCACGACGGCGTTGATACGCGTTCTGTTAGGAGTAGCCATTGGAATCTCTGCATCCAATTTCTCAGGAGCTTATTTAGCGGAACAAGCAGAAATCAACAAGGATCGAAGGAAAATCGAGCGGTCCATGGGTTTGAAATCCGGGCATTTACAGCATACGCTATTAGGCTATCAACTGAGAAAGAAAGTCATTATTCGGGCACTCACCAATAGCGGGGCCGCGTTTCTCGGAGTACTGATCAGCATTCTCCCCTTATTGTTTTTCCCGTATTATTCCGGAATCTTTGGCTCGATTCTCGTTTCCATGGGCCTATTGTTTTTACTAGGAGTCTATTTAGGCCACTACAACAAGACGGACTTGTTCTTGAACGGAGTGAAAGTATTGTTGATCGCATTACTTGTACTCGTGGTCAACGTACTGATTTCGTACGTTTAAATTACTCTCTCATATTGATGACCAAATCCGCCGTGTTCTTGAGCGCGGACGAAAAATCGGGCTCCGTTCCCACGACAATGGTTTCTTTGCCGTGCTTTTTCGCAATCGTCAGAAGAGGCTTGTAATCCGAATCGCGGGAAACCACGACAATCACCTCGATATTGGGATTAAACACGGATTCCGTGGCATGAACCGCCAACGCCACGTCAACGTCCGAAGGAACGATAATCACTTCATATCCTTGATTGGTGACGGCTTCAATGAGTTTGTCGGAAGCGTATTGATCCAAGAACACTTTCGCGACTTTAATGGTGCCGTGCTTCTGCAACCTCTTCCGCACTTTACCGAGATCAATACCCAACTCCTTGCGAATCATGTTCGGGCCATCCACAAAACACGCCAAGCCTTTCTCGCGCTTGGCTTTCGCTACCATCGACTTGAACTGGTCTAACACATTCGGCATCAAAACCACCTATCAAAATAATCAAAGGGAATAAAGGCCATGTTACCAGCGAACTATTTAAGTGCTTCGGCCATCCATGAAAAGGGATTCATCCTTTCAGGAAAAGGGTTAAATACGGCGCAAGCGTAATGCGGGAAGAGGGAAACGCGTTATGGAGAAAACCACCAGCGGCATATATGGACTCGACCCCTTATTGGGCGGCGGATTGCCTACGCGGCGAACCATCCTCGTGTCCGGAGCATGCGGAACCGGTAAAAGCATTTTTTCCATGCAATTTCTGTACCGCGGCGTACTCGAAACCGAAGAACCAGGCGTATTCGTGAGCTTCGATGAAATGCCGGATAAGATTCGCGCCGACATGCTCAACTTCAAGTGGAATCTGAAGGAATTGGAAGACAATGAGCTGTTGGCGATTGTGGATGCGACGTCGGCGCGAGCCGGTGTCCCCAGCGAAGAAGAACATGCGATTCTACCCGGCCAACTCGAACTCGACAAATTGTTGGTCGACATATTGGGTGTTGCGCGGTCCATTGGCGCCAAACGATTGGTGATTGACTCGATTCCCGCCATGGCCGCTCAATTAGATACCGAGGCCGCGATCCGTAAAGCGATTCTGAAAATCTCATACATTCTGTCGCGATCGGGACTCACGAGCATCATTACCTCCGAAATTCCGGAGCAAACGTTGGGTAGCGGCACCTCCATGCAGTTCTCAAAATACTCCGTGGAGGAATACGTGGCGGATGGCGTGATCCTGCTCAACTTTTTAGGAGTGGGAAGCGGGGCCACGCGCACGCTTTACATCCGAAAAATGAGGGGCTCCGCGCACAGTATGGAAATCCATCCCATGGAAATCTCGGATAAAGGCATTACCGTCAAGAAAGTAGAGGATGTCTTCAAATAATCGTTTTCCTGAAACGGATTCTAGGAAGGACAAGCGGCCATCAATTTCTCGGTTAAATACGCGATGGGTTCCGTTTCCATTTGCAGCAATAGCGACTCCTGCAACTTATGATCAATGAATACCATGACGCGGTATTGATCGTCATGACAGAAGAACATCGCCGATTGACCTAAGCTGAACGGAGAAGGAACGTACTCGCTGTATAACGAGACGTAGTACGGCCGGGCATCCAAAACACCTTCGCGGCGATAAAACGTGGATGCCGGTTTGTGTTCATACCGCAATTGCATTCCAAATTTCGCGGCCTGATTAATATCCGTTCCTCCAACGGCGATTGAAACCGTCACGTCATGCTCGACTCCAAACTCGCGCGCATTATTCAAGCGGTCCGCATCCCACATGTCCATGGAAAAGGGAGCGTAATCTACCGTGAACGGCGGGAGGGCCTCGTTGCCAATATCCTCGAGTTCGGCCGTGATCGTGAAAAGGATCTCGCTGACATTGTACGTGGGCACGGGAGTCGGCGTACTCGTAATATACGCTTGCTCGGTAGGAGTCACGTTCGGGGCATCCGTTGGAATCCATGTGGGTTCTTCCGTGGGTTCCGGAACCTCGGAAGGAGTAGGCTCAGGAGTGGATGCGGGAGTCACGGTTAACGCGGGCGTTGAAGTCGGTACCGGTTCCGGAGGCGCCTGAGTGCAACCCATGATCAGAAAAGCGATAAGTAATAGTGATACGAGCACTTGTTTCATTGAAATCCCTCCAATATAGTGGATGGTGCGACACTATTAAAAACAATCGTATGCGCCGAGACGTTTTTTCAAGAGATAACATTTATTATCGCGAACGCGCACAAACGATACAATGAGCACGCGAAACACTAGGAGAAAAAGAAAAGCAGAGGCGAAACGAAAACTCGAAGAAAAAACGGACGAGATTCTGCGAGTGTTTGCCCGAACGAAGATGGTGAAGGCGCCGCCCTCCAATCCCGAGTTATTGCGAGGTCATATTCACAGCGGGCTTCATAGAAAACGCCCCCTTCATCTCGTGGTGTTTTGGGGAGGATCGCGACAAGGAAGAAGGAAAACAGCAGGGGGATCTGAAGGGCACGCTTTAAGGACACTACACCAGTTTCGCGAGCTAATCCATAAAAAAGGGTTAGAAACGGAAGTGCAGTTACTATTAATGGATACCTATTCACGACACGTCAATAAACGTCCAGACAGCGAAATTCAAGCCTATGAGAAAAGCATGCGGCGCGTAGTTCGCGATAGCCGGTATGCCGGAGTGTCCATTGGAAAAACAAGCGATCACGTCAATTTCGTTCCATTTCCAGAAAAGGCGCGAACGCCTTCTCAGTACAAGTGGGCGCGAAGAGCTGAAGAAATTCACAGAAGAATCATGAAAAATCCAGGCGTACTTGAAACCTTGCAGAAATTAGCTACATCGCATGGGGGAAGCACCCATGCATTATCCGATTATATCCGAAGACATGCCTATGAGGATCCCATGCTCGCGCGACGTTTTCCGAGATCCGTATTCCTTTCATTCGGTCATGACCAGGCTCAACGAGCGATCTCAAACTTGCCAACGGGTTTTCTTTATTACCGAAAGGAGGCGGGAAAAATCGGGATTCGAGGCGTTCCATGGTTCAGGGAATGAAAAGCGGGGGACGAGAATCGAACTCGTCTAATCCGCTCGCTGCAAAAACCCCCATTCTAAGATAAAATGGATATCGAACGGGTTTTACTGCAGGCGGATGCATAACCAATCTGCCACCCCCGCATACGCTTAGTAAAAGGAAAGGAATGCATTTAAAGTTAGTTGCGTCCGCGACCCCGCTTTCGTTTCCTTCCCGCGATGCCACGAATCAAAGAAATAAGGTAATCACCCAACTCAAGGTACTCTTTGCGACTCGCCATCATTTGTTTGCGTCGGAACAAGTACACGTACAGCAAACCAGCCAGCACGCCGTAAATGTGAACGAATAAGTCCGTGGGCACGGATTCCTCACGCGACTTCCCTTCCTGCGTCGTCTCCAGTTTTTTATCGGTTTGATGCAGGCTCGAATTCAATTGCTGAACGTGCATCTGCAATTCCGCCGATCGATTGTATTGGGATGCGTTGAGCGCCGTGGCATATTGATTTCGGAGTCGCTGTTGGTCGCTCTGCAAACGCCCGGCGTACCAGTCATCCACGTAGGTTGCTCCGGGAATCACAATGAAACTTAACAGGAACGGAATGGCCAACAGCACCACCAAGGCTTGTTTGGGTTTTAACGCGAGCGCAGCACCCAACAGACCGGATATGCCGGCGCTGGCGCCAATTAATGCGATAAACGGATTCGTCAGCGCGAAAATGAAGGACGCCAGGATACCCGAGAAAAGGAATACGGAGACCACGTGCGGCCAGGCCACCGCCATTTCAAAAACAAGCGCGAACAAGATCAAAGGAATTAAGTTCCCGATAAAATGCAGAATGCCGACGTGCACGAACAAGTGCGTGACATAGGAATAGGGGTTGAGGTTCGTCAACGCGTATTCGTACAACGAAGAAGATGGGATGTACGTGGTTTCTTGGGACAAAAGGACATAGACGATAATCAATGAAAGCGCCAAAATAAGGGTTCCCCAAGGAAAACGCTTGAATTCAACGAACGGCATGCTCCTTTTTCACACGATCAGCATATAAAGCTATATTCGTTCGGAAAACCCCGAATATTAGCGCTTGAACAATACAGATGAATCTAAAATCATATAAAAACAATACAATTGTCTTAATAATTAGGAAAAGGTATTTATTTGCGAATATTTTTATCCGTATCGACTAATACGTTTAAATAGAGAAGGGGGTTTGCCGATGGAAATGAAAACAGTCCAGCAGTATAAAGATCGGGATAGTACATCGCTAGAAGTGCTTCGAAAAGCCCGCCATCTTGAAGTGAAAGTCATCGACTTCAAGTTTACGGATTTGCTGGGAAAATGGCATCATAAAAGCGTGCCCGTACGCGAACTCACCACCGACGTTTTTGAAGAAGGCGTGGGATTTGACGGCAGCAGCATCCGCGGCTTTCAAAACATTCACGAAAGCGACATGCTGCTCATGCCCGACACGAAAGGAACGTTCATGGACCCGTTCACCCAACAACCCACGCTCAGCATCCTATGCGATGTAGCCGAACCCGGAAGAACGAAAGACCGTTATGCGAAAGATCCACGCCACACGGCCCAAAAAGCGGAAGCGTACCTGAAGCGAACCGGTATAGCCGACACGAGTTATTGGGGTCCTGAAATCGAATTCTTTATCTTCGATAATATCAGTTACCACAACAACAACATGGAAGCGGGTTACCGAATCGGAATCGGCGAAAGCCACGAAACGGGCGGTACGAGCAGTCTCGGCCACAAGATCCGGCCCAAAGAAGGCTATTTTCCAGTCCCTCCATCCGACACGCACATGGACGTGCGAACCGACATGATCCTCGAAATGGAAAAAATCGGTATTGAAGTGGAAACGCATCACCACGAAGTCGCGCCGTGCCAAGCCGAAATCGACATGCGGTACGGCAAACTCACGGAAATGGCGGACAAGTCCATGAAATACAAGTATATCGTAAAAAATGTCGCCGCCCGACACGGAAAAACCGCGACGTTCATGCCGAAACCCATGTTTGGAGACAACGGAAGCGGCATGCACACTCACGTCAGCTTGTGGAAAAACGATGCGACCTTGTTTTACGACGAACAAGGCTATGCGGAACTCAGCGAGCTCGGCTTGTACGCCACCGGAGGCATTCTCCGGCATATAAACTCTTTGCTGGCGTTCTGCGCACCCACCACGAATTCGTACAAGCGATTGGTCCCTGGATATGAAGCGCCCGTAAATATCGCGTACGCTCAACGCAACCGCTCTTCCGCCATCCGCATCCCCGTGTATGCGTTCGGCCCGCAAAACGCGAAAAGCAAACGCATCGAGTTCCGGTGCCCGGATCCCTCCAGCAACCCATACTTCGCGTTCTCCGCCATCCTCATGGCCGCCATTGACGGTGTCAAAAAGAAAATAAATCCCGTCAGCGAAGGATTCGGTCCGTGGGACACGAACATTTACAGTCTCCCGACCGCCGAACGCCATAAGATAAAAAACGTTCCGGGCTCCCTCGACGCCGCGCTAGACGAACTGGAGAACGATCAACAATACCTGTTGGAAGGCGGCGTGTTTTCAAAAGAATTACTGCAGGTTTGGACGGAAGTGAAACGCCAGGAAGCAGAAAGCGCGCGCATCCGACCCAGCCCGTACGAATTCCACTTGTATTACGACGTGTAATACACGACACCAACGCTTTGGAACCCGCCATCAAAAGGGCGGGTTTCCTATTTCTCAAGCCCAAAGCGGTCCAAACGCTTTATATTCCTTAAACTTCCTTTGTTTTTCAGATGGCGTGGGTCGTCTAGTCTGGTCTAGGATTGGGGACTGTGGTTTTTGCGCCGTAAAGCAAAAGCAGAAATCCCCCGACCTGAGCTCCTCTCCTTTAAACGAAAGAAGAGGGCAGGAATTCAAATCTCAGCCCACGCCCTCATACCCTTAAAAGGCGAACGACCATGGAAGAAAAAATGCTTTCAGCACCCAGAGGAACACGCGACTTTCTCCCCGATGAAAAACGCGTGCGCGACCTAGTCGTAACCAGTATTCGAAAACAATTCGAGCGATTCGGATTCGAGCCCCTTGAAACGCCGGCCATCGAACGGTTCGACGTACTGGCCAACAAGTTCGCGGGCGGGGAAGAAATCTTGAAAGAAGTGTTCCAATTCCAAGATCAAGGCGCCAGAGCGCTCGGACTCCGATACGATTTTACGGTGCCGATGTGTCGCGTCGTGGCGGACAATCCGCGCATGCCCATGCCCTTCAAACGGTATCAAATGGGACCCGTATGGCGCGACGGCCCGCTGAAAGCCGGCCGCTACCGAGAATTCACGCAATGCGACGCGGATATTTCTGGCAGCAAATACATGATCGCGGACGCGGAAATCATTGCGCTAACCAAACAAATATTGAACACGTGGTTCAACCAGAAATTCGCGATCCGATTAAGCAACCGGAAAATTCTGTCCAGCCTGCTGGAAAGTTCCGGCATCCCCAAAGAAAAAACCAATACGGTCATGCTTTCCCTCGATAAACTCGAGAAAATCGGCCTATCCAATGTCATCAAGGAACTAAAGGAAAACGGGATACCCGTCAATACCTCGGAAAAAATCGTGGCGCTGACTTCCCTGAAAGGAACGAATGAAACCATTCTAAGCGAATTGGGAAAAAACGCGAAAACGGAGCAAGGAAAAGAAGGCGTTCGCGAATTGAAGGAAGTCATGGAACTCGCAAAACAACTGGGAGCCGGTGACGTCATTCAAATAGATCCCTCCCTCGCCCGCGGACTCAACTACTACACGAGTACCATCTTCGAAGCCTTTCTCAACGAAGGACCCGTTACATCTTCCGTTGCAGCGGGCGGGCGTTATGACGACATCATCCAAAAGTTTACCGGAAAGCAATCCGTTCCCGCCGTCGGCATTTCATTCGGGCTCGACGTGATCTGTGAAATCATCAAACAAACGCCATCCCTACCTGTTTCCGAGAAAACGAAGGTATTCATCATCCCCATCTCCAAAGAACCCGACAGCAAAGCCCTCGCATTCTCGCTTGAAATCGCTCGAACGCTTCGAACGCTTGAAGTCAACACCGCCATCGACCTCATGCAACGCAGCCCCAGCAAGAACCTGGATTACGCGAGCCGCAAAGGATTCAAGTACGCCTTACTCATCGGAGAAAAAGAAGCGGCCCAACAGAAAGTCACCGTCAAAGAATTGGCGACCGGAAAAGAAGAACTGCTTCCCGTCAAAGACGCGTTGCGCCATTTGAATTAAACGGTAGTCTATTCCGAAGGCCACAAGCACAATCGCAGCACGAGATTCAAGCTCTCAAAACCTCCGCGAGGATTTCGGGAATTACTGGAATCCAGTGCTCCCACAATAATCTTAAACGGGCTGCGGAGCACGAGCAATTGATTACTATCAATCTTCGCGCAATCAAACGCTTCTAAAGGAGGCCCGCTACCCGTTTCCAGGAACGGCGCATACTCCAGACCCGTTCCTTCGCCCGGGCGGTAAAGATACATGAAATCGCTCGCATAACCCAGATCATTCGCTATGTACGCCGGCGGAATGGCGACATCCAAAATGGCAGCGCCCGCTATTTCCGTTGAACGGGTGACCTCGGACATATAGTGATATCCAGAAAACGTGAACGGCTTCATGATCTCTTTCATGGAACAGCGCAACGCGGTTCGCCCGCGTTGATTTGAATGGCCGTAATGATCATCCAAGAAAGTGCCGGTTGCCGAATCAGTGGTAAAGGACTCGTCTAGTATGATTCCACCCACAATCGGAGAAACGTCTTTTTTCAACAAATCGGCTACGGTAATCAAGTTCGAGTAATCGGTCAAGGAAGGGCAATCAAACGTATCAATGCTGCTTCCATCAGATAATGTAAAACGATCAAACCGATCGTTATTCGATGCAAGAGTTTTACAGTAACGTTCCGAGTTTGCGCCACCCAAGTCCGCGCAGTACGTCTCAACGTCCCCTAACGTGTTCACGTCAATGAAATACAAGGCTTTCGCGGTGCTTTGAAGATAGTTCATGAAATACGCGCTGCGCAACGCCCGATCCTGCGAAACCGTGTACGAGTTTAAGGTCACGAAGATCATGGCCACGCTGAACACGACGACCATGAGGAACAGGATCCCGTCAAAGAACGACGCTTGGGCTTTTCTGGAACGCATCATCTCCACCCGGCCACGCTAATGAACGCCAGACCGCGCTTTCCGTCACCGCAATCCGTTGCCATTGGAAAACTCATGATCACCGTGTTCTCATCCCCAAATTCGATATCTCCGCTTCCCACGGAATCCATATCCTCATGACGAGTGAAACTGGAACAAACGCGGGCTGGATAACTACCGAGAGCCGGATTAACCGCAAAGAATTGGTTCACATTCACGGGGCCGCAAAACGGCTTCAAAATCATCGTGAAATTAAGCTGTCTTTTTAACGCGATCTCTTTCACCAGCGAGCATTTCAAATCGAAGTCGCTCGCCAGATCAGGAACGCGGCTCATATAACCTTTCTCCGTTGCCACGTATGAAACCTGGAGCACGTCGTCCCGCAAATCAATGTATTCGTTGCGCGCATTAATCTGGCTTTGAATAAAACCAATGGAGATCAAGAAAATGAATATTCCGGCGATGATCGGAAATAGGCTCGGAATGTCGTCACCAATTGGGCCAATAAATCCTTTCTTATGCATACTCAATCCCTATGGAATGGGAGTCGGGAAGCCGCAAATGCCGATAGCGTTGATCGCGTTATCGGTAACCAGATTAATACAGGTATTCACGTTGTCATTAGCGCAATCCTGAATCCATAAATGCCGTTCTTGCGCGGGACCCGGAGGGATATACTTGTTCGCGCACTTAATGATAATCAAATACTTTGAACGGGAATTTAGATCGCGATCCGATGGACTTAAATGAAGGCTCGTGCGAACAGGAGGCGTCGAAATATCATCCAATAATCGATGCGGATTATTTTCAAAATGAATCATGTAATTCTGGAACGGGATACTGGAACCGCGTTCGCAGGTGCGTTCTCCCACGGGAGAGGCATTCACGATTAGCTTGCCGTCCCCCCGAACCGTCTCATAATTGGCTCCCGAGTCATGAAATAAGGTTATGTCTACTAGATATCTCGTACGGTCATCCCGGCCGAGTTCAAGGGCCAAAGGGAATGCGAAAGCGCGCTGTTCATCCTCCGCAGGAGACTCGAGAACCTGTTCGATTCGGCCGACAATCGCACTCGTAATCACTTGGGTTTGATCCGAGCAAATCTGGCGCTTCGCGTTCACTTGAAACATGAACACGATGGCGGATAGCGCGATAATAAAGAAGATCATGCCGAACTTGGTCAGCATCCAAAGCTCGATCTGACCTTTACTGGATTGGATTGGCATACGTTGGAATAAAGAAAAGGGCATTTAAATGCCTGCGCTTCATTCTTTTTGGTTCCAATGGAGTTGTTAGCCTCGTTCATCAAATCGTTCGTGCTCTTGTTCGCCATCATGGACCCATTCTCGTGCATCCCCATCTTCGTTTCCTTGACCTCCAAGTTCAAAGAAGTCGAACGGAGGAAAAGCGCTAACGAAGCCATTCTCGTCGCGGCCCTCTTGATTGCAGTCTTCGCCTTGTTCGGGACCTCGCTGCTGGACTTGCTCGCTATTCGCATGAGCGACTTCATGGTCGCCGGCGGACTCGTCATCGGCCTTCTGGGACTGCAGCTCATGTTCGCCGATGAGACGCCTAAAAAGGCCTCGAACTACCAGCTTGCGGCCGTGATCATTGCGACACCCATGCTCACCGGTCCCGGAGTCATCAGTACGGTCATCGTGCTCACCGTTTCCGAGGGCTTGCTGGTGACGCTGGCAGCTGCTTTCGCTTCTCTGGCTCTCGCTTGGATTATCCTGCGGAAATCATACGCGTTCATGCAATTACTCGGGAAGGAATTCATCAGCGTTTTCTCGCGTATCATGGGATTGTTGATCGTGGCTTTGGCCATCGGTTTTATCCGGAAAGGATTAGGAGCATAACGTGCATGCGCCGGAAAGGAATCCAACCAGGAAAGCGGTCAGGGGACGCGTAACGGCAAGCTCGTTAACTGCATATCACGTTGCATCCCATGGAAACAGGTATTTGGACGAGGAGCAATGGGTCCATGAGCAAATGACGTTCCCGAACGCGGATTACGGTAGGAAGTCCTGGTTCTTGATTTTTTCAGGCAAATACGTGCTGCTGATATACTGCAAGTTCTTGCTGCTCAACGCCTGGATTTCCGCCTTGATCTTCTTATCCAAGAACTTGTCAATTTCTTTCTGCCACGGTTTCGCCTTGAACCAATCGTAATTCCGCATTTCCTGCGCCCGCTTGATGTCCACGTCCTTCGCGCGAATCGTGACATTCCGCAAATTATAATGTTCGATATCCGATATACTCATACCCAAGAACTTCATTTCACGCGATCCCAAGCGTTCGCTCTCGTGCGCCAACGCCATGCTCCCATACTTCATCGTGCTGTAAATATACCACCCGTACGGGTCCGCGTCCGTCAAACAATAGATGGGGAGCTTCAATTCCGTACTCAAACGTTGAAGCAATCGACGCGTTCCGCGAGCCGCTTGACCCGCGGTAGTCATCAACAAACACTTGTTGCGCTTCCAGTACTCGTCTTCATTCAACCGATCGAAAATCGCGTTTTTCTCGGCCACGAGCACATACTCCAAATCGTAATCAACGAACTCGATCTGCTCCACAATGCTGGGAATCGCCAACCCGCCACTTCCCAACTGGTCCAACTTAATCACGGAAGCCTTTTCTTTCACGAAGTCGCGAATCGTCATGGTTCCCGCCATACGCCCCTTGGGTTCTGCACGCAAATGCAGACGCTCACGGAACGTGTCCAAGGCGACCTCGAAATCCACGATCGCCAAGTCACTTTCCTTTTGTTCATCAATGGTTTCTTCCTTCGTTCCAGCAATCGTCCGCTTCTTGGCATAATACAAGTCTCGAAGCGTCGCCGTCAAATTATTGTCCAGCAAATCCTTTTTCACATACGAGGCGACGAGCATGGTCTGCATGAACCGACGCGCATGGGAGACATTGAACAAAAACCGTTTGGCGACTTTGCTTCCCAAAACGATTTTCTTCTCCTTCTCGTCAAATGCCACGTTGCTCGAACCGCGAACCGGAATATCGATATGCGGATTATCGTTCCGATCAATTTCCTTAATGAGTTCGTGCGCGAATTTCTCGATGCGCATCTGAATCTCTTCCCGATCCTTCCGACGCTTGTCCGCCTGCGATGTTGGTTTGTCCTTCGCCATACCCTATCACTTATTTCGACTCCTCTTCCAATTCCTTGGAAGCCGCTTTCTCCATCTGCTCCAGTTCTTCCTCGGCGTCCTCCACCTTATCCGCTTTTTCCTCCATCGCCGTCCGCACTTCCGCAATCTTTTGAAGCTTGTTCTTCAATACGGATTGTTCTTTTCCGGTGAGCTCGCCCAGCGCTTGCGCCACTTCCCCGATATAACGGAAGAACAATTGGCGGCGGCGCTCCTGGTCTTCAATGCGCTGCATGGAATGAAGATAATGCGAAATGTCTCGCGCGCACTCCATCAGAGCCGCTCGAATCTCAGTGACAATCTCCTCTTCCGCGGAAATCGCGAGCTTTCCCGCACCGGTATACGGAACGTATACGCTCACGAAATTCACAAAAATCGTGACCGGCTTTTCCTCCCAATCCTTCAAATCATACCGCGCCCAATCAATCGTTTTTGCGGCCTCCGAAATCGCGCACGAGCCCGCGTCAAACAACAACGGAACGCGATTCGAAAAACGAAGCAGTTCTCCGCCCGGTTGATTCCCTTTAACGGCCCCCGCATTTCCTCCGTAAGCAATCCCGGCCTCCACCAGAAACGGAATCCCTCCACGAAACACGCGAGGCCTGCGTGCCACGACTTTCAACGCTTCCGGCTTTAAAAGGTTCTTCAGACTCTTTTCCAACTGGAGCTCGCCAATCGGTATCAGTGTGCTCGTTTCGGGAGAAATCCATTTTACGGTCTGAATGGCTTGCACGATTCGCTCCGCTTCATGCCACTTCAAGGAACCCGGAGAACGATTGAAGTCCACGAAATTGTGGGGCGGCTCCGTATTCTCCTTGGGATTCAACTTCGCATTCACGAGCGCGTCCAACTCTTTCACCTTATCGTTACTCACGCGAGAAAATTCGGTGACCAAAAATGAAGAAATTTTTCGCGCTTTGGAAATAGCCGCCATGTCCATGATGTCCGACGTCGTCAATCCCAGCGGATGCGGCAACGTCGGTTTGGGTTTCGGCGGAATTTGAGTAATGGCTCGGGGAAACACGACGATCTCCTTCGTCGGCTCGATCAGCGACAGCTGCACATGCGGGTTCGCGAGCGCCGTACGCCGCAAATACTCATACACACCGTACTCCGAACGATTGTAAGTCACTTCCGCGAACTCGGCGGCAATGCGCACGCCCCTAAAATTCTGAGAAAATTCTTTTCCGTTCGTGATCACCGGCTCGTTCGTTTTCACGTCTATGGCCACGTCCGCCTCAAACGCCTTGTAATTGCCGATACCCGTTTTAATGTGCGTGGGCTTGCCCGTCGTAATCTGAGAAAAAAGGGTCGCATACGCCGCCCCGATTCCCTGCTGACCCCTCTGCTGGCGTCGCTGGCTAAACTTCGTACCGGATAACAGTTTCCCGAACGCCTGACCGATCTTGCTTTTCGGAACTCCGGTCCCGTTATCTTGAGTAATAATCTTGATGTGCGAATTCAACTGCTGTACTTCCACGGAAATTTCGGGAGGAATATTCGCATCCTCCGCGGAATCAATGGAGTTCGTCACGTATTCATGAACGATCGTGGTCAACGAACGCACTTTACCGCTGTAACCCAACATCTGCCGATTCTTCTTAAAGAATTCCGCGACGGAATACTCCTTAAAGTCCTTCGCCATGACGCGCTCCGTATCATCAAACGACGATTCTTTTGCCGAATCCGCGGTCTGACCAGTTTCAATGGGTTTCGGTTTTTCCGTCATTTCAAACTCAGCCTTTTCTCGCGGTTCCGCTTCTCCAGGTACGCGAAAACCGTTGAGTGGGTTGCTCCTTCCAATAACCGCAGAATCCCTTCCTTCGCGTCCTGCAGATCCTCGAATTCCCCGAGTATCGCGACATCCTCATCCGAAATCGCGATGAATGCACCGCTCAATTCTTCGATCGTGCGTTTGGCTTTTCCCTGAACGCCAATAATCCGGCCCTTGTAACGCGTAATCGCTTTTTCATTACGCACAAGCAGCTTGAGATTAAGCACTTCGATGAAAAAATTATCGTTGAAAAGTTTAAAAGCTTTCTGCGGCGGAAACCCCCAATTCATGGCTTGCAATACTTGTTTCGCCGCCCACACATCTCCCGGCTCGCCATCCAATTGCAGTCCATCCGAAGACCAGGACATGGAAACGCGGCCCTGTTGCTCCAACTTGCGCTGCCAAATGCCATCGTTCTTCTTCAATTCCTTGGACGCGAAAGGGATAACCGAAATGAAATCCATAAGCCGTGCGACCCTCTAAAAAAGGGAAACGTTCCAAACAAAGGTATTGATAGACCTCGAACAAAAGAATGAGACGTTGCATGTTTATATAGGAAACGCTTGTGCACCCCCGGTGATTATCCTCCATGCGATTTGAACCCGAACACTTCATCGTCGAAGAAATTATTCCAACCGGAGACGTGCTCAAAATAAACGAAGCGTTTACGAAAAAAGATGAGGACGACCTCAAACCCGCCTACTACTTCACGCAATTCATCCTCCAAAAACGACTATGGACGACCGCACACGCCATTCGGGAGGTTGCGCGCCGCCTGCACCTGTCCCAAAAACGCTTGAATTACGCAGGCAACAAAGACCGAAACGCCGTAACGACCCAACGCTGTTCCGCTTTCGCCGTGGAACCCGAGCGCATCATGAACCTAAGAATAAAAGATATCACGATTCTCGGCGCATGGAAAACAAAAGAAAAAGTGGCTTTAGGGGAGGTCATGGGCAACCGGTTCACTATCCGAGTGCCCAGCAAAACCTACGACGCGAAAACGATTCAAGAAAAAGCGCGCGCCGCCTCCATGACGATCCCAAACCTATTTGGACCCCAACGATTCGGAAGCGTTCGCAACATCACACACGAAATTGGAAAACGACTGGTGCAGGAAAAATATGCGGAAGCGATCACCCATTATCTCACCGCCCACGATGAACAGGAACATCACGCGGAAGCGCGACACGCTCGAAAGCGGTTAAAGGAAACCATGGATTACACGGAAGCGCTCCGCACCTTCCCGCAGCACCTGCGAATCGAGCGCACGCTCATCGCCCATCTCGCGAAACAACCGAACGATCATTTGGGCGCGTTCCGAAAACTGCACCGCAGCATGCAACTCCTCTTTGTCCACGCATACCAAAGCCACTTGTTTAATCAAGTGACTGAACGACGAAAAAGGGCAGGCCATTTACTCCACGCGAACATCGGGGACGCGTATGCGTCATTAAACGAAAACGGTTTTCCAAACCTCGAAACCATGCATCGAATAGAGGATGCAGAACAAAGAGAAATGGCGCAAGAAAAGGTGAATGAACGCAAGGCCGTGCTCTTGGGACGCCTCATCGGATACGAAAGCGATCTCGGAGAAGCCGAACAGAATCTCCTCGCCGAAGAAGGGATTTCGCTTCAACAATTCCACCTGCGCAGCTTGCCTGAACTCAGCCCGAAAGGTGGCTGGAGACCCTTGTTCCTATTCCTGAACGATTTCCAGGCGAATGAAGAGAATGACTGGTCAGTACTTCGATTTTCCTTACCTGCCGGAAGTTATGCAACCGTCGCCCTACACGCACTCGGAATCGCGCCCGAATAGCAAGCCATTTAAAGATAAATGAATCGAATAATTCGAGCCAAGGGCTCGTAGCTCAGCCGGCAGAGCGATCGGCTCTTAACCGATAGGTCGAGGGTTCGAAACCCGTTTTATTCCCGTGAAAAATAAAGCGCTTATGCGAAACTCCCTCCGAGCCCGCTCTATTTTTTGAATAACCGGCGCACGCGATACGAGGCGCGCTGCTTATTCAATGTTTCCAAACGGGACTTGATTTCCGTCAACTTCCGCTCGTTCGCCAACATCTTGGAACGATAAACGTCTTGCGACACTTGACGCTTCAACAAACGGTACTTGAGATCCTGCTTTTCATTTTCCATACGAACGCGTTCGGCCTCCAAAAGTGCGGGTTCCTTCGCACGCTTCCGGTACGAACGCACGCTTTTCAGGAAACCATACCCCAGCAAGCCCGCGACCGCCAATAGCGCCCCATAAACAATATACGCATTCGGACGAGGAGGAATATAGACCGTATACAAAAAGGCTTCCTCTCCCGGAATTAATCGCGCCACGAACACTCCGGATTCGTTTAAGGCATTCGATAAACGGATGGCGTACGTCCCATTCACGGGAGGAAAAATCTCGCAAATGAAGTTGGAATGCGTACCGTCAAATGGGGGGCGGCAAATGCACGTGGACGGTCCCTTGCAAGGTAAATTGAATGCCAGACGAGACTCGCTATCCGTGAACACGAACACCCGCGTCTTGCGCGTCGAGTCAATGACCTCGGGAGAAAAATAGTACTCCAGGACGAGAATGGAGTTAATGATTTCTTCCAGTTCAGGAATAATGGTGGGCCGCACCTCCTTTTTCACCGCCGTATTAGGAGGCAACGGCGTCGCATCCCACGTCGCAGAAGGAAGAGTGTACGTCGAAGGGGCTGGAAGCGCTCCAGGATAGAACGCGGGATCTTCCGAAGGAGGCAAGGGAGCTACCGTGATGCCCGGTTGTCCCGTTAAACATCCTCTGCCTCCAGAGGTCCACTGCCATTCCAAACCAACGCGTTCGCAGGAATACCCGATTCCCCCGCAATTAATGAACTGGCACGAATTACCCGAATTGCACGTCCACTCCCGGTAATTGCATGAAGAAGAAACGGATACCGCCGCGCAACCCAAACATTCTCCGGCAATTTTAAGCTGTTGCGAAGTACACGAATCCTGACACGCCCCCGGTACCTGCGAACAACCTTTAACGGGATCGCAAACCGCACTGCAACAACCCGGCGACCGACACCGATCGGATTCCAACGAACAACCCGCCTTGCCCTCCGTAAACGCATAATGCCATGACCCTCCCCCTACCGAAACGCACGCGTTGCCAGGACACACGGGCTGACCCGCACATTGAGAACCATCCAAACTCCATTCAAATTGAGCGCTCGTTCCATTAAACGTGCACGCGAACAACCCGCTCCCACAAACCCCTTGATCGCAATACGTTTCCAAAGTACACGGGGATACGGTTGCCACGCATTCACCGCCTTGGCACGTTCCATGCGTGGAAAGATTCTGAGCGCCGCAAACGTCGTTACAAACCGTTCCATTCGCCAACGGTTCGCATAACCACGTTTGATTCGAACAAACATAAGACGTATTGATTCCGCAAGCCCCGCATTCGGACGGGTAACCACTGCAGCCGCCGCTACAACAAAACGCGTCCTCTCCGCACGAGAAACCGGTTTGATCATTGCCGCAAGATACATCGACGGTAGCTACCCCGCATTCCAACGAAACCGCCGGAGCCTCCAGCGATGCATTCGCAAGAAATTCGCCGGACGCGTTATAGGTGCAATTCGCGTAAAAGAGTTCCGACGTATACCCGCAGCTTTCTTCCGAACGAATGAGCTCGTAAACATCCGGCAAACCTTCATTCGCGCAATCCATTTCTATTGAAATGGAACCGCACACGTGAGACACGTTAATCGACAAGGAAATCGTCGTCTGCACGTCTCCCGAGTACTCGGAGGGAACCAACGCACAAGCTGGAGGCAACTGAATGGGAGGTGCTGCCAACGCGTTCACGGCCCAAAGGATGAGCAGAACACTAAACAGTAACCGCATGAGGATACAGACGAGTCCCAGAGAATAAAAGTGTTGTGGAAAAGAGTGAACAGAAGGGATTCAGATGCGCAGCAGGCCCTTTTTAACTAATTGCTCCACTTGCGGCCGCGTATACCGGTACGCAATATCCGC
Organism: Microcaldota archaeon; assembly: GCA_018819225.1. GTDB lineage: Archaea > Micrarchaeota > Micrarchaeia > Norongarragalinales > SBBD01 > JAHJQN01. The sequence continues at coordinate 326,948 of JAHJQN010000004.1, forward strand.
TTTCTCGTCCGATTCAACGACCCACGGGGTAATCAGCACGATGTCTCCGGAACGCATCCAGAGCTTCATGCGAATGCGTCCAGGAATGCGGCACAAGCGTTCCTTGCCGTCTTCACAATTAACAAATAAACGAGAACCCCCCACCAATTCCCGCACGACTCCGAACAGTTCACCCTCGCGGGGCAGACGCAACCGGAAAGGCTGGTCGCCACGGTTTTGTTTCTTCTTGTGTCGCGGCTTTCGGTAAAATCCCATGGGATCACACTAATACGGGCGATCGCGCACCACACGCCTCGCAAATCAATATTTTCGCGCTTCGCCCATGCGACTCGATCGACGTATCCGGCTTATGGCATTCATGACAGATCACGTGCGTCTGGGCGTACAAACCGATTTTTTCATTAATCAAGCGGTCACTGACCTTGGTTTGCAACAGCAAACGCCCGCCTTCCATGACCCCCGGAACGGCCAGTTCCCGAAACAAGAACTTCGCCAGGTCTGCGGGCTTGCGACGAAGCGTTTGGCAAATCGCGTCAAAATTACGGATTAACGTCTTATTGCCTTCAATGAATGCGTCCGCGATAGGCACTTCAAAACGTTCGCCGGAAGACTTCTTCTCGGGAAGGGACGCGTAAACCTCTGTCAACATGTTTTCGTAGTTCATGAAATGGAAACCACTCGCTCTCCAGAAACGGAGAAGTAGGAAGTATACTACCGTTTCCCTCATTTTTAAGGCTTTCTTCCCGGCGCACGACTCACCAATCGCTTGGAAGTTAGACGCTTGATGGGGGAAGGCGCGTACGCTTTTTCGGGCTTTCGCAGCAACTGCATGAGCACGTAAGCGAACTGCAGCGATATTCCTGCAGCAACAAGTAATTTCGCCCAAAAGAATACCGTGCTTTCATCCGGATATTTCTGCAGGACGCCCGCAAGAAATAATAGAACGCCGCCCACGATCGCTGCGGCGCCCGTTCGACCCAACAGAAATTTGGTGACCATAACCGAATATTCAAATACCGGTGCCTAATAATGCTTGGGGGAACGCATGAAAAGAGGTGCATGGGAATGAAGAAGAAAACGCTTTCACCCGAACAACATCGCATCCTAATGGAAAAAGGCACCGAGCCCCCTTTTTCCGGTAGGCTGCTGAACCACAAGGAAAAAGGGGTTTACGAGTGCGCGAACTGCGGTAGTTCGTTGTTCTCCTCCGAAACCAAGTTCGATTCGGGGAGTGGATGGCCGAGTTTTCATGATGTCATCAATAATAAAAAAGTAGTACTAAAAACGGATGCGAGTCTTGGAATGAAGAGAGTGGAAGTATCGTGCAAGCAATGCGGAGGTCATTTGGGGCACGTGTTTGATGACGGCCCGCAACCCACGGGAAAACGCTATTGCATTAATTCGCTGGCGCTCGAGTTCAAGAAAAACCGTTGACTAGCTTTTTCTTGTTGTCTTCAAGTATTGCGTCCGAAAAACGAAGGCCACGAGCATGATTCCGGAAGCCAGCCCTAATGGAAACGTCCCAGACGAATTTCCTCGCAAGGAGGAATCAATAGCCGAGACCCCGAAAACGACTCCCGCAATCAGATACGGATAAGGGGAATAGAGGAATCGGTTGAAGGCGTCTTTTTTCTGAACTCGTCTCTTTTTCATAATAAAAGTTAGTTGACGGTTTATAAAAAGATAGTGCAGGGGGAGTAAGCGCAGCCGTGGGCTTGAAGCAGACCATCGGAATCCTTGTCCGAAGAAACATTTAAATATTTATCAGTTGATATATTTATCGGTTGATTAATATGGAAAATATCTTCGTTTCGTTCAAGCCCCGGAATTTGGACCGCTATCCCCGGCTGGATACCGTACTCATGGTGGAAAAGGAACTCTTCAAGCACCGTAGCGACAAGACGATTACGGAAATCTGGAGAGGACTTCCAAGGAAAGTCCTGTGGACGACGTACACCACCATTCTTGATTACTTGGAATATTCGGGCAAGATCCACATCGAGAAGGACAAAACGATTACGTGGCTCTGGAACCCCCAGCTATTGGAGCGAATAAAACGAGAGGGCATCGAAGCATGAACGATTCCCGCACTATCCGCGTGCGCTTTGTAGACAGGAAGCTATACGAGACATACCTCAAGTTGAAGGCGGGAAAAACGGAAGAAAAGAGACTGGCGGAATACTTGGAACGAGCCATCCAAGACCTCAAGAAGGACCCGTTTTGCGGCATCCAAATCCCCCGTAGACTATGGCCGAAGGATTACGTGCGAAAATACGGCATCAACAACTTGCGGAAGTACGATTTGCCGAACGGCTGGCGATTAGTTTACACGCTGGTCGGCAACCAAATCGAGATTGTTTCCATCCTCTTGGAATGGTTCAAGCATAAAGAGTACGAAAAACGCTTTCATTACAAGGTAAGATAACCATTTTCACGTCTGAGTGCAGGGGGAGGGCAGCGAGCCTATGGCTCTGTGCAGACCGGCTTGTCGTGTATTCGTAGTCATATTTGTAGAAACCTTTATATATTTGTAGTCACCTAAGGATCGTATGCATATCGAGATTCGCACGATCGGCAGGAAAAAGAAATTCTACCTTGCTCATTCGTACCGCCGGCAAGGGAAAGTAGTTAAACTGCGGGTTTATCTGGGGTCTGGCCTTTCCTCAGACGAATTGGCTGCAAGGAAGGTCCGTGCTGAAGAGCGTCTCAGTTTTCGGATTTCGGCAATAGGCTCAATCCGAGATCCGTTTCAAACGGCTCTCTCCGCCAGCGAACTGCGGGAACTTGAAACACTCGAAACCAGGGGGGAAATCGCAGTAAGGTACCTGTCGGAAGAGGACTGGCGCAAATTCACCGAAGCGTTCGCATTCGACACCAACGCCATCGAAGGCTCTTCGGTTCTTGCAAACGAAGTCGGCGACATTCTGGAAAGGGACAAGTGGCCGGACAAACCGAAAGAAGACATTTCCGAGACTTACGGGGTTGCCAAGGCAATCGAATTCATACGAAAGACCAAAGACCCCGTTTCCATTCCCCTCGTACTCGAACTCCACCGGCTGGTCTTCCGGAATTCGAAACCGTTTGCTGGAAGGCTGCGCGGTCGAGGTGTCGAAGTGGTAATCGGCGACGGGAGAGGCAACGTCATCCACCGCGGCGCGCCTTCCACGCAGGTGCGTAGCCTACTGGGCAAGCTAGTCAAATGGTACGGTGAGAACAAGAAAAAATATCCTCCACTGGTACTGGCCGCCGTGGTGCATAACCAGTTCGAGAACATCCACCCGTTCCAGGACGGCAACGGCCGAGTCGGAAGGCTGCTATTGAACAACATCCTCCTCAAGCACGGCCTTCCCCCGCTAAACATCGAGCTCCGCAACCGGCAGGAATACTACGCCGCCCTGCAGGAATACGAGCGCAGCCAGAACATCCGGCCGACAATCGAGCTGATGCTTAAGGAATACCGCGCCCTCAAGCGGCTGCTCAAGAAAAGGTGACTACAAACCCGCAAGCGTAGTCACCCAATGCGCAAACCCCTGGAACTCACAGCCCAAGGCTGAGTGCAGGGGAAGTAGCTCAAGCCAACGTCTTGCTGCAGTCTCTGATCACTTGCGTTTGTAACCGAACCGCTTATCGTATGTCCCGTGAGGACTGATTTCAAGGACGAAGGCAACAATTTCAACTTCTGTTCCCCCTTCGGTCAGCGAATACAGCATTCTCCAGAATTGAGGGAGTTCTACGCGGAACAGGTTCTTGATCCCGTACTTCCGCTTGTACTCGTCAGGAATCTTATCTTTAGAGATGGGCTCTCCATAATGAATGTTGGCCTTGATCAGCTCGACTTTTTTATTGATTGCGTTCAGGATGCTCCTGTCGCGTTTTGACTTGGGTGCTCGCTCATTCAAATACCGGTACACTTTCTCAGCTTCCGGCGAGAGAACGACTCGGACGGTCTTGTTCATAGCTCAAGGCCTCTGGCAATGGCTTTCCTGAGAGCAGGATTGTCATTGGCGATCCATGAAATACCTTTCAGGGAAACAGCGATCTTGTTGCTGGCCTCCAAATATTCTAAAATAACCATCAAGGTATAGTGGTTGACCTGCTTCGGAAGCATTCTTTTCAGTTCGGCAATTGTAATGACGCTCTTCTTCATGTTTGCCAAAACCTCTTCCACCATGATGACGGTTTTCAAGTTCGGCGCATGCGCAAATTCCACGTTATACATAGTCATCACTTTATTTTACAAATTCATAACCTATTTGTATTTATTAGTATATTTAAGCCTTTCGGTACCTCGTTTTAACTAATCAAAGGAAATAGGTAGAAGCGTACAGCCTATAGGGGAAGTCACCGTAGACGATTCTACAGCTGGGCACTTCCAGCCCAGGGCTGAGTGCAGGGAGAGGGATTTGAACCCTCGAAGCTTCTACAGCACAGGATTTCCTAAAACCCTTTCTTTTCTCGTCGAGGTCTTTTCTTTACAAAAAGAAAAGAGGTCGCTTAAGTCCCGCCCCTTTGACCGAACTTGGGTACCCCTGCGTAAACCTTTTTTTAATGAAAGCTTAAAAGCGTCATGGATACGCCTAGATGAATGAACTCATAGGCGTTAATGCGCCGCGGATTACTTGCCTCCGCCCTTGGCTTCCTTTCGGCGCGCGCGCTTGGGTCGCAAATGAGGATAATTGCACTTGCGGCACTTCACCGTCCCTTTCGGATTGCGCGTCTTGCATTTCAAGCAAACGACGACCGATAGAAACGCTTTGTCAGCTAAAGGAAACTTGCCCATACTGGTTCACGAAAACTTCTGTAAAAGAAGAGAATACTGGTATGGCTACCAACGTTTTTAAAGGCTATTTTGTCCTAAGAAAGAGGTAGCTGCTTCTTTACCCCGATGGTTGATTTGACATGCCTCCGTAGCTCAGTAGTAGAGACGGAACCTTTTCTTTTTTAATAGAAAAGCTTCACCAAAAGAAGAAGCGAATAAAAGCGCCTCCGTAGCTCAGTAGTAGAGCGCGAACCTTTTCTTTAATAAAGAAAAGCTTCACCAAAAGAAAGCGCGTATTCCCATGCCTCCGTAGCTCAGTAGTAGAGCGCTTCCTTGGTAAGGAAGAGGTCGCGGGTGCGATTCCCGCCGGAGGCTTGAATTCTTTTTTTTAATTTCGTATCTTCTTGTGAATGACGCGTTTACGTTTGTCGTGGAAGAACCAAGCACTCGCTACAGCCACTGAAAAGAGTAGAATAAGCCAGACGCTGTTAGAGAAAAGACCTCGTTCCTCTTGACGACGTCGATATTCTTGTTCAGCCGCAAGATACCCTGACTCTCCCCGCAAAACGGTTTGTTTCGGAATCCCCACCATCAATGGACTGCCACCAGGAGGCCAGCGAGTCGGAACCGGTGAAGGAGTGACCGTGGATTCGGGCTCGCCCATTCCAGAAGGAACGTACTCCAGATCATTCGTTATCAACAGCTTGTCTAATTGCATTCCATCCTCACGGTTGCGAACCGTCAACGTATGGAAACCAGCGGAAAGATCAAACGCAAGAGGATCCAAAGGAGGAGAACGGCTGTTCGCGACATCCCACCGCCACACGTTGCCGCCCGCCGTATCCCAAATATATTCTGCACCGCCATCCATGCGAATGAACACGCTGTCTGCTGCCGTGTGAGGAGACAATTCACGACCCCAAACGCGATATTCTCCTGAAACGGGAACCTCGAAAGAATAGGTCAAGAGGTCGGCGTCGCCGCCTGCATTGAACGGAACGAGCACGAATTCGCCATTGGAAGCGTCTTCATCCACATCAATGACCCACGCTCCGAGCAAGGACGAAAAGTGTTCGGCCTCCACCCAATAATAGGAGTATCCCGGAACAGCCGTAGGAGAACATGAACCCAAACAACATACGCCGGACCCGCAATACCCTTCATCCTCCAAGAAACAATCATCGTAGAAACCGCAGTTGGCGCGACACGACCCACCCAATGCTTCGCAAGGAACGGGTGTCGGCGTGCTCGTGCACGATCCGATACAGCAGATTCCAGTCGAACAATAACCCTCGGCATCCCAAACGCATTCATTGAATTGACTACAATCCTCTAAACATTGTCCGCCCAAATCCTCCTCGCAATAAATATCCGAGCCGCCGCCTTCAAAAGTCAGCGTGGCCTGGATGAGATTGAAGGAATCGAACGATCCTTGTCCGGAAAACACGAGCCAAACCGTTTCTCCATTCGCGCTGATCCACTTGCTCGGAAAATTGTAAAAGAATGAAGGCTCGTAATCCCAAGAATCAAAAATGGCTACGGTATACCAGGGCCCCCAAGGATTCGGTGCCTCAAAAATAGACATGCCGCTACCTGAAACCCCGCCGTTGTCTCCCACGTGGTGATCGCCGACCAATAAGTACCTCCCCGAAGGAGAATGATACGTGACAACCGGAGGTGCCCAACCCACATTCTCTTTAATGAAAACGGGTTGTCGGAGAGTCAAGTCATTCGTCCATTGGTTTAAACCAGTCGAGAATTCATACTGATCCCGATCCCAAATGAAATCTTTAGGAACGCGCATTAAATCCACTTCCCCGGGAACCTGAACCTTGAGACCGGTAGCATCCTTCAACCGCGTCGCGTACATATACACGAATCCATCCGGCGACGCCGCATCCTCCCCGTACTGCGAGATGCTGGGTAAAATCAATTCGTTTTCTTCAGTGAACATCCAATTGTTTTGAAGTTCCCAAGTTGCCCCATGATCGTACGAACGCGCCAGCCTCGCATTATCGTAATTCATATTATTGGAACCCGGACTGACCCACATGTATAATACGCCATCAATGGAAACGATCCCGTAAGACTTGCCGGTAAACGTAGCGGGATTTTCTGCAGCACACGAAGCAGGAGGCGCATGTTCTGGATTTTCGCAACTGCCGTCCCCCAACGCATGGCACCCCCATAAATTGACGGGCACGAAATCGACGGCATCCCCTTCAATGCGAGTTAAACCCAAACTAGCGCGACAAAGGGTATTGGATCCTTCAAAACCGCCTCCGTCACCCCAACTCGTGTATTGATGACCGTCATCCGCCCAAGTCATCGGAAAATTATCGCTTCCTGAAGCGGCATTGAAATAGGTCGCAGGATTAAACGAGATGTCGGTAATGACGGTGCTTGACGGATACGCCACGTTCAGCGAAAGAAAACATATGAAAAAAACAAGAAAGGTACGGAATGCCCCTCGCATGGAACCACCTATTTCTTACTAGTCTTCCTCGGTTTTAATAAGTGCGGGCTTTGCACCTTTTGGGCGAGCCACGCCGGAGGCTTACGGAAAAGCATGACAAAAAGGCGATCGATTAGGAATAAATATTCTGACGGTGCCCCGCGTCATGCAAGCGAACGGCGTTCTTGCTTAAAGAGTAAATGATCCGGTAGTCGCCGACCCGCAAGCTAAAGAAATTCGACAGGCGCCCGTGAAGCCGTTTGCCCGCGCGAGGAAATTGGCCAAGAAGCGTAACTTCACGGAGCAGCCGCACCCGAATATTGCGAGGCAACTTGCGGAAAGACTTTTGGAAGTGATTGGAATAAAGCACTTCCATGCGAATTACACCTTCAGATTAACAATGGAATGAAATCGGCCATCCGAAAAATCCTTCTCAGATGAACGAATTCCTTTTAGTAGTTTCTTGTCTGCGAGGACTTCCAGCGTTTCCTGCAAAGATTCGAAAGCATCCCTGGCTTCTTCAAAGCTCTTCTTCGCTGCGTTCAATTCCTTCCGAATAGATGAACCGACGTACATTCTAAGTCCCTTACAACAGCAGTAAAACGAGCTTTATAATACTTGCTAGACACGAGCGCCATTGGATTTGTCTCGAGGTACGGGCTTTGCACCTTTTGGCCGAGTCCCTCCGGAGGCTTCCGGATTTTTAGATTTCAACGGCAGCATACCCTTCCGAAAGGAATATATATGGACTTAGTTCATATTGATATGGTGATAACATGGTGCATGCATTAGTCAATATTTCGGAAGAAGCAAACCGCGTGTTGAACGTGATTAAAGCGAAAAAGAATTTGCGAACCAAATCAGAGGCGATTGAGGAGATGGCGCGAGAGTACGAGCAAGAACTCTTGGAACCCGAACTTCGACCGGAATACGTGGAACGCATTCGGAAAATCGGCAAGCAAAAAACGATTACAGTGAAGGACTTCGAAAAAGAGTTTCTGAGCTGATGGCGGCATGTATGGTCTCGAAGTGTCTCCGGAAGCGTATGCCCGGTTCAAAAAGATGCGAAAAAAGAACCGCTGGCTACTCGAAGTCATTGGCAAGAAGGTCCGGCATATACGCGAGCGCCCCCATCATTTCAAACCGCTTCATTTCCCCCTTCATAACAAACGACGGGTCCATATTGCGGGATCGTTTGTACTCGTCTATGAAATCAGGGAAAAAGACAAAACCGTTGTCATCATAGACTTCGACCACCACGATAACGTTTACATGAAATGACGGAATCGGTTTAAGCGAACGAATGGATGGGGGTATATCGTTTGAATGAGTCCGGCCGGAGGCTCTGAACGTTCCGCATTTTTTTTATTCTTGGTTCAATGGGGATTGCGAAAACCGCGGTCATACCCACTTTTGTTTCCGGAAATAAAACAGCATGACGAATGATATCGCGATCATGAACATCCAGAGAATCGGATAGGCTAACGGCCAATCCAACTCGGGCATGAAACGAAAATTCATGCCGTACACTCCGACAATGAACGTCAGCGGAATAAAGAGAGTGGCAATAACGGTTAAGGTCTTCATGACCTCGTTCATCCGATTGCTGATGCTGGACATGTAGAGGTCCATCATCCCGGATAAAAGATCGCGGTACGAATCGATGGAATCAATGGCGTGGATGATGTGGTCGTAAACGTCCCGCAAGAACACGGCGGTCTGGTTCTTGATCAGCTTCGATTCGTTCCGCTGGAGTCCGCTGATGACTTCCCTCAATGGCCACACGCCCTTCCGCAAGAACACCAAATCCGTTTTCATGGCGTGAATGGAATGCAGCGTGGACTGGGACGGGTTCGCCACCAGTTCTCCCTCCAATTGCTCTATGCGTTCCCCCAATTCCTCCAGAATGACAAAATAATGGTCGACGACGGAATCGATCAACGTATAAAAAAGGTAATCGGCGCCCATCCTCCGAATCCGTCCTTTTCCCTTGCGAAGACGTTCGCGAAGCGGATCAAAAACGTCTCCGGGTTTTTCCTGAAAAGAAATCACGTACTGCTTTCCAAGAATCACGCTGACTTGTTCGGACTCCACCCTCTTTTTTTCCCGATCAAAATAGAGCATTTTCATGACTAAAAAAAGGTGGTCCCCGAAATCCTCGAGCTTGGGGCGTTGATCAGTATGGACGATATCCTCGATGAGCATCGGATGAAAACCCAAACGATCTCCCAGTTTCTGGATCCCTTGCGAATCGTGCACGCCGTCCACGTTAATCCACGTAATCGAGGGCGCGTCTTTGATCGGAAAACACGCATCAAACGAGTCCGGTTTAAGTTCTTTCACGTCATCCGAAGTAAAATTAAAAAGCGTGATTTCCACGCGATCCGTTTTCTTTTCGCCCACGAATACTGCCGTACCCGGACTCAACCCCGCTTTCTTTGAAGCCCTTTTGAAATACCGCGACATCTCCCACTACCCCGTTAAAGAAGATGGCTAAACCCATTAAAAACCCCTCTTGACTGAAGCTAATCATTCCCGAACGGGAATAAGAACTTGTTCAACATTAAGTTAAATAATTGGATCGAACTCAATGGCGTCATGGCCAAGAAAAACCTGAAGGAAAGGATTTCCCATCCAAAATTTCCGACGCTCGAACAACGAAAGCGATTCGCCTCGGGGGACATTCACGCTATGGGAATCAGAAAAATACGGTACGGGGTTCTTCCACCGAGATTAAGGGAAAGGGTGAATGAGCACCTCATCGAAACCCGACTCACGTGAATAGCTTCGGATGCTCCAGCCGACAAGAGACAAGAAGAGTAAGAGGCGCACGAAACCCTCTAGAGCGGAATCAACCCAAGTCTTAAAAGCGCTCAGGAATAGAAGGTTTTGAAAGAGGGGTCGTCATGGAATTCAAGGGAAAAAAAGCATTGATTACCGGAAGCGCCGTGCGATTCGGAAGACATGTGGCGCTCGAGCTCGCGAAACAAGGTGCGGACGTCGCCATCCACTACCGAGACAGTGAAAAGGAAGCGGAAAAAGTCGTTAATGGAATCAAGGAAATGGGGAGGAAAAGCCAGGCGTTTCCCGCGGAGTTGACAGACGCAAAGCAAGCCGTGAAAATGGTGCGGGATGCCTCCGAGTTTTTGCACGGACTCGACATTCTTGTGAACAACGCCTCCTCGGTATACGTACATAAACACGTGACGGAAGTGCAACCGGATGAATGGAAGCGCGTGCTCGACACGGATTTGAACGGGGCGTTTTACTGCACGCATGCCGTGCTCCCCATCATGCACATGCAAAAATACGGGCGCATCATCAACATGGGAGCCGTCGGTTGCGGAATCATTCAAGCCAAACCCCTCACCACAGCATATTCCGCAGCGAAAACCGGTTTATTGATTCTAACAAAAAGCGTGGCTGCATCAGAAGTGCAAAACGGGATTACCTGCAACATGGTATCTCCCGGCATCATGGAAATCAGCGAAGAAAAACGAAACGTTCCATTGAAACGATACGCGAAATACGATGAAGTGTTGCGAGCGGTCTTGTTCCTCGCCAGCGAGAAAAGCGCGTATATCACGGGACAAAACATGGAGGTCGCGGGTGCGTACCAGCTGTGAAACGAATCATCAAGCCCCAAAAACTCGCGGAAATGCTGGAATTCTTTAATGAAGGGTATGAAACGAATTGGAAAAAAGTACTGAAAACCAGGAAAAGCGGCGAACACGGGGAAGTGGTATTCCGAAAGATTCCGTTCCACAGTTTATGCGAACACCACGGCCTGCCGTTCCACGGGGAATGCACGATCGCGTACTTGCCGAACGGGAAATTGCTGGGGCTTGCGAGATTTCTCCAACTCGTGGAAGCGTTGAGTCATCGAATGCAGATTCAAGAAAAACTGACGCGCGAGATCGCGGAAAAGCTGCAAAAATACGTCCGGCCTAAAGGCGTTGCGGTTTTTATGAAAGGAACGCATTTCTGCACCGTCATTTCCAGCGGAAAAACAACGGATATGGAAACCGCGTTCTTTACGGGCGACTATGAAAAAAGCGAGGGAAGAAAAAACGCGTTTTTAATCCGAGCTGGAAAAAGAGGGAAGTAAATGATCATCAACCGAGAACAAATATTGCAACGCATTCTCCAAGACCAATTGATCACCCATTACCAGGAAATTAAAAGCCAGTTGCAACCCGCCGGATTTGACTTGCGCGTCGAAAAAGTGTATTCGTTTGAAAGCCAGGGCGCCATTGACTTCGACAATTCCGAGAGGAAAATCAGCGACGCGAAAGAGATGGAGTGGGAAAGCAATGGATGGCTGGAGTTGAAGCCCGGAACGTATAAAGTGCAGTTCGCGGAAGAAGTGCGTTTGCCGGCGGACCTGGCGGCGCACACCATTTTGAGATCTTCATTGATGCGGTGCGGATGCGTCATGCACCAAGGGTTCTGGGACCCGGGATACAACGGCAAAGGCGAAAGCGTCATCATCGTGGGAAATCCGAAGGGATTGAAGCTCAAGAAAGGAGCGAAAATCGCGCAAATGGTTTTTCACAAACTGGCGGCGGAAACGGATGCGTTATACGAAGGCATTCACCAGAGAGAAAACCTTTAACGGAAAGGACGCGAGTGCCTGCGCAGTTTGAAAATGCTGGGCTGGAATCCTAAAGAAGATGCCACGCGCTTGTAGACCAGATCCATTTCCTTCGGATGCATGGCAGCCCGCAAATCCGCTTCAATGAGTACGGGAGGGTACGCATATTTCGGGTTGTGCTTGCTTAACGAATAAACCAGGGAGGTGAGGCGGTTGACGAAGGAGAGAGGGTGCTTGGTTTCCTGCTGGGGAAGAAGGAAATCGATGCGTAACGGGCGATCGTATTTCACCGCCTTAAGATACACGCTGCAGATACGCTCGCGAAAAACCCCCAAGTCTTTAAGAATCGGATGTTCAGGGAGAGCCGAATAGCGGAACGCGAACGTGCGTTGCTTCGGTTCCAGCAACGTGAAAATGAACGCGGTGTCGTTGGTGCGCTCAAGAATTTGAGTTTGAGCAGCGGGAAGTGAAAGCTCGCGCTTCAATAGGGATAGAAAGTGCTTGCCTTTCGAATCCTTGATGATGCCCAGTAGCATGCAATTCTTTTCTTCGCATACCGCGTACAGTTCGAGAAGCTGTTTGACGAGTAGCCGGTAATCCGCGTATAACGGTGAATCATGCGGGGGCTTGTCGGAAAGTTGAGGTACAATGGAACCGTCCAGAAACAACGCGTCAACGGAATGAATTTTCACGATCTCGAGCGCGCGGGAAATTTCGGAGTTCAAGCGCTTGAGGTTCTTGAACCACGCGAACTCGTGGGTATCCAGAGCGGCCGGTGTAAACACGTCGTAAGGCGGGAACCCCGACGGAATAAACGAATAGGATTTGAGTTTGCTGTGCTCGTACTTGAATACGACGGCTGCGCTGCGCACGAGCAACAAATCAAGGGAGTGCAGTTCTTCGGCGAGCAATCCGCCATCCACGGCAGAAATGGAGCCGTTGACCTCTGAATCCACTACGGGAACCATGAGCTTCGAGTCCAACAAATCGTTAGCGCCGAACTCTGGAGAATTTTTTTTTAAGTGGCTGGCAAAGGATTGAAGGCGCGATTCCGTTTCGCGAATATCGTGCACGGCTCTCTGAATCGCTTCCTCGTTGATCATAAGTACTCGAACTCAACGGCGCGGCCGGTATTGATAAAGGAATCGGTGCGTCTTTTCCGATGGAGGAGCGCGTTCCTGCACCACGCGTTCCTTGACTTCCACCACGCGCGGTTTCTTCAATATTATCCACCTTTCGTGACGATGCGCGGCCGCTTGAACGCGTACTGGCCCTCAAAAGCCCGAGGATTCTCGTCAAAGAAGCGCGCGGCCTCAATGTTTAACGGAGAGCGAGGGTTCGGATGTCCTAACATGTATTGAATCGCGTGGCAAACCGATACGAGCGTTTGCGACGCCGCCCATTCGTTGACGAGTTGAATGCAGACTTTACCGTCATTCTCGCGGATGTTGGGATGAAATAACGGGGTGAGCCAAACGAGCTCGAGACCACCCGCATACGGGTAATCGCGTTTCACGGTCATCCGCAAGCGATGCGAATGAATAGGGGTGACGCGGCCTTGCGAACGCTGAAAACCCTTTCCAGAGAAAGCGACTTCATACTCCGTGAGATCCGAATTGACGCGGAACGAGAAAGGGCTTTTCTGCATTTGAGCGTGTTCGGACTCGAGTCGACGCTTGAACACGGCTTCCGGTAAAAACGGCATGCGGTCCTCCCCCCTTACAAAAAAAGAGAATTAACCGCCCGTGGGATCGGGCATGAGCAATAAAACGTCGTTCTCGTTCACTCCCGCTTCCGCAAGAGTCACTGCAGGATCCAGAATCTTGTTGTCTTGAGTCGCAAGAACAAAACGATCCTTCAACTGAAGGGTTTCCGTGAGCACTTCCAGAATGCTGGCCACCGTGAAATTAGGTTCGACGGCAAGAACCGTCTCTTTCCCGGAAGTCGTGTGATTAACCGTGATATTGAATTCCGCCATGCACTTCACCTGTTGCCTCGACGAACGAAATATAGTGCGCAAAGCTATTAATCCCTTTCGTTATATGTAGGTTCAAAGGGGGATGAAGCATGGCCGGAAAGCCGCGCGTCGTAAAAGTCACGAGCCAGAAGAAGCCCCGCGTCGTTCGGGAAGACGATTACAGTCTGATGCTGAAATCGGAAGAGAACGAGGAGGAGCGGCCCAAGCACGTGGTCTTTGAAGGCTTGAATAAACAAGCGGGAGACGCTCCAAGAGACAAGCTGCGGGAAGAAGCACTGAAAGACATCACGCCACTCGAGAAAGGAAAAACGCTGGAGCAAGAAGGGGAAGCGCCCAGCCTCCAAAAACGCGTAAGAAAGTTCATGGGAATGAAGTAATATGCCGGAATTCGACGTGTATATGGACGCGAAAGCGTTGCACGCCGCAGAAAAACACGTGAGGCACATGGCGCGCGAAGGAAAAGAAGGCATGGGCTTGCTGATCGGAAACCGGTATTCGTGGGAAGGAGAAGAGTACGTGTGCGTGGACGAGTTCATTACGGCGAAAAACCAGGCTTCATCTGCCAGCGTGCAATTCGCACGCGAAGCCTTCCCGGAACTCGCCAAAAAAATCAAGAAGCGATTCTCGAAAAAAATGGTGGTGGGATGGATTCACTCGCATCCCGGCTACGGATGTTTTCTCTCTTCAACCGATATCGGGACTCAGAACGCGTACTTTAACGAATCCTATCACGTGGCATTCGTGATGGATCCAACCAAACAAGAGAACGAGCGCCTGCTGAACCGAGCGTTTCGCGTAAATGAGGAAGGGTATTACGCAGTATCATTCGTTGTAGTCGAAAAAATGTGACGCATTATGGAAGAACCGTTCGGGTTACCGGAAACGCCGATGGCAGAGGAACCGCATATTGAAAAAACGGGGGCGAAACCCCGCAAGAGGAAACTGAAAAAGAAAAAAACGAGTAAGCCCAAGCTGCAAAAATTCGACGTGGTTCTGCTGCAATTGCTGAAGGAAGGCGTCAGTTCGTTGGAAGAACTTCAACGAATATTTAATGTGCATGAAAGAGAGTTTTTGAAACGATTGCAGACGCTTATGAGACGCAAACTCATCGTCATGGATGAGGAAAAAAAGGGGTTGAAGCTCTCGATAGCAGGAGTCAATGCGTATCAACCGCGCTGGAAAGAAGCCGCGGACGCGTGGCTGGAACGCAAAGCAATGGCGTGGGTGCCGGACGTGGAAGAAGAAACCACCAGTATACCCGTGGAGGAAACGCCGCCGAAACTCGAACCAGAAAAAACGAATGAGATCATCGAATTTCCTGAAGAACCGCCGAAAGAAAAGAAAACGGAACTGGATTTGACGGAATTAATGGAAAAATACGGGCCCAACGAAGCCCAGCGCATTCGGAACAGCAAACAAAGCCCGTTTCTGGAACGTCACGTGAAAAAAAGAGCGGAGAAGAACGAACGCCCGCGAATTGAATTAAAACGTCCTGAACCCGTCGTGCAACAAACCGTGTTCAGTCAGAAGAATATCAGGATGGATCATGAAAAAAGGGAGTCGTGCGAGTTATGCAAGGGAACGTTCGTCACGAGCGTGAATTCGGCAAAGAATCGCCCGAAGTACGGGCATTGTTTCTGCGGGGCCGCGTATCATAAAGACTGCTTTGAAGCGATCGTGCAAGGGGACAAGCATTGCATTAACTGCGGAAGAAAGCTCGCGCTCGCATTGGACATGAAAGCGGAGGAAGCCGTGAAAGATCTCGAAGACTTGTCGGCCACATGAAATCCGCAATGAACGATATCATCGATAAAAAGGTCTTCTCGTTATTGGTGGGCTTTTTTAATTAGATGGGTCAAACGACGCACTTCAGATGAAGCGATGCGGTCCCACAGCCCAAACTTTCGTCCTAGAACACGTTTTTGTAATACACCTAGAGCCGTTTCGGTTACACCATGTCCTAGAGTAAAATGATCGAATTGTTCCCGAGTGGGCTCCGGAGAACTAAATTTGTTCTGTAGCTTTCGCTCAAATTCATTCAAACGGCCCCAACCGCCGAAACCGACGTGAAATCGATTTTCAGGAGGAAGGATGCGGGAATATGATCGATTGGTAAACGGTAACCAACCCAATACTCTTGGCCATCGATTAATTCGATTCCAACGCTCGCCTGCTTTCGTTCGTGCAGGGGTGGGAAGCGCCCATAATTTCTTCGTATTGCGAAGAACCTTCAACAAATTGGTCCGATGTTGCTCCACATTAGGTAGACGGGATTCCCGACGCTGACCGATGCGACGCTCGATACTATTTAGTTCAATCTGATTGTGCAATATTTGCATCAAGCGGTTGCGTTGAGCGTTATGTAATCCAAATCGTTCGTGTTCACCGATGCGGCCCATTAACTCGCGCTGGGCCCGATCCATGTGTTCCCCGAGATCTGGACGTCGAGTCGATTGAACGATTCTTTCGAGTTCTTGCGATTCAAACAACTGGGACGTTCTTGCGGGCATAACCGGTTATCACTAAATAGTTATTACGAAAAAAGAAGTATATATGGCTTTGTTTCCCCACTAGCGAGCTAGAGCAGCGGCACCGTAGAACGCTTCATTCGCAATGAGAGCCCCATGCACGCCTAACTCTGCACCCGCGACTTGACGCGCCACGACTGGCTCCACATATCCGATCATTCCTTCCCGTAATGCCGCATTCGTCATGAATCGGCCTGGACGACCCATCATCACTTGCAGCGCCTGACGGCGAGCTCCGATCAATGAAGATTCAGTTAAAATACGGTCCGCTTGACCGACGGCCATTGGAACTTCAGCCAGTTTTCCAACGCCTTTAAGTAATAAGATTTCTCCAACTAAGAATCCTGCGCTCGCCATTTGATCCGGGCAAGCCGTTCCTTCACAAACGCGGTAAGTGGAAACGAACGGTTCAGCCAGACCATGACCCAAATCCGAGGCAAACCCACTTGGATCCGATACGATGGCTGCCGTTAATTCGAGTCTTGCCATACTTCCGCTCAATGAGCTCGAACCTAAACTGGCCAGATATCCAATTCCGTATAGAGTTTGTAATCCTCTTTGTCCTAAGGCATGCAATTTCCCAGGCTGCGACCACATTTCGCCTTGTCGATCAAACCAGCGATCCACTGCACCTGGACCATATGACTTCCAAGGCCGCGTGCCTTCATCCACTAACGCGGGATTAAACGTTACCGGGGGAAGCGACAAGTCGGGTTCCGATCGTTGCAATAAATTGACTTGTTCTTCTCCGTCCATTCCAGTAGGGTCGTTATATCGCAAGGGATTGTTGTTCCCGTACGAATAGGGTGTTGAAGTACCGTCAAACAACGGATCCACGCTTAGGAAGCGACCGTTTTTGGGATCGTAAAAGCGCGCGCCCATATAGTACAAACCGCTCTTCGAATCCAGTTCTTGACCCGTAAACCGCAATCGAGTCGTGCCCGAACTTCGCAGATTGTCTCCAAAAGGATAATAATCGTTGTAGCCCCGCATCAGTCCCGCTTCATCCGTTTGCGCCCGGATACTGGAAAGATAGTCGGTATGGATGAATCGAACCGCGGAAACTTCTCCGCCATATCGGCCGTCACTGCGAGCGACCAAGCGGCTTCCGGCATAATAATATTGATTATGTTTTGGATAAATGCCTCCGCCTCCTCCATGATCAATATACGCCGCTTCATAAGGCAGTATTCGATCGCACGTGCCGTCATCCGTGACCAACATCGTTGGATCTGGAGACGGGGATGGTTCGGGAGTCGGCGTGGATTCCGAAACATTCGAAGCATTCAACGTCTGGTTCGCGCCCGTTTCATTGACCAGCGTATCGTTTACGAAAGTATCGTTCAACGTGCCATTGGTTTCATTCACCCACGTGTCGTTTGATGAATTCGTGTCGTTTTTTAATTGGAAGAAATGGTCGGGATTTTCTTGAACGGGTTTTCCGAAGAGTGAAGCGGAATAGGCGAGCGGAACCAGTAAGGCCAACAAGCAGAACACGACCAATCCCAGAATTTTTGGCTGCATATTCAATACCTTCAACACGTGATATCGGAAACGGATAACGGCCCGTATTCTTCAATAAGCGTGTTTCCATCATACGCATACAATGTCGCTAGCGTGAGATCGCAAGAACCCGCGGATTGACTCGTTTTCTTCACGCGATTGCCGTTTTCATCGTATTCGAACAGCTCGCACGAGCCATCACCATGAACCACTTTCGAAAGACGGCCGTTGTAATCATAATTGAAGTTCGTGGATATACTGCCGCACGTCTTGGAAGTTACACTTCCATTCGAGTTATAGGAGTAAGAGCACGAGTCGTCGGTCAACAATCGATTCAAATGAGAAGGATCGTACGAATAACTGACGCCGTTCTTGCTTTGGCGGTTGCCGGCCAAATCGTAAGTATATGAAAGATCTGCGCCGTAATAATCCTGGTTATAACCGCGGTAATTCACGGTATGGCTGTCCACGCCGGTTAACTCGTCCAACGGATTGTAGGTATAGTCAGCTGCTTTTTCCACTCCAACGGCATTCCCGACGTAAAGGGAAGCGATGTTTCCTGCGAGATCGTAATCATAGGCCTCCTGGAATACCGGGATCCCGGATTTTTCTACTTGGTTCGTCTCCAATAAATTGCGCGCGTTGTAGGTCAACGAGGTCGAGACTCCATTCGACATGGTTTCGGATGCGAGCAGTCCGTCCGGAGTATACCCGTAATTGATGGTTTTGTAAGGAGCGGCCAGCGTCGCGAGATACAAGTTTTGGAACTTGTCGTACTCATTTTTCCAAACGAGTTCTTGATAATCCGGCTCCCATTGGAAAGCGGAGGGATAATGCGTTTGATTGCGGTGGCCTTGATCGTCATAAACGAACTTGAAAACATAGGTTTTCGTTCTGAGGCCGTTCTCGTTCATGGCGGCGTAGAATGTTTGAGCCTCCGCATAGGTCACCGAGCCATCCCTATTGAAGTCGAGGAATGGATTGTAGTCGTAATCCGAGGATGAAACCGAATCCGATGGGCCGGTTAACCGAGCCAATAACGCGGTTACCAGATTTTGATCCGTCGCTGTAACTGCCCCATCGCCGTCAATGTCCGGACAACCGAAATCGAATTGGAATTGAGCGTTGCGACATTGGCCGTGGAAGAACATTTTCTTCATCGTGATTTCTGCTCGGGTGGTATACCCATACTCCGTGATCTGCGCGGGAGTATTCGCGAAATGAAGTCTTCCGACCAACCAAGTGGGAGAAGAGATATCGGCTTCGTCATACGTATAGTAAATGTCGTTCGCGGTTCCGGGGAAATTTTCAACTAACAATCGATTGATCGCGTCATAAGTGTACGTCGTCACCTGACCATTGCGGTTGCGCGAAAGGATATTACCCTCCCAATCGCGTTCAAAGAGAATGGTGCCGACATCCGAGCTAATGACTTTGATGAGACGGCCAAAGCGGTCGTAGTAATAGGTGATGCCTTCCCCGTTCGGGGAAGTGACTCCTGTTTTCCGACCCAATATATCGTGGGAATAGGTCGTGGTGGAATCGTAGGAAGAGTCGGCGACGTCTTGAACGCGACCGACTTTGTATTGGTTGCCAAATTTATCAAACGTGATATAGGATACGTTGCCGGAAGGATCTACGGACAACACCATTCGGTAATCGTTGGCCCCCCCATACGAGTGTTCCGTGCGTTCTGCGCCTTTTCCAATATAACGATCGGATACGGTTAACGTTATCGAACCCGTTCCGAGATAATGGGTCGTCGTAATCAAATAGTTCCGCCCGCGCACGAACATCACGTAATCGGTTTTATCCGCCGTGCATCTGAACAATACCGGATCCGTGCTGCTGTCTCCATCGTAAACAAATCCATAGCCAAACCCCGATCCGGACAAATCGCAAGAAACGAGGCGGTAGCCAATGCGGGTCGATGTGAAAGTGGATTCATCGGAATCCAGAAAACCGGAAGACGTTTCAATCTGCTCGGGCAAGTTTTCGGCGTACGTCCACGAAGGCGTCATGCCCATGGGAACGGTATATTGAATGGCTCCAAGAGAATTGTTCTCATACACGGATAAGATACTTCGCGAAGGATCCAATGGAGACGTTTCCAAATGGGATAAGTACTCGCGTTCGGGCTTGCTCAACGGATTAAACGTGGTTTCCTCCCAAATATTGGGGCCGTTTCCATCCACTAAAACATTTCGAATATTTCGTCCCAAGCCGTCATATTCCGTCGTCGTATTCGCCCATTTCCTTAAAGAGGATTGCGGGCTGTACTTGATGAGATTGGAGACGTTCGCATAATTCAGATTACTCATTGACAGGGGATTGCCGGTTTCCCAGAACATGCCGTACCAGAAGATCTTGGTGGAATACCCTGAGGGATTGCCATTGGGTTCAGGGGGAGCATAATACTTGAGCCGGCGCATGTGATCATAGGCATAGACCGTGGGCCTCTCGTTAGGATCAATCATTCTTTCCAGCAATCCCGTATCGTAATACCGATATTTGGTCCGGTGGCCCAACGCATTTTCTTCACACGTGGGCAAATCGAAATGCAAATCCGATGCGTCCACGCTTTCTCCGCACGGATAATCGTTGTCCTTGAACCATATCTTGACGGGATGCTGGTTCGCATCCTTGTACTGCGTCAAATGCCCGTAATCGTCGTAGGCGTAATGCTCTTTCACTAAATAAGGGAGAATCACGGAGTCGTTGCGCTGCCATTCATATTGATACCTGGGACGGAAAATGATGCCGGAACCCCAATTGGGCGTTTCATCGGGGTAGTTGCTGTATTTGGCGTAGGTCATGGATGACGTCGACCACTTGTTGCTTGATGAAATGGAATTCTGGTACGCGTTGGTTTCATAAACCGGCGAGTACAAATGATGGAAGTTGTCGGGCTCGACTTCCAGCATGTCCGGATATTGTTCAAACGCAAACGTGGTGGTTTCAATACGGTTCACTCCCGCGGTTCCCGTGGTCGTGGATTGGAACGGGGCTCCGGCCAGCGCACTTTGCTTGTCGTATTCGTACGTGGTCGTTGATTCCACCCCGTATTCTTTCACGGACTCGGAATCCAGCTTAACCCATTCCGAATAAACGTCTAACAGTCCAGCGGGATTCTCTTCCTCATACAACGAGTATTCTCTCACGACTTGTTTGCTGGGCGGTAAATCGCTTCCATAATAAATGGTCTTTACTTCCAAACCGCGCATGGAATCATTGTCTTTCGTTCCGCCGAAACGGCGTTCGGGAGGCACTTCCATGATGTCGCAAATGTGATCGCCATCCACATCCGGACAACACGTATCAATGTTTTCGTCGTGCGTTTCCTCAAAATATTCCACGTTATCATTATCGACCCAGAACTGGGTATATTCTATAGGACCGTATTGGCCTTCATTCACCCAATCGGATCGCATGCTCCAACAATAATCCGTTCCCTCGTATCCGCACTCATATTGCGGTTGGTCTACATGAATATCGCCATAAAGCCCGCAAGGCGTTCCATAGCACCAAAACATCACGTCCAATTCCGTATTGTCGGGAACCACCCATAACTGAGGACATTCATGTGCTGAAATCATGAGCTTGCCGTCCATGCCCTCGCCCACGCCATATTGTTGTGAGGAGGACATGCCAAGATTTTTCCCGTCGACTTGAAAAGTGGAATCCGCTTGGACCCCGCCCGTGTTCGGGTAGTCCCAAGCCGTCGTGAAATTATGCGTAATGTATCCGAACGGTGCTTTTTGATTGACGTCATCAAAACCAGACACTTCGGTTACGTAACCATAGCCCACATACGCCCCGCTTTGAGGAGAACCAAAGAACAGGCGGTCGTCTTTCACGTGGGAATAAGCGTAAGGCATGGGTTCGTTCGTTGCCACACCGCTGGAAGCGCCGAAAGTACCCGGATTATTATAGCCGTCCATCTCCGATAAATCGAAACCGTATTGACTGTAAATATATTTGGTAGTGAAACACGAACCCAATCCGTCACAGTTTTTCACGCGCTCAGCCCGAATGCCGCCTCCATAATGCGTGTCCTGTTCTTCCATGCCCAGAGCGGGAACCGCATTCGGGTACCAGGAATTGAGCTTGGTGTAACGATCGCTTTCATAGAAAAATTCCGTAGTGCCACCAGTTGGCCACGCAATATCGGTCAACGACCACGCTTCCGGAATCAAACCCTTCGTCGCTGGATCGGCTCCGTCTAAATTGTAATCGCCTTCGACGCAATTACCGCAATAATAACCCCAGCGGTCGCGTTTATGCATATTCCAGTCGGGGTTGGCTCCGGATCCATGAACCGCATCATTCGCGTAATCAAAATCATACGATCCCCACCAATAACCGTTATTGCCATTGTCTCCACGGTAAACCCCAATACTGGTCAAGGTTAGTTTTCCAAAACCGGAATCGGAATCCGGGGCGCCATACATCAACGACCAATCGTAATAAAATTGGCGTTTCTCCATCAAAACGTCGCCGTTGAATCCCTTGTAGTACAACGCGATTTCCGTCAAGCGCTTGGGGTGATCGCTGCCCGCATATTCCTTGCTGTCGTGGCGATCATCCGCATAAGAGAAAATAGCATAATGAGTAGGAGTTTCAATGCGTTGAATGTATGAATACTTTTTATAAGATTCACTCCATGCTTTTCGTCCATCAGGACCCGTTACGCATTGTGCGGGATCGTAGGGACCCCGGTGATGAAACACGCGGGGATCCTCGTCATAAGTAAACGTGATATAACTTCCCCGGCTATCCGATCCATCGCCGTCATACGAAATGATCTGCTTCAACCCGAATTCCGTAGCGTATTTCCATTTGAAATCGGTTTTGAGGTATTTTCGAGAATCGTCGTTACAGGAATCGCCGTCATTCGATTCTTGACGGCGAACGAATTCACTTTCGCTGGCGCCCGCGTCTCCTCCTGTTGAACTTACAAACCATTCCGTGGGCTCGTAAACATATTTCGTGCCATCCGGGCCAATCACATTTAATCGCGTATAGCGCCCCTTATCATCCGAAGTGCGTTCAGCATATGAATAGTACGTGTCCCGACAGTTTTGCGCATGCGTATCATCATTTAGGCAATCCGCGTTGTCTTCAATGTTCGTGCTATGACCCCCGGCTTTCTGCAAGTGAAGAACGAGATTGTCGTCCGTGTTCTTGGGCTCCAATAGCATGAGCCGGCCGGTCGCATAATCGCCGCTTAAAGTATAAACATCAGGGGAGTTGTAGTCGTGCCCTTCCTCACCACTAATCCCCATTTCTCGCCAGGAGAATCCATCCAATTTTTTCGCATTATAACTATTTGGGCCGTTGCCGTTATAATAATCGGGAAATTCAGGGTTATTCATCAAGCCATTCATTCCGGTAGTCGCGGCGGAAGAGGCTAGTGATTTAGCCAACATAGCACCCGAAACCGGTGGTGCGATCATCATGCCTACCATGCTTAATGCCAAAGAGGCTCCTATCTGAGAACCAAGAGCCTGCGCAGGGTACGGATCCGGGATGGGTTGTTTGTGACGATTGGCATAATTTTTATCACTGGGACTGGTTACGCAAGATCCACACCAGTCATCCGGAACGCCTACGACGTCACGAGTAATCGAACCGACGGAGAGTTCCCAGCCCAAGCCCACTGGAGAAGCTTCCTGCCCAACTTGAATCCCGGAATGATACTTTAACAGTATAGGGTAATCCATTCCATTCCTTCCCGGAATCGTGAGAACGGGAACATCCACGTTTACGTCACCAGTATGCAGATTAACAAAACTGGATTCCGCGTATTGTTGGTACGAAGCGGGCTTCGGTTCCGTTGCAGCAGACACTAACGGAATCGTGAGCAGTATAGCTGCCGCAAGCGCAATTAATGCGAATTTGCCCCTCATGGGCAACGTCACTACAAATAAAGAAATATAAACGTTTGCTCGCGTTCGATTACCCGTTTCCTCCATATTTTTCATTCGAATCGAGAAGAGCTACGAATGGACCACGTAATAATTATTGAGCGGACCGCTCACTAGGAAAACGTCCCACGTCGTTCCATGAAGTAGATTCTGCACTCGATGAGGGCGCGTTATCCGATCCAATATTTCCTGCACCCGGCGGCAAAGAAATGACGTTGCCGGAATCACTCGGAGGCTTCTTGCGCGACGTCGACGAATAGTAAACGGAAACAACAATAATAATCAACAACCCCCCAAGCGCGTACCACCACGTAAACGAAGCCTTCGAAGAACGCGCCTTTAACACCAATTCCCTCAGACGCTCTCGAGCCCGATCCATCAACGAAACCGCTTTTTCATCATCTCCCGCATCACTCGCCTCCAACGCATCCAGCATCAACTGCTCAACTTCCCGCGTATCCTCACCCGACTCATACATCTCCGTCAACTGCTCCTGCACCTCCGGTTCGAAACCCTGCCAGTCAACAGTCGGCGAAGGCGTATCCGTACCCGTGCCCGAAGTAGGAGTCGGCGCCGTCGTCGGAGTAGACGTGCCCGTTGTTCCACCCGT
>JAHJQN010000005.1 GCA_018819225.1 Microcaldota archaeon
ACCTCCGGTTCGAAACCCTGCCAGTCAACAGTCGGCGAAGGCGTATCCGTACCCGTGCCCGAAGTAGGAGTCGGCGCCGTCGTCGGAGTAGACGTGCCCGTTGTTCCACCCGTATACCCACCATCATCTCCACAAATATTCGCATGCGAACACGCGCCATCAGAACACGAATCACTCGTGCAGCTATTTCCATCGTCACAATCAATGCCACAACACAAATCATTTTTCACGCAAACACTCCAAAAACCACTCCCGCAAACACGCGTTCCCCCACACCCACTCACATCACACACCTCCTCTTCCCCTTCAACACTGCAAGGCTCGGGAGTCGGCGTAATCGTAACCGTAGGCGTCGGAGTATCCGTCACCGAAGGACAATCGTTATCATTCGATGAATCGCATTCCTCTGGACACTGATCATCGCCGTCAATGCAAACGTCTTCAATGGGCGTGTAGAAACAAACCGCTTGACAGGTCAAAGGCGCCATACATTCGTCTTGCGAAGCGGGATCGCCATCGTCGCAATCCGAATCGTCATCGCATGGATCGAACGGCTCGCGTTTGACGCTTCCGGGAACCGTACAGCAAAAGGTCTCTCCGTCCGGTTCGATGACGTCATTCCCGCACATGCAGGTCTCAACAATCAGCGCCCCTTGCGTGCATTGCAGTATTGGTTCCGTGACTTTCAGTAAAATGACGCCATCCGTCGGAGGCAACACAACCGAACTGACGATGGCGCCTCCTTCCGCTGTGAAATACTCCGTCACATCCAGAATTTTATATGGCTCGGGAAGCGCTACCGTTTTTTCATCGTATCCGGGATTCACGAGAACCATACCCGAATCGTAATCCCTACGGTACACTTTCGGAGGCCACGTGTCCCTGCATTGCGTGAGCGCCCCGTTGTCTTCAATGACTTTACACGGACCTTGCGGATATCCCAAGTAGTACCTCTGCGCCCCTCCGTTATCATATTCGGGTATCCACCAGAATTCGTTGTTCGGAGGGTCTTTCTTCATGAAGTTGATGTCCGCGTCTCCAAGCAACCCCGTGGCGAAACCGAAACGCTTGACGCGATGGAATTCTTGTTGGTCTGCTTCCGTCGGCTGCTGGCCCGGAGCGCATTGAACGCCGTTGCAGCACGCGGTCGCATCTCTCCCACTTCCGCACTTCCAGTGCACGTCCACCCAGAAGCGGTTGAACGGCAGGGGGTATACCGCCGCCAGTCGATGGATGTATCCGTTGGTCGGCCGGAACAAGGCGCGCATCCATTGATACGGATCGCAATTGGTTTCTCCGGGAGGGCATTCGTACGGCTGCCAGAAAACGCGCCCGCCCAATAAATTCTCGATTTGAAAACCGTTGACGTACGGCAGCCAATCTCCGCCTCCGTTGATGTGAATGAAGTGCTCGTCCCCCGCGTATTCCCGCAGGCGGGAAAACAATTGGACGCCTCCCGCGGACCACCAGGAATTAAATTGATTTTCTTCGTCGGGAATCCCGTTTCCGTCCGCGTCCGGCGGATGCCCTTCCCCATCGTAATAATTTTCCCAAGCATCACTCGTCCAATACGGGCTTCCCGCGCAGTCAAAATGCACGCCGTCGAAGTAATCCACTTGCGGAACGTCTTTTATTTTCAGGAAAACGGCGTCGTTCAGAAGGTCGGCATAAAAATGTTGATATTGCCGGTTATCGCTATCCAAGGGACAAAACAAGGTCATGCTCGCTCCCCACAAGTTATCCCACGTATAGAAGTGCTGGCCGTCCGCATTGTTCAACCAACAGGAATTGTCTTCCACCCAACGATACAACTCGCATTGCACGAAATTGTTGTCGTACACCAACGGCGTATCGGGATTCCAGCAGTCCTCGTAGAAGTTGGGGTTCCCCCAACCACTTGGGGGAACGATGCCGCAAAAACCGTAGTGCGGAAGAAGGAGATTGTCCAGATTCTTATTCCGCAACTCCTGAAGGGTACCCAACTTTACGTTCGCGGGGACGAGCACGGAATCGTATTTCGCTAAATGGTCGAGAGGTTCGCCCGTCGCGTCGATGTCCTGCAGCCAAGCCGCGATGCGCGGAAAAGGGGGGGTGGGTTCGAACGCGTTGGCATTCGGAATCATGAAGAAAAATAATCCGATGAAACAAGCCATTATCCCTAAACGTTTCCACCGCTTTCCCATGAAATGCAGTACGATAACCCCCTATAAATAAGAATGCGATTGTCCAGAACCCGTGCTCATCTCAACGAATCAACGAAGAGTCATCTAGAACTTCCGCCAACTTACGTCGTGCCCGACTAAATGGTTAGGCATCAGTGCCTTAATTGAAAGTTATGCGTGACCATTAGGATTAAGAAAAAACGAATAAAAGAAAAAGGAAATTAATGAATTCCGTCGCTTTCGTCTCCATCAGTGCAGATGACGTCATCCGAAGTCGCTCCATCCAACGTACCAACAAGGTTACGTTCTTGTCCAACTAACGTATAACCAATCGGGTCTGCGAGCGATGCCACTTCGCCTGACGCGCCCATTTCACTACCATCCAAGGGTTCAATGACTCCCCAAGTCGTCGCCTCCTCCATTACTATCCATCCACTATCCGATATGCCATCTAGGGCGATGAGGTTGCTTTCTTCGCGCACCATGTTTTTCATCCCGCCATCGTCTAATCCGCCAGCAATAGGAGTGACGCTATACCAAGAACAGCGTGAGAGGGCAACGAAATAATTATCGTAATGAACAAACCGAGCAATAATCGACGCATACAACCACCTAAAAACAAATTCTTTCAAGAGGTTAATTAATGTATCGAAAATGAGTCAGGCAGTTGTACAACAAGCAAGGCGCCTATGGCGGGATTTGAACACCACGTACAGATGCCTTACTGAATTAAAACAAACCGCTTAGGTTGGATTTTCAAATTGAAATGCAGATTTGTTCATCTTCATTATTTTTACCAGTGAGAGCATTACGGGGACTTCAACAAGGACTCCTACAACGGTAGCCAAGGTTGCTCCAGAATTCATTCCGAATAATATTAGTGCAACGGCAACGGCAAGTTCAAAGAAGTTGCTTGCCCCAATGAATACGGAGGGAGCTGCTTCATTAAAGGGTATTTGGAGTTTTTTTGCTCCCAGGTATCCAATGAAAAAAACGAGATACGTTTGCAATATTAACGGAATTGCAATGAGCAGAATGTGCAACGGGTAATTGATTATCTTGTCCCCCTGGAAAATGAATATTAGAACTAATGTTACCAGTAAACCTGCAGGGGTAATCCACTCAATTTTTTTAATAAATTGATTCTCGAGCCAATCCACGCCTTTTTTCTGAATAATGACGTGTCGGGTTACTGCTGCTAATAATAGAGGAATTCCAACGTAAAACAGAACCGATAGGAATATGGTGTCAAATGGAACTGGAAATTCAGTGGTTATTCCAAGGAGAAGCATACCTAATGGGGCAAATAAGACGAGGATGATGAGGTCATTGATGGATACTTGCACTAAAGCGTAGTTAATATTGGCTTTTGCAAGGGAAGTCCATACGAGCACCATGGCAGTGCATGGAGCTAGTCCGAGTAGTATCATTCCGGCTATGTATTCCGTTTGAAGCGTCTCGGGAATAATCGATGAAAAGATGAGTCTCATAAACAGCCATGCTATTAGAGCCATAGTAAAGGGCTTGATAGCCCAGTTCACGATTATTGTTAGCCATAATGGCTTTACGTTCCTCTGGACGTTTAATACTTCATTGAAATTGATTTTGATCATTATAGGGTACATCATGACCAGAAGCACGAATGCAACGGGTATGGAAACATTGGCTACCTCAAATTCTCCGAGCGAGGTGGCGAGCCCTGGGAAAAAGTATCCAATGCCGGTTCCAAGGATTATGCAAATGGCTACCCATAGTGTAAGGTATTTGCTGAAAAAGTCTAGTTCCTCTTGCGTTTGCCCCATTAATTCTTTAAGCATTGAATATTAAAGAAGGTACCTAGGGCGAGCATTAAACGTGAAGTAACAATGCCCAAAAGTTTGTGTTTATAAAAGTAAATGGAGAAGCAGTAGTATGGCTGTTAATTTCTCAAATAAAGCGTTAAGCAAAGTCTTATTTGGACTTGGTTTATTTTTCATTATTAGCTCTGCGATTTCATTAAATATATTAGGCGGCCCACCAATAGAACTTTTACTAGTATTATTAGTATTAGCATTGCTTGCAATAATAATGGGCATCATTTATTCAAAAAAATCCGAAATTACAAATGGGCGTTGATAATAAATCAATGTGCCTAGGGCGGGCGCGGAGACCTGGTCTGCGTGCCTAAGCAACCTCGGAGACCGAAAAAAACGCGAAAGGAAGCGACTCGCATAGAGAAAACGAACGCAGTACTCAGGAAGCAACGGAAAGACTTAATGACAAGGATGACAAAGTTGACAAATACCGGGTCCAGAGGAAAGACCAAAAAAACCAGTGCCGTGGGTGATCGCTAAGCATGCCCCCCATACGTACACCTAGTAGAACAAGTTGCACGATTCATTTTGTGGCAGGAAGGTCCAAGCCCCCAATATATTTTTCCAGTTTTTCTGCAAAGGATTGCAAGGCTTTCAAATCGGGCTTCTCAATGAAAACAGGATCAAACGTGGTTTGCACGGAGAGTTCCTGCAAGTGCTTTCCAAGATTCTCCATGTTCTTTCGGTATTCCTTTACGTATGCTGGCGTCTTCATTGCCAAAGCCATCTTAGCCCTGACCGCTTCAGCAGGAGCAACTCGGTAGAGGCTAGACCCTTCGACCATTTTATAAAGATCGAATAAATCCCGGGAGCGAGCCGGCTGGAGTCTTCGAGTCAATACCGCCCGGACTTTCTCAGCTCCAATCTCTTGAATCGAGTAACACGGCAATTCCAGAGACGAGAAGTACGCCTTGGCCAAGTGACCAAACATGGCTTCGAGCTCGCGCTCCTTGTCTTTTGGCACTTCAAGGCGTTTGAGCTTCATTCTTTTCGCAGGAAACGCCAATCGCTCGTCAAAAGCAACCGTCACCTTGAGCTTTCCCCCGTTTTTCGGTGTGAGAAAGAAGTAGTTCATCACCTTGCCACTGTGTGTTCCCGCGATACCGGTCTTTACCCGATCATGAAAATCCCATTGCAACCCGAGTCCAGCCATGAGTTTCCCGATGACGTTTTTCCTGAACGCGTGTTCCTTGATTTCCCCGTTCGCCCAAGTCAAATCAATGTCTTCACTGAACCGGAAATACCCGAGATAGGCCCTGACGAGGCATGTTCCACCCTTGAAAACCAAATACCTTGATTCGGGAAAAGAGAAAATCTCCCGCAAAGAGTACGTAATCCAAATGTCCTTCTCGACAAGCCCTACGGGTAGCTTGCTGGAAGCCGCGATGATTTCCGCGAGCTCACGCACTTTCGCGGGAGGGTACGTCATATCAATCCTCGAAGAACCTTCTTAAAAAAATAGAGTACAGATTAGGATATTTCCGAATGATCGTGCCAATTCGGTTTAACTGCCGGTCCCTGCCTCCGGCTTTATTTGAAACATCTTCCAATACGGCCTTGACGAACTCGCGCATCTTCTCATTGCGAGCCCCGAAATAGGCATAATCGACGATGGTTCTGCTGGGATCGCTGAACCGGATATGCCCTTTTTTTCTGATATGATAATCAAACGGGACTCCCGAAAGCTGCTTGAATTCGATATTCATTCCGGCAAAAGCTTTCCTATACCCCCTTATTCTTTTCTTGGTAATAACGGTAATCGTTGTTTGGGTTTGCTGTTCGGATATTCCCCCAACCTTCAGGGCAGTCGCGAGGCCAAAATACCAGTTCTTTTTCAGCTTGAGATTGCATGCTCTTGCCACGACATTAATGGCTTCTTCCTTAATGGTTCCCAAATCACGCTCCTCTCTGTCTTTGACATAATAAACTCCTCGAAAAACGACGGGCACGATCGCCTCCGCGCGGGCAAGCCCCGCCTGAGCCGTACTGAATTCAACGCCTGAGACCTTACACGCCGTCCTAATATGATCACTGGAAACAACCCGGTCATGCCTGGAAAGTAAAATGTTGTAAATTTTTCCCGCTTCGCTTTCCCAAAACGCCATAGGGATACCTATTGAGTCCTTAAAACTACTAAATTGTTGAAATAATACCGTAATATAAGCCTTTTGGTTGCCATTTTCAATGGAAACGCGGCGTAGTAACGCGCGACACGCTCCGCCGTTACTTGAAGAAAATGGGCGCTCATTACGTCAAAGCCATTCTCGCGTACGAGGAAGCCGACTTGAAAAAACAGGCGGAATTCGCTCGCGATTTCCTCGCGATTTTACGAGGTAAAAACCGTGCCGTCGCCGTATTTTTTCAGGACGAAATGAGCGCCGAAACGACGGCGCGAAAAGGCTACGGCTGGACGTTTGAAAAACGCTTGGTCGTCAGAGCGCCGCAAGCGGCGTGGGAAAAAGTGAACGCGTTCGGCGCCGTCAACCCGTTTACAGGCGAAGTCGTCGAACTGGCGAGCGCGGACGCCAAAGCGCCCTCGTTCATCCGTTTGCTCCGCAAGCTCTTGATTCAACACCCGCGCAAGCGGGTGTTATTGTGTTTGGATAACTCGCGAGTGCACCACTCGCGGATGCTCCAAAAGTTTTTGGAAAAGCATCCGCGTCTGCAAGTGAAGTATCTTCCGGCATACTCGCCGGAATTGAATCCGAAGGAATACTGGCACGCGTTCGTGAGGAAGAAACTGCTCAATAATCGGAGTTTTACGAGCGCCAGAGCAGTGGCGCTCGCGCTGAATCGTTTTGCCAGAAACACGCCGAAGGAGGTCGAAAAGGAAGTCTATGGAGACCAATCCGAGTTCTGCCGTGAATCCGACCGCGTTCGCAAAGAAGAACAAAGGGAAATCGAACGCCAGGAAGCCAAGGAAGAAGCCGAGCGTTTGAAGGAAGTCGAGCGCATAAAACGGAAAGAGCGCAAGGAACGCGAGATGGCAGCAAAACAAGCGCTTTTAGAGGCCAAGCAGCCGTTGTTTGAAGGCGGCAATTGCATCCAAGAAAAGGGTTTATCGAAACGGCAAAAGGACCACTTGCTAAGCGAGGAATATTCTCGCATTAAGGTTAGTCCGTTTGGTGATTCTGGTGCGGCGTTTTATTGGGTTAAGCCACGTTGGCCTGAAAGCAAGGAACACGCCTTCTTCTGCTACCTCATCGAAGGCCTCGCAAAAAAACACGACGCCGAAGACATTACTTTGAACGTGAACGACGGCCCTGATATCGTATTCGAACACGACAAAAGCACGTACGCCATTGAAGTAGAAACCGGGGGCAACTTAAGAAGAAACGAAAAATACTTGCAGAAAAAGTTTTACCTCAACGAAAGACATTACGACCACTCCTTCGTCTTCGTAACCAGCAAAAAACTCAAGTACAAGTACGGCAAATACGCCCACGTCATAACCCGAGGAACCCTCAAAAAAACACTGAAACAAATCTTCAACAAAAACAAGCAAACACCTTCAGATAGTTTATAGGCCAATAATATACATATATTATGGAGCGCTGTAGGCGGCAAATAACGAAAGCCACGTCAGAATACAAAAACACGATTTGCGCCAAATAATTTAAGGGATTGACCAGGAGACGATCACTGGCCCTTAAATTTAACGGCAAAAAACGCCAGGTTTGCGGTCGGGGTTCGGGAGCGAGTGCAAGCTCATGGTGTTCCACAGCAAGGCGTTCATGGGCTTCGAGGACGCGGACGTGGAGTGCATGGCCGGCGGGCTATTGGACCACAGTTTCAAGGGCTTGGAGAAGCAATCGGAGCGCCTGCACAAAGCCTACAAGAAGCGGAAGGTCACGAAGCGGCGCCTGGCGAAGCTGCTGCTGAAGTTCGAGGATCTTGCTAAGTACGACAAGCGCGAGTTCCACTCGACGGCGAGGCTCGTGGCCCAGCAGAAGATGTTCGAATTCGAGAAGGAGCTCGCCAAGGACTGAGCAAAGCCTGATTAGCCGCTTAAAATGCTTACGAAAGGCGGCCAGCGCCAAAGTGAAAACGCGTTCTCGAAGAACGCTTCCACGGGAGCATAGAACGCCTTGCTGGCGGAAACAGTCACGTTGTACAAGCCTTCAGGCAAGGGACGCAGCTCGCGAGGAGGCACCGCGCACGCATACGTAGCGTTTACCCCCTCAACAGCCTTGCAGCCCACCCAAGCATACTCATGCGAAGCATTAAACGCCAAGTCAGCGCCCGAAACGCCTTCCCCGCACTCGTTGCCTAGAACCGCCTCGAACTCCAAAGGCTCGTCCTTCGGATGCGGACCGCGCGGCTTCATTAGCGCGGGCTCCAGAATCGCCGTGATGTTGTACGAAACATGGGTCGAATTGGCGCTGAAATAGCAGCTTCCCTGGCTTTGCGTGAATTCGGTAAGCCAGAGCTGGTTTCCCACCTCGTACGAGCAGTCCGGGTTGAAGAGATACCGCACGTGTCCCGTGCCGTTCGTGAACGCGATCTGCGTTGCCGTGAAGTTATGACCGTCTTGAGTCAGGTGGAAGTACGCCTCGAAACCTGCTCCCAATGGCGTGTTCGTATCGTCATCCCAGATTCGAGCCGTTAGGTTGCGTGCGTCGAATCCTGGACGGAAAATGCTGACGTTGGCTCCGCTCACGATTTCAATGCGAATGTCGTCGGGCTCCAGCGAATACGGAATGACCGCCGTGCTCGCGTTCCAGCCGTCTCCGCTGGCGTTCCATTTGAACTCGCGAGCATTCTCACTCAAATATATGCCGCACGAACCAAACACGTACGGGAAGCTTACCGTGTCATTGAATCTCTCTTCCACGAAAGTCGAAAAAAGCAGTCTAAAGGGCAGGCCGGTCTGGTTGCGTTCCCACAGCTGCACGGTCGCCCCGCCTTTTGGAGCCATGACGTCCACAGAATACGTGAACGTCTCTCCCCAACCCCCCGACTCGGGCGACACCAAAGGATTTTCCAACACGTAAGGAAGAAGCGCAGGCGAAATAATGGAACCAGCTAAAGAGGACTTTGAAAATAGAGTAGTAAGGCCAACGTCGTATGGAACTACGCTGTTTGCCAAGAACACTACGGCAAGCAGTGTAATTGCAAGAAAGCCATACTTCATGACGGAACGCCGCTTTATTCTTGCACCAAAAAAATTATAACCCTTACTACTATGATGCCCTCCGTTATCTTTGCGGGATTTCGCAAAAGGTTTCATTTTTACGCGGCCGGAAGAACCAAGTGGAACACTTGGCTGGAAGTCACATTGACAAGAGAGCTGTTGAAGCCGTAGTCAGGAGACTTAATTCCCGATACATTGTGCGGCGTATAGCAAGTTAGATTGCTCTGATCCACACAGCCGTTCGTATAAGCGTAAGCGCCCGTTGCGATATACTCCGTAAGAGCAAACCAACCGGCAAGTCCGTTTGCGGTTGTGGTTGTTTGAATCATCGGTGTTGAAGACGTGGCATTCATGATATTCACCGATGCAGAATCGATCGGGCTTTCGCTAGAGTTTGTAACGTTAACCATCAACCAATACCCTACCGTCAAGTTTTGGGTTCCGCCAGCCCACGACACCGAACTCCTGTTGAAGGAAACATTCAAAAATGAAATGTCCCAGACGCCAGTATCTAACCGGACGTCCGCATAGTTATCATCACAATCAGATGAGCAGGCTATAATCGTATCATTCGCAAAGGTGTGGTTGGACGCGGTACTCAACTGGAGGCCGTATTTTTTTCCTGTCCAAGTATTATTAATCATGGAATTGTTTGTATAGATGGTATGGTTTCCAACCAAGTGCAATCCGGCGCCTCCAGCTTGCACTACCCTATTGTTTTCTATTACGCTATTCCCGGTTGTTTGTAACACTACCGCAGATCGGGCGGTATTAGTTGTTACATTGAACGTGTTATTGATTATTCGCAATCCTATACTGTCGGTAGAAAACAGGCCTGGTGAAGATGCCTGTGTTGCTGCAATAGTAATTTGATTGTTTTCAATCAAGGAGTTTGTTGCGGTAAGCGCAATGCCGATATTCAGTATGTTTACTGGATTAAGTTGTTGAATCTTGCAGTTTTTTACTTCTATATTAGAAACACTAAATGCTGTTACGCCATAAAAAGAGCCGCCATCGAGGTTTGCGGTCGAAAAATGAATCGTATGGCCGTTACAGTCGAGTTTTAGATCGGATGCCGCAACTGTAAAGCAGGTACCGGTGGAAGAGACGTCGTTTTTAAGAGTATAATCGCCATAAAGCGTGCCGCACGAGGACATCCATTCGGAGGTGAAGTTGACGCCGCTCGGCTTCGGTTTGGAGTCATAGTACAATTGGTTGGTTGTGCTGGCGGAGGGCTTCCAGCTGATGCTTACTTTGATCGTGGAATTGAAGCGGAACACGTGGCCTTCTATAGGAATGCCTGAGTAGGTAAACTTCTGAATCGTGGAGTTCCAAGTCTCTGCCGAAAAGGCTTTGGAAACTTGCCAGATGTCAGTGCCGTCCTGCTGCCGTTCCGTGACCGTGATGTTGACTTCCTGCGTGGTAGAGGCATCCGAAGAACCCCATATCGTAATGGAAGCGTCCGAGGTTGCATTCAAGCCTTCCGACAAGAGCGGGTATAAGTAGAACAAGGTCGGGTCCGACCACTGGCTCGCGGTTACGGACACGTCGAGCACATCGTCCACACTGTCTTGCGGGGGAACGGAGTCCATGAGATTGCGCGTGTTTTCATTCACGTTTGTGACGTTCTGCGGAGAAGCGTTATGGAGGTAGTAGGGAGGCACTTGAGTAGGCGCGTACGTCACGTTTAAGACCGGGCCCGTAGAGGTATAGGGTTCCAGGCCGCGGACACGAACTTCCGCGTAGTGCTTGGTCTGATTCGTCCAGTTCTCGACGTCGCTCTTCAGCCGGTAGTCCGTAAATCCGTCGAGATCCAGATTGGAAACCGCCACGGTCTTATTGTGGTAGCCATTCGCGTTCCAGTCGGCGTCGAACAGCCAGCCTTCGGCGGTCGTGCAGGCCTCCCAGTCCGACGTATCCAGTGCGCCTTCCAGGCAGTCATGACCTGAAGTCACGTTGAGGTTTATTGCGTCGCCGTAGGTCTTGGAAACGTAGAACCAAAGCGCTGCATCCAACAATTCGGTTCCCGCCGGAATCTCCGACGTGTCGAACGAGTAATAGACGCGGTAGTTGTTAAAATCAACATCATGAGGGCAGAATGCATTTTGTGTGAGCGCCTCTACGCCGAGCTTGGCCATCCCACTGAGGTTGTTCGACGTCATCGAAGTAACGGGAACGCAGTCTTCCCCCGTATAATCATACACCACGGTCTGCCGGATGTACCCGTCCCTAACGTTTCCTTGGAGCTTGAAAATCGGGTCTAAAAACAGGGCGTCTTGCTCTTGAACGCCCGAGACCACGAACCCCGTTGAATCCACGGAGGAAAGCGGAAACCCCGAAGCCGGCAAATCGGTCAAGTCGAGCATGGCGTCTTCCTTGAAGTACAGCACCTCGCCTTCCGAACGAATTTCGTGGGCTTCAATCCCCTGCATGGACATGATTTTCATGCCCGCCGCCTCCAAACGGTTCCGAAGCCCTGCAGGAATATTTGAAAGCGTTAACGCGAACTTCCAATTTTTCCCTTTCGTGAGGTCTATGCCTCCCTCAACTCCCGGCCAGGCTTCCTGAAGTTGGGCTAGCGACATTTGCTCGCCACCCACCACGAAAACGTACTCAAATCTGACGGAGTACGTGGGCGCACGGAACAAGAGTTCCCCGTTTGCATATACCAACCCATACACATCGGAAAAAGCCTGCCAGCTTCCTTCATGAAAAACATTAACCGGATAGGAATACAGGGTAAGCGCATGGGAGCTGCCAGCAAGCTCGGGTTCATCAGCAGTTGCAGAAATGGGTTCCGCGCCAACCCAAGCACTGACAACTAGCACCATAAAAATAGCGTAAAACAACCGCATACCTTTCACCCCCTCAGGAAGATGAAAGAAAGCAGCACAGCCTCCTATAAAAAGTTTGTGATGGCGTGGCTCCGGAATCCCAAACCACACTATATCTACCGCATTAAATAAATCCTATTGCGTCCGAGCTCTTTCTTTTCTTTATCCATCCAAATCGAGTTATCGATTATAAGCTTTGGTCCGAAACGAATCTTCTTTCGTCTCCTGCCAAACGGAGCAGCGATTAAAAAGACTGGCCCGGTTATTGGATGCGGACATGCGGCGTTTGCTTTCGTGCCCGGCGAGTATGTTGGGTTTGCGAGGAGAGGAACGTAGACGGGGTCTGAGTGCCTAGGGCGAGATTTGAACACGCGACCTCCAGATTTCACGAAGAAATCATTTGTTTAGTCATTGCCCTATAACGCGGGCTCTTTACTCATGAAGATTCGATCTTTATGAGTCTGGCGCTCTAACCAACTGAGCTACCTAGGCGTGAAAGAATTTGAGCAGCCCAATAAATAAAAAGGGAGTGCGTACTACAGGCTAGCATAAACGGAGTGAAGAGGTTTCAAGTAATATGACCGACCTATTCCTGCAGACTGCCGTACTGCTTGAAACCAACTACGTGTTCATCCTTCCCGTTCTAGCGGTCATCGCGCTCACGTTCACCAACAAACGCGCCGTTTTTCTCATGGCGTTGCTTGCAACGGTGCTCCTCATCGGACCATTGAAGTTGCTCCATCAAGAGGACCGGCCGTGCGAATACATGCAATCCATCGTGTTATGCGATGGAACCTTCGGATTCCCCAGCGGGCACGCGTCCACCGCGTTCGTACTCGCGCTCGGAACACTTGGAACGTACGCGTTCTTCTTTTTCATGCCCCTCGCGCTCTTCATCGCGTATACGCGCATGTACCTCGTCGTGCATACGTTGACGCAAGTCACGGCAGGCATAGGACTCGGAGCGCTGGTTTTCGCTATAGTAGATAGCTTGTGGCAAGCCCGCATGGGAAAAGAAGAAAAGAAACGCGTGTTGAAACGCAAGGAATGGAAGCGGCAAGCTTTTCACGCCGCGTTCGGTATCGCCGTCATCGCCCTCGTATTCGTTCTGGAATGGGAAACCGTTCTTTTGCTGTTGATTGCCGGCCTTTTCTTCGGGGGGATTACGTTGAACGCGTCCATGCTCAAGATTAATACGAGTATCATCGATCGTCTCGTGCACTTGTTTGAACGCAAAAGCGCGCCGTTTCCAGGGAAAGGAGCGTTTTATTACTTGACGGGCGTGTTGGTGCTGCTCACGTTCTCGCGCACCCTGGAATTCGGTTTGGCGGGCATCGCGATTCTCGCGATCGCGGACGCGTTAAGCACGCTGATCGGAATTCATTTGGGTAAGCACGCGCTGGCGTGGAACCCGAGCAAGAGCCGGGAAGGCCTGATCGCGTTCTTTGTTTCCGGAACCGTGGTCGCGTTCCCGTTCATTGGAATAACAAGCCTATTATTCGCGATCGTCCTAGCATTTGTGGAAACCATTGATTTTCATTTGGATGACAACCTATTGATTTCCGTGGCAGCAGTGGTTCTCAGTTTCCTGTTGGCGTGATAACATGAAAGGAAAGCTCATTGTTTTGGAGGGAGTGGACGCGAGCGGCAAGCACACGCAAGCGCTGCTCTTGAAAAAAAACTTGGATAAGGAAGGCTATGGAACCGAAATCATTGCGTTTCCAACTTACGATACCTCCATGGGGAGTTTAGTCAAGAAATACTTGCACGGAGAATTCGGGGATTTGGAGTCGTTACCTCCGGAAATACCCGCCATGCTTTACGCGGCGGACCGCATGCAGCACAAGCAAGCGATTCAGAATCGATTATCGGCAGGTAAAATCTTGATCGCCGATCGTTACGTTCAAAGCAATCTGTATCAAGCCGCTAAAATTCAAGGGGAACAATCACAAGGAGCATTTATTCAATGGCTGAAACAACTGGAGGCGAGTTTACCGGCTGCGGATCAAGTGATTTTCTTTAACGTTCCAACTTCTCACGCTAGGAAGCTCATGGAGCTCCGCGGAAGGAAACCAGATTTGCATGAGCAGGATGAAGCGTTCTTGGAACGCG
This sequence comes from Microcaldota archaeon, assembly GCA_018819225.1. Lineage (GTDB taxonomy): Archaea > Micrarchaeota > Micrarchaeia > Norongarragalinales > SBBD01 > JAHJQN01. The sequence continues at coordinate 14,096 of JAHJQN010000005.1, forward strand.
TCCGCCAGTTGTACTTGAAGGAAGCCAAGCGACTGAATTGGATCGTCATTGATGGATTTCAGGGAAATGCGTTGAGAAGTAAAGAAGATATTGCGGAGGATGTCCTGCGAGTCGTCAAACCCGTTTTAACGAATAAGAAGACTTAATAGCGAATAACGAGTTTGTCCCCCACGTGCGTGATGTGGTCGAACACGAAATCGATTTTCTGGCCCGTAGAGGTTTGCACGAGAAACGTTTCCTGGCGCTTGTTAACTCCCACGATCTTTCCAATGAATCCGCCGACTTCCGTATACACTTGCTTGCCTTCCAAGTTCATTTTCGATATGAAGCCGTTCTTGAACTCGCGCGCAAGATAGATGACGAGGTACATGGCCACGATGGTGAAAAGCAGTGAAAGGAAGAACTCGGAAAAACTGAGCGTGCCGATCACCCAATCCGCTGCATTCGTGGCAATCATCCATAAAAGCACGACCGCCATCGCGGAAACGGCGAATCCCGGCAGGCGATAGCGCTGGTTGTGCACGTACTCGCTCAAGTTTTCGACGAGCTGGCCTCCAATAATCAAGATAAGGGATATGGGGAATAACAACAAGAAGTCCTTCAATACGTACGCGCCAATGCGCGCGATATTCGTCACGCCTTCCTTTTGCAAGGTTCCAAAACGCGAAGCCGCCAGATAGATGGATACGAGCACCAAACTGGCGGCCGCAAAATAGAATATGAACGATGCGCGCTCCAGAGAAAACTCGGTTCGGGACGCGCCTCGAAATAACCGGTCCTCGAACCCGAACCCTTTGAAGATGAGGTACGCGCCAAGCAATCCCACGAAAATACGCAATCCCAACTCTTGGAAAAAGAACACTAGAATCAACAGCAATCCCGGAATGCCGAACACGATGCGCGCGAAATGCGGCTCCTTCAACTTCTCCAGCAAAACGAAATACGTTTTCTCGAGTTCCTTGGTTTGCTTGACGACGACGTTGCGCACGCTGTTGATGCGCACACGCGATTGAATTAATGGAATGACTTGGTCGTCGCTCGCGCCATCGGATACGAATACGCACGCTTCCGGGCGCAAGCGCTCAATGACTTTCTCCAATTGTTTCACGACTTCCCGGTCCGCGTAATACCCGAGCCGCGAACTCCCCGTAATCGTTACTACTTCCGCCTGCAAACCCTGTTTCTGCAGATCGTCAGCGGTTTTAACGGCCTCGAAAATAGTGTTTCCGTCGGTATCCGTGGGATCTGCGATCGCGAACTTGGTGGCCGCATCAATATTCGCTTTTTTTCCGATCACGGGTCCTTTCACGCGGGCCTTCTCACCGAGATCGTTGTCCCAGTCCACGTTCAAAACCATTAATCGCTTGGGTTCCGCCATGACTATCTCCCGATCGTTCAAGCTTCAAAAGAAAAAAGCGCGACGAGGTATTTATATGCAAGGGTTTTCTGCACTCATGAACCGGGCTTCAATTTGATGACTCCGCGAAAAGGCGTTCGCTGAACCGCTTGTCCTTGCTTGTTGATGTCGTACCAGAACCGGCCGAAGCCCACGGAATTGCCTTGCGCATCCCAACCGCGAACCGCGATATACAACTTCTTTCCATTCGCACCGAACTTGCTGGAAATTTGCGAATAATCGATGAAGAAGCGGCCGAACGGATCCTTTCCGGTTTCTACTTTGCGTCCGGGTTTCAGCTTGTTCGCGGAACTCGTCAGAACGTCACTCTGGGTTACCGATAGCTTCGATTGCTCGAAAGCAAATGCGTATACGTACGTGTTGACAACAGGACCCATTCCAGGTGTCGTCGATCTCAGTTGCCGGAATAGCTCATTCATCTTCGTCGTATCGAGATCAACCGTAATGCACATGCGATTGTCTTTAGGTACTTCCAGAACGCCATCGGGTTTCTTCACAGCGGGATCGTCGCTTTTCAATGCGCCATTCTCGCACTTTACTTTGAACTTGTCCTTCCCGCCCTCGATTATCTTTTCAGGATCCATGACCCAAATGTTCTTGATCACTCCCGTTATGGCGGGCGCTGATTGCGGGAAGTCATGGAACGTAGGCGTTGACTGGGGGGGCTCCTGCTGCGAAGGAGGTTCTTCTGGTGCGGGGGGAGTAGATGGCACCGGAGGACTTTCAGGGGGCGCAAGCAAAGCCTCTGGAGGACCGCCAGGCGCTTCCGGAGTCTCCACTTTCTGGTCTCCTGGAGGCGTTTTTTCGCCGAAGATGTTTTTCACGCTCGCATTGGTCTCATCCATGATGTACTTGAAAAGCATCTTGAGGTCCGCAAGGCTTTGCGTAGAATAATCGGTTCCGCCTATCACTTTTCCGGCAGCAATGGCATACATGGTTTTCCTATCGCGATCAATGCGGATCGTAGTCGACAAGGAGTAGTCGAATTCTCCATCCGTGCAGACGTCTTCGCGGCACAACTCGTCGACTTTCGTCAGGTCGTCCCATTTGCTGACAACGTCTGCAGGACACGATTTATCCCGCGTGGAAGTCTTTGCAACCACTCCTCCGTCTCCCTTGTCTTCAAAGTCCATGTAGCAGCTGACGAGTTTGACTGCGCGTCCATCGTTTTCCGAGGCAGGGATGTGCGGAATATCGCTGGTGAGCAAGCCCAGTTCATCCTTTTCCTTATTGATTGGATACTTGTTGACGGTAGCCAGACTTAATCCGTCCGTGAAGCGAATCGAGATGTCGTCGTTTTCATTATAGAGGAACGGATACCACGGAGCTTCGCGGCTGCCTTCCTTTCGGATGGCGCGCATGCCGTCATCCGTCACCGTGTTGGATGAATCGGGTATGTATGTGACATCTTCGTGGCTCCACGGATTAGTGATTTCCTCTTCCGTTTCATCTCGGTTCGATGATTGCACCCATTGCTCTAAACTCATGAAGCCCGCTTTGTCTTGAGAGCTTCCCGGTGAAATCAATGGGTAATCCATGAGCACGAATCCCTGCGAATCCGTTCCGTCTGCCGCTCGCTTATACAGCACGGATATCTTGTAATCGCGTAAATCAACAATGGGCTTCGTGTTCATGCGCGTCGGACCCATTCCAACAATCGAGGAAAGTTTCTGGAAGATGAGTTGGTGCAGCAGGCCGTAGTTGCGCGTCTGCAGCAATCCATCCAATTGGTTATAGATTTGCGTGTCGCACAAACCGGCCTCGAATTCATTTGCGAAGACACTCCAAATCTCGTTTCCATCTATTGAATCATCGCAGTGCTCGCCCTCGTAACACCAATCATTTTCATACGGATTAGAACCCCTGGAATTGCAGACGTCCAGGATAGCGCGTGTTCCGCCGCAGCTCCTGAATTGCGCTTGATCCGTCACGTAATCCGCGAGCGTCGCAACCAAAGCGCGCGCAATGGCTTCAGCAGTCGCGTCGCCGAACGTATTGAAATCGATTTCCTGCACTTTCATGCTGTCAAGAATGTCGCTGCGCACGCGCGAGTTCACGGAACTGAAGTCTTCAACTGAACAGAAGTTGTTCTCCCAGCACGTGGTTCCCGATCCTTTCGGCGCGTTTCCAATGACATCAAAACTGGCACGCGGATCCGGCAAATTGTTCGGGGGAACGCGTATGGTTCCTTGCGCAATGTCTCCGGTCTTGCCCATCTTGCTTTCGAATTGGTACGGAACATTTGAACCTGCGATTCCCGGCAAATACAGTACTTTATTCTTTCCGGAATCGGGTTTGAGGTTCTTGGCTTCCTGGCTATCAATCCGCACGATGGATTTGGGAATGTTGTTGACCACGAATACGGGTTCCTTCGCTCCCGGATCTTCATCGAACAATCGCACGAACACTTCGCTGGAAGCTGGCACGACTTGCAAGGCGTACTTCGCAGCGGAAACATCGTTGTCGATCTCGAAGTCTAGGTTCATGGTAAAGGGCGAAACCGTTAATCCCACCATGGCCATCTGCAGTTCTTGGTGAAGGCGTTCGCCGTCTCCCTTGAACTTGAGTTTAAGCTCGTTGCCTTCCACGTAATAATCCACGCACTCGGGTTTCAAGAGCAGTATGAACGTGGAGTAGCGAGGCGCAATGCCAATGAACTCGCTGAGCTCTTGCACTAACCCGACGAGAACTCCTGACGCGCCGCTGCGGTCGACATAAACTCCGCGCAAGCATTCCGTCTTGCTGCCTCCGGATACCTGCAGCTGGGAAGGCGAGCCCGTCATCAACGCGAAATCATTAATGATGGTAAACGCTACGCCGTTTACAGGCAGCAAGGGATTGATGGGGATCTTGCAGTTGTACGTGCTTCCCGAAGGCGTGCATAGACCGGGATCAGGCGCGAATTGTCCGAAGGAATTGCCTGCAGGATTTTGGTTGAAGTATTGCTGTGCGGGCTGTCCGAACGGATTGTATTGTTGGTTCCAGGGATTCTGTCCAGGGAATGAAGACTGCGGGAATCCGAGGCCCGGAATTTGGCCAGTGGTCACGCTGCCGTCCCGATTAATGTAGAACTTGTACGCTGACGAAGCCGCAATGTCTTGTCCTCTTCCCGGATAATCGAAGTAGCCAAGTAATGGACGCGCCAGATGTTGTGCAAAGCGCTTCGCGAAATAGCGGGGGTTGCGGTAACGGCATAATCCGGCTTCGTGTCCAACGGTAATGGATCCCGTTACCCCTGAACGCGTGCCGTCGGAATACAGGAAGACGCCGGGCTCGTTGAACGAGTGAGTGAACGATTTACCGGGCTGGATATTACCGCTATTGAACAATCCGTTTTGACGCGACACAACGGATCGATCCGTATTATCCAAGTTGATCCACGTGACTTCGCCGCCGATGATCACGTTCTTGTTCTGCGGCCGGAAACCTGTAGACGTAATGAGAATGGTGGCCGACAGATCGTAGTCATCCCACGCGCGAGCGGGTCCGTAAACTTTTACTACCCGCGTCAAACTCGGGCGGACGCGCTTGCGGATGTATAAACGGCCCGTGTGAATGAGCGTGTCATCGGAGGATGAGAACGTCAGAACGTCTTCATTAGAAAGTGATTCGTAATTGGAGAAGGATAGAGCACTGTAATCTCCTCGATACACGTTGCCTTGACGGCAAGCCGGATTGTAGGAATCGTATACGGGGCATTGCGGATTGTAATTGCCGCCTCCGCCGTACGGGTTCCCATAACCATATTGATTAGCGCATGCAGGGTTCTGGGGGTCGTAGTTCGTGCAGTACGGATCGTATCCTCCACCTTCATCTTCAGGAATCACGGGTTCTTCCGTGTAGAACGGGTGATCGGAATAATCCGCTGACAAGCGAATCACTTTTCCTTCCTCCAGCGTTTCGTCGCATTCCTGGGAAAGGAAGAACAATTGCATGCGCGCGTCCGAATTGGAGTCGCTGCTGATGACCTCACAATTCGTGATGTCTCCCAAGCCGTCATCCTCGTTCAAGGAATAGGTTTGTTCCCAGCGAAGCTGGTCATCCAAATGAACTTCAATAACCGTTGGGAGCGCTGGCCATTGCATCTTGGCTTGGCAAACCCCGTTTTCATCACAGTAGTTGTTTGAATCATCGCAGAGATCATTGGATGAGCACTCGGGCTTGACGCACTGGTTTGACGTCGGGTCGCAATACCAGCCGTCGAATACGCAGTCGTTATCGTTTTGACATAAGAGGGGCTCGCACAAGCGGGGGTGCTCTTCCCTACAAACATAGCCGTCGAAACCTAAGGCATCGCATTCGGAATTGCTCGTGCATTGCGGGGTATAACAGCTCACTGTTTCGGTATTGCAGAGTTGCGTACCAGGACACGCGTCGATTTCATCGCAAGTCTTCTGGACGCAAATGTGGTTTTCGCACTTCCATTTGGAGGGATCGCTTCCGCAGTCTGCAGGGAAGTTGCAGGTTTGTTCGACTTCGCCTTCAATGCAGCGTCCATTAGCGCAAACGTACGGGTCTTGGCACAAGAGCTCGCCGCCAGACGGACAACATAATTCCCCAATGTCTCCGCAGATCGTGGGCGCAACGCAGCATTCCGTGTCATCGCATCCTTGCGCTACTCGAGCAGGGTCGCACGTTAAACCAAGAGGGCATTCGACTTCCGCGCAACTCGTGGGAAGAGGATCCAGACAAACGTTGTTTCGGCACTCGAGATCGTTAAAGCAGGGCAGGCTGGGCGGGAACACGCAGCACGTTTGGCTGTCGTGACCGCAGTTCGGGTCAACGGCCACGCAAGATGCTCGTCCGCCTTGAATGACGCAGTATTCGAGGTCGGGATCGCAGTTCGGGCACTCCACGGGAGGCGCGGCGCACTCGAATTCAGAGAGCGCGCAACCCATTTGCAAATCGGAACTGCGGAGACAGCAGACTTCCGTGTCCGTGCAGACCTCGTCTTCGCAAACGATGCCGTTACCGCACGTGTTCGTCTGCAGATCGCATTGCAAGTATCCGTAACACCGGTCGCCTTCGCAGCACGCTTGGCCTGTATCCCCGCATTGCGGAATATCCGCGCATACCAATTCGATGGAGTCGCAGTATTGACCGTCTGCACAGGAAAGGTCTTCGCAGGTCTTGAGGCGGCAAATATTTCCTGATTCCGTGTCGCACATATAGCGTTGATCATTGTATTGTGCTTGACAAAACGCGTCGTTCGTGCAGGGTTCGGGTCCGGGCATGTAACATGAACTGTTGTCAATATTGCAGGTTTCTCCTTCCGGACAATCCTCGTTCGAATCGCACGTCGTCGGTAAATCATTGCAAGCCACTTGAACGGATACGGTTTCCTGATCGCTTTGTCCGTTGGGCAGAGTCGCACTAAATCCTAGGTTGCAGGCACTTCCTCGTCGCACAGGCATGACTTGAAGCGCTTTCGTTTTTTGTTTGTTTAAGCGAATCGTCCAAGACGTATCCGACGTTTGAGTGGTTTCGGAATCCGGTAATAATTGCACGCAATTCGACGTTGCGAACACCGTTATTTCGGCATTCAATAAATTCGTGATATCGAGGGTGGCTCCGCTGCAGGTAACATAGAGAGAGCTAGTGGAAAGTTCCATGAAGTCCGAGATTTCGACGTTTACTATAGAGGAAGCGGACCGGAACCCTTCGCGGGACGCGTGAACGCTAAATGTTCCGGATCCGTACGGATGCACGCTGCGGAACCGGTACAAGCCGTTTTCGCCTAAATCCGGCGAGTTGTCTCCGACGATGGATGGAGGCATCGCGCCTTCGAATACCATGCCCTCTTCTTCTTCAATGGAAAGCACTGCATCCACCATGGGGGACTCGTCGATCGCGTTCGTGACCGTGGCCACCAGATTCGTGTCCTGGTTTCCGGGAAGTGATTCCGGATTAATGCGCAAGGTCAGCACGCCGGTTCCTTGAATCACGACCGAACCTTCCATGCGCTGGACTTCCCCGCTGCCGTCGCCGAAAAGGACTTCCACGTTTGAGTACGGCGTGGGAATCGTGCCTTTCATGCGGATGCTGCCTTCAGCAGTCTCCCCTTCATCCAAATGAGATAATTGAATCGTGACATCGTTTCGTCCTTGCGCGTCGCCGGTTGCGGGAGGCAAGTTTTCGCTTTCCACGAGGTACTCGAACAACTGCACTTCATCGTCCACGCTGATTTTGATCCACGGGGAATCCTGGAACGGCTCTAAAGCGCGCACGCTGAAATAACTGTTGAACGCGCTGCCGAGATCGGCCGTGTACGAGCGGGACATGCGCGGCGCACCGTCGTTTTCAGCGAACTGGAGCGACATGCAGGAACGCGATGTGCAAACGAAGTTTCCGGTATTAATGTCGTAGCGCTGAACGAAGGCTTCCGCGTAACACGAGTCCTTGGACGGAATGCTTTCCGCTTGTTCGAGTTCCGTATCTTCTGGCGTGCGGAAGTAAATGCCGCCCTTGGAAGCGTAACCGCGGTAATGCAAGGAAATGGCGTCCTGCGCAGACGCATTCGGAGTAATAAAGAATTTGACTTTGAAGCTCTTGCCGCCAATTTCGTTTACGAATTTCGCATCCACCCATTTGATCGCACGCGAGGAATACTGTTCTTCTGCAACCGTATCGACGGAGCAATCGCCGCCAGGAGTATACGTGGAAGCGGACGTGATTGACGCCGTGGGAGGCGCGTCAACGTTTCGAATGAACGCAATATCATCTGCGGCGGGATACCCGAGTCCTTCCACTCGCGCAAAGAATCCGCCTTCCTCGGAACCCGGCGGAATGTTGAGGGAGAATTTCGCGACGTAGAAAGAAGCGCGACTCAGCGAGGAAAGGTTTTTTGAATAGAGTTGTTCGCTGGAGTCCGCGAGACGCACGCCCTCGAAATCGACGCGCAATTCATTCGCGAGCGCTTCCGGCAATAACGCCACGTCAACGGAAAACGTTCCTTCGGCTTCGACAACGAGTGCCTCCGATTCCTTGGAAACGTATCCGTCCGCGGTCACCAGGAGATAGATTTCCATGTTCGCGGGAACTTTCAGCAAGCATTCGATGTCCGTAGTACATTCGCCGACGAGTTCGTTGCCGCGCTTGACGAACGCCTGGACATTCGCCGTAATATTCTCGTCATTGGTTTGATCCGACGCGTATACGAGCAAGAATCCCGTGGGTCGCTCCAAGTTAATGGTGATCCGTTTCACGTCCCCGACATCGATCGTAAAATCAGAGGAAGTGCCCGCCACCGGAGGCTTGGAGGCCACCGCGCGGTATAACGGCTCGACATCCAATTGGTAAAAGGAAGCCACGCCGTCTTCCATGGAATACGCGTCCGGAACGCCGATGAAGAATCCTTCGCCGTCCATCAAAGCCACTTTCGCGCCTTCCACGCGATTCGAGTCTGCATCGAGCACTTGAACCTCCAAATCCCCGTTGTTGCCCTCGACAGCGGAAAACATGGTGACCGTGACGTCGTCGCCTGCACTCAATTCCGACTCGCGGGCCGCCAAATAGCCATCCCGATACAAGGTCGCGTAAACCGTTCGATCCGTCGTAAACACGACTTCTCCGGTCTCATCCGTTTTCTTATCCGCGAGCTTGGCGTTGGTTTCCTGGTTGTAAATAGTGACGTGCACGTTTTCCAAGAAGGATTCGTCGTCGTAATCCATGGCGCGAACGACGAGATCGTAATTGACGCCTTCTTCTTTCTCTAGAAGGGTCACGTGAAACTCGAGCACGTCGTCCACGCGCAGCTTGGCGGCATCGGCACTGCCGTCATACGGCAGGTATTGTTCTTCGAGCGGGTCCACGACCACGTACACGAATGCCCCAACCGCATCCACTTCCCCAAACCGGACTTTACCGGATTCGTACGTGCGTTGAACATCCATTTCCGAATCCGACTCGGCTAGATACAAATAGACTTTCGCGTCGACGGGTTCGCCCGACTCATCCGTGACTTCCACTGCGACCGTGCCTTTCGGCGGCACGCGTCCCCCGTCATCCGGAGGCAACGTGCGCGTGCTTTGCAAGTGAACGGTCAACGTACGCTGCGCGGAAACCAGAATGGTTCCCGAATACTCCTGGAATCCATCCTTCGAAATCGTGAAACTCAGCGAGGATTCGCCGCTGGCCGCCGAGAGTTTGGCGACCCCGTTCGCATCCGTCGTGGCTTGCTTGTACTCGCCGGACGCGGAATCAAAATACGATATTTGCACGCCGCCCAACGGAATCCCGTTCTCCTCCACGACTTTCAAGGTCACTCGCTGCGATTGCGGTTCCGATTCCAAGCCCTGCAGGCTCGCGGTAATGCGCTGAACGCCTTTTCCGATCACGAACGTTTTCACGAAGGTCTCGAAGCCATCCTGTTCAACGCGCAACGTCGCCTTTTTTCCGACGGGTACGCCTTCAAATAAAGCGAATCCGTCCTTATCGGATTGAACCGTCGCGAACTCCTCCCCTTCCAATAATAGGGTGACGGGTATGTTGGCTAACGGTTGATCGCCGGATTGGACTAATACGCGAAGATTCGTATTGCCGGGGAATAACGTGATGAGCGCTACCGCTAGGGCACTGAACATGATCAACACAAGCAGGATAGCCACCGGGAAGGAGGGGACGCCGTTGCTTTCAATGGGCGTCACGAATTTGTCGTAGACCGGAAGGCCCACGTTGTTTTCCATATAGTCGCAAAACGCGTAGTACTTGTCCTCTATCTTGAAATAGAGGTCTTTCAGGCTTTCCACGAGACCCATAGCATCACGTTAACAGCTAAGTCTGCATAGTAATAAAAGGTTTTGTTTCTCCGGAAACATTTCTCGACGATTTTCGATTCAAAAAAAAGGGAAAACGCGAGCGTTAAAAACCCCACTTTCCTAACGGATTTCATGGCAACGGACGTTTTAGCCGGACAGGAATCCGTATGGGATGCCGTGCTCGTACTGCTATCCCTGGTATTGCTTTACTTAATTTGGTCCCGGCGAATCTTCGAGTTTCGCTCGCGACCGCACGCGCTCGCCAGAAAAAAAAAGGCGTTTAAAAGCTTGCAGGAGAAAGCCGCTTTCGAAATCGATGAACTGAAAAACAAGCGCAAGGAAGTCATGGGCAAAGTCGCGGAATCCCGGAAAAAGTACATGAAAGGGAACTTGAATTACCCGACGTACATGGATTTGAGCCGTCGGTACGATGCCGAGCTCGTCGAACTGGACGCGCAACTATCCGCCTTATCCGAGATCGCCGGAGGAAAGAAAGGAAAAAGGGGATTGAGCAGCGGCATCTTAAAGGAAATGCTCTCCGATGATGCCTGAATGAGTTGAGCGCATCCGTGAAAAACATGCAATAAAAAAGGGGCACGTGCATAGATAACGTGAGACGAAGATGGCCCAACTCATCGACGGAAAAAAAGTCGCGGAACGCGTGATCGCCGAAGTGCAAGCGGAAGTGAAAACGCTGAAGAAGAACGGCGTGGTGCCGACACTGGCCGTCGTGCTCGTCGGAAACGATCCGGCTTCCCGCATTTACGTATCCAATAAAGAAAGGAAAGCGAAGCAAATCGGCATTGAAACCCGCGAGCACGTTTTGCCGGAGTCCACGAGCGAAAGCGAATTACTCGTTCTCGTCGACCAATTGAATCGCGATAACAAAGTGAGCGGAATTCTCGTGCAATTCCCGTTGCCGAAACACATGAATGAAGATCACGTACGGGAAGCCATTGCGCCGGAAAAGGACGTGGACGGATTGCACCCCGTGAACCAAGGAAAACTGCTTTCCGGAGATGAAACGCTGGTGCCGTGTACGCCGCGCGGAATCATTCGCTTGCTCGACGAATACCACATTGAATTGAAGGGAAAACACGCCGTCGTGATCGGAAGGAGCGCGCTCGTCGGCAAACCGTTGGCGCATTTACTGCTCAACCGGCATGCCACGGTCACGTTATGTCACTCGCGCACGCGACACCTGCACGAAATGGCTGCTCAAGCGGACCTATTATGCGTCGCCGTCGGAAAATCAAGGCTCGTGAAAGAGAATTTCATCAAAAAAGGAGCGGTGGTGATCGACATAGGTATCAACCGCATCACCGAAAACGGGAAAATCAAGGTCGTGGGCGACGTGGATTTCGAGCCGGCAGAGAAAAAAGCCTCGTTCATTACGCCGGTGCCGGGAGGAGTCGGGCCCATGACGATCGCCATGCTGTTGCTCAATACGGTGAACGCCGCAAAAAAGCAAGCGATGCCGCGTTAAATTTGAGTCGGAGGGCACGCGCCCTCCAACGCGCAAACGAATTTCTTGTGGACACGGGTATTGCTGGCGGCCAAACCGAACTTGCGCTTGCTCAAATCCACGTTGGAACCATCCAAGTGCGTGGCCTTTCCGCCGGCCTCCTGAATCATCAGCAACCCGGCGCTCGCGTCCCAAATGAAAATAGAGTTGCTAAAGAACGCGTCGTACCTCCCGGCGGCCACGAAACACAAATCAATGGCCACGCTGCCCAGCGAACGAAGACGATGATGCAACGCAATCGGTTCTTCCACTACCAAGCTCTTTTCCACCAACGATTTGTCGGGTTGGCGTTCCACGGCAACCACCAAATCGTAAAAACGCTGTTTTCGGGATACGTGAATGCGTTTATTGTTTAGAAACGCGCCTTGACCGGCTTCCGCAACAAAGAGTTCGTCAAGCATCGGCAGGTACACGCCAGCGATTTCCACCTCATTATTACGCTGCAGCCCAATGGAAGTGCAGAAAATAGGGTTATTGTGCGCGAAATTGGATGTCCCGTCAATAGGATCGACGACCCACGTGTACACCTCATCGGATTTGGGTTGCTTGAACGGTTGGCGTCCCCAATGTCGGGTGTAGCCGCTTTCCTCGCACAAGAAATGGTGATCAAGTCCCGCATCCTTTACCCGCTGGAACACCAGTTTTTCCACGGCGTGATCCGCGTCCGTGACCACGTCCCGAACCCCCTTGATTCGAACGTGCTTTTCCAAATAGAATCGTTCCCGCAACAACTCCCCGCTCTCGCGCAGAATGGAATTCAGCAAGTGCTTATGCGGGTGCATGACGCGGTTAGATCACCAAGTTTTAAAATCCTTTGAGTTAAAAGCATGAAAAGCGGGAAAATTCAAGCAAAGCTTATTAAGGCTTACTCGTCTAATCAGCAAACAAAGAAGCTCAATTTAGGTGATTGGTATGGGAGTCTTCTCTTCAATGAGCCGGGCGCTCGGATTCACGAAAGACATTAATGTAGAAGAATTCATGACAGCCGCCGAAGCGGAAGAAGTCGACATCATGCATCAGTCGGCCGACTTTTACGTCAAGCCGATTGCATTGCAGAACGATTCGGACGTGAAAGCCGTGCAGGAAGAGCTCAACCAGAAAAACATCGTGCTCCTCAACTTTTCGCCCATCATGCGCAACCCCACGAAGCTCAAGGCCGTCGTAGGCGAACTCAAGTCGTTCACCAACGGCATCAACGGAGACATCGCGCGCATTGATGAGGACAAGATCTTGCTGACGCCTTCAAACGTCAAGATCGTCAAGAAGCGCAAGGGTTAGAAAAAAACCCGTCCGTTTTCTTTTCATTCATTTTTCTTGCGCGAGCTGTTTTCCGAAGAAGGGCTTGATGTGCAGTTGGCCCTTGGACTTCCCGGCCGGCTTAATGGCGGTTTTGTGAGACGAACGCGTTTTCTTCTGGGACCGCGGCAAGTGCCGCTTCAAGAACCGCGTCAATTGATCGATCGCTTCATTCGTGATCACGAGATTGTAATTGATTTTCGGCAAATCCAGTTGCTCCTGCTCGCTGAACGCCGTAAAAAGAATGAAATGCCCTAAATCCGTGAGCATGACAAAATACGGAGGAACTTTCGGATCGGAAAGGTGCTTGACGCCTTCAAACACGCGGGGCGAGCGCGTGTTCAACGCCAACCAATCCGCTGCCCCTTCCCCGAAAGAAAGCGTGGTCACCGCCAGAGCGCTCTTCGGGATATGCCGCTGGAAATAAGAATAAAGGGAATGATCAATGACCCCCAAAAACAATCCCTCCAACGGCTGATCGAACAAAACCAGTTTCACGGAAATGGGTTTGCCGATGTAGCGCGAATACAGCAAACGCGTATTCAAGACGAGCGGATAATAGAAATCGTCTTCTTCCGAGAACAGTTTGGGGTAACGCTGCTTGTGAACCAGAAACAGTTCCATAATTCAATCCCCCCACAAACCCTTTCCAACCACGATTTAAATAGATTTGCACGCCCTCCATCGGCAATGAGCGTACGACGACCTATTTTAAAATTTAAATGACCAGAAATAGAAATGCGGATCTCCGGGTGAGAGGAAATGGAAAAAACGCCGCTGTTTACGGATGCGGAAATCGAGGAAGAAACCAATCGCTTGCAGCGACAGCTCGCCCGTTTGAATTGGAGCCCGGAAGCCTGCCGTATTTACGCGCCCATGACCCTGGAAATCCATCAGCTCAAAAAGAAAAAGAATGCCGTGATTCTCGCGCACTCCTATCAAACCCCGGACATCATTTACGGGGTCGCGGATTTCGTCGGGGACTCGTACGGGCTCAGCGTGCAAGCCTCAAAAACCTCTGCGGACACCATCGTTTTCTGCGGAGTGCGCTTCATGGCGGAAACCGCTAAAATTCTGAGCCCGCAAAAAACGGTTATTCTTCCCGCTCCCGATGCCGGATGCTCGCTCGCGGAATCCATAACGGGCGCGGACGTTCGAAAACTGAAACAAGAGCATCCGAATGCGGGCGTGGTATGCTACGTCAATACGAACGCGGACGTGAAAGCCGAGTGCGACGTGATTTGTACGTCCGCCAATGCGCTCAAAATCGTGGAAGCCATGCCGCAGAACGAAATCCTGTTCCTTCCCGATGAATACATGGCGAAAAACATCGCCCGGGAAACGGAAAAAAAGATTATTTCGTGGAAGGGAAGATGCATCGTTCACGAAGAATTTAATGAACGGAAAATCAAGGCCGTGAAAAAACAGTATCCCGGCGTCAAGATTCTCGTGCACACGGAATGCGCCCCATCCGTCATACGCGAAGCGGATCTGGCCGGAGGAACGAGTGACATGGTGCGGTACGCGAAAACCTCGGACGCCCGCCAATTCATGCTCGTAACCGAGTGCGGGCTCTCGGATCGCATGCGCGTGGAAATGCCGGAAAAAGAATTTGTGGGAACCTGTAATTTGTGCCCGTACATGAAACGGGTGTCGCTCTCGCGCATCCAACAGGCACTGGAAAACCCGCAACCCGACCAATTCGTTTACGTGAACGAACCGATTCGCGGACAGGCTTTTCGATCTCTGAAAAAAATGCTGGAAATCGGTTCGTAAGCGCTTAAAAAAAACCGCGCCATTAAAATACGGGGAGATTGAGAAGGTTTAAGGCCATGAACTATTCGTACGATTTTATTGTCATTGGATCCGGCATTTCCGGGCTTCGACTCGCATTGGAAGCCGCCAAAAGCGGGCGCGTCGTCGTGCTCACGAAACGGCGCATGTTTGACTCGAACACTGACTATGCGCAAGGCGGCGTCGCAGCCGTAACTCAGGCCAGTGATGATCAGGCGCTTCACGTGAAAGATACGCTGGATTCGGGCGCAGGATTATGCGATGTGAAAGCCGTTAACCTATTGGCGCAGCACGTGCTGACCCGCGTGAAAGAATTGCAAAAAATGGGCGTGAAATTCGAGAAAAAAGAAAACGGCCCCGTTTTGACGCGGGAAGGCGGGCATTCGCGCAATCGCATCTGGTTCTCCGGAGACATGACCGGAAGAGAAATTGAAGGCGCGTTAGTCAAAGAAGTGCGTTCGCATCGGAATATTGAAGTGTATGAAAACAACGTGGCGTTCCGGTTGATTACGAAAGGGAATGCGGGGTATGGGGTTCAAGTCCTGAACTTGGGGCGCAACCGAGTCGACAATTATTTCGGGAAAGCCACGGTTCTCGCGACCGGCGGGCTGGGCGCGCTCTACTGGGAAACCACGAATCCGGAAGTGGCTACGGGAGACGGGTTTGCGCTCGCGTACGAAGCCGGAGCCGTGCTCCGCGATATGGAGTTCGTGCAGTTTCATCCAACGAAACTCGCCTTGCCCATGGAAGAACCGTTCCTGATCTCGGAAACGCTGCGAGGAGAAGGCGGCATTCTGCGAAACTGGATGGGTAAACCGTTCATGAAAAAGTACGACGCGCGAGCGGAAATGGCCACGAGAGATATTGTCGCGCGGGCCATCTTTCGAGAGCTTAGGAAAGGAAAAGTGTTCTTGGACGTTACCGGACTCCGGAAAAACTACTTGAAAAAACGGTTTTACAACATTTATCGCACGTGCATGCGGGAAGGACTCGATATCGGCAACACGTGGATTCCCGTGACGCCTGCCGCCCATTACAGCTGCGGAGGAATTCTAACCGATCTTCAAGGGAAAACGCGCGTAAAAAACGTGTACGCGATCGGAGAGGTGTCGAGTACGGGCGTGCACGGAGCCAATCGGCTCGCGAGCAATTCCATGGCGGAAGGACTCGTGTTTAGCATGGAGGCCGCACGATCCGCCCGATTCAAACAGGGAAACGCGATGGAATTAAGCGTACATAATCCGCGCGTCGTATCATCGAAAGGCAAGGAGAAAGTGTTGCGTTCGCAACTTCAAGACATCATGTGGGAAAAAGTCGGTATCATTCGAAAAGAAAAGGAGCTCAAGAAAGCCCTCGCCGACCTCAAGAAAATTAAAAAGAAAGCGGAAATACTGTACTCAAAAGGTTTGAGTTACGAATCCATTGAATTGCGGCACATGACGACGACGGCCATCCTGGTCACGCAATCCGCACTCCAACGAAAAGAAAGCCGGGGCGCCCACTACCTCGTTGACCACCCTGAAACCGACGCAAAAGCGCGGCATACCCTGTTGATGCGTACGCGTTAGATCCATCTCCGGTAACGCACCACTGCAACCCCTAACACAATGGATGAAATCAATACCAGCGCCAGCAGCGCATGGTTATCGGGGATCGAAGGAACGGAAAGCAAACTATTCTGACTCGAGTCCCCCGTACCCGTGCGTCTGGCTGGAGCAAACAAATCGCTTCCAGGAACGCCGCGCGCCCCATCCTCCGAATTAAAGTAGCCCAAACCCTGATTCGCGAAATCCGGATTCCACGGAATGTCTTGTCCGTTAAACGCGTACCATAATCCCGTGCGCGGATCGAAAGCGAGAATGCCGTTGGGTCCTTGAGCCGCCAACAACGCGGCAATATCCCGGTATCCGTCCGGTCCCGTGGCTTGCACGAACGGCTGTCCGTCCTGCTGAGTCAACGCAATGCGGAACTCGCCTTGATCCGTGGGAAACACGATGTCCTCGCCGTCCCGGTACGGTTCGCCCGTAATCGCGTACTCCTTCACGTTCTCTCCGATCACGCGTTCGATCGTCGACGTCGTGCCATCGGGATTCGTGACGGTTTGCGACTCCTTGATTTTCTCGCGTACTTCCAGCGTCGGCTGACCCGTTGTCTCGTTATGCGACAAGATATAGCGCGCATTCTCCGTCTCAATGACTTGGAATCCGCCGGGTCCGCCCGTCGTGATATCTCGCTGGATTTCCCTCAACGCGTCATTGAATTCCTTGACTTCTTTCTCGGAACCGACGTTCGGAATCACGTTCTGGATATTGATCGCGGGAACCTCGTTCCCGTTCTCATCAACAAGGGTTCCCGGCGCAGGAGTAATATCCCGAACCGCTTCCTTGGCCGGAATCACGCTAATCGAGTATATCGTGGCGACTAACCTCCGTCCCACGGCATCGTACTCGATTTTGCCGTGTTCGGTGATAATGGTACGCAATTCCCCGAGCTCGCTGGTCTCGGTTTGCGAAGTACTTGAACCCGTGTAACCATCCAACACCACTTTCCCGTTTCCAAGAATCGATAACTTGTTTCCGGGAAGCGGGGTTCCGCCTGCAGCCGCCAACGCATCCAAGCTCGGCGCCTGAATCTCGGTTCCCCGCAAGCTTTCTTCCGTGTCCCCTATGCCCAGGAAGCCTCCGGTCTGCTGGGTTCCGCTCGTGCGAGAGAAACGAATCAAACCATCCTTAGCAGTCGCAATGCCTTCCGTCGTATACATGGCCGTGACCGCGCCGAAACCGGACTCCGTTAGATCCACGCTCGTTCCCCTTCCCGTAATGGCCGACAGTTGATTGAGCATGCAGTCCATGGCCCCGCACGAGGAATCCGTGACCGCCAGCTTTCCTCCCAAGCGATCCGGAATCACGCGCAACACTTCCTTGTCTCCGCAATCCAGCGGCGTTTCAATCATCTTGTTGGGAACAATCGTCTTCGCGAGCTCCTGATTGGCTTGCACGAATAACGCTCGATCAACGTCATCGCTCAACACCGTCGTTTCGCCGGTTTCCTTACTGTGATGCAGCAATCCCCGCGAATCAGCGGTGACCGAGCTCTTTTCATCATCGTGCACGAGCTTGAAACAGCCTTGACCGTTCAACGTATCATAAACGCCCCACCATTGCTGGGCCGCTCCGTCCAAATGGAGGTAGAACAGGTCTTGAGGCGTCAACAGGCCTTGTTCCTCGTTGTGATAACCCCGCAAATTCAGGATTTCGTTGAGCTGCGCCACATCGGCTTTTTCCCCCAACCCGTACAACAAACTTGAGACGTTCAGGCTCTTGAAGTTCTTGAGCGGGTCCAACTTGTCCTTGATGCTTCCGGACACGAGTCCCGGTGAAATCTTCTGGTACGCCATGA
Source organism: Microcaldota archaeon (assembly GCA_018819225.1). Classification (GTDB taxonomy): domain Archaea; phylum Micrarchaeota; class Micrarchaeia; order Norongarragalinales; family SBBD01; genus JAHJQN01. The sequence goes on from JAHJQN010000005.1 coordinate 32,283, forward strand.
TCTTGTAAGACGTGTCCTTGCACGTGGTCGCGTACTCCATGGCTTGGCTTCCCACAACGGTCTTGCCCATTTGCACGGGATCGATGAGCAGCAATCCCTTATACACTCTCCCGAGCGCTTTCTCGAACATGCCATAGCCCGGTTGCGACGGATTGATGAGCTTTCCATATTCTGTACGCAAGTTTGTTTTTTCCTGGACTGCCTTCCCGACTCTTGCAATGTCTATGTTTAATTTATCCAATTGCGAGAAAGAGCCGGTCAGTGAAGGATGAAGTGTAGCATCTCGAAGAATGTCGCTTTGACCGGGAGCGATTCGATTCGCATCGGCATAGGATTGAATCTGGTGGGAAATATCGAGTTGTTCACGACGTACGGTACCGGCCTGTTGCATCAATTTCGGAATCTCTTCATCCAAATCGGCATGGCGTTGCGAGGCATACACTTGTGACTGGATTTTTTCCCACGATTTCAGACCGGATATAGGCGTGCCACCGGCTTCGGCGGCTTTAATGGCAGGAGGCAAGCTTTTCTCCATACTTTTTGCGAGTAACAACTTGGCTTTACTCCCCAAAAAGGGAAGCAAATTACTGCTGGGATTCATGGTCAGGAAAACGGATTGACCAATGGATAGCCCAGTCCAAAACTTGTACCAGTTCAAGAAATCGTCCATATCCTCATCGTTGCACAGTTCATCTTGAGAAAACTGCGTGGGGTCCACGAATCCGGTAATCACAAGATCAGCAATACCCAAACGACCGAGGGTCGCGACGGAGACCGGAAGATATTCAGCGGAAGCCCGGAAAATCGCCATATTCAAGAATGCGGCAGCAATCGTGAGAGCGCGATAGTATTTCGCCATGTCCTCGCGGTTCTTCAACGTGGTTCCTAGAGCTAAGTTGTTGCTGTAAAGCGCGAGACTCGTATAATCCCGTTGCGCGCGAATGTCTTCGAACACCGTATTTTCCGAGCGGCCAGTCCACGCGACGCGAATATTCCAACCCTCATCCCCGCGACTGAAACTCGTCACGCTTCCTGAGCTCAATTGCTCAGGAGTCACGTCGCGGTTGATGAAGAACATTTTGCCGGCACGAAATGCCTTCCGGGGAGCGCCCCCTTCGATGAAATCGGAAATAAAGTCGGTTGCTAGACCGGTCCCGAATACGTCGGTTCGCGTGCGGAATTCCTCCGCGAATTGATCATTGTTAACGTATAATTGCAAGTAATTGTCATTCCATTTAGGATCGGATGATATCGATGACAGAATGATTTGGTTGCTGGCAGATAACCCGAAGCGCGCAGGTCCGAGCCAACCAACACCGTACAAGAAGATGAAAATAGGTCGGTTGAAGTTCACGGCAGAAGCGAAATTGATTTTTCGGAGGTCACGCTCCATGCGTAATATTTCCGCATCGTAGTCCAGTTCTCTTAATCGAATCGCTTCAGTACTGGGACCTTGCCCGAAGCTTCCTGATGATTTCGCGAGACGTTCGTGCGATTCCTTCAATTCCTTGATCTCTTGCTTGAGACCAGTGGGACTGGTTTTGGCGAGCGCAATGCTGGCTGCACCTAAAATGGAGGCCCACATTTCGTACGAGTTCCATTGTCCAATCGTATTTACCGCTTTTTCGTAGTTGCGCGGCAGAATCATGGTTCCGGCATAATTGTTTAGAGCAACCGTTGTGGATTGGGAAGTCAAGTGCTGATTGCTTTTCATGGCCGTAGGCGATTGATCGAATCCGACGAACAAGTCTTTGTCCAGCAAGGCCATGAACGTGGTTTTTCCTTGAATGTGCGTTCGATCCAACAAACAATTGTTGTCCTTGTTTTGCGGAACCAGGTTCATGATCTCAAAAAGCGGAACTTCTTCTCCGGAAGGAAGCAAGACCTTGAATTGCTCGTAAGGCTGGGAATCCACCTTGGGTTTTCCGGAAATGCCGGATACTCCGGATAGAATTTGGCCGATGGTATCCGCGCGAGCCGGGTCTTGCGAGGCAATCGCCCTCATCTGTTCGAAGGTGAGAACGCCGTATTCTGGGTCTACATTGAACTCTTTTGCAAGCTTTTCACGGTCTTCATCCGAATATCCGAGAGCGTCCGTAATGGTTTTTATCGGGTAAATGGCTTGCTGGGCGACGTTGACGTTGATGTTCAGGACTTGATCGGTCTGCGTCTTGTTCGCGGGATTGTATTCACGCAGTTTTTCTTCGGGAACCGACGAGATTTCCTGGGTCTGAAAGTCCTTGAGCAAGTCCAGGAAACGATTGTATTCGTTCACGTCCATTTGCTTGAGGTTGCAAGAGTACGAACGGGGAATCGTCGTGACGATGGGCGCGGTGGTCGGAGGAGTCGTGGGAGTAGGAGAAGCGAACGACAGCGACTCCGCGTACACGAATGGGGCGTTCATCTGGAGGACGAGAAACAAGGAAATGACGAAGGTGAATACCTTGCTGACTGCGGGCCGCATAAACCAACCAACGATTTGAAGCAAGGGTTAATATAAAATGGTTACTGCCTTTGAAGCGGAAAAACGGCTGAAATAGCGGAAAATAGGGGGGTCGAAGTGGCAATATTTAAAAATTCACTGTTCCTGTAACTAATTCGCTCTGTAAAACAGCGAATGAAGAAAGGGTTGAAACTTATTCTTGGGTGAGTAGAATGGAGGGAATCGTATCAGATGCTTTGAAGCACGCGCAAACGGGTAAAATCGAAAACGAAGAGTACTTCGAAACCCCGCGCATTATGGTGATTGGTAGCGGGGGCGCCGGATGCAATTCGGTTAACCGGTTGGCTAAAGCCGGTATTAAGGGCGCGGAACTCGTGTCCATTAACACGGACCGCATGCATTTGACCATGATCTCGGAATCCGTCAAGAAAATTCTTATTGGCGCGAGCATCACCCGAGGACTCGGAGCAGGCGGTTACCCGGAAGTGGGAGCCAAATGCGCGGACGTCAGCCGCGATGCGCTTGAAAAACTCTTGAATGGTGCGGACCTCGTCTTCCTCACGTGCGGAATGGGCGGAGGAACCGGAACGGGAAGCGCGCCCATCATCGCGGAAATCGCTAAAAATCAAGGCGCGATCGTCATAGCCATTGTGACGTATCCGTTCGCGTTGGAACGCGCGCGATTAGAGAAAGCGGATGCGGGTATTGAAGCATTGAAGGCGCAAGCCGATACCATTATCGTGATTGATAACAACCGGCTCGTGCAAATTGTTCCGAACCTGCCGATCGACCAGGCGTTCAACGTGGCGGACGAGATCATCGCCCGCGCCGTACGCGGCATCACGGAAACCATCACCACGCCGTCACTCATCAACCTCGACTTCGCGGACGTGCGCGCCATCATGAGCAACGGAGGCGTCAGCATGATCGCCGTCGGCGAATCCAAGGGAACCGGGCGCGCGGAAGAAGTCGTCAGCAACACCCTCAACCACTCGCTATTGGACGTGGACTACTCGGGGGCGACGGGCGTGCTCTTGCACATTACGGGAGGCCCGGACATGACGCTCGGAGAATGCAATCAAATCGGGGAATCGTTAACGGAGCGAGTGGATCCGAACGCGACCGTCATCTGGGGTTCGCGGTTGGACCCGAACTTTGAAGGAAAAATTGAAGCGATTGCCATCTTTACGGGCATTCAGAGCCCGTACGTGCTCGGAAAAGCGGGCAAGCCCGCATCGTTTTCTGCCACGGCTTCCAGAGGAAAATCGGGAAGCATGGGCATGGACGACGTCGAATTCATCTAGAATCCGGCGCCTTTGTTTTTAGAACGAGTAGCGCGAGCTATTTCGATGCGGAAAGAACGCGAGACGCGAATTCCTCGAGAGTAAAGAGCACGTGCTCTCCTTTTTTTTCCTTCTTTCGGTCCAGATAAAACGCATGCACGCCCACTTTCCTCGGAATTTGATAATCAAATTCCCAGTGATCCCCGACGTGAACGAGTTCGTGAGGTTGAATGTTAAGTTGATCCAACACGCACTGAAATCCCTGATGCTTCAATGCCTTGAAATCCGTTGGAAGCGAGTACACGTGCTGGAAATGCGCCTGCAGACCATCCACGCGAATCTTGAATTGAATGAAATCGCGCGTCGCATTCGAGATCACGATCAACGGAAATTGTTTTCCGAGCTTTTCGAGAGCCGGAAGCGTGTCCGGATACAGGCGAATCACGTGGCTCACGTCCCGAAGGGCCTCTAAAGGATCGGCTTTAAGTTTAAAACGTCGGAACCAGTGCCGAATGTCGTACCATTCCACGCGCTCATCTCCAACCGCCGCGAATTCCCGGTTCACGAATTGCAACGCCTCATTGAATGACAAACCGTATTGCTCGGCATACAAACGCGGGATCTCTTTCCGCCAGACCAGCGTTTCGAAATTGAGGTCTGCGAGCGTACCGTCTAAATCAAACGAAACGTATCGGATCATAAATTCTTCCTCAATTCTCGTCAATCATTCATTTCCAGTTCAAGTCCTAGAACGAGAACTCGTCTTCGGAATAGACTTTCTCACAGTAATCGCATTGAAGCTTCAACGGCGAGTGCTCCCGTATGTGCAGGCGCGGCCGGCCTTCCTTGTTCGAGATACACGTCGGATTCGGGCACGGCACCACGTCCTCCACCACCTCCGGTAATTTCGCCTTGAATTTCTGAGCCACCACGTACCCCCGGATCACGTTCAACGTGGCACTGGGGGCCACTAAGGCAATGCGCTCTAATTCGCGTTCGGATAGCTCGCGGCCTTCGATCTTGATGATGTCCTTCAAACCCGTGCTGGAGCTGGGCACGTTCATCAGCAAACTGACCGTGGCTTGATTCGATTCATCCAACCCGAGAATGCGGGCAACGCGCAAGCTGTTTCCTTGCGGAATATGATCGATAACGATGCCGCTCTCGATTTTTCGGACGCGCAAGAATTCGTCTTTTTGAGTATCAGGGGTCATGAACGATCGCCTAGAATCATGGATAAAACAGCCATGCGCACCGGAACCCCGTTCGATTCCTGCTCCAAGTATTTCGCTCGGGGATCGCGATCCACTTCAACGGCAATTTCGTCGACGCGAGGCAGGGGATGCATGAGAATCGCATCCTCTTTAGCGTGCTTCATGACCTCCAAATCGATGCGGTAAGAGGCTTTACGGTATTCTTCGGGATCCGAAATGCGCTCTTTCTGTATGCGGGTCGCATAGATGACGTCCGCGTCCGCTAAGTTCATGGAATCCAGCTCTTGCACCTTCACGAACTCCCGCAAGTCTTTCAACATGAATGAGGGCATGCGGAGCGTGGACGGCGAGTAAAACTGGAGCGTGATGCCGTCGAATTTGGATAAGGCATAGGCAAGGGAGTGAACGGTTCGTCCGTATTTCAAATCACCGGCCAGCAATACGGTGAGGCCATCCAGTTTTTTCTTGTTTTGTTGAATCGTGAATAAATCGAGCAGAGCCTGCGTAGGATGCTGATTGTTGCCATCGCCCGCGTTGATGACCGGCACGTCCGTGTTGGCAGCCGCCCATGCGGCAGCCCCTTCGTTCGGGTGCCGTATAACAAATACATCGACTTGCGTTTCAAGCGCCTTGACGGTGTCGTACAGGCTTTCCCCTTTCGCGGATGAAGAGGTTTTGGGATCGCCGAACGCCGTTTCTTCCCCGCCTAATAATCGCATCGCGGACTTGAAAGAGACGCGCGTGCGCGTCGAAGGCTCGAAAAACAAAGAGGCCATGACCGTGCCATTTAACGTCGTCGAGCGTTGTTTCTTGCGGAACGCCACATTCATTTTTTCTGCCGTGGCGAGAACGGATTCCATGGCTTCGCGCTCCCAGTTCATCGTCGAAATGACGTCCTGACCTTTCCACGCATTCATGAATAGCCCCCTCAAGATTCGTTCAAGAGCACTAGAACATAACAAGGCAAGACAATGCTTTTAATCCTTCGGTGGACCCGTCAAAGCAAATCTTTCGCCACGATGCTCAGCACCTCGACTTCCCTGCGAAATTGGTGGGCGTGACGTAATGCAATGGCTTGCGCCACACTCGGCGCGAGTTCCTCGCCTTCCCGGAATCCGCGCTTGCGGGCGTACGCCAGAATCTCGTCCGATATGGTTTTTCCTGAAGACAGCATTTCGCGGAAGGGCTGCGCAAACATCGCTGAACCGTGATCTTTTTGGAAAGAGTATGCGAGCTTATGGAATGCCGTACAATACGCGCGCACGCGTGCATCCTCTAATCCGTTCAGAGCCACCGCGGGAAGCAGCGTATTGGTGATATAGGAATGAGGAGGCACCAAGAGCACGTGGCCATCGAACTTGAACGGTTTCCGGATGCCGTCGTCGCTGGGACGCACCACAATCTCTTTCGCGTAAATGCGCTTGAGCACGGCGTTCAAGGCCGAAGAGGCGCCTAGCAAGACGCGCGGATGATTCGCGTCCATGCCGCGTTGTTCAATGGTTCCGAGTTTGTTGATGCGAACGGGACCCCAGAAAAAATTAAAGGGATTCGCGTTGCGGACGGATAAGGGCACTTTGCCCATCACCTCCCTAACGTTCGAAATGAATCGTTTTTTTCGGGTAGCCGTTAAATGATTCAAATCCGTCAACGTGGACGCGTAACGAGGCAAGCGGCCGAATTCCGTCAATTCGTGGTAGACTCCCGCCAAATGCGAATGCTTCAAATCGCGGTATAAGAGCATGCGCGCATCCTTTCCAACATGTCGTCCTTCATAAAAGGGCGAGGATTGCAGGAAACAACTGACTGCAGGATCCGCGGCAATCAAGAAATTGTATTGCGAGATGACGGTGCGACGCGTCTCAGGTCCCTTGTAAATGCGCAGTAGCTTATCCTTATACAACATGGCGCCTTTCGGGAGATCGATGTGAAAATGAAAACCGCATACGCGTGACGCATACTGGCGAAACGCGGGTCCTAATACCGCGTCTTGCACGCGGTACCACGGCTTGTTGACCATGAACGGCTCGGAACGACCGGGGTACGTGCCCAAAGGAAGCAGGTAGCCATCGCCTTTCAACATTTTCTCCACGCGGTTTACGTGGTAAAATAAATTGCGAATGGAACCCAGGGAACGCGCGTGGGGCATGGAATTGAATTCGAGCATGGAGTCCCCGACTTCCATAACAAACGGTTTTCGGGACTTGAAGCGTTTATGAATCCGACGCGCCCCGTTCATGAGGTTTCCGTCATCATCAATCAGGAATACTTCGAGTTCGAAACCTACGGTGTGTCGTTTCATCAATGCCCCTCTTTTACAAAAATTGCGCGAAGGAGTATAATAAGGGAATCGGCCATCAGAAAAAAAGACTCATCCTTTGACGACGCCGAGAGGCACCAATCGAGCCACGGGTTTGCTGATTCCCGCCATGTGCACGGCTTTAACGACTTCGTCCACGTCCTTGTACGCGCCGCCCGCCTCCTCCGCCAGTGAACGCCAGGAAGTGGCGCGAACCGCCTGCCCTTTTTCCTCCATTTCTTTTTGCAATTGTTCTCCGCGGAAGCTTCGCAATGCTTGCTTACGGGACATGACCCGCCCGGCTCCATGACACGAACTCCCAAAACTTTCTTTCGCACCAGGAAGGCCGACTAAAACGTAGGAAGCGGTATTCATGCTTCCGGGAATGATCACGGGTTGGCCGACGTTCCGGTAAGCAGTGGGAATTTCTTTGCGTCCTTTCCAGAACGCACGGGTCGCCCCCTTGCGGTGGATGCACACTTCCTGCATTTTTCCGTTGACTTCGTGTTCCTCGAATTTGGCGATGTTGTGGCAAACGTCGTACACGAGCTCCATGCCCAAGGACTCCCACGACTGCTTGAAGACGGATGCAAAGGTTTCGCGGGCCCAATGCGCCATGTAATGGCGATTACAGAATGCATAGTTGATGGCCGCGCGCATTTGTTTCAAATAATTTTGGGCTTCCGGAGAGGAAACGGGCGCGCAGCATAACTCGGGATCCGGCAAAGAAATGCCGTACTTTTTAGCGGCTTGCAACATGACGCGCAAGTTGTCGTCGCAAACTTGGTGCCCGAAACCCCGCGAACCCGAGTGAATCATCATGGTAATCTGTCCTTCATGCGTCAAGCCGAACGCCTTCGCGGTTTCCGCATCATAGATGCGGTCGATTTTCTGCACTTCCGCGAAGTGGTTTCCGCTGCCGAGCGTACCGAACTGGGGTTTGCCGCGCTTGCGCGCCTTATCGGAAAGCAAGGAAAAATCCGCGCCTTCAAACACGCCGTTTTCCTCGCAATGCTCGGCATCCGCGGGCACCCCAAAACCCTGTTCGATGGGATACTGAACACCGGCCGTCACCGCCTCCTCAAGTTCTTGTTCCGTTAAGCGGACGCGTCCTTTCGTGCCGACTCCGCACGGAATGTTTTGAAAAAGCCCGTTCACGATTTCCTTGAGCCTGGGCTTCACATCCTCTTCAGAAAGACTCGTGCGCAGCAAACGCACGCCGCAATTAATGTCGTAACCCACGCCGCCCGGCGAAATCACGCCGTCCTCCATCGAAAACGCAGCCACGCCTCCAATGGGAAATCCGTATCCTTCATGGCCGTCGGGCATGACTTGAGCGGCCTCTAAAATTCCGGGCAGCTTCGCCACATTGGATGCTTGCCAGAGCGTGCGATCCGAATGCAATTTGTTCAGCATTTGAGGCGTGGAATAAACGCGCACGGGAACGCGCATGCCGTCCACTGCAGGCGCTTCGTATACTCCGTTTCGAATGAGTTTCAAATCCATGAGGTATATCCACCGGTCGCCCATCATCGTTCAATAAAAAAGGAGAACAGATTTATAGAAGAGAGCGTATTTTAATGTTGTCTTGGTTATGCGCCTTCCAAAGGAAAAACCCATGTTCAGAAAACGCTTCAGTATGGTTATGGCGTTGGCGCTATTGAGTACTGGATGCCTCATTAGCTTGGAAGGGACTCAACTTGAAAGCGATAAAACGAGTTATACCACTTCGGAAAACGTGTTGTTGAGTGCGAAAGGAGACGGATCGAAGTACGCGTGGCAAGGCAGTAATATCACGGAAATCCGGTATTATAATGCGCCGTACAACAAATGGATGGTTCTGGATTTGGGCGAGATTCCGAATCCTTATCAAGTCTGTTTGCCTTCCGGGACGTTGGTCGAACGCTTTGAGATGTACACGCCCGAAAACGAGAATTCGTGCAAGCGTCTATTGAATGCCGAATTTAGTTGGAACGGACTGCAGTTAATGAAACAAGAGCTTGATTGCAATGGCCAACCGTACACGCATTACCAGAAATTCGCGAAAAAAGGGAAATTCAAAGCCGTTCTTAAAACGTACAACGACGCCGGTTGTTCTTCGCTGAATCAAACGCTGGAAGTGGAGTTTGAGGTTCAATAGGCGTTCAGCGCGCTACGCTTTCTTGAGTTTAACGCGTTCGAGGATGATGGTGGGCGAGATTTTGGTGACGCCATCCATCACCGAAATTTTCTCGTTGATGAAGCGCGTCACCTCTTCTTGGTTATGCATCCACACTTCCATTAGCACCATGTGCTCGCCCGTTGAAGTTGCCAGATACGAGATTTCATTCAAACGGGCAAGCGCCTCCACGACTTTCAAAAACTTGAGCGGTTCGATATTCAAACCAATAAACGCCACGGAATCGAAACCGATCTTGCGAGGATCTACAATGGCTTGATACTGAAGGATCACGCCTTGTTTTTCAAGGTTTCGCACGCGATTCCGAACGGTGGCTTCGCTGACATCCAATTCCTCAGCGATCTTGAGGTATCGGACGCGACCATTTGAACGCAACGCCTTGACAATGCCTTGATCGAGTTCATCCACGAAGAATACCCAAAGCCCCTACAAATTGCGAATTCCGCAGGGTTGATACTGAATAACGAAAAAATATAAGCATTATTCTGAATTTCTTCAGAATTATTCTAATTTTCGTCCCGTTTTCCATGAAGATTTACCGGAAATCTTAAAAAAACTATAAAATAAAAAAATTAAAAATATGAAAATGGCACTAAAAAGTGCCAATTTCATACTAAAACTAAGTCAAATCGTACCAAATGTCGTACGCGTTGTAGTTAGGGGTCTTGGCTACAACGATCTCGTAGTTGATCCGACCGAAGCTGCTAGTAATGAAGTTGCTGAGGTTCGTGCAGAACCCATAGTTCTCCGTTCCCGCACCAGTGGAATCGAAGATGATGGCCGTGCTGCGCGAGTCCGTTGTGTTTAACACGCGCATGTTCAACGCACTCCCGCACTGTCCGTCGGATGCGGAAGAATCGAAGTGATTCGCGGTCACGTAATATCCCGTGAGAGAGAAGTTGCCGTCCGTGGTGCTGTTCGTTGAGGCGTTCACGAACGGTTCCGATGGAGTGACGCCGGTCTCAAAGAAGTACAGTACTCCTGAAGAAACGGGTTTCGTGTACAACACGTTGCCTACGGCGGTATTGTTCCGGACTTGCAGAGTCAAATTTCCGTAGAAACCAACGTACTGCTCCATGCGTCCTGTAACGGTCAAGTTGCTGGACGTTCCGTTATCAGTTGGTGCGGCTACGTTCGTGTTATCCGATTGCTGAATGGCAAATACCATGGTCGCAGCAATAGATATTAAAAACAGAAATACTACGACGAATCTCTTATTTATATTCCTCATTTCCCAACAACACCCCTCGATTTATTGATTTAGATTTAGCATATTCAAAAAAAATATACGAAAATCGTAATAATATAGACATATATAAATCTTTCCATTGAGTAAATTAGCTATTATAATAAGAATAAACTAAATCAAATGTGGTTATTACGTTAAAATAGGATAAGAATTGGATGTAAAGGGGATTAATGACGCGATGGAATAAATTGAAAGCAAGGACTCAAACGATAAGCTAAAAAGTAATCAAAGGCAATAAGGAAAGGAGGTGTAAATCGTTCATGAAACTATTTATCGATACCGCTGATCTCAAGGAAATACAGGAGGCTGCACAATGGGGCGTCATTGATGGCGTCACCACCAATCCGTCCCTGGTAGCGAAAACCGGGAACAAGGATTTCAAACAAGTCGTGCAAGAAATCACGAAGCTCATTGACGGGCCTATTTCAGCTGAAACCATCAGTTCCGATGCCAAAGGCATGGTTGAAGAAGGACAAAAATACGCGAAGTGGCATAAGAATATCGTCATCAAGGTGCCGATGACGGAGGACGGCATTCAAGCGTGCAAGAAGCTCGCTGACGAAGGCATTCGAGTCAACGTGACCCTTGTTTTCTCAGCGAACCAAGCTTTGTTGGCAGCCAAGGCCGGAGCGTATTTCGTTAGCCCGTTTGTAGGCCGAATCGATGACGCAGGAGCTGACGGCATGCAGCTCGTTCGGGACATCGTGCAGATCTACAAGAATTACGGGTTCAAGACGCAGGTTCTCGCAGCCAGCATTCGCCACCCCGTGCACGTGCTCGATACGGCTAAGGCAGGAGCCGATGTGGCGACGTGCCCGTATAAGGTATTGAAGCAGCTGTTTCGACATCCCCTGACGGATAAGGGAGTACGCCAGTTCCTGGATGACTGGAAGAAGCTGCAGAGCGGATAGTACAAGCAAGCGCGTTTTAGGAAAATGGCTTAAATATCGTTTCCAGAACGTGAGATCTGAAACACCCATATTTTTATGGATTTCGAAGCCCATTAAGGCAAATGACGGGTAAAACGTTAAATACTTTGAAATCAAGAATAGGTTGGGAAGAGAAAACGCAAGAAGGGTTTCGCCTCTTTTAATAAGAGGTGATGAAGATGACGATGGAAGAACTAGTGTTACTTCTAGTCCTCTTGCTCGCCGCCGTGGTCCTGATTCCGAGATTCTTCGAAAAACAAGGGTCCAGCTCGGCTTTCAAAAAAGGTGAATTACCGCGCTTCTAGTGTTCGCGCTATAAAAGGGATTGCATGGAAGGAACATTGTTTTTGGGACTGCTCGTCGCCGGATGGATTATTAGCAGCTCGGACTTTGGAGACGCTGCAGTCATATAACCGCCCATCGGATGAAAAGGAGCGTTAGTTGCAGCATGACCGGGACCAATAAAACATCACCGCGCATCCGCGGAGAATAGTTGAATATTAGTTACCATATATTAGTAGTAACAATCAAGGTAGGAGTATGATCTTTGAACTGATGGCCGTTGGATTCTTGGGCGTTATTCTATACTCCCCGGTCTGACCGATGACCACGCCGGAAAAGAGAGTCCGCTCATGAAAAGCGAACTCCCGCGATACTAACGACCTTTTTCAAACAAGGTCGATAAAAAAATCTAGGAGCATTAAAAAAAGTGGGGCCGCCGAGATTTGAACTCGGATCGCTGCCACTCCGGCCTTCACGCGCCTTGCAGCTTTTGGCAGAGCGAGGGAAGGTCCCCAAGGCAGTAGGATGCCAGGTTACCCCACGGCCCCCCCAAAAAAAACTTAGAAGCGCGGATAATGAATGATTTCGTCCACAAGGTCTTCCTGCGAAAGCAGCATTCGGCGGCAGCAATAACGATCAAAACCAAACCGGTCCATTGTCTTGCCCGCATCCGCTTCCTTACCCAGTTCCTTGGCACGCTCCAAATCCTCGCGGTACTCGTAATACTTGTCTGCCACGACCTTACCGCACGTAAAACAACGAACCGGACACATCATCGTTTCTTTCGCCTCTTTTTAAGAAAATCCTTCAACCCCTTTTCTTCAACATTCAATGGAACACCTCTCCAAAGACATTCATCGCACTCATAAACGCCCATGTGTTCGACGACGCCTGGTACAGCCACGTCGCTGAACGAAGGCGTGCGGAGTTTCGTACTCCAACATTCCGGGCAGACATTGATTCTCATGGTTTAACGGTACGACTTTGTAAATCTCGCGCGCGCTTTCGGTCCCTTGAACTTTTTGGGTTCCACGCGTCGCGGGTCCTCGACGAGCAGTGACCGATCGTAAGTCATGAACTGCTCTCGCAACGAATCATTCTTCGAGTATTGAACGATTGCGCGGGCTACCGCGGTTCGGGCGGCTTGCGCCTGACCTGAAAATCCTCCGCCGCGCACGTTCACATGCACGTCGAAATCAGGATGGTCAATAAACTGCAACGGCTCGCTGACGACCTCACGCATGAACGGCGAATCGTGGGCGGTCAGCAACAATCCATTGATGTAAATTTTTCCGCTTCCGGGTTGAATGGATGCACGCGCAATGGCTTCCTTTCGCTTGCCGCGCGTCACCAGGGACTTCTTCTTTTTTCGTTTCTTTTTCTCTTCATCGGTCATAATCGTTCCATCCTCTAAATGCGTGTGCACAATTCCTCCAAAGAAATAAATCGACAGGTTAGGGAATCCGATACGGCCTTAAATCGTTTCGCCTTTCCCGCATACTCCGAAGGCGCGCCACGGTAAGCCATGACGCGCTTGAGGGCCTGCGTTCCACGTTCGGAATGCTTGGGGAGCATGCCCCTCACGATTCGCTTGAACAAATAGTCTTCACGCTTCGGCCACTTCGTGCTCTGATCCGGGTTGGCCTTGTTTTGAATGCGACGGCGCTTCATGTAGCGTTCAACGATCGCCTTGGGATCACCGGATAAAACGGCTTTCTCAATATGAATGATGATCACGTCTTCGCCTTCCAGCGCGGCCTTGGCCGCAGTGGCCGCCAAGCGTCCGACAATGGCTTGAGAAGCATCAATAATCATTTATATCACGATGATAACGCGGGATCCCTTCGGATCTTTTTTTACGAGTTCGGGAATGGACATAACCGTACAGGACGCTTTCCGCAGTTTTTCTGCTGCGGGTTTCGCGATTTGATACGCGGCGACCGTGAATTTTTTCCGCAGGGTTCCATTGCCCAATACTTTTCCGGGAACCAATAATATTTTGTCATCATGCGCAAGAAGGTTCAGTTTGACGAGGTTGACTTCCACGCGGCGACGGCGCGGTCGGTTGAGTAATTCCACGGCGCGGTACCAGATGCCCGCCTTTTGCGCACTAGACGCTTTCGTCAACAAGCGTATCAACCGCCTGAGTTCCGGAATTTCCGTACCGCGTTTTACCATTTTATTCACTTTTACAAATATTATTTTTGAATGCGACTTTTTGATCGACCTTTTTTGAAAAACATCATTTTCTTTTGGTGAAGCTTTTCTTTTCGAAAGAAAAGGTTCGTATGCAGGGGCGGGGATTTTCATCGTTTTTCTCGAACGGAAAAAAACGGTTTTGAACCCCGGCATCCTCTACGGAACAGAGACCTCAACCCTGCGCATTTGACCAGACTCTGCCACCCCTGCATCTCAGGTTATCATGATGCGTTGGATCGCGTCTTCGTCGGACATGCCCTCGAACTGAACCGCTTTCTTGCGGGTTTGAGCGCCTCGGATGAGACGCACGCGCGCTCCCGATCGCTTCTCCAGCTCGTGAAGAAGTTCCCGGTTGGCGCGTTCGTTGGTGGGCGGGCTTCGAAGCCAGACCTTCAAACCATTTTCGAAGGCGGCGACGGAAAACCGCTTGGCATTGGGCACGACGCGAATGTTCATGATCATTTCCTTTCGATAAATTTTCACCAATTAATATTCTCAATTATTTTATTTGAGTTCTTTGACGGCTTCCAATGCGTCGAGTTTGGCTTGCAATAACGTGAGGGCGCGTTTGAGGTGATCCGCGGCACGCACATTGTTGTAACTTTCCACGAAGAAAATGTACTCGTCCTCCCGGAATTCTTCCGGAATGCCTTTCGAGTCGCTCTTATCCACTTCCGCCAATTCTTTGACGCTGCGTTTGAGGGGGACGAGGCTGTAGGACGCCAGCACGCTCTGAAATTTGGCATGCTGTTTTCCCTTGCCTTTAATGGCGAATCCCTCAAAGCGCAAGCGCTGGTCGGCCGCCAATTTGATGATCGGAATGTTTTCGTTGAACACGCGAATTTTTTCGTCGTTGCTGCGCATATCCCGCGAGTACACCATGCACGGGCCTTCCGCGTTCATGGAAAACGTGACTTCAGCGTCGTCGGCAACGGATTCCTCCCAAGTCAGGGGAACGAGTCCGATGCGATTCGCCAAGTATTCGTTGAACATGGCGGAATTGTTTTCATAGAAATCCACGCGATCAATCGCATAGCTCTCGAGCTCGGATAGCATCGTGCGACGCAATGCGTTCATCAAGCCGACGCGGGTCTTCTTGACGTGAAGCTGCAGCTTAAAACCATCCTCTTTCAATACGTCCAACTGCATTTTCATATCCACCCATGCGTTTTAAACTCGGCGACCCCTCTTTCCGCCGCGTCGTTTCGTGCTGTCGGTTGGAACCGGAGTCACGTCTTCAATTTTTCCGATGCGTAGCCCGCTTCGCGCCAACGCTCGAATCGCGGCTTGGGCACCGCTTCCCGGCGTCTTGGTTCGGTGTCCGCCGGGGGCGCGAACGCGAATATTTATGCCCACGAGTCCCCGTTCCTTGGCTTTCTCGGCGCACTTGAATGAGGCTTGCATCGCCGCGTACGGAGAACCTTCTTCGCGGTCGTTCTTGACGACCATTCCTCCGCTCGCCACGGCAATGGTTTCGGCCCCGCTTAAGTCCGTGACCGTGATAATCGTGTCGTTCTTGCTGCTGAAAATGTGGGCAACGCCCCACCGGCCTTCTTTCTGAATGTACTTGCGATCGAATCGGTCGCGAGAACTACCTGAACGACCGGAAAAGCTTCGGCTCGATGCACTGGCGGGTCGCGTCGGCAGCGACGCACGCGAAGGGGCCGCGGTTTCCGGTTTAATGGGTTCTTTGATTGAATCGTCTTCGGCCATGAGGTTCACGCTGCAGTCTTTTCAAGTTGCTTCACGTCCGAAATGTCGGGAGTGAGAGGTTCGTCTTCTGGTTTCGGGACCGGTTCCACGTTGATTTTGTGTCCGTGCCAATTGATTTCATCTTCCTCCACGTATTTCACGAGGTAGGAAGGAGAAGAAATGCGCTTTCCTTTAACGGTCAAATGCCCGTGCGAAATGAATTGACGGCTTTGTTTGATGGTTTTCGCGAAATGTTTCTTGTGCGCAATGGTTTGCAATCTCCGATCGAGCACGTCTCGAACCGTCAATGAAAGCACGTCATCGAGCGTGGGGGTTTCTTTGCGAATCAGGAAGCCCTTCATGCGTTTGATCAACTGTTCTTTTCGGCGCTCCACATCCTTACCGCGCGCGGAAAGCAATCGGCGGGCTTCACGGCGGATCTTTCGAAGTAACGTCTGCATTTTCCACAATTCTTTTGCGTTCTTTAAACCGTATTCCTCGCGCAGTTTGCTCTCGCTCTCGATTCGCTGCTTGTCCCACAGCCTACGCGGCTTCTCATATTGTTTTCGCAAGCGCTTGGCTCCCATTCAACTCACTTCTTTTCCTTCTTCTCTTCGCCACCCGCTGCGGCAGCCGCCTTTTGTTCCTTAATGGATTTGCGCAGGACGCCGACGGTCATTCCGCTTCGGCCGGTGGTCCGCGTGTGCTGGCCGCGCACTTTTTGGCCGAGGGAGTGTCTCCAGCCTCTCCACGAACGCATGTCCTTTTCTTTCTGCACATCGGTTCGGACGGCAAACACTAAATCGTTCATGAGCACGTGTTGGGCCCTGCCGGTTTCGGCCGATTTGCTTCGGTTCAACGAGAACTCGGGAATCCCGTGCTGGGAAGGCATTCTCAACATTTCATCAATTTTATCGATCTGTTCGTCCGTCAAGTCCCCGCAACGCATTTGGAGCGGTAACTTCAATTCGTTTCGGATGACGCGTTCCATGGCATAAGCGAGATTGGATCCCACGCCGCGTACGCGCAATAGTCCTCGGTACAACAGCATGTGGCCGTCAACGTCCTTTCCGGCGATACGAATGACGCCTCGAAAATTCTCGTCCTCTGCCTTTTCGGGCTTCGCTTGCACGGAAGGCGCGCGCGGGCCTTTTTTCTTAAATTCTTTCTTCGCCATACTTCATCAAAACATCAAGCGCCGGGACTGGGATTTACGCCCCTCTCTCTATTGGCGCGATCAACGCAATGGCTTTCTTCAGGGAATATACCATTCCCGGAAACAGCGTTTGAGGCAACCTCTTGAGTCAGAGGATTCGAACCCAGGAGTCCTTGCGGACACCAGCTCTCCCACGTTTTCTGCCTGCTCGGGAGAAATACGTTTCCAGGCTGGCGCTTTAACCACTCAGCCATCCCGGCACGTGAACTAACATTCTTCCAACCTACCTTTATAAGGTTATCGACTCCCGGGCATGAAAAAGCGATTTAAAGCCTGCGTCCGTTATTTTGACGTGGACCTCAAGGAAAAGGATATCCGGCTGAAAAAGCTGTGGAAAAAGTTGAACGACGCCCTATTAGTCGTGGAAGGAAAGCATGACGTAGCGGCTTTGAGGGAAGTGGGCGTGTACGCACCCGTGATCACCGCGAATGGAAAACCCGAGCGCATCGTCCAAAAAGTGATTGCGCAGGCGCGAGGTAAGCCCGTCGTATTATTGTTTGATTACGATCGGGAAGGCACGCGCAAGACGCTGTTTTACAACGAATTATTTTTCGCGGAGGACTGCAACGCGGACCTGCAGCCGCACAAGCAGTTGAAACAACTGCTGCCGTTAAACACGATCGAGGATTTGCCGACGGCGTACTACGACGTGATGGAAGAGATTGCTCTCGAGAAACGCGTCCGAAAAAACGTTTAGAGAATGCGAATGACGCGACGCGCTTGCTCTCTGGAAAGCCCGAAAAACGTGACGGCAACGGATTCCCATTCCCGCGCACTGCGCTCGTCTTCCTTCGCCTGCGGTTCCGATACGAGAACGAACGCCGCATTCAAGCGCAAGCACAGCGAAAGAAATCGACGGTATTTATAGAGGCGGCGCGCGCGCGGACCGATAGGCAAATGCAACAATGAAGTCAACGGTAATTCTATGGAAACCCGTGCTTCCTTGGCGAGTTGAACGAAACCGTTTTCCCGGTGAAATGAAGGCACGCGCGTTGGATTGACGGAGGCCGGATGGCGGCGTAGGGCTTCTTTCAGCCATTCGATGTGCTCGCTTTCCACGCGCGCGTGAGGGGGTAAGCGATGCACGTCCGCCCGCGATGTTAGAAATATTACACTATTTTTTTGGTGCACGCCAACCCCTTTTTTTCGCAGCGTCTTCGATGAGTCGCTCAAAGGCGCCGTGCCTCATGGATTCAAGCGTATGATGAATTTCGGGATAAAACCGCCAATGGTTATGATGCGCCAGCGTTCCCAAAACAGCATTGAAGAAATCGTGAGAGTGCTTTGGACCCATATTCGAAATGATGCTCAATGCTCGCTTTTTTTGAATAAGAGACCTTTGAGGTTCAAGCAGGGTTCGAAGAGCGGTTCCCGCGAATCGTGCGTCGGGTCCAAAACGTTTTAATGCCCTTTCCGCTTCGTGCTGCACCTGTTCATTGCCATATAATAAAATCCATCCAGCGCTGAGTGCGAGTCGTTGGTCTCCTAATGCTCGAATGGTGCGCGCTATTCGAACCACTTCCTCATGCTGGTGGTTGCGAATCATGGGAGCCATTAACCGATTAATCCTTTCATTGACTTGAAGAATACCGTGTTGTTCGATTTCTCCACTCAGAAATTCTCGTGCATCCGCCAGTATTCTTCCAGTAATCCGGCGGGAATGCAATCGAGAATAGGATGCTTGAAGTCTCTCGGGAAGCTTCCGAATCCCGCTTAACGGTAAGTCAACAATACGGTCGTCCATAACGCGTTATGCGTTGGGGATCTTTAAAATGACTTCGAAATACGCGTGCACGCCGTCCGACCCCACTAAATAGGAATTGATGGGCACCATGTTTCGAAAACGTTTCCGCGCCTTTTGTTCCGCGTAATACGACATGGTTCGTCCCGGGTTCTGGAACTTGACGTTGCGGCCCGGCTTGCGTCCGAGGTCCGCCTTTCTTCGAGCGCGCTTGCCGCGGTGAATTTTCACGCGGGCAATGGCATAGCCCTTCTTCGCCTTGTAGCCTAAACTGCGCGCGCGGTAGGGGTTGGAAGGCTTTTCCGCCCGCTCAACGGTTTTCTCTTTCCGCCATTTCGCGAGTCGTTTTCGGAACGAGGGAAGGCGTTCGCCGTAGCTCTTAGAAAAAGAGTCCTGAACATGTCGATAAGCTCCCATTCTTCATCACCGTATTCTGGTCCCTGCGGATGGCAGGGAAATCCAACATCCATCTACTAGTACGCAGGAAGCCATTTTTAACGCTTTTGGGATTGGATGAAGCCCTGCATTAACGCCGGAGCACGCGGCGGAAGATGCGCCACACGCGGCCGAAGAATCCTTCACGGGCATGCATGGGTTCCGTGCTCCCCGTAATAATGCCCACGCCTTCCTTGAGAACGCGCGCCGCAGGCGAAGAACCCTTGTAGAGTACGATGGGCGTTCGGGCGGCAATGCTTTCCGGAATCAAGTGATCTTCCGGAATCGAGAAAATAACAGGGACTTCCGCCATCGTCTCAATTTCCTTATTGGATAACTCGAACGGGGAACCCGTCGAGCGATTGACGACGATGCCGCGCACGCGCGTCTTCTTGTCCTGGCACAACGAAACCACTTTCGCTGCCGATGTGGAGGAAGGCACATCCGGCGTCGTGATCACGATGACTTCATCGCACGTCTCCAGAATATATTCGACGTCGGACGTGATACCCGGAGGGGAGTCGACGATGATGTAGTCGTAAGCCGTCATGCTCCACAACACGTTTTTCAAATTTTTCAAGCTCACGTCCGGATGGTACTTGAGACTCGCCGGAAGCACGCGGATGCCCGTTTGCGGTTGGACGACGACGGCTTCCGAAACCTTGTTCTTGCCCTGAAGGACTTCTTGAATTCCAACGGCGCCGTAAGATAACCCGAGGTGGAGTCCAGTCGACGGATTGCTCAAATCGCAATCGACGATAATGGAATTGCGGCCCATGCGCTTGAGAATCGCCGTCGTATTGACGGCTACAACGCTTTTTCCAACGCCTCCTTTACCGGATACGACCCCGATAATCTTATTCTTACGATTAGTGTTTGCAGCTGGCATACCTCATTCTCCAAACACTAGACAACAAGCCCTTTTAAATGAGTTTGGGCAAGTGGTTAAACTACTCCATCATTTGCTTGAGTTGCCCCAAATAATCGGAGCGGTCTTGCCGGAACTGTTTGCGGGCATGCGCATCATCGCGTTTTTTGCGGAAGGAAACGAACATGGCGGCCGCCGCCACAATCGAAACACCGATGATGGCCGCGACCTCCGGTGGAAAACGCGCGATCAACGTGCTCACGGAATCGTCTTCGCGTTTGCGCACTTGAACGGGCGTGCTTTTCGCATTCAAACCGTCTTCGGTAAACAAACGGAACGTGAACAAGTGCGACCCCGCGCTTCCAACGGGCGGGGTGACCCGGAAACCAAACCGCGTAATGCCTCTCGGGAGCAATGGTTTTTGGATTTCCAAGGGCTGTAATTCAAAATCAACGGGCACTTCCAGCGCGGCTTGCACGTGCAGCGGTTGAATCCCGGAATAAAACACGTCAACCGCCACTTCCCCTTCTTCCCCCTCGAATAATTCGGGGGCGAACAATCCTTTGACTTCCACGAATTCCAAGAGGCGCAACTTTTCCTGCGTGACCGCTACCTGGTCGGTCTGCCAATCCACGTACGTGGAATACGTGGGGAGGAC
The DNA here is from genome assembly GCA_018819225.1 of Microcaldota archaeon. Taxonomy (GTDB): domain Archaea; phylum Micrarchaeota; class Micrarchaeia; order Norongarragalinales; family SBBD01; genus JAHJQN01. Next base: position 52,967 of record JAHJQN010000005.1, read on the forward strand.
AAGGGGAAGGACGTACGTGGCGTACGCGATTTCGTTGGGATTCAAATTCAAAAACTCCCATCGAACCTTTAACGGCCGTTCTTGAATGATTTCTCCGGGTTTATCGAGAAAACGAATGTCTTGCGAGGTCACATCCATGAGAGTGGGAATGGATTCGTAGACGTTGACGACGGGTATGGCTTTCGTGCCCAGATTGCGCACGTTGAGCGCGACCGTGGTTTCGCGCGCGAGCCGATCAATGCGGATGTGTCGCAATACGACGGGGTAGGGGTATTCGCGCGGAAAGCTCTTGACGCGCAATACCATGTATTCAATCGTAGGGCGCGTGCTATGAACCTCTAATTTCAGTAAATAATCGCCGGCCAACGCGTAATTCGGAACGGATAAACCGAAATTGATGATGCGTTCTTCTCCGGGGCGTAACGTCGTTTCCTTGGGCTGGAACGATACCCAGGATTCGGAAGTCCCGGTCACGAGCAAGCGAATGGTTTTCTCGGTTCCGCCGTCGTTGCGAATCGTAAAGGATTCGAATGCGCTCGTGCCCGCCAAGAGCTCTCTGAGAACCGTGTGGCGCAAGAACTTGATGTCCCCTTCAACGGGAATGATTTCATCCGGCAGGGGTTTCGGGGGCGTGAAATTATCGGTGGGCGGAATGAAAAATCCTCCGGACGAGCCACCCCCTCCCGGGGATTGCGGAGGAGGAGTCACCGGCGGATTCACGACGGAAAAGCATTCAGAAAACACTTCGCTTTGGTTCGCGTAATCGTCGTAATACGCGGTGGCGTTCGCGCAGTATATGCCGATGGGAAGCGTGCCCGTGCTCCAGCTCTTGATGAGAATCACTTGCGAAAAACGCGAGATGAGCGTCGGCGAGTAATTGAACGAGTCCACGAGGTCATCCGTCGTGTTGAAGATGAGGACTTCCGCGGTCGCGTTCGCTTGAACGGTTCCGTTGTTGTAAAGCGTGAGAACGAAGTCGCCGCTGGCCCCTGAATAAATGGGATCGGGAGCTACGGTCAGGTTTTGGATCGTGACGTTCGTGTAATTAGGCAAGTCGGACCGGAACCACGTCAGCGTGTCCGCGTAATCGGCGTGAGCGAGACTACTCAATAAGAAAAGAATAAAAAATAAAAAAAAGGTTTCATGGCTCACGTGACCTCGAAGAACATCGTGTACCATGTTTGTCCGATGCTTCCGCCTCCCGTGCCGATGTAGTCCAGTTTGTACTTGTAGAACCATTCATCGTTCTTCGCCCCGGACGGCGGCGTGATGTTGATTCCGACGATGTATCGGCCGGGTTTCACGTCCTTAGCCCTTACTTTAACCGTAATCTTTTGGGTCCAACCCGATTGGAAGACGGGAAATGCCGGTTCCAGCAAGACGTCTACCGGATCCACTGAAACGTCAAAGTACTTTTTGGTTTCCTCGGGGTCGACGTCGACGGTACGCGTGCCATCCGCGAACTCGCTTAACTTGAGCTCGCCGTGCGGCGGGTATTCAACCGAGAAGGCCATGCCCTGATAGGTCTGCACGAGCCACGTGGAATGGATGAAGAAATGCGTTTCGTATTCGTCGTTTCGTCTGGATAGCACGATGACTTCGCTCGGGAACGTTCCGTAACCGACTGCGGCCCAGCGGTCCGTCGGAGGATACTGGTACAATTTGCACCCGCTTTCATCGAACATGGGATACCATTCGGGCTGTTTCCAATAATTTTCCCCGAAATAGTTGGTGTCCGAAATTTTTCCGAGGTGGAACAACAGCTTTTGGACGTAGAAATCTTCAGGGAACGGAGGGACCTCGGCATACACTTGGGGAGGCAAGTCGCATCGCCGCTTGGCGATCTCGAACGGATCTTCCTGGTATTGCTGCAGGCGAACCATCAAGTCCGGGTACTTGGTCCAGAACGGATCCTCGGTCGGCGTCGGGGTTGTGGCCACTGTTATGGCCGTTGGAATGATTGTAGGCACCGGAGCCGGAGGAGCAAACGCGTCCTGCAACGGTCCCAAGAAATACAGTGCGAGCACCGCGATCACGGCCAATCCAATCCACACTTCCTTGCCCATTTTCTTTCCGTGATGCGACGTGCTATGAGGCTTCTTCTTCATGATCTTTCCCCCTCTTATGCTTAGTTCGCGTTCGTGCTGTTGTGCGTGATCAAACGCTGTTCCACGAGACCGGATACGGACGTGAAGTTCGCGTACAACGTCACGTTAATCGAACAACATGCGGGTGAAGCCGTGGTATTGAGTTCCTGGAAAATCATTGCTTCCATGGAATTGTTCAACGGAATCTCTGGACCAATAGTTACCGCGTTGTTACCCACTCCACTTGCAGAACTGTTCACGCCCACCGTAATACCCGATGGAAGCGATGAATTGAATATGAGCGTCATGCTGAGATTCACGTTTCCGGCATTCGTGTACTGGAAAATAGGTACCGCTGCTCCGGCTTGACACGAACCGCCGAATGCGGTGGTCAAACACGGTTCGACTCGCGTGCACGTTCCGGTGACGCAGGTAAAGTTAATGTCTGCAGTTGCGGGGCCGGGATCGGATGCACTCGAAGCATTCGCTTCACCGGCTCCCAACGGTAATGTAATCGTGAAACCCGTGTCCACCGGGACATTGAAGATGACGGCGGTATTCGCCCATTCCGCTAACGGCATGGCAGCCAACGCAATAAATGCGGCAACAAAAACAATCAAGCGAAAGTGTTTCCAAACCATTGCGTCCACCTTTTAATTATACGAAGCGGGGATATGAATCCGTGACGTTTAAGGCCTATATAAAGCTTTCTGCGAGGGAAAAAATAACTATTGTGATGCGGTGGCGTTGTGAGTAATTTCCACCCACTCGGCCATGCCTCCGCTGACGCCGCTGAAATCAGCCCAGCACCATAACTGTTCCCCTTCGCCCGTTGGAACCGTCGTATTCACGAGGAACGGATCCGCCGCACTCGTATTGGTATTAATGGTGTGAGAGCTTCCGTAACCTGCGCCGGAATTGTGACATTTGAGGGTCACCCCCGTTGGAGGCGTTGCATTCAAGTAAATACTCCAATTGAGATTTGCATCCCCCGTATTATTGAAAATAAAGAACGGATTATCATTGTTTTGACAATTCGCGGTATATCCGACGCATGGATGCACCTCCGTTTGATCGCCCGTCAAACTCGTGAAGTTCATGTCCAAGGTAAATGCAGGCGTGTAGTTGATGTGCAAGGCTGGTTTATTATTTAGTGAGTGGTTTGCAGAAGAGATCACAAAACGTTCTGTTCCTGAATCGGGCACAGATACCGCACCGAAGATGGAAATCCATTCCGGGTGATTCAATATTTGGGCATGGGCGATCGCTGGATCCAACGTGAAGTTCTTGTAACCGGTACTCTCGAATAATGCGGCAGTGGAATTCCAGGTATTCGAAGCATCATTAGAATGCATGGCTTTACAAGATATTAACTGCACGCGACTGACAACATGACCACCCAAAAGTCCATTGTTTTCTCCTGGATTGGTAGCAGTGGAAACATATAATTCTGCTAGAATTTCATTGAAAATAATTCCGGATCCATTCGTTAATCCGGTTTCAAAATCCATATGCCATTTTCCGGATGCCCCTATCCCAAGGGTTTGGTTGGCTTCAATCAATTCATCTCCTTCCGGCGTACAAGCCGCATTTCCTGCATTTCCATACTCTGCAATATCAAAACTGGGGTAAACCGCTATAGTTCGAGAATAGTTCGCAGTAGAACCAACGGCTCCCCTTCCGGGAATCGTTAACGTAAACGATGTGACGGCTGGCACGGTCCAAGGCATACGGATGTGCACCTCGCGGTTCGTGCTCAACGTGATGTTTCGAATCGATGAATTGTCGGTATAACCCGGCGAACTGGCATTGAAGTAATGAGGCGTGTAATCCGTTTGCGTGTTCGTTCCGTCCGGCGCGTTGACGATCGTAAAAGCAGTGAGGGTCTGCCAAGGAGTCATTCCGTTCGAGTCCGTGGTGATTCCCGTGAGCATTTCCGTGCCAGACGTGTAATTGGTGATCGAAACCGTGGCGCCGTTCATGGGATCGTCGGTCACGTTGGTGACATTCACCAACAAAAACCATTGCCGCGTGTAATTGTTTTCATTTCCCCCGAACGTGACCAGGAGGTCATCAAACGAACTGTTGCGGAACACGTGGCCTTGCGAACCGCTGGAGAGGAATAAATCCTTGTTCTGCGTGTCACGGATGGTGTTGTTGATCCACAGGCTGTTGTTGGAGGCCACGATATGGATGCTGTTGTTGGAATGGTTTTGAATCGTGTTGTTCGTGAAATTGTTGAAATCGGAGTTGATGATCCTCACGCCCCGCGGTCCTCCCGTAAAGTTGTTGTTCTCGACGACGTGGTCGGTACGCGTTCCCGCAGAAACGGACCAAATACCTAATGCTTCCCCGTAACCGTCGCCATTATCTTTCATTTCCTCCACTGTATTGTTCCGAACGACGCACCACGCATTGTCGCCGGTCCCCTCGTAACCCAGCGCCATGCCGTACGGAGACTGGTTGACGTAATTGTTTTCTATCGTGCAGTTATCGGAGTGGCCGTAGAAGAGGACGGAAAAATCAGCTCCTGACGGCGTGTGAACCGTGTTGTTTCGGAAAATGGTGTTGTTGGACGAGTCCTTGATTTGGATGGCTCCATAACCCTGCGTGCTGAAATTGTTGTTTCGGATGGTCGTATCGTATGCGAACGAAGCCAATACGCCATGCCGATATCCGTAAAAGGAACAGTTCGCGACGTCGGTTTCGTTAAAGTTTGTAATCGATACATGCGTTCCAACGCGTCCTACTCGGCTGATCGTATGGCCGTCGCAGTCGAGCGTCAACGTATTTGCCGCGATGGTGAAACAGGATCCGGGGGGGGCCGTCAGGTCGTTGTTCAACAAGACGCTTTGTTTAATGGTTCCGCAACTCCCGTTTACAATCGCCGTAAAATTGTTTTTGTCAGTATCCGTTAAACCCCACTCGTCGGATCCGATGCAATTCCAGATGTATTTATTCGGAGGCAACCCAAAAACATTAAACGCGGTATTCGTCGCATTCTGTAAACCCGTAGCGCTCGTATTCGAGAAGTTGGCGGCCCAAACTCCGGAAAAGTTGCCCCATAACGTTAGATTTTGAGGAGTTCCGGTGTCCACATCGATACTGCAGTTGAACGTAACCATCGCTTGGGCACTGCTGGAAACCGTGGTATTATCGGTCGCAGGACTAATCAATACCACGTCAGGGGGCTCGGAGTAATTGACATATAGATAAACCTGCGATAACGCATCTTGGGAAGAGATGGGATCCCGATCCTTACGATCTTCATCCTTGATGCCAAATCCGAAGAAATTAGTTCCAAGTCCATTTTCCATGTCCGTATGAGCTGCGTCTATAAGGGTATAATTCGTCCACTGTAACCCTGGAACCGAAGCCACTCCGGTATGATAAATAGTCGAAGAATTCACGTAATCCCACGGCGAATCCGAACTACCGCAGGAAAAACTGGATAACGGTTTGTTGATCGCGCGAATGGTATGGTTACTCGCATGAACAGTATTCCAGTACAACGAAGCCGTGATGTTGAAAATTTGTGCAGTACCTGGAATGCTGGTGGTGTCCCAGTCAATTGCAGGCCGGTAATCAATATCGTTATAATAGGTTGCAGTCGCATTCGTGCACGAAGTACTCGTAAGATTTCCTACGATAAGAGAAAAAGCGCTGTCGACAGCACAACCGTAATAATTGTCGACAGTCGTACAACCAATACCCGAATAATTTATGGTGCGCCAGAACGTGGTATCGTTATTGTTTTCAGCAGCGGCATATCGCACAAACGGATCCAAGAATAACTGTTTGCCTTGCAAATTGGAGATGCGCAGCTCCGTTTGATTCGTCATCGAGAGCGAAAAGCCTTCCTCAATCAAGTCGTTGAAATCCAAAACGATATCGCCCGGTAACATGATGGAATGATCCTCGACGTAAACCGTGCTCCAATCCATTTCATCCGATGAGAGCCGTAATCCGATGGACTGAATCTTGTCGTGAATGGGTTGCGGCGAATCCCGGAAATCCAAAGCGAACTTCGGATGTTTTTCGTTGCGCACCTGACCGCGGAAGTTAACCCCTAATCCCTGCTTGATTTCGTGAACGCTTTGATCGCGATTCTCGAATACGATGAAGGGATCCAGTTTCACCGTGTAATTGGGGGCTTGCAGTTGGAAGTGCGGGTTTTCCCACGTAAACGAAATGTATTCGTTGAAGCCCATCCACTTTCCGAAGAAGAACACGTTGACGGGTTTCTGATACAAAATCGCGGTCTTGTATCCGTTGCCGCTTTCGATCACGTCCGCTTTCGCGCCAACGGCTTTCCCCGTCACCGGCAAGTCGGATTCGAATAATTTGACTCCGCGCGGTTCAATTAATGCGGGAACAAGTGTGGGCATAGGAGTGGCATTTGCGGTGGGCGACGCGCTAACAGATGGCGTGGGGGTCATCGTGGCGTTCGGGGTTGGAGTCATGGTCGCGTTTGGAGTCGGCGTGGGAGCCGGTGTGGAAAACGAATACCCGTCTTCCCGCGAGCAGTTTTCAGAATTACAGCTTTCAACTGAGAAGAAATACTGCGTGGATGCCAGGAGACTGGAAAGGGTTAGCGAATGCGTTTGCACGAGCGAGGAATCCGATTCAATGAGACTGAGATCGATGTCTTGACCGTAATAGACCGTGGAATTCGCGGGCTGGTCGGTATCCCAGGAGATGAGCGCGCTGCTGGTTTGGGGTTCTGCAGTCACATTATCGATGATGGGAAAATCAGGGTAAGGCGTTGCCGTAGGCGTTGGAGTCGGAGTCGCTTCCAATTCGCAGGCGGTAGCGCAACACGTGCCGGAGTCGGAAGCATTGAGCCATTGATCGCCAGGACAAATTTCTCCCTCTAAACAAATCGTTCCGTTTTGTTCCGCGCAAGTCGGTTCAGGGGTCGGAGTCGGTTCTTCCGTGGGAGTAGGTGTCGGGGATTCGCAGGCAACCGCACAACACAAACCGGTATCCGAAGCGTTGAGCCATTGATCGCCAGGACAAATTTCTTCCTCAGAACAAACGAACCCTCCTTGTTCCGCGCACGTGGGATCGGGAGTGGGCGTGGGCGCTTCAGTTGCAGTAGGAGTAGGGGTTTCCGTTGGAGTCGGCGTAGGAGTAGCAGTAGGAGTAGGCGTTTCCGTTGGAGAAGGAGTAGGGGTGGGCGTAGGATCGTCGGCCCCGGCAACCGCAGCCAGTAAAAAGACAATAACCACTAACAATCCAATGTTCGCGAGCAGGAAACTCCCACGGAAACGGGAGGGAAACGGCATGCGCGTATTACAGCGAAGTCATATTAAACCTTTTACAGAACCGGCGGGAAAAGAAACGCAAGTCTTTTAAAGCAGAAAGCGCATTGAAAGTGTTCCTTTGGGGAGTAAGCCGGTGCGGCTTGAGAACCAATTCAACTTGTTCTTGATTTCCTCATCGATTGCGCATTCATTATCAGGTCATAGTTTATGGACGTCAACAAATCCCTTCGATTGGTCGTGGATACGGGCAAAGTCGTGCTGGGCACGGACCGCGCCATGAAAACGGCGTTGCTGGGAAACGCGAAATTGATCGTGATTGCAAGTAATATGGCGAGGGATTCGCGACGCGATCTCGAGCAATACTGTAGGCTCGCCGGCATTCCGACCATGGAATTCAATGGGACGAGCATCGAACTCGGAACCGTTTGCGGGAAACCGTTCCCGATTTCTGCATTGACGGTTCTCGAGGAAGGGGAATCCGGTATCTTGAAGGAGAGAGGCGACGCGTCATGACGAAGCTCAGCATGGAAGACATTCAGAAAATGAACGCGATGGAGCAGATAACGGGAGCGAAAGCGCAAGACGTCGTGGACTTGCCGGACCGCATCATATTCATTGTTCCCAAGCAGGATTTGGGCAAGGCCATAGGAAAAGGCGGAAGTAACGTGTCTCGTTTGAAGCAAGGCCTCGGCAAACCCGTGGAAATCGTGGAAGCCGCCGACGAAGAAAAAGCGTTTTTTGCCGCGTTGTTTAAACCCGCGGTGGTTGATGATTATAGCGTGAATGAAAACGATGGCAAGCGTTCGTTGGACGTGCGCGTTCAGAACAAGGAGAGGGGCATTGCCATAGGACGAAATGGGGAAAAAATCAAGCGAGCGAAATTGCTTGGAAAACGTTACTACGGATATGAAGACGTGCGCATCGTGACGCGAGGGTGAAAGCATGGCAAGAGGAGAATTTGCTGGAAGGATTCTGAAATCGCGCCGCAAGCAAGCGCGGTGGTTGCGAAAGAAGTGGAAGCGCAAGGCATTGGGCTTGAAATTCAAGTTCGATCCGTTGGAAGGCGCGCCCCTCGCTAAAGGAATTGTTTTGAAAAAGGAAGGCAAGGAGCAGAAGCAACCGCACTCGGGAATCGTGAAAACCGTTAAAGTTCAATTGATCAAGAACGGAAAGAAAGTGGGCGCGCATTGTCCGCGCGACAAAGCCATTAATTTCATCGACGAGCACGACGAAGTGACGATTGCGGGGCTCGGCGGATCGCAGAGAGGTCAGATGGGTTCGATTCCGGGCATTCGGTATAAAGTCGTCGCCGTAAACGGGATTTCGCTCGACGAACTGCGCAAGGGCAAGAAAGAGAAGCCGAAGAGGTAGAGAGGCATGAACCCAGACGTCAAACTGTTCGGAAAATACGATTTCAACGTGCAAGTGCAGGACGTGAGTCTCGCGAAGTACATTAGCCTGAAGCCGGTGCGCTACCCGCATACGTTCGCCCGTCACGGAAACAAGCAATTCGCGAAAGGAAAAGTCAATCTCGTGGAACGCTTGGTGAACAAGCTGATGCGCGGCGGAACCGGAGAAAAAATGGGGGGGAAAATCATTCGCACGCACGGTAAATTGCAGGGCAAGAAGACGCGCATGATCAAAACCGTGGAGAAAGCGTTCGCGGAAGTGCAAAAGCGCACGAAACAGAATCCCGTGCAAGTGCTCGTTCAAGCCGTCGAAAACTCGGCACCGCGGGAAGATATTACGCGCGTGCGGTTCGGAGGAATTAGTTACCAGCTCGCCGTCGACATTTCAGCCCAACGCCGGTTGGATTTATCGCTTCGAAATATTGCGTTAGCGGCGATCATCAGCTCGTTCAAGAACCCGTTGACGCTCACCGAAGCGCTTACGAACGAAATCGTGTTGGCAGCCACCAATGATCCCAACTCGTTCTCGATCAAGCGCAAGAACGAAGTCGAACGGGTCTCGCGAAGCGCGCGTTAATTGGCCTGCGCCCGCACCACGTAGCGCCCGCGGCGCTCAATTTCATCGAGGCGACCGAGCACCAGCCTGCACTTCTTTCGCGTCTTGCAATAACCCGTTCGAAGGGCCGCGAACTGAAGAGGGGTTGAAGACTTTTTGAAGAGCAGTAAATCCGTGGCTTGATCCTCCAAACTCGCGGAAAAACGGCCTAACCCGAAATCAATGAACGCCATTTCCGATGAATACAATACGATCACGTTCGAGGTCGTGAAATCACCGTGCACGATTCCGTGGTCATGCAATAAAGCCAACGATTGCCCTAGCTGTTCCAGCCGTTTTCGAGGAAGGGCGTGCGTTTTCAAATACGGGGCCAGCAAGGTTCCCCGGAGTTCTTCGAGAACGAGTTCGTGTTTCCCGCGACGCGCGCCTAATATCAAGGGACAGCGCACCCCCGCTTGCTTCGCGGCGGACAGGAGACGGGCTTCGTTTCGCGTGCGCGACGTCCGAATGGCTTGGTCGAGAGCCGGGACGCGGTAGTGTTTCCTCACACGGCGTTTGCAGAGCGCCTGCCGAGAGTGGAAACGAATCCGATACAATTCCGCTTCCGCGCCTTTAGCGACCCATTTCATCAAATCACGAATTAAATGTCGAGAAGGATGCGAATGCGCCAGCGTCCGTTGGCTTGATGTTCGACGAGGGTTTGGTGGTGCGTCACCGCTTTCACGTGCATTTCTCCTTTTTCCGGCGAATACGGTTCGCCGCGGGCCTCGCCAACGAGACGAAAACCGTGTTCCGTTTTCTGGAATTGTCGGACGTGAAAGCTCTTGAAAAACAGTTCGGAGGAATCGCTCTCGGATAAGACATCCGACAGAACGAAATTAGTGAGTTCTTCCAGCGATTCGGCTTCCGCCCGCACCTCGAAACGATGGGATTCCTGCAAATCGTCGACGTGAGCGATCGTGGAAAACAAGGCGAGCGCGGCATGAGAAAGCGTTTCCTCGTACGTGGAACCGAACGCCTCGAACAGGACATCCGCCGTATGATCCAAAAAACGGTATTTATCTCCGAGGACCAGCATTTCCGAACACCATACCCATACGCTATAATAACTGCAAGGAACTAAAGCATTAAAATGGTGTCTTCGAAAGGCGCTGCATACGAAAGGCAGCTCAAAAAAATGTTGGAAGGGAAAGGCTTTTTCGTGATTCGATCCGCAGGAAGCGGCGTGGACTCGACGTCGCCTGACTTGCTCGCGCTTTCTTCCGCGAAACGAATGGCGATCGAGTGCAAGGCCCGGAATTCCGGGTACGTTTGGATTGAAGCCACTCGCATGCGGCGCATGAACGCCTTCGAGGAAAAAACCGCGATTCCGTACTATGTTGCGTGGAAGGTGGCGCGGGAGGAATGGCGGTTCTTTCCGCTGATCGCCCTCCGAGAAACGGCGAAAGCCTTCGTGATAGAGGAAAAGGACTTGCACAGCGGACTTTCTCTCGAGCAATTACTGAACCGCTAATGGATGTAGCTTAACACGTCTTTCTTAGGGGTTTCCGGAATCGCGAAGCCTGCCTGTTCTTCTTTGCGGGCCTGCAATTCGATTTTCTTGAGAAAGTGCTCCGCTTTCTCGGCCTTTCCGCGAAGCGTCTTCGTATCGATGCGGTCGCCGAGCATCTTGGAGATCAAATCCAGGAGAACCGAAGCGCCGGTGGCGTCAATGGCTTGACCCGGAGTTTCCACCAACAAACACGTGCCCCTCATGTGATACAAGCGGGAAATCGCTGGAACGAGTCCGGCCATTCCCACAATCGGGATCACGGCCTGATTCGGTTTCGCGCCGAGTTTATAAAAATATTCGAGATACGATTTGGAGGTCGCCGAACAGAATACGTCCGGCTTTTCTTTGGTTCGGTTGAGCGCATACCCCGCCATCGCCACGACTTCCGAGCCTCCCAGACGTTGGAAGAATTCGAGAATCTTTCCCGTGACTTCATACTGGCCTTCAACGGTCAAGGGTTGGACGTCTCCCTTCAATATCACGACGTCCCGTTTCTTAAACTTCTTGTAATAAAAACGCATGGAAAACGGGCGCAGCGCCCCATTCTTCATTGCAATCACTTGATTCGGGAAATTCGGAGAGTACAGCGTAGCGAAATGTTCGGCCTGACTGGTTTTAATTAAATGATCGGCCGCCAGTTTGCTCACAAAACCGACGCCCGGTAGACCCATAATCAATATGGGATTTTTCGGTTTCACGGATTTCTTGACGCGGATCATGCTCTCGAGAAAACGCGGATTCATGGAGTTCAACCCAATGTAAAGTTAAGACGCGTATAATAAAAACGTATGGTTATGCTTCGCGGCGTCACGCGCGGTATAACGCGTTTCGGCGATAGGAACGGAACGGGTCTTCCTTCGAGTATTTGGCGGGGTGCGCGGAACGTGTCTTCTTCCCGCACGAAGGACACGCTTTTTTTAACGTGTACGTCGCGCACGCGGAACAGCAATGCAAGACGTTCATGCTAAACCTTCACTTTTTGCATCGAATACTGAATGCGCGATTCTTTTTCCAGCAAGTGCTCGATGCGCAACAACGATTTTTCCGCGCGCTTGTAATCCGTGTCGGGAATGTCAATAAAGTATTTGGGGGCGCCCAAGTACTTCAAGGAAATGCGGGGAGTGGATTTGGAAATACGCAGAAGAATTTTTTTCACGTGTTCCACGCCTTCGCTGTCGAACGATTGCAACGTCAGATTCGCGCGCACGTGAATTTCTTTCTCTTTGATCTCGACCTCCGCGATCTCCGCGAGCGCTTGCTTCCAAGGCGCCGGAATGGCGGTATCGCACGTCCCCGCTTTCAATGCCTCGAATGCGAGAAAGAGATCCCCGTATTCCTTGATGAGCAGGTCCCCGGCTTCGGTATACGCTTCTTTCAACGTTTTCTTGAGCTTGAGGGCGCCGCGCTCCAACAGTTTTTCCGCGCGCTTGCCCAGTTGATACGCCTCCATTTTGCGCTTGCGGTCGTTGTCGCTGACGCGCTTGAGACTCAAATCAATTTGTCGTTTCTCGTGGTCGACGCGAGAAATCATGACCACGACTTTTTGGCCTTCCTTGACGTGATCGCGAATGTTTTTGACCCAACCCGAGCTCACTTCCGAAATGTGTAGAAAGCCTTCCATAGCACTGTATTCGTCCAGGGAAAGAAACGCGCCGTACGGCATGATCTTGATTACGGAAGCGATGACGAACTCGCCGACTTCGGGATATCCCGCCATGAATGTTTCAACTCAGTACTTCCACGATGCGGCAATTGATTTTCGCGCGCCCGCCACGAGGCTGAACGAGTACGGCATGGCATTTCTTGCATTCCACCGACTGCTTCGAATCTCCAAATACCGTACGGGATTCTCCGCATTCGCAAACGACTTTTAAGAAACGACTCAAGATAAACACCTCATTCGCGCGCCACTTCCGCTTTTTTCTTCATGCGACCGGAAACGACGGTCTCGTGCTTTTTCTTGCACCCACTGCATTGAAGCATGATCTTGTTTCGAATGCCTTGCTTGCGCACCTTAGCCTTGCCTTTGACTTTTCCGTGGTAACCCGCGAGTTTGCGCTCGTGTTTTCGCGTACCCCATGCGAGCGAGCGGCCCGCCTTGTATTTACTGGTGCTCACTTTCACTTTGTGCAGATTATGTTTCCGACAATGGGGACAATACGTTCGAATTTCTTTTGGAACTTTCATAGACAACAGCCTCTAAGCGCGGAAAGCGCTATATAGAAAAAGAGACGAGAAAAGTGGGGCGGTCAAGGCTTTTAAGCCTACCGAATCCGAATCAATAGACCTCGATTTCATTACCGGGTTTTTTTACGTTCGGTACCTGGTTTTCGGATTCCCCGCTGGCAATCTCCTCCACGAGGTCGCGGATTTCTTTTTTCGAGGCCTGAGTGGCCATCTCGGCAATTTCCTTTTTGACGAAAATAGCGGCCATTTCCTTTTGAACGGATACGATTTGCCCTTCCTTGAATGGGCCGTACATGGCTCCATCCGTTCCCACGAATTGCGCCAGCGGTTTGAGCATGCGCACGGCTTCCAATAACGGTTTTTCTGGCGGCTTCGCGTCCGGAAGGGTTTCGGGAGTGATCGTGCGTTCGATCACGGTTTTCGGTTGTTCTTCTTCGTTGATCAAAACGGCTTGTTCAAAACCGCTCAACGATTTCAGGAGCTCCAAATAAAGACCTTTTTCTTCTTTCGCGAGTCCGTCCGAATCCACGGACTGGTTCTTGCGGTCTTTCAACGCCTTCAATAAAATCTTCTGCTCGCGTTTCTCGCTAATCTCGGTCAAAATGGTTTTCGCGTTCTCGAACGCCTTCAACCGCTCGAGCGAATAGTCCCCTTGCAGCGCGCGCTTTTGCTCCAATAACCACAAATGGTGCGCTTCGTAGAAATCGTCCGATAACTTCGATAACGCGCTGAAATTGCGTTCCTGCAACTGCACCTTGCGCAATGCGTCAAAACTGAGTTCCATACGATTTAATCCTCTTTCACATCCTTGGAATTCATTCCCGCGCCTTGATCCATGACTTTCTTCTGCTCGGCGGCGTAGGCCTTCACTAGCTCCTGAATCACGTCATCGTATTTCGGAGGCGTGCCGCTGGGCGTCATTTTGGAGGACAGCAGGCTGGCCAGACGCGACAACTCCAACGGAAAAATAATTTTGTTGCTTTTTCCTTCCGAAATCTTTTTCAGCGCATCCATGTAAAGTAACGACATCGTTTTATCGCTCATCTTGGCCGCCGCCTTATCCAAAATGTCGAGGCTGACCTGACGGGCAGTGGCTTCGGTCTCCAACTTCACTTTATAATCCACGGCTGCGCGTGCCTTGTGTCTCGCTTCCAGAATCTCGGGAGGCAGTTCAATGGTCACCACTTCCGCCTTCAATACGAGGAACCCCCAGCTTTCCTCGACTTCCTTCAGTTTCGCGAAAAGGAACGTGTTGATATCCTCCGTTTTTTCAATCAATTCCTCTAAACTCATTTTTCCGACGATGTTTCGCACTTCTCCAACCAGCATGTTCGTGAGCGCGCGGTCCAGATTCTTGACTTCGATGACGACTTTCTTCGGATCCACCACCCGAACGTACGATATCACGTCCACTTTCACGTTCACGTTATCCTTGGTTTCCGTTCGCTGGGGGGCCGTATCCAAAACACGAACCCGCAAGTCCACGGGAGTAAAACTTTCGAATAGGGGAAACAACACGACCCATCCCGGTCCAGCCACATTGGAAAATTTACCGAATCGGAACACGACGCCGCGCTCGAATTCCTTGAATTCAATGATGCGCGGGGATAGCGTAAAAAGAATGAGCAATGCGAGCGCCAAAATAATGACGGTCAGCGTATCAATCGAGCGGGCCACGAATACGCCATAGGCTATGAAACTCACGACGGCGACGGCCGCAACAAAGACGATCATGACTTTATCCATACGACACCCGATTCCAGTAATCCGGATCTAACGCGAAAACGTTTCTTTCCATACGATCTTGGAAATTTCGGCAATATAAAGCAATGCGTTTTGCACGATCGTATATTTTCCGCTTAAGTAACCGTCCCGGCGAGCGGTTTCCATCGACACGTCCACCTCCGCTTCCCCGTCTTTCATGGTAAGGGTTTGCTCCAAATCCAGGAATTCAAGCAACAGGGCTTGCAACTTTTCTTCCGGTTTCTGAAGTTGCGCCTCCACGTTATAATGGTATACTAATTTCTTGCCGGCCAGCTCGTGATTCAAATCCACTCGGACGCGTCCCCCGGAAACGCTTTGAATGCGCCCTCGGTAATCATCCAAATTCACGACCATTCCCGCCACCGGATCCACTCCCCCCTCCTTGAATTTTTGAAGGGGTACGACGCGTACCAAGTCCGGCTTGCGCTCCCCAAACGCGTCCTGAACGGCAATATGCGCCGAGCCGGCTTTGCCGACGGATGCATTTAACAGAACGTCCTTGAATCCTTTCACCAAACGGGTATCCTTCAACATGACCAGCGTGGGCCGGTAACGCAGTTTCTCGTTGTAAATGCCTTCTTTCTTCGCTTCGGCTTCGTCCGTCGTTTCCGCCAACCGTCCGCCTTCCTCGCGAACGGAAAACGAGACTTTCAAAAAATCGGTTTCAGAAAACGCCATTGAAATCGCCTCTTGCCCCCTTCACCCGTAACCAAAACGTTTTAAATAATATCTCGGAATAAGGGGTACGCTTTTTGTGCAACTGAATGAATTTAAAGCCTTTTATTGAGGGAACGATTCGCCATGAAAAAGGAAAGTCTACTGAAATGGTTCACGATCGCCATGATCGTGGTGTTCGCTTTTGAAATTGTCCTGATCGGCATTCCCAGCGGCGGTTTCGATGCCACGCCAACGCCCTCGAATATTCCGACGGCTACCCTCGCGCCCGAATTCGTCGGTTCGGCGACCACCGAAGCCGTCATAACGGGATTCGGTACCGAGTTCTTGGCTCGCTGCAACACCACGGAACCCGTCGCCGTATTACTGAGGGACGTGGAAGGGATTACCAATGCCGTGCAAGATCCGAGTACGCAACTGATAAGCATCACCATGGCCGCGGACGCCAACGTCAGCGAGAGCACGCAATCGATTCGGGAACTCCTTCAACCCTATTGCACACCGTTACTGTTGAGACAAGCACTACTCGAATTTGAAGAGGACGTGGAATTCACGTCCGGTAACGACCCGAATGAAACCAAAACGATTTCCAAACGAAGTATTGAATGTTTTTCGAATCCGTTCGCCGGATGCTATGCCTTCGTTTTCCCGCACCGAACCACGGGACAAACCATTGACGTCAACATTTTCGGCCGTTTCCAAGGATCCACGCCCGTTCAAGTGTTTGCCGAAGAGCTACTGGGATCGACGATTCGCATTGAAACCGTTTTCGCCAACGGAACCATTTCCGCCATTGAAAACCGAGGACAAGTGAACGCCGACCTGCCGTGGGAAAACCGGTGGATCAACATCACCATCTTCCAAGACGAGATGTTGGAACAAGGCGACTTTTCGGAAACCGTGAATTACGCGCCGAATTCCCTTGTACGCATTTCCGGTAACGTCAGCAACGACACGCTGGAGGCATTAAACAATTTGTCCATGATCGAAACCGCAAGCGTGCGACTCGATGATCCCGATCACCCCGAAGTGGTGTTAATCGTCAACGATAATTATACGCGAAAGACTCGCTTGCTGGAGTTATTGAATGCGTTGGAGATCGACGAGGATCGCGTTTCGTTCGAGGTCACCAAGTTCTCCAGCATCGTCCGATATCAAGCCTACGAAGGATTAGCGGATTTCTTGTCGGATTGGATCGGAGACGAGTTCACGTTCCAACGATTCGCATTAATGCGTTTAGATGACCCCGATGCCGTGGAAGTGAGCTTGCAAGCGATTTGGGAAGAGAAAAACGATCCGCAATTCGTGCTCGTGCCCGCAGACACCGCGTCGGATGCGGCGTTAGAGGTTCGTATTGTCACGCAAATCGAATTCGACATCGTTTCCAATGCAGACGTGTATTTCGTGCGCGCGCGGAATCCCTTGGATGAAGAGGAAATACGCGTTGAAGACAAGGAGACCCCTGTCAACGATCCAGCCAATGGAACCGACGAAACGCCGGAACCTACGCCCCAAGAATCTTGATGATGACGCGCTTTTTCCTTCGGCCGTCGAACTCCCCATAAAGCACGCGTTCCCAAGGCCCTAAATCCAACTGGCCCTTCGTGATCGGAAGGACGACTTGATGTCCCATCACCGTGCGTTTTAAATGCGCATCCGCGTTCGGATCCGACGTACGATTATGCATCCAATCCTCCGTTGAAGGCGCTAAACGCTCCAACCATTTCTCGAAGTCGCGGTAAATGCCGTCCTCTTCGTCATTCACGAAAACGGATGCCGTAATGTGCATGGCGGATACGAGGCACAAGCCTTCGCGAACCCCGCTTTCATTAACGGCTTGCTGAACCTCGTCGGTTATCGGGACGAACTCCCGTTGTTTTTTCGTTTGAAACCACAAATATTTCGTGAACGATTTCATTTCTTGAATCGCTTCTTTTTATCGAGCCAACCCCCCTTCTTTTTTCGAACCGGCGACGTTAACGGCTCAACAAGAGGAGGCTGACCGGCATCAAACTGCTTTTTCCGCTTCCGGCGTTCCTCTTCCACCAAGGCCGCATACTTGTCACGAATGCGCTCGTAATTGCGTTCGCTCAACTTGCCATCCAATAACAAGGATTCGGCGCGTTCCAGGCGGCGCGCGAAATCATTCAATGGATCTGCGGCCTTTTTCTTCAAGCGACCTCGAATCACGAGCGTCATTAAGCCTAACAATGCGAGGAGTGCGATGATGCTGAACACGACGAGATCGCGTCCCGAACCCGGTGTCGGCGCCGTGGTCACCGACACTTCAAGCCCTTCATCCAAAGGCAGTTCAACGGATATCGATGGCTCCGAGGATACCGGGGAAGTAAAGGCTTCCTTTGACTTGCTGTAAAGCGTTTCAATGCCCTCCGATAACTTGAACAGTTTCAACGCGCTGACTAACAGCACGAGATTGTCCGAGCGATTCGCTTCGTAAACGTAGTACCGTCCGTGATCGTAGTATAAAGAGCCCCACGCCGACGCATGAGATTGAGACGTCAAACACGAATAGGTGTCTCCGCATACCCCCTCCCAAAGCTCGGCATACGTGAGATCGCCCGCCTCCTGAAGTGCTTCCGTGTATCGAAGCACGAATTGTAAGTTGAACGCAGCCGTCAAATAGTCTCCATTCTGAAACGCGCGTCGCGAAGCCGTCAAATGATCCATTCCTTCATCATCCAGCTTGCCTTCAATGCGCAACTCCTCCGCTTCATCCAAATAATCCACGGCGATCGGCCGAATGGACAACTCGTTCACTTCCGCATCAGCGGACACGGAGACCGCGACATCATTCAAATTTTTTGAGGCCGTCAACCAACTTTTGGCGAGCGCATATTCTTCCAGCAAATAGTCCGGGGATAAAACCACGAGGCGTTCCTCCAGCGTATCCAAGCGTTCGAGCGCCCAATAATAGCGCAGTTTCGCGGAAACCACCCATTCCCAATTGGATCCAGTCGGTTCAACAAAATCAAGGGCCTCCGCTTCGTCTTGCAACGACCGCACTTTCGAACGGAAATTCTGTCGAGTCATATTCAACGTGCCCAGCTCATCCAACGTCACCATCGCCAAGAATGCCGAGTTCGCCGAAGAATAGAAATACCCTTTTTCCAACAGCATTTCGGATAGATTCAACGCCTTCCGCAAGTTCGTACGCACCAATGACGTGGCATCTTCGTCGGGAAGAGCGCGTAAGGCAGTCGTGGCTTCCGACAAGATGTTTTCGCTCACGGATTTGAAAGGAAGCGTTGAAAGCGCCGGCGTCACCTCCGGTACGACCAATGGAGGCAACACTTTTTCAACAACAACGACGGGTTCTCCAGCCACGGTATTGAACGCATAATTAAACACTTCCTCAATATCTTGGACTTCGACGACCTGCATCCCCCACTGTTCTTCCCCGTACACGTTCAAATCCACGCCGTTTTGCACGCGTTGGCCTTCCGGTACGAGAAACAAACGGTATTTATTGCTTTTTCCGACGGCAACCGCTTTTTCAAAAATGCCGCCCACGGGGCCAATGCGGCCATCCCGTTCAATGGTCCCGGAGACCACCAAGTCTTTGCGGATGGTTTGATGGGAAAATTCGGAATACGCGAGAAGCGTTAAAGCCGCGCCGGCCGACGGCCCGTCCACGACTTCCGCATCCGAATTGATCTTGAACAACACGTCGTACTGCATGCGGTCGACGTCCGCCATCTCCGCCGCGATTTTAACGGCGAGCTTTTCGGATTCTTGCGTGTCCATGCCCGTCAGCGGAGTCACGGAAACAAACGTATCCCCATCTCCGTCAATAATTTGCACTTCGATGCGCGTCAACACCCCGTTTCCTTGCGCGTCGATGGCTGGAACGTAAGTTGACAGCGCCTGCAGCGTTTGAACAAAAAGGAATAGTAACACTAGCCCCCTAATTTTTTTCACGAGCCATGACCCCTCCTTACTTGCCTAACGATTGCTTGAGCGCTTGAAATTCGGCATCCCGCATCGCGAACTCGAGGCTCTCGGCGTTCCCAAACAAGTCGTAGAACTTCATGCGCACGGACACCTTCCCCATGGCCGCCGTACCGAGTTTTTCCAACTCCACGACGTGCGTTCGCTGGATTTCCTTTTTTTCCGGGCCTTGCACCCGAAGCATGGAATCCGTTAACTCCAATGATCCGGACGTGCTGCCAAAATACGCGGCAAACGTTTCAGACATATTGCTCACAAACCCATTTAGATACACGGGCATTTTAAAACGATATCGTTTAACTCCGACTTTTCCAAAGCATTTATATGCCTCTCGCGTTTTAGATCGGTATGCGCGTGGCGTGGGTTTCCGATACCTTTGAACAGAATAACGGGGTGGCCGTCTACTTACATGAAACGCTGCCCTTGCTCGCCAAAAAAGTCTCCGTTCAATTGCTGACGGGAAGGGTGTTGCGCAAATACCCTTACCCCGTCAAATCCCTGACGTTCTTTCAAGACCCCCTCTTACCCGATTACGACATCGTATTACCGCCCACGCGTCCCCTTCCCGTGGACCTCATTCACGCCCACTCCCAATACAGTTTGGGGCTGTATGCAGCCAATTACCCCGGTAAACGCGTCGTGACCGCGCACTTCGTTCCCTACCATTTTCTTGAATTCTTTTTCGGAGCCCAACAGCCGCAAATGCTGAAGGATTCGGTTTGGCAATACGAGATCTGGCTCTTGAACCATTTCGACCGCGTGGTCTGCCAAACCAGGGCCGGCGCCAACATGTTCCGGAAACAAGGCCTCCGGAGAAAAGTGGAAGTGATTCCCAATGGCATCAACCTCGACAAATACAAGCATGTTTCCGGCGAACGCTTCAAGAAAAAATATAAGGTGAAGAAGCCGTTCGCGTTATTCATCGGCCGCCTGGACGCCAGCAAGCAACCGCACTGGATTCTGGAAACGGCAAGAAAACTCAAAAACATTCCATTCTTGATTTCAGGATCCGGTACCCTGGAATCGCAACTCAAACGCGACGCGCCCGGGAACGTGAAATTCATGGGGCGTTTGCCCCGCGAGGATTTGCTGGACGCGTATGCCGCGAGTACGGCCTTGCTCATGCCTTCCGCCATTGAAACCGAAGGCTTGGTGGCCCAAGAGGCCATGGCGTGCGGAACGCCCGCATTCATTTCCCCACTCGACGTGTTGAAGGAAGTCGTCGGAAAAGGCGGATTCGTGTGCAAAAATTCGAATGATATGGCGGTGAAGCTCGAGCAATACATGGATGACCGTTCGCTGCAAAACGAAATGAAGGTGCGCGCGCTCCAAGAAATCAAGAAACGGGAATTAAGTCGATCCATTGACCAACTCGTTAAGCTCTACCTTTCGATGAAGTAGATCGCATGTACGCGAAAGTCCACGAACGCCGGTTCCTTCAAAATGACCGCGAGGTCGTTCGCCGCATCACCGCGATCTGCGATGCCTCATTATTGGGTAAGATATTCGAGGAAAAAGGCATGGTGATTGACTTGAAGAAATACCGCTCGTTTTATGAAGGCGATAAAGTCGCGGCAAAAAAAGCCGAGCAATTGTTGAAAGAGGCGACGAACGCGAACCTCGTGGGGAAAAAAAGCGTGGGGTTGGCGCTAAAGGTCATGAAGGGAAACGCATCCAGCGTGAAAACCATTCAAGGAATACCGCACCTGCAAATCTATTTCGTCTGACGCCGGCGCCCAATCGACCAATATTTTTTTGAATTTCGAATCCGCAATCCCAGACGCTCCACGGCTCGCGATAGGTCGCTATGCAAAGCAGACCCATCCATACCCGTTGCTTTTCGGGAAATATAAACAAGTACGGAAACGGGCTTCACTCGATTATTTCAAACGGAATCGCGTTGCCGTTCTTATCGTAAGCGCGCGTGCTCTTCGCGGTATACGGCAAGCACGAAATGAAATGATGCTGAAAATGCAAGGAAAAAAAGCGCAGGTCCGCATGGGAGGGCCGCGCGCTATACCCTGGATGCGAGTGAAACGAAGCCGTTAACGAAGGATCGGCGGCTAAATGGTATAATTGGAAACCGGAATGATGCCTTCCGTATTCCGCCAGCGGGGCCAGAATCAATTCTTCGAGCACGTGCTGGCGTTCGCGAAACAGGCCGATGAACTCGTTCGGGTGCACGTTGCGTGCGCCTTCCAACGCGCTCTCCAAAGCCACCCGCGTTATGCGTAACATCATCCACCCACATTATATAGTCGAAACCATTATGCATGCTCATGCCCGCACTTTCTTTTAAGCAATTGGTTGAACGTCTGCGCAAACAGAGGGGGAGAACCGCGGTCGTCGGACACGCGCTCGCCGACGTGGATGCGGTGGCTTCCGCGGTCGTGCTCGCAAAATTGATTCATGCGGAAGCATGGGCACTGGACCGCATGCGTTCGACGGCCCAACACGTACTCCAACGCGCGCGAGTGCGACTGCCGACTCTGGAAAATGTGAATGCGTTCGAAAACGTGGTTCTGGTGGACGTCAGCAACGCGGCCTTGCTGGGAGCGCACGCACCCGCCATTGTGAAACACCCGAACGTTCTCGCTATTGATCATCACGCCCACAACCAAATGCTCCCCGTTCCGAAATACGTGGATGCCCGCAAGACCAGCTGCAGCGAAATCGTGTTTGAAATCGCGGCGTCCATGAAAAAACCCCTTTCTCCGGCGCTCGCCGCGTTATTGGCGTGCGGAATACTGGAAGATTCCGCGTTATTGAAGAGCGCCAACCAACAAACCATTCAAACGCTCGCGAAACTATTGCCTCAAACCAAGAAAGAATTGCAGGAACTCATTTCTTGGCTCGTGGAAGAACCTGCGGTCGACCAGCGTCTCGCCTCTTTAAACGCCCTCAAGAAAACCCGCCTGGAAAAACGCGGCGAAATCCTGATTGCGTGCTCGGAAACCAACGCCTACGAAAGCCGTACCTCCGCCTTATTAATTCAAATGGGCGCCGATGTCGCCATTACGAGTAATGTGAAAAGAGGAAGAATCAGCATCATCAAAAGCCGGCATGCCGCCATTAAGAAATTAAATGTCGGAATTCTCGCGAAACAAATTGCGCTTGCGTTCAATGGAAGCGGAGGCGGCCATCCGTTCATCGGAGGAATACGAGTCTCCGGCGCGCGTTCAAGCGCGGCCGTGGCGCGTACGATCGACGCGGTACGTTCTCAGGTAACGGGGTCTCGCCCATAGAACCCGCGCTGCGCGATAATGCGCGCTTCAGTTCGGCAGTTCGCGCGTCACGAGCAAACGTTTCGTACTCGAGCGTATACACCACTAGAATCGCAAAAAACACGATGAGCGCGGGCACCAACATGACCCCGCGGGCCACGACATCCTCTTGAAACACCATGCTCCCGATAATGAGAAAGAGAACAATAGACAAGAACAGGTGCGGCCTAAGCAGTAATATCTGGCTTCCAATCATTAAAGCAAACCCAAACGAGAGAAACGAATAAACCGCGATATATGGCTATGGCCAATACATTGCGCGGTAGAAAGCACGCGTTCATACCCGCATATACTTTCAAGAACGCTCACCCCCAACACTCCAACACGTATAAAAAGGATTAATGAGATGAACTGTCTGGGAAACGACGAACGGAATGGGTTTAGCCGATGTTGCAACGAAAGGTCCAATTGACAGGTTCCTCGACGCTAGCCGTCAGTTTGCCGAAAGCCTGGACCAAGCGATACGATGTCAGGCCCCAAACCCCCCTATTCATTTGGGAGGGCCCGGACGGAAATCTCACGGTATCCAGAAACCACGACGTGCAACCAACCGAGGAAGCCCGGTTCGATGTCTCCCAGTTCGGAAACCGACCCGAGAACCTACGACGCGCATTCATAGCAAAATACTTGGCGGGTTCCACGAGCTTCCGCTTCACGTCCGCAAAACCCATCTCCAAAGTTTTCCGAAAAACGATTCTCGAGGAAAGTCACTTGCTCATCGGACTCGAAGTCGTCGACGAATCCGAACACGAGATTCACGTGCAAGACTTCTTTTCCCCCCGATCCCTTTCGCTCGAAAAAGCCATGAAACGAACGCACGATATCCTCTGCCACATGCAGGAATCCATTTCCTTGTTCTTGGAAACCGGAGACGAAAATCTCCTCATTCAAACGCGGAATAAAGACGATGAAGTGGATCGCCTCATGTTCCTCGTATTGCGTTTATTGAATGCGTCGCTCAACAGCTCGCTCATGCTCGCCGAACTCAAGCTCAGCACCAACGAATGCATTTACTATTCGTTCGTGATCCGCGTCCTCGAAAGCATGGCCGACAGTCTGGACAGTATTGCCGAACACTTGCAACGAGCGCCCAACGGAAAAAAATTCATTCCAACGCGTCAAACCATTCGCGCATTAAACGACGAAGTGCTAGTACTTCAACGCAGCGCCATGAAGTCATTCTTTGAACGCGACGTGAAAAAAGCGAACGAAACGCTGGACGCGTACGAAAAACTGCTCCCGAAATTTGCGTCCATGAGCGATCGGTTGCACGAAAAAGAACTGTCGTTCGAGTACCGGCAAACCAAAAACTCGATGATGTGGGTCGCCCGCAAAGCCATGGACATTGCGGATACCGCGGTCGACGTCAGCTATCTTCACTGACCCGCTTCTTTTTGCTGCTGCCAGTACGGTTTCCGACGCTCCGCGTCATGCTCGAGAGCCTCGAACGCGTAGTGCTGCAATACGGTCGACATCTTCAACGCGTCCGCCGGCTTGAAGTACACGGATTCCGATCCCTCGATTCCATCGCGCCGCATGCGCATTGAAACGCTGGAGGAAAGCGGCTTGCCGTCCTTTTCCCGACCTTCCCAAAAACTCACGTCCACGCTGCGCTTCGCGTAAGGAAACGCGAACTGCAGGCTCTTCCTCGGCCTCATTTTCAACCACCCGCTTATTCAAAGAGCCTCCCATCAAAAAAAATCAAAGGTCTCCGATGCCGTCCGTGCTCACCGTAAATACGCATTCGCCGTCTGGAAGACTCGGAGAGTCCACGAGCTTGGAAATGCGGCGATCCTCTTTGCTTCGGCGAAAGTACATGCGGTACGTGCTCTGATGCGCCACAATGTTTCCTCCCACGGGCGTCGTGGGATCCCCGAACAAAATGTCGGGCCGGTCCATGACTTGGTTCGTCACGTAAATCGCTAGATTGAATTGCTCCGCCAAACGCTGCAAGTCATGCAAGTGATTGTTCAATCGCCCCTGCCGCACTTGAAGCGTTCCTCTCCCAATGTAATCGTTTCGAAACGCGCTCATCAGCGAGTCCACGACAATAATTTTGATGTTCTTCTCCTTGATGAGCTCGCTCGCCTTTTGAACGAGCAAAATTTGGTGGTCCGAGTTTTTAGCGCGCGCCACAAACACTCGCTTCAGCGTCTCATCCGCATCCAAGCCCTTGGCCTGCGCCATCTGAGCCAAGCGCTCGGGACGGAACGTGTTCTCGCTGTCAATTAAAAGTGCGGCGCCATCCAATCCGCCCTTGTCCTTCGGGAGTTGCACGTTCACGCACAACTGGAAGCCCAGCTGCGATTTTCCGCTCCCGAATCGACCAAAAGCTTCCGTGATCGCCTGCGTCTCAATACCCCCGCCCAACAATTGATTCAATTCCTCGCTTCCCGTAGAAATTTTTTCAATCAACTTCCGGCGATCAAGCAACACCGCTCCGTCTTCGTAAGAAGGCTCGACGGCTTGCTTGGCTGCTGCAATGACCTTGACCGCCGTATTCAATCCGATTCCAGTTGCTTCAACGAGCTCGGCCGGCATGCTCGCTGCCACGGATTCAATGTCGTAACCGGCTTCCTTGATCTTCGAGAGAATGTTTTCGCTGATTCCCTGAAGATCCTCGATGGTTTCCACTCGCTTTTCCTTTTGCGTCTCTTCATCTGCCATGTTTCTCACCTTTATGCCAAGAGCCTTTATGAAAAAGGCATTTTCGGCCTCAATAACAGTAAACAACTCAAGATGACGCGCGTATTTAAAGAGAAGTGCCTACCCCATTTCCACTGTGGCACAACCGTTCAACCTAAACCTTTTATTGAGGACTGCAAGATCAAGTTGATCAACTGAATCGGAAAGGTGGACGCCCTATGGAAAATCCTATCGTGAACGGTTTACTGCTCGTATCCCTGCTATTGTTAGGGTGTTTAGGCGGATCCGCCAATACAGCGGCTACTCATACTCCCCAAACGGATGAAACGCATCAAGTCATGGAGGGGGACGTGATGGATCAAGAAGAAGGAAATGCCATGCAAGACAACGGGCATGCGGACGACGGCGCGGTGATGGAAAAAGCGACGTATACGCCTTTTACGCAAGCGGCATTCGATCAAGCGAAAACCGAAGGCAAAGTGATTTTCTTGGAGTTTTACGCGAACTGGTGTCCCACGTGTCAAGTACAAAAACCGAAACTCGAGCAAGGATTCACGGATCTTAATAATCCGAAAGTGGTTGGTTTCCAAGTAAACTACAAAGACTCGGAAACCGATGGAGACGAACAGGCATTAGCACAACAATACGGCATTACGTACCAGCATACGCACGTTATTATTGATAGCAACGAGAACCTATTATTGAAGGAGTTGACGGACTGGAGCGCACAGGAGACGGTTGAAAAACTGAACGCAGCAACCGCTCAAGCCGGAGCCTAAAAAACAAAGCAAGGGATAAAATAATGGTAGAGATCACACTGGCGCTGGCGTTTCTGGCCGGACTTATTTCGTTTCTGAGTCCGTGCGTCATGCCGTTAATTCCGGCATACTTGACGTTCTTGGCTGGAACCACGGCTAAAGATGTGCAAGATAAAGTCGAGGGAGTACGCAAGCGCATTTTTCTAAGCAGCGTTTTCTTCGTCCTCGGATTCGGCGTCGTGTTCTCGCTTATTGGCGTGTTGCTGCAAAGCGTGTTAAGCAGCATCGCATTCGATGTCCAACGCTATCTCGGATACGTCGGAGGCGCCGTCATCATACTATTTGGATTGATTCTCATCGGAGTGCTCAAAATCCCGTTTCTGCAAGCCGAACACAAACTATCCGTTAAGAAAACGCGTTTCCAGTACCTTACCTCATTCATTTTTGGAGCGGCTTTCGCCGTCGGATGGACGCCTTGCGTCGGAGCCGTGCTCGGAGGGGTTCTGACCCTCGCGGCGACTCAACCGGGAGTGGCATTCCCGCTTATGCTCGCGTACTCGCTGGGGCTCGGACTACCGTTCCTGCTCGCCGGCGCATTCTTCTCGCGCACCACGGGAATCATTCAATGGCTGGGGCCGTACTTGAAAATCATTAACGTGTTCTTTGGAATTGTGCTGGTGATTCTCGGCATCCTCGTGTTCACGGATTCCTTGAGCCAAATCGCTAACCTCTTGATTCCCGCGCAACTATTGGGTGCGGAACAAGCAATACTCGGAGAGTGAAAGAAAACATGAAATGGCAGAATAATCCGTTACTTATTGGGGCCTCGATCGTGTTAATTGCGAGTGCGATCTGGTTTATTCAGACCGCCAAAAGCCCGATTGAAAGCGCGAGCCATTTGCTTCCCAATGTTCAAACCGCAGGCTCGATCCAGCCGTTTGCCAACAATGAAAACGATGACTACGATCCACAACGCGAGATTCCCGTTAAGCCATTTCCGTTAGCGCCCGAATTCCAGCAAATTCACGGATACATCAACGCGCCCGAAGGACTGTCGCTCAAGAAAGATTTGCAGGGGAAAGTCGTTCTAGTGGATTTTTGGACGTACAGCTGCATTAACTGCATCCGCACCCTTCCGCATTTGAAGGAATGGCACCGCAAGTACGCGGATAAAGGCTTGGTCATTGTCGGGGTCCATTCGCCGGAATTTGCGTTTGAAAAAGAATTCAAAAACGTTCTTGCAGCCGTGGAGAATAACGGGATTGAATACCCCGTTATTCTCGATAACGATTTTGTGACGTGGAGATTTTACGAGAATCGGTTCTGGCCGCACAAATATCTCGTGGACGCGGACGGATACATCCGGTATGATCACATCGGGGAAGGCGGATACGATGAAACCGAGCAACAAATCATTGAATTATTAATGGAACGCGATCGCAACCTGCAATGGTCTCAACAAACGAGCAGCGTGACCCCTGCACCTCCGGATTTCTCGCTCATCGAAACCCCTGAAATATATTTGGGTTATGGATTCGCGCGCCAGCCCCTCGGAAACCCGGAGAATTTCCAACCAGGAGAAATCGTCTCGTACCAGCTCCCTGAATCATTCGAATCCAACCTCGCTTACCTTGAAGGAGATTGGGAAAATGAAAACGATTTCGTGCGCCTTATCTCCAATACCGGAAAAGTCGCATTGAAATACAAGGCATCCAAACTGAACATCGTCGCCGGTTCTCCCTCGGAATCAACGCTCTTCATTGAACTTGACGACCGGCCATTAGGAGAAAATGCAGGGGATGATGTATCGAAAACCGATGGACGCGCTATGGTGAAAGAACAAAAGCTGTACAATCTCGTTTCCTCGGCCGACTACCAATCCCGAACCATCGTGTTTGAAGTGAACGGGAAGGGGTTTGAGCTTTACACGTTCACGTTCGGATAATTGAAAAAAGACGAAATACCGTAGCCCCTAGAGGATATTTCGTACTAAAGAATCCGAAATTTTGGCTAGTTAATGCAAATTTCAGTCACCGAAATGCTTATATATCACCTATAATCTACGATAAACGTATCAGGATTTTGTTTATTCGAACAGAATCAGCAAAGAGGTGATTGAGTTGCGTCCCACCCGCATACTCGCATTAGGTTTAATAGTCGCTGGCGTCATGTCGGTAATTGTCTACGCGGCAGTCGAACAATCGGATAACACGAATGTTGCGGTGCCAACAAATAACGGAACTTCCACCAACCTATCGGTTGCCGGACGAATGCAGCAATACGTTGGCTTCTACGGAAACATGAGCTACCAGGTCCGTAATGATACGACGGTAGGCAACATTCTGTACCAGAAAACCGTTACTCAAGGAGTGCTCTATTTCTTCAAAAATGGCGCTACTCCAACGGAACCGTTCGTGAACGCCTCGACGAACAGCACCACGGATACCAATTTCTCGCTCACGGGGTATTATGTGACCGGAAACCATTTCGATACGAACGCGTCTGATGGACAATGCGCGTCCAATCTGGATCTGAAGGTATTGAATACCACAGATGGCCGAAGCACGGCCATTCTATTTGATTCATCAACAGCTGGCACGGAGAATTACCTCTTCTGCACCAACATCAGTTCGTTCACGTCAACAAACGGATTCGGTACCATCAACTACGAGATCGTGGTGGCCAAGACGCCAACGTATATGGCGTATGACATCTGGCACGACTTAACCACCTGATGCGAAAAATATGAAAATCAATACGATTTTCGTATTTTTTACTAACCTTTTTCGTTTTTATTTTTTTAGGATTCGCAAAGAAGAGCTTGTGAAGCCCGTTGTTTGGAAGGCTCGCCGGAAAAAACCCACGTGAGGAGGAAAGGAATAGTGGATGAGCTTGACCTCAAAATTGTTCGGCGCCTGCAGGCCGATGGAAGGATTCGCTTCCTCAAGCTAGCGAAAGAGCTGGACGTCAGTGAAGGGACCATTCGCAAGCGCGTTCAAATCCTCGAGGACAAGAAAGTCGTTATTCAATACTCCGCAATCGTGGATCCCCGCAAGATCGGTTTTGATTCCGTGGCGTTTATTGGTTTGAATATTGAACCGCTCAAGTTTCTGAAGGTCGTGGAAGCGCTCTCGCGATTGGAGGAACTCTCGTACTTGGCAACGGCAACAGGAGAGCACATGGTGCTTATGGAGGTGTGGATGCGTAACCAAGAAGAGATCACGCGCTTCATCAATGAAAAAATTTCGGTCATGGACGGCGTAAATAAAATTTCGCCCACCATCATCCTCGAACGCGTCAAGCTTAAGCATAAATAATGCGCATCGGCCGGCCCCTTGCTCCAAAACCCCTCTTCTTCTTTTGAGGGGCCGCTTGAACTGATAGGCGAAGCCCCCTTCAAAATCAAGAGCTTCTTCGAATACACTACAATGCATTTCACTAAGTCTAATAGCAATTATGGTATTCATAACCAAAAGCTTTAAATATATCAATATTATTACGATTTTCGTATATTTTTCTTGAATATACTAAATTAAATTCAATAAATATAGGGGTGCTTGTAAATAAATGAAAAACAATCGAGTATTTTTCGTCGCCATATTACTAATAACCGGATCATTTATGGTTTATGCGGTTCAACAGTCCGATAATACGAATGTAGCCGCACCAACTGATAACGGAACGTCCAGCAACTTGACCGTTACAGGACGCATGGAGCAGTACGTTGGATTCTACGGCAATTTGACGATGCAAGTCCGGAACAATACCGCCGTAGGCAACGTGTTGTACACGAAACCCGTTTCTCAAGGCGTACTGTACTTCTTTGAGACCGGCGTCACTCCATCGGAACCGTTCGTGAACGCCTCGACGAACAGCACCACGGACGGCAACTTCTCTCTCACGGGATATTACGTGACCGCGAATCACTTCGATTCTTCCGCATCCGACGGACAGTGCGGGAGTGCGTTGAACATGCGCGTGTTAAACACAACGGACTCGCGCAGTACGGCTATTATCTATGATTCAACGGGCGCGGGAACGGAGAAGTACGGATTCTGCACGAACCTCAGCAACTTCGCCACTACCAGCTTCGGTCGGATCAACTACCAAGTCGTTGTGGCAAAAACAGCAGGCTACAATGCATATGACATATGGTTCGATTTGACATAGAACTAGGAAGAAAATAGCGCATATTTCTTTTGTTTTTTATATTTTTTATTTTATTTTTCTTATTTAAATACTAACTATTCGTATCAATAAATACATTACTGGTAAAATATATCTTATAATATATTAATAATATTACGAAATTCGCATAAATAAGTACGAATATAGTAAATAGTATGTAATGAATTCTGCATAAATCGCGTTAGTGAACCAATTCCTTCTTCAGAAGCGACTCCAGCTCGGCAATCAACTCGCGATTCCCCACATATACCGGGGTCCGCGCGTCCACGTCATCCGCGGAAACATCCAATAACGAAATGCGGCCGTTGCTGCTTCGACCTCCGGCCTGCTCAACAATCATGCCCATGGGATGGCCTTCAAAGAACAAGCGGAACTTGCCTTGAGGCGCTTTCTTGGTGCCCGGGTACGCAAAAAATCCCCCGTAGTGCAGGACTTGGGAGAAATCGGCCACGAATGCTCCGCTATACCGGTTCTTAAGTTTTTTCACGCTCACCAAGTCCTCCACAAATTTTTTGAACGAGTCATACCATTGCAAGGGATCGCCTCCGACTCCGTATACCGATCCGGGTTCGGGAAGCTGCATATCCTCATTCAAGAGAAAGAATGCGTTTTTGCCTTCCCCTTTACGGTGTTTGACAAACTCGTGGACGCCTCGTCCCGCCGTATAAACAAGCGTGGTTAACGGACCGTATAGCTTGTACAAGGAAGCCACCTGTTCGCGGCCCTTGCAGGGAAGCGGCTGGCGGTAAATGCCTACAATCGTACCGAACGCGTTATTGGATACAATGTTGCTGCTACCGTCCAGCGGGTCCATGGAAACGTGAAACGGAGCATCCGCATTGCATTGAAGGGGTTTCGAGAGCTCTTCACTGTGAATCGTGTTCACCAACCCCGTTTCCCCCAAACGTTTGACGATGAAATCGTTCGCCCATACATCCAATTCAGCCGTAATTTCACCGTACTTGTTCTTGTTTTCTTTTCCGAGTTTCAATCGATGGGGGAACTCCTGACGCACATCCGGAGACAGCGCAGCGATTGTTTTCAGTAACTCGGCCAGCTCGGAATCCTCGAGCGAATCCGCGTGCGAACGAAATGAAAGCGATGAAGACATGGGATCACTCGCCCTTTCCGGCCTTCCAAACCCGTACGAATTCCGCGTATTTGTCCGCGATCATTTGAACGGCTTGCTCGCTGGAATGTTTCTGTTCCTTGAATCCGTTTAATGCGTCCCAGAAAATCGTTCTTCCAACGGCAAATCCGATCACGCCCGCTATACCGGAACTCGCTTTCAACCACTGCCTGACTTTCTCGTCATTCGCCCCCCGTCCCAGAGTCACGATCCCAGCATTCGTGAGGTTCGATCGCGCTTGACGCACGACCGCTTGCACATCCGACTCGTTAACCAGGCCCTCCAGTTTCCAAACGTCCGGTTGCACGCCGGCTTGCTGCAATTCGCTCATGCACTGGATCATTAGCTTGGGCCGGATGTGCTCATCGAACGTCTCCGTATTACCACCAGCTTCCCGCAACTGCTTTTCCGATGCAGGAACCAGTAATTCGAAAAGAAACAAGCGCCCCTGATCATGCAAATAACGAGTCAACTGTTTCAAACGGGCTTGCTGCCTTTTTTTCAGCTCGGAATCGTCTTCGGGATTGTAGCGCACCAAAACTTTCGCAAACGAGGGATTAAAGTGTTCGATGTGTTTCGCGTAATCCGTTCCGTACTCAAAATCGAATTCGTTTTGACCGCTTTTCTCGATCGGCATGGCAAACGTATAGCCCTTGCGTTTCGCGTCTTCCAAAATAGGGGATCCGAACTGTTCGTCAATGAGAATGCCGGCGGATGCTTTGGGAACGCCTTGCTGTATGGCGCGCTCGAAACCCGCATAAATGATTCGCTTGTAGGCCGAAATTTCGATCGTTTGCTCGGGAGTCGGCACGCCTTCAATTCCGAATAGTTTTTTCTGAAAACTGCCTCGGTGATCGAAGGCGAGAATCAGGAGCTCTTTGGAATAACCCACTAGCATACATCCATCCCCCCTTAAAACGAATACTGAACGATGCGCGGAAAACGGGCGCGATTATTAAAATAAAGGGTCTCCTATAAATGGGTTTTGTTGCAGGCGTTAACGATATGAAAAAATCGGTGCGGAAAGTATTGAGTATTGCCGGCTCGGATTCCGGAGGCGGGGCAGGCATTCAAGCGGACTTGAAAACGTTTTCGGCTCTCGGGGTCTATGGAACGACGGTGGTTACCGCGGTCACCGCTCAAAATACGCGGGAAGTCGCCGCCATTCACAATATTCCCGTTTCCATCATTGAAGCGCAACTGCATGCCGTACTCTCGGATATAGGAGCGGACGCCATCAAAATCGGCATGCTATCGAACGCGGAAACCATTGAAACCGTCGGGCGAGTGCTCAAACAATACGAAGTGAAAAGTGTTGTGCTCGATCCCGTAATGGTTTCCGCGACGGGAGCGCCGCTTCTTGAAGAAACAGCGGTGGACGCGTTGAAAAAGCATTTGATTCCCGCCGCAAGCGTGTTGACCCCAAACAAAGCGGAAGCGGAAATCCTCGTACAAAAACGCATGACGACGAGGGATGAAGCAATTCAAGCGGCTAAAGAAATCCGGGGATTAGGATGCGAAAGCGTGTTGTTGAAAACGGCGTTTGAGGAAAACGCGCGCGTATTTGACCTGTATTTTGATGGACAAACGTTTAGGGAAATAAGCCATCCCCGTTTGGGTATTGTAGGTCACGGAGCGGGTTGCACGCTTTCATCAGCTATCGCGGCATTTCTCGCGGCCGGAGAATCAAAGGAGTCCGCAGTAGAAAAATCAGTGGCGTTCGTTCAAAAAGCTCTTAAAAGCGCGTATCGCGTGGGATCAACCCATTACGTACTCGGCCATTTTCAAGCCGAGCCGAAAGACTAATCCAGCGAAACAATGAGCTTCTTGAGAATCTTGAAATCAAAAGGCTTGTTGAACGGAATGAATATAAGAGATACTCCGATGGGAACCAAGAGCGCCGCTAAAAACGCGTGCAACAAGTTACCTCCCTGAAACGCCGCATCCGGGAAGAAAAACGAGCCGGCGATCATGCCAGTAACGGATGCCAGAAATGCGGCGTTCCCCGAGTATTTCGATAGAAATAACCCCGCTACGGTTGGGAAAAACGCCGCCGCGCAAACCAAGTCCGCTACGAGGAACAAATAGAGCACGCTATGGCCTTGCGTGGCAACCATAATGGCCATAAAGGAGATGATGACGGTCAGCCATTTCGCAAATAATAGTAAGCGTGGCTGCTGGCTTTGGGGACGCCAGCGCATCAAATCCACGGTGAACAAACTGACTAAACCGTTGAGCAACGTGTCCATGCTGCTCATGACTAATGCCACGGCCAGCATCATGACTAACCACACCATCCATATGGGCAATTGCAGGAAATACGCGAATAATGCGACCGACGCATTTTCAGCCGTGCCGGCACTCAACGATAGAATGCCGAATGTTCCCGTGATGAGTACGATGGGAATAACGATGAGTCCCGCTATCGTAAAGGCACGAAAGACATTCGATTTCGTTCGGGGCAAGAAGACGCGTTGCCAATACCCTTGATGAAACCAGTTCGCGGCGACGATGGCGATCAAGAACGCGAACGCGGCCTCGATTCCCGGAAGAAAATTCCCGTTAAACATTTGCGGGGATACGGAAGCGGATTCGGACAGGGATTCGAATCCATTGAAGAGAAACAGGCTCGCCAGGAACAATAGGAGTAGTAACGGAATGATGAGCAGGCTTTGAAGAGTATCCGTGAATACGGACGCGCGAATCCCGCCCAACGAGGTATACGCGAGCGTTCCCACTCCGACAATAACCGCGGTATACAGCAAGGGAATATTGAAAACCAATTGGGCGGCCAACGCAATGCCCGTTAATTCAGCGGTCAGGAAAACGGACATGTAGAAGACGCTGATGATCACGACGAGGAGGTACATGGCCGTACCGAATCGGTGGTAAACGTATTCCGTGATGGAATGACCGTTGGGCATGAGGTCGCGCAAGCGTTGTCCAACGAAAGCAAAAAGAAACAAGGCCGCCGCACTTCCAAGAGCGTAGCCGATTAACGCAATGACGTTGTTGCGAATCGTGGCTTCCGCGGGACTGAACAGAATCCACGCCCCCATGCTGGACGCGACCAGCGTCGCCACCGTGGTCCATAACGCGGAACTTCCGCGGGCGGAAATGAAATCCTCTAAAGTAAATCGTTTGCCTCGCGCATACCAAATGCCCGCTAGCGAAAATATTAAGGCGGTTGCCAGAATCACGTACAATCCTTCCGACACGTTGGAGAAACCCCGCGAGTAACTAACGAATCAACGTTTAATAATCGTTGGATTGACATCGCAACAATTTAAAATCGCTGGAAGCATAACTGGTTTTCCCGCGCGGGGCTGTGGGGTAACCTGGTATCCTGCTAGCTTCGGGAGCTAGTGATCTGAGTTCAAATCTCAGCAGCCCCACTCTCACGATTTTTGATCGACCTTTTTGAAAAGGTCGGTTGCCAAAACTCAGCAGCCCCACTACTTCTTTGGTCGACCCTCACAATATAAAAAAGCAGTATGAATTACGATGGATATGGTTCGGAAATCTATTTGGATTTTTCTCTTGTTTTCAATCGCAGTTTTTGGATCCGTCAATGCCATCAACGAAACGTGTTCAAATTTGCATGGCACCCCCAACCCCGCAGAAAGCGCTCAATCCGTCGCCATCTCTTTCTTTTTTACAGGAAACGCTACGGGAACCATAACCTGCAACGGTGCTATAGACTCGAATCCACCGGTGAGCTGCTACGGTAATTCCTCTTCATGTACCGCGAACTGTGTTTGGGGGTCCGGAGGCACGTATCCAGTGGAAGCGGATTATGGATCGGCTGCGTGCAATCCATTTAATCAAACCATTAACGCGGAGGCAACGCCGACACCGACTCCCACTCCTTCCCCCACGCCTTGGCCCACTTGTTCGAACATGAATGGAACCGTTTGTGCATTAGAAGAAATTTGTCCTGCAGATCAATGGCTTAACGCATCGGATTCCGAGCGTTGTTGCGCGGTGGATTGTGAAGCGAATGCGACGCCAACCCCTTCCCCTACCGTGACGCCGACGCCTACGCCTCCAGGGAACGCAACCGAGTCCCCGACACCCTCGCTTACGCCCACTCCCACACTAACGCCGATTCCAACGAACACGCCGACACCGAGTCCGACGAATACGCCGGTGCCCACCGAACCCCATGTCGTTCCTTCGACGGCCACACCGTCAAGCCCAGTGCCTCCAGCTTTAGAGGAAGAAATTGAGGAATTGAGGGATCAAGTGGATGCGTTACCGGAAGGCAACGATAAGCAAGAGCTGTTCATCCTGCTTAATGAAGCGGAAGAAAACATGCAAGCCCAACAAACCAGCAAGGCGCGCGCCCTGATTCTTCAAGCGCGACTAAAAATTGCGGAAGCCGGTACGTACAAAACGGATCGCTCGACACCCATTTCATATGCGGAAATTGCGTTTGTCGGCGTGCTCGTGGCAGGAGTCGTGTGGGCGGTATCCGGGCTCATTATCCGCCGAGGAAAAATCAAACAAGCCTAGGAGAGCAAGGCGCTGACCCGCAAAAGCTATTTATAGAATCGATTCGTGAGACAGGATATGGTCAAACATTTTGAACTCCGCGTGCTCGTCATACTATTTCTAATGATCGGGATCGCGAATCTGGTGGTCTGGCGTTCGCAGGTCTTAGCGCACGAGCTCACGCACAAAGCCATTTTTTCTGCATACGGCGTCGAGTCCGAAATCGTCATGCACGACTTCGGTTTAAGTGCGGAAACCATTCCGAACAACAATTTCACGAGCGCGGAAGACGCGAAAGTAGCGAACTTGTTGAATACGCAGACGGAGCTCATCAGCTATCATTTCTTCCCCGCGTACATTTCGAACATCATTCTTCAACTCATCTTAATTTTTGCGATTTACCGAGTAGGCCACCGCATGCAGCCTGAACCGGGGCTATAGCACTTGACGCGCCGTTCTTGCGACGACTCAAAGCGTTAAAAACAGTTGTTTTCATAAGATGTGAACGTGCGGCCGTGGTCTAGCTGCTTTTCTTCCTTTGAAGGAGAGCAAGACAATGGTTAGGATTTGGGCCTTCCAAGCCTACGGCCCGGGTTCGAATGCGCAAGCGATGACGAGCCGAAATTCCCGGCGGCCGCACTTCCTATTCGCGATGTTTATGGAGGAGATGCAAAGGAATCAAAACAAGTTTGTAGCTCGTTTATTGGCAATGGGTATTCACTCAGAGGGTTTTCGGCATGCCATTCCAAATAGCGTCGGGTTAGAGCACAAGCGTTTTCGACCCGCTACGGTTAAGCGAATCGTGCGCAATCTTGCCGCGCATCATTTCGGGAAAGACGCGCCGCGTTTCCAATGGACTCGGGTAACAAGAGAACCCATAGTCCCCCGTTTTCATCCACTGAACTGGTCCCGTCGAATTAGGAGTTCGCTTTATTCGCGAAAAGTCAAAGACATTCGCTTTGGAAGAAATCAACGGGTCATGTCCGTAGCGTTATCTCATAAGTATTTGGATCCCCTCACTATTCGCCTGATGGTGCGCGACGTGTTGGAGAACCACTTGCATGGGGGCGGGATTTCTTACGAATTCGCCATTCAACCCAAACCAAAACGGTTGTTGGTCCGGTTTTATGAAAAGGCGCGAGGTTGATGGCGTCAACGCGTAACGTAAAACCGCACGCGAACCCATTCGACGCCGTTCCAGATCGTGCGCGTGGTAGAAAATTGTTCCGACTCTTTCGATGAATCACACGCACTTCGAACACGGTGCTCGTTCGCGTCAATTTCCATGCAATAGGTGCCCGTGGATTCCGCAAACGAATTTAATGGGTTCCGTAAAGACGCGTATCCATCTGAAACTCCGAGCGATAAAAGCGCCAGATCCGATTCGTGATTTCGAAACGAGAGTTCCGCCACGTCCTGCACGAGTTCGTAGGAATAGATATCAACGTATCGAGGAGAATAACCGGTTCCCGAAAACAGAATGAGAAGCGACGTGGCCGCCAGTAACGTAGCCAATGCCTCGATGGTAAAAAACAGGCCTTTAGTCTTCATATCCGAAACGCGAGGAGCTCGGCGGGAGCCGGTAGCGCTGGCGCAGTGAAATAAATTCTCGGTTCAACCGTTCGTAAGCGACCGACGCGTCTTTTTCGCTAAACAGGAAGGAAATCATTCTCCACGTGGAGAAGAAGGAAACGATGTTGATGCCTTCCAGTTTTTGTAAGAAATAAAGGTATACGCCCGGCGTGTGGATGACGCCTTCATCGTAAGCGACGGAGAACAGCGTCAGGTTTTCCACGAATTCCATGACCTGTTTTTCGGGAGCCAGCTTTAACAAGTCCGGAAGGAACTTCTTGCTGACAATCACGAGAATTTCCTCCGAACGCTGGATCACGTACATTTTTTCGCCCATCTCCCAACGCACTTTCGTCGACGCAAATTCCGCCAATTTTTTGTACAATTGCGAGGTGCGAACGAAGTAAATGTTCGCCATCTGCTCGCGCACCAAAAGCGTGCAATGGGATAGCAATTCCTCCAATTTCTTGGACTCCCTGGAATCCAGCGAGTGCGCCACGAATCGGCGCGACGCCATGACGATGGCATCCTCGCTCACCGGATTGTTTCCGAGTTTTTGTTGCACGTACGGCTTGAGGTAACGCGCCAAAGCGGAATAGTTGATGAGGCCTTCCCTCATCGCGGGATGCATCGAGTGCAAGCCTTCTAATATCTCGTATACGGCATCGGATACGCTCGTCTTCATACTGGCAAACCCCCCTTAAATCCAACACGGATTAGTAAATGAGACAAAAGTGTAGGATTTTCAGGTAGATTAAGGTTTTTATAACTATTGTTGGGATTGTTTTGAATAGCTAAGGGATAATACGCGTTTAATCCGAGGAGGGAGAAGGGCTTAAAAAAAAGTCTTCCTCACCTTCAATGGATGGCCGTCATGTCATGATACGCGATCCACGGGTATCGGCAACTTAATATTCGTTATCCGTTTAAAATGGAAAACGGGAATCCGTTTTCCCTTGGGAGTGATAAGCGCGATGTTAATAACCGGTGCGAGCGGGGTTCTGGGGCAGGAGGTGGCCAAGCGGTTTCCGGACGCATTGAAACCCCCTCATTCCGAGCTCGACGTGACGAACCGTGCGGAAGTGGAGGCGTGCATTGAAAAAAATCGCCCGGATGTCGTCATCCATTTGGCGGCTGCAGTAAGCCCCGTCAAGTGTCATACAAACAAGGAATGGGCGTGGAAGACGAACGTGCTAGGAACGCAGCATCTAGTGGATGCACTACTCAAACATCACCCTAACACATTCCTGGCCCTCATGAGCACGCCCTGCATTTTTGACGGGGAGGATGAAAACCCCAAGGACGAGTTCGCGTTCCCGTTTCCGGATAATTTCTATGGATTATCAAAAGCGATGCAAGAGCTCATCGTATCCCGAAGCGGGTTGAATCACGTCATTATTCGTTCGAATTTTGTCGCGTTCACGCGGTGGCGGTATCCAAAGGCGTTCACGGATAGAAGAAGCAACTACTTGTTCGCTCCCACGGTTGCCGATGGCATCGCGGACGTGTTGAAAGAAGGGATAACGGGCGTCGTGCACGTGTTGGGCGACCGAATCATATCCATGTATGAATTGGCTCGATTGTGTCCGGATTCGGAGGATGTTAAGCCCATGACGCTCGACGAATATTATTCAAAGAACGCGGGAGGTTGCCGTTTAACGAAGAACATGATCTTGGCGTCCACGCGCTGGAAGCGTTACGCCATAACAAGCGCGATGACCCAAACCTAGCAACGGAGGATCTCACATGAAATTAAACTTAGGTTGTGGAAACGTTCACAAAGAAGGGTTCATCAACATCGACTCGGAAAAAACGTCCGCAGCAGACCAAATCGTTGATTTGAACCGCTACCCGTGGCCATTCCCTTCGAACTCGATCGACGTCGTCTATTGCAGCCACTTCCTCGAGCATGTGGACGAGCCCGTCAAAGCCATCGAGGAAATCTATCGGATCCTGAAGAAAAACGGGGGATTGGAGGTCATCGCACCGTATTACGCATCCCCCGGCGCTTTCTACGATTTAACGCACCGTTCCTTCTTTGGCTATAAGACCTTTGACCCGTTCTCGGACAACCGGGAATACAACTACATCTCCAAGGCCCGTTTTCGAATCGGAAAACGCAAACTGGTTTTTTCCAAAACCCACCACGTACTCGGAGTACAAGCATTTGCCAACGCGTTTCCCCGAATTTATGAGGATTTCATGGCGATGGTCTTTCCGGCAAGGGAAATCCACTTTTTCATGGAGGCCGTGAAATGACCGGAATCAGCTTCATTGTACTAAATTACAATGGGGAAAACGTCCTTTCCGGAACGCTTCGGTCGATAGAGGCCGAAAGGCGTCCTGGAGATGAATGCATTGTCGTAGACAACCACTCGACCGATCAGTCCAGAAGCGTTTGCCAACGATTTCCGGGGGTCCGTTTCCTTTCGCTTGCCGAAAACCGGGTGTTGGGCGCCTACAATGCAGGAGTGCAAGCGGCGGTTCATCCGTGGGTATGTTTGCTAAACAACGACATCCACATCGAAAAGGGGTTTCGTGACGCGGCAATAAGACACGTAGGGGACAAGCGCTTATTCGCGGCAACCGCCAAGATCCTGTATCCCGACAAAAAAACGATGGAAACCGGGTATTGTCGGCCGTCCTTCAACAATTTCCATTTCAAATACGACATCGTGGGCCGCGGGGAGCTGGCGAGCCAATACGAACAAGAAATGGAGAACTTTTCCGCACCGATGGCGGGAATCTTCCATCGCGAAAAGTATCTGGAACTGGGGGGAATCGATTGCCTCTATTTTCCAGCGTATTGGGAGGAAATTGATTTGGCGTACAATGCATGGAAGCGCGGGTGGTGCGTACTCTTCGACCCCAAAATGGTTGCCGTGCACCACCATGAGGACCGGATCGTGAAAACGCACGGCGCGGGAAAAACAGTGGCCGCGGGAGCGAGGAATAAGATCCTGTTTGTCGCGAAAAACATTGCGGACAGGGGTTTGTTGTTCCGCTTTTTCATCGGTTGGCCGGCGGTTTTTCTTGCTGGGACGCTGCGCCGCGGGCCATGGTTCGCCTATGGCTTTTTTCAAGCGATTCCTCGGCTGACGAACGCTTGGAAGCGGAAAAAAGAAATGGAAAAAAAACGCGTGCTATCCGACCGGGAGATTTTCCATCGGACGCACGGAATGATCCGCCCTTAGTTTGTGACGCCGAATCGAACACGGTCACACGGAATGCGTTACAACGACCGGGGGTTTTCCGGTTTACCCAAACCCCGATAATAAAAACCTGCAGCGATCGCTTCGCGTTGATCGTAAAAATTGCGGGCGTCGAGGAGGATCGGGGTTCGCATCACCCTCTTCAAATCGGCCAACGAGATGCTCCGGAATATATCGTGATCCGTTGCGAGGATGACGGCATCGGATTGACGGATCTCCGTATCGAGACATCCATCGACTCGAATGTCCGTGGTCTGACCGGTCGCTTGCCGGATGACGGGATCGCAGAGCACGACTTGGACCCCGAGATTTCTCACCTTTTGGGCAATGGTGTTGGATAAGCTGACGCGCGCATCGGGAATGTTCTTCTTGTAAGCAATGCCCATGATGCATACCTTCGACTCGTTGATGGGGACGTTCCGTTCTTCGAAAGCCTTCTGCAGCAGTGAAACGAAATAATCGGCCACGCCGTCGTTAACCTCTCGAGTCACGCGCATCATCTTCGTGTCGACCCCCATTTTTTCAGCCTGTTTGATGAGATACCACGTGTCGACTGGAATGCATTCGCCCCCCACCAAACCAGGGAAATGGGGAAGGAAAGCGAATGGCTTGGTTTCAGCGGCTTGGATGACGTCGTAGGTATCCAGTCCGAGCTTCGAGAAAATGACGGCAAACTCGTTCACAAGCGCGATGTTCACGTCGCGAAATATGTTTTCCATCAACTTGGAGGCTTCCGCCGTTTCGATATCTGCTACGGGAGTGACCCCCGCCAGAATGAATTCGGAATAAAAGAGACGGGCCAGCTTGAGACTTTTTTCGTCGACTCCGCCCACCACGCGCGGAATCTGATCCAAGGTCATCATCAGTGCGCTGGTTTTTTTATCGTATATCACGTGCGCATGCGTTTCCGTGGGGAGTCCGGGATTGTAACGCTCGGGGCAGTATGCGAGACCCCAATCGGATCCGATGCGCAATCCGGATTTTTCCTCGATGAGCTTTCCGAATGAACGCGTCGTACCAATGGTAATGGAGCTTTCAAGTACCACCAAGCTGCCCTTGGTCAGATGGGGCGCCAATTCGCGTGCGGCCCGCTGAAGGAATGATAAATTGATTTCCCGGTCATCGCCTACGGGTGTTGGCACGCAGACCACAATGATTTTGGAATGGGGTATCGCTTCGGAAAAGTCCGTAGTGGCTTTGATCGTTCCCGACGAAACCAGTGGGCGCAACATCTGCGGATATTCCGATTCGAGGACGTTACCATTCAGTTTTTTTACTCGCTCCCGGTTCACATCAATTCCAATGGTTGGAAAGCCGGCGTGAGCGATGTGTATGGCCGTCGGCAAGCCGATCGTGCCGATTCCCACAACAGATACTCCAACGGAATGCTCGCGCATCCTTTTTTCAGCAACGGCCATTGATTCCGTATAAACCATGCGTATTCACCTTAAAAACAAAAACGGGTTTCATCTCATTGAGCGGAAGGGACCAAATGGCGTTTTTTATACTCGGCCACTCGCCGGATTCCTTCGGCGAGACGAACGTGCGGCTCGTACCCCAATCGTTTCGCTTTGGAGATGTCTGGTATCCGGCGGAATATCTCCCGCTGTTCGCTTCGGTCGCTTTGATCGAACGGAATCAGTTCAATACGTTCCTTCTTATCAAGTGCCGAGAACGCCGTCCGAGCCAAGTCCTTCACGGAAACGGGTTCGGACGGATTCCCGATGTTGAAGATCTCATTTTGCTGCTTGAACGTGGTCATCGTCCCGTTGGCGACGTCGTCGACATAGCAGTACGCTCGCACTTGATCTCCGTTTCCGTAGATGGGTACGGGTTGGTCCCTCAGAATGAGGTCCACAAATTTCGGGATAACAAAATGGTTGCTTTGAAGGGGCCCGTAAACATTAAAATACCGATAGATCACGAACGGGAGTCCGTGTTCCTTATGATATGACTTAATGTATTCTTCGGATACGACTTTGGCTATTCCGTAACAGGATTTGGGTTTGAGGGAATGAGTTTCCGCAATCGGGACCGTATCCGGCTCGCCATAGGTTTCCGAAGTGGAAGAAAAAATGAACTTTTTAACGTCGGATTGCCGGCATGCTTCGAGCACCGACCGCGTTCCGTCAATGATCTGGTTCAATGTGTCGACGGGTTTTTTTTCCGTTTGAATAACACTCAGAGTGGAAGCGAAGTGAAAAACGGTTTCGCAATCGCGGACCGCCGAGCGCATGATGGCATGGTCGGTAACGTCCCCTTGCACGAATTCCGTGACGGCCACCGAAGGACGTTTCAGGTCGATGACCCGCACCTGATCG
Organism: Microcaldota archaeon; assembly: GCA_018819225.1. Lineage (GTDB taxonomy): Archaea > Micrarchaeota > Micrarchaeia > Norongarragalinales > SBBD01 > JAHJQN01. Next base: position 96,037 of record JAHJQN010000005.1, read on the forward strand.
ATCTCCATCAATCTCGAAACCACGGCGCTTCCAATAAGTCCTGAGCCGCCGGATACTAAGAACATATTAATACTCCCATAGATTCGCGTTGATCCTCGTACGAGTGGCTTAATCAGCACACCATAGTTTAAAACGCCTTTGCTGAACGATATCCGACCCCGTCACATGAACGGACTTTCTACTCCAGCGAATCGCTTGCAAATCTGGATTCTCGCGCAAGAAACAGAAAGAAAAAACAAGAAAAAACTGTTTTTTGAAGAGGAAGAGCTTGTCTATAGACGTTTTCAGCGCTTTCGAAATGTCGTGCGCTAATTGCAGCGACGGATTGTAGGCGCCTTTTTCCACGAACACCATGGTTTCGCGCCGCGCCGACTCTCTTGGCCAAATCCTCTTGCGTCCATGAAAACAAGGAATCGCTCAGCCCAAATAAAAAAGAGTCGCCACGGAGCTATATAGCACGCGCCATCCGACGGAAACGTTTATATAGGCTTTTAAGCTAAATACTTAACCTGCGCGAATTTGCGATTTGCGTAGCTGGTTGCTGTAGTCCCGGCGAATCGAAGCTCGTGCTATGACCGATTCCTTGAGCGGTCCCTTGATCTATGATAGGGCGTATTACGCTCCATTCCACTACAGCGGCCGATGGGAATGTGAGCAATCGTTTTGAATCACGATTCACGTTCGACGGACGCGGACCTCAACGCCAAAATAAATCGTTTAGTTCTTTGCGACTCGTAATTCGCAATCAGTTAAATTCAGTACGGATTGCACACGCGCTCTTCCGAGAGGGAGAGTGGCGTGTAACACCAGTTGATCCTGCTGGAGGATATTGCTATCAGAATTCGACTAAGCCATGCAAGTCAGTGTTACCACCTGGTAACACGGCGAACGGCTCAGTAACGCGTACTTAACTTACCCTAGGCAGGCGAATAACTTCGGGAAACTGAAGGGAATACGCCGTAGGAAACAATTTCTGGAACGAAGTGTTTCTTAAAGTGCTCCGAATTGTAGGAGTTACGGCCTAGGATGGGAGTGCGTCTGATTAGGCTGTTGGTGGGGTAAAGGCCCACCAAACCGATAATCAGTAGGAGCTATGGGAGTAGAAGCTCCGAGATGGGCACTGAGACAAGGGCCCAAGCCCTACGGGGTGCAGCAGGCGCGAAATTTCCGCAATGCGCGCAAGCGTGACGGGGGAATTCTGAGTGCTTCTCTTACGAGAAGCTTTTGCTTAGCTTGAATCGCTAGGCGAATAAGGAGTGGGTAAATCCTGTGCCAGCCGCCGCGGTAATACAGGTAGTCCAAGTGATATCCACGAATACTGAGTCTAAAGCGCTCGTAGCGGGTTCGGCAAGTTCTCTGTGAAATCTTCAAGCTCAACTTGAAGGCGTGCAGGGAATACTACCAGACTTGGGAGTGGGGGAGGCCAAGGGTACTTTAGGGGGAGGAGTAAAACGACCTTTTCTTTCAAAAAGAAAAGCTCGACCAAAAGAAATCGACATGTCGTACTCAAAATCCTGTAATCCTTAAAGGACCTTCAGTAGCGAAGGCGCTTGGCCAAAACACGTCCGACCGTGAGGAGCGAAGGCCAGGGGAGCAAATCGGATTAGATACCCGAGTAGTCCTGGCAGTAAATGATGCAGACTAGGCATTGCAATGGTTTCGAACTGTTGCAGGGCCGTAGGGAAGCTGATAAGTCTGCCACTTGGGGAGTACGGTCGCAAGACTTAAACTTAAAGGAATTGGCGGGGGAGCACCACAAGGGGTGGATGCTGCGGTTCAATTGGACTCAACGCCGGGAAACTCACCAGGAGAGACAGCAGAATGAAGCTCAGGCTAAAGACCTTAGCTGACAAGCTGAGAGGTGTTGCATGGCCAGCGTCAGTTCGTGCCGTGAGGTGTCAAGTTAAGTCTTGCAACGAACGAGATCTTCATCCACAGTTGCCAGTTTCGCGGTAACGCGGAGCGCACTCTGTGGAAACTGCCTGCGTTAAGTAGGAGGAAGGAGAAGGCGACGCTAGGTCTGTATGGCCCGAATCTCCTGGGCCACACGTGGCATACAATGGCGGAGACAATGGGTTCCGACGCCGAAAGGCGAAGGTAATCTCCGAAACTCCGTCTAAGTCCGGATTGGGGGCTGAAACTCGTCCCCATGAAGCTGGAATCCCTAGTAATCGCGTGTCATCATCGCGCGGTGAATATGTCCCCGCTCCTTGCACACACCGCCCGTCAAGTCAACCAAGCGAGGCTTTAGTGAGGCTTGGTCTTCGGATCAAGTCGAGCTAGAACTTTGTAAGGTGGATTAAGTCGTAAGAACGTTGCGACCTCGGATCTGTGAGGATTTGAGAAAAAATCTGCTATATGCTGGAAACCCCGAGCATCTCAGGCTACCATCGGAAACGACGCTTCGGAATGAATATCATTCTCGAAGAAATTCAGTTGGTGAAAATGTTTTGAGTGCGGGCAATCAGCAGGGAAGTCGGCGCGAAAGCGCTTGACCCCTCAGAGACTACACGCAGACTTCTATAGTGCAAGAGAACATGAAGGCATATCTCCTTGGCGCGCTACACGATGGCTCCAATCACGGTAACACGTACCGAATCGTCCAAAAAGAAGAAGAATACGTCCGCTGGATTGCGGATGAACTTCATCAAATGGGCATTTCGGCATGGGTTTATCGGGAAGGAGCTGAACGACATTTATTCGTCGTCGAGTTCTCGAAAAGTCGGTTATCGGAAATCAAGATCAATAGTCTTGAAGAGAAAACTGAATACATTCGAGGATACTTCGATGCCGAAGGTAGCGTACCATTGAAATCGGGAGCCAGAATGTACATTTATTTCTGCCAAAAAGACCGAAAGGATCTGGAAGAAGTAAAAACATTCTTGGAAGAACTTGGAATCGTTTGTGGAAAAACCCACAATCCAACGTTCAAAGAACCTGATTATTGGAGATTCTTCATTGGATGTAAATCCTACAAAGCATTTGCATCTAAAATTGGTTCTCGCCATCCTCGAAAGAGGAAAGTACTCGAGAAGATGATATAGTCCATGCCGCGCAGCGATGCGTGGAAGAACATGAACAAGGTAGCCGTAGGGGAACCTGCGGCTAGATCACCTCAAAAATCAATAAGAACTAAAAGGTGATTTCAAAGCAAGGAAGTCAATTAAGTCAATTTCCTTTTTTGGAAACAATGAGGTCCGCGTCTTTATTTTTCTTAAGGGCTCGTGGCGCAGTGGTAGCGCGCCTGCTTTGCAAGCAGGAGGCCGTGGGTTCAAAGCCCTCGCGCCGGCGTTTCGCTGACCGGGGATGAAAATCCCACCGAGTCCATCGATTTTTTCTTTTTGAAAAAAAGAAAACATTCAGTAAAAGAAAAATGAAAACCAATTATGATTCAAAAAAAATATGAAAATATTTTTTGTTTCCCTTTTTCTTCATTGAAGGGGGAAGCATTCGATGCAATTCCCGAGTAAGTCCTTCTTGGTCCGAAGAGGTTTCGTGGAATGAAGTGCGGAAGAGCATGAAGCAGTATAGGTTTAGTGTTCACTGAGAATAGTGGCTACTAGAGCCGTTCAGTGGATGGTTTGGCTTAGGTAACGACGAAGGACGTGGCAAGCTGCGATAAGCTCGGGGAAGGCGCACGCAGCCTCCGATCCCGAGATTTCCGAATCGTTTCGAGAGAAACGGAGACCGGCAGAATTGAAATATCTTAGTATGCCGAGGAAAAGAAATCAATAGAGATGCCGTTAGTAACGCGAGTGAAACCGGCGTAGGGCAAACCGAATCCTCTCCGCGAGGAGAGAAGAGATGTGGTGTTGTAGGACCCGCTTTTAGTGAAGAGACCGTAGCCGAAGTGCGTTGGAAAACGTTGCGATACAAGGTGAAAGCCCTGTAGGCGACACGGTGTTTTCATGTGCGGAGTTCCTGAGTAGCGCCCGCTGATTTGCGAGCGTGAATCTGGGAGTACTAACTTCCAACCCTAAATATACCCTAAGACCGATAGCGAACCAGTAGCGCGAGCAAAAACTGAAAAGTATGCAAAAAATGCAAGTAAAAAGAGCCTGAAACTGAAACGGTTACATTAAGGCGCGGCGTAAAAGTAGTATGAGTTCCAACGATACGACGTTGCGCCCTACTTCTTGAAGCAAGAGCCAAGGAGTTTATGGAAGTGGCGAGCATTGTGCACAGCGAAAGCGAGACTCCCGCATCGTAGCAATACGAAAGGGGAGGGGTGGTAATTCGCCCGAAGTCACTGCCATAAGATTTGAAGCCGGAGCGATCTAAGCGTGGGCAGGGCGAAGTCCCTCTTCAGAGGGGCGGAGGCCCGCAACCAGTGTTAGTCTATCTACTTGGGTGACCCGCGTTTAGGGGTGATAGGTCATTCGAGCCCGGTATTAGCAGATTCCCTCCGAAGTGGCCCGTAGGCCAGCCCTGTTGGAGGCGAACGATAGGTAGAGCGACTGATTTGGGGGAGCGGGAAGTAACATTCTCACCTCCTTGTCAAACTCCGAAGCTATCGTTGCCGTAGAAGACAGGAGTCGGGATGTACGAGGTAAGCGCGTACTCCGTGAGGGGAACGACCCCTACGGCGGTTAAGGTCCCAAAGAGTTGCTAAGTGTAAACGAAAGACGTCATGGGTCTCAGACAGCGGGGAGGTAGGAACAGAAGCTCCCATCCTTTAAACAACGCGTAACAGCGGACCCGTCAAGATTTGTGGCGTCGTAAACTATCGGGACTAAGCAATTCACCGATACCGTCGCACTGCTTTTTTTAAGAGCAGATTGGGTAGGAGGGCGTACGGCTTGGGTAGAAGTCGGGCCGTGAGGTCCGGTCGACCGAGTCGTAATGAAGATCTTGGTGCTAGTAGTATCTATTCCAGGTGAGAATCCTGGACGCCGGAAGGGCAAGGGTTTCTTGGCAATGCTTTTCAGCCAAGAGTTAGTCGGTCCTAAGACTAAACGTAAATGTGATGTCAAAAGGGAAAGGCGTTAATAATCGTCTACCTGTTGGGTGAGTGTGGCAACACAAGATAATATCTAACGCTTGTGGGCAGGCCCCGTGCGATTTATCTCGCACTTAACTTGGATAACGCGAGGAAGTCTCGTTGAGAGGAGCACTCGCGTAAACGAGGAAAGGGGCTCATCCCAAAAGTCCTTGAAAAGGGTATTAGAATCTTCCTGACAGACCGTACCGAGATCTAGAACAAGTGCCCCTAGCAAAGAAAGCTAAGGCGTGACAGGAGAACTAAGGCAAGGGAACTCGGCAAAATCGTCCCGTACCTTCGGTACAAGGGATGCCTACACCTCTTCGGAATTTATTGTCGAAGATCTGTAGGTCGCAGTGACAAGGGGACTCCGACTGTTTAGCAAAAACACAGGTCTCCGCAAAGTGGAAACGCTGTGTACGGAGGCTGACGCCTGCTCACTACCAGTACCTGAACCCGGGTTTCAACCTGGTGAAGGGCTGGCAAAGAGCGGGAGTAATTCAAGTCTTCCCGAATAGAATCATCGGAAACGATGCGAGATAATTCATTTATCTTAAGCTTCCGTGAAAAACGCATGCGAAAACGATTTCCATCTGAGAAAGAAGAATATTTTCTCGGAGCTTTAGCTGACTCACATCTAGATAAGGAACGCAACGAATTGCAAATATACCAAAAAAATGTCGGTTGGTTGCAAATGATGAATGCCTTACTTTTCGAAATTTTCGGATTGAAAGGACGGATTTACAAACGCGATGTTTATTGGTTAAGAAAACGTAATAAAAACATGATGAAGCGGATACTCGAGCTTCAAACGCTCCCGATATCTGACGGAAAATGTTTTGTTGCGGGATTATTCGATGCGGAAGGAAGTGTGTACACTTCCACATCATCTAAGATTCCCGTCTTAGATATAACGCAATGTGAACGTGGATTGGAGAGTCTACACGTTTCTCAACGCGTTCTATCAAATGTCGGAATAATGAGTCATCTAAATGGTCCATACCAGCATAAGTATGGAAAAATTCCGCAGTATCATCTGCGGATTTATGGAAAACGTTTTAGTCAGCGTTTTTTAGAACTGATTCCCATAAAACATGTGGAAAAACGAAACAAGTTATCTCGTTTATTGGAGAAGGCTTGGACTCCACACTCTGACTCTCTTAAGGTAGCGTAATACCTCGCCGCTTAATTGGCGGCTTGCATGAATGGCGTAACGAGTGTCCTACTGTCCCTGCCTTAGACCTGGCGAACCCGCTACTCAGTGAACATGCTGAGGACGTCTAGGGGGAAACGAAGACCCCGTGGAGCTTAACCGCAGCCTGTTGTTGCGCTGTGGTTGGGAGTTCAAAGCGTAAGCAGGAGCCGTTATGTCCGCCCTTCCGGGGGCGGGATAGGCGAAAGTGTGACACTGCTAATTTTTGACTACGGCGCTCATCCGCAAGGAAACAGCTGCAGGTGGGCGGTTTGACTGGGGCGGTACGCCTTCGATAAAAAAACAAAGGCGCCCAATGCTTAGCTCAAGAGCGTCAGAAATGCTCTGTAGAGGGTTAAACACAAATGCTAGGCTGACTGAGACTCTAAAAAAATGAGTCGCAGACACGAAAGTGGGGGTTAACGAACAATGATGTCTCCTTTATTGGGAGCTCATTCTGACAGACAAGCTACCCCGGGGGTAACAGGCTCGTCGCAGGCAAGAGTTCATACTCTTTCCTTTTTCTTTTTTAGTGAAAAAGGTTTATCTGCGTACGACGGATCTAACGTTTCTTTTCTAGAATGTCAATAGTACGAGCGAAAATTTTCTCGCAACCAAGTGCTATTGAAAATCAGAGAGGTAACGCCGTCGGACGCGACGATTTGGGAAACGTTTTTTTCTCTCATCGAGAGGAGGAAATCGACCCTGCGGTTTGGTACATCGCTATCGGCTCAGGTCATCCTGGTGGTGCAGGAGCCACCAAGGGTTGGGTTGTTCATCCATTAAAGACCTACGTTAGTTGGGTTCAGAACGTCGCGAGACAGTTCGGTGGCATCTCCTAGGCGTGTTTGGCCGTCTGAGGGTAAGGTTCCCTAAGTACGAGAGGAACGGGGAATCGGCGCCTCTGGTGGAGCGGCTGTTTTACAAAGCAAGCCGCGTGGCTACGCGCTAACGAATAAGCCCTGAAGGCATCTAAGGACGAAGTCGTTCCTAAAACGAGACGGCCCAGGTCAGTTACAGCACATGACGTTGATAGGGCGGACGTGTAAACCCCGAGCTTCGGCGAGGGGCGAGCGAACCGCTACTAACGACCTTTTTTTCATCACCCTCCCTTGTAGAAGGATGCAAAACATGTTACAACGAGGGTTGTTATGAAAACCATTGTTCTCAATGAAACACTAAACCGATATTGCTTTCTCAAATTCCGCACTTCCTTGTGCATCGTTTATTTTGAAAGCCCGAGCGCAAGCCATATAAAAACGGGTGGCATTAAGTGGCGCATGGACCCTGGCGTCAAAGAGTATTTCGTGCTGTTCGTTCACGCGTTCGTGTTGTGGGCGTTGTGCGGCGCGGTGATGGCGATGGGTCAAGCCATGACCACCATGGAGAATGCGCTGATCGCGCACGCTTTGGCTGCTCCGTTGATTGCGGCAGGTGTCTCAGCGCACTATTTCTACCGGTTCGCGTACACGGGGGCATTGAAAACGGCGCTGTTTTTCGTGGGATTCGTGATCTTCATGGACGCGTTCGTCGTCGCCCTCTTCATTCAAAACAGTTTCGACATGTTTTACAGTTTGTTGGGCACGTGGATTCCGTTCGCGTTCATCTTCATGGCAACGCTTTTCGTCGGAATGAAAATGAAGAAACAAGGGAAATAGCATGCCATTTCGCGACGCGCCCATTCCCGAACGACATGATTGGCGGCGTCATCCATTGCAAGCTCACGAATCGAACATGAACGGATTTCATTTGCATGTGGATGATCCTCACCAAATTCTAGAAAAAATAAAACGTCTCGAAGGCCAGCCACGAGAATTAACGGAGTGGGTTAAGGAAGCGAAACGCGAATCTCACATGATCGAACTGGCGGAAGGTCCCACACCGGTTCCGCACGATATACCGAGCCATATAAGAAAAGAAATCGAGAACCCACGGCATACCATCGCATTATTTCCTGAACCGGTACCGGGTAGTGAGCGAAGAGTGATACCAATGGAGTCACTGAGAACAAACCGCATTTTGCGGCATAGTGCATTTCAAGCTGAACCCCCTCTCAGCGAAAACGAGTATATATTAGACAGTGGAAGACCGCCGTACGTACTAACGCAAGTTTACGGTCAATTCGTGGAGGAACCCGAATATAGGAAAGAACGTTGGCGATTAGCGGACCCAGACTCTTTGCGCGATCCAAACTGGAGGGAAAATAGAGTGGATATCTGGCGCCCCATGACCGCTGCAGAGAGGCGAAGTTTCATCACTCATTTTCGCGAATCGCTTCGAAGGCATCCCCATGCGGGATTTAACGACTTGCGAAATCCGTTAAAGCGCTTTAACGCCTTGCTTAAAGCGCACAAGATCAGGGAATAGTCCGCTAATCCATTTATTAACGATATCGAATATTCATCTAATGATGAAGCAGGTCCGGCGTGGAAAAAAAAGGAACGCGGGAGCAGCAGAAGACGGAATCATTAAAGGGCTACTGATCGCGATCGCGATTCTGGCGCTTCTGATGCTGTACTTGAACGCGTTTAAAGCAGGAGAAGAAGGGTTTACGCAGATTTACTTGAACGAAAACGGGCGGGAAACGGAAGGCATTGCCGGCCATCCGTACGCGTTTCGCTTTACAATCGAAAACTTCGAGGGACACGACGTGGTTTACGAATACCAGGTGTTGGTCGCTGATGAACAAATCATTGAAAAGAAAGTCATCTTGAAGGAAGGCGATCAACGATCGATTTCGGAAACGGTGCCGTCGTTGGATAACGGCGAAAACCGAGTCCGTATTTTTGTTCAAACGGATAGCGAAGAGGATCCGTTAAGTTTATACTTTTACGTCTACGCGCGTTAAGCAGTTGATGGCATGAAGGCGTTTGATCACATTGCAGACGAGTGGAATCAATACCGCAATCGCCCGATAGGGGCACTAAACGTTTTTCTCCCAAAATGGAAAGGGAATGAAGTCGTGTTGGATGCGGGTTGCGGGAATGGACGCAATCTCATTCCCATCATCAAAAAATGTCGGCGAGCGTACGGAGTAGACTCCTCGAGAAACATGCTGGCTCATGCGAAAAACAACCTGAAAAAAGCAGGAGTTCGTGCGATCTTGAAGCACGCGGACATCCGGAAACTACCGTTTGTCGATGAACGCTTCGACGTGATTTTTTGTATGGCGGTCTTGCACCACATGCCTCCCAAACAAATGCGGAAGGCGTTGAAAGAAATGCATCGCGTGTTGAGGCCGGGAGGCCGCTTGTACGCGAGCGTCTGGAGTTTCAGGCATCCGAAAGCGAAAAAATATCACGTGAAGGAAGGCAAAATTCCGTGGAAACCGCACGGGCGCATTACGGGAAGGCGATACCACTATTTTCTGACGAAAACGGAATGGCAGGACATCGTGAAACGGTCCGGATTCAACAAAGCGCACCTGTTTTTTGAGCGCAAAGGCCGACGCGTGCGTTACCCGTTAGCGTATAACATGTGCTTGGAAGCGGAAAAGCATCATTAATAAATTGCGGGTCGAACAGTAGGAGAAGGGGAGTTTGGTTGACCGAGTATTTACATCAATTGAAGGAAATAGAGTTCACGGATTTCTGGCTTCAAGCGAAAAGCGAACTGTTCCTGCAGCATTTGCCTGATACGAAGAACAAGAGAGTGCTGGATTTGGGTAGCGGAACCGGTTTGTTGAGCTTCAAGCTCGCGGAAAGAGGTTGGAAAGTCGATGCGTTGGAACCCAGCGCGGAAGCCGTTCAATGGATCCGGGAAAAGAAAGGAAGGAACGTGAACGTCATTCATAATTCACTGGAAGGATTTAAAGGAAAGAAGAAGTACGCGTTGATCGTCGCCTCCGACGTATTAGAGCATATTGAAGACGATGAAAGCGCGTTGGAAAAAATTAATGAAATGTTGGAACCAGGTGGTACCTTCATTCTTTCCGTTCCCGCTCATCCTGCATTATGGAATGCGCATGACGAATATTGTGAGCACTGCCGTCGATATCGGAAAAGTGAATTGCACCAAAAATTAAAGAAGCATTTTAATGTCGAAAAGCTCCGGTACTGGAATTTTGCGATGCTACCTATTGCGCTCGCAAACAAAATGCTGTACCAGAAAAAGTATCCGCATCAAGCCATTAACTCGGTCGGTTGGTTGAATCGCTCCTTAACCGCGTACTACTTGATGGTGGAAAATACGGTGGCGTTTCCCATAGGCATCAGCTTGTTCGCCGTCGCAAAAAAGGCGTAACGCCATACCGATTCCATTAAATAGGATTCGCCATTAAGCCCCTTCATTCACGACGGATCCGTATGGAAAAAAACCGCAAACCGCCCTCGAAAAATCAAAAAGCGATTTCAGGAAGAAGAATCCTGGCCCTCTTCGCGATCCTGCTATTGCTCGGCATATACTTGCGAAGCAATGTTTTCGCGTTAATGATGAACGACGAGTTGCTCTATGTAGCGACATCACTTCAGCATGCGGGTATATTCGAGGGCGAACCCATAAACAACGTGCACCCGCCTCTAGCGAAACTCTTCTTTGCGGCTACGTGCATGGTTCAATTCTGCGATTTTTCCGCTTTTGAAATCTATGCCTCGGCGTATCCATTGAGAACCGGATTCCCGAACGTTGTCGAGGCCCTTCAAAGCGTTTTGCCGCTCATGAGACTCGTTTCGATCGGATGGTCGATTGCGACGGCGGGAGTGGTTTACGTCTATACGCGCAAGTGGTTCGGGAATGACGCAGCACTTTTCGCGTTTGCGTTAATGCTGGTTTCACCCAACATGCTCTTGTACTCGAACGTCGTCATGTTGGAATCCGCGTTCCTCTTCTTCTTCGTGACCACTTACTTTTTCTATTTGGGAACGTATCGCGAACATCGCTCTCCAAACAATGCGCTGATCCTGACCGGCCTGTTAACCGCGGCCTTGTTGACGCGTCAACTGATTCCGTTCATTCTTCTCCCCCTTTTATTTGAATCCGAAATCATTGATTTCATTCGTCGTAGGCACTGGGATTGGAAAATGAGCTTCATCGTTTTCCTCTCTCTCAGCATTCTGATCACGGTGTATCCCGTCCAATCATTTAATGAAGCCGCGGAGTTCGTGAACTATTTCGAGTTTGGTCGAAACGTTAATATGGATGCCATTCAGATGCTGGCCAGTCGATTGGAACTCGCCGTCATTCTCCCGCTCATTCTGGGAATGGGTTGGCTGATCGGAAGAAAATCACCCTCGCCTATCCCGCGATCGTTGGGTATTGGCGTCTTGGTGCTCGTAGCCATGCACATCTGGATTGGAGCCAACACCTTGAGATATGTGACCGCAGCGTTTCCATTGCTTTATGTACTCGCAGGCGCCGCTTTGGCATCACTGCACGGATGGAAGCGCGCGTTAGGCGTTGGACTCGCGGGACTGCTCATCGTTCAGGCGGTGATCGCCAATCCGTACTACGAACAATTTACCGGGATTTCTGGGCTGGAACCCCCTGAAAATGAACGAACGAGATCCTTAGGCGTCCATGCGTTTCTGCTATCCGAAAACGCCGATAAAATTATTACGAATGACGCGTACGCACTTCCGTATGCGTTTGATTTGCCTGTGGAATACATTTTGAGAATGAATGGTTCGGCTGGTCGGCCGATCACCATCCAACAAGCCTGTTCATACGCCGTCGTGATGAACGAAGCGATGGAACGGAGAGACGCCAATCTCTTCGCGTTCCGAAAAACAGGTACCGAACATTTATTCCGGTGTCCCGCGCTCTACGCGAGCCTTCAAAAATATCCGAAAGTCTACCAAGACCGGTTTTACGAAGTATACCAGCTCGAGTGAAAAATGACGGTTTTCAAGGCGAAAGGAATTGGTTTTTAAAGCCCCGTTTCCCCAAATAGTGGGCTGAAGCCCCGTCGTCTAGTGGCCAAATCGTTTTCTCGCTTTAGAGAATGGATTCCATAAAAGGATGGGAGGCTTTGGACCTCTCGACAGCGGTTCGAATCCGCTCGGGGCTATGCATTAAAAGCACGAAGGGATACAAGACTAAAGCAGGTGCGTCAGGCGTCCGGACGTTTAATTAGCCTTTAAAAAAAGTTGCCCGCATGCCAAACGGGTTTATCTTCGACTTTTAGGTCGAACTTTTTTCAAAAAGGCCGTTCGGAAACCGCCCGGACCAAACGCATTTTTTTTTAAATTTTCGAAAGATTGGTGAACGAAATGGGACGAATCAAAGGAAAGCACGTGAAGACCGCAGCCAAAGAATTGGTGAAGCATGCGAGTGACAAGTTTGCCGCAGACTTCGATCACAACAAGGTTAGGTTGAAGGAACTCGGCATGCTGAAAGGAAACCGCATGGAACGCAACAAGCTCGCCGGACAGATCACGAAGCTCAAGAGAAATGAGTTGGAGGAGAAGGCCCGCGAGGAAGCGGAAGCCGCTTAATCTGGAAAGGAGTCATTCATGGACTTGGAGGAGCGCTTGGAACTCGCCTGCCGGCCTCCGGTACAGGAAGTCGTGCTCAAGGAAGAATTGAAGGAGCGGTTTGAAACGCATCGGGAACCCGTACACTATATCGGCCTCGAGATTTCAGGAGAATTACATATCGGAAGCCTGTTGCTCACCGGAAATAAAATCAATGACTTGAAGAAAGCCGGCTGCAAAACGCAAGTGTTTCTTGCGGACTGGCACTCCGTTATCAACAACAAGTTCGGGGGCCAATGGGAAAAAGTGCAGGAAGCCGCCAAATACTACGAAGAAGCGTTCACGTTTTATTGTCCGGGAACGCGCGTCATCAAAGGCTCGGACGTGTACCATCACAACGACGAATACTGGAGGGACGTGATCCACTTCAGCAAACACATGACCCTGAAGCGCGCGACGCGTTGTTTGACGATCATGGGCCGCAGCGAAAGCGATTCCCTGGAACTCGCGCAATTCTTTTACCCGTCCATGCAAGCCGTGGACATGAAATACTTGGAAGTCGATATCGCGCACGCGGGGATGGATCAACGAAAAATCCACATGGCGGCCCGGGAAATCTTCCCGAAAATGAAGTGGAAGAAACCCGTCGCGTTACATCACCGCATCTTACCCTCCATGGCCCCGCCGACCGAAACCGGGGAATACGAGAACAAGATGAGCAAGAGCAAACCCGGAAGCGCGATCTTCATTCATGACTCGGAAAAAGAAATCCGGGAGAAAATGAATAAGGCGTATTGTCCCGAGGAAACGAGGGATAACCCGGTGCTCGCCATACTCAAGCACCTTGTATTCAATGACGCGAACGAGTTGACGGTCAACCGCCCTAAAAAGTTCGGTGGCGATCTGACGTATCACTCCTACGAAGAAGTTGAGAAAGCGTATACTGAAAAGAGGTTGCACGCGCAGGACTTGAAGAATGCCACCGCGGAAGCGCTCAACGAACGCATTGCGCCCGTGCGCACGCATTTCGAGAAAAAGAAGGAGCTGCTTAAAGTATTCGATGGAGCATAAGCCTTAAATCAACGCCGCCACAAGGATCCGTTACCATGAGCCGAATGAGCACACTCGAAAAGCGTCTGCACTTACGCACGATTTCCCCGTTAAAGAAAGTGTTGGCTCGACTCAAGCTTCGAAGATCCTCGAAACCCAAAGTGAAAGGCCGGAGAATGAAAATCGCGTTCTTTACCGACACGTATTTGCCGAACGTGGACGGCGTCGTCAACTCCATCCTCTCCTACCGAAAAGAGTTGGAGCGTCGGGGCCATCACGTCTCCGTGTTTACATCCGGCACCAAAAATGATGAGGAAGAGAACGAAGACGCGGAAGTATTCTACTTCGATTCCGTGCGTTTTCCGCCGTATCCGCAGTACAAGATCGCGTTGTTTCCGTTCGGCTCGCGACAAATCGTGAAGGAGCAAGGCATTCAAATCGTGCACTCGCACGCGATTGCGAGCATGGGCTTGGCAGCGGTCGCGACCGCCAAGACGTTAAACTTGCCGTTGGTCGGCACGTTTCACACGATGGCTCCGCGCGCCGGATTCCTGGTCGCGAAAGACGAGATCGGGAAAAGCATTTTTTCCGCGCTCACGTGGCAAGCCATCAAGCAATTCTATAAGCCGTACGACTTGGTGCTCGCGCCCACGGAAACCATTCAGAAAATGTTGAATGAGAACGGGGTCGCGCATACGGGCGTGGCGCCCAACGGCATTGACACGCAGCGCTTTTTCCCGAACCATAATGGACATCTCGTGCGCGAAATGATGGGCATCGGAGAAAACGAGCACGTCGTTTTGACGGCGGGTCGAATCAGCGAGGAAAAGAACGTGGACGTGCTCGTGAAAGCCGCGAAAATCGTTCTCGCGAAAGAAAACGCCAAATTTATTGTTCAAGGCGACGGACCCGCGCGAACGAAATGCATCAAGCTCGCGCGCAAGCTAGGGATTTCCGACCACTTCTTTTTCACGGGGTTCGTAAAGGACTTCGAGGTGCCGTTCTTTTACAACGCGTGCGACGTGTTCGCGACGGCGAGCACGTTCGAGACGCAAGGGCTTTCGTTATTGGAGGCGATGGGGTGCGGCCGGATTTCCGTTGGAGCCGATGCGCTGGCGATTCCCGAGTTGATTAAGCCGGGAAAGAATGGCTTCTTGTTCCAGCCGTTTAACGAAGAGGAAATGGCGGATCGCTTAGTGGAAGCCTTGAGATTAAGCTCGAAGGAACGGAAGAGGATCAGCCGGGCGGCCAGACAGACGGCTTTGAAGTACTCGATCAAGAACAGCACGGACGTGTTGTTGAAACAGTACAAGCGCGTATTGTGAACGTTCTGGTGCGCTCCGAAAATAACTCTTTTAAAGGTATTCCGCCCGTAGTATATCCTTGTGCCCTGGTAGCTCAGTCGGTAGAGCGGCTGACTGTTATCCTTATTGTTCCAATACGGTTCAGTAATGGACAGTGATCAGCAGGCCGCAGGTTCAAATCCTGCCCAGGGCGT
>JAHJQN010000006.1 GCA_018819225.1 Microcaldota archaeon
CTGCTCCTGCACCTCCGGTTCGAAACCCTGCCAGTCAACAGTCGGCGAAGGCGTATCCGTACCCGTGCCCGAAGTAGGAGTCGGCGCCGTCGTCGGAGTAGACGTGCCCGTTGTTCCACCCGTATACCCGCCATTATTGCCGCCGTCGTTACCCCCATCACCACAAATATTCGCATGCGAACACGCGCCATCAGAACACGAATCACTCGTGCAACTATTTCCATCATCACAACTCACACCACAACACAAATCATTTTTCACGCAAACACTCCAAAAACCACTCCCGCAAACACGCGTTCCCCCACACCCACTCACATCACACACCTCCGCCTCACCTTCAACAGCACAAGGCTCAGGAGTCGGCGTAATCGTAACCGTAGGAGTCGCAGTCGCCGTACACACACCCAAACAACACACTCCAACACCACAATACCCCGATTCATCTAAAGAACAATCATCCCGCTCACTACAATCATCAAGACACTGACCCCCCAAATCCTCACACGCCTCAACAATCGGCGAAGGAGAACCTTGAGATTCAACGCACTCGGCTTGACACGTGCCCGGATTCTCACAAACAAAATCCGGGCCATAGAGTGAACACTCAAAATCAGATTCGCAAACTATTTTCTGCTGTCCGCTACAACACCAAGCGTTTTCCGTCAAATACACGCCACCACAACCGCACGCGTTGCCCGCTCCCACTTCCCCCTCCTTGCATTCCAAAAGTAAAATAGCCGCTTCATTCGTTCTCAATGTTATCTCGGAAACTGGACTTAGGGAAAGCGATCCATCCGCTTGAACGACGTAATAGGAATTGCCATAGGGATTGGCTAAACCGTATACTTGAGGATCAACGAACGAGTTGCATCGGGGATCCGTGGAACTCGGAGGACTGCATTCCTTCAAGGCCTTCCAGCGCCCCAGAACTAAACCGTTCGAAAAATGTCGCGCGACCACCATTCGTTGATAATCAAACGTCGTGCAACTGATCCCGCTGTCCGGATGATTCCACGAAAAGAACTTGTTGGTTCCAAATTGGCCTTCAAAATCGCGAACTCCCGGCGGATTAATAATGGGTGTCCCGATGTTGATTTCAACCATTGGATTGTAATAATCGTATACATTGGAGGAAAACGATTCATCCGCGCCTTCCCAAATGGAGTAATACAAATTGGGGTTGAAAACCAAATAGTATTTGACCAGAGAGAAAACACGCGTCCAATCCGAATACGGGTAGTTCTGCGTATCCACATGCAAGGGTTTGTTATTGGTGGCGCTTATTGTCCAGGAGTTTTTCATGTCCCGGCACGCCTTGCTATGCCACCACGGCATGCTGATTTCAGGCTGCCCTACGTTCGTCGCAACCCATTCCTCGGCATCCAAAAAATCCAACGCGCTCAGCATCCAAGAAACATACGGAAAATCGGGTTGTAAGTAAAACATGTTGTTTCCGTTCCCGAACCGTTCATACGAACGGCCTTCACGCGCATCCAATTCGTTCGCAATATAATCAAAATAATCTCGGTGATCCTGGTCGCGAATATACTGCTCGTAATCACTGTCCGGCATGGGAATACCCCAGTACTCAATGGTTTTGTCACCGTAAGGCGTACGACCCCTCATGACCAACACGTTATCATAAAAAACACCATCCGGAGGAGATGCGCCCCAATAACTAATGATTTCCTGCACTCTCCATATACTGAACTCGCGGTATGGTTCGCTGGGATAATGCGGGGATTTCCACACGAGGTAATTGGAAGGCGCCCAATTCGGTACCCGTGCTTCCCATAACCATGAAGCAGAAGAACCAGAGCTTTCGCAACCCGTTGCGGGAGTTCCCGTACATTTTAAGGTGACGGGGTCTTCGAGATTGCAACCCGGAAAATCCGTTCCCCGGTAGGTCACGTCGCACTTATAGTGCATGTACGCGGTTTCCGCTTCCGCGAGCGTATAATCAGAATCCGCAATGAATTGATCGTATTTCGTCTGGTGCCCATCGGAAAAATACGTGAGCCCTACAAACAAATACGTTTTTACATCCGGATTACGCGTTTTAATTGTGCCGCCAATATTCGCTAGGTTTCCCAAGGCGACGTCGTAATGATTGGCTATAAAGTAGGCATCCGTTGTTGTAAAATCGGTATAAAAGGTGTGGAAAATAGTATGTATCCACGGATAATTGTCATAAGCATGAACGGAATGGGATAGCATTAAAACAAGGAAAACAGAAAAAATCCACCGAGGATGCATGAAATCGTTACAGAAATCGGTTATAAATCGTTTCCGGAATCGGATTTTTTGCTCAATATGGATCGAATGACTTGCGAATCGTCATTTTCATCCATCACTTGTTTATCGGAAACCGCCCCGAATTCAGAACGACCTGGAGGAAGTGCAATCACGTTCCCGGAATCACCCGGAGGCTTCTTGCGCGACGTCGAAGAATAATACAAGGAAATCGCGATAATGATGATCAATCCTCCCAAGGCATACCACCAATTAAACGAAGCCTTCGAAGAACGCGCCTTCAAAACCAACTCCTGCAAACGAGCCCGCGCGCGTTCCATTAACGACAACGCCCTCTCCTCATCTCCCGCATCACTCGCCTCCAACGACTCCTGCATCAACTGCTCAACCCCCCGAATATCCTCACCCGACTCATACATCTCCGTCAACTGCTCCTGCACCTCCGGATCCAAACCCTGCCAGTCAACAGTCGGCGAAGGCGTATCCGCACCAACGACAGAAGGAACAGGGGTCGGCGTAGCCGTAGGAAACGGTCCATCATTCGATCCACCATTATTGCCGCCATCACCACAAACAGCTACATGCGAACAAACCCCACCCGCACACGCATCGCTCGTACAACTATTCCCATCATCACAGTTAACTCCACAACACAAATCGGTCTTGACACAAATGGACCATTCACCGGATTCACACGACTGCGAACCGGAACAACCACTAACATCACACGCTCGCGAAATTCCCTCCTCCTCCGGGGTACAAGGTTCGGGAGTCGGCGTAGCCGAAGGAGTCGCAGTCGCCGTACACACACCCAAACAACACACTCCAACACCACAATACCCCGATTCATCTAAAGAACAATCATCCCGCTCACTACAATCATCAAGACACTGACCCCCCAAATCCTCACACGCCTCAACAGTCGGCGAAGGCGATCCCTCCGGATCCGTGCATTCCGCTTGACATGTTCCGGGATTTTCGCAAACCGAACCGCCTCCGAGTATTTGGCACTGAATATCGTTTATACAAACCGTTTTCGGCTGTCCTCCACAACACCATTGTCCCCCACTTAATTCAATTCCGCCACAACCGCAAGCGGTCCCATCCGGAACTTGTCCTTCATCGCAAGCATTCAATAATAAAGCAACTTCATCCGTTCGAAGCGTAATGCTGGAAATGGGATTTGCGGCCAAGGATCCGTCCGTTTGAATCTTATAATAGAGCCCGCCATCGGGATTTGATACAAAATGATTCAAATGATATTCCCGGGGATCTTGAAAAGCAGTGCATTCCGGATCGCCTTCCTCCAAGGGGGGGTTACAAAATCGATTGGGTTTGTAGCGCACGAGTAGCAATCCATTATCAAAATGACGAGCAATCAATAATTCGGGTTGGAAGATATCATTACAACTTAATTGTTGGCCAGGACGCATAAAATCAAAAAACTTATTGGTGCCTGTTTGTCCGTCAAAATCTTTTACTCCGGGTGGATTAATTTTTGGCATACCAATATTAACTTCCGCCATGGGATTCCAGCGGTAATCCATTAATGTTCCGCCGGGTTCTTGTTCCCGAGTCCCATAGTACAAATTGGGATTGGTGACAAGATAGTATTTCGCAATGCCAAATTCACGCGTCCACATATCACGGTTCCCACCGGAACCATCATGATTGTAAACTTCCGTATGCAACTTAATTCCATCAATCATAGTATATTGCCAGGCTTCCCTCAAATCCCAGCAATCAATGTTCCATGCGGGCCTTTTTTGTTCTCCGTAAGAAGAATGGAATACCCAACCTTCGGGGGTCACGTACTCTAAATTAGCGAGAATCCATTCAATGAATGGACCCGTATCAGGAAGGCTGCGAATCCACGCAAATCCGTTCGCATTACCATATCGAAGGAAATGCCTTCCCACATCCGCATCCACTTGATCCATCGTGTTCAAAAACAAGTCATACAAATCTTGAGTACGCGGGTGCGGTTCAACATCGTCCGAAATACCAGGATAGGTATTCGTATTCTCAATTGTATCGACATATCCAGGAACATATAGTATATTATCCCAAAAGATGCCGTGCGCTAAATAACCCTCTGGATAATTTTCTTCCACTTCTTGAATACGCCAAGGTGCAAAATCTCGGTAGGCCCGGCTTTGGTAATTGGGAGTAAACCATTCATACACGTCCCACCAGTCAGGTACGCGTGAGTCTTGCCACCATAAGGCGTTAGATTCTGCACAAACCGGATTCCGGTTCGGATCTGGAAAGCCCCAACATTCTCCCGTATTCGGGTCCTTCAAGTAACATCCAGGGATTAATCCGGCTCCAAACGATTCCGTGTCACAATCGTAATGCAAAAAAGCATCTTCAATTTCGTAATTGCTGTACTGTCCAGGGTTCTCGGAAATAAACCGAAAATATTCGTCTTGCATTCCCGGAGAAAAATAACTGAGACTGACAAATTGGAATGTTTTCACATCTGGATTGCGGTCGTGAATCGTTTGGGTAACAGTAGCTAACGCTCCAACCACAATTTCATAATGATCAGCAGCAAACACTTTTTCTTGCGAGGTCCAAGAGCGGCCAACCGTCTGTAATGCCGTATGGATCCACGGATAATTATCGTAAGCGGATAACCATGCGGACACCAATAGAATACCGATAACAATCGAGGTAAATTTCATTATAAGAACGAACAACGCACTCCATAAAAAGGTTATGCGGGATGCACACTGCAATTCCGGCGCTTCGGAACCTCGAATATTTGAAACGAGTTCTTCAAGCCATCGTGCAGCAGGAACTTGCCCACTAAATTTTCTTGCGCATTCAATGAAGGCATTTGCAACTTCAAGAATTCATTTACTTGCAGCGCTGCAATGACGCTGGTGGTCGTCGGAAGCGCTGGCATCTTCGCATCCAATACATCCAAAAACTCGCCGACGCACGAATACTTTTTCCACAACAAACGGTAATCGATTTGGGAAAGCGTGCACTCCAGGCACGAACTATCTCCCGCTACCACCTGCACTTTCCCTTGAAAACCAAACGTGCCGCCATCGACAACCGGAAATTTTCCGTACGAATGCGCGTTCAAGTGCAAGCGCGCATTCAAATTATCCACACACGAAAACGCGGCGTCAAATCCCTCAAAAAAAGATTCCGGGAGATCCTCAATTTTTTTTAACTCCACGCGAACCTGCGATAACGGGAAAAAATCGTGCGATCGATCGCGAATAACTTCCGCTTTGAAACGGCCGTTCTCCGCGTCCTCGGGAGTGAAGAAAACGCAGCGGTTCAGATTCGCCTGCGCCACGGTATCAAAATCCACTAACGTGATCCGGTTAACACCCAATTGAAGCAAATGCTTGCAGACCTCGTTCCCGAGTGCCCCTGCTCCGACCACAAGCACTTTCGCATCCGAGATCGCACTCTGCATCCAGTGGCTCACGCGCTTCTGACGATCCCAGTGATCTTTATCCACATCCATGAAGGAACTAATCAAAGACACATTATTTAAACTTCATCCGCTTGAAGAAACGCGTTCCTCATGCCCCTGATCGCGTTCAGCAAAGATAATTTGGCTGGAGAAGTCATTGCGCGTCAACTGATTGAGCGCCATCAATTCGATCCCCAGCCCGAAATCGTTACTCCCGATACCAGATATGCTTTTCGAAACTGGAAAAACAAGGAGGGATTGCAGCTCATTGAAATCCAGACCACGCACCTCTTTTCCGACTACTTGAAAGACTATCCGTTGTTCAATGACTCGGATCTCCTCATTTTCGCAAGCACGCACCGCTCCGCAGCCGTCAAACCGTGCGTGACCACGCACCTCGTCGGAAACTGGGGGGAAGAAGCGAAACTCGGGGGAACACCCCGCGAGCTAGGTTTCGCATCCGCGCATGCATTGAAATGCGCCTACGAATTTCTTTCCCAACCCGAAAACGCCGTAGAGCATTTTCCTCCGTTCATGGAAGCGACGCACCACGGGCCCACCCGATTGAACGCGCCCATATTGTTTATGGAAGTGGGGAGCTCGGAAAACGAGTGGAAGGAAGAAAAGCCAGCGGTCAAAGTCGCTGAAGGCATTTTGCACGTGTGCAAGCACTGGAAGGAATCCAAAGGAAAGGTGGCGTTGGGATTCGGAGGCATGCATTATGCGCCGAAGTTCTCGAAACTCGAGCTCGAAGAATACGCGTTTTCCCATATCGCGAGCAAGCACGTGGCACCGAGCATGACGAAAGAAATGGTGGAGCACGCCATGGCGAAAACCATTGAAAAAGTGGAAATCGGCATTATTGAAAAAAAGAGTCTGAAAAGTGAGGATCGCCATCACGTCATCCAAGCATTAGAGCAAGCGAATTTACCCTACCTCTTAGTTTGACGCTTTACGCGCACCAGACCCATGACGGCCAGAAGCACGATAGGAACCATCCAATACGGAACATCAGGAACCGTTGCAGTCGTGGCCTTGACTTTACTGATGATGCACGAAGCGTCAATAGGGAATCCAGCATGCGAAGCCGTAATCACGTGCGTCCCTTCGGAAATAATGAACTTGTTGTAGAAAATGTACTGGCCTTCCTGCCGCACGAAATTCGCGTTGATAGTAATGTCTCCGGTAACGGGAGTGCCGTCACATACGGCTCCTTGGTACACGCATTGCAAACGGATTTCCGTGATTTCATCCGGTGCGAGCACGGGGCACTGCAGTTCAAACAAGTCCGCATAAATCGATACCGCGGATACTTGTGCAGCAGACCGACCGCTTCCGTAAACATCACTCGTATCCCTTGCATACAACCACAAATCCTTCTTTCCGGGAGTATAACATACCAGATCGGCGGTAATCGTTGCGGCAGGCGTTCCAATTCCTACAGGAATTGAATTAAATATCGCGCATCCTGAAGGGGGCTGGAAGTAAATCTCCTGAATGTTGTTGTTATCCGTTGCCGAACCGGAAATGGGTATCGGGATATCAACGGTTCCAAAATACGGACCGGCAATCGCAACCGCGGGAGGCGGGTCTTGAGCTGCTGAGGATACCCTAACCCAAGAAGAATCGACTTTAATCGGAATTTCGTCCGTTTCATACGCGGGTGGCTCGCTTCGTCCGAAAAACGACACGTTAACGATTCCATCATTCTCAATACCGGTTTGCACAGTCAAAACTCCGTTCGCAGTAATACTTCCGCCAGTAATATTCGTGCTCCAATTCAGTGAGGGACACGGAGGGGTGGAGCCATCTGAAAGAGCGCACGTTGCCGTGTAAGCAATATCATGAGGAAATCCATCGTTCGGAATAAATGATTCGCCGTTGCTGGGAGGCGATGTATGGCGAGGACTAATCACTAGGGTGTCTAAATGCAAACATTCCGTGTCCTGCCACTTTTTGAACTGGACTTGAACATCATCGCTTACGATTGGTTGGGGTTTAGACGTGGTTCCGTTATCCCATGGAAAAACAATATTGACATTTCCAATGGAGTCTAACCGCAATTCCCCACCACCAGACGGCCAACCCCCCATGGAAGAATTGCTTACGTTCGAATCAAAATAATACTCTTCATTTCCAGAAATATCAGTCCATTTAAGTGAACTCTGATCCCATTTCCGTATGAACATTTCGGTTTCTTGTTCTTGATTCGATCTTCCGACATCCCGAGGACCGCAGTTCTCAAGACAACCGCGCATAGCGATAACAGGATAGTATTGACCACCGTCCTCGTAAAGTTGAATTCCGGCTAATCCTTCTCGATATTGAATTTCACCCGTAACATTCAAATCAGCTGTATCTCCCTCATTGTCTCTAATATCGACCCATTCGCCAAGTCCTCCCCCGGCGCTGGGCTCCCACCTTCGATAAAATACGGTTTGTGGAGGTCGACCGCCTATAGATCCAATAGCAGCCCCCCAAGCGACATGTACAATATCATTAGGGTCAATAGCGATTCGCACTTCATGAGCATCATAGTTAGTATAAAATGATTCGCCAGAAATAGAGTTTTTACTAACATTGGTAGGCCCAATAAAATTCGGGCTACCCGATAGATCACACCATCCACTTGCGTCGGCACACGCTTCCCTAACTAATAACACCCGATCGATATTTTCCCAAAAAGGAAGATTATCACTTGAATCATCAATCCATGCAATGACGGGAGTTCCATCCGATTTCAAAGCCAAGTCGGGATAATCGCGTTCGAATTCAATTTGGGAATGGCCGTTATCTTCGAATGTTCTATAGGTTTTTGATACGTTGATGGGTTCCCCAAAGCCAAGATTTCCTTTCACGTCAACCCATGCGTCTACCCCATTCCATTCCTTGAAATAGACCCATGCATCCCCAAGCGGAACTTCGTCCCAACCATAACCTGTTTTTGAACCGTCTATCGCATTCAGATCATATTCAATCCAGGCAATTTTTGGGATAACCGTTCCGACGATGGGTTCATATAAAACCAATTTTGGTTTTGTTGAATTGTAAAACCAATTATAACTGACAAGCATTTCCCAATTAGCTGGAGATAAAGGAGTTCCATTCACGGAAACCCAATTGGATCCATCCCATTTAGCATAAAAGATTTCAGTAATCCAATCCGGATTGCCTTTTCCTACTTCAATTACTCCAGCAACATGCGGAAAACCAAGTGAATCCACCTGAACGGATAATTGAGAAAAATTAAGCGCAGGCCAATCGGCTAAACCTTGCTCGATTTGATAAAGAGTGTTGTCGGGAGTTTCAAATGAAACGTTCAAACCAATACCACTGTAATCCGAACTCGGGTCTCCGGAAACAGTTACCCAGCGCCATTGCGTGGGATCCCACTTCTTCATCATGAACGCGTCCGGGAACTTCGTCCACGCGACAAACGGCGTGTCATCAACTGGAGAGAGGGCGAGAGAGGAAAGCATGGGCCGGCCGTCCTCCAGATCAATCGAACGCGTGGTGACGTTCAAGCTTTCGTTGTAGTAACCAACGGGACACCAGAACGCCGTAGAATAAGTGGAAAACAGTACGAGAACAGCGAGACCTATTAACGCGAAACGCATAAACCCACGAAAAAAGCTAGTGGCTAGCGCTTAAAAAAGGTTGTTGGAAGCGCGAATGAGAATGAAAGAACGGATTACTTGAGCTTCTTGTCCGCGAGAGACTCGAGTTCCTTCAATTCCTTGCGGGATTCATCAATGGCTTTGTGCAGCGATTTCTTGGGGTTCTTGCCCCGGATTTTCACGACCGCATTCCCTTTCAAAGGATGGTCGTAGCTGCTCGCAGCAAAAGTCACGTCGCTGTTTTGAAGAAGTTTTTCCACGAGCAAGTTAGTGAATCCTACGTCCTCTTGCTCGAGAACGAACTCCAGATAGTCCTTCTCGTCTTTGATCACGGAAGCGGATTTCATGCCGCATCCCTAATCGAAAGGCGGACCACATGAAGAGGGATCACGCCCTTGTCGAACTCCATGACGGCAAGCTTTACAGCGGAAATCTCGGGCTCCGTGAGTTTCAACAAGCACGGGGCTCCGGCCGCCAACTGAAGCGCGCGAGCGCCGATGATGCGCGCTTTCTCATACTTCGTTAAGTCCAATTCCTTTTTCACATGCGACACCCATTGAAACCGTAAACCGTTGCTCAGCGTAAAGAATATAGCAAAGAGGAAAGTACTTATCCGGAAGCGACTTTAAAAACGTTTCTTTCAGAGGCACGAAATTCATTCGCCAACGTTTTTATACTGCAGCGGAGTAATGGGCGCATGAAAGACCCGTTGAAACCGATGCACATGCCTAAAAGCATGAGGAGTTCAAGTCAAAAAAGCGGGCAAACGCCGCACCAGCACGGAAGGAAGAAACCCGACGTATTCGTTCAAACGTTGGACGTGGTGCGCAAGATTCCCGTGGGGCCCGTTATTCTACTTATTATAGCTATTTTCCTGATCACGTACTTCGATGGAATCGGGTGGATTCAAACGGAAGGGCCCTTGCGAGTGTATGAACGGTGTGGGGATGGAATGTGTAGTCCCACGGAATACGAGTATGGCACGTGCGCGCAGGATTGCCCGCTGGTGACGGCGACGCCAACTCTCCCGATGTCGTCACCCAAACCCACTTTAAACGTACCCGTGGAGATCGTGTTAGATTACGAAGACCGGAACTTCGGTTTTTCCGCTGTTCCGCAGGATCTCATGCTGGAAGGGCCGTTGAAGCGAACGGGCGTGCAATGGATTATGGTGGAAGCGAATCCGGCGAACCCCGACAAGGAGAAAATTCAAACGTATCTCGATGAAGGCTTTGACGTCGCGATAAGGCTCCAGCTCGCGAATGCGAACGTGGGACACGAGCAAGTCAAGGACCTCGCCCGATTCTTTGGAAGCGGCGTCGGACCGTACGTAAAATACTATATCGTGTATGAGAATGTGCCGGACGTGATTCGGCCGTTAAGAGATGCATTGCGGGAAGGGTGTCCGGCGTGCCAACTCGTGCTGGAAGTGAATCCGAAAGACCTCGAACGAGCGAAAACACTGGCGACCGCATGCGACGGACCGTGTTTTGACGCGATCGGATTCCAGTTTTATGACAACGAGAATCCCTCGTTAACCTCTTACAATAACCTCCGAGGGTACGCGGACGACTTGAAAAGCATGTTGAAGAAAACGAGGTTGTCGGGAATGCCGTTGTGGATGACGGGAATCGGAGCGTACGGTGGACGGTTTGACGGATCAAAGTTTCGACGAGACGACCAGCACGCGCACGCATTGTTCAAAACGCTGAGTTTTGCGCTCGCCAACGGCTTCGACAAGGTGTTTCTCGCGAATCCCGCGGGCTGTTTTGAAGGCGAGCCGTCCTACTTCTGCAAAATCGGGATCACGGATCTCAATCGAGAGAAGCCGGCGTACGCGACCTTCAATATTATGCGGGAGAAAATGGATGAGGTCACGTTCGTTGAAGAATACCCGTTAATCGGAGAAGCAAAAGCGTTTGCGTACCAAGGAAAAGAAGCGCGCGTTTATGCCGTTTGGAGCGACGAATTCATTCAAGCCTACAAAAGCGTATCCATTCCCGTTCAAATCAAGACGTTGAGGATAACGGATATTTACTCCGGACAAGAAGGCGAACTGGAAGTGGCGAGCGATTATCTTTCATTAACCATCCGAGACAATCCCGTCATCGTGGAAGAGTTGGTTGAAGCGCCCGGTGGATTCGGGGAGTAATCAATCCTTTTGCTTCGATAAATACTCGAATACGCGAACGCCTGCTTTAGCGCCTTCTCCTGCAGCGACTATGGTCTGCTTTTCAGGCACATCGGTCACGTCGCCTGCGGAGAACACGCCCGGAAGACTGGTTTCCGCCGTGTTATTGACGATAATCTCGTTCCACTTGTTTTTCTTGACGAGAGACGCGAAATCCGTGGAAGGCAAGGAACCAATCTCAATGAACGCGCCTTGAACGTCCAGAGACTTGGCAACCCCGTTGTGCTCGAACGTTATTTTCTTTAATAGGACTTCGCCTTCGAAACCCGTGATTTGAGCCTCGCCAAGAACCGTTACTTTCGATAATTTGGCGAGTTTTTCCTTGTAAATGGGGTCGCACTGCAAGGAAGGCAAGACGTTCAGGACATAAATGGATTTCGCGATTTTATCCAGCTGAAATACGGCATCCATCGCCGAATTCCCTCCGCCAATCACCACGACATCCTTATTCGGAAATAGGGGGGCATCGCACGTCGCGCAATACGTGATTCCCTTGCCGAAAAAACGGTCTTCTCCTGGAACGTTGAGCTTGCGGGGCAATTTGCCGGATGCAACAATAACGGCTCGCGAGGCATACGTTTTGCCGTTCTTCGTGCGCGTCGAAAAACCCGCAACCGTTTTTTCTATCGAGACCACGGTCTGAGACTCGCCTTCCTGCAACGGAACCTTATACTGGTTCACGTGCTCGCGAAACTTCTGCGTGAGATCAAAACCGGAAATTCCGACATACCCCAAATAGTTCTCGATGTGAGAAGACCAAGCGGTTTGCCCGCCCACGTTCTTGGATAGAATGAGGGTGCTTAAGTTCTTGCGAGCGCAGTAAATGGCCGCGGACAAGCCCGCCGGGCCAGCCCCCACGATAACGACGTCGTACGACATGGTTTCACGAAATCCGTTTTAAGCCAGCGCCTTGTCAACTGCGTCCTTGTCAAAGCCCACGACGATCGTTCCGTCGATGTCAATGACGGGCACACCCATCTGACCGGACTTCTTAACCATTTCTTCAGCGGCCTGCTGGTCAGCCCCCACATCAATATCCTGAAAACCGATGTGGCGGGACTTCAAGTACTCCTTCGCCATCTTGCAGTACGGACACGTCTGCGTCGAATAAATGACGATCTTGTGGTCGGCCATAATAAATCACCCATAGATAAATCGTTTCAATGACGCCACCTTTAATAAAAGAACCGGTGCGCCACGAATACAAGTATAGGCCGTATTCGTAAATAAAAACTCGGTTTAAGCCTTAATCAAACGCGGTGCACGTGCAGCTTGACTTGACAGGCGTCGCACGAAATCGCTTTCGCCGAATAATATAGGGATACGAGCAACATTAGAAGGGCTAAACCAATGAACTCGAGTTGATACTCGAGCACCATGGCGGCAAAGCCCGTCAAACCAAGCAAGGTAACAAAAAAAGGGGAACAACAAGCGGTCGCAAGAACCGCAGTCAATGCAGCGCCCAAAGAACCTCCGGCGGTCTTCACTTTCTGCACGCGAGAGGTCTTCAAATGCCTCCAAACATACAATTGAGATGCGATCGTTAAACCCATCAGAATCGAAGCCAGCGGGACAAAGACTTTCGTGGAATCCTCGATGCTGAACCACCAGCTATCGAACGACTGACCCGGAAGCGTCGTGAGATAAAACAGAGCGGAAAAGGATGCCGCGGAAGCGAACACGAACAACAAGCGGTAACGCCAAGTGGACAGAATAATGGCTAGGGATTCCCGCATGAGAAGGGGAGCGTTTCGCAATTCCTCAAGCCAAGTCATGAATACTTCATTCGAACGGGCATTAAAATAGGGCGGGTTTAACGAAAGAAAAATAAAAAATAAATAAAAAAAATCAAGCCGCCAAAGCGCCATCAATTTCCGCTTGGAACCGTTCCAAAGGCTGCGCGCCCACCAGCTTCTTCCCGTTAATGAAGAACGTCGGCGTGCCCGAGACTCCGAATTGGGATCCTTCCGCAACATGCGCTTGAACCTCGGCCGTCTTATCGCCGTTATCCAAACACGAGTTGAATGCGTCCGTATCCAAGCCCAACGTTTCCGCGTGCTGCTTCAAGCTTGCGGGATCGTACTGGCCGGATTCGAACACTAAATCATGGAACGCCCAGAACTGGCCTTGATCCGAGGCACACAACGATCCCTCAGCAGCCTTCGGCGCATTCGGATGCAGTTGTGGAATCGGGTACTGCTTGAAATAGAAGCGCACCTTACCCGAATCAATGTATTGTTGTTTCAGAGACGGCAGCGTCTGCGATACGAATCGCTCACAGAACGGACAACCGAAATCACTGTATTCAACAATCGTTACCGGAGCATCTTCGGGGCCCAAGAAATCTATTCCTTCGATGTTCGGATTCGCGGTTCCTGAGGGGGGAGCCGTGGGTAACGCCGTCGGCTGGATAGGCGGTACGACGGGCTCGTTACCTCCAGCAGGAGGGGCTACCGGCCGGCTAGCCATCGCCACTTTCACATCCGCTAATCCCGTATTGATTTGCTGTAAACTGAAGTTGATGTTGCCGACTGCATACAACATGGACGCGGACAAAATGACTGCCGCAATGATGAAGCTGCCTGCAATCGCGTACGCGCCGTCCATCTTTCCACTACTACCATGATGCGCATGGTGCTCGTGGTGTTCGTGAGAATCCTCCGTCATGTATATAACACCCCTATTTGAAAGCGTGCGATAACGCCGTATTAGAGAACGATTAGTTTCTACAGGCAGAATGTTTATAAAACGTGGGAATGGCTAAAGGGAAACCAACATGCGAAGAACGGTTCAAGGATAGAGTTCCGTGTCCGGATAATGGGCGACCCACGCAAACCAGAACGAACCCACGGCATCCAATTGCTTCAGTTGCAATCCGTCATTTCCACTAGGTAATCCCTTCCCGCGGAAATCCCATTCCGAGCCCGTAGTCACGTCGTACAGTTGATTCGGCCGGATACTACCGCGGAGCTCAAACTCGTACGTTTCGCCGTTCACGCGCCGATCAAAGAAACGAATCGCCTTGCTTTCAGGATCCGTAACCGCTAAAATGGGAATACCCGCAAACTCGTCATTCAATAGGAGAACGTGCTGCACTGATTCCTGAACATACGCTTTGTGAAGGCCATTCAACTCCAAACCAAAAATGAATTTTTTCGCGAATAAGCGGCTGTCCTCATGGGAAACCGGAAAACTAATGCGGGAACTCGTAGCGTAATCCCCGTAAGGAAATACTCCGTATGGTTTAGGCGCTAGCCCCGTATCCTTGGAAAGCACGTTCCCAACGGGATGCAAGCGTTTCCAATCCCGCCACTCCACCGTATCCAACGGAAGCATCTTCAAACGCTGACCCGTTAATGGACCCACAACCGCTTTACCGGAAATCTGGTTCCAATACGTATCCGTCGCGCGGTCGTACATCAACAAATCAGAATTGTAAAGCTTCCCGCTGACACCGAACGTAGTATCCTGGTTGCCATTAATGTATCCCTCAAAAGCAATACCCGTACCGCATAATGGACAATACGTGATCACCACCGGTTGATCACCAAAATGATCGTTCACGATCTCGTGCCAGACCAGAATTTGCAAGGGATAGGCGCGCACCTCGTCACCGGATTCGAACGAAAGAACAAATTCATTATCAGTAACAAACTCATCCGCTTCTGAAATGGAAACAAATTTGGGGCGATCAATGGAAGGAATACCGTCCTTGCCCGGGCCTCCGGGAAGCACTTCATCTAAAGGAATAATGTGCTTGATCCCATTGGTAATTTGAATTTCTTCATCGGATGCTGCGACACGTGTCCCATCGTTGACGGGAATCACGGACTGCACCCGAATAGTATGTACATTACTCACGAGCTCTTCAGGCGTCAACACCCCATTCTTTTTCCCTTGAATAATCCCATTCTTATCCACGAAAAAGCTTACGGGCTGCGTACGCACTTGATATAAACTTTTAACACCTCGATTCGGATCCAAAAATAACGGAAACGTCACTTGCATCTCTTCACCGAACGCGCGAGCCGCCTCCTCACTTTCCTGCAAATTAACAGCCAGAATCACTACATCATCTTTATTTGAAATGAAAGCCCGCTGCATTTCAGGAAACTCTTCCCGACACGGGCCGCACCAACTCGCCCAGAAGTTAATGAATACCGCTTTTTCTCCGCGAAATTGACTTAATCGAAAGGTTTCTCCATCAATTGAAACAAGCTCGAAATCCGGCGCCGCCTCGCCAATATTCAAACCCGTCGGAATCGCTTGTTGATAGGAATTCGGGGTAATAGGGAGTTGGGACGCAGGACCCTTACCAGATTCAATAAAAAAAATTATGGAGACGATGATAACAATTGCAGTGGCCAATGCCACATGTTTTTTCGATACCATGAATCAAACCGAAACCATTCAGGAAACAAAACACAATAGGGTATGCTTGAACCATTCAAACCGTTACGTATAAAGAACGCGATCCCTCACAATAACCGCGTCAAAACAAGTCAATGAAAAACGTTTTTACCGCAGGCTCTCCCACATGATTTCCGAACGCGAATCAACGGTAAATCCGTTGTTATCGATCTTGAACGGCCGGACGCTCTTGTCATTAGCGGTCCCACGCATCTTGCGAACGAACAGCGAGCGATGCGGAGGGAAAAAGTACAATTGAATGACGCCGTCCGTCAAGAACTCTTCGACACCGAACCGTGACATCTCGTCCTTTCTTCCCGTGGTTTCCGTGGTTAAAATCGTGGTGACGTTCATTTTCCGAAGCTCTTCCATTAACACGTACAACGCATAACGAATCTTCGGCACTTCCTCAATCCAAAACGAGAACGCGGTAATCGAGTCAATCACCAAACGCTTCGCATCCAATTCCTTCGCCTTGTCCAGAATGCGCTTGGTCTGGCCCTCAATATCATCCTTCATGTCCAGATTCGGCTCGAACTTGAAAATCTTCAACAAATTATCCTTCTCCAACGGCAGCAAGTCCCACTTGAACCGCTGCATGTTCCACCACAAGTTGTGCGGGCCCTCCTCCAACGTCACGTAAATCCCTCGCTCGCCGTAATCCTTCGCCCCATTATACAAATACTGCAGACAGAAAATGCTTTTACCCGTGCCCGGTCCTCCGGAAAGCAGAATACTCGAGCTTTCAGGAAAACCCCCTTCCACCAATTGATCCAGACCCGGAATGCCTGATTTCACGCGATTCATGTGATTCACACTCTATAACGACGGCTTACGAATCTTAAACCTCGAAATCATTAATATAGATGCCGTAAACAACGCCAGCCAATTCCAGTACATGGGAGCGAACGCAAACAACGTCGCATAAAACACGATGAGCACGCTGATGGCCGCAACGGGCACCGGCAACCCGTAATAGACTCCCGTTTCTTTCTGTAAATTGAACATGGATAGACGGATCACCGCAGCCGTCACATACGCTATGCCTGCCAGAATGCTTAAGGGGTCGCGGAAACTGAACACGATCACCAAAATCGCGGGAGCGACTCCGAACGAGATCACGTCCGCGAGCGAATCCATTTCTCTTCCGAACGCATTCGCCGTCTTGTTTCGACGAGCCAATTTTCCATCCATGAAATCGAAGAATCCCGCGGCCAGAATGAAGAAAAATGGAGCGAACGTGTACGCGAGGACCGCCGACGCGATGGCGATAAGCCCGGAAGCCGCGTTCGCCAGCGTCAACACGTCCTTGGCATTTAAACGCCGGAGCGTCTGGAAAACCATGGAAAGTAGAAAACTCGAGCGTATTAATAAGGTTTCTTTACCCTTACCAAAACGGGCCTATAGCTTAGCCTGGCTCAGAGCGCCAGACCTCCGCCCTTCAATAGAAGGGAGAAAGGGATGCGAGTCTTATACGACGCCCTTCCGTTTTGGAAGGGATTGAGCTAGGAAAACTGGTGGTCCCGGGTTCAAATCCCGGTAGGCCCACTAGTATTTTTTAAACGGCTTGTTGGTAAGAATAGTATGGTCAAAGCACGCGCGTTCCCACGATTCGAGGAAAGTTTCGTACTGGTACACGGAAGAAAACCAATCGATCGAAAAATCGCGAGCGATATCGGGGCCCAACTCAAAATGAATGGTCATTCCGTTTTATTATATGCGGAACCATCCATAAAAAAAAGTCCACATCCCGAAGCGGGAAGTTTCGAAACACCAAAACACGAGGTCATGGAATCCGTCGGGTTTCGTTTTCCCGGAAGCCACGTCATCATTCTCTCAAACAGTCATGAAACAGGCCAACCCAAAGCACAAGCGAGTCCGGTCGAACGGCATGTCGTATATGACGGAATGGGAGAAACCCTCCGTGCGGGTCATCATTACCTTCATTTCGGATCCCCTGAATTGCTTCCCGCGTGGTACGACCCAATACAGAATGCGTTTGTTCCGCGCCCTCTCCTGAGACACCACGTGACATTAACAGCGAATGCGGCCCGGTTGGAAAAACCGCCATATCGTCAGCAACTGGTTGAAAAAGCAATGGGGGCCATCCGAAAATCGCTCGACGCTCAAGAAACTTTTGAAGAAATTCATCGCGTGGGAAAAAGAATCGATCCGTTGTCGTTGCAGCACGTCGCGTTAAAAAAAGGCGTTCTGGATCAACGTCCAAATCGCGAATTCAATCCCGATGGAAGACTCGTCCACTCGCACGATACCGATGTCGAGGGATTCCGCGAAACCATCCGACACGCCTTACGAATAAAGAAGATATTGGAAAAAAGTAAAAAACGGGAATAATTACGGTCACTATTCCTCGAACACTTGCTTGTAAAGCTCCTCGTATCCTTTCGCGGACAAGTCCCACGTAAAGTGTTTGACCACGCGCTTGCGGCCCTCGGATTCAAAGCGTTTGCGGAGTTGGTCATCCTCCAAAAGCAGGTCCATCTTGTTTTGCAAATCACCGATGTTGCGCGTTTCCACGAGCAAACCGCTCTTCGGGGTAATGATTTCAGGGATTCCGCCGGCCGTGCTTCCAATGACGGCTTTGCCGGAAGCCATGGCCTCGCAGAACACCATCCCAAACGGTTCCCAAACCGACGTGAGAACAAAAAACTCGCACGCGGCATATAATTGGGTGAGCTCGGCCTCCGTAATTTTTTTGGAGATGAAAATAATATCCTTGGAAATTCCGAGGGATGCCGCTTCCTGACGCAACTGCATTTCTTGAGGGCCGCGGCCCAGAATCACGAGAACGACGTCGGGATGGTCTTCGACGATCTTGGCGTACGCCTGCAGTAAATACCGGAATCCTTTCTGCGGCTGCAAGCGCGCAATGCTCAACAACATGCGTTTTGGGGGAATGCCAAAGCGTTTCCGAATATCCTCTTCCTTGTTGCGAGGATGAAACAAGTCGACGTCGACGCCGTTGTAAATCACGCGCTGCTTGCCCCTGAAATCTTTCGGCGCCGTGGTTTCCATGGTATTCCCGCTGACGGCGGCCAAGGCATGGCAGGCCCCCAACAATTTCTTTCCAAAGAGTGTATCCACGGCGGAACCCACGTGATCCGTCGCCCAATCCACTCCGCGTAAAGCCGCGTTGTGAAGCGTCCACCCCAATTTTTTTCCTCCGAAGCGTTTCACCAAAACCGCGTCCAGCATCGTGTAAAAGAAACGGTTGTGGAAATGAAACGCGTCGTGCTTGGGGATTTCCTTGATCAGTTCCGTGAGAAAGAACGGGGAAACCGGGTAAGGAGGGGGAACCGGATACGGAAGTTCCTGGAATACGACGCAGTCAACCCGCTTGATTTTCACGCCTTGAATCTCGTGGTAATTCGGGGTTCCGGGACTGCGAGACGTCAAAACCGTGACGTCGTGCCTTTTCGCGAGACGAGTCGAGACCTCCAAAACGTGTTTTTCCGTACCGCCTTGATACGGATGAAAAAAGGGGTTGAGCATGCAGATGTTCATTGAAAATCGCCGCTCAAATAGAGGAGGGAGGGGCGACACGCGTGGGGGGAAACGTCCCCCCGAGGTGTCAAGGGATTCAACATGCAGATGTTCATGCAGATTATCGCCGCACTAACCCGTAATCACTGGGAGTTAAAAAAGATGCCGGGAAGAGAAAAAAGCTAGTCGTTCTTGAGGCTTTCGAGCTCGCTCAAGAGATTCCAGATCATGGTGCGAGCGTGCATGGGCAAGTTGATGTCGTTGCTGACTTCATCCAACGCGTATACCGCGGAAGAGATCGCGACATCCATGTCATTCGCGTGCTTCAGTTTTTCCTGGGCTTCCGCCAAACGAGCGCGCACGTTCCGGGGAATCGAATTATCCTGAACCATGACGTCCAGTAGGGAAACAATGGTTTGAAGCTGATGTGGATCCACTTCCGTCATGCAAAGAACCCCCTGGATGGAAATCAATAATCCGCTAACATAAGACTATTTAATCCAATCTCATTAAGAACAACTACAGAGAAGAGAAGTATATTAAGGTTTCCTAGTAGAGTAACGAGTCCCATGCCATATCCTCACGTTTGGAAAAAATTGAAGCGAGGACCACAAGTCATCGCGCTGAAAGATGCCGCCGCCATCGTGGCGCACACGAGTATGCAGCACGGAAACACCGTAGTGGATGCGGGCAGTGGAAGCGGATTTCTGGCCGTGTACATGGGAAACGTCGTCGGACCCGACGGAAAAGTAGTATCCTATGAGCGCCGAGCGGACTTCGCTAAACTCGCGAAAAGCAACGTGGAAATCGCGGGCCTGCAGAACGTCGTTCAAATTAAGGAAAAGGATGTGTTCAAGGGAATCGACGAAACGGAAGTGGATGTCGTGACCCTGGATCTCGCGGACGCAGAAAACGCGCTTTCACACGCAAAAAAAGCGGTGAAAGAAAATGGGTTCATTGTCGGATACTTTCCCACCATCGAACAAGCGCAGCGATTTGTTATGGAAGCGGAAAAATTGAAACTCAAGTTTCTGGAAGCCGTTGAAGTCCAAGAACGCGAATGGAAAATCCGGGAATACGGAAGCCGGCCGGAACACTTCGGCATGCAGTTTACGGCGCTGCTGGTCATCCTGAAAAACATGAGGGAAAACGTGTTCGAACGCGAACGAAACGCCTTGCAGTTCACGAAAAAAGGGAGAAGGGAGCAGCGCATCAAAAAATCGCTGAAACGCATTCAGGAAAGCAGGTAAGGAAGGGCTTCTTCGATGGTCCCCACGCGAAGCACGCGAATGTCTTTCTCGAGCTCGTCTTGGTAACGAATGTCTTGTTCGTCCGAAACCAAAAACACGCGCTTGCCAAAGGCTTCAGCGGCCAGAATTTTTTCCTCGATGCCTCCAACCGCTAACAGATTGCCGTCCTCATCCAAGCGAGCGCTGACCATGACGTCGTCGCGGAGCTGCCGGTTCGTGCGCAAAGCCACGAGGGAAGCCGCAAAAATGGCTCCAGCGGATTCTCCGGACACTTCCCGAAACCATTCGCCTTTCGAACGCACTTCCAAAACCAAATCCTCCCCGTTAAACGGAAGACCCAAATAGTTTTCGGTGCCGTGCACGGCCTTCCGGAACGCGACCTCGACGCTGGGATCGAAGGAAGCGGAATCAATGTTGACGAGAATACGGCCGCTTCCGGGATACGAATGCAAATCGAACTGAACGAGCGTGCCTTTACCGCCCTCCGTAATCGCCGGAGCAAAAAAGGAGACGTGTTTATGAGTCGGAATCGCGTAATAGCCGAGCTGCAGCGATACAAGAAACGCGGCGGCAATCAATACCCCAATGAGGCGTTTGGAAGACATGAATCATCACGATGAATGTATATAGGTAAAGCCCACCGGTATAAAATAATGAATGGTTTAATGAGACGCATGCGCATTATTATTGTCCACGGCGGGGCATGGAATATCCCGGAAGAAGATAAGGAATCGCACCGGAATAGCCTAAAGGAAGCGCTGGCAGCCGGCTGGAGTGCATTGAAAGGAAATGGCCGTGCATTGGATGCCGTTGAAGAAGCGGTCGTGCACATGGAAAATTCAGGCGTTTTTCACGCGGGAAGCGGCGCCTCGTTGAACTCGGAACAAAAAGTGGAACTCGATGCAGCGATCATGACCGGAGACTTGAATCTGGGGGCGGTCGCCGGGGTATCCTGCATCAAAAATCCCATTTCCTTGGCGCGATACGTCATGGAAAACTCGAAGCACGCCTTGATCGTTGGTACGGGTGCGCAAATCTTCGCGAAACAACAAGGCATTCCGCTATGCGATCCCGACGAACTCGTTACCGCGCGTGAACGACGACGTTTCAAGGAAGGCCTGGAAAACGAGTTCGGAACCGTTGGAGCCGTCGCACTCGATGGAAACGGAAACATGGCCGTCGCAACCTCGACAAGTGGAACGTACAAGAAAATGGCGGGAAGAGTCGGCGATTCACCGCTCGTAGGATGCGGAACGTACGCAGACAAAGAACGCGGAGCGTGTTCGGCAACCGGTCACGGCGAATCGTTCATGAAAACCGTGGCAGCTAAAACAGCTTGCGATGCACTCGAAAAAGAACCCGACGCGCAAACCGCCGCGGAAAAGACGCTGCAAATGATTCTTAAACGAACCGGAGGAAAAGGAGGATTCATTCTCCTGAGAAAAGACGGGGATTACGGTATCGCGTTCACCACCCCCGCGATGGCAAGAGGCGTTATGAAAGAGGGAATGGAGGCGCCGGAAGTAAGCGTATAAGGTGACGCACGTGACGCAGCTTCAAAAAGTGATTCGCGAAATCGAATCCCATTCAGACCCCAAATGCAGGGAAGCCATGATTCGGTTCAAAATTACGTCTAAAGCGTACGGCGTCCCGATTCCAACCCTTTACCGAATGGCCAAAAAAATCGGAAAAAATCATTCACTCGCAATGCAATTATGGAAGCACGCATGGTTTGAAACGCGGGTTTTGGCAGCCAGCGTGGCAGAACCCGCTGGTCTCACGGAAAAGCAAATGGAAGCATGGGTAAAAGACTTTGATTCGTGGACCGTATGCGATTTGTGTTGCTCGAATCTGTTCGATAAAACCCCTCGGGCCTACGAAAAAGCATTCGAATGGAGTAAGCGGAACAGGGAGTTCGAAAAACGCGCGGGTTTCGTCTTGATGGCCGTGCTTGCCGTCCACGACAAGCAAGCTTCCGATGCCAAAATGCAACGATTCCTTCCCGTCATCGTCCGCGAATCTTCCGATGAACGCGTTTATGTGAAAAAAGCCGTAAACTGGGCGTTGAGACAACTGGGGAAACGGAATCGATTTCTCAACAAGAAAAGCATCGCGTTAGCCAAACGCATCAGAAAACAGGATTCGAAAGCCGCTCGATGGATTGCCAATGATGCTTTAAGAGAATTGGAGAGTCGAGCCGTTCAAAAGCGATTAGCGCGTCTTGCGTCGAGCCCATGACTTCGCTCTTCCCCGTTCAAACCATTACGGGTACTTTCCGTTTAACCCCACTAAAAGAAAAACGAACCCGGGCTGTACAATGCATTGTGATTCGCTATTCCGATGATGAAAAAAAGACTCCTAGCGCAATAAACACGTCGTAATCTTTGTCCTCCATTCCCGTTCAAAGAATCGTTAGAAAAACGAGTAATATAATGGGATGCGTGCGCCTTTAGAATCGAATGGCGCCCATCTTTCCAGACTGATAGTCCCGAAACGCTTGCTCAATCTCTTCTGAGGTATTCATCACGAACGGCCCGTATTGAATGACGGGTTCGTTTAACGGCTTTCCCCCTAACAACAACAACTGCATAGTTTTCGTTCCATCATTTCGAAAAGAAATCTCGCTTCCAATAGAATCAAATATCGCTAGTTGCCCTCCCGCAACCTCCTGCTGGTTGTTACCGAAAGTGCCACTCCCTTCAAACACGTACGCAATGACATGAAAATCATTGGAAACCGGTTGAGTGAATTCGGCACCCGGCCGCAAACGAAAATGCAGATACATAATAGGGGTATGCGTTTCGATGACGGCACGTTTCCCCATGCATTCACCGGCGATAACGCGCGCCCAAACCTCTTTCTTCACGCTTTCCGCAATCGGCAATCGGCTTCCGGGAAATTCTTGATACCGCGGCTTCGCCATCTTGCTTTTCTTTGGCAAGTTCACCCACAACTGAAAGCCGTGCATTCTTCCACCGTTTTTCTGCATGTGCTCGCTCGGCATTTCCGAGTGCACGACTCCCGCGCCTGCAGTCATCCATTGAACGTCTCCAGAACCCAGTTTTCCGTCATGCCCATGCGAATCCTTGTGTTGCATCTCCCCCTCCAAAACGTACGTAACGGTCTCGAAACCGCGATGCGGGTGATCCGGAGCTCCTTTCGCTTCCCCTGCACCATATCGAACCGGGCCCATTTCGTCCAGTAAAATGAAGGGGTCCGGATTCTGAAAGTGATTGGTTGGAAACGGTCTTCGAACAGGAAAACCCGCTCCTTCAAACGTGTTCACGCTTTGAACGACTTCCAATACATCTCTTGAAATCTTCTCACGGCTAATTGAACGAGTAGTATTCGCTATCGTTTTCGCAGTCATAAACATCTCCGGTATTCTTTTGAAAGCACGTCAAGTCTTTCCGAGAATAAATGCATATGGTTTAATGGAGTCCGTTCCTCCGAACCCGACAAAGGTCAATGAAGCAGTTAAAAACAAGTCTTTCAACAAAATAATCATGCCGAAGAAAAGACGACCCGCAGATCGTCCGGAAGGAAGAACGCGCGCGGAAAGAAGTATGACCCACGCCATCGTGGAAACGCATGGCGGAAACACCATTCTCGCGCTCAATAATCGTGTTTGGGTGAAGGTCGGAGACCGCGTGATGGAAAAGCAAGTCGTCGACTTGCAGCGCGGAGACAAAGTCTTGGAACGCGCGCCTCATGTTCGGTTATCCCTCAATGCCATTCAAGAAGCGCTTCTTCGAGAAGATGCGGCGTATCAAGCGGACCACCGCACGTTACACGAATATGAACCGGGAACCGGAACTCCCATTCCAAAATTGCAACAATTTTTATTAGATACAGCGGGATTAACCCGGACACAAGTATCAAATTCCCGAAGTGCACTGGAAGCCGCTCGAAACATTCGCACGAGAATCTATAACTTAGGAACCCGATCTCGAAATTTAAGCACTAAATGGTGGCATATAACTCCGCAAGCATTGGAACGTTCAGAGCGATCCATCACCAGTTGGATTACCGGCCAAACGGTATTGCCTTCGGATCCACGACTCTTACGTTTATTGCGAACATTCGATGTTCCGCGTTTTGAACGTTTATTTATGATTAGAAAAAGTCAGCTAAAACACAGCGACAGTAGTGCTCCAACGGATTTATTGCGAGCGCATCGAAGCTGGAGAACATCTCACCAAACTTTGACGCGATGGATCAGCGGATTCTCGCGCCATGCCATTGCAACAGGAAACGAAGAATTCGAGTTACCTTCTGAAGAGCAAACGCGTGAACGAGATGAAGCCAGCAGTGGAATACCGGCACAACGAGAAAAGCTTGCAGAACAACGACGACTCATTTATGAACGTCTCATCACCCCCGTTTATGAGAGAGCTCGTGATACGCAATACGGTTTTACTGCAGTAAAAGGTATTCAGCGCATTTCAACAGCTCACGCACGCCAGCAAACACCCCGATCAGTTCCTAGGCCCTTACTACCTCGAGGCGTATTGATTACGGAACGCGTTAATCCGGAAGAAGTCAGTGATGTTACTCGAACGAACCCGCGAGAACTACTGCGCGAAGGCACGGTTCTAAGTGGAATGATGGCGCGTGCGTTTGATGACCTTTCAATTCAAATCGGGAAAAAAACGGTTACAGGAAGAGGCATGCTGGTTTCTCACTTGTTAGCAAGCGCAAAAAATATTGAACAATCAAGGGAACAAGATGTCTATGCGTTATCAGGACCGTTGCTTCGAGAGCGGTTGGATCGCAGTGAAGCGCTTCGAGTCGTTGAACTGGCATTCCGTAAACTGAACTCAGGCGAGTTGGATCAACGCTATGGTCTTCCCAAAGGTACGTTGCTTAAAGCCCAGGAAAGAACCGATCGATTGCTTCGAGCCATTCCCGTGCGAACCGAAATCAATCAATTCAAGAATATGGCAGCGGACATGCCACGCATTCCATGGGATCGAATGACCCATGCAGACAGAGAGAAAGTAAGGGAAGAAATTAAGAGAAGAGTTATTCCTTTGATTCAGCGCATTAGCTCGTACGGAATCGGCATAAATGGAGTACCTATTCCAGAAAGGGAAAACCTGCACACACTCGCGGATTTGCAGCAGTACGCGAAACAAAATGATCCAAAACGTTGGAAAGAATTCGGCGTTCGGGGAACCACGTACATGGAACTGCCCCCCACTTCTCGGGAAGTCGTTCGTTTCGCGAAGCGCTTGGCTCCAACGGCTTGGAAACCGTTAGTCGAACTTTATGGCAAACGCAACTTCATTCGATTGCCTCGTGAATAGCGATTAGTTCAACTGCCATATACTGAGGTTCAAGAACGCAGCGAACGTGGTCCAAACCAAATAGGGGACCAATAACCACCCCGCACGCTTATCCACTCTCCAGAATAGTGCCAATGTGAACGCCAGCACCATCCACAACAAAGCAATCACGACGAGCCCGTAAAAAGGCGTACGCCAACCAAAAAACGCAAGGGACCACAACGCGTTAAGTACCAATTGGGCTCCAAAAACCGGGAGGGCACGCCGTGCTTCTTTTTTCTTCTTCGCGTTTACCCAGACCAGGTACAACGCAATACCCATGAGCACGTATAGAACCGTCCACACGGGTGCAAATACCCAAGAAGGAGGAGTAAACCACGGTTTCACGAGACCGGCATACCAAGTGGGAATCGCAGGCGAAGTAAAGAAACCGCCAATCAATCCCGCGAGCACGCTCACTCCGATACTCACAACCAATTTGAAATAATCGGTTTTCATGTAGGTGAAAAAGGGAAGTAACCCGAGAATAAAAAGGTCTTACCTTGAACAGGAGCCTCATCTAAATCACTATTCCAGGACACGCGCATCTTCGCGCGTAAACCCGTTGCCAACTCGATTCGGAAATGGTATTAAATGCGTTCCATTTTGAAAATGTTGGAAGGAAATACCCAATCAAGATTCTATTCTAACGCTAGGTTTACGCCTCAAATAAAGTCTTAGCTTGGGATTTGCCTTTTTTATTCGTTGATTTGATTTATTCCATCCACGTACGATGTGAATCGGTTTCGAGTCTCGCCGACCGCGATTGCATTGGTATCGATGGGAGACGCCGGTTTCTCTGGAGGCTTCCGAAAAGAGGACGCATAGTAAATGGCGAGGCCGACGATGATCACTAATGCTACAAGCGCGTACCACCACGTAAACGAAGCCTTGGAAGAACGCGCCTTTAACACCAATTCCCTCAGACGCTCTCGAGCCCGATCCATCAACGAAACCGCTTTTTCATCATCTCCCGCATCACGCGCCTCCAACGCATCCAGCATCAACTGCTCAACCCCCCGAATATCCTCACCCGACTCATACGCTTCCATTAATTGGTCCTGCACCTCCGGTTCGAAACCCTGCCAGTCAACAGTCGGCGAAGGCGTATCCGTACCCGTGCCCGAAGTAGGAGTCGGCGCCGTCGTCGGAGTAGACGTGCCCGTTGTTCCACCCGTATACCCACC
>JAHJQN010000001.1 GCA_018819225.1 Microcaldota archaeon
AAAGGTATTCCGCCCGTAGTATATCCTTGTGCCCTGGTAGCTCAGTCGGTAGAGCGGCTGACTGTTATCCTTATTGTTCCAATACGGTTCAGTAATGGACAGTGATCAGCAGGCCGCAGGTTCAAATCCTGCCCAGGGCGTTTAGATACGGGTTAGACTCCCCTTTTTTCGGGCCCAGCTCATGGCGAAGCTCTAGACCTCAAACAAGTATAAAAACGCTGCCCCGTTCGTCGTGCAACGAAATCCCATTCGATTTCCTAGGATTTCCCATCCGTCTCAATGAAAAAGGCATTTCCTAGGAAATGACCTGTCTGTGGTAAAGCCTTTGTCTCGCTATACTACATACCCAAATAAGAGGTCTACACGACATGCCTAAAGGGATCCATACCTAACTCATCTCAAACGTGGGCTCCACTCGATTCATACCGAGAAGTCCTCCGAAAAGGGCATTCGGTTCACACTCAGCAAAAAAAAGGGGAATATAATTGCTCGGTAGAAAAGGAATAACAAGAAGAAATTTAGGTGATAAAATGAATTGTAATGAGATTCGGGAATGTGTTGACTCGGCGATAGACCTATTGTATAAAACTCAACAAGACTTATTCGATCTAGATGTAAATGAGGTCACAATCAATAGTTATTTAGCAGAATACTTGAGAGGATATTTTCCAGAACATAAGGTAGATATTGAGTACAATCGTGAACACGTTCCTCGGTTAAGTGTTCACGGAACAAAAAAGACAATAACCCCAAATGGAGAAGAGCAAAACATCAAACTAGATATTATCGTTCATAAAAGAAATCATAACACATCAAATTCTAACTTGTTGGTTATTGAGTGTAAAAAACAATGGAACACGGATACGGATGAGAGAAATAAGGATTTGCAAATTCTAGGGGGTATGACAATGGCCCCAGAAGATGCTAAAGAGATTGGCTATAATGGACCTGTTTTCGCATATAAAATTGGACTGTTCATAGATTATGGAAGAACAAGGCAAGAAACAGTTGTGAAAAGAATAAAGAACGGAACAAATGAATTCTATAGATAGGATTTAGAAGGGATCATAGAGGAAACCTCAAGGAAAAGCTATGATTGAATTAAGAATCGGAAAGGGAAGATTGGAGCTTGGGAACCTATTCCTAACCAGCCTAGCCATGCTGTTGATTGCCATTACTTTCTTCTTTGTTGTGAATCTTTGGATGTGGGGCAACGTCTCGCAAAACATCCTTGAAAACTACCAAGCCGGAGGCAATCTAACAGATGACGCAAGGGCTTCCCTCGGCCTTTCGGCCAACAACTATCCCGGATTCCTCACAACGGCATTTACCCATGAAAACAACGCACATTTATGGAGCAATGCTTTAGGGATTGCATCCGTCCTGGCGCTGATCTTCATTCTTGAACGGGAAAACCCTAAGCTTAGAACTGTAAGCACCGCGTGGCTGATAACCCCTCTTGCGCTTTTCCAATTAATCATTTTAGGAATCTACACCTACAAAAATGCAACGGGTTATTTCGTGGGCCTTTCGGCATTTGGATTTCTGGCCACCGGCTTCTTCCTTGCATATATGTTCCATAACCGAAAAAGGATCTGGCCCTTCTGGAAAAAAAAAATTCTCAGGGCAATGATTCCACAAAGGTTTGCCCGCTCTGAAGGCATCACCTATCTCGGGCTCACACTTGTCGTATGTATTTGGCTAATCGCTTTGCCAATCCAATTCAGTGGATTTTTCAGCCCGGCAACCGCATCGCAGGAAGCCCATCACATCTACGGATTTATGCTGGGCCTGCTTGCCGGCTATTTATACTGCAAGATAGGGTAAAGAAAGCCCTTTCGGTGAGCAACGAAAGTCCCTTCGATTTCCTAGCATTTCCCATCTTTCCCTTTGAAAAAAGCATTTCCTAGGAAATGAACGGTCTGTCGGAAAGCAATCTTGAAGAAAAAAGCAAACGGCCAAGTGAACGAGTATTTAAATAATTGAAAGAAATAACGTTCACTGATCAGTCCGAGTCAGATGGACGGGAATTAGGATGCAGGAAAGCAATAGTTTGGGTTAACGCAAACATGGCGTTCGTGGCTCTAAAGGAGTCTGAAACGCCGTACATGACGCACCCCGCACTTCTTTTGCAAGAGGAAGAAGGAGATCAAGGGCCCTGGAGGGGAGGAAGGAACCATATGAAGAAGATATTAGTCGGGTGAGGAAATGGTTATTACCGAGATACAAACCCCGAAAAGACTGCGGGAAATGATCGCAAGTGGAAAGCCGTTGGTTGTAAAATTTACTGCAGGTTGGTGTCCTGATTGTAGAGAGTTGCGGCCCCATTTTGAAGGGCAC
Organism: Microcaldota archaeon; assembly: GCA_018819225.1. Taxonomy (GTDB): domain Archaea; phylum Micrarchaeota; class Micrarchaeia; order Norongarragalinales; family SBBD01; genus JAHJQN01. The sequence continues at coordinate 2,341 of JAHJQN010000001.1, forward strand.
GCCAATACACTGGAAAGGGCTGGCGCTACCGTTGCCAGAATCACCTTGTCGAATGAGAGGAAGGAAGTTGAAGGGGGTGTGAAGAAAACGGTTTTTCTGACACCCGCCCATTCTAAACTCAGGGATGAATTTGCGAAGCACGGTTTCCCTACGGTTGTGTTTTTCAATGAAGGGCGTGTGTTCGCCACCTCATTAGAAGACAGCGAGGCAAGTTACCGGAAGCTCGTGGATTATTTCCGTTCCAGATTGAAGAAGAAGTAATTAGGATGGTTCAAACTCCATCAGAAGAGAACAGAAACCTACAAATTGAAGAAGGGCAATGTGGGTAATGGGAGCGCTCGAATGGTGAAAATCTGGGAAGCCTAGGAAATTATGCAAGAGCAAGGGGCGTCATTGCATAACGGAAAAAACAAGCTTTAAATACTTTTCTTAGTATATTCTTATTGAATTATTAGTAAAACACTACAAAAGGTGCATTTTGATGGCAAACGCGAACATTGAGCTGACCGGCTATCCGGGAAACGTCGTGGACAAAATGATCCGGTTGGGATACGCGAAAACCAAAACGGAGGCTATTCGGCTCGCGCTCTACCAGTTCGACCAGGACCACAAGCTCTCCGACGAACATGCCTTCGGCGAACTCACCGGAAAAATACTGGAAGGCGTTGCGTCAGGGAAAGTGAAAACAAGGAGGTTCAAGCCGAGCGAGCTGGATTGAAATGGAATTCGAGTCCACCTCCGTCTTCGACAATGACGTGAAAAAGCTCGACAAGAACGGGCGAAAAAAGCTTAAGAACCTGCTTGAAAAAATTGCCTTGCAGCCCGAAAGCGGAAAGCCCATGGAACATTACGCAAACGTCTTCTCCAAAAGAACAACCAACCGCAGGCTGGTATGGCAGGTGAACAAGAAGAAAGACAAGATTCGGTTATTGCTCTACAAGAACCGCGATGGGGCCTACGACGCATTGCGTCAAATGAAAGCAAAATAAAATCTCCGTCATGAACGGAAATATTCGCGGGAAAAAAACGCGAAATTAAAGATGCGTGCAAAATATTACGCACACGTCCCAGATTCAAGGCGCCTAACCTGCCTCTAGAGGCACGTCGAGGGCGTTTCGCTAAAGATTAGTAGCATGCGAAATGCAAGCATAACGGAAACGGACAACCAAAAAGAATATATAGTTGTTTTACGTCATAATACATGGTGATTGCATGCGAACTACCCTTGAATTCGAGGGCTTTCCAGAACTTATTCTGCAGAAGGCCGTAGCGTTGGGCATCGCGCGTTCCAAAACGGATGCGTTGCGTATGGGTATCTTCGCCTTAAACAAGGAGTACCATCTCGTTATGGAACCTGAACGGGAACTCGTAGAAGCGAAGCTGATGGAAGAAGAGATGGAGATGAAGCGCACGAAAAAAAAGTACTTGTCGGAAAAGGAGGCCTTGGCAACATACCGGTGAGGCTCCTTGGAACTGAAGCCATACCGATTAAAATTTAAGCCAGACTGGGATCGAAATTTCAAAGACTTCGACAAAGCAATTCAACAAAAAATTCTTGCAAAGCTAGAACACATGAAACAGCCATTGCAGGCAAGGGGGTTGCATTCGAGTCGCTTCCGAGTCGAGGAAGTCGGGGGATATCGTATCGCTTTCATCCAAGACGACGGAATTCGCGTAAAAAGAATTCACTTCGTAGGTAACCACAAGCAGTACGAGAAATGGTATTCTGGAAAAGAATAATGGCGAATGAAAGGATCCTAACCTGTTTATAGAGGCGTGCCCAAGGCGTTTGGATACGGGCTAGACTCCTTCAGTTTCTTTACTTTCGGGAAAGAGCACGTCAGCAACGCGGTGTATTGGGGGTGCCTCGTTGCATACTACCGCGTCTCCTTCTCGCTGCGTTACTTCATCCAAGCCATGGTCATCGAAACCGCGCGCATGCGGTTCGCTGGCGAAAACCCAACATTCAGTAGGACCTTCAACGTGGCTGTCAAAAAACTCGATAAAATCATGGTCTTGGCTGTTATTGCATCCGTGGTTTCTATCATCGCACAATTATTGCGCCAGCGGGGGGCGGGAAAGCAGGGGGCACGACCTTGTTACCAGCCTCCTCGGAACGCTTCTTGGCGTGGCCTGGACGGCCGTCTATTTTTCCCTACCAGTCATTCTTTATGAAGACGCAGGCGTCTTCCAATCCTTCGGCCGTAGCGCCGAATTAGTCAAGAAAACGTGGGGAGAAGCCGCCAACGCCAGCACCTTGCTGCTCTACATTCCTGTTTTCGCCTTCTTGCTACCCGCTTTCCTCACTCCAATAGGACCACTGCCCCCACATAGTATTCATTGCCTTGTTTCTAATCTCATTGTTCTTGGCCGCCATCGTCGGAGCCGCAGTAAAAGCCGTCATCGCCAAGCCCTGCACCAACACGCCGGCACCAGCGAAGTTCCCGCCGGTATGCCAGGACAAGCCATCGCCAACGTCTATTCCAGCGAAGGAGTCTGAGGACATCTTGTTGACAAGGAATATAAATGCGCCGATTTCAAGTACTGTGAAAGGTGGTGGTTGTGGCCGTAATTCGCATCGCTTTGGCGCAAATGAATGTTGAGTTGGGAAACAAACAAGCCAACTTGAAAAAGGTAAGCGCTCTTGTTTCAGAGGCTTCTTCTCGCGGTGCCGGCGTGGTGTGCCTCCCCGAATTGTTTTCCACAGGCTTTGCCAAAGAAACGCTTTCGCAGTTGGCCGAACCTGTTCCCGGACCCACCACAGAGGCCCTACGCTCTCAAGCTTCCAAGTACGGGCTCCTGATTGCCGGAAGCATCCTTGAAAAGGGGAGTGACGGCTTGTATAATACCGCCGTTCTGGTAGGCAGCGAAGGCCTTGTTTTGAAATACCACAAAGTTCATCCCTTCCTGGAAGAATCTGCGTTTGTGACAGGAGGGGGCTCATACGAATCGAGGGAAATGCCATTCGGGAAATGCGGTTTGCTCGTGTGTTACGATGCCGCGTTCCCTGAAGCGGCCCGCGCACTCGCTTTGGCCGGAACGCAAATTATTTTCCTTCCCGCCAACTGGATGGAACCATTTCTCTCCCAGTGGCGACTGGCCACCAGCGCCAGAGCGCTGGATAACCAACTCTGGTTGGTCGCCGTAAACCGGGTTGGAACCGATGGCGTATACAACTATTTCGGGCACAGCCGAGTCGTGGATCCCTACGGAAACACGCTAGTCGAGTGTGGGGAACAAGAGGAACTCGTACTTGCCGACATTGATGTGGATGCCGCAACCGAATTCAAGAAAATGGTCAACTTCCTTTCAGACAGAAAACCCGGAACGTACGCCGCAGTCTCCGCCAAAACCCCCTAAGGCTCTCTTTGTTTTTTGTGCGCAAGGCCGTTTTCCAATAATTTGGCGTATTCGCTCCTCCTTCAGAAAGAGAGGGTAAACAATCCGGAGCTGTCGCACAAGGAGAGCTTAGGGAGAAGGGGAATAAATAACGATCATTAATGTACGACATGTGGCCGCATACGGGTGATGGACGCGATTCCAGAGGTTATGGCTCTTGCATTTGGCGCTAAGCAAGCGTTTTTATACGAGGGCGGGCGGAAGAACGTTAAGGGGGGAGTGTATATGAAAGCCGGAGTGCTACCGATCATCGCGCTGTTCTTAATGGGTTGTCTGAGCGGGCTCATAGAATCCGGCGCATCGCCTTCCGCGGTCTTGAACGCAACGGACGCTGCAACGGTTGTAGCAGAAACGCCGACTCCCCAAGTCACGGTAACCGAGCGCATTGTTTACGTGACCGTCACCCCCACGCCTAAACCGCTAACCCCTACACCGGAACCCAAACCAAAAGGAGGCGTGCACCTCGTCAGTGAAGTATTCGAGTATACTCCAGGAGAAATGAGGGACGCGAACGCGGACCGCAGCAATCCATTCGAGATGGGAACGGAAACCGGCGATTATCTGAAGGGATTGGAAGCCGGTGAAATGAATCGGAAGGGAGTGCCGTTCACGTTCCTTCCACCATACGGGGAAGCAGGGAACTGGAACGTATTGACGACAACGGACCGCAATTTTTACTCGGGCCTCATACTCATGAAAAACCAGCTCTTCTCTAAAGTGTATTTCGTGATGTCGGCGAGCTATGGAAAACGCGGGGGGATAAAGTTAGCGACTCTCTCGTTACACTACGGGGACGCGACCTCGCAAGACGTGGAATTGATTGCGGGAGAAAACGTTTGGAACCTCAACGAAAAGGTGCCGGAAGCGTTTCTATTCTGGAACGATCCGGAAGCCAATGAAACGCTATCCGTTATCGAGCTCAATGTGTCGCAGCCATTGGAGAAACTGGTGAGTGTGGGCCTCCGAAAGCAGGTGGAGAACGATGATGGCGTCGCGATATTCGCGGTCGTCGGAGAACGCGCGCTCGAATCCAAGCAAATTCTTTTGACACCCGAAGAGTTTTCAAGCCGCCAATACGATCGCAGGCAGACAGGAGTGGATTCCAAAGGAGTGCATTTGACGCACCGTGAACAAGGGGCGGACACCGTGTACTTGGAAAGCGGCACGTTCACGACCCCCATTTATGATCTGGAAACCGGGCACGTCAACGTAACAAACATTGATTGGGACGAAGAAACACCGGCGACGACGAGAATTTACGCGGAAGCGCGGTACGGATCCAAGGAGGAAATCGATCGGGACTGGACGGCATGGAAGGTTGTCGAAAAAGGAAAGCCGTTGACTCCAACCGAACGGTATATTCAATTACGGTTCAATCTCGCTACGGGAGACGAGCGCTGGACGCCGGTCGTGAAACAGATTCGAATGGATTACACGAACCCGGTTTGAGGTTATCCGAGCTGCAACCCGAAGTAGGCGATAGTTATTAGCGCCCAGTTGACGATGAGGAAGTAGGGGTTTCGCCACCAAATCCAGCCGCGAACCGAGAAATCCGATAACGGAAAGAAGGGTTTTTGGGGCTCGACCGGAGAACCGCGATGCGTCCACAAATCCAGTAAAATGTGTAAGAACCATGCAAAAGCGGGCCAGTAAACGCTGCCGAATAGCAACGAAGAAATGACGAGGAATGCGGCGAAGCTGACGAATGAATGACTGTAACGATACATGAAGAACACGGATCGGAGGCGTTCGCGCGTCGGACGCTTTCCTTCCTCGATCCAATACTTCGAACCTAACAGGATGCCCGCGATGACGAATGTTAAATCCGGAAGCAGACCGAAAAACACGGATTGCGCGACCAAAGAGTTATCGAAACCGAACGAGCGGAACAACAAGTACGTCCAAATCACGTGAGAAAAGAAGTCCATTGAATGCGCCTATTATCTAACATCAATAGCCATAATAAACTCGATTGCAAATTTGGATACGGATGAAAGACCTGATTAAATCAAAGAATCGACGGATAGCCATTCTCGCCATCATATTAATGACGGGAATCCTTCTCAGAAGCAATATTTATGCATTGCCCATGCATGATGAAATCATTTATTTCGCAGCCAGTCTTCAGCATGCCGGTGTTTTCGGAGGAGGGCTGATCAATCCAGAACATCCGCCGCTAGCCAAAATGATGTATTCGCTGTCATGTTCATTTCAAAACTGTGATCGGAACGCATTCATCCGATACGCGTATGCCTACCCCCTGAAAGAGGCATACGCGCCTCTTGCTCTGGCCGTAAAAAGTGTTTTGCCGGGCATGCGAATCGTTTCAATATTGTTTTCCCTTGCCACTGGAATCGTCATTTACTATTATTCGCGGAAGTGGTTCGGAGAAGAGGCCGGAATATACGCATTCGCCCTTTCAATGATTTCGCCGGCCATATTGATCTATTCGTCAGTGGTCATGCTGGAATCAGCTTATATTTTCTTTTTCATTTCCTCGTTCTTTTTCTATTTGGGCTCCTATCGAGAAAAACGCTCGTTAACGCATGCGCTTATTCTGAGTGTTCTGCTGCTGGGAGCGCTATTGAGTCGACAGATTCTTCCGCTCGCGTTATTGGCAATAATTGGAATCGCAGAATTCACGGATATCCTCACAGGCAAGAAAGTGGATGGACAGACCGCGCTCATTCTTCTAAGCACGTATGCCATTTCCATCACGATATATCCTTTCAACAATTTACTCGCGTTTCACTTTTTTGATTTGAATTCAAATGCGCTATCGGCATTCCTTTCTCCACAGTTCGGATTACTGGAAGCCATTGGAACCCGGTTAGATTGGGCGATAACCGTTCCGTTAATTCTTGGAGTCGCATCGTTGGGTATAAAAAAAATGCATGATCGTGCTCAAATTCTTGGGGGAAGCGCGTTGTTATTATTACTCTTGTTTTTGATACTGCCAGCATACGCGCAGAAATTGAGATACGGAATCGCGATAATTCCGTTGATCATACCGGTATCGGGATACTTTTTTTCAAAACTCAGTCGATGGAAGAAACAGCTTTGCATGGGGGCGTGTGGTTTGTTGCTATTGCATACTGTTCCGGTCTACCCTTACTTCGAGAATTATTCGGCCATACCATTCATCGCTCCAACCAACGAAGAACGTGTTCCCTATTTCGGAGTCAACCATTTCCTAAAGGAACAAGGCTCCGAATTATTCATAACGAATGATTTCTATTCCCTGCCCTATTCGTTCGAATTGAACGCAGAGTACGCATTACAAATGAATGAAAATGAATCGTGTTCAATCGAAAAGTATGATACGGTGGATCACGTTAGAACGCATCTTGAAACCCGCGGAAGGACTGGGATAGTCTACTCGAAGTCGTTGGAAGAATTTCCATGGAATTGTCCGGCCGTTAAAGAGGTCGTCCATCGGTCCACTATCACCTATGAAGATTCGTATTTTGTCGTCTACCGACTTCAGGAAAAGGAATAATAACGTCGGGTTGAAGAAGTGTTAAAGGGAAGAACCGAATGGACCGGAAAAGAATTGCCGAAGCCGTGGAGCGCATGCTTCAAAAAGCGGTGAACGAGCTCCCGCCCGATTCCGTGGAGGCGTTAAGGGAAGCGGAAAAGAAGGAAAAGAATCCCGTGGCGAAAGAGCAACTAAAGACGATTCTCAAGAACATTGGGCTCGCGAAAGGAAAAAAGGTGCCGATGTGCCAGGATACGGGAACGCTCACGTTCTACGTGAAAGGAAAAGAGGGCCTGAAGGAAGCAAGGGAGGGAATAGAGGAGGGTGTGAGAAAGGCAACGGAAACCGTGCCGTTGCGCCCGAACTCCGTGCACCCCATTACGCGGAAAACTGAAGGAAACCAACCGATTATCAACTTCGAGTACGCGGACAGCGAGTGTATGGAAATATCCGTGATTCCGAAAGGCGCGGGATGCGAGAACATGAGCTCGCTCGTCATGCTGAGTCCTTCGGACGGAACGAAAGGCATTGTGGCAAGCGTATTGAAGGTGATTGCGGAAAAGGGGAGGAACGCATGTCCGCCATTAGTCGTCGGAATCGGAATGGGGGGGACGTCGGAAGAAGCCATGCAGCTGGCAAAGAAAACGCTGCTCGTGCCTTTGAATGAAAAGAATCCGGACGCGCTTGCGGAATCCCTTGAAAAAGAGTTATTGAAAAAAATTAACGAGTTGGAGATAGGCACCATGGGCTTGGGGGGCAGCACGACCGCCATCGCCGTAAAAATCGCGTTGCGGCCCACGCATACCGCAAGCCTCCCAGTAGCAATTAATTTGCAGTGTTGGGCGAATCGCAAGGCAACGGTTCGCATTTGTGGTGAGCGCGTTGAACTCCTATGAATGGAATACGCCCATTGAGCGCAAGAAAGTGCTGGAGCTTCATGCGGGAGACCGCGTATCGATGACGGGCATTATTTACTCGATGCGGGACCAGGCGATTCGAAGAATTTTACGCGAGAAAACGTTTGAGAAAGCGATTCCTAAACTGGAGGACGCAGCGATTTACAATTGCGGGCCGTTGGCGCGAAAAAAGAATGGGAATTGGGAGTTAATTTCAGCAGGCCCGACGACGTCCAGTCGCATGAATGCGTTAATGCCGGAATTGATTCGCGAACATCATATTTCGGCGATTATTGGAAAAGGGGGTATGAGTCAAGAAGTGCTTGATGCAATGAAAGGAAAGGCGGTTTACTTGAGTGCGGTGGGAGGAAGCGGCGCGGTTTCAGCGCAGCAATTGAAAGTGAACGACGTGCAGTGGATGGAATTGGGTATGCCGGAAGCGCTGTGGACTCTGGAGGCGAAACTATTTGGGCCGTTAATCGTTTCCATGGACGCGCACGGGAATAGCTTGTACGAAAACGTTCAGAGAAACGTGGAAGAGAGATTGAAAACGCTTCAACTGTAGCTCGCGTCCTCCCGCTTCTTCTTTTGGACTAGGCTGGGGCGGGAAGCGCTCAACGCCTTCTCGAAATGCTTGGCGTTAACGCTGGTTGCCTCAAGGTTCTGGCGTAACGCTTCCATGCCGGCTTCGCGGCATAATGCCTCCAAGTCCGCTCCGGAAAAGTCCGGGGTCATGCGCGCGAGCTTCTTGAGATCCACGCTTTTTTCCATCGGCATGCGCGCGGTATGCACTTTCAGAATCGTTTCGCGCGCGGGCTCGTCGGGAACAGGAATCTCCAGAAGCTTATCGAATCGTCCGGGGCGCAACAAACCGGAGTCCACAATGTCAACGCGGTTCGTGGCCGCAATCACCACGATATCCTTCAAGTTCTGCAAGCCATCCATTTCCGTCAGCAACGCGTTCACCATTCTCTCCGTTACTTTACTGCCTTCATCGTAACCGCGCATGGGCGCAATCGCATCAATCTCGTCAATGAATATGATGCAGGGGGCCGCCAAACGGGCTTTTCGGAAGACTTCGCGGACGGCTTTTTCCGAATTATGAACGAACAGGCCGCCAAAACCTGCCAGAAAGCGTTCGGTGCCCGAAACGCCCAGATCGTAAACAAAGGGCTTCGAGTAAGGGATTTTATCGATTCGGGCGATAAGATCCCAATGCACGTCGTTTTCGGCCAGTTCGCGATAGGGTTCCAGCGCCTTTGTCCCGTGAGTCGAAAGGAACTCGAGCAACGCTTTTTTCCCGATGGTTTTTCCTTGGGCCCACACGGCGTGGTCGCTGGCCTCCAAGGCTCGGCGAAGCGTGGAATCCAGAGGAATCTGAGCGCTCCGACGCCACTTCTTGCCCCGCGTGTATGCGGCGACGATCGCGTTGCGGCGGATGTCGGAAAAACCGATTTCACCGAAGCGTTCAAACTGCGAGACCCCGGAGAACTGGACTTTGTGCATCATGATGCCGTAGCGCTTGTCAACGCGTTCGTAATGCGTGCCGACAATTCCGAACCTCAACAAGAGCAGCATCAAGTCATTTGACAGGCCTTCGCTGACCGTGGACGCTTCAATGTAGTGTCGGTGGGCGTTTCCATAGACGGATCCGTCACCGCTGTAGTATCCATTCAGCAACGCGGCAAGCAACAGCCGGGGCAAGCCGGATGCGAAGGCCGGAACACGCTTTTCGTAAGCGCCGCATTCCAATCCGAATGCCTTCCGGAAGACGAGGGCGGACAGGCGGGAGGCCACCAGCGAGTACTTGTTCTCGGAATAATGAATTCCAAGCCGCTGGAACGCTTTCGTCAGACGCGCGCGGTTTTCCGGGTTTTGGTTATGGAAACGGAGGCAGCCGTTGTTGTAATCGCCTTCTGCCAGCCAGAAGCCTACGAGAAAAGCCCAGTCCTCATTGAACGACAAGGAAGCGGGAAGCGCATCCCCGCCATTCGTTTTGCGAACAAAACGGGTGCCTGCCTTCGGGAAGAACGCGAGGTTTTTTTCCTCGGCGAGAAGACGGGAGAGATCAAAGACGGGCGTGACATCCAATGAAGGGAGCTGTGAAGGAACCGCAACAAAGGACTCCCTGGGAATCAGATTGCGGACCGGAATGCTTTTAATGACGCCTTCGTCCAGCACAAAAAGCGCGTGGTCGCCTGTGACGCGGATACGCCTGCCCGTGCGGGTGTGAATCTCGTAAAGTTGCGAGGGAGCGGGATGAGCGAGGAAATCCGTGACGGGCGCCCACTGGCCACGCCCGCGCTCGTCCAAGGTCATTATTTTCATTGCCTGGTGCTGGAGGACGTACTGGTTTCCTGATTCTGCCAAGGCCGCGTCGACTAATTCCCCGATCTTCATGCGCTGGAGTCGGTCCCCCTGCAAAACGATGACTTCCTCGTCAAAGGCAAGGGATTCTCCAACCCACTTGCTGATGAGTTCGGGACCTTTCACGGAAATGAAGTTGGCCTCGCTTTCGGTTGCAACGGCCTTGGCTAACAACGTTTTACCGGTTCCCGGCGCGCCAAACAGCAAGATACCGCGAACGGGCCGGATGCCCATTTTCTCGAACACTTCCGGTCTCTTGAGGGGCAGGTCAACGGCTTCCCGGAGTTCTTGTTTAATGGCCTCGAGCCCTCCAATCTGTTCCCATTTCACGTTCGGGATTTCCACGAATACTTCGCGTAATGCGGAAGGCTGTACTTCCTTCAACGCATTAGCAAAATCAGTACGTGTTACTCTAAGTTCGTTAAGAATCTTTTCTGGAATTTCAGAATCTTGCAGGTTAATATCTGGCAAGACTCGACGAAGAGCCCTCATTGCGGCTTCTTTACTTAAACTTTGTAAATCTGCACCTACGAATCCGTGAGTAGTATTGCCTATTTCATCCATCATTTTCTCTGCAGATTTATCGAGTACTTCCTTTTCCGCATTTTCAATCTCATACGAACTCAACAAACCAGTCAATAGTAACTGCTTTAGCATAATTATGATTGAAGTAATATTTTTTTCATGAATATGGATTTTCTCGTCAGATTTATTCGATATAGATGATAATATAGTCTTATTTAGCTTCAATTCTTCAATAATTGCTTCGGCAATTTGTAGTTCCGAGTATTTCTCTTCACGAATTTTTTTTATTGATACATACTCGATCCTTAAATCGCGTTCAACATTTACAAGACTTAATATTGAATCTAAATTCGAATTAATCGTACCTCCCTTAAATTTAATTAACTTAATTTCGGATTCAAGTTTATCAATTTTTTTAGATATTGAAGATAATTGATTCGTTTTCTCGTTAACTAAACCCAAGATAGATTCAAAAGATTCCTTTAATTGACGAAGATGAGATAATACATAACTAGATTGAGTATTTTCTCGGTTTCTTTTTTTAGAAGCTTCTAAATCGCGCTCAATGTTTTCTTTTTCTAATAATAATTTCTGTAACTCTTGACGGATAGCTTTATCAGACTGGCGAAGTTTTGAAAGTTCATCTTCATGTTTTTCTCGAGCCCGCTCGAGTCTTCCCTCGTTTTTTACTTTTTTTATTAAATTTAGAAATATATGAGCTGCAACTTCTCCTTCCCAGTGATATTTTGGCATTCCTCGCGTATGGATTTGGAGTATTTCCTTACGGTCTCGTTTATCAGGAACGCCGATCTCGATCTCGCGGTCGAAACGACCGGGTCTGCGCAATGCAGGGTCGATGGCATTCGGCCGATTGGTGGCTCCTATGACGACGACTTGGCCGCGGGACTTCAAGCCGTCCATGATGGTAAGCAGCTGCGATACAATTCGCTTTTCGACTTCTCCAACGACTTCCTCGCGCTTGGGAGCAATCGCATCCAATTCATCAATGAAAATAATGGAGGGCGCGTTGTCTTCCGCTTCCTGGAAAATGTTGCGCAGTTTTTCTTCCGCCTCGCCCACGAACTTGCTGACAATCTCCGGACCGTTAATGGTAATGAAGTGCGCTTCGCTTTCATTCGCAACAGCACGCGCAAGAAGCGTTTTACCGCACCCCGGCGTTCCGTAAATCAAGACGCCTTTCGGGGGCTCGATGCCCAAGCGCACGAAGATTTCGGGGTGGCGCATGGGAAGCTCCACCATTTCCCGCACTTTCTGAATTTCGTCTTTCAAACCCCCGATGTCTTCATAGCTGATGGTCGCGATTTTTCCGAGTTCCTTCACGGGTTCTTCTTTTAGCGTAATTTCAGTGGATTCCGTCACTAAAACAATGCCGGAAGGAACCGTTTGCGCGACCGCGAAGGGAAACGAGGTGCCGAATACGTTGACGCTGAGCACGTCTCCCTTCGTCAGCGGCTTGCCCATCAAGTTCTTTTTCACGAACTCGGAGAACCCGGGAGCGTAACGCGAAGGCTGATTGGGAGCCAACACGAGTTTTTTAGCGTATTTGACTGCTGCTTTCTTGATCTTGACGCGGTCCCCGAGTCCGACGCCCGTGTTTTGTCGGAGGATGCCGTCCATGCGCACGATATTGGCGCCTTCGTCTTGAGGATGCGCGGGCAGTATGATGGCGCCCGTGCTCTTCTTGCCCTTGATTTCAATGACGTCGCCGGTGGTGAGGCCCAGCACTTTGCGCGCTTGAGAGTCGACGCGCACGATGCGCTTGCCGTAATCGATCTGCATGGCTTCCGCGACTTTCAGCTCGATCTCGTCAACCATAAATGTTCAACCCAAAAAGAGTGGAAAGGCTTTTTCGCTACTCCTTGCCATATTGAATAGGATTCTTTATTTAAAGCCTCGGTTTGATTTACAGCTCCCGCTCGATAAGGTACCACGCGAACTCCTTCAACGCCTCTTTCGCATCGCTTTTCTTGAGCACGCGCGAGAAGCGCTTCCACGCGTTTCTAACGAGACGGTGGGAAAACGCCTTCGCGTATTCCATCGAACGCGTGCGTTCCATGATGGCAATGGCTTCGCGCACGCGTTCTTGGTCCTTCGTGCGCGCGTTGAGAATGAACAGCAAGCGTTTGCGGTCTTTCGAGGAAGCGTGCTTGAGCGCGTGGATCACGATGAGCGTGCGCTTGCCTTCCGAGATGTCGCCGCCGATCTCCTTGCCGTATTTCGATTGTTGGGCGGACAAGTTGAGTAGGTCATCCTGGATTTGGAACGCGATGCCGATGGATTCCGCGAACGCACCCGCCAGCTCGATCTCGTTATCGGTGGCGCCGGCAAACAAGGCGCCGAGCTTCGCGCTCATGCGCGCCAGCGTACCGGTCTTGAACGCGCACATCTGCAAATATTCGTTTTCGGTGACGAGGGAAGCGTGGCCGCGGTGCCACCAAATGTCGAACCCTTGCCCGTAAGAAATGTTGATCATTTCCTGCGCGTAAATCTCATACGCTTTCAGCATGCGGTCTTTGGGAAATCGGTTCTTCATGCGCTTGAATACGAGGAGGGGAAGGAAATACATGGCCGTGCCCGCGTTGACCGCGACGTCGACGCCGTACATGCGATGGATGCAGGGCTTTCCTCTTCGTAGATCGGAATCGTCTTCCACGTCATCCACCATCAGCGTACCGTTGTGAGCGACCTCGGGAACGACCGTTAAATCGTAGAGTTTCGAAGGCTTGGAGCCAAACGCTTCAGCCACGAGGAGGAAGAGGGTGGGGCGCCAGCGCTTGCCACCGCGGGATAACAACTCCCAGATGGGATCGTGAACGGAACGGTCGGCCGTTTCAACGGCGTACGCATAACGCGGCTTGCCGCAGGCCGCGATCATGCTCTTCTTGGAAGCGTGTTTGGGAACGTATTTTTCAATAGCGCGGTCGACGTAGCGGCGGTTACGTTTAAGGATCCGTTCGATGCGCAAACCCAAAATTCCCCTCGAAAACTAGGAGTCCGAAGCTCTTAATAAGCTAAAGGGAGGTAGGTTTATATATGGTGTTTGACGAGCTGCTCGGTAAAAAGAGCAAGTCGCCGGAATCCCAGAAAACGATCGAGTCTTCAGCAGATACCTCCAGCAAAGAAATCGATTCGTTGAAGCTCAAAATCCGATTTTTCCGCCGAATTATCGATCGGTATGCGACACTCGTTAATGAAAACGAGGAGAAAACGATTCCCGAGCTGAAGACATTGGTGCAGCCGGAAAACGAGGCCGTGCTGGAACTCAAGGAACGCATTCTCGCGGAAGTCGCGGAGGATAAAAAGAAATCCGGAACCGCCGGAGAATCGCCGGCATACGTATACGAACACGATTTTTTGTTTGCGGCGGATAAAGCGTTCACCAACGTTAGAAACATGAAGAACATTCATTCGGATTTGGCGGTACTGTTTTGGTTGACTCCGCGAGAATCGTTGGACTTGAACGCCGGCGACTTATTCGATAAAGCCGTCTTGTTGTGCAGTGTATTGAAGGCGTTGGGTGCCAACCCGCATGTGCGCGTATTGGAGCTGGAAAAAAACCGCATTCACCCCGTGGTCGCATTTGCGTTCGAGGACCGCGAATATATATTGGATGCGTCGCAGGAAGATGCAACGCTTACGAAATATTGTGGAAAACTGGAAGAGGTATTGAAGACGTTCTCGTTCGACGATAGCCGGTTCTTGAAAAGCGCGTACGAGTTCAATGATGCGGAATACCAGAACTTTTAATCGTATTCTTTCAAGCGTTTTTGTCCGCGGGTTTTCTCGAGCTGAAGCGATTCCGAGAGCTCTAATACGCCGTATAACCCGTCGTAGCCCGCCTTGACTTTAAGAGAACCGTTTCGGTTCGCCAGGATGGCTTGCGCGAGCTGCGCATGCGTTTCCTTTTTCAGATCGGCTTCAGGAACTTCCAGCAGCACGCGGAGTTCGTTGCTGAAAACGCGAATCAGGCGTTCGGTTTCCTCGAAAACGCGTGGGGACGGGAGCGCGGAACGGAAGCAGCTGGACACGAGTTCCTGCAACGGTAAAAGCGTTTTGAAGGGAATCGCTTTCGGCGGAACAAAGCCGGGTTCGCGATCCGCCAAGGCTTCCACGCGATGCCAAACGCCTATGACCAGCGAGCGCCCGCATTTCGGGCATTTATCGTTTAATTTCGCGGATTCTTGAGGCGTACTCGAAAAAGAGCAGTTGCGGTGTCCGTCGTAATGGTATTTCCCGTAATGGGGATCCGTTTCCACCGTGTATTTGAAATGGTTAGCATCCTTTGAATAGATGGCGCGGAAGACGTTGCGGTACGTCGATTGGTTTTCAGGGAATTCGAAGGCGTTGCATTCGCGGCCGATGCGGTAGGGATACGGGGAATGCGAGTCGGAATTGCTGATTTGCGCGTAGGCGTCGAGAGAGGAGACGCGCCAGTTCATGGCGGGATCGCTACTCATTCCGGTTTCAAACGCGCGAATGTGCGAGGCTTGATCCCCATAACCTTCCGCAATGGAATCGTAACCCGAGTTGCTTCCGAGAATGGAGAACCAGGGCGTCCAGGCGTGCGCGGGAATGATTTCCATCTCCGGACTGATTTCCTTGCAGATTTCGACGAGTTCCGCACCCGTGGTTTTTCCGAATACGGGTCTTCCGTCGGCCAAGAGGTTCCCTTTTTTCTCCAAGCGGTCATTGAGCTGCTGAACGATTTCAAGGGAAGGCGAGTAAACGAGGTGATGGACCTTCTTCACGTTTCCACGATCGGAAAAAATGGTGCTCACCTCGGTTTGGAGAATGAAGCGAACGGGTGCGGGGCTGCCTTTGAGTCGGAAGAACCCATTGCCTTCGGATTCCAATTTCTTTCGGAGTTCGGAAAACCAGAGCGGATGCGTGAAATCCGACGTGCCCAGCAGGCCAAGGCCTTTTTTCACGGCTCCTTCCGCTAAATGCTCCAAATCCATGCGCGGACTGACGGCTCGCGAGTATTTCGAATGCAAGTGCAAGTCCGCATAGAAAAGCGTCATCAGTTAGAGTGGGAAGCCAAATATTTTAAGCGAGACGGAAGCGGGAAGGGGAGCTAGTTATACGTGTAACAGTAATCAAAGTAGGCGGCACGATAACAGTTAATAGCGTAATCGGGATCGGAATCCGGGCGGAAAATCTGAGACCAGCGATAGAGCATGAGATCCTTGAGCGCTTGACGATCATTGACCGTATAGTCAAAGGAAAGTTGGGGCGTGATATTGACTTGTCGAAGCGTTTCATCCACGGAATACCCCAGAATATAGCAGTCGAACTCCGAATGTTTCGCGGCGAATTCCTGGCAAGCCAAGCGCGCGCCCGACAGACCCAAATTGATTTCCGAATCCTTGAAGGATTGAAGAACGGAAGCGGAAACGAGGACAAACACCAGGGCGACCAGAAAAATGTATTCTGCGCCGATCTGCGCTCTCATAATTCAAACCCGTGTACAGTTATAGACGATGACGCTGTTTTGGTTCTGCGTGCGAATGCGTAGCCAACCGTTATCCGCGCACTGATTACCGAGAACGGAAGTCATGGGGAATGGAACCGCGTCGCTGTACACGAGTCCGGTGAGTCCGGACGTCAAGCAGTAAAGGCGGCCGTTAGAGGCATTGTAGTTGAAGCACGTCGTGTTCGCGGGAATAAAGGTAATG
The DNA here is from genome assembly GCA_018819225.1 of Microcaldota archaeon. Taxonomy (GTDB): domain Archaea; phylum Micrarchaeota; class Micrarchaeia; order Norongarragalinales; family SBBD01; genus JAHJQN01. The sequence goes on from JAHJQN010000001.1 coordinate 18,702, forward strand.
TGCGTGATCACGGAATTGTTGCCGGAATAGTAAACGTAGCGAGCGTTTGAAATCATGAGATCCATCGCATTACGGCCTGCAACCACGTTGCTTAACGCGGCGGTTTCCTGGATTTGTATGTCGCTGTTGCTGATGAGCACGCTGGCCGCCAATAAGATGAAGCCGGCGATCAGGAAGAATTCGATGCTCATCTGGCCGCGCGCAGGACGATGAACGCCTGGATCGACCGTCAGGGAAAAAGGTTGGTTCATCGGAGCCCCAAATGCCATAAAATATCCCACGAGGTGGCGGCGAGGAACCCCACGGAAAGCAAGGGGGCAAAAGGCATGCTCTCGCGCACCACGAGGTGTTTAAGTCCCGCCCTTTTTAAGGCTTTTATCTCTCGAGGAGTCACCCCGCGAGCCTTCAACGCGCTGACAATGACGCGACCCTGCAATGGCGTGCCCAGAAGAATTTTGACTACCTGCGAAATCGAATGCCCTTTTTGGAATAACGAAGTCGCAATGGGAATACGGGAACGGAATTGCAACGGTTCAAAGCGGTACACGCGTTTGCCTTTTTGCACCACGGTTTCGGAAGGAATCATGCCTTCCTTCACGTGTTTTATCGGTACAGTAACGCGCAACACGTGCGTGGAAAGCAAGGAAAACGTACGCGTAAAGAAACTGGCCGCGAACGCGATCGCGAAAAGAAAGAGATACAATTCAAGTTCCAACCCGTACATGAACCAGAAAATGACGAATAAAACGATGGAAGGGGCCAACGGAATGTCGAGGAAATACAACAAGAGGACGACGAGGATGAGGAGGAGGGGGGAATCCGGGAAGAAGAAGAAAACAAAGGAAAGAACGATGAGCACCACGTACGAGAAAATGGATGCGTTCAAGGAGGAGAAAAGACTTTGTTTTAGCAATTCCTGCAGGTGCGACGCATAAGGAGCGATGCGCGGCATATAGATGAGCAGCATGACCGGGACGAGCAATAACACGGAGAATAGGAAGATGGAGAAGAAGGAATAGAACGAGAACAAGGGATTGAGCAAGGGATAGAACGCCGCAAGCGCCGTGAAGAATTTGACGTCTCCGCCGGCCCAGGCTCCCACGCGATAAAGGAGGAAAGAGAAAAGGAATGCGAGGGAAATAAAGGGAAGAAAACGCGCGAGTAGAAAAGAAGCCTCTGGAACGTAGAGCACGTTGAGCACCACGGCCAGGCCGAACGCGCCGAAATTAAGGGAGTCGGCAATTTCCCGTTTTTTGATGTCGGAGAAACTGGCTATTAGGGAGAATGAGACGGCCAGAATGAGGGGTAATAAATCCATGCGCCGGACGCCTTACGAGACGAACATGGCAATGACTTTATTGCGGTCCGCGGAAATGCGAGCGGATACCACATCCGAAATGGTCTTGATCTGAGTGGCTACGGCAATACCCGCGAGAACGACCACGAGCCCCAACGCAATCAATAGAATGTACTCCGTAGAGGTCTGCGCCTTCTGGTCCATACGCAAACGAAGAACGCGCTCCATTTAAAGCTTGCGATGAATTTCGAGAATTCAGTACGTATATAAAGTGTTGAAATGAAACGAATGCAAATGAAGCCCCGTTTAACGAAATATAGGCGTTGGTTCGATCGAAAAGACGTGGAAGCCGGAATTGCGATCACGTTATTTATCGCATTGCTGTACGTGTTTTCCGCGTTCGCGGACCCTCGGACCCTGAAAGCATTTGTTTTGGACATGGGTATCGGAGGACCGATGGCGATCATCCTCATTCAAGTCGCCTTCTCGATTCTGGCGCCCTTGCCGAACAGCATTCCCGTGCTCGTTGCGGGATCGTTGTATGGAACCGTGCCCGGTGCATTATATGCGGGCATCGGATCGGTTCTTGGAGCCGTAATTTGTTTCTGGCTGGCAAGGCGTTTCGGAAGGAAAGCGGTGGTGCGATTTGTGTCCGAAAAAAATCTGATGCGAGCCGATAATTTTTTTGAACACCACGGATTCGCAGCCATTTTTTTCGCGCGGTTGATTCCATTCTTTTCGTTTGATGCCGTGAGTTACGGATCCGGACTGACGGACATCGATTTCTGGAAATTCATTGCCGCTACGACACTCGGAATGATTCCCGGAACGTTGCTGTACGCGTTCATCGGCAATCAATTGACGTTTGAGATGCTCGTCCTGTTCATGGCCGCATTGGTATTGGCGTCCGGACTCGTATTGTACATTCAGGTGCGTAATCAAGGAAAGCATCCGGCCCTCGGGAGTGACCAACGGAAACCGCGCTGAGAAAAAGCTTTATAATATTTTGCCTCGAAATCCCACTCGTAAGAGGGAACATGATGGAATACACCTGCTCGCACTGCGGACGAATTTCCGACGAATTGGAAATGTGTTGCGGGTCGCGCATGACCGAAAAAAAACAGCCAGCCCCCCGAAAGGAATTCATGTGCCTAACCTGCGGGCGCACTTCCGAAGTGGAAATGAGTTGCTGCGGACGCATGATGGATAAAAAATAATCCGCGCCATCCAAGGGAAAAAACCAAAGGCTTTAAAGAGTGGACCATCTCTTCGAATGGGTTGAACGATGCCGAAACGATTTGCGTATCCGCATACCAAGGTTCCGTACCGGTTTGCCGGAATAGCCGAACAAGACTACGAGAAGGCACGCGTCGTCTACTTGCCGGTTCCGTACGATGGCACGACGTCATACCGCACGGGGGCACGGGAAGGCCCGCACGCGATGATTACCGCATCGCGCAACATGGAAACGTATGATGAGGAACTTAAAAGCGATTTCACGCAGCTCGGCTTGTACACGACGGATGAACTTGAATCGGATCTGCGCGGGCCCGAGCACACCATCAAAAGAGTCCGTGAAGCCGTGCAACAAATATTGGAGGACCGGAAATTTCCGTTCATGCTCGGAGGCGAACATTCGTTGACCGCGGGCGCCTTGGAGGCGTTCCGGGAAAAAAAACGGAAACTAACGGTGCTTCAATTCGACGCGCATCCGGACATGCGGGATGCGTACGAGAATACGAAGGATAATCACGCGTGCGTCATGCGCCGGGCACTCGACCTTGGATTCTCCGTCGTGCAAGTGGGCATTCGATCCGTATCCGAAGAAGATGTCGAGACATGGAAGCAGTACGGAAAGCAAGTGAAAACGTTCAGGGCCTCCGAAAAAGAATCGTGGAAAGTGGAGGAGATCGTCCGGGCGTGCGGGGAAAACGTGTACGTGACGTTCGATGTGGATGCGTTGGATTCCGGCGTGATGCCCTCAACGGGAACACCGGAACCCGGGGGACTGAACTGGTATGAAACGCTGCGCATCCTTCGATCGGTCGCGGAAAAAAAGGAGTGGATGGGGGCGGATGTCATGGAACTATCGCCCATCCCCGGATTGGTGGCTCCGGACTTTTTGGCCGCTAGACTGGCGTACAAAATGACGGGATACGCCTTTTTACGAGGGAAATAACGACGATTCCTACGCGGAATTAATTTTTTTCCGGAAAATATTTTTGAAAATATTTTTTCCCAAAAAACGAAACGTTTATATTTGCTCATCAAATACTTTTTTCGGAAATATCTTTTTCCTTGATCATAAAAAAAATTGAAACGGGGTGTTTCGGAGAACGATGCACGGTCCGCACTTGATGCTGGATTGTCATGGATGCGATAAACAAAAAATTCGCGACATGAATCTGGTGTTTGACTTCCTGGATAAACTGCCGGCTCAAATCGGCATGACGAAGATGACGTTGCCGTACACGGTTTGGTGGCCGGGCGGAACCCCTAACGACGATGGAGGAATTAGCGGGTTTGTTCTGATTGCGGAAAGTCATATCAGCATCCACACGTTCCCGGAACTCGGATATTTCACGTTTGACTTGTACTCGTGCAAAGCCTTTGACCGCAAGAAAGTGATCGAGATCATCAAGCAATACTTTGGTCCCACGCGCGTCATGGAGGAATTCGTGCATCGAGGCAAACTATTTGTGGAAAGCAAGGCGACCGCGGTTCCCAGACCCCGGCGAGCCATGGCTCGTGCGTAACCTTTGCACGGAATCGTGCTCGAAGAAGGAGTAGACATGAACCACGTTCCGAACAAGATGTTTTTTACCTCAGGAGTTGGGAAACACCGCGAAAAACTTCAATCCTTTGAGCTGGCGCTCCGAGACGCCGGCATCGAGAAATACAATTTAGTGCACGTGTCCAGCATTTACCCGCCGGGATGCAAAATCGTTCCCATGAATGTCGGCATCGAGCTCTTGATGCCGGGTGAGATCACGTACGTGGTCATGGCTCGAAACGACAGCAACGAACCCAACCGTCTCGTAGCGGCTTCGGTTGGCGTGGCGATTCCCGCGGACGAAAAACAGTACGGGTACTTGAGCGAGCACCACTCGTACGGGGAAACGGAGCAAAAAGCAGGGGATTACGCGGAAGAACTCGCGGGGTCCATGCTGGCTTCCACGCTCGGCATCGAGTTCGAGGCCGGCCAAACATGGGATGAAAAAGAACGCATATTTAAAATTTCCGGGCAAATCGTGAGGACGTCGAACGTGACGAAGTCCGCGGTCTGCGACAAGAACGGGTTATGGACGTCCGTCGTTGCAGCAGCCGTTCTGGTACTGGGAGATAACGATAAAAAGGACGTTAACGAAAAGACTGGGAACGAGAAATGAAGAAACGAACACTAAAGAGAAAGGCGCACGCGAAGAAACGCTTGCGTTTCCAAGTGGAGCTTCCGCAAACCCGTAAGAAAATGCACCCGTTTTCCGCGGTGCGGCCGTTTTTGATCTACCTCGTTCTGTTAATTGCCGTGCTCTTCGGGCTCAACTTCTTCTTCAACATCGCCATTTCCCCGCTGGCGTTCATCTTATTGATCGCGTTCGTGTCATTGGTTGCGGCTGCCATCATTTACGCGTACGAATTGCACGCACGGGAAGCGGAGGATGAGGACATTGAGCGGCTCATGAGGCAAGATCTTCGTCGCACCAAAGAGCTCATGGCCGAATCGAACAGTGCCGTCTTCCAGTACTTGAAATAAACGGGTTAAGCGAACCGTATTACGGGCGGTTCAGTTTTAGGAAGTGACCGAACTTCTTCTTTTTTACTTTCAAGTAGTTTTCGTTCAAGGGATTCGCGGGAAGTTCAAGGGGCATGCGCTTCACGATCGTGATGCCGCGCGACTTCAAATCCTGCACCTTATGGGGATTGTTCGTGAGCAGAATAATGGATTGAATGCCCAAATGCTTCAGCATCTCAGCTGCGAACTCGTAATCCCTCGCGTCATCCGGCAAGCCCAACGCCTGATTCGCCTCCACGGTATCCATGCCCAAATCTTGTAGATGGTAGGCCTTGATTTTGTTCACGAGACCGATGTTGCGGCCTTCCTGGCGCAAGTACAGCAGGACGCCGAACGGCTGCTGCGCTATATACTCCATGCTGTGATGCAGTTGAGGCCCGCAATCGCATTTGAGGGAACCCAAGACGTCGCCGGTCGCGCATTCGGAATGCAGGCGAACCGGCACGCTATTCCTGCCTTTAACGACTCCTTTGACGATGGCGAAATGCTCTTTCTTGTCGGGGTCACAAAACGCAACGATCGTGAACTCGCCGTAGCGCGTGGGAAGTTTAGCAGTGGTCATGAATTCCAGGCAGGTGAGGGCGCCGTGCTTCACGTGATGCGTTTTCTTTTTGGAGGAATGGAATCGGGGCATACGAACGCCTCTCAACGACCTACCCAACTCTAGGTAAAGAGAGATTTTAACATATCGTTTAACCCGTTCGCACTAAAAGAAGTGAAAAACAAAAGAAAAAAGAAAATAAAAAAAAAGAAAAAATGAGCCTATAATGGCAGGAAGTAGCAACCGGTGGCTGGCGGTGCGGTACAACAGTATCCTCCGGATCCGTTTGACCACAATTGTTCGTTCGATGCGCAAGCTGCGGTATTGTTTTTCCAGGTCTCGACACCCGTCGTAATCTGGTTGTTGGCCGATCCGAGCACGCTGCCTCGCAGAATGATAATGGCGAGTACGACAATTAACAGAACTCCGGCTAGCAACAGGATGTACTCGAACGCTCCCTGCGCTTTGCGGTCTCGCATAAATTTCATTTTTTCCATCGACCTCGTGGGATTGAACAACAGACTCAATGGAGTATTAAAGACTCCTTTAAAAACGTTTCTGTATTCCCCGAGGAAAAAACTAGCAGCCCGCCAACGAACAATTCGAAGTATTCGAAATGTTGGCGAACGTGTTATAGTTTTGTTGAATCTGGTGATCGGCGGCCGAGAAGACGTTTCCGCGCAAGATGATGATCACTAAGACGACAATGAGCAGGACGCCTGCAAGCAACAGAATGTATTCCATGGAACCTTGCGATTTCTTGTCCAAACGCAACACCTGAAAAGCGTGACGGATGCCAGCTATAAAAACGTTCGTCTTGACGCCAGCGGGAAAAGCGTTTTATACCGCGGCCGCGTCTTCAAGCTCATGAAGAAAGCCGTGACATCCGTTGAATTCATTCTGCTCATCGGCATCTCCGTATTCATTGTCGTGCTCGTCGTCAACTTCTCCATCTACAATATTTTCAACCCGGCGCTCAATCAAAGCAATTCCACGTCCGGAATACTGGAAGAACGGACGGCGTGCTTCGATGTGGACTGCGGGGATACCTGCGAAGGAAATTTGCGCAAACATTCCGCGGTATGCGAGGACGGAACCTGTATTTACCGGGCCAGCGAAACGTGCACGTACGGTTGTTCTAACGGCGTATGCCTTCCCGTGGATCCGGAGGTCACGTTCGATACCGCGATGCCCGCCGCACCAAGAGTCGACTTCTATGCATTCGTGAACGATTCAACGGGTGCCGATTACCGCGGGAACGTATCTAAATACTACTGGGATTTTGGAGACCATAATATTACGGTAACGGACGTCTATTATATGGAGCACACGTATGGTGGTCCTGGCGAGTTCAACGTAACGCTCTCCATCATCGATCATTTCGGGAATCAAGCGGCTACCATCGGCCCCGTCGTGGTTACTTAGAATGAAAGCCGATTCCGCGAACGCGCACTTCCTTACGGGATTCGTCCAGCTCGACTTCCAGTTTTGGAAGGAACCTCTGAAGAACGTACACGTTGGTTCGCAAGTGGTTGCTGAACGCTTCGCACGAAAAACGGCTTCCCCCTTCGGCGAGGGCAGCGTAAAGAAGCAGTTGATCCGCTAAATGGATATCGAGTGCGTTGTTGGATGCGTGGTATTTCATTAACGCGTCAGCGGCTTCCGATCCCACTCGTTCAGCGGTCTTCCCGCGGCCCCCCAGCGAGCCAAAGCCTTCCTTGGTATGCGCGTAATGCGCATTAAGAAACAGAAAGGACCCTTTTCCTCTCGATGGAACCGTGTTCTGGGACACGCGTTTATCCGCGGAGAGATGCACGAGTTTATTTAAAGCGGCGCTTTTTTGGCGGGTGGCAATGTCTTCAGTTAAATGGCCCACGCCGGAAACGCCGGTGATGGATTGAAGGGGACCGCGATCCAGGAGAGAAAAAGACTGTAGAGAACTCACCGGGGTAATGGACGCGTGCATTTCGCCTCCTCCTTCCGGATAGAAACCGCATTTTTTAATGGATAGATGGCATTCCAAACCGAATTTTTTTAAGGCGGGAAGGAAAACCGATTGTAAATACTCGTAGGAGGGGCTCCATGACACGTGCGTTCCGCCTCTTAAAATGAGCGCGGACGGTTGGGGAGCGAAAGCGAGCGCGGGAAGCAAGGCTTGAAAGAGCAGCGTCACACTCCCTGCAGAAGGCGTTTCGGACGCGACATCGAAAATAAATTTTCCGGGATTTAATTCGCGGGGTTCGAAGCGTAAGGAAGAGGAGTGTTGATACGCATCCGTAATGCGTGCGTTCGCGATCTGCTGAAGCGCTCGGACCGCGGCCAGATGTTGGGGTCGCATGCCCGGATTCGGACGGTTCGCGCGAATGTTTTTGATCTCGAACGGTTGTCGGAGGAGCACGGAAAGCGAGAGGCTGGTGCGCAAGATTTGGCCTCCACCCTCCAAATGGGAGCCGTCAACGAAAAGCATGCGTTCACTCCTTCTTGGCTTTGAGAATCGCGGCCGCGATGTCTCCGTCCGCTTCCTTCAAGAGCTGTTCCGCTTCTTCTTTCGAGACGTGGGCTTGCTCCATGATCAGGGTCACGTCGTTATCTTCCGTGCTTTCCTCGGTTTCGCTTGGTTCGGAAGCGCCTTCCACCAAGGTGCCGGAGATCTGGAAGGATTTCTGACCTTGCATGTCGAGCGCGACGACTTGCGGTTCCCGTATCTCGATCGTGGATCCATCCGTTTTGTGGATGATGACCTTGTCTGCGGGAATTTCTTGCGATTTGATTCCGAACTGGCGCATCATTTGCGCCATTTGCTTGGGATTCATGTTGGGAAGCATTCGAGTCCACCTCTCTTTTAAGATTGAAAGCAAGCGTTTTTAAGCGGCGTGACATTAAAATGGTTTCGTCGAGGAGAATAAATAATGGCTGTGAAAACCGCTCGGGATGTCGAGTCGTTGAAGGCGGATGTGCGTACGCTGGACTCTAAAATCAGCTTAATCGCCCAGAAAATGAATACGATTGAAAAGAACGAGGAAGTGATCGGCCGAACGATCGTGGCGCACAACCAGCGCATCAAGGAATTGGAGGAGCAGAAGGGTAGCGGGCCCTCGGAATCGAGCAGTTCTTCCGCGAATACGGCGGACTTGAATGGCTTGCGCGAGGAATTGAAGGAATTGAAGAAGGACGTGCAGGAAATGCGCTACATATTGAACAGCATCAACCCCTTGGAATTCGTGACCATGGACCAAATCAAGGAGCTAATGAAGGAACGGAAATGAGAAATGAACTTCATAAAAGAAGGAAGTGGTTTCATTCTGGGAATCGTTTCTTTTTGGGTTCTTGAAGTCATCGTCCTCGGGGTAACTGCAGTAGTAATATTCAATTTGAGTATAGGCTTGCTTCCAGGATGGGTTTCAGTTATCTACGCGCTGCTTATGATAACCGCGCCATTCTGGTTGGCTTGGATCTCGTTCCAAAAGTGGAAGCACCCAATCTCTCACAAAGCGTTTTTTTAGGAATGGTGGCAGCGCTGCTGTTTGCGGGATATTATATTAGCTGTATTCAGCCGATCATGAAAATGGGCGAATTACCTGCGTTTTGCCTTTGAAGAGGAAATAGCATGAGGCCAAGAGACAGGTATTTAAAGCTTGGGATATATGGTAATTTCCTCGTTTGCTGATTGTGTCTTACAATCAATGAATTAGGTGAGATTGTAATATGGCGAAACCATCCTACGTAAAATATGAGACTCCGGTCGATATCCAGAAGAAAGCACTCGCTATCGTGGAAGCGGCTCGTGCGGGCGGAAACATCCGGAAAGGCACCAACGAGTGCACGAAAGCGATCGAGCGCGGTGAAGCCAAGCTCGTCGTCATCGCCGAAGACGTGGATCCTCCGGAAATCGTGATGCATTTGCCCGAGTTGTGCGCCGAGAAGCGCATTCCCTTCATCTTCGTAAAGGAGAAGACGGAAGTCGGCAAGGCCGCCGGGTTGAACGTTCCATCCGCGGCGATCGCGGTGGCTAACGCAGGAGGCGCGGAAGCCGATGGAGCCATTAAAGATATTATTAACAAGATGGAAGGCAAGATGGGCTTCAAGGGCGACGAAAAGAAGGAAGAAAAGAAGAAGGACGTGAAGAAAAAGCCTGCGAAGAAAGAGGTTAAGAAGGCCGAAAAGAAAGAGGAAACGATGGACGAAAAGCCTAACGAAGAGGCTAAAGCGGAGCCCAAGACCATTGAACAACCTCCCGCTCCGGAAAAACCGGCTGAAGAAAAGAAAGCGTGAGACGAGTCATGCGTGAATCGGATTCTGGTAAGAAAGAAAGCAAGCCGACGGAACGAAATACCGAGGGCCCGAGAACCGCGGAAGGCTTTCTAGCGGAAGTCGTGGAGCTCGTGGGTCGAAGCGGCGTGTTCGGAGAAATTACGCAAGTTTTATGCAAGGTCCTGGAAGGACGCGACAAAGGACGCGTCATCCGAAGAAACGTGAAGGGACCGATTCGAATTGGAGATTATCTGATGCTTCTGGAAACCGAGCGGGAAGCCAAGCCCCTCAAATCCAAGCGCGGAAAGAAACGACGTATTTAGTGAAACGAAATGGCCACGTGCAGCTTCTGCGGAAACGAACTCAAGGAAGGACGAGGAACGCGATTGTTTCGAAGGGACGGCAGCATGCTTAACTTTTGCACGCGCAAGTGCGAAGTCAATTTACGGGTCTTAAAGCGCACGCCCACGGAATACAAGTGGACGAAGAAATACGCTTCGACGGCTAAAAAGAAGGGGAAAGGCGAATCCAAGGAAGCGAAGCATGTCGTGAAAGCGCCTGACAAAAAATAATATTTTTTATATGTATCGAAAGGCAGCGTACGTGCGATCCAATGAACGCATTGTGAAGAGCGTCCGTTGCATATGAATAGGTGAAATGTATGTGGTTTAGACCTGAAGGAGACTTTGCCGGTGGCCGGAGAAACTTCCGTCCGTCGTTTGGAGGCGGTTTTCGCGAGCCTCCCGTAAAAGTAGGCGAAGAATATGACCTGGAAATCCAGGATACTGCGAAGAAAGGCGATGGCATCGGCCGCGTGGAAGGTTTCATTGTCTTCGTGGCGGGAGCGAAGAAGGGCGAAAAAGTGCGCGTCCGAATCGCGGAAGTTAAAAACCGCTTTGCAGTCGGCGAGGTCTTGGGAGAAGGCCAGCCGCAATCCGACGCTCCGGAAGAGAAATCGGAAGAGGCCCCTGAAGACGAGCCCGCCGAAGAATCCGAAGAATCGAAGGAGTAATTTCTTAACCTGGCTTTTTTTCTTTTTTTTTATTTTCTTTTTCTTGAAGCGCATTCAGGCGACTCAAGCGTTTTAAGGCTTTGTCATCTTACTAGCTTCAGCTGGGTAGCGGGGGGATGGCATTGATTCGGATCACGAACCGGGCACAAAAAGCGAGTTATCCCATTCGGGACGTGGAAATCGGGGCGCGAGTGGCCGCACTCAAGAAGAAAGGAGTGAAAACGTACGAGTTGAACATCGGGGACCCGGGCGCGTACGACGGATTGTACGGATTCGCGATGTTCAAGGGCATCAAGGACGCGCTCGTACATAACATTCAAACAAACGGCCGGTTCGATGGATACGCAACGGAGCAAGGCGAGCGCGTTTTGCTGGAAGCCGTGGCAGCGGACGCGAAAAAAAGAGGCATCCATGACGCGAAACCCGATAACGTCGTCGCAGGAAACGGGTTAAGCGAAATCGTGGATTACTTGATCGGGGTCTCCGTTGAAAAAGGCACGAACATGGTGCTGCCTCGCCCGGATTATCCGCTATACACGGCGCGGGTGAACTGGTACGAAGGCACGCCGCGGTATTACGATTTGGATCCCGAGAACGCGTTGCAGCCGAAAGTGGAACAAATTGAAGCCGCCATTGACGGGAACACGTTTGCGGTCGTCAATATTAATCCCAGCAATCCCACGGGCGCGGTTTGCACGGAAGAAAAAATGAAGGCCATCATCGATGTCGTGAAGGACAAGGGGAAAGGCAACGTCGCGATCCTCTCGGACGAAATCTACCGGTTGTTGCGTTTCGAAGGAAAACACGTTTCAATGGCCTCGTTGACGAAAGACGTTCCCGTCATTACGCTCGACGGGCTTTCGAAAGGGTATTACGCACCCGGGTGGCGTACGGGTCATGCGCTATTCAGCAACTTCCCGGACGATAAACTCAAGAACGCTCTCGTGAAAGTGTGCGGGTTTAGGCTCTCGGCCAACAAGGCAGTTCAACACGCGTACGCGCACGGAATCCGGCATTTTTCCGAGGACGATGCGGAAGCGCGAAAGTATTTGGCGATGCTGAAGGAACGGGCGAATTATACGAGCCAGCGATTGAACGCGATTCCCGGCATTCGTTGCGTGCCCCCGAAAGGCGCGTTTTACGCGTTCCCTCAACTCTTGAAAGGGCCGTGGAAAACCGATAAGGAATTCGTGATCCAGTTGTTGGAGGAAGAAGGCGTGCGCGTCGTGCACGGCAGCGGTTTTGCGATGAAGCCCGAGGACCGGTTCTTCCGAGTCGTGACACTACCCGATTTGAAAACTCAAAAGGAAGCGTACGATCGCATCGAACGCTTCGTGAAAAAATATGGTTAAGGGAAAAAGGAACGCAGCCATCCTCTTCAAGAACGCTTGCGGATGACAAATTGAAAGGCTCCCTGTTCTTCGATGCGCAGTCTCTCCACGGACGTGCGGAGAACGCTTCTAGCATGCTGTTCCAACGTTTCCTGAATGAATGCAGCCTTTGTTGGGTTTTTGGCGCGCACGGTAGCTCCAAGAACCAGTCCGAGGCGATCGACGCCCGAAATAGATGTCTTCAAGGTAACCGCGGAACCCTCGTGTTGGACCGACAACGCAAATCCGGGGCGGTGTCCATGCTCACGAATATGATGCGTCAATATCTCTTTCAAGTCGTTTGCCAAGCCTTGGGGATCCGTCCGGGTTTCCATTCTTTTTTTTGCGATGGCCGTCAATGAAGTCGGGGTCTCCGAAACAACCATTTCGTTAGCGTGAAGGCGTTCCCACATGTTATCCCGGGAAAACATTCTCAGTTTTTCGGCATCGCCTGCGGAAGGCAGTTGGGCTTCCGCGAAATGGGAGACGGCCCGATGGCCCCCATGCGTGAGTTGCGCACCAAAAAATAGCTTGGGACCCACCGAACGAAGGTTTACCTCGTGCAAGCCATGACCGGAGGTATCCGAGTGAGCCAGCCATTTTGCAATCTCTGACCGGAATGAAACCGTAGGAAAAGGCGCAAGCGAGGATGCACTGGCCGCGCGTTGTTTCCACAACGTTTCGGATTCTGCAGAGAAATTATGTCTCGGTTCCGTCAAGCCAAGACGTCGGAGAGTGCCCACCGAACGGGCAGCCTCCCATTGAACACGATCCGCGGGATCGATTCCATAATCCTCGCGGAGCCTCGCTAGCTTTTTGAAGTATACCGTCCATTCCTTGGCGTTACGTTCATGAATGCCGGAACCGCCTTCCATTCCCGAAGGACCGCGAAACCGCGTTCCGTAAAATCTTTTAACGCGTTCGGGAGTATCCGCTAAACGGGGGTCGAAACCATGGCGCTCTTTTTCTGCATCGGAAAGCTTGGCAATGTGCGCGGGATCGAAGGATGAGCCTCCGACACGTTTCTTAACGGGTTCTTCATTGCGTTCTCTTGCGGGCATGATCCTTCTCCTGAAACGAGATGCCTCACGTTTTATGGACAGGAAAACGGTAAATGTCAAGCAAATGGGGATTGTGCGTAACCACACTTCTTCCGCGCCCAAATCGTTCCTTTAAAATTGAAACGATGGCAGCATGGGCAGCCAACGCCTCCGAAGGATTCTGAAACACGTGATGCAAGTTCGTGGTAGAAGTGGGAGCAGTTTTTTCGCCGGGCTGTTTGGGATGAATGATCTTTAATCGCAACGCCAACGAACGTTCTTCACCCGGAGGAACGATGTTTATAGAAAAACCCGTATCAGGTCGTTGCGTTTGGGATTCGAATACGTGAAGTGAGCGGCTGAGATGACGGATACCGCGTTCGAGGGATTCTCGGTCAATGGGATGCGTTTCAATCCCTTTTTGTGGATGATGCGCTAAGGCCTTTGCCTTTAAGACCCTGTGCAATCCTTCTGCTGATTCACCCGGCATAAATATCACCTGGCCCTTCTCTTGAGGCTTTGCCTCTAAAATGGTATTTGCCCATAAATCCAGTTGGATGGCCACAAATTCGACATGACTACTCAAGTAACGCCAAATAGTGTGCTCAACGCATTTCACGGTATACTCGCGGGTAATGCTTTTATTATCAGTTAATCACATTAGGCGATCATGGATCAGATCACAGGCTTTGATTCAAAAGAATATCACGCTGGCCGCATTGGACATTTCTTCGCGCCAATAGGTATTGGAGTATCGGTTTCAAACTATGAGACGTTTAAAACAGAATATTCTCGGCTTTGGCGGGATATTCTTGATGACCGAGGATTAGAATATCGGCGAAAAGTGTATTCTGCTAGGGATTTATTAGTATTATTCCCGCAAGAAAAATATAGTTTAGAAGAAGATTTTCTTGAAGGCATTCGTAGAAATATTATACACACTACATTCTATTTTACTCAACTACCAAACTCAAAACGGGTATACTCGCGAGGGTGGTTAAAGAACCAGCCTGCAAGCGAATTTATGCAAAGGGGTCTCAATCAGTACCCTTATTGGTGTGCGTGGAAACACCACCAATCAGAAAGTAGCCCCAGTCATTCTCCAATCGCTTTTCTTGATGAGTTTGCTGGAGAAGAAACAACTGCTTGGAACACATTATGCCATTCAAGTCCGCGAATATTTTATCGCGGGGACAATTCAAATCCTTTGATTTCTACCGCTGATGTACTATTGGATTTTCTAGATGGGAAGCTCCGATTGCGAAGGTTGACGGACAACACAATTGAAGCTGAACTTTCCTCCGCTGGCCTTCACGGAAATTCAGAATATATCGGTGTTCCCGACCTGCGGTATATTACTCCGATTTCTAGAAGAATAATTGATAAAGCGCCTTTTCGAGCACGCCCTACGTACTTTTTGCTATTCGAAGAGAGGCCAAGTTTAATTAATCGAAAAGAGTGGGAACAATCGCGACTTTATTCGAGAATGATGGACTTTGCGATAAAAGAAGCGTTTGAGAATAACGGTTGTGTAAAATTTTATGATTGGATAAACGATTTTAAATTCTTGAATAACAGCGACGTGTTTATATGGAGTGGAGAAAAAGGAAGACAAGTTGTGAAAGGAATCGCAGAGCCAAATGGAGCAAAAGACATCTACTTCTCTAATCAAGAAGGCATATAAAAAATCAGAACGTTATAATATAATGGCGACTGGTTTTAGCCAGCCAAGAAAAACCCCGGTCGGGGCAATTCTCAAAAAAGTTCTTCCAGAACATGTATTTATAGCTTTGCTAATATCTCGGTGCAGCACCTGTCGCATTACAAGCGCCTTAGGTGGAAGTTGGTTCTTCAAGCTTCTTTTTATAATTCTCAAGGAAGCTAATAAGGAGATCTACATTCTCTTTGGATTCTTCTAGTTCCAGCTTACCTTTTTTTCCATAAAACAGCTTGACAAAGCCTTCTTCATTGGCGTTTACATTTTCAACTTCACTCATCAATGGTTGGGTACTGACGGGTGTTTGGTGGCCAAGGTATTGCTTTTGCATACTACTATTTCGAGTAGCATCTATATAAACTTTTCGTATATTCTCGCAATGTTTCTTTATAGTTTCTTGGTGCACGCCAGTAATTTGCTGTAAAGCTATTTCAAATTGAACGGTATCGGGCTCAATTCCTTGTGGAAAATAACTAAATAAGTCCTTATAGAGCGATATATTGAAAAGCAGTTCTCGAACAGCTTCCTGGTATTTCAATGGATCGGCCTCATAGGCGAGTTTTCGAGATAAATCGGTAGTTTGGTAGCCATTTGCCCTTCCAGTCACTAAGCCATACCTGCGAAGGTCCGCAATTTTAACATAGAATGCTCCACTGGTAGCGCTATGTCCAAGCGCCTTTGCAAAGGAAGCTTTTGGGCCTTCTTTACCTATAAGTCCCTTTTCGAGGGTTTTTGCTGCGTCAACCGCTTCCTCTAGAGAAAGGTTGGGGAGTTCGTATTTACCTAGCTTGAGCATATTACCACCGAAAACATATCGCAGTTCATCTTTATAATCTTATCGTTTTTCCATCGTTCTTAACTGATATAGCCGCAAAGCTTAAAAACTTAAAGCCCTTACTTGGTTCAGATGGTTTTCGAGAGCTTGGGAGAGAAACAGGTTTGGACGCCTTCCTCTCCCCTGCCCTTCGCCATCAGAGGCGATCCCATGAGAAGACATTGGGGCACCCTTGTTGGGTCTAACAACGGGGGGTAAGTCCCCTTACAACTTCAAGTATTGGATTAGGACATTATAAAACCTACGGCTCTGTGGCGTTCACCTTTTTTTCTCGATTTCCTTTACGATGACCTTAACCCGCTTTCCAACATGAGGGGTCAATTTCGGATCTCGAATGTTAATCGTGCCGTAGATGTATTCCTTTTCTCCTCCCTTAAGTTTTTTTTTGTCCTTTGTTGAATGGATGGTAACTTCACATTCGGCAAGCAGCCTCATGTGAACCATTCTATACAGAAACCTTTTAATGCTTTTCTATACAGAATATTCTATATAGAAAAGTGAGTATGATGAACGAGGAAGAATTACCAATGTGCAAATACTGCAATTCGGTCAAAGTAATCAAGTGGGGGATTCGCTCCCTGCAGGATGGCGGCAAAGTGCAGACTTACTTTTGCGGAAATTGTCGCCGCAAGTTCACGGTAGCTCTTGATGAAAAGCTTTCCACTCAGCAAGCGCTTACTGAGGGATTGATCCCTGAGGCAATCCTAGAGCAGATATTTATTGCTCCCGACGGTCAGATTCCTCCTCTACCGATCGAAAATTATGGGCAGAAGTGGCCTGCGTACAACCAAGCGCAAACGCAGGAGAAGCTGCTGTTCATGGAATTGCTTGAAGACCTCGCCTCCTTGATTCCTGAAAATGAAGAGCGTAGGCGTGGAAGACCTTCTCCTTGCATGCGCGACATGCTTTACGCCTGCGTAATAAAAGTCTACGAAGGGTTGTCTTACCGCAGGGCGCATTCGGATATTGATATTGCCCGTAGTCGTGGCTACCTGCCAAAGACGCCGCACTACAACACAATTAGCAAATTCCTCCGAAAACCCGAGATGGCTCCGTTGCTTACCGCGCTAGTACGCATTTCAGCCATGCCGCTTTCTGGTTTCGAGGACACGATAGCAGTAGACGGTTCGGGCCTTTCCTCGGCGTTCTATTCGCGTTGGCTGGACTACCGTTTCGGTAAGAACGCACGGATAAGGGATTGGCTGAAGATTCATATCGCAGTAGGCGTTAAGTCGGGAATTGTTACGGCTATCAAGGTTACTGACGGCAAAGCCAGTGATTCTCCGCAATTCCCTGCCTTGGTTCAGGAAACTGCAGAAGGTTTTAGCGTGGAAACGGTTTGCGCTGACAAAGGATACAGTTCCCGAAACAATTTGCAGGTGGCTTGGGACCTCGGCATTGCTCCCTTCATTGACTTCAAGTCTAGCACTACAGGTAAGAAGCTAGGCAGCATAGCATGGCGGAAGATGTTCCACTACTATCAATACAACCGCGAGCAGTTTATGGCGGTTTATCATCAGCGTTCAAATGTCGAGAGCGCATTTTCCTCCCTCAAACGCAAATTCAATGGAAAACTATTCTCTAAAACCGAAGCAGCACAAGTAAACGAGGCCCTTGCAAAGATCCTTTGCCACAACATCGTAGTGCTCATCCACGAGTCCTTTGAAAACAATGTTCCAATCGATATCCAAGCGGCTGCCCACAAATTACCACTGCTGACTACAAAATAACGATTATAGAGGCAAAGCCTTCTCTTGAAGAAAGTATTTATTAAACATTTGTAGGCTCAAAAAAAAGAGCGCAAATCACATAATGAAGGCCGATAGAATCGCGAGTAGTCCGATGGCCCAGCAGTAGTAAGCGAAATACACGAGCTTGGCTTCCCTCAGAATTTTCAATAAGAAACCAATGGAGAGATAGCCGACGACGGCTGCGGAAAGGATTCCGGAAAGAGAAACCGCAAGAGGAACTGCGGCAAACTCCGCTTCCTGCAGCTGGAAGAACGAAGCGCCGATGATTGCGGGTATGCTGAGCAGGAAACTGAAGCGAGCGGCTTTTTCTGCGGGAATCCCGTAAAGCATGCCTGCGGAAATCGTGGCGCCGCTCCGGGAAATGCCGGGGGCTACGGAAAGTCCTTGAGCTGCCCCGATCAGCAAAGCGGATTTCCATCCCACTTCTTTTTTTCCAGCGGGAATCCGGCTGGCTGCAAACAACAGGAAGCCCGTAATCAGGAGCGCGGCTCCCACGAACTGGATGTGAAAGAACATGTCTTCAAAGAAATCGCGGAAAGCGAATCCGATAATGGCCGTGGGAATCATGGCAACAACCAGAAATAAAAGAGTGCGGAAATCCGGATGGTTCGGATTAAAGGAAAGCAAGCCTCGGAGCAGTTGAACGAGATCGGAACGGAAATAGATGAGAACAGCAAATAAGGTTCCGAGATGAAGTGCGACATCAAATGCGACGGGTACCTCGATACCAAAAAAAATTTGCGCAAGTGCCAGATGACCCGAACTGGATACGGGAAGCCACTCGGTTACACCTTGTAAAATCCCCAATAATACGGCTTGAAATGCATCCATAACTGGTACGGCTCGCGTTTTATGAACAGCAACGGAATCCCGTTCGCTCGCTTTGGAAATCCAAGGGCACGCCCACGCGGTAGGCGAAACACCCCGCACGCGTTACGTCGCGGTAATCGCCTCCACGAATCACGCCTCGCTCCAGGATATTTTCCAGTCCTTTAGCCTCGTTCTTGTAGAAGTCTTGGCCGTACTTTTCTTCGGCAACGCCCGCCGTTTGCGGAAAGACGTAATCAACGCCTAACTCCAACGCGTGGGCCGCCGTATTGACGTAACCGGAGGCGGTAGGGGTTTGCTCGGTTCCGAAATCGGAAACCCATTCCGCGACGTTCCCGATCAAATCATGCACTCCTTCTGCGGACGTGCAACCCGATGCTTCCCCGGTTTCAAAAATTCGAGTGCCTTCAATGTGACACGCGTTTCCAATCATGCCGAGTTTTTGTCCCCCGATGTTGCAGGCCGTTAAAAATTCTTGAGAAGTACATAAACGTTTTCCGACGGTTTCGCAAGCCGCTTGAGCTTTCGCATACAGTACAATGGTCCACGGGATCTGACCGCCTTTTGAAATCGGCTGCCGAGTAACCAAATCCTGCGAGGCCTCGTAACGGTCCATGCAGAAATCCCCGTCAGAGAAATACGTCATTCCTGCAGCACAGGGCTTGTGATCGGTTTTGAACGAATCCATAATCGAGATGCCACAACGATCTTCCGAACACGTTTTGGCTTGGAAGAAATAGCGTTGGCGGAACGAAAGATTTTCAATGGTGAAGGAATGCTGAGAAGTATTAATATCGGATTCACGTTTCAAATCCATGTCTTCGGATTCCCCGTATTCGAGCGTGGCAAAACCCGGAATGCCCGAGTTCCAGCTAATGATGGCCGTCGTATCGTTGATGGAGACACTCACAGCGGATAAGGGAATGGGTTCCGGCGTCGGAGTAGGAGTCGGGGTGGGCGCTTCCGTGGGCTCGGGCGTCGCGTTAATAATTGAAGGCTCGGGCGTCGCCTCATTGGAAGGCGTAGGGGTTTCGTTAACGACGGGTTCGGGAACGGGTGCGAAATAGAAACTGTAAGCAAAATAGGCCATGGCGGCTACGACGAGGAATACGACTAACAAGTACCGCTTGCGCATGCAAAGGAGTAGCGGATTGGGAATAATAAGGGTTGCGTTTTCACGAAGCGGTTTGGCGCAAGTGCCCGATACTGTAAACAGCGGCCCCGAATACGAGTGCGGAAACAGCGGTAAACACGAGTACGGGAATCAAGGAATCGAGCGCAAGAGGACTCGCAGCCACCCGCGCCATGATCGCGAGAGGAAAGTATTCGCTGAACGGGGAGTAGGGAAGCACGACCAGGAACGGTATAATCATGCCGGCGAGCGAAGACCATGCATTCGCCTCCTTGACGGTGGCGGAAAACGATGAAATGATCACGCTCAACGACACCATGAACAAAGCGAAAACGAATGAAACGAGCAGGAGGAGCTCGAAATTGAACAAAGGCAGGGCCTGGAGGACGAGGGACAACCAGAAAAACGAGAAGACGCCGGAAACGGCAACGTACGGAAGAATTTTAGCGAGCGCGATATCGAGATTAGACAGGGGACTCACGAGCACGAGCTCAATGATGCGCTTCTTGCGTTCCAACAGAATACTTTGAACCGTCAGGGACATGACGACGAACGCAGGAAGAATGACGGCCATGGGCACAATGAAACCGT
This sequence comes from Microcaldota archaeon, assembly GCA_018819225.1. Classification (GTDB taxonomy): domain Archaea; phylum Micrarchaeota; class Micrarchaeia; order Norongarragalinales; family SBBD01; genus JAHJQN01. The sequence continues at coordinate 38,860 of JAHJQN010000001.1, forward strand.
AGCCGAGGCTCAGGAACTGAAAGTCTTTCCCCGTCGTCCCCTGAGTTTCGTACTCGAACGGGTATTGATCAAGGGCTTCGTCGAACGAATGCGCTTCAGAAGCTTCCTTGATGCGGGAAATCGCGAACCCCGAGTAAATGCTGGCCACATCCGTTTCAATCGTAGAAGTACGGCTATTGAGCGACGCTTCGATCCCGTATCGAAAACGGCGGTCGGGAGCGGAGTTACTGGAATAAATGTCGCGGCCTTGCGAGGTTTCAACAATGACGGAGACGCCGGATTCCTGCAAGTTATGGATGAGTTCCTCGTCGTACTCGTCCAAAGTGACTTGAACGGGAATCGTGGCGGTATTCAGAATCGAGTAGAAATGGAAAATGAAGAGCAATGTCGAAATGACCAGGAATTGAATGACGGCGCTCGCTAGAAACACTTTGTCCTTCAATGTTTCGCGGAGTTCGCGGAGCGCCAGCGGAAGCATGCTAGGAAATCACCACGGATACGAGCGAGGAATTGTAGTAAACATGCAATGCGATGGATGCGGCGAGGAAAGGATACGGGTGCTTGAGCCATATTCCGATGGCGGTCAGCACGGTAAACAATACGTGCGCGAACAACGGAATCGAGCGCAAAAAGAACGCATCCACGTACGGTACAAACAGAAACGCCTCGCTTAATCCGTACCCGATTCCGATGAACGCTCCGAACAAGAGCGCGTTCTGGAGCGACTCGGGTTTCAGCATGCGCACGCCAATAAACTTCAGAATTTCTTCAATGGAAATAAGGAAGATGAGAATCATTAACAGTTTGGAATTCAAGAAAAAGAGGGTGCCAAGGACCATGACTTGAACGGGAATGGATAAGGAAAACGCGACGAACCCCATTGCCAAAGCGGCCAACCATTTGTGTTTGAGGAGTTCGAGGACGCCTTCATACAATTGCAAGATCCCGGGATCGAGTGAGAACGCAAATTTCTCCGTGGAAAACGCGGATAAAGCGAGCAATAACGCGGTGAAGGTGATCACGAGGAATACGAGTACCGTGGGAATCGGGAACGCGGTCGCCAGGCCCGTGGTCTGGTAACTGATGTAGGTAACGGGTGACAACTCCGCAAAACGGGAGACGAGAGGGGACACGCGCAAGAGCGTGAGCACCGCTATGCCGGAAAACACCATAGTGGAACTAATGCTGGAGGCAAGGGTCGCGTTTTTCGCGTTGGAGCTCAGCGTGGAAACCAATGCGTTGAGCGATAGGATGAGCAATGAAACGAGGACGAGCATGAACCAGACCCCCAAAACATCGGTAAAGAAGATGCCGACGAGTCCCACCAGAAACAGCCAGATCAGCGTGGCGAGTCCCACGAACAACAGGTTGGCTAAAATCTTGGAGAAAAAGATTTTTTTCCGGTCGATCGGAACGGCAAACAAGACCTCGTACATGTGGTTCTCGCGATCGTACGATAGACTTTGAATGATGGGCAGGCACAACAGGAGGATGGGAGTCAGTAAAATGAAGGGGGCAAGAAGCCCTCGAACAAAGGGTTCGACCGACGTTCCTTGAATGACTTCCAGTCCCGCGCGCTGCTCGCGTCGCACGACGTTATCCAACGCGTCGCGCACTTGCGACTCGGCGAAATCCGCAAACGGGGTTCCGTCGCCGACGAAAAGCCCGCTGGAATCCGTGACGATGAAGATGCCGGCGACCACGCGCTGGGTCAGTAATTCACGGGCATGCGCCTCATCCGTATGCATTAACGAAACAATCGTGTTCTGTTGAAGTTGGGTCACGAACTCGTTGGAATCGCCGACGACGGCGATGCGCACCAGCCGAACCGCAAAAGGTAATGAAGGCATGGCAGAGCCTTCGGAAAACGATGCGGCTGATGAGGCGAGAAACGGCATGAGCAGTAATCCGACGAGCATGCCGAACGCGACCTTAACCAGAAAACCCTTGTCAGTAGCCGTCTGAAGAAATTCCCACTTGACGAGCGGCCAGTCAATCACGGCCTACCGCCTCTTGCGCGTCACGGAAATGAATACGTCATCCAAACTCGGATCCACGTGGTGAACCGATACGATGGAGGCCCCGGTTTTGCGAGCGGCTCGATGCACGGAAGACAGGGTCGAGCTATCGTGATAAGGGACGAGCACGGATCGCCCGGAGACGCGTCCGCTCAGCAAGGAAGCAAACCTCTTTTCTTCGGGTTTCGATTCCTCTTTCAGGACAACGGCGAGAATTCTTTTCTTGGCAATCTTGGCTTTGAGTTCCTCGGGGCGACCGATGGCCGCAATTTTTCCTTTGTGCAAAATGGCGAGTTGGTCGCACAAGAAATCGGCTTCATCCATGTAATGCGTGCAAACGAGAATGGTTTTGCCTTCGCGTCCCATGGACAGAATTTTTTCTCGGAGTTCGCGGGCCGACGCGGGATCCAGACCCATGGTGGGTTCGTCCAAGAAGAGGACTTGGGGATCGTGCACGAGCGCCCGCGCAATGGAAATGCGTTGCTTCATGCCTTTGCTGTAATCGCCGATTTTGCGGTGCGCATGTTCTTCGAGTCCCACGAACTCGAGGAGCGATCGCACCCGGCGCTCGGCACGGGGAACTCGGTACAAGTCGGAAAAGAATTCGAGAAAGGACTCGCCGGTCATGTAATCATAAACGCGCGGTTCTTCCGGAAGATACCCCAATAATTTTCGTACGGATTCCGCGTTCTCGCGAATGTCGAGCCCGTCCACAATCGCCGTTCCTTCGGTAGGGGATAGGATGGTGGCGAGCATGCGCACGATCGTGCTTTTTCCTGCGCCATTAGGGCCCGCGATCCCGAAAACTTGGCCGCTTTTCGCCTTGAAGCTCACGCCATCCACGGCCACAATGGATCCGAACCGTTTCACGAGTCCTTGCGCTTCCAGCATAAGCGAATGTCTCCTCAAACGCATGCGGATAGGGCTGGAGAGCTTTAAACGATTGCGTTTAACTCGGCAACTGGGATGGATACCTTAAAAAAATAGTCCGCTCTGTAAATACCCATACGGATATGCAACGCGTTTAGAGGGGTTTAGGCCTTATGGGAGCGAAAGCATTGACGAGGGATATCAAGCAACTGAAGCTCGTCGCGAATGCCGTTCGACAGAGCATTATTCGAAGCCTCGCCGAAGCCAAGAGCGGACATTCCGCCGGGTCGCTGGGGTTCGCCGACGTGTTCACCGCGTTGTATTTTGGAATTGCGAAACACGATCCTCGGAATCCCGATTGGGCGGATCGCGACCGCATTGTTTTGTCGCACGGTCACGTCGTCCCCGTTCGATACGCGGCCATGGCCGAGGCCGGTTATTTTCCGAAAGAGGAATTGATGACGCTGCGAAAACTCAACACGCGGTTGCACGGGCACCCGCATAACGAAGCGCTTCCGGGACTCGAATCATCCGCCGGCCCGTTGGGGCAAGGGGTTTCCATTGCCGTGGGCATGGCATTAACCGCCAAACTCGACCAGAAAAATCATTTCGTTTATTTGCTGACGTCCGACGGGGAAAGCAATGAAGGTCAGGTGTGGGAGGCGTACATGTTCGCCGCAAAAAATAAGTTGGACCACTTGATCGCCATCCTGGACCGCAACTATATTCAAATCGATGGGAACACGGAGAACGTGATGCCGTTGGAACCGTTGGCCGAAAAGTTCAGGGCATTCAACATGCATGTGTTGGAAATGGACGGGAACGACATGAAACAAGTGATGGACGCCCTCGAGAAAGCCCGGAAATTGAAAGGAAAGCCGACCATGATCATCGCGAACACGATTCCCGGGAAAGGGGTATCGTTCATGGAAAAGAATTACTTGTGGCACGGGAAGGCGCCGAATCCCGAGGAAGCGGAAAAAGCGCTCGCGGAATTGAATGCGGAAAAAACGCGTTTGGAAAACGAGGGATGACCATGGCCGTTCCATTAAACGAAAACATGTGGGATCCGGACACGTTGGAGCGCAAGCCGTCGCGTGACGGATTTGGCAAGGGGCTCGTGGCGCTCGGAGAAAAGAATCCGGACGTATACGTGTTATGCTGCGACTTGACGGACAGCACGCGGGCCTCGTGGTTCAAGGAAAAATTCCCGGAGCGTTTTATTCAGGTGGGCGTGGCCGAACAGAACATGGCGGGCATCGCGGCCGGAATGGCCCTCGAAGGAAAAATTCCGTTCATTGCGAGTTACGCCGTTTTTTCTCCGGGACGAAATTGGGATCAATTGCGCGTCAGCGTCTGTTATTCGAACGCGAACGTGAAAATTGCAGGGTGCCATGCGGGAATATCCGTTGGACCGGATGGCGCGACGCACCAGGCCTTGGAAGACATTGCCATCGCGCGCGTGCTGCCCCGAATGACGGTTTTGGTGCCCAGCGATTGGCTGGAGGCCCAGAAGGCCACGATCGCGTGCGGAGAAATGAACGGACCGGCGTACTTCCGGTTCGGGCGCGAGAATGTGAACACGATTACCGTGGAAGACACGCCGTTTCGGGTGGGAAAGGCGGAAACGTTTTACGACGGAAGCGACGTGACGATTGTGGCGAACGGGCTGATGGTGTACGAATCGCTTATGGCCGCCAAACAATTGGAAAAAGAAAACATTTCCGCGCGCGTCATCAATCTGCATACCGTTAAGCCTATTGATCGCGAGGCGCTTGAAAAAGCGGCGAGGGAAACCGGCGGGATCGTGGTCGCGGAAGAGCATCAAGTGCAAGCAGGAACCGGAAGCGCGGTGGCGGAAGTGGTTTCGGAAACGTATCCCGTCCCCATGCGGTATGTGGGAATGCCGGATCGCTTTGGGGAAAGCGGTCAACCTAAAGAACTCCTTCAAAAATTTGGTATGACGGCCTCCCAAATTGCCTTGAAAGCTACCGACGTGTTGAAATTGAAAAAATAGGTTTGAGGAGTTGTTCATGAAAACGCGCCCGAGTGTGTTCGTCACGCGACCCGTGCCGGGATCCGCACTGGATCGACTACGGAAAGAAGCGGATGTGGAAGTCCGCGAAGAAGATACCATCATTTCCAAGAATGAGTTATTGGAGGGCGTGAAAGGAAAAGACGCGTTGCTGTGCATCCTCACCGATCCCGTGGATCAGGACGTGATCGTTGCAGGCAACCAATTGAAAATCATTTCCAACTTCGGGGCTGGATTCGACAAAATCGACGTAGCGGCCGCCACCCGGCGCGGGATTCCGGTAACGAATACGCCGGGGGCGTTGACGGAAACCACGGCGGACATGACCATGGGGCTCATCATCGCGGCCGCACGACGTATCGTGGAAGGAGACAAGTACACGCGCGAATGCAAGTACGACGGATGGGGACCGTCGTTCTTTCTCGGAAACGAAGTGCATGGAAAAACGTTGGGAGTGATTGGCATGGGAAAAATCGGGACCGCGTTAAGCCGACGAGCGATCCACGGATTCCATATGAACGTGCTTTACGACGATTATGGCGGGGAGCGCGAAAAAGCAAAAGAATGGGGAGCCCGATGCGTCTCCATGGAAACGTTACTGAAAGAATCGGATTTCATTTCGCTGCATGTGCCGCTCACCCCTAAGACCAACAAACTGATCGACGAACGCGCGCTCAAGCACATGAAGCCGACGGCCGTACTCGTCAACACCTCGCGCGGGGACGTTATCGACCAACACGCACTGGCTCGCGCATTAAAAAACAAGGAGATTGGGGCCGCAGCGCTCGATGTATACGAGGATGAACCGCGTTGTCCCGTTGAACTGATCCCGTTATCCAACGTGATCTTGATTCCGCACACGGGAAGCGCTACCAAGGAAGCGCGATCCGCCATGTCGGATATGGCGGTGGACGCCCTCATCGACTTCTTCAACGGAAGAACACTTCAGAACCTCGTTAATCCGGATGCGTTGAAAAAAGGCTAGAGCATGGGTTTGGGTTCCGACTCTTTTTTCTCCGGAATCGAGATTTGCGCGGATTTTTCCGGCGGGACCTGCGTATTGAACTCTGGAAACACGACATCCGATGGATGAGAGGAAAAGGTTTCCATGTTCGGAGACTGCTTTTCTTCCTCATGCTTTCGCTTGCGGATGACCAGAATCGCTATGAAGAGCAGTAGAACGAACAAGAAACCTAATGAAATCGCGAGATAGCTGCCGGCATTGGTTCCCCGGACTTTGGAAGCGAATTCTTTCGCGCGTTCGCGCGCAGCCTCTACTTTGGCCAATGCCTCGGCGTAACGGCCTTGGCGTTGCAATGAAAACGATTCTTGCAGTAACCGATCCACTTCCGAAACGTTTTCACCTCCATCCAGCGCTTCATTCCTCAAATCCTCGATATCGGAAACGAATATGGTGGGGAGCGGTGTGGGAGTGACGGTGGCATTCGGTGTCGGAGTAATTGAAACCGTGGGTATGAGGGTCGGGGTCTGCAACGGAACGCAGACGTTATCAATGCACGTGTAACCGATGTCGCAAGACGGATTGTTGTAGAAACAACCCGGCGGATACCCGGCCGAAACGCCAACGGAGAGCGTGAAGATATTGTTTTCCTCGTCTATTTCATCGATGACGCCTCCGGGATACACTTGAACTTGGATGGTATGCGTTTCCGCTACGGCGAACGTGGTGATCGCGGAGCTGCCGAGCTCAACGAAAACGGAATCATTGCTGGGAACCGGCGGGACGTGAACGGCGACGAACACGTGGGATATGTTCGGCCCATCGTTGCGCGCTTCGACCGTAATATTCCAATCATAGTCCCGCGTTCCCGTGTTGTTGACCGTCACATTATCCAAGGAAAACGAGTCGTAAAGGTAACAAGTACTTCGCGGAATGCCGGTTCGATCAAAGCAGTGATAGCCGATGCGCGTGATCTCCAAGTCCGGTAGATCAATGGATTGTGACGTGACCCCGAGTAGAGCCGTCGTCGTATTTTCGTAAGGAGTGCCTTCAAAGCTCTGACCCGCCACGCGAATGGACAGCGTATAATTTCCCGTGGTCGCATTCGGTAGGGTGGAAAACTTGAGCGTGAAATTGCGCGACTCGTTTTGAGCGGGAACCGTGACGTTCGTCGCATTCTTGATGGGGTCAAAACGCTTGACTTGCGGGGGCACGTCCGTGAGGATGGTAAACGTGCGCGGACACCAGACCCACGGATTAATGTTCGTAATGGTCAGGATATAGGATTGCAATGAACCGGCAATGCCTTCCGAAAAATCCGGCGTCACTTGCAGGTGAGGCGGAAGCTCGCAGACCTCCGCGTGAACGAACGGAAAGAGAAAGAAAAGCACTAGGAGTGCGCGCTTCATACAAAACGCTAACCCGAGGTAAAATAAAAACCCGTCGGACCGAATATTCGATACGCTTATAAACGAGAACATGATGCTTTTTGGGATGAACGTTGGCATTCATTCGTTGAATTCCTTTTTGATCTAGAGGTGTGCATATATGCGTTGGTCCCAACCCCTGGTTCTTGCAATGATCTTGATGACCGCGTGGACGTCCGCGGACAGTAATTTCTTGAATGCGTGGGCGCCTCCGTTTGGTCCCGCTTCTTCCGCTATTTACGTGATGGCGGGGGTCATGAACGCCAGCAATGAAAGCCAATACCTCCCGAACTTCAATGTCACGGCATCGTTGGACGGATACAATAATACGAATACGACGAATGGCACGGAACCGCTGGTGCTCAACCTCACCATCAACGCGAGCCTGAACGGCCAACAATACATTACGGTCTCGGACAATTCCAGCGACCCGCAAACCAAGCTCTTGCCGTTCTTTGTAACCAACGTAGCGAATGTGACGTTCACGTTTACGAAAACCTTACCGCCATTTTCAGCGGGTAGTTCATTCGTCATTAACCTAACACTCAACCACACCAACGGATCCCTTTATGTAAATACGAGTGTGGAGAACGTGTCCGTGGAAATATTTGCCGCGAACGGAAACGAGACCACGGGTTGGACCATATCCAATTTAAGTGCTTCGACGGATGGAACGGGAACCATCCGGTACAATATCACGATTCCCTCGACGGCAGACGGCCAATACGTGTTATTGGTGGACAAGGGCGCCGGATACCTCGTATTCCTCGTGAGCTCCGGTTACACGATGGCAGTGAGCACGCAGGATTCCAATGGGGAAACGAAAGTATTGTTTGCTCCCGGTGAGGCTGCTTCGGTTCTCGCAAAAATCCGGGATAGCAGCAATAATCCGGTGACGGGCGCTACAGCAACCGCATACATCACGCTTCCAAATACGACCATCGTGACACTGAGCCTAAGCCAACCGAACACGACGGCATTCCCCGGGTTCTATAACGCGAGCTATACGACACCAACAACTTTCGCGGGTTTGTTCAGCGTGCGTGTGAAAGTCACCGTGGGTACGCAAAATCTCGAGGGATTCGCGCAATTCTTTACAAAAGTGTTTGTAGCGTCTTTCCAGGAAGAAACGGATTTCTTCGATGATTGGGGAGGTTTCCGCGCGATCGTACCCGGAGGAACCGTGGCATTCGATTTGGTGGCCACGAACCTCACGGATGGAAGCATTATAGAAGGATGGCACGGGGCGAACAGCAACACGAGCGTCAATTGCACGCAACTCGGAAATATTACGATTTTCTGGGCGCAGAACAACACGAATTATACAACGACAACGGATAGTACGTACACGAATTCAACGTACCAATCGGTCCCCGTATGTCGGGTTTCATTCACCGCGCCTTCTCTTTCGGGACAGTGGCTCGCAAGAGTCAATGTGACCATTGGCAACTCGAGCGACAATGCGACCGGATTGTTCCTCACGCAGAACTATTTCCTCAAGGTCAAGCCCACGCAAACATTCGGAGGGGATGAATTCTTCCAGATCTTCTCACCGGGAAGCAACGTGACGTTTGAGATCAGTAGTTATGATTTGTCGGGCGACACGACGGTCAACGGAAGCAACATCACGCAACTCGCGGTTCAACGCGTTCGCGCACTCGCATTTGGGAACGGGGGAACCGATGAGGAAAACGTTTCGTATTGGGTGAGTTATTGGGGGACTACCGGCGGTAGTCCGGAACTCATTGTCACGCTTCCAGTGAATACGACGGGGCCCATTCTCGTTGAAGTTTCCGCTAACATTACGGTGAATGGAGAAACCGGAGAAGTCATCCTGGGCAACAGCATGGTGCTCGCGAAATATATTGATGGATTCATTGAACCGACGCAAGATTTCGGAGGCGGTGACGGTCCGCAAGGTCCTCCCGCGTCTACGTGTAGTGGAGTAGAGGCATTCGCTGGAACCGTTCGAGATATCAAAACCAATCAGAATGCGCAAGGGGTTATTTTGAATGGAGTCAAGGAACTTCGAGACGAGTTCACGGGACAGGATTTGACAGGATGCGTAACCGTTTCTTCTGCCACAAGCAATAACACGGGCTCGGGTCAAAACTTCGGCTTTAACGTAACGTTTGCGGACAACGCTTCGTGCGCTTTCTCGGGCTTTTACTTCATGATATTGAATGTAACATACCAGGGGAACGTAGACTTCCTGCCTTCGGGTTTCGTGTGCAAGCAGATGGCTTCGCAAGTAACCATTTCGGTGAATGGGCAGCAGGCGTGGCAAGTGGCACCGGATGACAACCTCTCAGTCAACGTATCCAACATCAAGGTCTTGGAGACCGGAGAAACCGTTATGGACGGATCATTCAAGGTGTTGCGCCTCATGAACTTTGATCCGAACACGGGACCGAAATTCATTCAAGTAGCCGACGGAGTGGATACGAATACCACGATTTCAAGCGGAAGCGGGGTATACAACTTAACTCCGGGTAATTTCTCAATCGGGGGCGTGAACCTAACCAAATGGCCTTCGGGATTCGTGGAATTGCATATCCAAATATGTAATACGACGGGAGACGTTTGCGACGCGGAATTCAATGGATTCGAGGTCGTGGCGTTCAACGCGTACATCCCCATGGATGGACCGCCGGGTCAGTACTATCCGGGCCAGAACGCAACGCTGACCGTCATGGCGGCAACCAACGTTGCGCCCATCGGCAACGTTACGGTTAAAGTCGGCCGGCCATGGGAAGGACAAGTCCAAACGGCAACCGTGAATTATCCGAACACGACGAACAACTCGGATGGATGGAACCAAACCGGGGACACGGGCTTCGAGAACTGGACCGTGAACTTCACGATTCCGGCTGGTTTACCGAAAGGATTCCAGGTAGCAATGATCATCGTGAACAGCTCGTACCATAATGACACGGTGACGTTGTATTACCCGTTGCAGGTTACGAAATATCAAGTATTGATTCCCAGTCAAGAGGATGTCGAGGTTTGGAGAGACGAACTCAGCTGGCTGAACAGTACGGGAGTCGATAATACGGGTTACTTCAACATCTCGTGGTTGAACAGTAGTGATAGTGGGCTCATGGTGCAATCGAAGCAAGACAATTACTGCGTCAAATCGTGGTTGAATAGCACGCGATGGGGTTCTGGAGGACAAACGGAAATTGCATACAATAATTCGTGGAGTCTGTTAATGGTAGACAACTGGACTTCCGGCGTATATGACACCATTGTCGTGAACGCGAGCCTCGCTAACGGAACGTGGGGATTATTCAATTACACGAATGCCAGCAGCCGAACCATTGCCGGAAACAATACGCTGCAATTATGGGACCCCAAGGACTGCGGATACTTCCGCATGCTCAGCACGGTCGCACCGCTCTCGAGTGGAAACAACTGGGGTGGCTCGCAGCAAGTAGGACAATCCTTCCTCATTCCGTACATCGTTTCGCAGGCGAGCATACCCATTACGGGCGCAACCATTGGAGTATCAGCGATCATCCTGCAAACGGACATGGGCGGCTCGCAAGGAGGACAAGGCTTCGAACAACAATTAACGGAAGGAGTTAACTATACGGTCAACCAGCAAGGATCAACGGATGTAAATGGATTCGCCTGGCTGAACGTGACGATCAACTCCAGCGGCCCGATGATGCTTTTCTGGAATCTGACGGTCGGAAACGATACGGACCAAGCCTCGTTCGAAAGCGGAACGTTCGTTGAAGTCCGCAACTTCGATGCGTATGGAAACCAGATATTCTGGATGCCTTCCCACACGGCAGAAATGATCAACGCCTCGAATGGATCTGTTTCATGCGGTGCGGGAACGGAGTGCTTGCTTGTCAACTACAGCGGCGCAACCTTGAACATCAGCTTCCAGAATAACAACGCGACGCATTGGTTCGCGGGAATGATCAATGAGACGTCCGTAACGGACTTCCTCAACGACTCGAACCTGAGCACGTTCTTCTTCATCTGGAATCCGACTTCGAATCAATTCATCATCGATGACGACTTCAATATGGTCCAGGGAACGGATACCGACAATTATTCGGTCACGTATGCTACCTTGAACCAGACGATCACCATCCAGAACCTCACCTCCATTCAAATCAAGGCAGGCCGCTTTGCGGATGTCGATGGAACCCCAACGAATTCCACGAACTTCGCGTTCTATCAGAGCAGCCCGAGGCCATCGGATTCAGGAGTATTGAACTTCCAGCCCGCGAATAGTACGGCGCCCTTGTTCGGAGAAGTATGCGCTCAAGATTTCGGTAATCCGGCTTCGCCGATTGCGAACGCGAACGTATCCGTGTTCATGCAACAATGGACGATGAATGGAGCGACAACCACTAACTTGACGATCGTGGATCCGTTGAACGGAACGCAACTCAGTGGAGAGAGCACGCTCAAGACGAGTATAGCGGGGTGTATAGGCGTCAGCGTATTGGCACCGGGAAGCGGATGGCCTTCAGGACAAGGACAAGGTCCCGCAGAAGTGCGCGCTCGGATCTACAACGGGACCAATACGGAGACCACTTGGGTCACTATGGTCCAGTACTTCGGTTGATAGGTGAAAATAATGAGAATTCAAGCAGTATTCCTGGCGTTCGTGGCCCTTGTGGCATTGTTCTCCCAGCATGCGCTTGCGGAAACGTGTTCGTCCGTAACGATTACGACGAGCACCGCTTCCTCGACGTTAACGACGGGAACGAGTGCCGTAATCAGTTCGACGACGACCGCCAGTGGTTCCTCGTGTACAGCAGACATTCGTCTCGTTTCTACGGGCCAAGCGACCAGTTCTTCACTCACGGTAAGCGATCCAGCTGCCGGATATCATCAGGGAGTAAGTGTCAGCACGTCCGGGACCAGTAAATCGTTTACGGTAACAGCAGGAACCGCGGATGCCTACAATTATTACGTGACGGCCGGCAGCTCTCAATCCACGACTAAAACAATTACGTACGTGAACCCCAGCACCATTACGATTGCCGGTTTTCCTACAACAGTAACGACGAATTCCAGCGGAAACAGTTTTACGCTTCAGCTCACGCTGACCAACCCGCAAGCCAGCGACATTACGACCTCGTATGAACTCTCGCAAAGCGGATCCGCGTTTACATTTGCAGGAGATCCCACGAGTAGTTCCTCGACAACGGTTAGCGCGTCCTCGAGCCGCATTCTTCAATGGACGGTCACGCTCGCAAGCTCATGGAGCGGAACGCAAACCATTTCATTCCAACTCGGAGACAACGCGGGCGCGTTTACATCCGCAGTAACGTATCCAGTCGCAACAGCAACGCCTTCTCCAACGGCTACAGCGGACGGAAGCGGTTCTCAAGGAAACTCGAACAACCAGCCCACTCCCCCCACGGCGACTCCCGTGCCCAGTACGCCGACTCCCACGACCTCAAGTCCTACACCCACGGTGTTAACGCTTCCTCCGGAAACCGGCGTGGAATCAATTTCTCAGGAAGATATCGCGGAATCCGAATCCTTGAACGAAGACACCGTAAACCGTTTGATCACGCAAGTTGAAAACTTAATGAAGCAAGTGGAAGCGCAAGGCGGGAACACGCTGGATGCGCAACAATTGATTGCGACTGCCCGACAGCACATGGAAGAAGGAAATTACCAAGCCGCGTATGAGGCCGTACTGGAAGCCCGAGACAACCTGGAGGCCCAACTTCGCGATTATTCGGACGTTCCCGGTTTAGGATTCCAAAGCCGTTCGAACATCTTCATGTTCATCGTCGTATTCGTGTTGCTCATCGGAGGCGTCATCGGATACTATAAAATGGCTAAAAAGAATCCCAAGAAATTGAAGTGAACGAAAGAGAATACGGATGACCATTAAAACCGCATTATCCGTTAATAGTGAAAGGTGAGAGCCCATGGGAAAGAAGTACCTCATTCAATACGATCGAAATAATTGCATCGGAGCTGGAACCTGCGTCGCCGCAGACCCCGATAATTGGAGCATGAATGACGACGGTAAAGCGGATTTGACGAACGCTCAAACCAATGCGGCCACCGGATTCCTGGAAAGAGAAATAGATGAGAACGAACTCGAAAAAATGAAGGAAGCCGCGCAAGGCTGTCCCGTTAACGTCATCCACATCATCGACAAGGAAAGCGGGCAAAAAATCATTTGAGCATTAGGCGGATACGCCGAGTGCACGCAAGTCTTTCTTTAACTGTTCGATATTCTCGAACACGATTCCGTGCAGCCCCGCCTTCCGAGCCGCCACCACATTCTCCTCCTTATCATCCACGAATATCGCGTTGCAAGGCGCCACGCGCAAGCGTTGTAACATGATGGGGTAAATGGCCAAGGACGGCTTTTTGACGCCCGCTTCCCCTGAAACCATGGTTTCATCAAACAACGTACTCAAACCGAACTTGCGTTCCCACGCTTGGTGCGCCTCCCAATTGTTATTCGAAAGTAAAGCGATTTTATAGCCCTTCATCTGCAAGTTCTTGATGAGGTTGCGCATGCCCGGAATCTCGTTGACATACCGCGTGGTCCAGTAATCCCCTTCGCCCGCGATCACTCCGTGCAAGTCGAAAATGATCGCGCGATTCAAGAAATGCGTGCGAAGAACCGTAACGACCGCGTTCACCAAAACAAAACTGGCCGCCAACCAAATAAAGATCTGCGAATTGCTGTTGAGAATGGCGAGATCCGATAGAAGAAACGCCGCGAACAAGACGAACGTGGCCAGTAAACGATATGACGTAAATTTGACGAGCTTCATAATAATCGAATTATGAAAAACGGGGTATTTAAGGACATATCGTTATTGGGGGAACCGACGTTTAAACGCGATCCATGAATTTAAAAACCATTAAACCATTAGAAACGCTCATGAAAACCGTTCCATACGTTTTAATGCTGGGAGTCGTGCTTCTCAGCGGATGCATCACCATCGAATTCGACCACGAATTCCGTGCGGACGGTTCCTCGAAACTCGTTCAAACCATCGACTTTACGAAAACCGTTGGCGCCATGCAATCCCTTGGCAACAACATTCCCGAACAGACTTCAGAACGCTTTGATTGGAACGTGACGCTTCGATATGCACCCAATGAAATGGACCACACGTCTGATTTTGGATCTTGTTCAGGTTATCTGAATGAAAACGAAGAATCCATTCGACAAGGAACATGCCGCAACTTCCAAGTGTTCCGCTCCATGAATGTGCAGGCCATGGTACCCGAAGCGGGTGGCGAGCTTTCCTTTGAATTGGTTAACATTGGCGCAGGAGATTTTGATATTATCGAAGTAGAAGTCAGCGGAGACGGAGCCCCCGCTTCATGCGAGGCTCCGGGCATGATTTCGGAAGGCGAATCCGGAGAGGTGCGCTGCATGGGAATTACGCGTCCTCTTCCTTCTCCAACACCCGACGCATCCGAAGCGCTCGCGCAATTTCAAGAGCAATTGGATGCCATGTGCGTCAACTTGACCACCAAGAATCCCGACGCGGAATGCGAGCACGCCGGAAACAAAATCATTGCCTCGATGGAATTGGAAAACGGCAATGGATATTCCTTTACGTATACCCTGGGATTCCCGTACAACGCGTACGAAGTCGAAGTGGAAAGCATTCAAAGCTCTTCATCGGATATGCCCCAGCAAGACGGTTCGCCGAGCGTTCCCGGGCTCTCAACCGACGAACTGCGTTTCAAGGATGAAAAATTGGCTGCGAGCGTGGCCATGTTGTCCGCGGGAGGCATTGAAATGACGTATACGGTGCGCATGCCCGGAGAAATCGCGGAAGCACCGCGAGCGCAAATCATTGAAAACGCGGCCGAATTCGATTTGATGGAAATGATCGAGAAAGGCGAGAACCCGAAAGTCAAGTCGCGCGAATTGAATCTTCCGTTTGTCGCGGGTGCGGCCGGCTTGCTTCTCGTCTTGTTAATCGTCGTGTTCTTCTTTGTCGTGAAGAAACCCCCGCAACCCTCGTCGCGAATCAAGGCCTCCACGCCGTATCCCCCATCCTCCCCCGTTGACGAACCTCCGAACAAGTACAAGAGTGTGTTGGAGACGTGGAACCAAAACGAGCGCAAGCCGCCCAATTAAAAATTGGGATTCGTTGACGTTCAAAGGCAAACCAAAAGGTACTCGCGCGTTAAAGAGAAGGTTAGTCGACTTTCATGACAACCTGTACCTTGCCGGTTCCGCACGGAATGGTTTGTCCGATGATGATGTTCTCGGCAATACCGCGCAGGTAATCCGTCTCGCCGGACACGCACGCGCTCACCAAGTGCTTCGTGGTTTCCTCGAAAGCCGCCCGAGCCAACACCGACGATTTTTCTCCGGCCAGACCGTGGCGTCCGATGCTGCGAACCGAACCATTGGACGTCATCATGTCCGCGATCAAACCGATATGTCGGGTGTCCACCCTCAAATCCTGCGCCCGCAACACTTTAAGAATTTCCTCGATGATGCTGCTGCGAGCGGCCTCGATACCCAGCACGCGTTGAATCTCCATCGTATCGTTCGTGGTGGTTCGGAACGAATCCACTTCCGGTATCTGAAGAACGACTTCCAGGTTACTGCCCTCCGTGGCAATCGAGTACTCGCCGTTCTTTTCAAGGAGAATAGCCCGGTGAATGCCCGGAACGCCTTTCAGGACAATTTCCTGTAGCTTCGTCGTCGTCTTTCGGATGATTTTCAATTTCTCTTCCTTCGGAATCACGAAAATGGCCTCGCCACGGCGCTCGTAATTCGCCACGCCCTTGATCAGCTTCAACACGTCTTGTTCCTCGATCTTCAGTTCTTTGAGCTGGTCCTTGTTGAGCATGACGCGAATGCGTTTGCTTTCAAAATCTTCTTTGATCACGGCGACTTGATTGAACGAGACTTGAGCAAGACTCGTTGCAATCTGAGTGACACGCTTTACGTCTTTCTTAAACTCGTCTTTGAGCACGATATCCATAACCGGACTCTTCGGAGTTTTGCGCGCGTCCACGATTTCCACGAGACGCGTAAACCCTAATTGAGCCAGCGAAGCGACTCCAGCGTAGTGGAAGGTTCGAAGCGTCATCTGCGTACCGGGCTCGCCAATACTTTGCGCCGCAATCACGCCAACGGGATCCCCGTAAGCAATCTTATTTTGACTCGCATCCAATCCATCATCACCGTACTTGAACTCCACCATCGTTCCTTCCGCATCGCGCACGGATGCGTCGGGGTAGACCGTCAAATCCTGTAACGCGTTGATGAGTCGTCTCTGCATGTACCCGGTTTTCGACGGATTGACTCCCTTGTCCACGACCGAGTCCCTGCCTCCCGCCGCATGGAAAAAGTATTGCAGGGGATCCAATCCTTCCGTATAATTGCTGTTCACGAAACCGCGCGCTTTCCCGGAATAATCCCCTCGCCGAAAATGCGGCAGGATGCGGTGCGTGTAACCGGCTGTCATGCGCTTTCCGCGGATCGCCTGTTGTCCCACCATGGCCGCCATTTGCACCACGTTCAACAACTTGCCTTTGGCACCGGCCTTGCTCATCATAATGGCCGGATTTTGGTTCAACTGAAGGTTTCCGAAAAACGCGGGCGTCTTTTGAATGGATCGCAGAATGGTTTTTCCGCAGCGGTCTCGCGTGTTCTCCAACGTGCCCATGACTTTTTCTTCAAACGTTTCTCGCAACGATTTTCCGGGTTGGCGCACCAGTTTTCGTTCGCGTAACGAGCGGACGAGTTTTCGCACGTCGTTATTGGCCTCGCGCACGTATCCGTTAATTTCCTTCCGGGCATCTTCAGAAATCGTGTAATCGAACAAACTGAGCGACAAGCCGTAACGAGTGGCAATGAATGAAGTCATCATGGTGAGCCGGTCCAAGAACATCCGACAAGCGTCGCTCCCATATTGAGTGTAAATGAGTTTCGTGAGCGAATCGTTCGTGCGACTGTCCACATGTCCTTCCAAGAGTTTTCCGTTCTTGATGCGTACGGTCTTACCCACCTTATTCGTGCTCTCGAAATTGAATCCTTTAGGGAGAAGCAAGCTGAACATCTCGGGTCCCGAAACATCTCCCGTGACTTCATCCGTCAAACCCGCGGAATTCAAGAACTCGCATGCCTCCCCCCGCGAAAACTTGACGTTCGGAATCGTTAACAAATAGAGACCGGAGATCTGGTCCAAGTCCGCGGTAATAATGGGTCCGCCGTGGCGCGGGGAAAGCACTTGATCCTGCACTTTCATGAGAATCTCGGCTTCCGCTTGCGCTTCCTCGTTTTGAGGAACGTGAATGTTCATTTCGTCCCCGTCGAAGTCCGCGTTGTACGGCCGACAATCCGCCACGTTGAAGCGGAACGTCTTCCCCGGCAACACCTTTACCGTATGACACATCATGCTGATCCGATGCAAGGAAGGCTGGCGGTTGAAAATCACGATGTCGCCATCCATTAACTGCCGCTCGATCGTATACCCGATAGTAATTTCGGAAAGCGTTTCTTCCAGGTTAACGGGAGTGACTTTCTTGCGCTTTCCGTCCGGACGAATCACGTAATTAATTTTATCCATGTTGTCCGCGATCAGCTTCTTCGTGAAATCCAAATTCCATTCGTTGACCGTCAACGGAAGCGTGAGTTCCTTGGCAATCGCGTTCGGAACCCCGAGTTCGTTGATGCCGAGAGTCGGATCCGGTGAAATCACGGTACGGGCTGAAAAGTTGACTCGCTTGCCCGACAAGTTGTACCGGAAACGGCCTTCCTTGCCCTTCAAGCGCTGGAACAACGTCTTCAATTGACGCCCCGAACGATGGCGAGCCGGAGGAATTCCTGCGGTTTCGTTGTCAAAGAACGTGACGACGTGATACTGCAACAGTTCCCACAAGTCCTCGATAATCAGTTGCGGGGCACCCGCGTCAATGTTTTCGGCGAGTCTCTGATTAATTCGAATAATGTCCACGAGCTTGTGCGTCAAATCATCCTCCGATCGCTCACCGGTTTCCAACGTAATGGAAGGACGAACGCTCACCGGAGGCACCAACAAAACCGTCAGTACCATCCACTCGGGGCGTACCGCGACGCCCACGCGCTTCAAGCTTTCATCGGGAACGCGTTCCAGTCTCTCGCGAATTTCGGAAGGAAGCAGTTTACGGTCATCTTCAAAGAATGACGTCGGACGAATAAATTTAATGGTTTTCTGCTTTTCGTTGCAGTGCGGACACTCCGCCGTTTTCTTGGCTTTATCGAGTGAGTTGATTTCCACCAACAGCTTACCGCAGCGTCGGCATGACGCCTTCAATAACTGGAAAAGGGTTTTCGCGAATCCCACGTGCACGACCGGCCGCACGAGTTCAATGTGACCAAAGTGGCCGCTGCAACTCTTCATGCGTCCCCCGCACGTCTTGCATTTCAAACCCGGGTCAATCACGCCCAAGTGTTGGTCCGCGAGACCGGCCGCGATCGGATAACCGTCTTCATCGTACGTGTCCGGCACCGTAATTTTAACCGTGCTCAAGCTGCGTACTTGCTCCGGGGAAAAAAATCCAAACTCAATGCGTTCGACGACTTTCATACTGCATGCTACCCTCGTTCTTTCGCCACCAGCTTCGGAAAGATTCCGATGCTCTTCATTTCATCCAATAACAGTTTGAACGCGTACGACATTTCGACTTCGGAAACCGACGAGCTCTTGCACAACGGACAATACACTTGCCCCTTGATTTTATCGAATACGGATAATGAACCGCACTTGTTGCAAACCAATTCAACGGTTTTATCGGAACTGTCGATCATTCGCTCCTTAAGCAAGGAAGCCGCGCCATATCCAATGAAACAATCCCGCTCCATTTCTCCCAGACGCAAACCCCCTTCCCGCGCACGGCCCTCCGTCGGCTGGTGGGTCAGCAATTGAACGGGTCCCCGCGATCGGGCGTGCATCTTCAAGCTCACCAGGTGGTGCAGGCGCTGGTAGTAAATGACGCCAATGAAAATCTTCGCGGAAAGCATTCGCCCGGAATATCCATCGTACAAGGTTTCCTGACCGGTTTCCCGGAAACCGTTATTTTTGAGAATGGATTCGTAATCTTCTTGCGCGTCTCCTGAAAACGCCGTGCCATCCTGAATCGAACCATTCAAGCACGCGGCCTTGCCTCCCAACATTTCCAGCAAGTGACCCGCCGTCATACGACCCGGAATCGCGTGCGGGTTAATGATGAGATCCGGAACCACTCCGTCCTTCGTAAACGGCATGTCCTCTTGAGGCACCAACAACGACACGATTCCTTTTTGCCCGTAACGTGAAGCAAACTTGTCCCCTATTTCGGGAACGTTCGTCTTGCGAACGCGCGTTTTCACGAACTTGTTTCCAGCAATGCTCTCGGTAACCAGTACCGCGTCCACCACGCCGTCTTCATTACTGCGCACCGTGACCGAGCTCTCGCGGCGTTTTTCCGTTTCCACATCCAAAGCCGAAATCTCTTTCAGGAAACGGGGAGGCGACGTTTTTCCTACGAGCACGGAGTCTCCAGGCACAACGGTTTCCGGAGAAATCATGCCATCCGTATCCAAGAACTTGTAAGCGTCTTCACCGAGATAACCTTGCACGTATTCGGGCGGGACTTCAAATTTGTCCTTCTGACCGCCGGGGTAACGGCGTTCTTCCGCGGAATACGACCGGTAGAACGCGCTCCGGCCCAGCGCTCTCTCGACAGCCGACTTGTTTAGAACGATCGCGTCGTTCATGTTGAATCCGTAATAGGACAGGACGGCCACCACCACGTTTTGCCCGGATGCGCGTTTCTGGTTCTGCAACGCGTCGTACACGCGCGTCTGAATAATGGGACTTTGCGGGTAAAAGAGCGTGTACCCCCGCGTTTCCGTTCGCAAGTTGAAGTTTGAGGCGTACAAGCCCAAGCTTTGCTTCGTGTGCTGGGCGGCCATGAGAACTCGCGGAGCCATATTATGCTCCAGAAACGGAATTTGGTTGCTCACATAACCTAACATGCCCGCCGCATCGATTTCCAAGTGAGTCGTTTTCGGATCCAAATCTTCCTCGGTCAACGCGATGTACGCGTTTTCCTCTTCTTCAGCGTCCAAGTATTCGATGATTCCGCGGGCCACGAGATCATTCCAATGCAATTCTTTTTGGCGCACCTTCTCCAAGTGCTCGGGATGCAGCAACGGCTTTCCGGCCTTCACGACAATTAAGGGACGGCGGGCTCGCCCCTCATCCGTGTTAATGAACACTTCCCCGGTTTTCGGGTAGAATGCAATATTGACTTGCGAATCCAAATCGCCTTTTCTCCGCTTTTCCTTGATCTCGTTGGCGAGCTTCTCGCCGCTATCGTGGAATCCCACGAAACGCCCGTTCAGGAAAATGGATGATTTCATGGAAGCCATACGAATCACGATATCGCGTGCATCGACAACCCAATTTTCTTGAGTTCCTGTTCCACCGGCTTTTCATCCGTTCCCGTGGACACCTCGCAGAAAATCGCCAAGCTCTTGATCAAACCGCAATTAGGCCCTTCCGGAGTTTCGTTGGGATCCAAACGCCCGAAATGCGTGCCGTGCAAGTCCCGCGCCTTGTGATGCGGGTGTTTCTTGGCCAGCGGGGAAATGACTCGGCGGGAAAACGCGATACTGGAAATGTAGTTGTAACGGTCTACGGGTTGACAGACGCCCGTATGACCTCCCATCCAATTGCCGGTTGCCATCGAGTATTTCATGCGCTCGGTCAACGCGTCGGGTCGAACGATCGTGAACAACGTCATCTTACGTCTTCGAATGTTCGCGCGCTCGAGTTGATACGCCACGTCCTTCACGAAGAACTGAAACGCGTAACGGAATAATTCTTCCATGAGCTTTCCGGAAATCTTCAAACGCTTGTTCGAGTAATGATCTTTATCTTCGACTTTTCGTTTTCGGTACGCGACCATGATCGCGCGCTCGGCCATGCGGCACAAGTAATACGCCTTGGATTGCCGGTCCTTTTCCTCGACGCCGATGTGCGGCAATAAGTATCGATCGATTAATAGTTCGGCGCGCTTGAGCTGGTAGTCCACGGGTTGCCCTGGTGCCGCACGCTTGCCAATGGCCTCCATGGCGTCCTTGCGCGTCTTCACGTCCGAATCGTTTTCCCAGTTCAACGACAAGTCGTTGCGAATTTCCGGCAAGTCCGTAAACGAGTTGAAGACGCGGTCCTTGCGGTCCAAGCCCAACGCTTTCAATAACAGCATGAGCTCCACGCTTTTATTGAACGAGGGCATGGTCACCGTGACTTTCCCGTCCTTGGTGCGGTCTACCGTGATGCGTCCTCGGAACCCCATGCGCGTCGAAAACACTTTCGCTTGCACGAGATTCTTTTCCTTTTCGCGTGAAACGAATACGCGGTTGGGCGCCAGATCCTCAATGCTCATCAACGCCTTTTCCGTACCGTTGACAACGAAATAGCCGCCCAAATCTCGCGAGTCTTCACCCGCTGCAACGAGCTCTTCCGGCGACATCTTGCTTAAATGACAGAGCTTGCTCTTCACCATGACCGGCAGCTCTCCGATAAATACGACTTCCGTGCGGCCTTCGCTACCGGAAAAGTACGGCGTGATCTCCAGGAATAGGGGAGCCGAATAATTCAAGTCGCGCAAACGCGCTTCCAAAGGATGATAGACTCTCCGGGATCCATCCGCTTCCGTCACAGAAGGCTGGCCCACCGAAATTTTTCCAAGTTTCAATACGAGGTTTTCGACTTGGGGTTCTATAACGCCTTGCGCATCCACAATTTGTTGTAATCCGTGGTCGACGAACTTGTTGTAACTGTCGATGAACTGACCCACTAGGCTTCGTTCCTGCAGATAGTCTTTCGTCAGGTCCGCGAAATACATATCGAGTGCAAACCTCCCCTCCCGGCCATTCTCCCAAAACGATCGAATCACGCTTCCACAATAATGCGGAAGTACAATTCGTCTTTCTTCGTAACAGGAGAAACGCGAATACATTTGATGACGTCCCCGGGCTGCGCATTCAACGCCTTGGCCGCAGGGTCTTCGTGCAGCATGGACGGCAGATTATTTTTCTCAATGCCGTAAGTATCCAATAATTTCTTGACCTCTTCATCAGTAGCAATCGATTGTTTCGGGAGAAAGACGTGGGTAAAATCTAGATCCATGCAACCACTATTAGCTGAAGGCAAATAGGAATCCCTGAAGGGGAAGTATAAGGCTTAGTAAACAAAGTTTATAAAGGTTGTCCCCGAACGGGCGTCTTTCATGGGAAGGAAATGCCCAAGTGTAAAAAAGGTTTTTAATTGCTATGCTTCCTATTGGTATGAGGGGGCAACATGAAGGAGATCACGATTGTAGCGAAGGATCGAGTCGGACTATTGGCAGACATCTCCGAAACCCTGGCCAAATCGAACATTAACATCTCTTCCTTGTCCGTTGAAAGCACGGGCCGGACCGGAATCGTCCGACTCATGACCGAAGATCCAGAAGGTGCTCGAAAAGAACTGGAAGCCCGCCAGTTCAAGGTCGTGGACGCGAACATGCTGGTATTGCAATTGAACGACAAGCCTGGAGAGCTCGCGAAAATAGCCCGTCAACTTGCAGATCACGGCATTTCCATTGAAAATGTGTTCCTAATCAATCGGGAGAACAACCAAACCGTTCTAGCTATCAACTGTAGCGATTATGAGAAGGCGCGAAAAATCCTAAACATTTAACCCACGCCCGCTGCCCGTTTGCCTCCCTAGCGAAAAGCACACAAATAAACGCAAATTTGAACAATAACAAGTAATTATCAACAAAAGGTTGGTAAGCAAACATTAATAAATAAGTATGTACACGTATATACTTGAGGCAAATCGTGTTTGAGAGGGGGAGCATTACGAAGGAGGTTACTGTTGTCGCAACCGACCGCATAGGACTTCTTGCAGACGTTTGTGAACTGCTAGGCAGTGAAGGAATCGATATCAACTCCATTTCCAGCGAGACCGCTAACGGTACCGCCATCATTCGCTTGTACGTGAAGCGCCACGAGCGCGCGAAAAGTATTTTGGAGGGCGAGGCGTTCAAGGTCATGGAACAAGGAGTGCTGGTGTTGAGGCTGGCGGACAAGCCGGGCGAACTCGCCAAAATCAGCCGCCTGCTTTCGGATGAAAAAGTTCAGATCAAGAACGTCACGCTTATTTCGCGGGATAACGGCGAGTCCTTGCTCGGTCTTAGCGTCAGCAATCACGACCGCGCCCGAAATATGTTGAAACGGTACTTGTAAGGTTTACCGTTTCGTCTCGACCCCTTCCAGATCTATCTCTTCATCGTCCTCCCGACCTGAAATGGCCGTCTCCACTTTCCCAACCGACTCCGCTTTAGCTCAAGATGTTTTCGGACATGAATGGTCGCCGAGAGTCACAAGCTCAAGCATCACGGTACCCTTACCGGGGTCATTTTCAATCCAATTGATGGTAATTGATTTTTGCTTGTCGGTCCAACTCCTAACGGTTCTTTTTCCAAATATCGTGGAAAACGAACGCGTTCCATAAATTCGATTATCTTCAATTTTAAGTCCGTCTGGACAAGAAAGGGTAAAATCAAGGGTGGTTGCATCAATTCCTTGCCGCGAATCCAGATTTCTGACTTTTAATTGATAGCCATTCGAAAACCGGGCTTCTTTCATGGGCCCGAATTTCTTAAATGTAAATACGCACGCACGCTGGTCTTTCGGGCACGTTCGGTCGATGGTGCTCCCTTTTGAATAACCAAGAGAATACAGCCCTAAAGTAACGTACCCTTCATTATAACCGGGGGCTTTCTCCCATCTGATCTTTACCAGATCCTCCGAATCAAACCAATCGCTACCATATATGGACGGCTGACACACTCGTCCGTCCACTGTTTTGGTATCTGAATAATAGAGATCAAACTGAACACATTGAACTCTAAATCCACCGCGATTAAATGACTTGATTTTCACGCGCAACCCATTGTCTAACACGACCTCGCTGCCTACCCGCAATTCCTCGTAAATTCCGTCGCCTTCTTTCAACCCAGGAGCAACTATTCCCGCCGGAGGCCCTTCGGGTATTGCAGTCTCATCAGTCGGAGTCGACACTATTCGTTCGCTCTTGAACCGCCATCTCACGACGCGCAAACCGTCATCGCGTTTGAAGCCTAATGCGTCGAATGCGTCGCAGCTCAAATCAATGCCCGCACCATTGGTTTTGCGATCTTCGGGATGCATGAGTTCTGCCTTGGGTCGAACGGTCGACGTTTCATCCAAAACATATTCGTGATCATCAGTATACCAAGGACCCACATCGAGAACGGTTAAGAATACGGAGTTCCCTTCGTCATTTTGCACTTCAATTTCAGTATTTAATGCACGAGTTGAAGGAAGTGCAGCGTACTTATCTACTTCTTTTGACATTTTTCCAGATGCCATTTCTTCATTTTTCTCGCAGCCGAACCAAGACGCTTTGATTCCAGAATGCCAGACGCCCGGAAGCTTCTCGGATTTATCAAACTTCTTTTGGACTTCCTCTTTTTCTTCCACAGAAGGAACGAACAACAGTTTATCCGGTCCGTTAGCAGTAGCTGCAGTCGTCACCCACTTGCCATCCTCTTCCCTTACGTAACGACGCATGTTATCAGGAATGTTGCCTTGCTCGATATCATGCGGGTTCACGATGATGAGGGGCAGGTAAAGTTGGTGGTTGTACGGTGCATCTAAATAACCGGCGTACAACAGGAGACGTTCGCCGGTTTTTGCATTTAATGGAGCCAGTGGATAAGTAAATGACGCGCGGCGCTCCAAATTCTCATCGGGTTCCAACAAGTTCTCGGAATCGCAAGTTTCAACGCTGTTGATCGTGTCCCCGCTTTCGAATTCGCAGTTTCTATAAATGCGCACGTTTCGCTTTCCGGCATATGCGTCATCCCCATCGGGGAACGTGCCCGTAAACTGGAGCAAGGAAGGTGTTTCCGAGAACTTCGATTCGGGATCAACGGCTTTTCCGTTTTCGTGCCATTCGAAGTGCAAGTGGTATCCCTTACTATGACCCGTATTGCCAACAATGCCTAATTTCGTTCCGCGGTCGATGTGATGTCCTTCGCGTACAGTCAAACCATCTTGCATGTGGAAGTACTTTGTAATATCACCATTATCGTGTCTGAGAACCACGTTAAAGCCTGCCGAGTCTGAATACGCAGCGGTTTGGACGGTTCCAGCCGCAGCAGAAAGAACAGGCGATCCTCGGTCTGCGGCAATATCAATTCCGTAATGCATCTTGCGCTCTCCATCTAATGTACGCATTCCAAATTGGCCATTGCTGCTGATCATGCAGAATTCAGTGGTTGGCCACGTATAGTATCCATTGCTACGAACAGAACATGCCTCGCCTTGCACTTCCGCCATGGAAAGTACGAGCAAAGGCTTCAATTCTTCGGATTCTTTTACGGTGACGAAATCATCCGTCGGATTCTTCACGAAACCTTGCGTTACTTTCAGTTGTATTTCATCCAAACCATACTGTGCGCCGATTGGTTTGCGTTCTACTATCACATTCACGGTTCCGAGTTCGCGAGTGGTCTGATATTCTTTGCGCGATTTCAGCGACGATGCTGAGCTATCGGTGACAACGGCAACGCGTAACGTTAACGGGTCTTCGAACGTGTCGCTCAATTGCTTGATGGCCGTGGACTCCGCGGTTTCAGTAGAAAGACGCTCGTAATCCACTTGAATCAACAGTTTTCCGTCCTCGATTTTGCATCCAAACACGTCAAAATCTTGCTCGCCGGTTTCGAGATCTTCCAGGTCGCGGTACTTGTTGACCATGCTGCGCACTTTATTGTTCTTGGAAATGAGTTCGCAGACGTAATGCTTTTCTGGCGGCAGATTCGGGAAAGCGCCGAGCATGGGAACCGCGTAATCCTCCAGTTTGAAACCAATGATGGTCGTCGAGGTCTTGTCTGCAAAGGAAGCGAAGTGAAGCTCCGAGGAATAGCGGCCATTGACCGCGTTGCAGTTAACCGTTGCGTCTTTGGGAGGCACTGTCAACTGCACGGCGCCATCATCTTCTTTCGATGCGGGGGAATACGTTTCTTCTTCAAGAATAAAGTAACCGGATTTGAATTCCGCATCCATGTCCACGCGGGAAGGCAATCCATCGAGTAGTTGAATTTCTACGTCCCCGTCCTCCAATCCCGAGGGCTGGCAATTCGTCAACAAATCGTCGGTGACCTTGAACTTCCCGTCTTTAGAGGCGTCTATGTCCGCGTTCTTGGAAGTGAGTAAGAAAGCCAGCGGACCGCCGAATGGTTCCAAATCGTATTGCGAGCGGCTGCCCAATTGAACTACGATGGGCGTGAGTTGCTGGGACCCATAGCGCGGGTAATCCTCTATGACGTACGCGTCTTCCTTCCGGTTGAGCGCAACACCCGGCTGTAATTCCCTCGCGTTGATGCTGGCGCGTTCCAAGTCTACATACAATTGATAGAATAAGCGCGAGCCATCTCTTCGGCAAAGCTCTTCAGCTTCAATACCGCTATCCAAATTAAGGGAAACTGCAGGCTGGTACGTTGAACTGGAAGAGGATGGTTGGGGCGCATTTCCGCCGCGTTGGGTTACGCCTTGCTGGATGCGCGTGAACAGACTTTCTTCAAATCCGAGTTTGCAGTTTGGGGTGTCGGTTCCCTCGAACGAGCGGGATGTTTCCGACAAGCGATTAAGAGAGAACGGATCCACGACCACGCGCATGACGGAATTGATGCGGCTAATGTCTTCGGGTTGATACGGCTGTGGAGGAATGGGGGGGCCGACGGGTTGCACTCCTCGAGCGGTGATGATGAGGGGAATGCGTCGCGTGATGCCGGATTCCAGGGAAATCACTAAGAATCCTTGCAGGGGTTGGGGAATGCAAGTGGAAGGCAGGCCAGAGGCGAATTGCATGCCCATCTGATAGCCGTACGTGTTTTGTTGGTTGTAAAACGAGTACTGGAGCGGGAAATTGTAGTATCGATCGTATACTCCGCCTTGCGGATAAGAGGCATAGGGATTGTTTTGATAAAACGGCGTGTATTGCGCTCCGTATCCTTGAGGGTAGTTGGATTGTTGGAACATGCGGTCTGCTCCGTAAGAGTACGGGTCAGCGCTCGGGTAATCGTTGGGTCTGCCGACGCCGTAAGCATAAGCGTACGGCATGTTGCCCGTATAACTTCCTCCTGCAGAAGTAGGCGTGCCGTAGTGCTGGGCGCAGTATGGATTGTTTTGGTACGAAGCCATGATGATGCGCTGGTAAACATCTTGTCCCGAGAAGTCGGCCATGACGCGCACGCGCTGGTCTTCCGCAGAACAATACTGTAATTGAATCCACGAAGCAATACTGGGTTCGAGTCCGTGCACCTCACAACCAATAACGGGTTCGCCGAGCGCGTTGAGTCCGAACATGTATTCAAAATAGCGGTTGTGAGGATCGACATCAAACGGAATACTGGACGGAAGCGGATCGTAAGGAGAAGGAGGCGTCGGGCATCCCGGACGCGATGGATTGGCTTTGCATTCCGGTGAAGGAATCCGCGCTCCGGAGACTACGAGCGTATACGTCTTCTGCAACTCGCCGCCTTGAATAACGATCGATCCTTTCCCACGGAATTTATTCGTGAGTTCCTCGTACTGAGAATAATCCGCAGTCAGAACCACGGTATGCGTCAAGCAGTCGAGCGTCAAATACTCGCGGATTTCAGGAGGCCCGCGGAGCTCGCAGGAAACGATTTCGCCGCGGTCGAAGCGATACGCCGCGTCAGCAAAACCGTTTTCATCCAAGTATAAATAGACGGGGTTGCGGATGGCGGGGTTGTCTGGTTCGGGAATAGCCGTAGGCGTTCCCGTCACGGTCGGGCCCTCTCCCTCCAAGAACTCGACCATGGAATTCAAGCACGAGACGTCAGGGAGCTCGGCATTGATTTCGTAGGTTCCGGCTTCCGAGTAATAACACGTGGTGGTGCAAGCACCCGTACTGCCCGTACAGCCAATCGCGTTTTCCGTGCGGCCGTTACCGCAATTCACTGCAATGACGTTGGCAGGCGACTCCAAATCGTAATAGTTTAATGAAACCAGTATTTCTCCGGCTTCGGAAATGACTTGCGGATCGACTCCGATAACGCAGAGCGGTTCGGGAGCCGAGCACGCCTCTAGTAAAGTGATTTGGTTCGTGTAAAGCATCCAAGCCGTATTGGAAGTGCATTCCTCGAATTCAAACGCTTGATTGTAACTCGTGTCGCAGCATTCCAAACGCGTTCCCGTTGAAGGGCAGACGGCTTGATTGCATTCGCCGGGTTCGAGAGTCGGCGTTCCATGATCCGTTGGCTCGGCAGTTACGACCGCGCCTTTCAATGCGATGACGGTAATCAGACGTGTCGGGCGATCCGGCAAGCTCAAGCGCGCGCGGCCTACGAGACGCAGTCCGCCGGAGAGTTCCTGTCCAGAAAAGTCTGCAGAGAATTGAACAATATCGGGAGTACAATCAATTTGTACTCCGGACAAGAAATCTTGCGGTCCGGTTAACGTGCAGGACGTGACTTCGCCGAGTTCGTGCAAAGAAAAGTAGCTGTCCGCGTAACCGTATTGATCGAGGGATAGGTAAACGACGTTTGGAACGGGCGGGAAGTCGGGTACGGCGGTCGGAGTAGGCGTTGGCGTGGACTCGATTTCGTCAACCACCGGGCCTTTCACGTCGATGCGAACCGAAGCGCTTTGAACAATGGTGTAGCGAGACGAAATGCGTTGTTCGGCCGTGATGGAGCAGAACGTTTTCGCCGTCGTATCCGGTAAAAGGCTCACGTCCACGTTCTCGGAATCGCGGAAATTGTTGAAGGAATTCGGGAGCATCACGAGTACGGGCACGTCGTTCGCAAAACAATTGGAGTAAACGTTGAGGGAGCTCTTGACGCCTAAAGCCGAGGAGATGGTTAAACGCTGGGGTTCGGGGTCCGAGGAATCTCCGTTGAATTCGAAGAAAGAAGGCGAGAGCTCCAGGCTGTCGTCTTGCGGAGCCACTTCAATGAGACACGCATCGAACGTGCGGAAATCCGGGTGTTCGACGCGGACGCCTATCTTACCTAAATTGGACGGGTTTGCGGATACGCGGTAGGAACCGCGTTCGCCGGTATCGCGTGATCCGTCGCCCATCACTTCCGGCTCTTCGCCGGCCAGCGGCGCTTGATCGCAGTCATACAAGGTAATGAACGCGTCTTCCACACCGTTGCCTTGCTCGTCGATCACATTGATTTTGATTTTCTTTTCTTCCCCGACGAATAAACTGAGCGGGGAAACGCTGGTTTGCATGGCATTCGAACCGCGGATCTTAAGATTGAAGTCGTACGAGCGCGCTTGAAGTTCGGAATGGAACGTGATCTTCAAGTCCGAGGAAAGCACGGCCTTGTTGGCTTTGAAATTCAGGGTGCCGCCTTGCTTTTGATCCGGGGCAATGGCCACTGGAATGCGTTGGGCATCGGATGAAAGCGCTCCGTTTTCCCCCTCGTCCGCGAATTCCGTGGCATCAGCTCCCAAGAATTCCGAGTGCGCATTGCGGATGCTGATCGCATCAATACCCGCCGTAGAAAGCACGTCGTAATGAACGGTAAAGTCATCTCCTTTGTCCACTTCAAGGGACGTGCGGGAGACGTCGGTACCGCTTTTCAAGTATATGCGCGCACAGAAACTGGCATCCGTATTACAGATCAAGGGAGCAGCCGTAATTTTAAGTTCTTGAGAAAAGTCTTTTTCTCCGCACGCGACGCGCAGGAACGGCAGGAGTTCCGATGGCGCAGCTTGACCGGCCTCGAATACGGTTTGAACGGGCGAGGTGACCATCAAGCCGCCCTTGCTCGCATACGCTTTGTAATTGATGCGGAAAGCCGTTGCAGCAGGAGCCTCCGGTTTTACGTAAAGCTTGATCGCCAATTCTTTCGATCCCACGAATCCGTCCGGGAAAACCAAATCCTCGGAAACGAATTCAGAGGCATCTTCCTCGTTCGATTCGGAGTAACATGAAGCGGAGTCGAAAATAGGGGCCGTGTAAAGCACGGGCGCTTCGGAAACCGGTTCTTCAAGAGAAATAAATTCCGCGTTGCTGAGGTGCACGTGAAATCCGACGTTCGTGCTTTGAGCGGGAGCCGTGACCAAGAACTTTGCGAGGTAATGCTCCGCGTTACCGAGCTCTTCCGCTTTTCCGTTGCGGTTGAACGCGCCCAAGAATTTGACGTCCACGCTTTTTCCGAGTGATTCCGACACGAGTTGAAGCTCCAGCAATCTCTGTTCGGAAGGACTCACGGTCAACGGAACGGACGAGGTCTGGTAATAACCAGGGGAAGTGGCCACCACGGTAAACTCCTCGAAAGCAGGCACTTCCAAGAAACAATCCTCTTCACCCAAGTCGCACGCGTCAATGATTTGGTCGTTCGAACTGATGGCGGAAATCGCTCCTTCTTCAATGGGTTCCTCGGTTTCCACATCGAACAGGGACACGTCCACGAAACCGGGCTCGTACTCCAATGCAATGAATAGTTCCGCGCCTTCCGCAACGGATACGCGGCTGCTTTCCCCGCTCTTCGTTCCCTTCAAGGCTTTCGCGAACAACTGGTAGGGGCCGCGCATCCCGCTGGGAACCGTAAACACGGTTTCTCCTTCCGCATCCGAGTACTGGGAAGGTAACCCCAAAAAGAAGCCGTCCCCCGTGAATAAACTAATTTCAGCTCCATCCGAGGGTTCGAAATCCTCTTCCACGGAAACCAGCATTTCGACGGAATTCTCCTGCGTTTCCTTCATCAAAACGATTTCCTGGGGCTCGGCATCCGCAAAAAACTCGCCGTTCGCAGGCAAATACCCGGGCGAGTAAGCCGTAATATGGAACGGGCGCGTGCCCGTCACGTAAAAAACGGCCGCGCCCTTTTCATCCGCGTAATCGCGCTGCAACTCTTTCCCCGTCGTATCGAATAAGTGAATGACGGCATCATCGAGCGCCGCATTATCCTCATCAATGACCCGCAAGTCAATGAAACGGCCTTCCAGCACGCGCTCCAACTGCAAGCGAATATCCAAGGAAGAGATGGAGGCCTGCAACACGTATTCGTCCGTCACTAAAGAGGCAAAATCACCTGTCTTTTTCACGTCGACGAGGAATCGCGAGCCAATGCGTACATTCTGGAAAAGAGCCGTGCCCGCGTCATCCGTTCGCATGGAGCGAATGATGCGAAGGGTTTGCGCACTCTTCAAACGCACTTCCGCGTTGGAGACGGGAAGACCGTCGTCTGCGGAAACCAGTTCCACGATGACATCCCCGTAAATGGAGGGTTCCGAAGTATCCTCGTCGTCGCGGTCGTCATTGTTGGCGTCATCCTCGTTTTGAAGGGAAATGCGCACCGTGCCGCCGTTTGCTTCAATATCGGCTTTGGTGAAGCTCATCAGCTTATCCACGAAACCGGAAGCCGTAACTTTTACCGTGACGTGATTGGGAAGGGAAGGAAGAACAAACGAGGCAATGCCGGAGAACTCGGAGAACCCGTCGTGGGACGTTCCATCATCCATCGTTAAGGTGACGGATGCACCCGTGATGGCACGTTCATTTTCATCGGCAACAAGCACGGAAAAGAATTCTTTCTGGTCTTCGAAACTCAGCGGATCGCCCAGCGGAATGTTCGTGGTATCGAAGGAAATGCGTCGGTCGAGCTCGTCAAACACCGCATTCGCGTCGGTTACGCGTATTCGAAGGCGCGCTTCAGTTGAAATGCCTTCGAACGAGACTTTTCCTTCATCGTCGGATTTCGATGACGCCAGTTCGTCCTCATCATCGTATAAAACCACATTCAATCCCGGAATCGCGTTTCCCTGGGCATCCGTAATGGTGAACGCGACGGTTTGCGTTCCGGGTGCAAAGGATTGGTAGGCGAGGAATGCGATGCCCGCAATTAATACCAGCACGACGGCGGGAATGAGCACGCGGGGATTGGGAACGCCTTGTTCTTCGAGATTCTCGATAAATTCGTCATATTTTTCCCTGACTTCTTCGAATGAGGCCATGAAGGGACTAATGCGTTGACGCGTTTAAAACCCTTATCCTTTTTAAATCTCGAGAGGAAGAATTGTTGCTCAATAGCCCCGTCGTATAGTGGTCAAGTACTTCAGCCTCTGGAGTTCATTTTCAATGCAATTTAATTGCTTGAGAAAGAGCAGGAGAAAGCTGAAAACAGCGGTTCGAATCCGCTCGGGGCTACTTAATCATTTCTTTGGTCGGGCTTTCTTTCTAAGAAAGGTCGTTCAAAATCCGCTCGGGGCTATTCAAATTCTGACTTCGGGCCGGCTACCAATTATTATTAATCCCTCTCGCGTGACTGTTTCGGGTGCTCGCACATGAAAGTAGGCTTCCTGGACTCGATTTTCAATTACGCGGATGTTTTTGAGACCGCTGCGGATACGCTGCATGAAAAAATCGCGAATTGTTCCGTAGAACGCTTTACGACGCCGCATTTGCTGAAGATTCCGGTTTGCAGCAAGCTGCTTTTTGATAAAGGCTGTGATGCAATACTCGTGTTCTTGACCGCGCTTCCGGACGATTTCGACGAGATCCGGTTGGTGCAGGAGAAGATCATTGATTTGGAGGTAGCGGAAAAAAAGTTCGTGTTCTTCACGGTTGTGAGCGACTCGGAGTTTAAGAATGAGGAGCGTTTGATTGAGTTGACGAAGGAGCGCGTGGCCATTATTGCGGATGCGCTTCAGAAAGTGGTGCAGGCGCCTTCCGAACTCGCCGGGAACATTGCGGACAACAGCATGACGAACGCGATGGACATGTTTTCCGTTCCTTCGGCGGAGACTCAAGACCCGTTGTCCAGCGATTCAGCGGAGGACGCAATGAGTTCGGTTCTCGGGGAAGAAGAAGGGAAGAGCTTGTTTTAAAATGCTCGTACGAATACGATTCCCAAACTACTTGCATTGTTTGAAACCGTCGTAACGATCGTATGACGAGGGGTAACCCTGATCCGTGCAACAGCCATTCGTTCCGCAGGCATTATGCCCGTTATGACACCATGCACTTTCTCCCCATGGAACGAATGAAAATACGTTCGGGTAATTGTCAATGTTGTAGGGAAGAACGATGTCAAAGGAAGCGCTACGCGTTTTCTTCCCAGCCAACCCGCAGCTTCCTCCGCTTTTACCCCATCGAGCTAAACGAGACAAGTACACACTTAGGAATTGATTGGAATTCTGGGACGCCGGATGAACCATAAACCAGTAGTTCGTATTATATTGCATGTTTCCCATACCGTCATCAATATTCAGGAATCCCATTTTTCTCCAGTCAGAAGTAACATCGACCGTCTTAAAGTGTTCGAACTCGTCTCCATCCGTCTTTGGTTTTCGAATTGGATGATCCGCTCCCCTATAGTCGGGAACAATGGGCCACTCGAAGGCGAAACAGTTCGTCTGCAAATTATCGAATTCATTTCGTAAAGCTCCCGTGCCCCAGGTTCCGCCTGGCGTGATTCCAGCTGCTGCAGGATCAAACAAGTTGCATGCCTTAACGGCACCGCACGGATCATCGTCCCCGCTTCCTCCTTCGGGCGCGCCGTCATCCGTCCAGTAACGCGGATAATTCGTTTGGAGCATCAAGGGATCGATATGGTACTTGTATTGGCCGCTGTACTGCCATACCTCTCCATCTTGGGAACGCGTTTGCAGGTTGTAGACACCCAAGCGCGCCGTACAACGGGGATTATCGTTGCGTAACTGATTGACGTTCGTGGAATAATCGACGTCATGCAGGTCTTGAAGTGCATTGAATAATTCGTTTCCGGATGCCTGGAAGGCCATGGAAAACTCGAAGGGTTTGGCTGCCGGACTGTTCACGAAATACTTGTACGGAGATTGCGGGTCGATTTCAAACGCATCCACTAAAATTTCGTGGAGAGCCGTTTCATTCAACCACGTAAACACGTAAATGGGTTCGAGTTCGACGGTCTTGTATCCGTCGGGACGGCATTCGCTGCACAAACCGACGTCTCCGCAGTAATCATTGGATTCTAGAACGTCTTTTCCTTCGCACGGAATGTAGCAGTTACCATTTTCTTCACTGATTTGACAATCGAATGGAAGGAATTCCGGGGGTTCGTCGTCGGGTCCGCTGGCGGGAATTTCCCGGAAGAAACTGAACGAACCGGAGGCGGGGGGGTGGGCGGCTACGCATTCAAAAGTGTACTCGTACTGGGATGGAGAATTGGGGTCATAGTCGGGATCTCCAGGACAGTTGCCGATGCATTCTTCATGGATATTGCAATCCACTCCCAGCATGAATTGGGGGGTAGCCGTATCATCGACCATCGCGCAGTAATCAGTCGTGGAAACCAGATCGCATTCGATGCCGTTATTATCATCACAACGGATGTCGCAATAATCGAGTTCCGCGGCGGTTGGATTCTGCCCGTACGTATTCGCGTACGTATCGTGACAGAACGTGCACGGCGCTTCAATGGTTCCCGTATCCACGATCAAGTCCTGCCAATCCTCGACCAAGGAACGGCAAATATCGGTGTTGAAGTAATCCGCGGGCACAAGCTCATCGGCCGGTTTAGTGCACCAAATGGAATAACCATAGGCTCTCCGGAATGCGGTCTTTCGAGAGACCTCGCGCGCGTAATCCGTAAAGTCGTCTAACACGTTTTTCATGTATTGAACTTCGTCAAGGTCTTCTTCGGGATTCGGAGGCAACTCGTCGGGATGATCCACGTAACATTGAAGAGAGCACTGATTTCGTTGCCAGCTACACGTACCACGATGTGCGTCCGGTTGGTCCATACATTCTAGGAAATCAGCATCACATCCTGCAAGACAGCGTTCCAAATCGGTTTGCCAGCCCGCGCCATAGTATGCGTCAAGCGCCGCCTGCTGGTGGATTTTTCGGGACAGACTTTCTTCGGCATAAGGGACGGTTACCGTTTTAATTTTGGGCGTGCGATCTCCAGCGACCACATTGCTTCGTGGGTTTAAGTACGCGCCAAACGACGATTCATCGTCCTTGTTCCAAGTAAACAGGGAAGTTCTTCCTTGATCGGAACGGTACGCCGTCGGTCCCTCGAACAAATATTTGTTTCCGGACGGAACGTATTGACCGACTTTGACGATGTCGCCTTGTCCCTTCAACTGGCGGTTATCAGTAACGTAAACGGTTCGAAGCGGGGACTCGGACTCGCGGTTGTAATCATAATATGAATAGGGATGCGGAATGATTCCGGTATAGGCATCCTTATATCCAATAGTCGAAATGTCAATGGCGGGAACGGATTCAACCGTACTTCCTTTAACGATTTCGATGTCGATGGTCTTGAGAACTTCTCCGTTCAATTCGCATTTTACTTGCATCTCCACATTTCCTTCCAATAATTCCATGGAATGGGAATTGAACGCGCATCCTGCATCATTCGTGGGATGGTAGCGAATCGCATCTCCGCCCATGCCCGTTCCCATGACAAAGCACGTGTGCACGGGTTTTTGCAGATCGCCGTCCTTGTAGAACTTGATGTAACTGGTTCCTTCGCACAAACCGGGTTTGTACAAGCCGGAAAAGTCGGCTTTGATGGCGTCAGCCGGGAAGATCGAGTCGACTTGGAACACTATTTTTTCGCAACTGCTTTCAATGTACGGGCCGCGCGGGCCGTTGATTGCAACTAAAGTTAATTCGTTGCAGGAAAGGTAGTTCTCAAGAGGAGAAGGATTGCGTTGCGGCGTTCCTTCCATTACGGCAAGATGCGTCGGGAATTCCGTGATGCGGGTGGGATTTTCTGGATCATAAAATCGTGCAGTGAACGCGACGCGCGTCGTTGGCTCCCAAGGCGTTGCGAAAAGCGTTCCCGTCAAACAATCCGGATTATTCAAAGGAATTTCAATGGAGTCTTCCCCAATGTCGATAGATTGACCGCCGCCGCACAGTCCATGCGTGAAGCGTAAGAAGGGATATGGACGGGCATCGAAATCGAACGTGAGAATCTGGGAATCGCCGAGTTGGTATGGCTCGATCACGTACCGGATCCGGAGCTGGCGTTCATCACAACGTTCGGAATCACAGTTCTTCATGCTGTGCGCCTCGAACCCCGGCCCGCCTCGTCCGTTCGTAGGTACCAACTGGCACGAACCGGTTTGCGATTGATCGGGATCCGTGCACTGTTGATATTGAGAGAAGTAAATCGTGATGCAGTTGCCGAAACGGCAGAGCGTGTTGCCGACCTCGCATGCTCCAATGTTATCGTCCGGAACGCTTCCGCCGAACGGGTCTTGTCCGAAAGAGGCATTGAGGGTATCGCAAACCAAGTCGTCGGAAACGCAGGAGTCGCTTCCGCAGCATGGACCGGTCTCGTAACCGCACGCAGAACAAATTCCGAGGGGAATGGTTTCATCGGATACAATACAACGGAAGTTCGTATTGTCGCAGGGTTGAGGAGCATTGGGATCGCATAATTGGTTGTTGCCGCCAAGCTCGCAGTGCTCGCCATCGCAGGTTTTGCACGCGGGATCGTTATTGAGGTTGACGGAATCGCAGTACTCGTTGATTTCGCAGTATGGATCGCATTGGCGGATGTCATTGCATGCGTTTTCCAAGACGCACTCGCCGGCATGGGAACCAGAACCGCAGCAAACGGTTTCGCCTAGACATTCATTTTCAGAGGATCCGCAGAACGTGGGCGATGCGCAGATGCGCCCATCGGGATCCGAGGGGCCCCAGCACTGGTAGCCGGCACCGCACGCGGGACCAAAGTCACAGCATTGCTGACCGAATTCCCCGCAATCCACACAATACGCATCCTGGTTGCACAATAAGAATTGGTCGCAGGCATTGGCTTGCCGGCAGTATTGGTCTAATGCGGAACAAATGGGTTCTGCATCCTTGCATCTTCCATTTACGCCAGTGGAATCGCAGTACTCGTCTTCCAAGTCACATACGGGAGTGCATTCTGACACCGTGAAACCTCCAGTACATTGAGCTGCAGGAGTACACGATTTGGCACCACCGGACTCGCAGCAGACTTCATTATCTTGACAAGCTTCAGATGAATCTCCGCAAACAGTAGGATAAGTGCAAGATCCTCCGATGCATTGCATCCAGTAATCACAAGGATCGGCTCCAGAACAACACGCTTCCGAGAATCCTCCGCATTCCGTTGGCGGTGGTCCGACGTCTTCCACGCATTCCACTAAATCGGGATCGCAGTGGAAACCGGGATCGCATATCTCGATGTCGTCACACGTAATGTCCCTGCAGACCCATCCATCACAAAGCTGGTTTTCCTCGCAATCCGTGCTGACCAAGCACTGGTACCATTCAGGCGCGCAAACTCCTTCCGCGCAAACAAACGTTTCGTTATTCATCCACTCTCTGCACTGCTCATTGGTTGAGCATTCGGGAATGTCGACGCATACGCCGCGCACGTAAGGCGGTTGGTCATCGCGTTGGATGCACCGGTAATCCGGCGAGTAACCGTATTCGGGACTGATGCATTGCTCGGTTTGATAGCATTCCTCGCAGAAGTTGGCGCCATTACAGTAATAGTTGGGACCAAAGGTTCCGCAATCCGCGCTTTCCGTGCATTCGAGTTCCAAGGGCGCGCAAACATTCTCAGTTGTGCAGAACTCATCAGTACTGCACGTGCGATGCGAGTCGTCGCAATAAAAGTCGGCGCAGAAAAGCTGGAACATGGGATGGTTCATTGGAAGCGTGGAGCAGTGCACGCAAGCCGCTTCTGTTGGAGGTCCCAGGAATACCTGACAGAAGTCTTGATTGTTGGCTGCTTGGCATGCGGGATCGCATTCGAAAGGTCCGAGGATGCACGCGTTGAGATCCGTGGTGCAAGTGAGCCCGCCTTGCGTCAAACAACACTCTTCTTCTCCGGAACAAACGTCGTTTCCGCACGCAATGCGTTCCGCGCAAATACTATCCGATGTACAGAAGAGATTGTCGCCTTCGCAGATGGAGCGCTCGCTTTGGTCTTGGGCAATGGGACAACAGTCTTGGCCTTCTTGACCGCACTCCTGGCAAATGCTTCCTTCCGGATAATGCGGGCAATAAAATTGCTGGCCGCCTTCGGGTTCGCAGTAAAGCGTTCCGAACACGTTGCAATAGCCGGGACAAACGTCTCCGATTTGATCAGGGTTCTCGCGCAATAAATCGGCGCACGGAGCGCATGAAGCCGGTAGTTCGGTGGCATCGCAATACGTTATTCCGGTGCAGGGAGGTTCGCATGAAGATAATACGCCGTCGCAAGCCGCTTCGTTGGCAACGCACTCGCCTTCACCCGTCTGTTCGTCCGTAATGCAGCAAAGCGGAACGTCGGGAGTGCAAATTTCTTGGGAGATTCCGCAGACTGTTGGGGTAGTGCAAACATATCCGTGCTGCGAGTCTTGGCAGGTAAGCGGCGCGTCGCAAACGTTTCCGGGACAACAGGCTTCATCCATTCCGCCGCACGTCCCGCACTGGCCGTTCACGCACTCTAAGCCAAGCGAACACGAGTCGCCGGCGCAACACGCTTGATTGTCCTGTCCGCAAGGCGTGCAGGTTCCCAGCTCGCTGCCGGGATTCTGTAAACAAATGTAGCCGGAAGGACACGCGTTTTGTTCTGATGGATCGCACATGCCGCCGGGCTCTCCGAGAGGGCAGTGCTCGGCATCGCACGCGCGGCATAATGGGTTCTCCAAATCGGATGCGTCGCAGTATTGGTCTTCGGAACATAAGGGATCGCAAATAACGGGATCATTGCAAACGGAATGCAGCGTGCATTGTCCGAGGTATTCCTCGTCTTTGCAGCAAACCGTTGCGCCAACGCACGCATTTTCTTGCGAGCCGCAGAATGTTGCAGAAGTACATTGGTTTCCAATGCACTGCATCGTATCAGAGCAAGCGTCCGAGGGATTGCTTTCGCTCCAAGAGCAGCAGACTTGATCGAACAATCCGCAAGCAGTGCATTCGCCGTTGTCGCAAATGAGGCTTTCATCGCACGAGTTGCCGCCGCAGCAGCTCTCTCCTTGTTCGCCACAATCCTCGGTCCGGCAAATGCCTCCTCCTTCCGGTTGAGAGGAATCGCAGAATTGCTGCAGGGGATCGCAAACCGGAACGCATTGCGCGGGATCGCTGCAGGAATCCGAGGGCTCGCAGCTCTTGCTGCCTCCATCCTCGCAGCACACATCGTTATCCGTGCAGTAGAGAGACGTCGAACCGCACGAGGTGGGGAACGTGCAAATGTCGGAAAGGCATTGATAGCCGGCATCGCAAGCGAAATCGGGTGCGTCGCGCGTGCTGCAACACGCCTGGCCGAATTGCCCGCACGAAAGCACGGCAAAGTTTTCGGACAACGTGTTGGCCGCGCACCACGGCCGGCCTTCGATCCCGTAATGGTTTCCGAGCCCTTCATCTTCCGGAGTGCGGTAGTAAACGCCGCTATCGGATGCGTAGGCTCGGTAATGAACGGATAAGTTCTCCATGTTTTCGACGTCGGGTTTCACGCGGATCCAGTACGCGACCTCTCGCGGGCCCGTGAAATCGTATTCCGCGTTCACCCAAGCGAGTTGATACGCGGCTCCTCCCGTATAATCAATGGAACAAACGCTCGAGGAAACGTTGCCGGAGAAGTTGCCGTCACCGCGAAGCACGAACGAACCCGATACGTTTAAGGGAATTTCTTGGTGAGAGTGATTCACGATATGCCCGACTTCCTCATAATCAGGGGTTTGCAGGCGCACGAAAACGCCGCGCGTACTCACCCCTTCCCGGAAGTACACGGAGAATTTCGCAAGGTAGTACTGATCCGCAATCAATTGGGTAACGGGGTCCAATGAGGCGTCACTCATGCCCGCGAACGCGATGCGAACAATGCTGTCATCGTCCAAGCGAATTAGAATAGCGGTTTGTTCGGATACGTTGTCCGCGGGAACGGTTTTCGCGGGAATGTTTTTCCTCCACTCGCGGTAAAGCGGCGCGTTAACCGTGAGATTCAAGCGCTTGTCCACGCGCACGAGCATGTCGCAAGACTCTGCATTGGCGGCTTCGCAGCTCGCGTGCAGCGCGCTTTCGCCCGTGCCGGCAAGATAGACGGCTGCCGAAAACGTGGTAATCGTGTTGTTGTCAAAATCCTTGGCGTAGACGCGAATGGTTCCGCGCGGGTTGAGCAACGTGAGATTGATGTCATCGCTTCCCGAAGAAAGGTCCGCTGAAGCATTACCTTTCAGGGAACCGTACGAGCCTTTTACGGTTAATAGGGAGCGCGGCAATCCTGCAATGGTATCCGAGCCGCGTGTGATGCGCACGTTGAAGGGAGGAATCCATTCGTTATCGGTATCAAAGAACGCGATGGAAACGGATTTCGTTATTTTTTGGCCGTCTTCATCATAAGTGGAAATGGTGAGGTTGCCGGAATTCAAGGAAGTGGCTTTGGCGAGCAGAATGGTCTTGGATTCTCCTGCAAAGAAGCGCAGTGTTTTTCCGGGAAGATACCCGTCCTTGTAGGCGACCGCGTAATACGAGCGAGCGGGAGCCAAAATAGCCGAGAGTTCGGATTTGCCGGTGGTTTCTTTCGCGACCGTGAAATTGCCTTCGCCTTCGCCGGCTTCAATAATGGCGATGTATGCGGTAATGGATTTGCCTTGCTCGTCCTGAATTTTGATGAGCGAACGTTCGCCGCCGACCAAAGGAAGCAACGTGAGTGAAACCGTCATGCTGCGTTTCAACGTCACGGTTTTCACCGCGCGATCGTAATCATCCAATTCGGCAACGATCTTGACTTCGGTGCCGACATCCAGCGAAGTAACGGTGGCGGTTCCGAAACGCGTATCCGTTTCAGCGAGCAACGCGTTGGTTTCCGCGTCGCGAATCACGACGTGCGCATCCAAGGCATTTCCATCATCGTCTTTCGTGTTGATCGTGATCGTGGCCCGGTCGGAGGGCTCGGAAGGCGGGGGATTCGGGCCGTCGTTGCGTTCTTGCCGCATGAAAATCTTTTTCGAAAGCCCTTCATCGGCCGTAAATGAAATCGTCTTGGTTTCATAGCCTTCAAGGGACGCGGTAACGGTGACCGTGGCGCCAATGATTACGTGGATAACGGCTTTGCCTTCCAAGTTCGCTCGCTCGCTGTTGGAAACCAATTGACCGGCATTGTTCGCGTACTCGAACTGAAGTTCCACTTGCGGCAGAGGACGCTCTTGGAAATCAGTGACAAGAAGCGTCACTCCGACGATGTTGCTTTCAAGATTGAAAGAGAGAGAGTTGCGTTGTCCGATGACGAAGAATTGTTCGACCTCGCGGAAGCCCGATTTGGATACCTTGATGGTGACCTTCTCGCCTTTCGGCAAGCCCGCGAACTCGACTTCGCCGTCAATGGTTTCCCCCGAACGCTCGAATTCCGTGCCCGTGAGTTCCACGAGCGCGCCATTGACTTTTCCTTCCTCGGACAACACGGTGATTTTAACGCTGGAGGATTGGGAAAGCATGGGCCCTAGAAGAACGAACATTACCGTTCCGAAAAACAAGAGAACGATGAGCGCAAAAATCGGGAAGGAGGGAATGCCGCGTTTTTCAAAAGGCTCGAGAAAGAAACGCGCGAAAGGAATGTGATGCGCTTCCAGCCACTCCGCCATCTTGTAATACTGTTCTTCCACGGATTCGTAAGCTCCTTTGACCCGAATCGATAGATCATTGAATGCGTTTTTGAGTGTCTCTTGAGGATCCATACGAGCCAAACCAACGCAAAAGTTGAAACGAATTTATCAAATGGGTTATAAAGTTACCCTTTATAAAGCTTGTAAGAGAGCGAAACGCGGGGAAACGGAATGGACAATGATTTTTCTGTAGAGACGACGAAAGAAATCGCTATTCCGAAGGATCCGCTGGGCCAAGTGATTGGACAAGAGCAGGCCGTGCGCATCGCCAAAATCGCGGCCAGGCAGCGAAGACACTTGTTATTAGTGGGCCCGCCCGGGATCGGGAAAAGCATGATCGCGCAAAGCATAGCGTATCACTTGCAGCCGCCCACGCAAGAAATCTCCGTGCTGCACAACCCCGGCAACCCCGAACGCCCGCTCGTGGAAGTGAGGGACGTGAAAGACATTGCAAAGGAGAAGAACCTCGAGAAAAGCATTCAAGGCAAGTTCGTGGACGGCCAACAAATTCCGGCATTTGTGGCCGAGAAACTGGGATTCCGCTGCCGGAAATGCGGTCGCGCTGGAAAAGCAACCGAGGATTCGTGTTCGCATTGCGGGGCAGAAAAATACCGTCAGGAATATTCTCCGTTTGGGGATTTGTTGTTCGATCGATCGCCGGCGCCGCAACATCCGCAACGCGTGCACACCACGCGCATGAACGAGGATGGAAGGGAAGAAGTGATCGTGTACGAGCGGATGGGCGAGCGCGTGCGCATCCTGGATCAACGAGCGCTCGAACGCATGGACGCCTTGAAGCAACGAAAACCGCGCAAAGTGATTATTCCGCTGGAGCGCAACAACTTCATCATTGCGACCGGGGCTTCGGAAACCGAATTGTTGGGAGACGTGCGTCATGATCCGTACGGAGGCCACCATCAAATCGGGGTGCATCCGTACGCGCGCGTCGTGGCTGGCGCGATTCACGAGGCGCACGAAGGCGTGTTGTTCGTTGACGAACTGTCGACCATGAACTACTTGCAGCGGTTCTTGTTTACGGCCATGCAGGAACGAAAGTATGCGATTGTGGGAAGAAATCCGCAAAGCAGCGGGGCGAGCGTGAAAGTCCCGGACGTTCCATGCGAGTTCATGATGATCGCGGCCAGCAACATCAACGACCTGCAATACATTCTCCCTCCCTTACGCTCGCGCATCGTGGGAAGCGGGTATGAGGTGTTGTTGGATACGTACATGCCGGACACGAAAGAAAACCGGGCGAGCCTGCTTCAGTTTATTGCACAGGAAATTCGAAAGGATGGAAAGATCCCGCACGCGTCCATTGAAGCCGCCGAACGCATCATTGAAGAAGCGCGGTTGAAAGCACTCCATAATGATGATGCGACGAATTCGTTAACGCTGCGTTTCCGTGATTTGAGCGGTATCGTGCGATTGGCAGGAGACATCGCGGTCGTGGAAGATGCGGAGAAGATTGAGAAACCGTTTGTTGAAACCGCTATCGAGCGCATGAAAAGCATTGAAGAGCAATTAAAAGACAAGTACGGGAGCATATGGAAAGCAGGCGCTAGCGAATTTGCCAAGCCGGACAAGCGCGACTTGACGGAAGTGA
The DNA here is from genome assembly GCA_018819225.1 of Microcaldota archaeon. Classification (GTDB taxonomy): domain Archaea; phylum Micrarchaeota; class Micrarchaeia; order Norongarragalinales; family SBBD01; genus JAHJQN01. The sequence goes on from JAHJQN010000001.1 coordinate 82,431, forward strand.
GATAGTGGTCGTGACAAGAAACGAAGAGGAGGGAAGAAGGGACCACGCGCAGGCATTGGCGAAACGATTGTTGGAAAGTGGTCTTGAAAAAGAAATCGCGGTCTCCGTTCCCCTGAAAAAAAGGGCGGGTGGCGGAAACGCTACGTTTATTTACAAAGTGGTACAGCGCACCCCCCGGTTCCTCATTGTTCGCGGGGAAAGGCGCCGTAGGGCCGGTCATACGCTCGCGGAATCCGAATTCAGCGATGACGTGCGGCCCGTATTTTTTTATATGCCCGCCGACCTCCGACAGGCGAACGCCATGGTCAACGTATCACATCGCAGCGATCTCTCGGATGTGAACCAGTTCTTGGCCCCATTCGCGATCGGCTTTTTTCGTGCTCATGAGCGCTATCACTCCCTGGAGATCCGCGAAGTGCAGGGGAATTTCGTTCCGCGACATTTAGACTCGAATTCCAGAAGAACGGTTCGCGCCCATTCGGGATGGCGGCACCGGCTGTTTTGCCACGCCGTCCAATATGCGGATGCGAGGAACAAGCGCTTGGTATTGGATTTGGCGGGCATTCACCGGGAAATGGAACTCGACCGCAACAGAAAAACGGCAACAGTGATTTCGGGAAGCAAGGACGTTCTGCGACAGTTCAAGTCGGCGGTGGAACGAGAAAAAAGGGGTATTGAGTATGGAGAAGTTCATGCGAACGAGAAACAATATGAAAGATACCGGGTGAAACGCGGATTCAGTGCCGGTACGCTTTTATACATCATGAACACCATTTTCAAACGAGAAATTCCGAGAATAACGGTCATTCGACCGCAGGAAGAAGGAAGCGATTAAAGTTTCTTCTTATACGATACGAGTTTCGCGCGCAATTCCTTATCGTGCAAGGCAAACATTTTCACGCATGCATAAGCGGCATTCTCGGGTTCTAAAATGGTGACGACGCCCATGTTCGAGGGCATGCGCAGAGAAGAAAGCACGTCCAACCCCGCATATTTCTCGGAATACGGAGGGCAGTTGATGACCGGGTTAAGGGTATTGCCTTCAATGACGCCTCCGAGAGCGTTCGAGCGACCGGCAACGGCTATGTAAACGACGTGGTTCGCGGAGGCGTCATGCTTTTCCACCAATGCCAACGTTTTGCGCGTGTTCTTGTGCGCGCTCGCGACGTGCATTTCGCTCGGAACGCCAAATTCAGCGAGTTTTTTTTCAATGCGCTTTCCGTGACCTTCATCGGAACGCGATCCCAACACGATAACGACCTGGTAATTCATTCCCGTTCACCTTATTCAACGAATTTTCTCGAAATTTCAGTTGCTTTCTCGAAACCCTTGAGCACCGCATCCATGCCCGCGACCCCGTCGCGGTAAAGCTGCTTGTCCAGCATGTTCTCTTTCTTTCCGCCCGGCCAGATGCGCCAGCTATTGTTCGTAATGTCGTCCCCGATTAACAGCTTTCCTTGCGCATCGCGTCCGAACTCGATTTTGAGATCCACGAGCGAAATAGTTTGTTTCGCAAACGCTTTTTCGATGATCTCGAACACGCGCAGCGCCGTCTTTTTAATTTCCTGCAGTTCTTCTTCCTTTGCCACGTTCAACGAAACCGCGTGATCGTTGTTGATGAAGGGATCGTGCCGGGCGTCATCCTTCAAGAACAATTCAAACACGAGGGGATCGAAGCGCTGGCCTTCTTGGAACGGAAGGCGTTTGATCAAAGAGCCCGTGGCGAGCCTCCGGGAAACGCATTCCAACGGAATCATCTTCATTTTTTTTACGATAAGGTATCCGGGTTCAGGGGCTTCGACATAATGGGAAGCCATTCCATTTTTCTTCAATAGCTCGAATACATTTTTGGTTGTTTCCCAATCCAAAATTCCTTTTCCTTTCAACACGTCGTGTTTCGCACCGTCTCCCGCCGTAATATCGTCTTTAAAGAACATGATCGCCAGATCAAGATCAGAGGGGTGAGCGTAAATGGCTTTCGTTTTTCCTTCGCCGAGTTTTTCTCCGAATGGCATGCGAATCACCTAAAAAGCGTTTGGTCCCTCTTGGGGCCGTATGAAATGGAAAGCGCGGGAATCCCCAGTTCTTTTTCGATGTACCGAACATAGTTCTGCGCGTCCTTGGGTAGAGATGAAACCCCTTTGCCGGAAAGCGCCTGCGGTAATTCGAAACCCGGGTGCTTTTCATAAACGGGTTTCGCGTGCTCGAGATCCGCCATGTTCGCCGGGAATTCCGGAATGCGTTTTCCTTTAACCGTGTAGTGCGTGGCCACGTGAATCTCCGGCAACCCCGAAAGCACGTCAAGTTTAGTTAAATGAAACCCGTGCAAGCCGTTTACGCGCACCGCGTATTTCAGTAATGGAAGGTCCAGCCAGCCCACGCGACGCGGTCGTCCCGTCGTGGTGCCGTATTCGCCGCCTTGCTCGCGCAATTGATCCGCTAACTCGCCGGATATCTCGGTTGGAAACGGGCCGTTGCCGACGCGCGTCGTATACGCCTTGATAACGCCTTCCACTTTTTCAAGCGATCGGGCCGGAATGCCGGCGGAGGAAGCGGCATGGGAAGCAAGGGTTCCCGTAGAAGTAACAAACGGATAGGTTCCGAACCGGTTATCGAGGAAAGTGCCTTGCGCGCCTTCGAATAAAATGCGTTTGTCTTTCTGAATGGCTTGATGAATCTCCGTCGAGACATCACAGGCGTACGGCACCAATTTTTTCGAAAATGCTTCGAGCTGGCGCACGACTTCCCATTCCTTGTCCTTTTCCGCCAACGGAGTGCGATAGGCTTTTTCGAGCAGCAAATGATAGAATGCGTGGGCGTCATGCACGCGGCGACGCAAGCGCTCGGAATCCAGGAAATCCTCTAAACGCAATCCGATGCGCGAAGCCTGGTCCGCATAACACGGCCCTATTCCTCTTCCCGTGGTTCCGATTTTCTCCGCGGCCTGCGCTTCCTTCGCGGCATCCGCGAGTTTGTGCCAAGGAAGGACAATGGAGCAGCGGTAATCAATACCTAATTGTTTCGGGGTAACGCGAATGCCTCGTTCCTCGAGATCTTGAATCTCTTTTACGATCGTCTCGGGATCAAGGGCAACGCCTGAAGCGAGCAGGCTGCGCGTTTTGGAGTGCAAAATCGCGGAGGGAAGCAAATGCAGTTTGTATACTTCTTCTCCGACAGAAACCGTGTGGCCTGCATTGGCGCCTCCGTTAAAACGCACCACGAGATCGGATTCCGCAGCAAGCACGTCAACGAGTTTTCCTTTTCCTTCGTCGCCCCACTGAGTGCCTATGAGTACGCTGACCGGCATTCGAACCCCTCAATACTACCTCATTGCGCGCAAATTAAAAAGGCTATGGAAAAACGCCGCGTATCCTTTTACAAAAGCCTTAAAAAAGGGCGGAAGCAGAATCACCCTATACTGCTTCTGAAGGAGCAAACAAGCTAAAAGATAGAATGCGAGACAGGTTGAACAGTATGGTTACAAAATGCGATCGGTGTCACAAGGACGCTCACTTCCTTGAAGGATGCATGACGTGCCAGTTGAATATTTGCCGCGCGTGCCAAAAAAGCACGAAGAATGCGGCGAACCACAAGCGGGCCGTCATCTGCAAGACCTGCTGGGGAATAATCCCCAAGCGCAAGCAATGGGAACAGGCTTAAACCATGTTCGAGCCGTTCGCGCTCTTCATTGGATTGCTCGCGGGCCTCACTTCAGCGCTATTCGGAATCGGCGGAGCCGTCATCGCCATACCCTTATTGTACTTGGGGCTGGGATTCACCGCGCAAACCGCAGTCGGAACCGCGATTTTTCTTGTTGTATTGAACTCGGCAATCGGAGCCTATAAGTACAATAAGCGCGGGCTCGTGAACAAGAAGTTTGCTTTAACGGCCGGAGTTACCGGTATCTTGTTCGCGATTGCTGGAGCGTGGTTGACTGCAGGAGTCAAGCAAAGCCTCGTGGTGTACGCGGTCGCATTCGTTACCATGGCGTTCGCGGGACTCTCTTTTTACGGGGAACAAATCAAGAAAATGAAGTGGACGAATAAAGTGCGCGAGAAAAAGCGTTGGGCTTCCATGCTCGGAGCGTTCGTGGGGCTCGTGAATGGATTCACGGGAATTGGAGGAGGCGCGGCATTAACCTCGTTGCTGGGATCCGTGTTTGGTTTGAGCGTGCACGCCGCAGTAGCGACTTCATTGGCAACCATACTCTTTTTCTCGATTCCAAGTGCATTAACGCATTATTCGTTGGGGCATACGAATGTTTCGGTACTCTTACCGCTACTGGTAGGCGCAGTCATTGGATCCACCATCGGAGTGCGCGTGGCAATGGCTTTGAAAGACAATAAGCTGAGGGCGTATACTTCGATATTCTTCTTCTTGATCGGGTTGTGGCTCGCCGTATCGGAGTACTTGAAAATGAGCGGTTGAAAAAATAAGAAGATAGGCCGGAAAAATGCCCGGCCTCGAACCAGAAAAAAAGCGCTTAAAGTGAATCCTTTAAGCTTTACCGATGATCTTGAACATGGAAGTTCCGCACGTGGCGCACTTGCCTTTCATGGCCTTCATGCCGTTCTTCATGATGACTTCCTTCGTGTCCTTCATGTCGCGATCCGTTTTACATTTCATGCAGCGTCCTTTCATAACATCTCACCTCTAGCTATAAGCGTCAGAAATCCTAAGCGCTATGGGTTTATAAAATCCTTCGATGGATTGCTGCTGAACCCGAAATGAAAAAGTGTTATTAAAATGAGGGGTCCTCTCTTCTCTGTTTCAAGGGGGATAATGATCGTGGAATCGTTTACGAAAGAAGAACAAGAACGTCTTTCACCGTTTGTTACTAATCTGGACCAGCCCGTATTCGGCTTGCGCAATTTGCCGGAAGTCGTGATGGGCGCGTTGTTTTCGCGATATAGCCGGAGCACGAAGAGCTTGCGAAGAATGCTGCTGGAAGAGTTCATGAAGAACAAGGAATCCGGATTTCAGGAGATCGTGGGAACGCCTTCAGGAAACAGCGCGGATCAGATGGTGGCCGTCAAGAAAGCCGAGGATTTCTACGAACGCGTGCTCGTGGGATACGGAGATGATTCCGTGGCCGAGTTGGGGGGCGCCCACATGGCCATTGAAGGGATATCGAACATCGCCACCAAGTTTATCGAGGATGCGCGCATCGGCATTTCGCCGCTGGAAAAGAGCACGCGATACGTATTCTTTCACGAAAAAGAGAATGGGAAGTATACGTATTATCGCGAACTCGCGATCATGAAAAGCGCTCATGCGGCATTGTACGAAAAAACGTGCGACCATCTGTTTGACACGTATACGCGATTGATTGAACCCCTTTCCGCGTTTCTGGAAAAGAAATACCCGAAAGAGGAAGGAACCAGCGAACGGGCGTATCGAGCGACCTTAAACGCGAAAACGTGTGATGGGCTACGGGGGTTATTGCCGGCGAGTACGAAGACGAACGTGGGCTTGTACGGGAACGGAAGAGCATTCGAGTATTTGTTGAGCAAGATGTACGCATCGGATTTGCAGGAAGTGCGGATGACGGCTAAACAAATGGAGGAGGAGCTGAAAAAACTGATTCCCGCTTTCGTGAAAAGAGCGAACAACGCGCACGGAAAGGCCTTGCAGACCTTCCTGAAGAATACAAGGGAAGGGTTGAGGAAGGAGCGCATGGAGTACAGCGAGCGTGGAATAGAGGAGGAAGTGACGCTCGTGGATTGGGACGAACAGTTGGAGGAAAAGCTGATCGCTGCAGCGTTATACCCGCATTCCGAAGTCTCTTTGAAGGAAATTCGGGAGCGCGTGAAGAAAATGAGCGCGGAAGAGAAGGCGCGGGTTCTGGAAATGAGTTGGAGCCATCGCACGAACCGGAGGCACAAGCCGGGAAGAGCGTTTGAAAACGCGTTTTACACGTTTGACGTGCTCGGAAACTACGGGATTTACCGCGATCTGCACCGGCATCGCGTGCTCACGCAAGAGCGACAATTGCTTTCGACAAGGCATGGATTCGACGTGCCCACGGAATTGAAGGAAGCGGAATTGGAGGAACCGTTCGTGGTCGCATTAGGGCAGGCAGCGGAAGCGTACGAAAAAATGCGAGGCGAATTACCGGATGAAGCGCAGTACGCGGTTCCCCTCGCGTACAAACTTCGTTGGTACATCACAATGAATGCGCGTGAAGCCGTTCATTTTCTGGAGCTTCGAACGCAACCGCAAGGCCATGCCGACTACCGGAGAGTCGCGCGGAAGATGTTTGAAGCCATTCAGCGCGTGCACCCCGCCGTGACCCAAGCCATGCCGTTCATTGATTTGAAGGAAACGCGTTTAGAGCGCTTGGATGCGGAAAAGCGCACGGATAAAAAGCGGGAAGCCCTTGAACGCAAGTACGCGAATCACCGGTGAAACGAATTGGCGGAAACGAAGGATGAAAAAAAGAAAGCGGACGCGCCCGCTCCCGCAGCAGCGCCTTCCACTCCAGCGCAGGACGAGAAAAAGAAATATTCGTTGCGGCAAATCACGGCAGTGGCCATGGCCCTCGTCGTATTGATCGTGGGAGGGTATTTCGGCCTGGACCTGATGGGGTGGCTGCCGAAATCGGGTCCGGATTACCACGCGCATGCGGACTTCAAGGTCTACATCATGGGGAAACCGTTCAATTTCTCGCAAGACAAGTATATGACGAAGGAAGCATGCGGGCCGGAATCGGGAGCGCATGCGCATCTGCATGATGGAAACGGGGAAGTGGCGCACGTGCACGAGGAGGGAATCACGTGGGGCGATTTTTTCTGGAGTCTCGGAATGAAGTTGAACGTGACGTGTTTTATTTTGGACACGGAAGAGACGTATTGCGACGATAGGAAAAACACGCTGAAGTTTTACGTGAACGGGAAGAAGAACTTCGAGTTCGAGAAGAAAGAGATCTGGGATTTGGATCGCGTGCTCATCAGTTACGGTCCGGAAACCCCGGAAGAGATTTTGTGGCAGTTCGGAACGGTTTCGAACAACGCGTGCGCGTACTCGGAAAAGTGTCTGGAGCGCAAGATTCCGATTTCCCCGGATCACGATTGCACGTGAAGAGGTCAGAATATGCTGCTGCGCGAGCCTACGAGCGAAATCAAGAGCGCCGTAAAGATGAATGACGGGGGAACGATGAGCACGGATGCGCCGACATAAATGAAAGCGGCTACAACGCCTTCCGCCCAACTGAACTTGTTTCCGACAATGAACAGCTCGGCGAAGAAACCGATGGCCGCAACCAGCAATAATAGGATGAAGAAGACGTTGTTGGGACCGTAACTCAGGAAACGGCTGTTATCCAGAAGAACAAAAAGAATGACCAGCAGATTGACGATAATGGCGAGAATAACCGCGCCGATGAAACCCGAAACGGCGACGCGCATAAAATTGAATTCTTCCTTCTTTTTGGATGGCGTAAACCACGAGAACGAGCTCATGAACGAAGTGATGGATGGAAGAACGAATTGCTTGCCCGCATAAAGAAGGAGGACAATGACGATCAGCGAAAGAAGGATTTCCGTTAAATAGAGCCGCCACGACTCGGTGGCGTACGATCCGGATACGTGAAATACTTCATGCGCCTCCAGATTCCGTTTATCGCGCACCAATCCGCTTGCGGTTCGAACGCGTTGGGCGATGGAAGCGATTTCCGAACGCTGGCGGTCATATTCGGGAGACGCCCACGCATCCTTTGAAATGGATTGAACGCCGGATGCCTCGAGCGCCCCAAACGTGGTCTGGTAATCCGTGCGCACCTCCCCGCCTTTCAAGTGCAAGTTAGAGTCTACTGAAATCGCTACTCGAGAATAGGAAATGTCAAAAGGCAAATCAATGGTTCGAAAATCATAATCATAGGCGAAGGGGGTCTGGGAAACATAGCCTGCCGCGCGATAATATATTATAACAGTGGAGGCGGACTGTTGGAGTACGGGAACGTCGAGTTTAATGCGGTATACGTTGCGGGTTACGGGCTTGACATCGAGAATATTGGGATTCGTGGGAGAAAAAAGTTGGAGCGCATATTTCAGGTCCACATCCGCGTCCGGAAACGTAACCGTAAATTCGGTGAGGGGTTCTGAGGCGAGGTTGCGCAAGTCAATGGTGGCTAACGTGAATGCGCGCCCACCTTCGTCTAAAAACACTTGGTAGTAAGCGGCTTGTTGGAATCCGCCGGAAGAAGAAGGTTCACGAGGCATCGCAATGGCCATGTCCACTCCCACTTGAGCGGAAAGGAAGGGAGAAAAAATAATAAACAGGAATGCGAACGCAACAAATTTGGAGATGTCCAAGGGTATCACCTTACGGGAACCAATAGTTGAATCCTATAATAAACCGCCGGATTTGCTTAAGCGCAAGAACGGGAAGCTACCAGCCGTACTTGCTGGCGCGCGAGTACTGGAACGCTTTTAATGCGTCCAACGCGCCTTTGGCGAGCAACGCCGGTTTTTTAGTGAGTAATCCGAGCCCAACGCCCGCCTTCCCCGTCAGACCCATATTCGTTAAATCGCTGGGTAGCAAGGACGCGAGGTCGTTGAGTTCCGATTCGGATAACGCGTACAAATCGTTTTTGCCCTTGATGAGTTTGGCATAATCGGGAAACTCGGCTTTCCAGAGTTGTTCATATTTCGAGAGTTTGGAAGCAGTAACGTCGTTGGAATCAATGGCTTCTTTAGCCACTTGAGCGGCAAATTGGCCGGACTGCATGCCCAAATGCGAGCCCCCTTCAAATAAAGGGGACGTAAAGCCGGCGGCGTCGCCGACGAGCATGAGGCCATCCGCAACCGTATGCGGCACTGGCCCGGAAGCGGGAATTAAGCCTCCGAAGGTTTTCACGCGCGGCTTGTTCTCCCAACCCATTTTCTTGAGAAAGAGGTCGAGAAAGACTTTGGCTTTGCTTTTCTGGTTGGTGACTAAACCCACGTTCGCCCGACCGTCTTTTTTCGGGATCATCCACAAGTATCCATGCGGGGCAAGCTCGGGCCAAATGAAGAAATCAATGTAACCTTCATTCGGGATCTCGCGTAGCTCGTGTTGCATGCCGATCACGTCGCTGAAGCGAGGATTCAATTTCAACTTGAGGGACGCAATGGCAGAGACTCCCGAGGCATCCACCAACAACTTGGATTGCACTTCCCTCGAAGGGGTTTTCAGTTTCCAAATGCCGTTTCGCTGGAATTCCGTCACTTTACTGGAGAGCGATATCTCGGCGCCCGCTTCCTGAGCTTGGGATGCCAGCCATTGCTCAAACAAGTGCTTCTCGAGCACGTAGCCGGGTTCGTTGAGTATCGGGGAATAACCGGACGGGAAGATGACGCGGATGCCTTTCACGCGCAATCCGATGGAAGGCCCGGGAAGCTGTTTGAAAAACTTGTCGACTGCGAGTCCCGAGAGACATTCTCCGCAATGCACGGGCTCGCCAACGGAGGCGTGTTCCTCGAGCACGACGGTTTTGAGACCCAGTTTAGCGGCATGTAACGCCGTGGAGCCTCCCGCGGGTCCGGCACCCACAATAGCAAGATCGTACGTATCCATCATGTATTTCCCTCGTTCAGCGCATGCGGCTTTCCAGGTATTTTCCGGCAAATATGGTTATGACGTATAATACGACGCCGATGCCAGCAAATGCAAAAAATACCGTGAACATCTTAGATATATCCGTACTCGGAATTAAATCGCCGTAGCCCACGGTCGTCAGGGTCATGGCGGCAAAATAGAACGAATCCACGTAATTCCAGCCTTCGTATATGTGATAGAAGAGGGTGCCAAGCAGCAATAAGCCGCCCACGGACGAGAGACCGACAAATAAGCCGAGATCCCGGTCCCGGGAGTTCGTATGGTGAGATTTGGGTTTTCGAATGGCGGCTTCCATAAGACTAACGACAAGTCTTTGCAAGGAACGGGTTAAAAAATTCTCGCTTGAAGGGAAAAAAGGAGGCGACGGATTTAAAAATTCTCACGGCGTATTGAGCCACCCCATGAACGCGGAATTTCTGAATCAGGATGGGCAGAAACCCGCGAAACAGCAATGTTTATATAGGGAATCAGGATATAGCATGGGTTGTGGTATTTAACGCACATAACTACCATATCTAGTATGTCCAGAGGAGGTGAATGGAATGAAACAGCCGACCGCGAGAGCTCAGACTCTTTCAGCTAACGAACCCGTTTTCCAGCGATATTTCACGGAAAAAGGCCTGAATCCCTTTGATGCCATTGAATGGGAAAAACGGAATGCCACGATCTCGGATGCCCGAGGCAACGTCATCTTCAATCAAGATCAGGTGGAGATCCCGAAGGCGTGGAGCCAAACCGCTTGCAACATCGCCGTATCGAAATACTTCCGCGGGAGATTAGGAACCCCGGAACGCGAAACCAGTGCAAGAGACATGGTCGGGAGGGTCGCGCAAACCATTGCCGGCTGGGGGAGCAACAACGGATATTTCAGGAGTACGGAAGAAGCGGAGACCTTTGAGCACGAGCTGGCTTACTTGTTAGTCAACCAATACGCCGCGTTCAACTCGCCGGTATGGTTTAATGTCGGAGTGGAAAAGAAGCCCCAGTGCAGCGCGTGCCAGCCATATAACGCCTTGGTGAATACGGTGCGCGGTTTCGTTCCCATTGGAGAAATCGTGGAAAAAAACGAGATTGGATTGCCTGTTTTTGACGGGGAAGGCTTGACCCAAGTCGTTGCCGTAAAAAATAACGGACGCAAACCCGTATACCGCATTCGGCTCAACGATGGATTTTTCATTGAAGCGACCGGTGACCACGTGGTGTGCGCTCACGCGGTGCGCCGAACGCAGTCCATGGAATGGAAGCGCGTGGACCAATTAAAGGCAGGCATGCATATGCGGGTTTACCCCCGTGCGACCGCCGTTTCTCTTCCCGCGACGGAGAGGCAGGTGGCCGAAGCGGCCTTGGCGGGGTGGCTGCAGGCCGATGGATTCGTTGGGCAATACGAAACAGGCACCAATCAATCCCTAACCCTGGAATTCATGACCGTCAATTCATCGGAATACCGATGGATCGTTACGCATTTGGATACCGTATTTCCCAACATTCACCGAAAGACACGCGAGTTCAAGACCAAGAACGAGCAGTTGGAAGGAAAGCGAATTCGCCTTTACGGTGAAGCATTGAGGCCCTTCGCAGAGAAATACGAGTTGTTGAAACGCGGGCACGCCATGCGCGCTCCTTCCATCATGTGGACGGCACCCAAGGAAGCGGTGGCCGCTTACCTCAAAAGCATTTTCCAGTCGGAAGGATACGCCACGATGCATGGGAAAAGTGCACACCTCGCAATTTCCATGATTTCTCAACAGCTCGTGGAAGACGCGCAGCTGCTCTTAACGAGACTCGGCGTTTATTCGAGAGTACGAAAGAAACTGGAAGCGAGACCGGATCGAAGGAATTTGTTTGAACTCGACATCAGCGTGCACAGCGAGAGAGAAAAATTCCTTCAAGAAGTCGGCTTCGTGGATTCGCACAAGAATGGATTGTTGTCACAAAGCGTCATGTTACAAGGAACGGATTGCCCCGATATCAGGTACTCGGAAATCGTTTCCATCGAACCCTTGGGGGAAATGGAAGTATACGATATCCAGACACAAAGCGGCCGATATCTTTCCAACTCGGCACTGGTCCACAACTGCTTCATCAATTCCGTTAAAGACGATATGCGGTCCATTCTGCAGCTCGCGGTTACCGAAGGCATGCTATTCAAGTACGGTTCTGGGACCGGCACCAACTTGTCCGTACTCCGGTCCTCCAGAGAACACTTGTCATTTTCATCGGGTAAAGCCTCGGGCCCCGTGTCGTTCATGAAAGGATTTGATACGTTTGCGGGAGTCATTCGCAGCGGGGGGAAAACGAGGCGGGCCGCCAAAATGGTTATTTTGAACGTGGATCACCCGGACATCGCGGAATTCATCAACAGCAAACCCGCCGAGGAGAAGAAGGCGTGGGTGCTCATGGACGCGGGATACGACGGAGCCGTAGACGGAGAGGCGTATGGATCCGTGTTCTTCCAGAACGCGAACCATTCCGTTCGCGCAACGGATGCGTTCATGCATGCCGTCGTGGAAGACAAGGAATGGGTGACGAAAGCGGTCACGAACGGAAAACCCATGGACACGTACAAGGCGAGGGAAGTGATGCGCATGATCTCGGAGGCCACGTACGTCTGCGGGGACCCGGGCATGCAATTCGATACGACGATTAATCGATGGCATACGTGCAAGAATTCCGAACGCATTAATGCGAGTAATCCGTGTGTTACCGGAGATACGAAGGTGCTCACTCGCGATGGAAGATGGAAGCGAATCGATCAACTTGTCGGCGAGGAAACCGAGCTAATCACGAATGTAGGCGAGTTGGCATCCGGTTATACGAAAGGATCGTTTAAAACCGGGACGAAACCCGTGTATAAATTGGAAACGCGATCGGGATACGAAGTGCAATTGACGGGAGATCACAAAGTGTATACGGCGAATCGGAGTTTCGTACCTGCAGCCGAATTATCGAAGGATGACGTGCTTTGCCTTCCATCACACGAAGTCTCCCAAATAAACGAAATTCCGGAAGAGGAAGCGCGGTTCCATCAACTCATCGGACTCTATATGGGGGATGGATGCGGATCGGGAAATACGGTTCAATTAACGATGGACAAGGAACGGGATACGGAAGTACTGGAGACGATGGCGGAATACGTTACACATCATTTTGTGAAACAGACGCATACGACGCAAGCGATTCAAGTTCAGAAGACGGCTACGAGTGCGAAACTGAATATTGTTTCTCATAGTGCGGTCGGACGCATTTCGAAATACGTGGATTTGACTCAAGAATCCCATGAAAAGACGATTTCGCAAGCGGTTTTCGGGCTTTCCTTGAGTGAAGCGAGGTACGTACTCCAAGGATTGTTTACAGCGGATGGAACCGTAGCGAATTATGGAGACAAATCGCAATACGTTGCCTTGGATTCGACGAGCCTACAATTGCTTAAGGATGTTCAAGTCCTTCTGACGGGCTTCGGCATTAAAAGCAAGATCTATCCGAACCGACGGGCGGGTAAAGACACGGCCGTGCTTCCGGACGGCCATGGTGGCCTGAAAGAATACGCGGTAAAAGAAATGCATAGCCTGCGCATCTCGCGTTCCAGTCGGTTATTGTTTGAGAAAAACGTTGGTTTCATGAACGAATCCTATAAGTCGGCGGCGCTTCACGAATTGAATGAGCGCGTTTCAACATATGAAGATGCGCCTTTCGATTACGTGGAACGGTTGGAGTATGTCGGGGAAAAAGAAGTTTTCGACTTGACCGAACCGTTGACGAGCTCGTTCATTGCCAATGGGCTTAGCGTGCACAATTGCAGCGAGTACATGTTCATTGATGACACCGCATGCAATCTCGCCTCGCTCAACTTGATGAAGTTCCGGTTGCCGAACGGAACCTTTAATGTGGAGGCGTACCAGCGGGCCATTGAAGTCATGATTACGGCAATGGAAATCATTGTGGGAAGCGCATCGTATCCTACGGAAGCGATTGGCGAACGCAGCGAACAGTATCGAACGCTGGGATTGGGGTACGCGAACTTGGGCGCGTTGTTGATGAGCAACGGCTTGGCGTACGATTCGGAGGAAGGACGGAATTTCTCTGCAGCGGTTACCGCGTTATTGTCGGGACACGCGTACGCGACGTCCGCGAAACTGGCGGCGCGGAAAGGAACGTTTGAACGGTATCCCGAGAACAAGGAACCGATGTTGGATGTCATGGATATGCACCGGAAGGCCGCGAACGCGATTCCCGAGAAAGGCGTGGCGTCGGATCTCATGAACGCCGCTCGAAAATCCTGGGATGCAGCGTATGAAAAAGGGGAAACGCATGGTTTCAGGAACGCGCAGATTTCAGTGCTGGCTCCCACGGGAACCATTGGTTTTCTCATGGACTGCGATACCACGGGCGTCGAACCCGATATTGCATTGGTGAAGTACAAGTGGTTGGTGGGAGGCGGCATGATGAAGATCGTGAACCAGACCGTGCCCGAGGCCTTGAAGCGATTGGGTTACAGCGAACCCGAACGAAAAGAAATACTGCAGTTTTTGGAGAAGAACGATACGATTGAAGGCGCCCCGCACTTGAAAGAAGAGCACTTATCCGTATTTGATTGTGCGTTCAGGCCCAAGAAGGGAAAGCGCAGCATTGACGCGATGGGGCACATTAAAATGATGGGCGCGGTTCAGCCGTTCATTTCAGGGGCGATCAGTAAAACAGTGAACGTGCCCGAGGAAATCACGACGGAAGAAATCTCGGGCATGTACATGGAAGCGTGGAAGCTGGGAGTGAAAGCCATTGCCATTTACCGGGATGGAAGCAAGCGCACGCAACCGTTAACCACTCAAAAATCAGGGGCCCAAAAAGAAAAACCGTTATTCAAGCCCGTTCGAAGGCGATTGTTGGATGAACGCCAGAGCATCACGCACAAGTTCTCGGTCAACAACTACGAAGGCTATTTGACCGTCGGGCTGTACGAGGATGGAAACCCGGGAGAAATCTTTATCACGATGAGCAAGGAAGGGAGTACGATTTCCGGATTGACGGATGCGTTCGCAACGAGCGTGAGCATGGCCCTGCAGTACGGGGTTCCGTTGCGCGTGCTCACCACCAAGTTTTTGAACAGCCGGTTTGAACCCTCGGGGTTCACGCACCATAAAGACATCAAGACGGCGAGCAGTATCGTCGACTATATTTTCCGTTGGCTGGCGCTCAAGTTCTTGTCCGACAACGATTTACAGGATTTGAACATGAAACGGCCAACAATAGAAAACGCGGAAACGCCGCCGACGAGGGGATTACCGGTCACGGAAGACGCGCGCATGCAACCGAAAGAGGATTCGCAGGTCACGTTTAACGCGCCATCCGTTGAAGGGGATGAGAAAGTGTCGTTTGGCGTGGACATGGACGCGCCTCCGTGCAGGGAATGCGGCTCGTTGATGGTACGGAACGGCAGTTGCTTCAAGTGTTTTAACTGCGGGAGCACGAGCGGTTGCTCTTAAAAAAAAGAAAAAACGGGCGGTTTAGCCCGTTGCTTCAACGGTTGCGTCTTCGCTGGGAATGGGAAGCGATGCGTCACATTCATGCATGCCCTTCCGAAAACCGTGTCCGAATCCGCGGCCAAACCCCTTCTGGAAGCCCGTTCCATGCTGGAGGTCTTCTGGCAAGGCATCGCGGAGCTGCGAACGAATCTCGTGCGCGGTCTCGAAATCACCCGCCGCCATTGCGGCATGGGCTTCCTGCATGAGAGCAAACGACGCTTCATCCATATGCTCCATCATCTGCGGAAATCCGTTCTCCTCGTAAAACTGTTTCGCGGTCTCGTAGTCCCCCGAACCCATGATTTCGCGAAACGCGTCACGAAGACTCGAGTCGATTCCCGGCCGATCGGTATCCGTGGGATGTGCGGCGACATACCCTGCGACGCTCAAAAGGCCTACTACGGCGAGCCCGCCGAAAGCCAACCATTGATTCATTTCAATACCACCTCGCAAGGGCTTTCAGCGAATTTCGAATATATGGTTTTTCCGAAATCATACCCAAATTACCCCCGTGTTGCTTCGTTATTGAGTGCTAATCTTGGCCAGCACGAACAAGGCAATGGAAGAAAACACCATGGGAATGACGGAGGTGACGCCCATTCCGCCGTGCACGCCGAACCATAAATGGACGAGGGGATTCGAGGTCAGTGCGAAGAGGAGGAAGGCCATCAAAAAAAGCAGCAACCCTCCCGTGAAAGCCGCTCGGAGCTCGAAATAATCTTTCGCGTAAATATAGAAGAGGTACACCACGAGCAGAATGTTGACGGTCGACAATATGGCTTGGAACGTGATGACGTTCATGGTAAAGTCCGACATGAACGGCATGCCTCTCCGCGGAATAAGGAGGGAGGAAAAGTAAAGCAGCAGGAGGGATAACGCGAATACGCCGATGGTCGCGCCAACGGCTTTTCCCTCGTTTCCATTCCCGTTTTTCTTCAAACGTTTTTTCTTCATGTCGATCGCCTCTTAAGTTTTTCAATAAAGGAGTTTTTTGCGCTGTATTCTTCGCTGACGAAATAGGTTTTTCCGTATCCTCGACCCTGCAATTCCACCAAACCGTTTTCGTACAAGAGCTTGAGGTGGTGTTGCACCGTCTTATAATCGAGTTGCGTATCCAAAGCAAGCTTGCGCGCGTTCTTGGGGGCATGAGACAACGAAGCGAGTAGCCTGAGCCGCGTGGGACCTCCTTTCGTCGCGGTCAATAACCAATAAAATAATCGTTCACGCGCGTCCATGGAATTCCCCGTTAGGGTCCCGTATCGTGCATCCACTCCTCTTCCGCATGCTCGTTTTCCGAGTTGGCCTGTCGCGCCATGACGAACAAGAAATCGGAAATGCGGTTGAGAAACGGAAGGAGGTGAGGATTGAGGACTTCTTTTTCAGATAGAATCACCACGGCTCGTTCGGCTCGGCGGCTGACGCTGCGCGCGTGATGCAATGCAGCGGCCTGCAATGATCCTCCGGGAAGAATGAAGTGCTTGAGAGGCGGCAATGCTTTCTCTAATGCATCGATTTCTTTCTCCAATTCCATGGCATCGTTCGCCGTCATGCGTTTCATGCGCTTAGGGATTTGAAACGGAGTCGCCAGATCCGCTCCGGCAACAAATAATTTCTTCTGCAGTTTATGAAGGGCCGAATTCTTCTTGAAACGGGGATTCAACGCACGGGCGAATCCAATCGTCGAATTCAATTCATCGATGCTGCCAATGGCGTTGATGCGTACCGAACTTTTCGGAATGCGCTTGCCCCCGAATAAAGCGGTCTGACCCGTGTCGCCTTGGCGCGTATAGATTGCCATACCCCCTTTTTCCTCGTACGATAACACGGCGCTCGGGTTATAATAAGTTGCGTTGCTTCCGCTCATTTCTTGCGCCGGTTGCGTTCAAACAAGAAGATCGCGGCCGCAACGGTGATGGATCCCGCGAGAAGAACCGTCGTAGTCCACCAACGGAATGCGGCTTGTTCCGCGCGCTGTTTCTCCAGTTCAAGGGATTCCGCCCCAGAAAGCGGAACGCGTCCGGTAATGGCCTGGTAAGGAAGCTTGTTCTTGGGAGCCATCAGCGGGCTACCCCCACCGGTTCCGCGTCGGATAGTCAAAGAGAACGGGTTAACCGCAAACGCCGTGTTGCCATAAACATCTTCCGCTAAACAATTCCAGTCATAATCTCCTTCACTTAAATCGATGTGGAATTGCGCTTGCGCATTCGTTCCGGAAACGCTTTGAGCCGCCACTTCCTCAAAACCATTTCCGGATATTTCTCGGAAAACGATTTTGTGGACGCGGCAATGGCTTCCGGATGCGCCTTCAATGCAATACAAATCGAACACGTCGCCTGCTGCAATAGAAATATCAGAAAAGGTTTGCATTGCGGCTTCGTCATTTGGATTATTTCCGTCGGTTGTAAATCGAGCCACTTCCACATGGTTGATAAGTAACAAATAGGTGTCGCCGTCTCCGTCATCGTATTCATCCGCGTAGTAAACATCGAGATCGTACGTATTCGTTGCGTAGCTGAAGGGATTAATGGACAAGTAGCAGATCTCTCCGGAATCGTAATCGCAATAGCTGGAATGACGGGCGCAACTCGAGTAACCGGCCATGTTGCACGGTACCTCGTCCACAATACCCGTGGATGGAACTTTTTGCATGTCGACTCCGTAAACCTCGAATTCAGGCAAGGGATATCCTGGACCCCAATTGGGCGGCATGACTCGGTCAGATCCCATGTACAAAGCGATTTCGCGCAACCCCGAATCATCGAACGCGCTGCATACAAATCGCGTGTTTCCAGTCGGGAGACTCGCTCCGTTGAGAGGGGTTTCGAGCGTGACAGCAGGAGAACCGGATTCCGTGCACGCGCCAATACAGCATTCTCCGACGGCGCAATACCCTTCAGGTTCCAAAGAGCAGACTTCGTAAAGGGTACAGTCATCTCGACAATGGCCTCCCAGGTCTTCGCACGGAATATCGGATCCGATGCCTTCGCACGCGACCGCGCAACATCGATCCGTGTCGCCTGCGGGAATCCATTGCCCGCCGGGACAGGTTTCATCCAAACTGCATTCATAACCATCTTGTTCAGCGCACGTGGGAAGCGCGTCTCCAGAGATCACGAACGTGCCGCCTCCAGTGGAACTGAATGAGAGGAGGTGCTCGTCTTCGGTTACAACGGCGTTGGTTTCAATGGCGTAGCCGTTTTGCGTCACAGCATATACTCCGGGTTCCAGATCAGCTGCATAATGTTGAAGAGACCCCGTTCCAGCAACCGAGTAAGAGAGGGTATTGGTTCGCCCGATTTTCGGAGTAATTAAGACGCGGGTTCCGAGTTTGGCACCAACCGCTTGCGGGGATTCCACTAACTCCGGGGTTACGGACGGAGTGGATTGCGCGGCATCGCTCGCTTCCAAGAACACGACGTAGTTCGCAAACGCTTGGTTGTCGACTACAAATTCAATGCGCCAGTCTCCTGCAGGGAAATAGCCTCCGCTTTCCTGTTGTCTAAATGCCGCTGAAGCCCCGTCACAGCTCGGCGGAGGATTGCCACCCGGATTGTAGTTGTTAATTTTAATGGGCATGAAATTCGAACCCGCATAATTATCGTTCGCGTCCTCTACCCAAAACTCGTATGAAGGATTGTTGGGGGCATAACACGGATAGCCGGGGTCATGCGTTTGCTTCCACGGATCCGCGTCTGCATTTTGACCGCCGATCTTTCGCGCGAGAACGTTGGAATGCGGGTAGAGTAATTCCCCGAACAATTTCGAGTTTTGTTGTTCCGCGAAAAAAGAGAAAGCGTTCGTTGAAGTGAAAATGCCTCCGACTCCCGGAATGCCTTCCTGCGTATTGAAGGAGCCTTGCGTGAATTGGGGCTCGAACGCCGTATGCAACAACCACTTCTTTTCGTAAGAGGGACTCACCGTATCCACGCGATCGATGATGAGGAATTGATCCGGTTGTATGAAGAAGAAGTGGCGGTACGCGCCTCCCTCGGCCCAATCCACTTTTTCCGGCAAGTACGCATGCGTCGCATTGCCTTGCGCGTACATCACTGCATTGTCGTAAAAATAGGAATTGATTTCGCCGCGGTAACCGGGTCCGATGCTGCCGGAGAAAGAGTTCGGCCAGCGCCGCTGCGCTTCCTCGGTATCGGAAACCGTTTCAAAACCCGCGTTGGGCATGGGATACGGAGTATTGTCGCCCCAATAATAGTAAGGCCGGTAAGTCCCAAAATCTTCGCCGGGCATCGTAATCGTCATGCCGTTGTGCGCCAGGTTGTTACTGAACCAGACATCGTAGTGCGCTTGCTCTTCGCTGTTGCGCGTTCCCGTGTCTAAAGCGAGGGAATCGTCGCCGCGGTTGATGATGAAGCTGTTCGCGTGTTTGTGGCCGAGCACGATGTCGGGTACGAGAAAGAACGCGCCTTGAATCACTTCAGGATCTTGATAATTCCAGTTGCTTCGGAAAAAGATTTGGCCGTTGTTGAGAAACGCACTGGATAAAGGAAGGTCGTCGAGAGGAGCCGAGGGAAGTTGTTCGTTGTAGAAGAAGAGAAGCCACAAGTACTCGCCACTTCTGACCGTTGCATGGGATTCAAAATCAGCGACCATTTCGCTGGCCAGCGATTGAATGTACGGGTTTTGAGTGATTTGTGCCAGGTGGGCTATGAGAACGTGGCCACGGTATCCCGCGGTATTGTGCTCGCTGGGATTCTTGGAAAGACGGTAATCGAACCGCATTTTGTACGCGAGGAAGAGCGCGTGATTCTGTATGGCTCCGAACGAATACCCCGCACTATCTCCTAGAGCGCTTTCAAACATTTGGGCTGTTGAAAGCACGTACTTGAATCGCGACCAAATGTAACCGTCCCACGCCCCGTCTGCAGCGAGTTCTTCCCAGGACGGCATGTGGTAATCGTAATAACGTTCTCGCGCGCAATCAAGATCTTCTGCGGCTTTAACATCATCAAAGCCTTCATTGTAAAGAGCGATGGAGACTTGGCGGGAGTTTTGTCCTTGACGGGGGAGCCACCGATAACCGCCCAGATCGCAGGGCTCGCCGCGCAAATGATCAGCCAAATAATTTCCCAGACTTTCGCGCGTTGAAGAAGATAGTAAGTCGTAGCACCAATCAAACGCGTATGCCGGATAAGGATGCGAATAATCGTTATCTTCACCCCATGCACCCTGCGACCACGTCGCCATATGCTCGCATATCTCTGCGTTGTCGGTCAGCATCGCATAACCGGTATAAATAGTGGGTGCGTCCGAGGAAACCGTCATTTGAGGATAATAGTAATTGACCCACGCTTCGAGTCGTTCAAAGTAATGC
The DNA here is from genome assembly GCA_018819225.1 of Microcaldota archaeon. Classification (GTDB taxonomy): domain Archaea; phylum Micrarchaeota; class Micrarchaeia; order Norongarragalinales; family SBBD01; genus JAHJQN01. The sequence continues at coordinate 102,876 of JAHJQN010000001.1, forward strand.
GCGTGAGAACCGAACTCGGGGCAGGCGCCATTGTTTTCCAAACCCGCCCGGCACTTCGCCCACGCGAGGTCATCGGAGTTGATCAGCAGGCGGGGATGGTCGGATCGAACCGTATAAGCGTAGGAAGAGGCACTCAATAAAAGCAGAAACAGACCCACTCCGTTCAGCGCCACGCGCATGTCACACCACCCAAAAAAAATTGCGGCAGAATTATTAAAAGGAGGAGTTGAACGCGCGATCTCACATGAACAGGAGCTTGAGATAGAACACGGGGGAAATCAAACTCGTTTTGCTTTCGCGATTCGCAATCATTCCCGAGATGGTTTCGCGCAATTCTTTGTTGCGGGCGGCTTTTCCAAGCACCCAATTCAGGAGGAAGCGGTTCTTGCCCAATCGTTGCAAACGGTGAGAGGTCTTGAGATCGCTGCCGATGCACTCCCACAGAGAATCCTCGTATTCCTTGAGAACGACTTCACAGAAATCGTTTTTCTCGAAGGCTTTCTCGATGGTTTTTGCGGCGTAACTCCCGGACGTCATGGCGTTACCGATTCCCTCGCCCGAAAACGGATCAATTAAGCTGGCCGCGTCTCCGACTAACAGGAAACCGTTGCCGTGGGCTTTGCGCCGGTAGCTCCCGAACGGCAAGTTCCATCCCTTGATGTCGCCGATCATTTTTGCGTTCTTGAAGCGTTCCTTGAACACGGGATTTTTTTCGATGACGTCCATCATCGCCTGCTTCAAGTTCACGTTCCGCTTGCGGATATCAGAGGTCACCATTCCCACGCCCACGTTGGCTTCCCCATTGGAAAGCGGGAAAATCCAGAAGTAGCCCGGAATCAGTCCGTCCAAGAAATGAATTTCAATGTGTTGCGTGAGGCCGGAAATGCCGGAATAGTAGGCGCGCAAGGCACCGCAATGGTGTTCGGGAAGCAAGAGATTCAAGCCCAGTTTGGTCGCGACAACCGAAGTCGCTCCATCAGCCCCCACGACAATTTTGGCGCGTACCTCTTCTTCTTTCCCCGTATCCAAGTGCTTTCCTTTGACCCCCACTACAAAACCATTTTCCCGAATGATGTCGGTGACTCGAAACCGTTCCCAGACTTCCGCAAATCTTTTCGCGTTTTGGAATAGCAGATTGTCGTAAATGAAGCGTCGGCAGATGTAGCCTTGCGGATGACCGTATTGCGACGGAAAATCAACGGATACGATCGTGCCTTTAGGAGACGAGAACGTGATGCCCCACACCTCTTCGTGAGGACTTTTTTCCACGATGTCGACTAAACCGAGTTCGCGCAACACGTTTCCGGATTTACCACTCACCGCATCGCCACAGGTTTTATCGCGCGGAAACTGCGCCTTATCCACCAATAGTACTTTTTTTCCTTGCTTGCCCAGTAGTGCCGCTGTCGAAGACCCCCCGGGGCCTCCGCCAACCACCACGACGTCGAATGCGTTACTCAAACTCACCATCTCCTCGCATGATTCACGGAAAAAAACGGTTCAGAATACGGCAAGAATTTCGGTTGCTCGAATTAAAAAGCGTTTCGTTAAATCCGGGACTCGTTTATTGACGTATAGCACTTGACGGGAATCAACCACACCTATTTATTTCATGAGACCGAATAGTCATCTCAGGATGAAACGCAAATGGCAACCGTCGAACAAATCCAAAGAGTTTTGAAGAACGTCATAGATCCGGAACTCGGTATCAACATCGTGGACTTGGGGCTCGTATATCAGATCGAGGAAAAGCGCGGGCACGTGCACATCACAGCAACATTGACCACGCCGGCATGCCCCCTCGGACCACAAATCGTTCAATCCATTCAAAACGAGGTCAAACAACTGGAAAATGTGAAACGCGTGGAAGTGGAGTTTACGTTCGACCCGCCTTGGAATGAAAGTAAAATGAGCGCGGAAGGGAAAGCGGAACTGAAGGCGTTGAGGCAAGGATTCGTTTGAGTGGGTGTGAACATGCCTTCAGCACATCGCGAAAGCGAATTTCGGCATTCCTGAAAAGTAGGCGACATGAAAAATCGGATTCGCGGAGCATCGAAACCCGTGTTTTATATACCAAAGCAGTATAATGAAAGGGATGGCGCGCTCGAAAAAAAAGAAAAAATTGGAAAAAAAGGTTTCCGTTAAGAGGGAAAATAGCGATACGCAGGAAAGGAAGTATAAACCCGCGGTAACGAAGAGTCTGGCGGAAGCCGGAACCACGGCAAAAGCCTATGCCGCCTACTTTGGAACGGATTGGAAAAAGATTACGGACGTGTATAAAATCGTGTACGCGGGCGACGCGAAAAACGTGAATACGGGAAGAATATCGGAAGTCACCCAATTGCTGTTTGTTGCGGGATTATTGGAGCGAAAGGAACGGGAAGCGCGATGGCCGGTATACCGCGCATCCCTCGAGTGGCTGTTCCAAGATTTTGCGGAAAGAAATGCGGCGTTAACTCCCGACGAGAAAACCGTTTTGCGGAAAGTGCTTTTTCCTTCCTCGGATCAATACAAGCAAATCTCGACATCATTTCAATTAAGTGAGGAGGAGTTAAAGGGGACGAAATCCTTTATTTCGACTCCCGAAAAAATCCGGGACTTTCTTCATGCATCGGTGACATTGGCCGTGTTCATGCTCGGGGATCCCAAGAGTGCGCTGCCGAAACCCGCCGTGTCTCATGCGCTGCTGAGAATCAAGAGAAACTTGGGCATGTACGAGGGAAAAGAGCCTGAAATACCGCAAGCGCAGGAAGAACCAGCGAAAAAGGCGGGAGGGGAAGAAGAAGTGGAGGAAGGTCCGTATGTCGAATCGTTCGCCTCCTATTTATTGCTGAAATACCGGACGTCGTTGAGAGACCATATTCCACCTCAACACACGCTTCTTTCGAAAATGGTGCGTACGCTATACGATGCGCGAACCGCGGAACTCATTTGGAGTCAAATGCAGGCGAGGGCATGAAACGAGTCGAAATCAAGAACGGAATGACCGGCTATGAGCGAGATCCGTTTCGTGGTTTGAAAACCTTGTAAGCCCAATACCCGTTCGGTCCGCTTGAATGAGTCGTCGGCGATTCGAGAAATATCCACGCGGGATCTTTTCGGACCATGCGCATACTCTTTGCCCCCTCCAGAATGAAAACCACTGCCGCAGAAAAATGTTCGCGGACAAAGGCTTCCTGCTGTTCCACGTGACGCGTGCCGAGCCGCAGTCTTTGAGAAGCGCTCTTCTGGAAATCTGGATGGACCGCCAGCCCTCCAATAAAAGCGACGTGTTCGGCGCGAATACCGGGAGAATGTTTTCGAATCTCGTCTAATAGTGTAGGTTCGAATGGGAGTAGATGGTCGGGGTTTTCTTTTAACCAGAATGGGAGAGGCGTCGAATAACTGATTCCTGCAAGGGTTTCGGTTCCTCTTCGCGGTTGAACAAATGAACCGATCACGTTCGAACGGGGATGTTCAGCCATGTGATTCAGTTCGGAACGAAGACTTCGAACCGATTCAATAGGGGTTTTAAGGTCGCGATAGGTTGGGAGCCCTCCGAGCGTGCGATCTTCCTTGAAGGCGCGAAGGGAAAGGCGCACCGCATCAACCAGATGCTCTTTTCGAAGGGGCCTGAATTCAATGCGAGGCATAGCCACATGAATGGGAAGAATGGTTATAAAGGGTTTTTGCGTACGAGGTACATGCACGGGATGAAGGGATTGATTTTCCTCCTATTCGTTGTCAGCATATTTTCGATGCCAGCGGAAGCGAAATCATTGCAGGACGAGATTCGGGCATATTTGAATAAGGAGGAGGTGGCGTCGTATCAAGTCGTGGATTTCAATAATTCGCGGTATATTGTCGTGGAAGTGCAAGGCGACCCAAAGCTCGTATTCAATGTGGAAGCGGAACTCGTGACCGATGCCAAAGAAATCGAAGAAGTGCTGGACGCGTATTATACTCAAGTGGAGGAAGGGGCGTTCACGACGCGAGCGGCCGAAGACATGAAAGAAGAGTTCGAGGATACGTTTGCGGCGTTCCAACGATGCAATGCGACGTACTACGAATTCATTGAAACCAATTACTTGTGGGAAGGATTTCGGTGCGTGGAACCCAACGTGGGGCGGGCATGCGATGCCTCGACCGCACTACGGAAAGCGCTTTCCAGACAATTCATTCAATTGAAAGGCTCCGTGGACGGATTACCGAATGCCATGGAAAAAGGGGCCACGGAAAATACATTGAATGCGTTGCGGACGATGGTGAGGCTGAGTAACGAAACGTACGAAAATGCGAGCGCGTGGGACCCGTACTACAAATACTTCTTTGGAAAGCGCATGGTGGATGACAACGAATGCGGATTGGATCCGTTGCGATTGAAGGGCATGGTGGACCAAATCGCGCCGTCCATTGAAACCCGTTACGTGAATCAAAGTACGAACGCGTCGGATCTCGCTCAAGAAACGGTGCGGCGGCGGGACTACTCCGCGATTCGAGGGTTGCAGGTGCGCGGAGAGGACGCCATGGATACCGCGCGTCGGAGTGCAGCGGAAGTGAAGTCGCGTTTCGGGGGATACGGATTTCCAACCGAGACGTTCGACCAAGAACTCATTCAAATGGAGCGCATTTTATTGGATTTAGAGGCCGCGCAGACTCCGGAGGAAGCGGAAGCCCATTTGAACAGCTTGTTTTCCGCGGTGGCGGAATTTAACGGATTGGAAGCGAAATACGAGTTATTGATTCCGGTGTACGCCGAATTGACGGAAAACATGAGAGAAACCGATCGTTTGATTACGGACACGAAACTGGGCTACGATTACGATGAGGGCGCGCTCGCTGCGTTGGAAGAGGACTTGAATTTATTGAAAGATGAAATCGGTTTGCAGAATGAACTCGTGCGGGACGGGGGAAGTCTCGAGATTGAAACGCTGGAGGAATTGAATGCGAAAGCCGTGGTGTTAAAAATTCGGGCGGGCGGTGAAGAGGAGAGCGAGCCGTTTTGGTGGATGGACGCATTCCCCATTCTCGCCATTTTTATTGTCGCGTTGGGCGTGGCGCTCGTATATTTATTCAAGATTCGTCGTCACTGAACGCCGGGAATACGGAAAGCTATTTAAAGCACCCGAAAGTAATGCAACGCGAGGGGTTCGTTGTGGATGTGAATCAATTCGTGGCATACGGATTCGTAGTCGGTTTAATCGCCTATTCCGTGCTCGCCTATCATGCGCACCGCAACATGCGGAACATGATCAAGGGACTCGATAAGGAAAAGCATCGCATGACCAAGCTCGAGAACCACGTCTCGGAACTCGATCGCGATGTCAAGCATTTGAAGCATTCCATGGCGCAGAAAGTCGAACGGCGGAGTCTGGAACGCATTTTTGCGGAAACCATCGAGTTCATTGAACGGAACAGCGCGAAAGTGGCCGTGGCTCAGACGCGCGTACCCGCCAAGAGATCGTGAATAACATGGCGTTCGAGGGTCTGACACTGGAGTCCATCATTCTCATCCTCCTGTTTCTGGGGGTCACGTACTGGTTAATTCACCTCATCCGCCAGCTCAACCGCACCACCAAAAAAAGTTTTTCAGAGATCACGCACCACATGAACCGCTTGGAGCAACAATACGTGAAGATTCGTCCGGAGTTGGATGAGATGCGCGCGGTCATGGACACGAAAGTCGATTACGATTACTTGGAGCGAAAAATGCATGAGCTCGTCAAGATCGTGATGCGCAGAAAACGCGGCTAATTGATTCACTTGAAAACTTTTGAGACGCGTAGCCACAGCTCGTCGACCGCATCATTCACTCCCCGGCTCGTGGTCACAAAGTCCTTCATGTCCTTGAGCAGGCGGTCCGAATAGTACGCCATGACCAAGAGCATGACGAGCGCGAGAATGAACGCGAGCAGGAACAAGTAGACGAAGAGCCAGCGCAAATCCAGATCAATGGAGCGGCTTGGGAACGTAATGCCCGCGTACACTTCCGTAAAGAAAGTGGCTTCGACATCGTAGTTTCCCTCCGAAGGCGGGTCTTCCCAATTCATTCGGAAATCCGTTAACGCTTTCGGGTAGACGACCATGGGATCCGACTGCAGGGTTCGAATCACGTTGCCCGCCGAATCTCGAATCGTAAATAGAACGTAAACCGGCAGCTCAATGTTTCCCACATTCTCGAACGTGGCGTGTAAGTCAACGGATGGCGCGACCTGGTTCCGCGAAGCCACTAAGGCCCCCGTGGCTTTTCCAAGGGATTGGCCGAAATCCGCTTGAAGCCCCGTGATTTTTCCCGCGTAATGCGGTTGAGGCAACCGGTAGCCCTGCAAACGCATTTCAATGTCCTGGCGTTGCATGGCTTCATTGCCTTCCGTTCGAATCGTGCCAAATTTTACGTAAATGCGTGCGCCCGTCCGGTCCTTGATGAAGAATCCGGGGGAAGCGATGCCGTTTCCGATGCCTAACAAGTACTCGAGTCCCGCCTCATTCACGAGATTCGAGGTTTGCACGAGCGAATACGAACCGATTTCCGGTACGAGAAAGACGGCGTTCTCGCGCGCATTGAGAATCGTCAACTCGAGAATGTCACCCGTGGTAATCAATGCCTGACTCGGCTTTTCAATATTGAACGCATACGAGTTCGCGTAATAGTTGGTATCAAACTCGTCAATTCCGTTCAAGCGTTCCACGGGATAATTGCGGAGTTCGCTCATCACTTCAGGACCTAAACGGCCTATAGCGTATACGGTGGAAGGCTGGATGCGGGCCAATGATTGAATGACGGGCTGAGGGAGCTCTCGAACGCGTTTCGCGTAAACGATGGGGGCTTGATCCACAATGGATAGATAGCGAGCTGAAAGAGCATCGAAAGCGAAATCGTCGCGCACCACGATCACGGAATCCGGTTGCAGTTTCTCCGCAAGCAATCCCGAGAGCTCGTATTGATCGACATATTCCACGTCGCGGATGTCGATATCAAGTTGACGCAATTGGTACGTAAAACTGGGGACCGGATTGTCGATGCGGCTGTAGAGCTCGACTTGCGCAATATCCTGAGACGTTAATTCGTGCAAGGTTCCGCTGATCGAATGGATGTCTTGAACGTAACGCATGATATAGCCTTTCTGGTAAGCGTAAAGACTCGCCACGTAGGCATCCCGCCAATCGTTCGAGTTGACGAGTACCGCGGTTTGCGCGTTCGCGAGCGCTAGGAAAACGAACAGCCATCCAATGATTAACTTCGAACCCATTTTTCCCCTCTCATTCTTCAACCCAGAAGTCGACGAAATCCTCAAGTGATTTTGGAAATGCGATCTCGTAATCGCTGGATCCGCCCTCGAAATTCGCGGCATCCGGATTTAGGTCTGCGCAGAATATAATGGTATCGCCGGCGGAAAACGCGGAAGAGTCATCCTCGTCGGAATACATGACGCCGATGTTCCAGTTTCCGTCGGTCGTAATCATGTAATTGACGCCGGACAGCCCGCAAAGGTTCCCGCCGGAGTTATTGTAATTATTCTCCAGGAGATCTTCCACGTAAAAAAGACCCAGGCCCGAGTCTATTGCGGGCATATCCGCCGCATCATCTGCAGCCGTTAATTTGCTCCACGTCGGCGTGTCGCCTTGTTTCGTAATAAATACGGTTCCCGTGTTTTGCCGTTTAGCATAGGCCTCCGAGGATTCGGGGCCCGTTTCAGAATTGAGGCGTTGCGTACTAATCCCGTAAAATCCGACGTATTGACCGCTTCCCCCAATGGGGTTCGGAGGCAGTTTAACGAACACGTTCAACAACGGGAACGGATCTTCCCATCCCTCGTTTCCTTTCGTATCGTTGGCGTAGGTAGTATTGACGGTTAGGTTGCTTCCGATAAATGAAACATTGACTTCAACGCCCCAACGATTGTCATTGGCGACTCCGGCATTGCAACCCGTATCGCTCATCGTCCAGTTTTGAGCGGTTCCGTTGGGGAACGTTATCATGGCCCAGACGCGATCCAAACCGCCTTTGTCTCCTGCAGAAGCGTTCACGCAAATCGTGGTATTCACGGTCGCATTCGAAGTATTGACGTACGTGCTGTTCACAATCGGATAGGTTTTCACGGGGCCGAGGGGCGCAAACGGAGTGGAGTTAATGGATCCGTTGGCCCATATGCGCCACCAAACCGTCTCCCCTTCCGCTGAAACCGGTACTTCAATAGTTATGTTCGCCCACGAATTATTTTGTTCACTGAAAGAGGCATTGCTGGCATTCTCAAAACTCAGGGAAGCGTTCCATTCCAGCCAATACCATTCAAGACCGGAATCATCAAACCAATAACTGAAGAAAGTGACATTGTCAAGGACTTCGGGGGAGGAATTATCGACCCCCAAGTATATAGGGGACTCGTTGTGGTAAGGCGCATCGTTCTTGACGGTGAAATTGAGCGCGGGCCAAGGGGATTGCTCTCCTTCATTGAGAACGGTATCATTTCCGAACGTAGTGTTTATGGTCAAGTTTCCAACAACAAGTCCTACATCGACCTCCACGCCATACCAATTATCGTCCGCTACACCTGCATCGCATCCCGTATCGCTCAAGGTTAAGTTGATTGCGGTTCCGTTCGGGTAGTTGACCATGATCCATGCCGCATCAATTCCGCTGGGGTCACCAACAGTTGCATTGATGCAAATGGTTTCATTAATGGTTACGTTTCCTTGCGTGAAATTGGCGGAGGTGGTGTTGATCGTTGGAGACTGGTTGGTGACGACAACGAAACCAAAATCAGTAGTATTCCAGATATTGTTCGAATCATTGGCGTGAAACTGGTATCCGAACGTTTTTCCTTCGCAGCCTACGGGGATAACCTTGGAGGTATTCGTCCAGTTCTGGCTCTGGAATTCCGCTTCCGTGTCATTTTGGAACCCGAGTTCACCACATTGGCTTCCGGTGGCATTCCAGGAAAAGGTGTAAAGACTCAAGTTGCTGAGTTCGTCCCACCATTGAGAATACATGAGTACCGGATCAGCGACCGTGATGGAACCCGAGGCGTTGTCTCCCAGATTCTGGTAAAGTGGCGGGAATACGTCGCTGTCGTCGTACAACACCCCAGTTGCATTGAATACGATCATGACAACGCTCTCGGGATTGTGACTCCTTTCCGTGTCGAGTACTTGATCTTCATCAATGTGCATGGATACAATAGTGCTCCACCAGTAAGGAATTACGTCGGCCAGCACGGCCCAACCGCCATTGGCTCCGGATCGAAGCGTTTGTTGAATGACTCCGGAAACGGGTTCCTGATTCAGGTTGTGCGTTACGTTGTAGTCACCGTTGTCGTGGCCGCGTACACCCGCTCCGGAAACCGCGCTGTAATTAATGCCGGCGGTATTATTGACGCCGATGGCCCAGGCGATCCAACCGACTTGTTCCGTTCCATGTAAAGTTGAACGCACTTCCGCGTTTTCCAAAGCAAGCTGGAAGCTGGCAGTACCAACCGAATTTTCAATGGTTTCAATCCACGTGGGATCATTTTGCGTCTGTACCGAGGAGATTACCGCCGGATTCACTGAAAACGAATTGGCGTACGTGATGGTATCGTAACAAGTTCCAGGAGTGGAAGCGCCCTGCTGGCAGTTGGACGTGAAATTTCCTGCCTCGATGTAGGTGTTGGACATGTTCAGGTTGTGGCCGCCGCGCTCAACTGCCAACCAATATACGGTATCATTCCAATCCACGAGCGTTTCGTTGGGTTGTTGAATGCGGGCGTAGAAGCCCGTTCCGTTCACGTCGTAAATACGCACGGAATAGGAATTTGGACTCGTGTGATTATGAATGGCCACGACAACAGGACGGTATAACGCGAAAGTGAAATCAACCCATACGGAAGCGTTGCTCACGGAATTAATCACACCTACTTCTCCTACGATATTGTCGCCTGGAGGAGGCTGTTGTTCCACGCTCACAACTACGTTGGGATAGGGATCCTCATAACCGAGATTTCCGAGGGTATCGTTTGAGAAGGTGGTATTGATCCGCAAAACGCCTTCAACGCTGCTGACGTTTACCGCGCCCCCATATCGGTTATCGTTTGATCCGCCCGCATTACAACCCGTATCCGATAGAGAGATGTTGGCAGACGTTCCATTCGGGAAAGTAATCGCGGCCCAAACTTCGGAAACACCAACTCCTTGATCTCCAGAAGATGCGTTGATGCAGATCAGCGTGTCCAGATATGCGGATCCCTTGTCGGAAGCCGTGGAATTGATTTCAGGGGATAAATTGGCGATCGTTACATAAAAGAATGACTCGGGTGTGAACACATTGAATGAGTCATTGGCCCAAGGCTTGCCGGCAATGATTTCTCCTTCCATGTTGGCCGGAACCATAACGGAATAATTACTCCACGTATTGTTTGTTGGCGAGAACACAATGGCGGATTCGTTAGCCATACTGCCCGTGCCGTTCCATTCAAGAATGTGCGTGCTGAGAGCAATATCATCGTACCAATAAGCGTAAAAGTCGATTTGATCCGTTGAATTGATTTCCGTATCATTGACTCCTTTGTAGACCGCATTCGGATTCGAGTAAGGGGCGTTGTTGAATACCGTGATGTTGATTGCGGGCCAAGGCGTTTGTTTGCCTTCATTACCGAGCGTATCGTTTGCGAAAGTGGTGTTGATGGTCGCCGTGCCTAAGGAATTGCCCGTATCGATTTCAAGGCCGTACACGTTATCTCCAGCACCGCCTGCTCCGCACCCGGTATCACTTAAACTCCAATTGAAAATGGACGCGTTGGGATAGGTAATGAGAATCCATACTTCATCCAAACCCATCCCCGCATCTCCTGCAGTAGCGGTCACGCAAGCGCGATGGGAGGGACGTAAATTCGTGGCGTTGGAAGCCGTGGAGTTAATGACTGGAGAAACGTTCTGGATGTAGAGATAGGTGAAGGGGGTCACGTTGAATTGATTCGCGGAATCGTTTGCCCAAATTCGTCCGGCTAAAACGTTTCCTTCCTGGATCGCTGGAATCTGCACGGTTTCATTTCCCCACGTGTCGTTTCCAAAAGAAAAGTCCGTCCACGAAACATTTTCCATGCTTCCGGACGCATTCCATTCCAGCGAATAGGTGCTGAGCAGCGCGTCGTCGTACCAATAACTGAAGAATTTTACGTTTTGCAGAGTAACGGGGGCCGTATCATCCGCACCCAAGTATGCCGGATCGTCCGGGTAGAATGGGGGTTGGTTTCCGATCGTAACGTTAAGAGCCGGCCAAGGCGTTTCTTCTCCTTCATTGCCAAGCGAATCGTTCGCAAAAGTGGCATTGATTGTCAGATCTCCGAGAATGGTCCCGACCGCGATTTCACGGCCATAACGGTTATCACCCACTCCCCCTGCATTGCAGCCCGTGTCGCTTAAACTCCAGTTGAATATGGAACTGTTGGGATAGGTGACCGTGACCCAAACTTTATCAACCCCAACACCCAAATCGCCGGCACTCGCATTGACGCAGATGCGGCTGTTGACAATGACTCCCGAAGAATTAACTTCAGAAGAATTCAGAACAGGAGGAGCTTGTTGAACCACGAGATAAGAAAACGGGGTACTGTTGAATTGGTCCGTCGTGTCATTGGTCCAAATGTTTCCTGAAATATTTTTTCCTTCCGAACTTCCTGGAAGTTCAATACTGTAATTTCCCCATGTATCGTTGGAGGGAGAGAAGACCGTCCAATCTTGATACTCGAAGCTTCCGGTCTCGTTCCATCTCAAAGTATACGTGCTCAACGAAACGTCGTCATACCAGTAACTGTAAATCAGCAATCGATCATGCGGATCCGGAGTACTTACGTTAGCCCCCCAGTAAACGGTATTGATTTCGTAGTAAGGAGGCGTATCTGGAGGGACATCAATTTGCACTTGAAGCAATGGTCGTGGACTCTCGAAATCTTCATTTCCGACGGTGTCGTTTGCATACGTGGTATTGATGGTCAAGTTTCCTAAGGCGGTACCTACGCTGATTTGTCTACCCCAGCGATTATCATCGGCCCCCCCTGCATTACAGCCGCCATCCAACAGCGTATAATTGATGAGCGAACCATTCGGGTAATTCACGAGTGCCCAGACGCGATCCAAACCGGCTCCCGCATCTCCGGCGGATGCATTAATGCAGATGAGCGAGTTTTGGTAAACGAAATTGCTGTCCACTTCCGTTGCATTGACGAGAGGCGTTTGATTCAAGATGTTCACGAAGAAGAATTCCGTTACGTTGAATTGATTGGTGCTGTCATTCGCCCACATTCTTCCGCCCAGAACCTCTCCTTCAATAGCGGCTGGAACGGAAATGGTGAGGTTGCCCCACGTATCATTAGAGGGAGAGAATACGACAGCGGATTCATTGGCCATGCTTGCGGATCCATTCCATTCCAAGAAGTAAGTGCTCAACGCACTTTCATCATACCAGTAGGTGTAGAACAAGATTTGGTCCCTTGCATCTGCATCCGTAGTGTTCAAACCGCGGTAACCGTTTGTTGCATTATAATAGGGAGGCAGGTTCGGAGCAGTGATTGAAATATTCCATGCCGGCCAAGGCGTTTCCTCGCCCTCATTTCCAATCGTGTCATTGGCGAACGATGCGTTAATCGTCAGCGTTCCGGGATCCGTTCCGACGTTGATCGAACGCCCCCAGTAAATGTCTCCGGCGCCTCCGGCATTGCAACCGAGATCGCTTAAACTCCAGTTGAAAATCGAGGTGTTCGGATACGTCAGGGAAACCCAAACCTCGTCAATACCCGCGCCGGCATCGCCTGCGGTAACATTCACGCAAATTTCATCCGTGTATATCGCGACAGAATCGTTAATGCCCGTGGTATTTACCAACGGGCTTTGGTTCTGGACGGAAACGAGGTTAAAAGCCGTAACATTGAACTGATTATTGGAATCGTTGACCCATATTCTTCCCCAGACTTCCTTTCCTTCTTGCGAAGGATCAATAACATCGGTTTGATTGGCCCACGAATCGTTGGTGAAGAAGAAATCGGTTTGCGAGCCATTGGTCAACGCGCCTGAGAAATTCGTTTCAAGGAAGAACGAACTGAGCGCCAAATCATCCCACCAGTAGCTGAAGAAAAGAATTTGGTCGTTCACTTCAGCCGTGGAGGTGTTGGCGCCGAGGTAAATGGGGTCAATGGAATAATAGGGCAAACGATCCGATACCGTAAGGATCCCGATATCCGTGGCATTGAAAATATTGTTGGAATCGTTGGCATAAAAGCGATAACCAACCGCCTTATTCTCGCAAGCCGTCGGAACGGCTTTCGTGGTGTTCGTATAGTTTTCGCTTTGGAAAAGTTCGGGAGTGAAGTTCACCCAACCACTCGTTATTCCGCAATCGCTTCCGGACGCGTTCCAAGAGAATACGAATGTGCTTAAATCGCTTTGCACGTCCAACCACTGAGAGTAGAAAAGCGTAATATCGTTTACAAACGCCGGAGTCGTCGCATTATCTCCGAAGTTTCTCCATTCCGGCGGCGAGGCATCCGAATCGTCGTAAATGAGTCCGGTTTGGTTGAATACGATAATGGAAACGGGATTGGGGGTATGGCTCTGTTCCGCGTCGCCGACTTGGTCTTCCTGCAAGACGACGTCAATAGTAGTGGAAGTCATCGGAGTGCGATCGTCGATAACGGCCCAAGAGCCATCCGCTCCCTGGTGTTCCGTCTGCATCACTAATGCGGACGCAGGGAATACCCCCAAATCATGAATGTACTGATAATTGCCATTGTCTCTCGACCGGACTTGGTCTGGAGTGATAATGGAGCGATACTGTAATCCGCTGTCGGAGCTGTTGATGCGCTCCCAGGCAATCCAGCCGACTTGTTCATTGCCGTGAAGGGTGGCGCGCACTTCCGCATTTTCGAGAGCGAGCTGAAAATTCGTTGCGGTAATCGTGTTAAACGTCGTATCGGTAAACGTGGGATCTTCTTGGGTCATTACCCCCGAGAATACATTGGGAGCGGAAGAAAAGGGGGAAGAATACGTAATCGTGTCAAAGCAGTCTCCGGAAGTGCTCTTTCCTTGTTGACAATTAGATGTAACATTGTCGGCTTCAATGATGACTCCGGATTCAACAAGGGTGTGGCGTCCGACTTCGACGGCCACCCAAAAAACGGTGTCATTCCAGTTCACGTACGAATCATTGTCCGCTTGCAAGCGCACGAAGAATCCAGTAGAGTTCACATCGAATACGCGGACCGTGTAGGGATTAGGACTGGTTTTATATTGTTCAGCCACCACGACCGGATCAGTTAACGGAACCGTAAAGTCAATCCAAGCCGAGGTATTCCCAACCGTAGAATACGAGCCGACTTCTCCAACCACATTATCTGCGTTTACAGGTAAAGCCATTGCTAGCAATAGGAAAAATCCAAGCACAATGGTTTTTCTGTTTGAATTCATGGGAGAAGGATCACTCCAAGTCGTACCAGATGTCGTAACTCAAGAAGGAAGGCGTTTTCGCGACAATGATTTGATAATTAATGGTACCGAAGCCGTTCGTGGAAGTAAAGCTGCTGATGTTCGTGCAGAAAAAGTAGTTCTCGGTTCCCGGAGTAGAAGAATCAAATAATATGCCCGTGCTGCGGCTGTCCGTCGTGTTAAGCACTTTAATATCGAGATTCGAGCCGCATTGTCCGTCCGAAGCATTGGTATCGAAATGGTTTGCAGTAGAATAGTAACCCGTCAGCGAGAAGTTGCCATCCGTCGTGCTGTTCGTGGACGCGTTGACGAACGGAGCCGTTGGCGTCGCCCCTCCCTTAAGGAAATAGAGAACTCCGGACGTCACGCCCTTCTGATATAAAACGTTTCCAAGAGCAGTACTATTCCGCACTTGGGAAGAAACATTTCCGTAAAAACCGACGTATTGCTGCATGCGGCCCGTGATGTTCGTGTTATTCGCCGTGCCGTTTTCCGCGGGAACCGCCCAATTCGTGTAATCGGATTGTTCGGCAGCTGCCGCTACGTAGATGGCGCTCGCTATCACGACTGCGAGCAGCGCTCCGGCTACCGCTAATATATGCCAACTTCGCACGGCCATGACCCACTCGGACCCAGGTTACTTTCGTTTTTTCTTCCCGGTCTTCTTGGAAGCGCGGGAAGAAAGCTTGCCCATCTTCTTGACTATAGCAGATGGGGATACGCGTTTCTTGTTGGATGCGTTCGGTTTCACTTTGGCGTTCTTGCTTTTTACGTTCTTGGTTTTCATGGAATCCTTCAAGTTCTTGAGAATGCGATTCGCGCGTTTCTTGTGATCAAATTCGTCCTTGGAACGGTATTGGTTTCGAAGCGCCTTGATTTCTTTCAAACGCGCTTCGATGCGTTCCTCGGATTGGTCATCGTCCGCACTCGTTGCGGATATCGCATAGGATTCCGCGGTTTGCGATGCTTCCTCATCCTCTTCCTTCATGTCCTCCAGTACTTTCGCTTGTTCGCCAACGGATTTCGAGGGAAGCGGAGCATGGGCTTTCTGGTTGTCTCGCCACGTCGTGAACGAGCGCTTGGGATCCGTTGCTTTCCGATCATCCGTTTTCAGGGGGGTGGAAGACCATGGAGACGGAGCGTTGGTCGGTTCTGGAGCGGCTGTTTTTTCCTCTGAAGGATTCACTTTCGAACCCATGCGCAACGGTTTCGAGGAGAGAACGTTCTTGGAGGGCTTGAGTCTGTTGACGAGAGAGCCCACTGCGTTTTTCAACGGGTTGCCTGAAAGCTTTCGCTTCCCTTCCGCGATTTTCTTGACTTCCGTACGCGCTTTCTCTTCCAAACGTTTTTGCATGGCCTCCAAATCCTCTTCCCCGGCCGCTTTGGGAGCAGGAGTCGCGGTTTCGGTCGCTGCAGCCATCGTTGGAGACGGAGCGGATGCGCCCGGCTCGGGCGATGGAGACGAATCGTTCGCGATCTCGCCGTCGTGCGTCACCATGTCCGGGGAGGTAATCGCTAAGGATGCTTCCTTCTTTTTCGGAACCTTCTTTTTGGGAGTGGAAGGGGCTTCCGCAGGCGGAGCCGCAGGGATTTCGGAAGTTTGGGAAATCGGGGCAACGGGCGCTGGCTCGCTGACGGCTTTCTCCAGACTTTGCGAGAGCTTCGCGGCCTGCAAATCTTCGGTGTGATGCTGACCGGCGATTTTCGAGAACTCTTGATGGATCTGGTTCTCCAGCAGATTGAGGCGCTTGAGGTTCGCTTCCTTTGTCTTCTGGTAATCCGCTTCCGAAATCGCTTTCTCCAGGAATTCCTCCTCGTTGCTGGTGAGGATGAGTTCAAGGCCTTCTTTTTGCTTCTTCATTTCCTTGAGCTCGTGAGGCAGGTCGCGGCCTTGCTCGGCAAGTAGCTGTTTGGCGTGCAATTCTTCGAGTCGCAGCTTCGATTCATCGAGTTGTTTCGTAATGTCGGATAGATCGTCTTTGGACGCGAGTTGTTCAAGCTTCGTGTTGCTGCTTTCCACGAGTTGCACCAGGTCTTTAACGCTTTCCGCCATCAGATCCTGCTTGCCTTTATACGTCATGAATTCCTCGAGGCGGCGGTTCATGTCCACGTACACGCGACCGATTTCCTCGCTCAAGCGATCCGCTTTGTTGACCGTGCTATCGATTTTCACGACTTTCTCGGAGATTTGCTTGTTGACTTCCGAAATATTTTTGAGGCTGCCGATGCCTTCAAGCAATTCTTTCGTGCGGTTCACGTTTTTGGCGAGGTCTTGGCCCATGGTTTCTTGTTTCTCGATGCGCATCGCGTATTCCCCGATCGTGCGGTCGCGCTTTTCCAGTTCTTTCATGAGTTTCTGCGGCTCGAGTTCCTCCACCATGTCCATGAAACGCGATACTTTCGCTTCCTGTTCCTTGAGGCCGGCGTCGCGCTCGAACAACATTTGGCGCAATTCGCCCACGCTCTCCATGATGTGGCCCAAGCGTTCTTCAAGCGAGTTGCGCATCTCACCGAGCCCGTCCACTTTCACTTTCAGTTTTTCAAGCTCCATGATGACTTTTCCGCTTGCGGCTCCGCCACCCGTATCCTCTCCGCCGAGTTGCTGGGACAGCGATTTCTCTTCCGCGGGAGGGGCGACTTGCGGGGCCTGCACTTCAGGCGTGGAGCGGAACGGATCCTCCGGCGAACCCGAACCATACATCTTGGGCTCGGATGAGGAAGCCTCCGAGGGTTTGGATTCGTGATGCATTAATCCCGTTAACTTGTTCATGAAATTCGATACTTGATCGCCGCCTTTTTTCTGCGCGGGCGCCGGGGCAGTGACCGCTGAATCCGCGCGGTACACGTTCCCGGATATGGGCGCTTCCACTTCATCCGGCAAATGCTCTTCGGACTCCTCGTCTTCGAACATGCGCTTCTGGGCTTTGTGACGGTCTTTGATGTCGAGCTCGCCCATGATCGTGCGCGCCTCGTCCACAATGGCGTCCCGATCAAACGATTCGTTCAAATCATTGTAAAGGGGAGTGCGGGGTTTGGGCAGTTGCGGAGCGGGCGGCAGTTCGGGAGGCGCTTCAAAGCGCGGCTGGCGAGCGACTTTCTCGCGCGTGAGTTGCGCGAGACCCTCCACATCGAAATCATCCCCTAAGGGTTGGGACAAGCGGCGATGGGATTGGGAAGGACGCGTCATGCGGCCGTCGGTCTCCGTTTCTTCTCCGCTGTAGTCATGTTGTTGAATCAGGTGGCTCACGCGCTGCAGGCGCTTGGAGTTTTCCAGCTTGAGTTCATGATAACTCTCTTCCGAAATGCTGCCTTCGTTGTAACTTTCCTCGAGGAATGAAAGCATGGCTTCCAGATCCTGCTGGTTCTTCGTGAGTTTGTCGAGCTGGGTCTCCATGTCTATGGATGAATCGGGCGCGTCTTGCTCGTAACTTTCCTCATAGGAAGAGGAGGGGACCGGGGGCTTCTGACGGATTTGATCCAGTTTCTGCAGGGACGCCTGCGTGACCTCGCGATAGCGATCATCGGATATGGTGCCGCGTTTGTAACTGTGGCCTAAGAACGAGAGCAGGGCGAGAATGCCGTGTTCCATGCTCTTGGAATCGTAATCCTCGGTGCGCGCGTGCGATTGATGCGTTCCCGGAATGATGCGCTCGGAAAAAGCGACGGGCGCTTTCACTGGACGAGCTCCTTTCAGCCGACGCGTTCCAATCCCACTTTTTGGCATACCCATTACCTCAGAATGCTTCTTACCCCTTCTTGAGCCGTTCCAGTTCGCGCCCGACGTCCCGACGCTTGAACACGTCTGAAATGTAGCGGTCCATCAAGGCTTCCAGCACATCTCCAATGCGTTTCGATCGCCCGGTTTCGGGATCGCTGTCGAAACTGCATGCTCTCCGGAAGTCGTTCTGGAGTCGCTGCTCGATTTTGACGTTGAACTGCGTCTTGGGCACGGTAACCGCTAGGGTTCCGGGGTTTAAAAAGATAACTATCTATCGAGCTAACAAATAAAGAATCATAAGAATCTATTTTGATATTTAGATATCTTTTTTCTATGTTCATGATGATTCACCTTGAGATAACCGTTTGAAATGCCCGATCGCCTCAGGCAAACGTCCGAAATTGATGAAACGTTGCGTAGGCGAAACATAGGGATGAAAGGCGTGCACTTCGATATTCCCTTTGCCGATGCGCTGAAGAAATCCATGCAACCCCGTCAACAAACGGAAAACCTGTAATGGCGATGCATGTAAGGCCGTCGTATCGGCTGAAATCTGAATATGCCAATCCTTTCCTTTCGCAACATACCCTCTAATCACGTGCCGGTACTCAGCGGGTTTTGCATGACCTAAATGTTTGCGTACTTGATAGTAGTGGAAGATGCCGGATCCAATGGCCACCACCGGTTTTGTCAAATGAATGGAAAAACAAGATACCTTCTCGGGGTGTTTAATGACTTGACGGGACAGTACGATCTCCACACCATTCATACGTTCAATTCGATTTCCAGTGGCAAGAACGCGCGTGCGACGCCATCGACTCAATGAAGAACGAGGCTTCTCGGCGTTTTCTTTTCGTTTGCCAATAAGTGGAAAAGCCATGCGTCTCATCGCCTCGTCATGCCCTTGATGCGGGCGTTTACGGACTCCAAGTAATTCTGAGCCATGCGCGTCAAACCTTGTTTGAGCTTGTCGCTCGCGATGTTCAACTCCAGCTCGACGTCGTACGTATCCACGCCGTGCGACTTCAATTCCGCGAGTTGCTTGCGCGCGTCCTCGATCTGCAAACGAATCGTCGTAAACTGTTTGATTTCCTCCTCGGTCAAACTGAACGTGCTGTGCAAAAGCGGCCGGAAGCTCACGAACCACGGCTTTCCGTCATTGTATTCCGCGTTCTGGTATAGACCGGTTCCGACCGTCAATTTGGTGACGCGGTCCGCGTACTCGGCACCGTACTTCGTTTTCACTCGTCCGATGTCTCCTTCGTACCGCGTTCGCAATTGGATTTCAGAGGCAATGTTCGCGCGCACCGCGCCCTTGAAGTCGAGCAATACCTGCGAGATGAGGAAGATGCCGATTCCCCACTTTCGGAACTCCCGGCAGCCGCGCTCAATGCTCGTGTACGCGCCCTTACCCCCGTACTTGGGCAGCAAACGGTGAACCTCGTCGTAGATAATCATGGCTTTCAGCTCACGGCTTTCCTTGGGGTTGCTGTGGAAAATGCTGTCGATGCTGCGTCGCACTAAACTGTCGAGTTGCTCGGGGCGCAGCTTGTTCATGACGAAAACAGTCATTTCTCCGGGCTTGAAGTGCTCCGGAATATTGATGTCCATGTTCGGGTCCGTGACGTCGATGATGTTGACCTTGAATCCGCGCGCGTCCTCGGGGCGCAAGCCGAAGTTCGGGTAGAGCGATAACATGCCCTTGTCCTTGTTGGGTCGGATGAAGCCCGTCCATTGAGCCGTGGGATCGAATACGACGATGGGCAGCTTGCGCATGAGCATTTCCTCGGCAATAACCTGAGCGGACACGGACTTGCCGCTCCCGGTTCCTCCTGCGGCAATGGAATGCGTCGTTAACCGCTCCATTTCCACGTACGATTTGACGTCGGTTTCCGCAATCTTTCCGGTCACAATGGAACGCGGGCCCGGCTGAGGTAGTTTCTTGAAGTCCAACGGCATGATGTAGCGCGTGACTTTTCTTTGGCGGCGGCGATAGGCCTTGTACGCGCGGCGTCCGACAATGGCGAGGAGTAGCAAGGCAATGAGCGCGTAGGTCAGCGGCGAGGAAATGACGGTTTCCACGACTAATGCGGTGAATGGAACGGTGACTAAGTCGAATGAATCCGCTGCAGAAGATTGCTTGCGTCCGTCGAAGTAAGTGGCGCGCGCTTGAATCACGTATTTTCCTGGTGGCGCGTTCACCGGAATCTCAAGCGCGACCAGTCGCGTAATCACGTCGCGGACACTCAACGTTTCCGTTTCGCTTACGATGGAGGTTTCGTCGTCGAGGGAAAGCACTTCGTAGACCGCGACCACGTTATCGACGAGCGACGTTTCTCCCCGGTTAATGAATGAAACTTCGGCCTTCAATTCGTTGCCGGGGGTTACGGTCTTCGTAAGCGCGCGGGCCTTCACTTCGAGCGTGGGTTCGCGGACCGATTCAATCTTTAGCGTGACGGGAGTGCGGTGCGAATAATCGCCCATGCGAATGAGTATGTCGCCCGTGTAAATGTCGGGTTCGGCATCTTCGGGAGCGAATACGGTGACGTGGACGACTTCAACGGTCCCTGCCCCAACGGAAAGCGAAACGTTGGAAAGGGAAAGATACGGTACAATTCCTCCCTCGACGGTAATCTGCGCTTGCATGTCCTCGGCAAGATTGTTGATGAGGTCCATGGAATGGACTTCGCTTTCGCCGGGTTGGAGGATAACGTAAAGTAACGTGGAGCGCACTTCGAGCGGGGCCTGCAAGGTCGGAGGCGTCGTGCCTGACCCGGGTCCGGAAACGTTGGTTCCTGCTCCGGGCGGGGCCGTTCCGGTTTCGCCTTCGGAAACGACGCCGCCACCCGGTCCGCCTCCACCGGGTACGACGGTAGCAACGGCCGTTGGAGTGACCGTGACATTCAGTACTCCGCAATCCAAGGCGCAGTTCGATGTCGACTCGCCGTACGTCGTTTCGCATACCCCGTTACCGCAAACGTATTCGGCGAGCGCGTATCCTTCGCTCAAGTTATTGGTAAGCATCCACACCGACGTCCCGCTGGAATTCAAGTTTCCTCCAACGCGCGACCAGTTCGATCCGCAGCCTGAGAATTGCGTGTAGTTGGAGCACGTGTAAAGTCCGAGGTTGGGTTCGAAGAATCCAGAATAACCCGAGTAGTTGAGTGAAAGCCCAATCCGGTTCGTGTAGTTGAGTTTGGTTTCAATGGTCGTCCCGAAAATCGCTCCGGCGCCGATGCGTTCCGAGGGAATATGCCCGAATTTCACGGGATCGTGAACGTTTTGGTTGATCAATGAACCATTGAATCCAACCATCGTGTTGACTCCCGTCGCGATGATGCCATACGTGTTAACGAAAACCGTGCGGTTGTAATGGCCAGTGGAATTCGCGCTGAAGTTGTAGATCACCGATCCCGATAAGTTGTAGAAATCAATTTCAGTCTTATTGTGCAGCTTCCAATCCAGTGCAATAACGGGTTTGGAATTGCTTTCTTCATCGTACGCTATTCCCGAGAAGTAGGCTGCGGCGCGGACTTCAAATGAACCGGTCGTGCTGTTGCAGTTTCCGGATACGTCGCAAGTGGTTGCGGATACGGAGTAAATACCTTCTCGGCTCGTATCCGAGTAGTTGGAATCGTAGTAGTAGGAGTCTCCAGACGAGTAAGCGAGCGCGTACGTGAGGCTAACAACCGTAGCGTTCGGGTACGTCAAGTTTCCGGTCACATTCGCGATGCCTCCGGTATCCGTCGCATTCACTTGAATCGGAGCTGTGAAGTTTGCAATAACGAGTGTTTCTAAAATGAACGCAATGGTTGGTTTGATTTCGTCCGTGTAAACCAAAGCATCCATTTCCGCATCAGAGCGCGCGAGACTGCGGCTCGAGTCGTTGGCAGTCACGTTGATATCATAGCTTACACCGGTTGGCAAGTTGGGAGCCGTGAAGTTGAGTTCCCACAATCCAATGGAGGAAACGTAAGAGGAACTGGAAAGCGTGATAGGGTACGTCGTGCCACTGACGAGGCTGAGATTGAAGGAAACGTTTTGCGTGAGGACCACGTTGGCGTAGGACACGTTGACGCGCACGGAAACGTTTTCGCCGAAATCAACATTCGTTAATGGATTGAGTTGCGAGGGCTGCGTGATGTTCACGTAATACGGGTGTACGGTGAGGTTGACCGCGGAGGAACGCGTGGGAGGAATGGCGGTGGAATTCTGCGTGTAGACGGTGCCGATGTAGATGGAGTAAGCGGTAACATTGGGGGCGGAGTAATTGACTTGAACAACACCGGTTTGCCCAGGTGAAAGAAGGATGTTCGAGACGTTGAAGCTAACGTACGTGGATAAGTTGCTGGAAAGCAAATCGAGGAGGACAACATTGTTCCCGATATTGGTCAGCGTTAGTTCTCCGAGGATGTTCGAGGTCCCGGCAATGACTCGGGAATTGAAACTGGAAGGCGATTGCGTCCAGCTGACATTCGAGGGAACCGTAATGGAGATGTTGATTTGATCCGAGGTGTTGCTCGTGCTGTTCGCAAAAATAATTCCGGTGTATACTCCGGTAGCGTACGCAAACGGAACCGAGATCGTGATATTGACACGCGTATTGGTCCCTGCAGGCAACGAGGAAATGGAGTTTGGAGAGAACGCGTAACTGAAATCGCTGCATACGGTTCCGGAAGCGCACGTGAAGTTGATCGTGCTGATGTTCGCATTTCCAACGGATGCGAGCGTCATATTCGTTGTATCTTGATCCGACGAGGAAATCGTCATGGAAATCGATTCTTCGGAGATATTGAGTACGGGATTCGAGAGGACTTCGACGATTAGTAGCGAATAATTTTGTGCAATGCTCGCATTGCGGTTCGTCCAGTTCGCCGTTAGGTTTAACGTGTAATTACCGGGAGCCGTTCCATTTGAAATGACGGCAACCGTGTTGTTGTAACCGGTTCCGTTTGCAAGAATCGTGGCGTAATGGAGCCAGAAGGGCGATGCGGACAGATTACTAGTTGTCGAGGAAAGGTTTGCAGAAACATTGTAGGCGCGGGCGTATCCCGTGTTGATGAGACTGATGTTTAACGGAGCGCTGCCGGATCCGCTCTGCGTGACGTTGGCAATTTGGATGAAGGTCACGTTGGTTCCAATGGAAAAGTTCGTGGTATCTGCGATAGTGAGGTTCGATACATTCGAGCAGGTTACGAGGCCGGCGGAGTCGTTGGCGCAGACTTGCATCTGATGAATTCCGGCGATACTGCTAATGTATGAAGCGTTGTAAATGCTGCCCACACCCGTCATGGTCGTGTTCGTGGTGGAGAGATCCTGCGCTACGACGTAAATCCAGGCGCCCGAAACCACGAAATTATCGGTGATGTTGGCAGTAATCGTGGTGTTTCCGTCGGTGACTTCAAATGATGGGGGAGTGGCCGTCACGTTGGTTATGATGGGGGGGATGTCGCTGACATTGAGGGTGATGGGAATCGTTCGCTCGGTCGGAGTTCCGTTCGTGGATTGAATGGAGATTTGGCCGCTGTATAATCCGGGCGTCCGGCCAGCCGGAATGACGTAGGTTACCGTGATATTTGCAGAGACTTGTTTGCCGAGATCAATGGCAGGGGGAACAATCGTGAGGTCCTGCAAGTCGCCTTGCTTGTAGAATACGAGATCCACATCGATGTTACCGATATTCTGGATCGTGATGTTGCCGATGGTGCCCGACGTGTTCGGCGATACGGAGATGTTTCCGAAAGTCAACGGGGATGAAATCCAGCTGCCGTTACTCGGAATGTCCAAGTTGATCAGCGAAAGGTTGGTTCCGTCGTTGCTCGAGTTGACTTGAATGTACGTCCAATACAATCCAGGGGTTTGCCCAGAGGGAACGGAGACGTTGACATCGATCGACATATTGCTTCCAGCAGGCAATGAATCCGTGGATGTCGGGAACATGATCAGCGAGCACCCCGGGCATGCCGTTGAAAGATTGCCGCCAATCGTGTCCGTGAATACGCCGAGGAGCTGATCGTTTCCGTAGGATCGAACCGACAAATTACCGAGTTGGGTTATTGCACCGTGTTGCGGAGTCGCATTGATGCCTCGGGGCTGGAGTCCGATACGGGGGTTCGAACTGACGATTACATCCGTCGAGTTCGAGATGCTGATTTGCGTGATATCCGCGTTCATCCACGTGGCGTTGGTGGTGATCCGAATTAATTTCGGTGGGGTTCCGGGAAGTATTGTAACATGAACGGCCCAGTAGCAAGTCACGTTAGGCTCGACTCTCCCACAATCCTTGAGGCTTTCGTTGTAGGCTATTTCGCTTGAGGAGTCGTCCGCGACCGTGAGATTCGTGTAGTTCGAAGCCACTGGGCCGGTAACCGTGTAGTTGACCAACAGATCGAATGCGTATCCGTTGTCTTGAGTCACTCCCGTTGCCGTTACAGCTAACGGGTTGATGTGCAGCGTGGCATTGGTCTGTCCCCAGACCGAGAAGTTGCCTGCAAAAGTATAATTGGAATTGCTTTCAGGTGGCTGGTCGAATGCCCAAATCGTGGCGTTGTGCAATCCGTCGTTGTAAGGCAGGTATTCCACGAAGTACGTGTTGTTTCCGTCATGAGTCATGTTCACATCTTCCGTTGTTCCATTAGGCAATCCAATGCGAGTAAATACGTAATCTATAGCAGTATCGTCAGTCACCACAACCGTGATGTTCGTGATGTTGAGGTTCGCTTCCAAGGAACTGTTCGGAATAATGGAGGCGTTCGTGAATTGCGGGGGCACTAAATCAAGGATGTTGATGTTCACTATACTTTCATTTTGGAATGCGCTGTAGAACTTTTCAGCATCGTCGAAAATAATGCAGCGAAGCGTCGCATCCCCTTTCTGGGAAGGCGTGAAGTTGACCGACGCTTGACCCGTGCTGTTCGTTGTCGCATTTCCAATAACGTTGTATCCGGCGGTGAAGTTGGAGTAGAAGCTGACGTTGTAATTCGATACGCCATCTCCGGATTCACTATCCGTGACGCGGCACGTGAAAGTCACATTATTGGGATAGGGGTGTTGGCTGGCATCCGGGGGGTATTCGACTTGAACGTTTGAAAGACCAAAGATTTCCACTTGAACGGTGTCGTTTCCTGAATCGTAATAGGAGAGGCTGGATTGGATCGTGAAGTTTCTCACTCCCGTCAACTGAGTGAGAAGCGGTAGAGAAAGCGGTGTGCCGGATCCTACTGCTCCGGTTTCATTGAACCAAGTGATGAGCGTAGCAGGCGTATTTCCGTTTTCATCCCAAACGCTGGCTATCAAATCCATGGTCTCGTCTTTTCCGTAAGAGGTTCCGTTCAATGGAGCCGTAATATTGGAAATGAGTACTCCTTGGATGACGAGCCAAGTCGTGTTCGTAGCGGAGTCAGACGCATTCGTATCCGACGCGTTGAGGTAGAACGTGTAGTTACCCGGCGTGGTGGTGTCGGTTACGTTATGAAGGATGGAACAATATCCGTCGTTGTCCGTGATGCAGAAACCGACGAGAATCGGGGTCGCGTTGTAGAGCGAGACATTTGCACCAACGGCAGTAGCCAGTGCATCTTTTACGTGAACCGTGAAGTTGGCTTCGTGAGGCGAATAGGTGTCGTTGCGGTAAATCGTGGTCGGATTGATGGTGTATGAATCAATGATGAAATCTCGGTTGATGAGGATGAGCGTGGAGTTCTCGGGGTTAGAAACGTTGTAGTACTTGGCGGCATCGCCCGTCATGTTGCATGAAACATTATGGTAACCCGGCGTATCCGTGGTGGTGGACCAGAGCCAAGACGCGGAACCATTTCCATCCGTGCTCGACGTCTGCTGCCATTGCAGGTCTTTCCAGAACTGGACTTGGTAACTGGAAATGTAGCTATTCGTATTGTTGTCCTGGATGCGGCACTCGACGGTAACGGTTTGTCCGGCAATGTATGAACTTCCATTCGGGGGAGCAATGTAGCCTACTTGGCTCCAACCGAATACGGTCAACGAACTCGAGTTGACGCCTTGATCATAATAGGAATTATTGGACGTGAGATTAACGGTCGTGAGGCCTCGCTTGTACAACGCGGGAACTTCCCACGTCGTATTTTGACCCTGCGCGAGCACTAAACCGGTTTCATTGTACCAGGTCGTGTTAGCAGCAAGAACCGGCTGCGAGCATTCATCGTTAATGGTACTATTGAACGTGAAGTTGGCTTGACGGTTCGTGTAATTGCCTTGGATCAAGGGGTTGAAGTTGCTGTAGAGCTGACCGTAGACATCAAGGGTTTGGTTCGTGGTGTTAACCCCCTTGTAACACGAGTCATCGCTTCCGCCGATCCATACTTGTCGCGCGGCATTGTAATCGCATGAGGGATCGAAATTGACCGTGCAGTTTCCTTCGCTCGTGGCGCACGTGTAATTCACGGTCAGGTTTCCTCCGTCTTTTGAGATCCAGAAATTGCCGATGCTGCCGTTCGGGTACGTGACATTATCGGAATCGTAGAACGTGAAGCGCATGTAGGCGGAGTTGTTTGCAATTCTGCGGATAGAGGTATTACTATCTCCCATGGGCGTAATCACTACATCGTCGCGTTCGAAGTTCAAACTATAAATCTCGGTTTCATCCGTGAAGTTGAAGGGATCCGTCGTGTTGATCTTGAAGTAATTGTATCCAAGATCCGCGCATTCGAACCGGTGGACGAAATTGACCTGCGTTTGAATGGGATTGAAGACTTGCTGCATTTCAATTAAATTCCACGAGGCGTTGTCATCGCTCTTCCATAGACTGACGTTGTTCGTGTTTTGGTCAAAGTCCGTGACGCGGACGCTGAAGAGATACGCTTCTCCCCATCCCGCCGTCCATCCTCCCGTGGTGCTGTTGATTCGGTATTCTGAAAGCCCGGGAGCGGTTCCCACGAAGAAAGCATACGGATCAATGGTGCCATTGGAGCTGTAGAAGCTCTTGGAAATGTTGAACGTGGCGTTATACCATTCGCGGGGTTGGAGCGTGGAATCCCAGGTGCAGTTGTAGGTTCCGCCCGCATTGGAGAAGTTGCTGCAGGTCTTCGGGCCTCCGAGGCCCTGGTATTGAACCACTTTCATTGCGGGAGTCGCGTTTTCAACGAGTCCGGTACAATCGTCTCGGACTTGCGTTTTGATGACAATGAGATCGCCTTGCAGATATCCATTTCCGTTGGGGAATGTGATTTCCGGACGGAGATCGGACCAGACTTGCAGCGTAATGTTGGAAACGTTCGCGTTCTTGTAGCACGTATTGTGATCGGAACCGCCGCGCAGGTACTGCGTGCCTATGGTGTACGTACAACTGGGGTCGAAACTGTAGTTGACCCATCCGTCGGACAGGGTTCCGGTTAATGATCCGTTGTCCCACGTGGTTCCGTTGTCGTACGTAACCCAAATCGTCGCGTTTTCTCCAAGTCCTACCGTGGTATTTGTGTCGTTGTCGTAGAATCGGAGCGCTACGTCCGCGGTATCCGCGGAGCCGTTTCGGTAAACCTTCGAGTTATCGAGAGAATAGAAGTCGATGCGCGCATCATCCTGTTCGAGCGTGAAGTTCAATTCCGACGTATTGACGGAATACGAGTGGTTGTCCGAGGCCGTGAAATAGAATTCCATGTCGCCCATGTCCGCGCAGGTATAGATTTGGGTGCTGAGGGAAACGTTTTCATTCGTGGGATTGTTGATCGTGGTCGAATTCTGTTCGGTCCACGAGGGAGCGCCAATATCTCGCGTCCACAATCGTACGAACACTTGGTCCGCATCGTCATCGGTTACAATCACGTTGAAGAACCAGCGTTCTCCCCATCCGCCGAGATCCTTGATGGATGAAGCGTTGGATAGAACGGGCGCGGTTTCCACGAAGAATGCGTGGGTTTGGGTTGTGGAACCATTGTTGAAGAATGCTTTGGAACCGTTGAAGACCGTCGTCCACCAGTTCGCGCTCAAGTTAGAGGTCCATTGGCTGCAGTTGTAGGCGCCGCTTCCCACTTCTTCGATGGGTGAACACGTCGTGTTCTGACTCGAACCCTCGTGATAGGAGTCGAAACGGACGTTGGCCCCCACCACGTCTTGTCCGCAGTCGTCCGCTACCTGCGCCAGCATGGAAACGTTGTTTCCTTGTGTGACGGAGGTGCCAATCGGGGAACTGATGGAATTCGTTAAGTGGCCCCAGACGCGAGTGGAATAATTTTCGGTGGTGTTGGCAGCCTTGTAGCAAGCGTCGTTGTTCACTCCGCCTATCCAGACTTGTGCACCCTCGCTGTAATCACACGTGGGCTCGTAATCCAAATACAAATGTCCGCTGGAATTGGTTTGGTTCGTATTCGATTCGAAGCTGCTTCCGTCGGAAGTCACCCAGAATGTTCCGTTGACTCCACTGGTCGCCCAACTGGAGTTGTCGATGTTGTAGACACGGAGGATGAGGGGCGTGGAGTTCGAACCCGTTCGGTTCACGTCGGTGTCATTACCCACGTTCTCGTAAGAAACGTTAATATCGTTGGCTTCGACTTCAAAGCCGGTTTGGTTCGATGAATTGTCGGTGTTGGTTCCGTCCTCGAATTGGAATAACCAAACGTTATCGTCTCCGATTTCCCCACAGGCATAATTCGTCACATTGACTTGGCAACGTCCAACGCCGCTGACAATGAGGTCGGTTCCGCGGTCCTGCCAAAGGGTGCCATTGTTTGTGGTTACGAAAAGACGGCAAGTTACGTTATCAAACTGGGTGTCGTTTACGTCCGCTTCATACGTGAAGGTTTCACTCCATCCGCCGAGTGAAGGTGAAACCGTGTAGTTTCCGATGGAGGGCGGCGTGTTGACTAGGTTGAGCCAATCGAGGAAGAACGTGCTGTTGGAATAGTAATTGGCTTCCGTTGCATTCGAGTGAATATCCCAAGCGCCTCCTTGGTGCTGGGACGTATCCCACGTGCAGTTGTATTGACCCGTGCTTTCATTGGCGATGGGCGAGCATTCCTCTTCCGCGTCTCCCGGAGAACGCAGGAATATTTGAGTAGACGCATTTTGTCTCGGAATCAAGCACTCATCCGTAATGTTAACCTTGATCACTTGCTGATTGCCTACCGGAATCGTGGTGTTGAAATCGGGTTGAGTCACGTTGATGAGTAATTGTCCTACAACGGTGATGGGGAAAGTGGTGGAAGTGTTCGCGTCTTGGTAACATGAATTGTTGAGGGTGCCCGCAACCCATTTCTGCGCCATGGACTGGTGGATGCAGGAAGGATCGAAGTTGAGGTTCGCGAACGCGCTTCCGTCCGTGGTCGTAATGTTTCCGTTATCGTAGTTCACGTTATCCGTCGTCGCCCAGAACGAGACATTGACTCCGGTTCCAACATAGGCTGCCAAATCCAAGTCGTATACCTGCACTTCCAAGAACTTCGTGTCATTTCCTTCTCTGACTATGGCGTCTCCTCCGGCTCCTTGCGAGAAATCGATTCGCGGCAGGTCGGGAGTAATCGTGAATGAAACGTTGGTGGTCTCGTTCGTGTTGTTGTTGATGTCACTGGCATTGAACTTGAAGTCGTTTCCTCCAATATCAGTGCATGTAAAGCGGTTGTAGAACGAAACCGTTTCCAATCCACTAAACGTTTGCGTAGTCTGGTTAAGTAACGCCCAACTTCCGAACGACACACGTTTCCATAAGTAGACGGTGACATCGTCGCCTTCGATATCGATCACGGTCACGTTGAAGACGTAGCGTGCGCCCCATCCGTCGGTACTGGGACTGACCGTTGGGTTCGTGAGTACCGGTACGGCAGTCAGGTTGAAAGCAGTATTCTTCAACGCGACCGTCGTGTTGTAGAAGGTCTTGGCGCCTTGGAAAGTGACGTTGTAGGGTCCGGTAGCCATCGTGTTCGTGGAAGCAGCGGGAATCGTGCAGTTGTACGTGCCATCGCCCGAATCGTTTACGGACGAACAAATGTAGTTGCTTCCTCCCGTTGCATTCATGACAGTAGCCAAACCCGTAACCGGATTCGGACACTCATCCGTGACATTGGCTTTCAGCAGAATATCTTGGCCGCGGAAGAATCGCTCGTAATGAGGATTCGTGATGTTAATGGTTAAAGCGGTTGTTATGTTGTACGTATTGTTGGTGGAGTTGCCGGCAACGTAACATCCGCCAGCTGGCTGAATCAGTTCAGCCAACCACGTCTGATTTCCTACACTATAATCGCACGACGGATTGAAGATGTAGCGCATGTGGCCGGAACTATTGGTGTACGCGACTTGCGTGGCCGAGAAGTTTTCTCCGTCTTCCGTTAAATGAATGTATCCCTCGAAGCCGGCTCCCAGCGAACTATCGGGATCCGTGTCGCTGTCCCAGATCTGGACGGTGAGACTACGGGCATCGCCTCCCGGACGATAGATGCTGACATTCCCTCCAGTTTCTAACTCGAAGTAAATTTCGTCGGCTTCCAGGGAATAATTGATGGCAGCGGTCGTATCGTTCCAGATATCGTCTTCCGTCACGTTCCACAGGAATTCTCGCGCGTTCTCGTTCTGGTAGAAGCTGCATGAACCGAACACTTTCGTGAAGCTCACGGTTTGATTGATGCCTGAAAGCGTAGTAGAATACAAATTACTCCAGGATTGACCGGTCCGGTTTCGTTCCCAGAGGTAAACGGTCACGTTGTCCCCGTCGTTGTCACTGACCAACACGGAATAATTGAAGGTTTCTCCCCATCCGCCATTCGAAGGAGTCACGTTCGGGTTGGAAAGAACGGGTGTAGTCTCCAAGAAGAACGCGTTGACGCTGACGTTCGACTCGTTATTGTAGTACGTTCGGTTCGCGGTAATCGATACGTTGAAGAAGCCGACGTTGAAACCCGTCGTGTTGATCGTGCAGTTGTACGTGCCGTCGCTTTCATCCGATACCGGAGTGCATTCATTATTCGAGGCCACTTTCTGAGCCGTCAGGTTTACGGTTGAGCCGGGAACGGGTGCGGAACATTCATCCGTGACATTTGCGCTCAGCGTCACGTTCGAACCAACTAAGTATTCATCGGCATTGATGGGTGAGACCATGACGAGATGCATGGAAGCATGGACGGTGGTGTTGAAAGCAGAACCGTTTGCGTCCTGGTAACAACTGTCGGCAATTCCTCCGGTCCACGCTTGTTTCGTTGGAGCGTAGGAACACGATGGATCGAAGGAAACATTGAAATGACCGGTCGTGTTCGTGGTCCCGTTGTTGCCGCCATCGTAACCGCTTCCGTCCGTGGAAACCCAAATCGTGGCGTTGGTACCGGGTTGGACTACGGTGTTGTTTTCCAAATCAAGTGCGCGCAGGATGAGAAGCGTGGAATTCGAGCCGCTGCGGTTGACGTCGCTGCCGTTTCCAAACGTGTAGTTAATTCCGACCAGACTTTCCGTGAAGTTCGGCCCTTGCACCACGGAAGTATTGAACGAGTTGGCGGACTCGAAATCAATAATCTCGAACTTGAAGTAGTTATCCGTACCAATCTCTCC
>JAHJQN010000007.1 GCA_018819225.1 Microcaldota archaeon
CCAAGAAAAGCTCGACCAAAAGAACCAACCAAACGACCTTTTCTTCACCAAGAAAAGCTCGACCAAAAGAACCAACCAAACGACCTTTTCTTCACCAAGAAAAGCTCGACCAAAAGAACCAACCAAACGACCTTTTCTTCACCAAGAAAAGCTCGACCAAAAGAACTAACCAAACGAAAGGGGTTTACCGAATGGCAAACGGGCGACAATGCTTCCCTCGTCGAATGCGAGTTGACCACGCACCCACGTTTTCTCGACCCGGCCCTTCAACTTCCAGCCTTCAAACGGACTCCACCCGCACTTCGTAAACAAATTCCCGTCCAACACTTCGTGCGATTTCGTCATGTCAACGAGCACGAGGTCCGCCCGACTTCCCTTCGCGATGGAACCCGCGCCGCTCACACCGAAAAGGCGAGCCGGATTGAAAGAATACAAGCGGACCACGTCCGGAAGCGAGAGCTTCTTTTCATTGACGGCATTCAACATGAGCGGAAGCGCCGTATCCAATCCCGGGACGCCCGCGGGAGCCTCCGAAACGTCGCGCGCTTTCTCCGTCTTCAAATGAGGCGCGTGATCCGTGGCTAGCGTGTCAATGGCGCCACGATTCAGAAAATCCCAGAGCGCAAACCGGTTTTTTTTCGAGCGTAACGGCGGATTCACCTTCGAGAAAGCGCCCAACGATTTTTCATTCGTTTCGTCCAGAAACAGGTGATGGGGCGTGACCTCGCAAGTCACCGACACACCGCGCTTCCTCGCTTCTTGGACCTGCAACACGTCTTCCCGAGTCGTCACATGACAGACGTGCAATTTCGTCCGCGTATTATGAGCAAGCGCCAACGCCTTTTTTACGGCCAGATCCGCGCACAACGGATCCCGTTGTTTTGAATGCGATTCACCCAACCGGTTAGCAAAGTACTCGAGACACTCGTGATCCTCCGCATGAACGGCAATCGGCTTGCCATATTTCGAGAAATGCGAGTACAAGTCGCCGAACGCGTGAACCAGCAACCGTCCCGTGGAAGCGCCCATGAACACTTTCAGTCCCGCCACATCCGTTTCGTGCTGCGCCCGATGCGACGCGTCCTGGTTCGAAGGCGTCGCGCCAAAAAAGAAACCGTAATCGCACAATGCTTTCTTGGAGGCCACAAGCCGTTTCGCATTCAATGCGTCCTCAGAAACCGTAGGAAGCGAACTGTTCGGCATCTCGATCACCGAAGTAACCCCTCCGGCCAATGCCGCCGCCGAACCGGAAAACCAGTCTTCCTTCATCACGTCTTTGAAATCCCGAAAGTGCACGTGAGAATCCACCATTCCGGGAAGCACGAACAAGCCCTTGGCGTCAATAACCGTTTCTCCGGACTCCCGACGCAACGATCGCCTGACCTCCAATACCCGTTCCCCGCGAACGCGCACGTCCGCTACCGATAGCGAGTTGCTGGAAACGATTTTTCCGCCTTTGATGAGCATGACGACCGCATCATCTCACAGAACGCCGAAATAATAAGGTTTAGTTAAGGCTCAGTAGCGCTTGCGTTTTCCGCTCCAATCCAAGTACTGTTTGCCGAAGTCGGGATTCGACTTCAATTCCTCTCCCGTAAAAATAGTGCCGTGCGCGCACACCAACCGATCACCGATGACGCACGCGCCACAGATTCCGAACCCGCATTTCATCGAACGTTCCACGCTGACGTACACGGGAACGCGATGTGCGCGGGCCACATGCACTAACGCGGCCTCCATTTTCTCTGGACCACAGCCGTACACCGCGGAAAAGCGCTCTCCAGAGAGTAACTCGTTCGCGATTTGCGTTACCAAACCTTTTTTTCCGGCGGACCCGTCATTCGTGCAGACGAACACTCGACACCCTAATTTCTTGAACTCGTTTTCCAGTATGACATCCGCCGCCTTTCTGGCTCCGATAACCACGGTGCAACGAACGCGCTTTTTCCTGGCCTCGGTGACCAGGAAGCTGAGCGGTACCAGACCATACCCCCCTCCCACCAAAAGAATGTTTTTTCCCTTTAATTCGAATGCGTTTCCGTAGGGCCCGCGAATTCCCACGCGATCCCCGTGCTTCAAGTGAAAGAGTTTCTCGGAAAATTGCCCCACGCTCGCCACACTAACAGAGAGTGGGTGAGAACGGTACACGCTTAACGGACGCTCGTTGACCCCGGGAATCCAGAGCATGATGAATTGGCCTGGCTTGCAAGGAAGCGATCGATCGAAAACAAACGTCTTGATGCGATAATTTTCTTGACGCACTGACTGAATCGTGAACGCGTCCGGGATATCGAACGCGGATGCGAGCGCGGGTTTACTCATGCGCAGCGCCCACGAGTTGCCGTACCGACGTGAAATGGTTTTTCTTCATCCAGCCCTGCATTTCACGAGTGATGGATTTGAATACGTTGAATCCATTCCAATAAACCGCGCTGCCTACGCCTACCGCGCATGCACCGGCCATCATCATTTCAACGGCATCGCGACCGGTGGTCACACCCCCCGTCCCGATAATGGGGATATCGACGGCTTCATACACGTCGTAAACGCTCTTGATGGCAATCGGTTTCAACGCCGGCCCGGATACGCCGCCCGAACGATTCGCCAGAACCGGTCTCCTGAGCTCGGGTTGAATCACCATACCCTTCGCCGTATTAATCGCCGTAATACCGTCCGCGCCCGCCTCTTCACACGCACGAGCGATCACGGCAATGTCCGAGCAATTAGGAGAGAGTTTAGCGAACACGGGAAGACGACATTGATCTTTAACCTCGGAAACGACTTTGAACGCCAGATCCGGATTGGAAGCAAACTCCCCATAGCCTTTCATGCGCTGCTCACTTTCAACGTTCGGACACGACAAATCCAGTTCAATAAAATCAGGTTCCGCACGAGAAATCAAAGCCGCGACCTCCGCAAAATGAGCGGGAGAACGCTCGAAAACGCTTGCGATAACCGGGATCGCTGTTTTTCGCTTGAGTTCTTTCACGGTTTCCCGTTCTTCTTCAGCACCCGGATTCGATAACCCCACCGCATTTAACATGAAATGTTCAGTCGAAATCACGCTGGGGTTCGGATGACCCGTTCGGCCCTGCAAATTGCAGGATTTCGTGGTGACGGCGCCGGCCCCGCATTTCCCCACATACTGCATGAGCATGGCAGAGGTTCCGAGAATGCCGCTTGCAAGCACCGTCGGATTCGCGAGCTTTTTTTTGGCGAGTAAAATGGACATCATCATGCATCACTCGGAGAGGAATAAGAATACGGCGTAAACGAGAATTAAAAGGAGGCCGATCATCCACAAACTCTGCATCATGCGCGGATTGTCCAACGATCCGACCGCAATAGGCAACGGACCCAACAAGAGAATGCCGCCCGTACGATTCTTCTTGCGCAAGATCATGGCGGACAACACGAGAATGAAGAGGCCTACGAAGATGAGCGCTAGGCCAAGGAACATCATATTCTGGGTCGCGATCCACATGTCTTGAAAGGATTGCGGAATCAGGGAATAAAAAGCGTTTCCTTGCCCGTCAATGCACGATCCACAGCGCAAACCACGCGATCACGAGACCCAAGAAAAAGAAGAGGGGCTCGCCCTTTTTTTTCTGCGGTAAAATGCCTCGGAGCACCGAGTACAGAATGACTCCAAGCAAGAAAGCGAACGTGAGATAAAAGTAGGAAGGTGTCCATTGCAAGTAGGATGCGGCCACGGCACCGGCCAACGGACCGGAAGAGAGAAGGGCATTGCCCAAAAAACCGAGCTTGAAGTGCGCATGGATGTGAGCGGTGGAAAGGCTGGCCGCCAACGTATGCAAGAGGAACGGAATCAATATGAAGTAGACTTCTCCCGGACGCAAACCGGCATCCAATACGACGACGATCGCGAACCCTATGATAAAGCTGTCGGCGAACGAGCCCAGAACGTGTAGTTCTCCAAGCTCTTTCAACAGCTCTTTGCGATTCGTCACGTGCTGGTACACATACTTTTCCACGAGGTGAATCGTTGCCAACCCCAGCAGCATGGCTGCAAACAGATCGCGTTGAATGGAGGCAGGTGCACGGAAAACCACTGGCAACAACGCCAGGAAAAAGTAGGCGATGAACAAGCCCGCTGAAAAACTGACGAGACGCATGTGGTGGCGTTCCAGTCTCCTCGCAATCGGCGTGCTGAAATACCTTGCGACCACTAACACCGCAGCCATCCATACCCCTAAAGAAGAAAGTGGCATGACGAGGAAAAGACGGGCACTATAAAAAAAGGTATCGGCCCCCAAAGACCCAAAGCGTTTTTATTGCAATGACCTAACCTTCTCATGGTTTCCGTCGAACAACTGCCCATCATTGAGATCGGGGTCGTCCTACTGACGGCCTTGCTTTCCGGAATCCTGTTTACGCGCGTGGGCCAGAGTGCCGCTCTCGGATACATTGCCGCCGGACTCGTCCTCGGCCCCCTCGGATTTCAAGTGCTCGCTGGCGAAGGCACTTCCATTACGACCTTACTCGGAGAAATCGGCGTGACCATGCTGCTGTTCTACTTGGGATTAGAGCTCAGCATCAAACGATTCAAGGAAACGGGTGCCGTCGCCACGATTCTGGCGGCCGTGGAAATGTTGTTCGCGTTCATCGCCGGATTCTTCATTGCCAAATTCTTCGGGTTCACGGACATTGAAGCGATGGTCATCGGCGCCATGCTCACCGCAACCAGCACCGTCATAACCGGAAAGTTTCTGATCGAGCGAAAGCTCATCGAAACTCCGGAGGCCCGCGTCACCATTTCCGTACTCATCCTCGAAGACTTCTTCGCGATCTTGGTGCTCGTATTCGTGGCCGCTCTCGCCTCTCAACAAACCTTGAACATCCTCGTCATCAACGCGCTCTTCTTCGTCATCGCCATGTTCTTTATCGTCAGTAAAATCTCAAAGCACGCGCTCAACCTGTTGAGTAGCATCGGCCGCGAAGACCAGATGTGGCTGTACGGTATGGGCGTCTTCCTCATCGTCTCCTTCTTCGGCTCCACGTACCTGGGTTTGACGCCTGCTATCGGCGCGTTCTTCGCGGGATTCGCACTCTCGGAAAGTGTTTTCGGGGACCGCATCAAGAAAGAGCTCGGGTTATTCCGGGAGTTCTTCGTCTTGTTCTTCTTCGTGAGCTTTGGTGCCACGGTGACGCTGCCTCAAAACCCGGAAATTTATTACATGCTAGTGGCGCTCGCGATCGGGTACGTGCTCGCTAAACTCGTGGCGCACGGCATTACGGGAACGGCCATCGGAATGGAGTTGAAGAGCGCGGTCACCGGAGGCATTCTCATGGGCGCGCTCGGAGAATTCGCGATCATTATCGCCATAGCCGCCCAAAACATTTTACCGCAGGCATCCGACATTCTCGCCCTCGCCTTTCTGCTCACGATCGTCACCACGAGCATGCTCCCATTCTTGTACGATCGAAGAAATGCGATTGCCGCCGCATTCGAAAAAATATTCCCGATTCAACTTCAAAACGACAGCCGGATCCTGCAACGTCAAATGAATGCGGTCGATCATTTGGCGAGAGACGTGGCGTTTCAGAACACGTACATTCGTTCCCTCGGCAAACTCTTCAAGAACCTTTTGATAGCGGTTTCCATCGTGTACTTGAGTTATTTGATGCAAGAAGAAATCGCGATTCCCTTGCTGGAGTTCATCCCCGCAGAATATTCGCCGAGTTTGCTGCTGCTGCCGTTGATCATCTGGCCCGTATACAAATTCATTGCCGAACTCAAGTTCATCACGCGCAAAGTCGCGGGCGGGCTCATCGAACGCACGTTCAAACCACCTAACGAAGACATCGAGCACTTTGAAGGACAGGCCGCCGATGTGTTCACGGGCATTATACTTACCCTCGTCGGATTGGCCGCCATGCTCTCCGTCTATTACGTATTTCCGGAGCTGTACCTCGGGCTCCTGATTCCCGGAACATACACGCTACTGGCCATCATGTACTTGAGCAAGAGCTTCTACGGACTCGTCGAAAAGTACGAAAGCATGGAAACCATGGTGGGAATCGAGCGGCTACCTGCCAAAGACCAACGTATTCTCATTTTGTCTCAAGAGTTCAACGATCACGCAAAATACTTCCAGAAACTGAACGCGGATCGCATGGATGCGAAAGAACGCATTCAGGACGCGTTGCGTACGGAACGTTTGGACGAAGCGAAAGTGCACTTGGTTCGATTCAAGCGCAAGGAAACGAAGGCGCTCGTCAACCTATTTGATTTGAAGGCGATTCAGAAGTATCCCATGCTTAGGGAACGGGTGCGCGAGAGCTTAAAGCGGAACCGGGAATTTCATGAAAGCGTGCAAGGAGTGAAAACGCGGGCCGCTCTCACGAGATACCTGTCCGAGCACATGAAACCGCACGTGTTCGAGCCCTCGCCTAAAGCCAGCGTCGAGGAAGCCGCACGCCATCTCATCGAACGGGACTTGCAGGCGCAACATTCCGCCATAACGGAACAGGCGTCAATACCCCATAAAACGCTCCGCGTGAAGAAACACGGAAAAAAGAAAAGATAGACGCGAAAGACGTTTTCTAAGTGGAACCCCTCGGCCTCAAGGCATTAAAAAAGCGTAGGCTGACAGGTATTTCCATTGAACGGACATGCACCCCATTCTTTACCCATACACCTCCGAAGCGCGCAAGTACTTGGAAAGCCAGCAGACCGTCAGCGACGAGCAACTCGAACGCGCAAAAGCCAGGGTGGAAAATCGCTTGAAAGGCTCGGAATGGAAGGAAAATAGCGCTCACGAAGAAGCGATCGAGTTCGCACTGGCGCGCATGCTGCTGGCTGCTTCCGGGAATGCGTTCATGACACGGCAATACGCGAGAGCGGAAGCGAAACACGTGATTCGCGCACTACAAGACGAGGACCCGCAAGCGTTTGCCGCATTCGCGAAAGACCAATACCCCTCTCTTTCCTTGGAAGAAAACCGTTTTTTGATTTCATTGAACGATTACTTGCGATTCGGAACCGACTTGGTGAACGCCCCTCTCCGAAACGGAAAACTGCTGTTCGAAAAACCCGAGTTCCTGCAATTGTTGCGCGCGGCGATTGAAGCACGCATTGCGACGACGACCGGAGACGCGAAGAAAATTCCCGCGAACGTGAAACGCGTTTCCCGCGAGCTGGAAGAACGGATTCGGAAGCAACAACCGCAGCTTCAACGCACGTTTAAAGGCAAGTACTTGGAACTTCCGGCCATGCAACTCATTTTATTGGGAGTCGGGGAAGGCAAGCGGTATTACGGCTCGATGACCTTATCCATAGCGTGTTTGAAAGACGGAATTCCCAAACTGGAAGCGGAACACGTGATGCGCATGTACGCGCGCAATTGTTCGACCGGAGGGAACACGTTTACGGAACGCGAAGCCCTTAACAGCCTGGAATGGGTGTATAAACATCCGACCATCCGCTTTTCATTGAAAACGCTCCGCGAACAAGGTCTCGTCGACGCGGAAACCATGCAGAAAACGGAAGAAGAATACCGGCGCATGCGTAAAGGAGAACGCGCGACAAGGAAGGGGGTTAAATAGTTTCCAGTCCACTAAGAAATTCGAGGTAATGCGTCTATGGAAATGAACGATGAAATGAAGAGACAACTCGCCGACTTTCAGCAACTGCAGCAGCAATTGCAGATGGTATCGTACCAGAAGCAACAGATCGCTCTCCAAGTTCAGGAATTGGAAAAGGCCTCCGAAGAGCTCGGGAAATCCGCGGAAGGAAAAACAGTGTACCGTTTTGTAGGCACGTTATTTGTTCCTAAAAACAAACCGGAACTCGCGAAAAATTTGGCGGATGAAAAGGAATCGCTACAGCTTCGCTTGAAGTCCGTACAGAAGCAAGAGGAAAAACTAACAGAACGTTTAGAATCCATTAAAAAATGGTTCGACAAAGCCCAAAGATCAGGGGGAGAAAATGCGTCAATAGCCAAATAAATATCGGCGGAAGACGTATTTTTAAGTATAAAGCCCTTGAAATGGAAAGGTATTTATAGGAGGTCGCGGCTTATAATAGTGCACTCGAATTTAAGCGTTGGTGGTATTGGAGAGAAACAAGACAAAAAACCAATCTCTTCTTCTCAAGGATTTGCCTCCTTTGGGTTGTTTGTCCTCTTCTCTCGCACCACCTTAATAGACTCCTAGTGAGCGTGTGAGCTAGGCGTTTTCTTCGCGAATACGGTTTAACGCTTTTTGATGAGAGGAACCGGTCTCACGACCGACTTCATTACAAGCCGGACGATTCGTCGGATTCGCTTTCGCAATATTCCGTCCATTTTTCATGCACATACTTCAAGGTACTCGTCCACCGCATGGACAAACGTTCTTCTTCGATTTCAATCACCCGAATTCAAAGGGAAGAGAAAGCAGGATAACGCGAGAGACTTTCAAAACCATATGTCGGATTATGCCTCCTAGCGGTTCGGCTCTCCAATCGTCAGAGCCTGCTTTCACGCACTCAATTTCAGCACATCACCTCTGGGATATGGTTAATCAAAAAAAAACATAAAGGAGACTAACGGCTTCGCCAATCCAAAACCAGTCCACGTTTTCAAAGCCGAAAACGCATCATCCTGTTACGCTCCCTTAATGGTAAAGCGCAACAGATGGAGGGGGCTCATGCTAAACCGCGTGCACGACAGATTCCAGCGGATGCTTGAGTCCATTATTCCTCTAAGAAAAAGAAGAAGACTCATCCTATAAAAACGTTTCGTTGAAAGAGAAATCGAACACAAAAAAATATTCTGCGGAAAAAAACTACGTCACTTCCCGCCGGAAACGGAGGAACGCCCGTTCTGCACTAAACTCGTTTTTTTCCTTCCTTTTTCATGGCCTCCCGCACGGAACGGATCTTCTTGCGAATATCCCCTCCTTCAAATGCCGTGCCGATTTGAATGCCGTCCGCACCCGCCGCAATCACTTCCGCGGCTTGCTTCGGCGAGCGTATACCCCCCGCACAGAAGTACACGACATCGTCACTGCATGCTTTTGCAATCGAAGCAATCATCTCGTTTGGAACCGGCTCCGGCGCACCGCTTCCCACATCCGAAATCAATACGTGGCTCCCAGAGAATCTCGCGGATAACGCACACGCCGCAGCCAAATCCGCTCGCGCACGCGGCACCAGGTTCGCGTTTCCGATCCATCCGACCGCTTGACCCGGTTCAACGACTAAATAACTGGTGGGAATCGCCTCGATTTTCGAGCGATATACGACGGGAGCCGCCTGAATCTGCGCCGTCGAAAGCCAGTACACGTCCCGCGAGTTCATCATCTGCATGAAGTACACGGCGTCGGCGTGATGCGTTAAACCCGAAATGTTTCCAGGAAATAACACGACGGGAATCTTGACTTCCTCCTTGATCATGCGTACGGTTTCATCCAATTGCGAGCCTTGCGCACCCAAACTCCCGCCAATCAAGATCACGTCGCTTCCTTCCTCGTACGCGGCCTTCGCGATTTCGACTCCGCGTTCCAAGAAACTTTTATCCGGGTCGATAAGGGAACACAATAAGCAGCCTTCGCTCTCCAGCTTTTCTTTGTAATACCGTTCCGTCTTTCCGGGCTTCATGAAAATGCACCGTTAGCGATAACGGAAAATCGATTTAAAAAGCGCTTCCCCTAATGCCGTTATGAAACGGGGACAAGGCGCATTCGAGTACGTTCTGCTGATGGCCGGCGTGCTGCTCATCGTCGTACTCTCCGTCGCCGTATTCCGCGGACTCTCCGGAAAAAGCCTGGTTCAAATCCAAGAAAGCACGGAGAAAATCGAGGATCTTAATTGTCTTCCGCATTACTGGAAAAGCCAACACGAAACCATTCTAGCATACCGCATGAATGAAGGCAGTGGAAGCATCGTGCATGATCAAGGCCCGAAGCAAAACCACGGCGACGTAACGGGAGCGGAATGGGCGACCGACATTTGTAAGTTTGGCACGTGTTTGAAGTTCGATGATGACGATGACCAAGATCAAATCGTTCCCGAACAAATGGTGGCATTAGGCCCGGACGGAATCACCGTCATGTTATGGTATACTGCCGATGGCTATCAGACAGATGATCTGCAGCCCATTCTATTCCGAGGCAGTCCGTCTTTATCATTCATGTTTGACTTATCGGTTCCCGGAGGAGGGCCCGCGTCCAAACTGCAGGGAAACCTTCGATTCGTTGTGGCTACGGCTTCCGGAGCCGCAAGAGACGGTACGGACGAATTTCAGTTAAACCCCAACGAACCGGCCCACATTGCATTTACGTATGACGTAGCAACGCAAGAAAAAGAGATTTACATCAACGGGGAACGTCAAGGAGTCAATCCAACAGGGAGTGGCGCCATATTGACGACTCCCGGCACCATCGTCATTGGAAACCGTATGGATACCATGTTTCTAAACGGACGGGTCAGTGATCTAGCTGTATACAGCCGAGCGCTCACCCAACGAGAAATCCAGCAACAAATGTGGTGCTCGGTCCGTTGACATCTAACCCCATAACAGAAAACTATATCTACCGATGCGTCTTAGTGGTATTATGAAACGGGGACAAGGCGCATTCGAGTACGTTCTGCTGATGGCCGGCGTGCTGCTCATCGTCGTACTCTCCGTCGCCGTATTCCGCGGACTCTCCGGAAAAAGCCTGGTTCAAATCCGAGAAAACGTGGAAACCGTCGGGCGATTCGTTTGCTATCCTCTTTATTTGAAAGAGCCAAGCATTGGAGAAATCGTCTGGAAAATGAATGAAAATGGCGGCAACATATTGCACGATGAAA
The DNA here is from genome assembly GCA_018819225.1 of Microcaldota archaeon. Taxonomy (GTDB): domain Archaea; phylum Micrarchaeota; class Micrarchaeia; order Norongarragalinales; family SBBD01; genus JAHJQN01. Next base: position 10,799 of record JAHJQN010000007.1, read on the forward strand.
CGATTCCAAGAATCAACGGGTTATTGGGAGACGGGGAAGCGAGCAGGATGCCGACTTGGCGGAATACCGCTGAATGCAAGTACCCCCCGTGCCTTCGTTTTGACGGATTGGACGATATTGTGGTTAGCGAATCCTCACCGAATGTGTCAGGGGCCAACGGATTCACGTATGAATTCTGGGTTTTGTTCGAGGATATGGGAAGCGGCCATACCGCGTATATCGCCAATAAAGTAAGCACGTTCAACATTTTCATACGACAAACCGACATCGCCATTACGCCTCAAGGAAGCGTTCCGGCAGGCGTTGAGTTCCACTTCTTTCCACAAGGAGAGGCGTTAACGGTGAGCGACCCGGAAACCGTTTACACGCTGACTCCCCACCATATTTTGGTCACGTACGATGCGGGTACGAAAACCGCTCGGCTCTATATTGACGGAAGGCTCATTGGGGAGGATACGGCAAGTGGAACCGGGGCGATCGTCGATACCGGAACCCGCCTCTACGTCGGAGGATTTCCCGGACTGGATTTGTCCGTGCAGGGAATGATCGATGAAGTGCGATTGCTGACTCGCGGCGTTAATGAAGAAGAGGTCCAGGACCTGTTTCAATGCACGGTGACCTAACCGAACCCCCCGAACGCGTTTTCAGCTTCTTCCATAAACGAAGGATGTGAGCCGTATGCGATCCGTTCCAGTATATTCGTCGACAGCACGAACACTTGAAAAAGCACGTCGCGTTTTTCCAGGACTTGAACGGCACGCGTCCACGGACCCGTTGCTTGCTCGCTTGTTTCAATACCCCGTTGCACATGGAACAAATCCGCGGACTCGGAATATCGCGTTCCTTCAAACGCTTAAACGAGAATCCCGAAGCGCGACTGAATTCGAGTAACTGTTTTTCAATATCGTTGGAGCGAATGAGAGTGCATGGAACGTAATCCGTAGCGCGTTGCGCCAACCCGCGATCCTTGGTGATCAACGACGCTTTTTCTCGAATGCATTGCTTGATGAGCGCATCATCGTCCGTGGAATCCGGAACGGAAACGGATACGCCGAATAAGCGAAGCCAGCGCGACAAGCGGGCGAGCATCACGTCCGTCACGTAGTGCATGAACGCGGTTGAAACCGCGGCCGGTTATAAAGGCTTTTATACCGCCTTCCGGTAATGCATGCATGCCCGCTCCCCGTCGACGCCCCGAGCGCAGAGAACGTGCGAAAAAGGAACCGGACGTCAAATCCCTCTACACCGAAAAATTTGATGATACGGGGTTTGAGACCCCGCCAGTACCTAAAATATCGCTCTTTATTCGCGTGACAAAATATTTCGGCAGCAAGGCCCGCGGCATGAAAGGGCCGGCGTTTACTCCGGAGCAACGCGAGCTCTTCGATTTCTTGAACTGGGATCTCACCGCGTCCGAGTTTTACGCGACCGCTCGAAGCATCATGGTCTTCGGACTTGGAATCGGAGTCGTGCTCGGAGCCATCTTCTTTCTCTTTCTCGCGCCGATCCTCAAATTGGGAACCGATATCGCGTCGTTGGTCTCCCTCGTATTCGTACTCATCCCGTTCATGGGCAGTTTGTACTACCAACAATACCCGAAAATGTTTGCTGAACGAGAAAAAATGCGTTCATTGGCATACGTTCCGGAAATCATCAATTATTTGGTGATGAGTCTCCGCATCAACCCGAATCTCGAGAAGGCCGTCGAGTTTGCGTCGCAACACGGAAGGGGAAAAATTTCTGACGAATTAAAGGAACTGATCTGGGACGTGCAGATTGGCAAATTCTTGAGTATCGAGGAAGGATTGGACAAGCTGGCTTACCGATGGGGAAACTACAGCGACGATTTCAAACACTCGCTCATGATCATTCGTTCCTCGGTTCTGGAAACGGATAAGGAGCGGAGAGCGCAACTCCTCGAAAAAGCAACGGCGGACGTATTGGAAGGCAGCCGAGAGAAAATGGATTTGTACGCACGCGGACTGCATCAACCCTCCGTATTCCTGTACTATTTCGGGATTTTGCTGCCGCTCATGCTCGCCATTATTCTACCCATCGCAGCCGCTTTCGTGAAAGATGTCCCTATTGCCACTAAAACCAGCATCTTTCTCATCTACGGAGTATTGATTCCAGCCGGCATTTACGTATACGGCAACAACATCCTGGGAGGGCGGCCACCGACCTACGTCGCGCCCGAGATTCCTCCGGATTACCCCGGGCTCCCCAAGAAAGGAAACATGCGGTGGATGGGCATGCAATTCTCGTATACGCTGCTGGCCATCCTCGTGTTCTTCGGCGTATTCATGATCGGCAACGCGATCGACGGCTGGACGATGTCTCACATTGCGGAATACGAACTGGAAGAACAGCTGCGCCTGATTCCATCCGCAGAATTCGCGGGCTTCACATTCTACATCTACTCCATTTTTTCCTTGATTATTGGGACGAGTCTCGCCATATCCGTGTACCTGCTCGGCAAATACGGTGAACGCAAGAAAGTACAGGATGAACTCCGGGCCATGGAAGGCGAGTTCAAGGATTCCGTTTACGTATTGGCGTCGCGTCTCGCCGAAAACCGGCCCATGGAAGACGCGTTGGCACATGCCATCGAATTCCTCCCAAAAAGCAAGGTATCCAACCGCGTATTCCGAAAAGTACTGGAAAACGTGGTTTTACTCGGATTAACCCTCGAAGCCGCCGTGTTTGATCGCGTTTACGGGGCGATGCGCAACCTCCCCTCGCAAACCATTCGAAGCGGCATGCGCGTCATGGTGGATTCCGTGGAATTAGGCGTGAACACGGCCGCGAAAGCATTGATCCAACTCTCCATGCAGATCCGCAACGCGCAAAAGATCGACGAGTCGCTCAAGAAGCTATTATCCGATATTACGATGTTGCTGAATACGATGGCCACGTTCATCGCGCCCATCGTTCTCGCGGTCGTGAGCTCGCTGCAAACCATTATCATCAACTCGCTTTCGGGCCTCGGCGGAACCTCTCAACTGGAAAGTGCGACGGGAGGCACGCGCATCGGGGGAATGAACTTCAAAGGATTGGGAAGCGTATTGGATACGTCCAGTATTCGTGATAACTCGGCGTCCCCCGGAGAATTCTTGCTGATCATGGGCATCTACGTCATCGAAGTCGTCATTTTGTTAACGTACTTCAACTCGCAGATCGAGGACTCGAATAACAAGCTGCACACGTACGTCAGCATCGCGAAAGCGCTACCCGTTGCCAGCGTCATTTTTGCCGTCGTGGCCTATTTTGCGAGCAGCAGTCTCAGCGGATTAGGTTAACTAAAATCGCGTCCTCGGATACGGTGCCTGCGGCGGCATCGTCGGATGATAAGTTAACAACGCGACGTAACCATACGCCAGACCAACGAGTAACGGCACGATGTTCAAATCCTGCGTCACAAACACGTGGATCATGAGAATGACAATGGCCGCCACGAACGCGGGAACCGGATAGACTTCCACTACCGCCAAATCCATCGGACTCAACGCAACGGTTGCTCCAAGCAACGCCATAATCGAAGCCGACGCATCAAACGCGAATCCGGAGCCCGAGGCCTGCAAAGAACTCCCTATCAACGAAGGCAGAATCCACAACAGCAAAAAGTGTTGTGAACCCAAACGCGTTTCAACGCCGCGGCCCAAGAAAAACAGTCCGAGTGCCGCCGGAAACAACGCGAATAAATTCGAAAAGAAGAAAAGCGAGGTAAACAAGGAAAGCGGCGACTCCATTAAAAATGGAAACATCGTGCCCGCTATCGATATCAGAAAAACCAAGGCGAGAACGTAGTGGTAAAGCATTACTTCTTGCCGCCTGCCTCGGGAGGAAGCTGGCCGACGGGAATTTCCACGAAGCGCACGTTATCATCCTTCAACGTGTAGATCACGCGAATCACTCCGGAAACCATTTGGCTGTCGTTCAGCTTATCGAAATACGCGAGCGTCGTATCTTCTTTCACTCCAACCGCGCCTTCAAAAACGGCGTCAATGGGCGTAAACCCCGCTTTTTTGAGTAGATCAATTGTCTTAAGTACTTCATCCTTGATTTTCATCCGTTTCACCCCGCAAAACCGCAGGTATTACGGGAATAGCTTTAAATAGGTTTGTTCCATCTTTTGCCTACCCACCCAAAAATCGAGGGATTCCGCATGACAGTAAAAGGCGACGAACTCGTACACAATTGCCGAAACTGTTTTTCCCAGCACGGCTATGGCATCAACCTGCAGAAAAACGGGGAAGGATTCGAATGCCCGCACTGCCACTCGCACTACCTATGCGAGCACGGCTACATGAAGCGCGTGAATTGAGCGAGCGTATCGAAACGCATTAAACGGGATTTGCAGAAAATACGGTTATGCCTAAAGCCCGCGAGGAACGCGAACTCATCCACCACGCGATCACGCAACATCACTTGCCGAACCCCCGATTCGCGATCGCGCGCAAGGAGTTAATGACCAAAATGCAGGAAGCGTCCGTGCAAGCCGCGATTGCAGGCGTTCTCGGATTGCGCTGGGAACGCCGCACTCCAACACCGGGCCGGACGACGCGTAAAGAAGAATTGCGGCACATGCAGTTATTAGACGCGCCCCACCCCCGACAACACTACATTGACGGACTGCAAGAGTTACTTGCACAAACGGGAAAGAATGCCCGCGATATGGACGAGAGAACGCGCAGAAAACACGCTCGCGTCATTGTCACGCGCGTCAGACGAATCGCCTTGCTGGGACGGCGTCAATTTGAGAAGTCGCTCGGGATCCAGCAAATGATTCGCCCAGACGAAGCGCTCCGGTTATTCCGAACAGCTGTTGCAGGCGTACACCAGAGGGCCCGGTCATTAAGAGCCGAACCGGAATTCACGTCCGTATTCCGATCCTACACCGGAATGCGCTCATGGAAGGAACGGGAACGAAGAGGAAAAAAGTAACCCCCTTTTAATCCTTCAAGTCCTGAATGCCCTAATGCCTGACGAAACGCCTAATAAAGAACCGCGCGTGGAACCGCAGAAGGATCCGGAAAAGCAGTACACGGAACGCGAAGTAGAAAACATGTTCAAGGAAGCGGGCAAGCGCGGCGCCATCCTCGTACTCCTACACTTCGATGCATACGGAACCGACAAGGAAATCATCAAGCAAGCACTCGTCGACCTCGTCGGCCGCGTCACGAATGAAGCCGGAGTCATTTACTGCCGCGGCGAAATCGAAGAAGTCATTGAAAAGGAGAACGCAGGCAAAAAACAATACTCCACGTTCACGGAAATCAAAGTCTTGTTTGAAAGCATCAGTCGCGCCGTATCCTTGTGCATGAAATACGCGCCCATCGCCATCGAAGTGCTGGAACCCAAAGAGTTGAAACTCAAGGCCAACGAAATACAAAACCTCATGCTGGACGCCAGCGGGGTCTCGCAACAGTTTACCGCCTTCTATATGGAGAAGCTCTTGAAAGGAGAAGAAAAAGAAGAATTCCAGAAAAATTTGAAGGAACGCGCCGAGCACGGAAAGGCCGCATTGAAAAAAGCGGAGGAGAACGCGAAAACAGCGGACGAACCAAAACAATAAATAGGAGGGGCACGTCCTAATTACTTCCGAAACACCCCATCTTCGGAGATTCACTATGGATATCCTGTCGCTCGTTCACGAGCCCAGTTGGAGAGAAATCATGCTCGAAGCCATTCAAAAAGAGCAGATGGACCCGTGGGACGTGGACATCGCGAAAGTCGCGGACGCATACATGAAGCAAGTGCGCCGCATGAATGAAATGGACTTGCGCGTGCCCGCCAACGTCATCCTGGCTTCCGCGCTCCTGTTACACTATAAGGCGCAGGCATTGAAGCTCGAGGAAGAACCGGAAGAAGAACCGGAAACGTTCATGCCGTTGATGGAGGACGAGATTCCACAGCTTGCCTACAACCCGAACCGCGCGCGCGCCCGCATCGTCACCCTTCAAGAAATCATGGAGGCCGTAGAAGACGTATTAAAACAAGGTCCGCGACACCTTCCGCGACCCGAACGCCCCATGCCCATGAACGTGAACCTCCCGAAAGAAAGCATGCCGGACTTGATGAAAAAAGTGTACGATCGCTCCAAAAAACTACGCGACAAAGAAAATATTCTCCTATTTTCAGCGCTGGTTCAAAGCTTTAACGGCCACGGAACGCCCGCCGCCGAACTCGTTTCGCACAACCTCATTCCCGTCCTGCACTTGGTGCAAGATGATAAGATGCTCGCATGGCAAGACGCGCTGTTTGGCGAAATCTTTCTGAAAGTCAGCTAGTGCAGTCTTGAGGACAGTTCTCCGCGTTTTCTACAGGGGGACAATCCGCGCCCGCACAACTCACTTCCTGACAATACCCGTCCCCGCAATGCTTGTTAAAGAAACGCAGTTGGTATTGAGGGAACGAGAGCGCCTTCACCAACGGGGAAAAGGAATAAGAACCCTTAACATACTGCAGTGACGCGAGATCGATATCGACCACGACCTGCGTGGTTTCGCCGGGAAGTACCTTGAACGAATAAGCGACCTCCACTTTTTTCGTCGGCGTAGAGACTTTCTGCTCCTGTAACTTGGACTCGCACGCCCGCCCCTGGTCCTGAAACGGCAAGCGCAAGCAATCCGTTGGAACGACCGAAAAAACTGCTTTCGCCGACTTCAACTTGAAACGGAGTTTCGGGTATTCGCCGGGATCCAAGCGCGCCGAAAACAAGAGTTCCGTCTGATTAGCCAACGCCACAAGATCCAACTCCTTCCGATTCCGGGAAACCATTTTCCAGCTGCCCTCCTGCAGGATTTCCACCTCACCAATAGCGAGATACAAGCGAGCCAACCCGGCATACGGCGCATCCACAACGTAGACCTCCAATACCCCGGCGTCCGCTGAAGAGGGTTGAATGGTAGAGGCAAAGGGGTTGGAAAGGTAACGGGACGTGCAGCCCGCCAGTAATAAAAAGAGAAGCGGCATGATCCATAGGATACGGGAGTACATGAAAGGAGAAAACGCTGCAGGCTATAAAAAGCTGGCGGGTAGCAAAAAGGCCTAAAAACAAAAGTTTATAAAAATCAAACCCCGTATATACAACCGCTAATAACGGTAAACGGTATCAAATGGCATACGCGTTATGCTGCGATTCCGTTTAAGGCCTTCCACGCGAAGGCCAAAAAAATTTTGTTTTAGAGGTGTAAAGATATATGGCACAAGAAAGCAGACTCAGTAACCAGCAAATGGTTATCCTACCGGAAGGCGCTCAACGCATCCTCGGCCGAGACGCCCAGCGCACGAACATCGCGGTCGGATACGCGGTCGCGCAAGCGATCAAGAGCACGTTGGGACCGCGCGGCATGGATAAAATGCTCGTGGACGAGATGGGCGACATCGTGATTACAAACGATGGGGCGACCATTCTCGAAGAAATCAACATCGAGCACCCCGCCGGCAAGATGATGGTGGAGATCGCGAAGACGCAGGATGAAGAAGTCGGTGACGGAACCACGACCAGCGTCGTCATAGCGGGCGAACTGCTCAAGAAAAGCCTGGAGTTGCTGGATCAGAGCATTCATGCGAACACGATCGCATCCGGCTACAAAAATGCGGCCGTTAAATCCATCGAGTATTTGCGCGAGCACAGCGAAAACGTGACGATCAAAGACATCGTTGTGCTTGAAAAGATTGCCGCCATCAGCATGGGTTCCAAAGCCACCGGCATCGGCAACTCGAAAGAACAGCTCGCGAAACTCGTCGTGCAAGCCGTCACGCAAGTCGCGGAAGAACGCGATGGAAAAATGACGGTCGACAAGGATTACGTCAAGCTGGAGAAAAAGCAAGGCGGAGACGTCACGCAAACGCAAATCATTAACGGCGTGCTCATCGACAAGGAAGTCGTGCACCCCGGCATGCCCAAGAAATTAGAGAACGCCAAAATCGCTTTATTGGATGCCGCACTCGAAATCGAGAAAACGGAAACCGATGCACGCATCAACATCACGTCCCCGGATCAAATGACCGCGTTCCTGGAACAAGAAGAGAAGATGTTGAAGGACATGGTGGAAAAAGTAGCGAAGAGCGGCTGCAATGCCTTGTTCTGCCAGAAAGGCATCGACGATGTCGCGCAGCATTACCTTTCGAAGAAAGGCATTATGGCCGTGCGCCGCGTCAAGAAAAGCGACATGGAGAAACTCGTTCGCGCATCCGGAGCCCGCATCGTCACCACCCTCGATGACTTAGGCGGAAAAGACCTCGGAAAAGCAGGCGTCATCGAGGAACGCCGCATCGCAGGAGAACAAATGGTGTTCGTCGAAAAATGCAAGGACCCGAAAAGCGTCACCTTGCTGGTACGCGGAGGCACGCAACACGTCGTGGATGAAGCCGAACGAGCCGTCGTGGATGCCATCGGATCCGTTTCCTCGGCCATTGAAGAAGGCAAGTACGTGGCCGGCGGAGGCAGCATTGAAATGGAATTAGCCATGCAATTACGCCGGTACGCCGTGGCAGTAGGCGGACGCGAACAACTCGCGATTCAAGCCTTTGCGGAAGCGTTGGAAGTCATTCCGCGCACGTTATCGGAAAGCTGCGGCATGGACGCCATTGATACGCTCGTGGAACTGCGCTCCAAGCACGAAAAAGGCGAGAAGTATCTTGGAGTCGACGTGAACAACGCGAAGCTTGCGAACATGAAGCAAGCCAACGTCATCGAGCCCATGAAGATCAAAAAGCAGGCCATCCAAAGCGCTTCCGAAGTCACGGAAATGCTGTTGCGCATCGACGACATCATTGCCGGGAAAGGCAAACGCGGTGGCGGAGGAGGAGGAGGAGCCGGAATGGAGGGCATGCCTCCAGGCATGGGAATGGGTTAAAAGTAACCCTTTTTTTGCGAAGTCCGGCGCGAGCCAGGAAAAACGTTTAAATGAATGCCGGTTTATTCTTTTGAGTGAGCCCATGAAAAAAAAGCGCCTGCTCATCGATCCATTCAACGATTCTGCCGAAGATGCCGTTACGGCCATGGCCCCCATCCGAAAACAGCAGCGCCCCTTGCTTGCAGAACCCGTCATCGACGTATTTGAGCGAGACCACGAGATCGTCGTGACCGCGGAACTTCCGGGAACCGAAAAAAAAGACATTGCATTAAAAGTAATGGAAAACGGATTGAAACTCCGCATCGAAAAACGCGCTCGCCGGAAACAAGAGAAATTCGAGCCGGAAAGTGCGACGTACGCGGAAGAAAATCGGTTCGAAGAACACGCCCAATTCATTCCCTTTTCAGCGAGCGCCATAGCGGAACAAGCGTCAGCCACTTACAATAACGGCGTGTTGGAGGTCAGAGTACCGAAGCAAGAACGGAAGAAAGGGCACGAGATCAAAGTGGAATAGTTGGAAGAAAACGAACTCGCCTTACTCTGCATCGGCGTGGCCCTACTCGGCATGGCCGCACTCATTGTTCAAGCACGCAGCCTCGAACCCGGCGAAAAAGGCATTGATACGCTACAGTACGCTGATTTGGGTTCACTCGTGGAAGTGTACGGCCGCGTATCTACAGCCAGCACGAAAAACGGGCACTGGTTCCTCACCGTATGCGACCGACAATGCATTCCCGTATTCATTCCATCGAGTTTAGCCCAGCGCATCAATCGCTCCGTGAACTTGCATGAAATCAAGTCCGGACATTTTGTGCGCGTGAACGGTCTCTTGAAAGAGTATAACGGTGCGTTAGAGCTCGTTCCCATGCATGCAAGCAGCTTGGAGGTGTTAAAGCCTTGAAGGAATTGCTGCTCGGACAAGGATTGGGTGCGCTCGGCCTGCTTCCGTTCGTTCACACGAACCTCTTGCTGCAGTTGACGCGACATTTCATAGGAGAAGGGATACCGTTAGCGGTATTTGCAGTCGCGGTATCGTTTTCGCACCTCGTGTTCCAGACCGTTCCTTCGCTGTTCTTGTTTCTTCCATCGGAAGCGCACGGAATGAATATCGTCCCTTACCAAGAAATCGCTCGCGCAAAAAAAACCGCCGTCGCCCTACGAATCATACTCACCACGTTCCTGCTTGCCTTGCTGTTATCCATTGCACTACACCCCCTCATCCAACAACTCCTACCCATCGCGTACGAAATGCTTAAACCGCACATGGTTTGGATGCTTCCCCTCCTGATTCTCCTATTTTTCGCGTCGGAAACCAGCATGAAATCGCTTGCGTGCGGAATGCTCGTCTTCTTTCTGGCCGGTGCGCTGGGAAACGTCGCGTTCACCGTTCCGGGAATCCGCGAGCCCCTGTTTCCGTTGCTGACCGGACTTTTTGCCTTGCCCGCCGTACTCATGGAAACCCGAACCCCGCAATCGCAAGCCACTGAAACCCTTCAATTGAAATTGAAAAAGTCGCTCGTCGTAGGAGGCGTGCTGGCCGGAGCCTTTTCCGTCCTGTTTCCCGCGCTCTCCGTATCCGTCCTGGCGGGAATCCTGCTCTTGTTTCTGGAGAAGAAATCCGGGGAATTCATCGTGCTCGCGTCCAGCATAGCCTCATCCAAACTGTTCTACGAATTCGTGGCCGCGCTCACCATCGAAAAAGGAAGGAGCCTTGCAGCGGTCTGGATCGTTCCATTAGCTTCTTTACCGAACACGACGCCACTCGTTCCATTCATCGCACTCGTGGCGCTCACGGCAACTGGTTTCGCTTCAGCCACCGTATTACTCGCGCACGGAAAACTGGCCTCGGTTCTGCAACGCATTCCCCGCACCGCGTTTCGAATCATTCTATTAACGGGATTGCTCTGCCTAGCGTATTTATTTGAAGGAACAACGGGCGTGATGATCTCTGTTTCAGCTGGAGCAGTGGGTGCGCTCCCCATTCTCCTGAACACGCGCCGAAGTCATGCGGCCGGCGCATTGCTCGTGCCGGCAGCCATGCATTTTGCCGGGATATCTCTCGACGGGATACTGCTTTAAAAGCCAGCCAACGTAAGAGCCAATTATGCGAGGGCAAGTGGCCGTTGAAATGTTTCTAACCATGAGCATCGGCCTACTCATTTTGTTCTGGTTCACGAACTACATGAGCACCTTTGAAGAAAGCGTGCGCATGACCGGCGTCGCCCAACAACAAAAATTGTTAACGAAAGACTTGGCGCGCAGTGTCAACGAGGTATGCGTACGCGATGTCAACCTGAGCATTAAGACGCCTTGCCTGATGTTCAAGGACCACAACATTTTATACAAAGTATCGAACGCGCTGGCACCCGACGATCAGAATTTGACCACGTATACCTCGTTCAGCGACACCACCATGCACCAAAAAACGTCGTGCATGTTGGATACGAGCGCACTACCGGAAAGCATTCAATGCGCGGAACTCGCGTACCTTTGCGTCAGCAAGAACCCGGTGAACAGAAAAGTCTACGTCAGCGAGGGGCGCTGCACATGAAAGGGCAAGTGTTCAGCATTGATTTCGTTCTCGCCATAGCCGTCCTCTCATTGAGTTTAGGCATCGCCCTGCAAATGGTGGACTTGTCGCAGAAAAGCGCGGACTCGTACGCGGAATTGCAGACCAACCAAGCGGAAATGATTGCCATGAACATCACGAATCCCACGAACGGATTCAATAGCGCGACGCCGTACTGCAGACGATACTCGAACGGAACAGATGGCTGCCTTATTTTCCAGTGCGTGGAACGCACGTTTGTCGCGCAACGTCTCGTTGAATGCGGGCCTTCCGGAAGTCAAGGACCGTGTTTGTTAGAGGTAAGGACTTGTGAATAGAAACGCATTCGTGTTTACAATGGATGCGCTGTTCGCGCTCTCCGCCATCGTACTCTTGAGCGTGTCGTACGCGGCGTTGGCATCCGTAAACTTCGAGAGCCAGAAGTACGGGAACTTGGATCAGGAGGCGCGCGACTACCTTTACTTGGTGCATCAGAGAGGGCACTTGTTTACCGATGCGCAATTTGAAGCGCTAACGGGTCACGAGCTCAAAGGCGGCCTCGTCGAAATCGTGCACACGTTCGATAACGACTACGACGAAGAAGCGAATTGGTCGGTGCAAGGAACGCAATGGAGTTGGGACAACTCGGACGGCGAAATCTACCGACACGCATCCGGAGGAGCGAACGCGTACGAACAAGCCAACGCGAGCAACGAAAGCGGGTTTTATTGGGAGGATTATAATGTTTCCGCCCGTTTCAAGTACGACGCTATTGGAACCGATGTCGGGGGAATCAGCGCGCGCGTCAACGCATCCGGTGCGCGCTATTCATGCATTCTGGATGACATGAACACCGATTTGGAGCTCTGGGAAAGCAACGCGTATAGCCTATTGGGACGGTATGCCCAACTGAATTCAACGGAATACGATCCCACTCCCGGATCGTGGTATCGTCTGACGCTAGGCGTTTCCAGCAACTTCATCAACTGCAGCCTGGACGACGGAGCAAGTACCACGAGCGTCCTGTTTACGGACATCGAGTACCCATTAATGCACGGACAAATCGCGCTGGAAGGAACGGATCAGGCCATTCAATACTTCGATAACGTCTCGATTTCCTACGTGCCGGAACCGCACCCGATTCACGAGAACGTGACGTTGGCCATGCGCGGAAGCTTAATGCAATACCCGAGAATCTGCGGTTGCGATGTGTTGCATAACGATATATGTATGGTCGATAACGACGACCGCTGTCTCTTGTTCCAAGAACAGCTTGCCAAAGAGAATTACACGAAAGAGGCGTGGACATCATGAGGAAGGCGTTCTTCTCATTTGCCGTGATCGCGCTCGTCAGCATCGCGCTGTTCTTCTTCGCGGGCATGGCGTTCAGCGCCAAAGACTACCGCGATACGGCGGTATACGGGTTGGAGGCTCGAAAAATCCAACAACGCGTCACGGATGCCGAGAATTTCACGAGCGCCATAATTGACGACATGATGGCGGATAGTGCCTACTTCGTATACAGTTGCAATGTGGGACCGGGTTCAACGGGCACGGAATTCTGCACGGAATTCACCTCCCAAGCCAGACAGGATTACCTAACGACCATCGCCAACCTTTCAACTGAAGGGATCTATTTCCAGAATCTGAGCACGTTTACCGCAGGATGTGAAACATTGGTAACCGCCCACCCATACAATTTCACCTCCCGCGCGTACATCACCATGAATTATTTCGTGAACTCCACGAATGGAAATTATTCCGGACAATTCCATTTCAACAAGCAAGCACAAATGAACATGTCGGCGCATCCGCACGACAGCAGCATCAACCGAATCGAAGTTCTGATCAACGACACAAGTTATGGAAAGCCGTTCACGTGGTTCGCGAATTGCACATAAGCAGTGAAAACAAAAAAAGAACGGGAAAACCAAGCGTTTTATAATTGCGGGGGCGCTTATTCACAAGAGGCGAGTTGATTTGAGGCACGCGCTCGTTTTAGCGCTTATTCTCCTGGTTTTATTGGTAGCGTACACGCTCGTTCCCGCACCGATTTCACCGGAACTGGACGCCACGCAAGTGCAAACGTTCGTGCTCGAAGACGCGATGAAAGCGTTCGGGGACGATGCGAGCTACGCGGTACTCCGCACGGAAAAAGTCAACGACCGATGGGAAGTGGATTTGAAGATCGGGGTGCGGCCGCACGCCAAGTGTCCGACGCTCATCAAACGCGAGTACACGTTCCCGCCCGTATACTTTCGGGAAGAATTGTGGAACGATCGCTGCGCAGTCGGCAGCCTCATCTTATACGAAGAGGAAGCGATCATGGCCACCGTGCAACTCTCGAAGGTGCAGACGCTTCCGGAAGACGCGCGAGGCTATGCCACGAAATATTCCGCGGGCGAGATCGCGTTGAGGCAGAGCTGCGAGGAATGCAGCGCCTTCGAACAATTCGTCAAGCGATTGGAAGCCAAACCCGTGTGGATCGTGCAATGGAAGAACGGCGAGACCGGGTTTTTTGTTGCCATCGACGAAAGCGGAGCCATTGTCGCGAACTCGTAACTAGAGAAGGAAACGGCACTTGTTGCAGAAATTCGGGGTTTTTCGATCCAGGAATAACAGGTTCCTGGAAAAATTCATGACACAACTCCTGCGAGAACAATGCGATAGGCCTAACGCGTGCCCGACGTGGTGCGTGCTTTTCTTCAACAGCCGATCCAAAAACAATTCGTCGTTGGCTTCGCCATGAAACGCGGGATCCAAGTAGTGATAAGCGACCAACGCCACCTTTCCGTTGTTGTCCGCAATACCGAAAACGCGTTTGTAGTTGTGCGCGTAGGCGTCATACGGGAAATAGGCGAGTACGACGGAGTAGGGAGCTTCCGCGAAACCGGAACGCATTTGCGCTAACACGTGTTCCGCGTTCCATTGCCCGCGATCGGTATTGAACGCCGCGTAATCCACGGAATACAGTTGGGGCGCCACATCCACCTCAAACTGGAACTGATCGGCTAACGGTTTCTTTAATTTCGTGATGGGGCGGAAATGTTTTTCAAGTTCAAGGAGCAGGAGGCGCATGGTTACCAGTAAGTAGGAAGGGCATTAAAAAAGCAATTGGAACGTTCAAAGCAACAGCATGAGCAAGCCAATAAACATGAGGAATAATCCCAGTATCACTAAACCCCCTTCCACGGCCACGAGAACAAACGCCCATACACTCACGTTCTGGAACGCGGCGAACCAGACGCCGACGACGATGAATAACCCGAGGATGAGTGACGCTATGCCTGTCTTGCTGACCATGCGCATACTCCCCTATATTATTCGATGAAATCGTCGAGCAGTTCAACGGCACGGCGGATGCTCATATCGATTTGTTTCTCGCTCTTCGCCCCGCTGCAGATCACTTTTCCGTTCTTGAAGAGCAGGAGCGTCGTCCCGATTTCCTTCAGGCGCATGATGGCTCCCGGAAACTGTTCGGGTTCGTATTCCACGTTGTCGACTTCCATGGCAATGTTGAACAAGTCCAGCTCCACGTTCAAATTCGCGGAGGCGACGATGTTTTCGACCTTGAAGGACATATTGATGTTTTTGTGCGTCTTCTTCTTCTTTTTAGGCATTCGGCCACCCAAAAGAACCTATTTAAAGGGGTTTTATAAAGGGGTGGGTTGAATCGTGGTTAGATCGGGAACACAGTCAACAACCAGATGAGTCCGAATACCAAGAGGCCTAGAATAAGATTGCCGAAAGTGTGCCAATGGGACTCGAAGTAGAGAATCACCGCAGAAATCAAGATCATGTTGTCAATACCCCACAAATCGACGCCAATTAATGAGCCGACGATGGATCGATTGAACGGGGCGAGCATGAACTCGTAGCTGACGCCAACGACCATGTTGAAGACAACTAAGAGAATGAATCCGATGGACACGATTGTGACCTGATCGTCCAAGGTGACCATTAGGCAGCACCCGAGATGATGGCTAGACCAAGAATGGCTGCAGCAACGAACTGCCAAATCGAGGCCGGAAACCAGTTGATGAACCACAATATTCCTAGGCCAAAAATGAGCGCATAGACCAAAAAGGCCCTAGGATGGGCAAAGAAATCAATAACGGCGCTGGCAGGGGCCTCTCCGGAAGTATACCCTTGCACCGTAATTAAAATGAATGTGACGAACGTGACGAGGATGATGGCATCGCTCGGGTTCGACAAATCCAATGGAGTAACCATTTAATGCACCTATAGCACTACTATTCAGTAGTAACAACTATTTAAAGGTTCTGATGCGCAAAGCTTGTTTATAAAGAATTAGAAGTAGCGGATAGTGTCGAAAGAGGCAAAAGAAAGGTTTTTAATGATCGGGGGGACTTAAAAGGCAAGGAAGAGCGGGGACGCGGTCAACCAGTGGGAATGCGGATTCGAATGCGAAGAAGCCGTTGATACGACACGCCTTCATTCTATGGTGTTACTTCATGAAGCGAAGTCACGGACAATACGTTGGAAGAAGCCGGAAACTGAAGAGCAAGGGAAGGGTATCGGTTACGCGCCAGCTCGCAGAGTTTAATGCCGGCGAAACCGCACGCATCTCCGTGAACCCCTCGTTCCCACGAGGCCGCGTGCACTTGCGGTTCAACCACAAAATCGTGCGCGTCATGGGAAAACAAGGCGCGTGCAGCCGAATCGAATTCCGAGACGGAAACAAGCGCAAGGAACTCGTCATCGGAAATATTCACTTAGAGCGGGTGTAATCCCTCATGGAACAACTGAACGAAAAATACATTACGCTATCCGAAGCCAAGGATTTGTTAGAAAAACGCAAGAAGGATTCCGAGCTCAGCTACGAGCAACAAAACGCCTTGGATTACCTTGAAAAATTCGCGAAGCTTTCGAAAACGGAATCCGAGAAGATGAAGAAAGAACTCGAAGGCCTAGGGATTCTAACCGACAAGCAAATCGTATACTTGATCAACATCGTGCCGCAGAAAGAAGACACGGTGAAGGCCATCCTCAGCCAGGAAAAACTGGAGCTGAACGGAGAGCAAGTCAAAACCGTTCTGAAAGTCTGCAAGAAATACGTGAAATAAGAGGACGAGTGCCCATGTTCCGGAAGGAAGAAAATGCGTTCGTACTCGACTTCCTGCGCTCGGGAAAGAGCGGGGAAGCACGGCAAGAGCCAACGGCTCAAGTCTTAGGCGACCAATACTTTACGCTGCTGGAGCTCATTACCAAGCAGGGCATTGAACTCAAACCCAAAGAAAAAGTGTACATCGGGAAAGGCGTTCGCGACAAAATCGAGCGCATCAAGTGCCGCATCATGTACGACCAGCTCACGAATGCCGCACAACAGGAGGTCGAGGAAATCATTCGCGACATTTTAACGACGCGCGAAACCGATTTCGTCAACTTCTTGAATAAAGCGGGGCCCATCAACATCCGCATTCACTCACTGGAACTGCTTCCGAACGTCGGTAAAAAGAATCTGGAGTCCCTCCTCGCGGAACGGGAGAAAGCCCTGTTCGAAAGCTTCGAAAATATTCGCCAGCGCGTCGCTCATCTCACGAACATCGAAGACATTCTGCTGCAACGCATCATCCACGAACTGAAAGGCCAAGAAAAGTACTACTTGTTCGTGAAGATTCCTCCGAAACTGGAGGAGGATGGCGAGCAGCGACCGAGAAGGCACTCGCCCGGCCCTCGCTTCGAGCGTTACGGCGGATCCCGGCTCGGACCCCGGTTCTAAATTCGGTACAAACCGCACCTTTAAATTTCCAGCAGCGGTAGCCATATCAAAATCACTTCCACGATGCCACATGCCACAACCGTTTCGCGCCAAAATATTTGAAGTCGAACAAGGCCACAACGAAGTCGTACTCAATGAAGAACGCGCCGTGTCCCTGGGGCTCAGCCACTTCGACCGCGTCATGTTGAGAGGACGCGGAAAAAAAGTGGCGGCCATCGTGGATTTTTCCGCGAAGCTCATCAAATACGACGAAGTCGGATTGTTTGAAGAAGTCGCGGAGCAATTGGGCGTGAAAAATGGGGAGATCGTCTCGCTCGAACCCATCCACCGGCCCAACAGCCTCGACTACATCAAGAAAAAATTGGATAACCAAACATTGAAAACGCATGAAATCGATTTGATCATCCAAGACTTGATGCAGGAAAAACTCGCTGCAACGGATTTGGCCGCGTTCATCGCGGCGATTTACACGAACGGAATGAACACGGAAGAAACCGCAAGCCTCACGAACGCCATCTGTAAAAGCGGGGACGTGCTGGAGTTCGAGGATAAAAACGTGGTCAGTGCGCACAGCATCGGAGGCGTTTCCGGCGACCGCGTCACCATGGTCATCGTGCCCATCATGGCTTCGCTGGGCATCAAGATTCCGAAGACGGCGAGTCGCGCCATTTCATCCGCGAGCGGAACCGCCGACGCCATGGAAGTGCTGACGAACGTGACCCTGGACGTAAAACAAATTCGGAAGGTCGTGATGAAAACAAACGGATGCCTGGTTTGGGGCGGGGCCGTGCATTTGGCGTCAGCGGACGACAAGCTGATCCGCATCCGGAATCCGTTGCGCTTGGATCCCAAACCCCTATTGCTCAGCAGTATTCTCGCGAAAAAGAAGGCGGAAGGCGCGCGGTTTGTCATCATCGATATTCCCGTGGGGCGCGGCGCGAAAATCCAGCACATTGACGAAGGCCGCGAACTCGCGAAAAGCTTTGAACAGCTCGGCTCGCATTTGGGCATGAAAGTGCAATGCATTATTAGCGATGGCAGCGAGCCGTTGATTCCCACGATTGGTCCGGCGCTGGAAGCGCGCGCGGTACTGGAAACCCTGGAGCAGAAGCACATGAATCTCTTGCTAGAAAAATCGTGTCTCATGTGCGGGGTGTTGTTGCACCTCGTCAAAAAAATACCGAAGGAAGAAGGGTACCGCATCGCATTGGAACAAGTCAAGAACGGGAAAGCCCTGGAAAAATTGCAGGAAATCATGGTCGCCCAAGGAGGGAAGCGAAAGAAATCCTCGGAAATCGTCATCGGACCGTTGCGGGCCACGATTCGAGCTACCGAACGCGGAAAAATCGGGCACGTGGACAATAAAGCGGTCTCGAAACTATGTCGCATGCTGGGAGCACCGCAAAGCAAGGAAGCCGGAATGATCATCCTCGCCACCAAAGGACAGCACGTGGAAAAAGGCCAGCCCGTCGCCGAACTCGTCTCCAACAGCAAAGAAAAACTCGAGTACGCGTTGCGGCAAGTCCCCCAACTCAAATTGTTTGAAGTCGAACGCATCATTATTGATGTCGTATGACCCGACTCGCAACCGAAGAAGAAATCGAAGCGCTCCTGAAACGCTACCGTATTCCGCACGTGAACGAGGTATGCGCAAAGGACTTGCCTCGCTTGTTGAATGCCTCCAGAAAACTGCCGACCCCCTGGGTCTTGAAAATCATTTCAAGAGACGCGACGCACAAGACGGACAAGGGCCTCGTGAAACTGAACATTCACAACGAAAACGAGTTGAAAAAAGCGTTTGCCACCATACAAAAAAAGGCGAAAGGCATTCGCATCGAAGGATACGTGATTCAAGAACAGAAGAACGGCGTCGAATTCATTGTCGGCGGAAAAGTCGATCCCGTATTCGGAAACGTGTTAGTATTCGGACTCGGCGGATTGTTCGTGGAACTCATCAAGGAGCGCTCGCTCCGCATCCTACCCATTGACGAAAAAGAAGTCCGCACGATGTTGCGGGAAACCAAGGCTTCGGCGTTCTTTACCGGTTACAGAAACCAGTGGGTGTCTGAAGACGCGCTCGCCGCCTTCGTCATGAAGGCCGCGCACATGCTGTATCACGAAGAGCGCATCATGGAACTGGACTTTAATCCCGTAATCGCCCGAGAACGCGAGATCCTCGTGGCGGACGCACGCATCGTATGGAACGATTGACATGACCCCCGAACTAGCGGCCGTAATGAAGGCCTTGACGCAACCGAAAAGCATCGCCGTAGTGGGTGCGTCGCGCGACCCGCGATCCGTCGGCCACGGAGTGTTAAAGGGATTGGTGCACGGATGCGTATTCGAAAGCGGATCCTGCATACCGTACAACGGAATCGTATACGCAGTCAACCCCAAGGCCAAAGACGTTTTAGGCAAAAAATGTTTTGGGAGTCTAAAGGATATTCCCGGCAGCGTCGAAAGCATTGTGGTCGCGATACCCGCGAAATTCGTTCCCCAGATCATGGAAGAAGCAGCGATAAAAAAAGTGAAGGTCGCCATCATTGTTTCAGCGGGCTTTGCGGAACTTGGAGTGGAAGGAAAAAAGCTGCAGGAAGAAGTCGTCAAAAAAGCGAAAGCGGGCGGGATTCGCGTCTTGGGGCCGAACGTGCTCGGCTTGCTCGTTCCTCCAAACAACTTCAACGCCAGTTTCGCGCTCACCACCCCGGAACCCGGAAATATTGCGTTCATCTCACAAAGCGGCGCGCTCGCCGACTCGGTTGTGGATTGGGCATTGCAGGCAAGATACGGATTTTCGTTTCTCGCGAGCCTCGGGAATACCGCGGACTTGGATGAAAGCGATTTCCTGGAGTACGGACTTGACGACCGCAAAACCAAGGCCATTGCCATGTACCTCGAAGGCGTGAAAAACGGGAAGAAGTTCTTGAAAACCGCGAAAAAAGTTTCGCAAACCAAACCTATTATTGTCTTAAAAGGCGGGAAAACCGAACGCGGAGGCCAAGCGATTGCATCGCATACCGGCTCGTTGGCAGGAAGTTACGCGGTATACCAAGCCGCTTTCAGGCAAGCCGGCGTGTTCTCGGCTGAAAGCGTCGAAGACTTGTTTGATTTAGCGAAAGCGTTGGCATCCCAACCCCGCACGCAAGGAAAAAACGTGGCGATTATAACCAACGGAGGAGGCGTCGGGGTATTGACTGCGGATTATTGCGCGGAAGCCGGCTTGAACGTGGTTCCATTGAAACAAAAAACACTCGAGAAACTGGAGAAGAGTGGAAAAATGCATGCGGCTTACTCGCACAACAACCCGTTAGATCTCGTGGGGGATGCATTACCCGACCGGTACGAAGCCGCGGTGAACACCTTGCTTTCGGAACCGTATATTCACAGCATGATCGTCGTGCAAACACTGCAAACCATGACGGACAGCCAAAAAGATGCGGAAGTCGTGGTGAAGGCGCATCAAACGTATCCGAACAAGCCCGTCGTATGCGTGTTCATGGGAGGCAAGTACTCCGCTCCCGGAGTCGCCACGCTCAGAAAACACGATATACCCGACTACAATGACCCGTTAAAAGCCGTTAAAGTACTGAAGGTACTGAGCAGCATCATTTAATTAAAAAAAAGATAAAAAGGAGCTTTCGCTCCTCTTTTCAATACTTTTTACGGTAGAGACAACGGCTTCGATGCGATGTTGTTGGTTTCATCGGATTCCAACACGTCATTGAAGATGTCGGCAATTCCCGTCACCGTATAGTTTCCGTACTCCAACAAATAAGTCTGGCTATGCGAAACCGTGATTCCGGGAGCCAAGCTTCCGACGGCAAAGTTCGATGCGTGCATTTCGGGCCCGGTCACGTTAATCTGGTCCGTGAAGTTGTACGCAGTCGTATTGCCGACGTTCTTAACGGAGAACGTAACGGATACAACGCGTTCGCAGTTAACGGGCCCGCAAATCGTCTTGCCTTTCTTGACCGACAGGCTATACGCTAACAAATCAACCGTCGAATTACCGAACGCCATCCCGCTTTCCGGGTTCGCGACAGACGCGCCCCCGGTTTGAGCAAGAGCCGGCAACGCCAACACGGCCACAAACAAGGCCGCAACGAGACTCGATCTACTACTCCAATTCATATCGTCTTCACCTCTTAGATAATGTCACGCGGATACGTTCCGCAAGAACAAGAGAGAGCTACGCCTGGACCACGTAATATATCTTGGGCGGTCCGTTGTTCAGGAAAAACGTCCCAAAAGCGTTCCAACTACTCCTTTCCCTTGAACCAATCCGTAAGAAACAATTCCGCGGTATTCAAGAAGCGTTCCACGCGAATAATCTTACGTTTCTCCAATGAATCAATGACGCGGAAGAACGACGTCTTCGGAATCTTGGTTTCAAAACGCACTTTCGAGAAGCGTTTCTTGTCCCCATGCTCCAACAAATAATTGACGACCTCTTTTTCGCGCTCGTTCAGGGTAGGCAGTATTTCGTCCGCGCGGTGTTTCGCGAGTGCCACATGTCCGTGAGGCTTCAAATCCTTCTTGAACGCGGCCTGTACCAACCGGAACCCGCCTACCAAGGCCGCTAGAATAAAGAACATCACGAACAGCACGAGCGCCCACCCGTAGACGTCCACGCCGCCCTCCATGTTCGGTTGCAGTTCCGCTTCGAGAATGATGCGAATCGGTCCGGAACCCTCCTGCAACACGCGAGCCGAAACCGTTTTGCGTCCTTGCGAGCTATTCGTGACGATCAAGTAATCGCCGGGCGGAAGCTCCGCGAAAAACGCGCCGGAATCATCGGTAATCAACTGAACCGTCAACTCCAGTTCTTGGGTAAACACGTCCAGTTGTGCGTTCGCAACGGGTTCTCCGCTGGAATCCACTACGGTTCCGTGCAAAGAAGGGGGAACCGGCGTCAAAAATAATGTTGGAACGGGCGTGGGAGCTGGCGTCGGCGTAATCGTTGGCGGACGCATCGGAACAACGGGAGTAGGCGTCGGAGTTTCAGCAGGAGGAAGCAACGGTTCTGAAGGCGTCCGCGGAGAAACCATAATGTCCGTGGGAGTCGGCGTGTACGTAGCATTCGGAGTCGTGGTCGGAGTTCCGGTGGGAATCGGTGTGGGCGTGGGAGTCGGAGACCAGCAGGCAACGGCACAACAGAACCCCGTGTCCGAAGCGTTCATCCATTGACCTCCTGGACACGTTTGATTCTCGCTGCAAACAAAGCCTCCTTGCTGCGAGCACGTTGGAACCGGGGTCGGCGTAGGAGTCGGCGTGGGAGTAGGGGTGGAAACGGGAGTGAAGTTCACATTAACGTATTTCACTAAACCAAACGCAGACGCATTCGCGTTGACAACCGCTATCCCTGCAGAAGAAGATGTGAGGTTAGAGGTCACGTATCCGTTTGCATTCGTCGTTCCGCTCGATGGATTCAATAATCCGCGTGTCGATTGGAAATAAATCCATTGGCCTTGAAGCGGAGTACCGTTTCCATCCGTTAATCGAGCCGTTAACAAGGAAAAGGAAGATCCATCCGCAGGAACCGTTACGGGATTCGCATTAAACGTTAAATTCGCTGCGAAAGCCTGGGAAATAAACAAGAGTAACAGAAGCCCTACGATTTTTTGCACGAATCCTGCACCCATTTCGCGTACGCCTTCTCGCTTTTCACATCGCTCCACGCTACGATGCAGGGCACTTCATACGAATGAAGCTTTTTAATACGCGCCTCCAATGCCGCGTAATGTTTACGGGTGGTCTTGATCAACAAGGCCCATTCCTTCGCAGTATGAAACGTGTTATTCCATTCATAAAACGAGCGGACCGGAAACGCGTTCACGCACGCCGCCAGTCTTTCTTTCACAACCGCTTCCGAAATGCGTTCCGCTTCCTTCTCGGAAGCGCACGTCACGTAGACCGTGATCAACGACATGCTACATCGCTTTCAAACGCTGGATGCGTTCTTGAATGGGGGGATGCGTGCTGAACCACTTGCTGATGTTGTCGCGCTTCAACGGATTGGAAATGAACAGATGGGACGTGGCATTCGAAGCGTTCTTCATTTGAACCGAGTCCTTTTCAATCTTCTCGAGTGCGCCAGCCAGTCCTGCCGGATACCTCGTGAGCTGCGCAGCGCTCGCGTCCGCCATGAACTCGCGTTTCCGGGACACTGCCATCTTAATCAATTGCGCGAAAATGGGGGCGAGGATCGCGAGTGCAATACCGAGAATGACGACGTAGACGCTTCCGCGTCCTTCCCGGCGGTTGCCGCCGCCCCAAATCGTGGAGCGCAGGAGAATGTCGCTTAAAATGATGATGCTGCCCGCGAACACGGTTGCCAGCATCATGACCTTGATATCATAATTACGGATGTGCGAGAGCTCATGCGACAACACGCCCTCCAGTTCCAAGCGGTTCATGCGCTTCAATAACCCGGTGGTGACGACCACGATGGCGTGTTGCGGATCCCTACCCGTCGCGAACGCGTTCATCGCGTCCTCATCCATCACGTACAAGCGCGGTTGCGGGATTCCGGCGCCTAATGAAAGCGCTTCAATGGAATGGTAGAGGTACGGGAACTCTTCCTTCGTTACGGGACGGGCTTTCGTAACCGAGAGCACGATTTTGTCGCTCTGGTGGTACATGACGAGCGTGAGAATGACGGCGATGACGACCGCGAACACGAACCCGAAGTTGCCGAGTCCGAGAACGAACCCGAACGCGTACGCGATGAGGAATAGCAGGAGCAGGAAGGAAGCAAACAAAAAGTAGGTGCGGCGTTGGTTGCTTTGAATCTCGTCGTAGAAAGAGGCCATGGAGTAGGTAGATGGAAAAGCTTAATTAAATATCTCGTGGTCTGCCCCACAACGCGGGAGAAAAAGGGTTATTAAACGGTTTTGTTAGTACTCCTATCTCTGCTCCCTTCGTCTAGCTCGGTCAAGGACTCTGGCCTTTCGACTTTCCTGCTCCAAACATGCGCATGGGAATGGGAAAAAAAGAAAGCCAAAAACACGGGTTCAAATCCCGTAGGGAGCATGTTCAAATCCTAAACGAAGCATTGCCCGTAGATTATTTACTTGATATGATTCGCTCGAACATTGCAGATGCCTCTTTATCGGACATGTGCTTTGGCGAAGACTTCATTAAAAATGGGCACACGTCTTTAGCGTTACTTTGTTTACTATTATCTACAAGAAATTGAGCGACTCGAATGGCATCGATAATGGTGCCAGCTCCATTGATGCTGATTTCATCTTCAATTACTGAATGGATTGAAATCGGAGTTTTCCCGAACAATTCTCCTTCAATTAACAAATCAACTCGTTTGTGACCAGAAGGTTTTCCAGTATATTGAAACGTTACGGATGGTCTTGCGTCTTTTTCGTCCAAATATTTTGAGAGTGCCTCTCGTTTCGAGCTCTCTTTTGTTTTCGACCTATGTAGTAAATTATAATGGTCTGCATTCCCCCCTTGATTTTTTTGCTCCGATTTTGTGATCCGAATACCTCGCAGTTTTAAAAATTCTAAAAGAAGACGGTTCAACATCGTTGCACCCATTTGACTTTTTGTATCGTCACCTAATAAGACGAGATCACGTTCTTCGAATCGTTTTCTCCATTTAGAATCAGTAACTAAAGGGGTAGGAATGCAATTGATATAGCTGCATCCTGCATTCAGCGCAGCTTCTGCATACCAACGGGTTGCCACATCACTTCCCGAGGGCACAAGATTAACAACCACTTGCGTATTCGTATCTTTGAGAATTTTAACAACATTCTCAACAGGAGCATTGCTTTCAGAAATGAAACTGTCGCGCATCTTCTCATGAATACCGTCAAGGGTAGGACCTCGATGAACTACCGCAGGGTGTTCCGTTGGAGATGTTATTTCACGAGTGACATTCTTTCCTAACGAAATGGCGTCCTGTAACTTTTTCCCCACCTTTCGTCGGTCTACATCAAAAGCCGCCACAAATTTAAGGTCGTTGACACGATAATTACCAATCAAGGGATGCATTAAGCCAATTTTTTCGTCGGGATTTTTCGCGTAGTACGAGACTCCTTCAACTAATGCTTTTGCTAGACTCCCTACTCCAACTATCGCCACCCGAAGGTTATCCATAGTGATTAACCAAACGACAATTACTATTAATAAAAGTTGAGATGCTAGTCTTTCTCAACGGGGGTATTGTAACTTGATGTTTAAGACGCGTCGGGAGCGCTTAAGCCTAGTTCCGTAAGGCGATGGCAAGCATTTTCTCGAGGTCTCGGTAGTCGTTCTTGCGCTCGAGAAGGCAGGCAATAATGATGTTGGGCTTGATGACCGCGTAGATTAAGCGGGTTTCCTTCCCTTCCAGGCTTAAACGGACGCGGAATGCCCGCAAAAACCGCTTGGAATGGATGCGCTTGAAGCGATAAGGGTTCTCTTTGACCAAGTCGATTTTGCTGCCGATGAGCTTCCGAGACTCCTTCCCGAGCTTTTTTACCTGATCCAAAAATAGCCGAGTGGTCCTGATTTGGAAGCTCATGCGGAAAGCGCCGCCTTCAGCTCTTCTTCACTTGCAAGCTGCTTACGTGCGATGCTGGTTTCCAAGATGTGGTCGATCAACGCAATCTCTATATCAGAAAGGGTTTCGTCAAATTGGCTTTTCTCGAAAACCTTTTCGCGCACGCTATCGTAAATCAAATCCTGGAGGTTTCGGTAGCCGAAGGTGTTCGCGTAGCTCCTTGCAGCCTTAAAGAGCTTCCTCGGGAATTTCAAGTTCACTTGGATAGCCATAGATAGCTTGGGATACCGTAGTATTAAAAGGATTGCGGAGGGCTTGTTCCCGTGAACGGAAGATTTGAAGTGCTCCTTGTTTCCCGTAGGGAGCATCCTTCTTGAAGCGAAGTTGGCGCAACGTTTTCTTAAGATGCTCACTTCTTTATCGCAACGTGTTGAATAAAGTCCGCTCCGTATTTCGCAAAAGGCCGCTCGAAATCCCCGAACGTTTCGATCTTTGAAAACCCCGCGTTGGCGAGCAATTCAAGCATTTCATTTGTGCGAATCGGATAGATGTCGAGAAACCAGTGGTGTTTTTTCCCGAAATAGCTGAACCGAATCAAGTCGTCTCGCCGAACCACCGGTATGACCTCGAAGTTCTCCCCGCAATAAACGAATTTGTGCTTGCTCTTGTAACCCGTGTCGAGAATCATATCGTAGTTTCGGTGGTCAATGATGAGCATTCCGCGCGTTTTCAGCAAACGGTGAATGCTAGAGAGTACGGATTCCCTATCCGGTCGGTCGAATAAGTGAGTAAACGAATTCCCGAGAAAAATGACGGCGTGGAAGCTGGCGGGTTTGAAACACGAATCAAGTTTTTTCCAGTCCGCACGGACACAACGGAGTATCACGCGTTCCTTGGCTGCGTTATATTTTGCTCGCTCAAGCATGTGAGGACTCGCGTCTAAACTCGTGACTTCAAACCCTTCCTTCGCCAAACGGATGCTATCGTAACCGGTTCCGCAGGCGACATCCAAAACATTCACGGCGTTCATACGACGCAAATGCTGAATGAAGAACGATCGCTCACCTCGCTTTCTTCGCCTCCAATCAATAAAGGAATCCCAAGCGTTGGCAACGTGTCGCGGGTACTGTTTCCAACCATGAGACTTGCCCATATCGCCCATAACGATCTAAACAGATAGTAGGTATTGGAAGAATATCAAGTTATTTGGAAGAAAAATAGGCAAAAGGATAAATAGGCTTAATGATTTCATTATTCTGACCACACATGCAGGAAAAGGCCATTCAAACCGTGCGTCCCGATTTGAGGGACAAGAAATTACTGAGGGAAATCGATTTTCATGCCCGTTTACCCTATTCCGAGCTGGCGCGAAGAATTGGAACAAGCAAGCAGGGCGCCGAATACAAGTTCAAGAACTTACTAAAGCAGGGGGTCATAAGGGGCTCCTACCCCGTCGTTAATGTTCCAAAGCTAGGATACCTGTATTGCAGATTGCTCGTGACGTTGCAGGGAGTCTCTGAAATACAAATCGAACGCATCGTGGAGGATTTGAAAAAGGATCCAAACGTATTCTGGCTGTTCACGATGGAAGGACGATACGACCTATTGGTGGTGTTTTGGGCTAAAAACGTATCCGATTTCAAGAGAATGGTCACGTCATTTCTTGAAAAACACGGCAAACATGTGAAAAGGAAGGTCGAAACGGTAACGACTGACGTATGCCACTTGTCCCATCGATACTTATTGGAAGAAGGAGACAAACAGGAAGTAAGCATTCGCGAAACGGACGAGCGAATTAAAATCGATGAATTGGATAAGCGAATCCTGACCGTATTGGCTTCGGATGCCCGAATTCCGTTAATTCAGCTGGCTTCGGCAGTTGATGCATTACCAAAAACGGTCGCGTATCGAATGAAACGCATGGAAAAAGAAAAACTTATTTTATGCTATCGACCAATCATTGACCATTCCGTTCTTGGGTTGACGTATTACAAACTATTTGTCAACTTGAACTCGTACTCGCTGGTACAAATGCAGACCATCAAAAACTGGGTGAAGCAGAACAAATACGTGACGTACATCGTCGAAGGCTCGGGACTACCCACGGACTTGGATCTGGAGCTCATTGTTCCTTCGAATAAAGCCCTTTTCGAATTTATCCGCCAATTGAGGTTTAAATTCCCGAGGATCATCGGCGACTATTCGACTGTAGTATTCAAAGAAACAAGGAAAGTGCGGTATCTGCCGTTCTGATGACATCGTTAGCAACGCTCGGATTCGGATATTTCTTCGATTACCGCACGGATGAGGGCGCGATTTGCACTTTTTTCACTTGAGTTGCAAGTTCCGTAGGGAGCGGGATCCATTTTTTCAATAGCGTAGAAGTCGAATTCCGCAGAGCAATAGGCGGTATTCAACCCAATGTATAAATACCAAAATCCGATTCGGGTTATGAAAGTGAAGTAAGTATACGGAGGAGGGGATAACATATGAAGAAATTTATGGTAGTATACAAGGCACCCGCGTCCGCAATGGAAAAAATGCACGATTCGAGCCCGGAAGAAATGAAAAAGGGAATGGAGGCTTGGATGGTTTGGGCGGAAAAATGCGGTAGTGGCTTAGTCGATATGGGAACCCCGCTTGGAAACGCACAAAAACTAACCGAAACAGGGAGTTCGCCTAGTGTCAATAATGTGATGGGGTATTCCGTTTTGCAAGCAGAATCAATGGAGGGCGCAAAGAAGTTATTGAAAGGCCATCCTCATCTTGGCTGGGGTAAAGGGTGCGAAATAGAAGTGCTCGAGTCCCTTCCGAAGCCCGGAAAATAAATAGTAGTTCGCATTGAGTAAAAACGGCATTTCAACTACTTGAAATAGGTTTTCAGCGGTTCCCAGTAGTGATCGTGCCAACCTTGCGAGATGGAGGCGTGACATTCGGAAGGTACTCCGGACTGCGTAAATGTAAGTTTCGTTCCGCCGGTCACTTTTTTTAAGGAAAACACGGCTCGCGAGTAATGGTCTTCCGGCCAATGATCCATCACGCACATCCAAGACTGCACGATTTTTTTGTCTGGAATCAACTCCAAGTTGGTGCCGACGAGGCCGTCCTCATAAGCGGAAAAGGGCCCGCCTACCTTGCGAGTCATTTTTGCCGGCGATCCCGTAAATTTGGCGTGCTGGCGGGAATCCACGAGGGCCTCATAGACCGCATGCGGAGAAGCGTTGATAAGTACCGTTTGGCGAATCGACTTGGTTTTCATAAACTAAACACCCCCGATCATTCGAAACGTCGTAAGGACGCTAATACCGTTGAGGTTTGAGTATATAATGAATCAGTTTAGAATGACTTACGATTGATAATGTCCAAGACAAGTGCGCATTCAAAACCCTTAAGTAGGGGAGGTAAAATACGTACTCGTTATGCGAATGAAAGCTGGGCGTTGGATGATCATCAGCTTGTTTTTACTGGGATGCATTCAAGGAGATCCGGCTGCAACGACGTCCTCCATTCAAGAAACGGGCACGCCGTTACCCACGGAGGAAGTGACGGTTCAGGCCACGAGCACCATGCAAACAACGCCCGCGGTTTCGGCGACTCCGGAAATCACTCCTACAATAAAAGAAACGCCTTCACCGGAACCCGCACGCGATCCGGACGCCGAGTACTATTACTGGATTCAAGAAGAGTATGCGGATGTGGATTTGCCGAGTTGCGAGGGAAAGGCGTTTACGCACCCGCCCTCCGGTTGGAACGACTTCGTGAAACTGATTCCGCTCGGAAATCTTTTCCCGCCGGAGCACACGATTCCCACGCACCATATGTACATTCGCTTGGAGTACGCGAAGCAGGTCGATTTTCAAGCCATTGGGGATATCCGAATCCTTGAAATCGTCCGCTACCGTTACCCCGAGCAAAACGATGAAGATTACATGTTTACGTTTGCGCTCTGCGATCAGGTATACGGGTATTTCATTCACATCCGCCAACTATCGGACAAGGTCATGAAAGCGTTTGATGAAGGAGCATGCGAAGAAGACAGTTACGGCGACGGAAAATACCAGACGTGCACGAGAAAAGTGGATGTGGAAGTAAAAGGTGGGGAGTATTTGGGCCGGGTCGGAAAGAAGGACACTGGAGGATACGATCTCGGGGTGTACGACTTGAGGAAGCCATTGAAATGGGCGAACCCCGCGAGAAATCAGGGACGCGCGATGTTGTTGGTTTGCCCACTGGATTATTACGCGGACGGGGTTCGGAAACAAATGTATGAAAAGATCGAGAGGGAAGAAGAGCCGCGTTGCGGGAAAGTGAATCAAGACGTAAACGGAACGTTGAAAGGCAATTGGTACCATGAGAGCGCGAACCCGGAAGGCCATGGCGAGTGGAACACGGAATTGGCGTTTGCCGAAGACAATAACGAGCCCACCACGTACGCGGTATCCATAGGAGGAATATTTACGGACGCGGGGCGGGTTGATTTCAAACCAAAGCATTCGGGAACCATTAATCGGGCGTTTGAGGAAGTAAAACCAGATGGAAAAGCGTATTGCTATGAAGGCGAAGGGAAGAACGGAAGCGTTATCATCGAAATGGAGAGCGAGACCACGTTGAAGATCGAGAAGAAGATGGGATCGTGCGGTTCAAGTCCCTCGTTCAATGCGCCGTACACGTATCATCGGTAGACTATCCCGGCAGCTTATCCACGTTTAAAAGATTGGTCCATGTCTTTCCGCCATCCGCGGACTTCCAAACGTACGCATAATTCGCTATCATGAATACGGTTTTCGAATCGTCGGGATGCCATACGATGTGGGACACGTAGACCTTCGCGTCCCGCACGCCAGGAGGAAGGGGGCTGAGTTCCTGCCAGGTCAGGCCGCCATCCGCACTTTCCATTAAACTATTGCGCACTAAGGTATAGCCAAGAAGGTGGTTACCGGACGCGTCGTGCGGGTCGTATCGCGCCACATCCAAATAGAACGGGGTTTCATGGAACGTGCTGCCGCCATCCAACGTCACGAAACTTTTCTGATCGTCGTACGTCGAGCCTTCATCAAAACGCAATGGTTTCACAAAAAAGTGATTGAATTGATTAAAGGAAACATCTCCCCCGAAAATCGATCGGTATTTCTCGGGAAGGTTTTTGGCGAGCGCAGACCACGACGCGCCTCCGTCACGGGAAACCACGGGACCGAATTGCACGGGAAGCATCACTTCCAAATGAGAGCCGTCTGGAGAAACGGCGTGGTCGTGGGAATTCGTCAATGCCAGCACGTGCCGTGAATTTTCCGGGTTCACGAAAATGGCGATTCCTTGAAGACCAACCAACAGACCGGTGGGAAGTTCATCCCACGTCTCGCCGCCGTTTACGGTTTTGTAAAAAACCCCGTCATAGACTGTTTTCCAGTTGGGATCAGGATCCGAAATGGTGGGAGCGGTACTGTCCACGCCATAGTAAATGATCTGCGGATTCGTTGGATCGAATGCCAGTGCGCCCGTTCCGCCGGCGTTCATGCGATCTTTAAGGAGTTGGTGCCATGATTCGCCGACATCCAAGGACTCCCACACCCCCGCGGTTTCGGAATAGGGATCGTAAATGGTTCCGGTAGACGTATCCGCGCGGGCAAACAATATGCGATCGGAATCCGTGGGATCGATGATCATTTGGCCGACGTCTCCATAACAGTATTTGCCCGGGTTTTCGGAATCGGGATACGCGCGCAAACCGTTGTTGATCGATTTCCACGAAATACCGCCGTTGGTGGTTTTCAAAATGCCGGCGCCCTCCATTCCGATATACATTATTTGCGGATTCTTGGAATCAATCACCAAGGACTTCCCGGGATGGAACGACTGGCGTTCTTGAGAGCAAGGCAAGCCGTTCTCCATCAAATGCTGGGAGCTGGGGCTGTACGTGGGAGACGACGCTCCCGACGGTGAAGGGGCTAACGAAGGGGAAGGGGTTTCGGAAGCACGTAGGGTGGGTTCGGGAGAAGGAGTTAATGAAGGCGGGAGTACCGTAGGAGTTTGAGTCGGTGAGGAAGAAGGGGAATCGACGGGAGGCGATTGAACGCAACCAAATGCAAGAAACGCGATGAGAAGAATCAGCCAAGAACGACGATGCATGAAAATCATCCAAATGAAAGACTTCGCCGGAACTTAAAAACGTGCGGAGGTCTTGGAAAAGAGATGTTTTTATTCCATGAAAGAGAAGTGAACGTATGCGGCAGGTAAAGAAAAGAAAAATCGCGAAAGTGGAAAGAAAGGAGTCGCGATGGCCAAACCCTCAAACGGTTCCCATTATCGCGATTATTTTCCTGTTGTTGCCGTTTCTCGCCATGGCGATGGCGTGGTATGGGCAAACGGGAGCGCCGTGGGGATCCGATCTCGCCGTGCAGATCGCCAAGTTTCAGGGATTAACCTACGAAGAGCTCGTGGCGTTGCCGTACGCGCACAATTACGAGGCCTTTGAAGTCAACGGCGAGTTGCTGGTCAGCGACGAAAGCCGGGCGGCGTGGAAATCGTATTATGAAGGGTATCCGAGCGGGTTGACGTTCATTCTCCTGTTTCCGCTGTCCCTGCTATTTCCGTTGGAGTTGGCCGCGAGTCTCGCGGTGTT
Source organism: Microcaldota archaeon (assembly GCA_018819225.1). GTDB lineage: Archaea > Micrarchaeota > Micrarchaeia > Norongarragalinales > SBBD01 > JAHJQN01. Next base: position 43,076 of record JAHJQN010000007.1, read on the forward strand.
TATTGCGTTATTCATTGTGGCATTATTGGTTTACGAGGCGAGCGGACGCGAATGGATGGCGCCGTTGTTGTTGGTATGGGGAAGCAAGTACGTGCTCTCGAATTCCATTGGAGGGGGGTTGCCGCTGGTTCTGATCAGCGCGTTTGTGCTGGCGTTTCTGATGGTGAAGAATACTGGTTTTCGATTGCTTCTCGTGCTGCTCGGTGCGTTTACGCACCAATGGGGCGTGTTCTTCATGGGCGCATTGATGGGCGTATCGTTGCTCATGCGATGGATGGGAACAGGAGCCGCACTGGCGTTGCCGACACCGTTGCAGGCGCCCTTTGAACGCCTTCAATTCTTTTCGAATACGCATGCGGGATCCGCATTGCTCATGTTTCCGGCCGGGGCACTCGCACTGTTCGAGCTGAGAACGTTGTTTAAGGAAAATAAGGAAGCGGAATTGTGGATTTTTGCGGTTGGAATGGGAACCATTGCGGCGTTGTGGAACGAAAGAACGTTTTTGATGGTGATTCCCGTGCTGGCGGTATTGGCGGGAAAGGCGTTTCGTAAACTACCGGTTTGGGGAAAGCGCGCGGTCTGGATATACTTGCTGGCGTTCTCCATTTACAACATCGTGAGTTTGACGGATTTCTTTACGGGCATGCTATCCGCTTTCCGGAATGAAGAATTCCTGTGCCGAGTGCTCGAGCAGTGCAAATGAAAATCGTCAGCGTCTCCGGGCGCCTTTCCTGCGCCTCCAATTATGGAACTCGTGAAACTCGACTTCCACTTTCTCCGCAGTATCCGAACGCTTCTTGAACGCGTAAATGAAGATCACGAGCGAGATGAGGAGAAGCGAATCCGTCCATGCCCCTGCACACGTTCCGCCAAAACATATTTGGGCTTCACGCAAAAACAATGCGAGGGCCATGATGCCGATCCCCAAATAGAACACGAGGGAAATGCGCCAGTCCCAACGCACTTTTCCGCGGCGTTTCTGGGAATAGACGACGAAAACGTAAATTAAAAGATACAACAATACGAGTAGGGAAACGACGAGCGTCAACGCGCCGACCAAATCAAACCCCGAGGCCACGGAAACCATAGACATCTCTCGACCAACCCGGGAAGCGATTCCCGGCATACAAGCAAACTCTGAAACGGTATAAAAAGGGTGCGTTAAGGCCGCGAGAGAAGCACGCGCGCTGGAGAGGCTTCTGCACCCGCTACGAGCAGCGGCAACCCCATGAACGTGTACGGACCCGGGGAAATACGGCGGAGGTTCAAGCCCTCAAATACGGCAATGCCCGCCTTCAAAAGCGTCTCGTGCACGCGTTGATTCCCGGAATGAAATCGTTGAACGGACAAGGAATCAACGCCTAACGTGCGCACTCCCTTCATTTTCAGAAAACGCGCGGCATCCAACGACACGTGAACGTAATCGGCGTGGAAGCGATTGAAACCGCGAAGCGAATTCCGAGTTTTAAACAGGACAATCTCGTTTTTTTTAATGCGGAAGTTTTGTAAATCACTCGCGGTAATACCGGACGTCACGTGCGTCAAATCCAGGACGCGGCACGCGCCATGAAAATGCGCCAACGCCAATTGGTCAACGCTTTTTTTACTCCAGAGCACGTGCTTGGGCGCGTCCACATGCGTCCCCGTATGGCTGCCGATACGCAACTCGGACAGATTCGTGGAAGCGCGAGGACGGCGGCTGTAAAACCGGAGGGAAGGACGCGGGTTTCCGGGATAAATAGGCATGCGCGAAGAAATGGGAAGCGACACATCGTAAAGCATGAAAATCACCGGCGTTTTTTTACTACGGGATGCCCCCCGAACTCATTGCGGATCGCGGCAATCACTTTGCCGCTAAAGCGACCGGTTTTCTTGGAACGTCTGCGCTCTCGAAGCGCCCATTCCACTGAACGCATGCGCGCCCCGTATTTCCGGGCCGTGCGCGATGCCCACCCGCCGGTTTCGCCGCCGCCCACGACCCCGGAAAGGGCATTCAAATGAGGATCTTTACGAAACGCGGATTCCGCGAGCTCCAATAACCACGAACGGATGACCCCGCCATGATTCCAAACGCGCGCAACGTCTGCATGCGATAAGGAATACGGCCCTTTTTCCAGCACCTCAAACCCTTCTCCGTAGGCTTGAAGCAATGAATACTCGATGCCGTTGTGAATCATTTTAACGTAATGACCGGCGCCGGCTGGCCCCATATAACCAAAGCCGTTCGGAGCCGCTAGATCGCGGAAAAGTGGTTTCAGGCCATTGAAAACCGAGCGGTCGCCGCCGATAGTCAGCGAAGCGCCAGACGACGCGCCCTCTAAACCGCCGGACGTTCCCACGTCCAGAAAATGAATGCGTTTTTTCTTCAGGCTCGTATAGCGACGCCGGGAATCTTCGTAAAACGAGTTGCCTCCATCGATCACGACATCGCCGCGATCGAGTAAGGGAGTCAGTGAAGCAAGAACGTGGTCGACGGGTGCGCCGGCAGGAATCATGATCCAGAACACGCGCGGAGATGGAAGCAATGAAACGATGTGCTCAAGTGAATGAGCAGCCCGTGCGCGGGAATGCTTGGAAAACGATCGCGTAACCGAAGGCGAGCGATCGAATGCGACGACGCGGTGACCGCGTTTAAGCAAACGCGTGGCCATGTTGCGGCCCATGCGACCTAAACCGATAAAACCGATTTTCATATGCGTCACCGTTTATGCGATTCCAGCGGATGCACTTCCACGACGATCTTAAGCTGCTTCTCGTCCTGAACTTCAAACGCTTTTTCCGCTTTAGCTAAGGGGAAGCGGTGCGTGATCGCCTCGTTCAGAATGCCTTTAAATCGGGCATTGATGCGCGGAATGTCGTGCAATGCTTGCTGGAAATGCCGGAGATTGGAATTCACGGAGCCCACGATCACGATGTTATGGCGCACGATCTGGCGCAAAATGCTATGGGAATCCAACTCTTCCATTTTTATTCCGCGGGGAATGCCGGTCATCAAGTAAATGCTGCTACGCGACATCAACGGAATCAAACTCAACGCCAATTTGGATGCGCCTGAGGCCTCGAAAATGATATCCAGCGTACTTAACGAACAGCACAAGTGCACGATTTCTTCAGGCGTCTTGCCGCGAGCGTCAATGTATTTAGCGCCCAATTTCTTGATCATCTCCACCTTATAGTGATCCTCGGGAACGATTTCCACCACGTATACATCCACATCCTCCAAGCGAAGCAACGCCGTGGCAAGAAATCCTAACGGACCCGCGCCGATCACTAACGCGGTCTTGCAATGACCCCAGCCGGGCTGATCGAACCCGTGCTTTTTGTGTCCGCACGCCCAAGGCAAGCGACTTTGAATGTGTCGAATTTGTTCCACGGCCTTTTCCGCGATGCTTAAAGGCTCAACGAACACGCCGAACTGCGCGAGCTCGCGAGGGATTTTGAGCAGGTACTGCGATTCATCCACGAAATATTCGGTGAGGAATCCGTCGGTTTTGTGAATGCCGCGTTCCGTGTAAAGACCGGTCAGGCACATGTCGCTTTGGTTGTGCAAGCACGGTGCGCAGATTCCGCACCCGCGACGCACGGTCGCCGTAACGAAATCCCCTTTCCGAAACCCTTGGACCTCCTTCCCGTGTGCTTCGACCATGCCCAGGACTTCATGACCGAGAATCAAGCGATCGCGATCTTTCGCGATGTCGGGAATGTTGCTCTTGAGAATGCCGAAATCGGTTCCGTCCACGCCGGTTTCCAGAATGCGTACTAGAACATGGTTTGGAGAGGTAATCGAAGGCTTGGGAGCAGTAAAAGCATGGATGCCTTTCCTTACTCGAAACATTCCTACGGCGCGCATGAAAAACCCCTTTCAGTAGCAATAAAGGATCGCGAACCGAAGTATAAATGGCTTTGGTTAAACGGAACCGGCCGCCAAACGCTTTTTATACGAGAACCCGCATGCACGTTTTGGGTGAGGGCCGCATGACCGAAAAAGAAGTCGGAAAAGTATTGCATGTTTTCGGAAAGCTCGGCGTAGCCATCATCGAACTCTCGGGCACGCTCCGCATCGGGGACTCGATAGTCATCCGGGGCCCGCATACGGACATGCAACAAACCGTTGAAAGCATGCAGATCGAACACAAGGTCGTCACGGAAGCCAAGGCAGGGGAAAGCATTGGATTGAAAGTCAACGAACCCGTGCACGATCACAATATCGTCTACAAACTGGAAGACTAAAGCGTTTTGAGAAAGGAGTGAATGGCGCGTAATGCGGGTTCGGCATGCGTTTCCAGGGTATGGGAACCGTTGTCAATTAACGCGAGTTGCTTGGGATCGCGCGCGAGCTGAAACGCGTGCTCGCTTTCCGAGAATGGAACGAGCGCATCGCGTTTTCCGTGAATGAAAAGAGCAGGGCAAGTCATGTCACGAACGGCTTTCTCGATATCGAAGCGGCACTGATCTTCTTTAAACGAATAATTCAAATCAAACTCGCTTCCGAGACCTCGGATGCGTAAAATGCCCGTTGCAGGCCACGCATCCACCTCTTTTTTGGAATAGAATGCGTCCGGATAACGCGAGAAATGAAGGGGGGTGGCTACCAGGATTAACGCATCCACATCGTTTTGGTAAGCGGCTCGCAGCAACGCAACCACTCCACCCATCGAATGCCCGATCAGAAACAGTTTCTTAAACGAATAATGCGTTCGGAGAAAGCGGATCGCGGCATCGAGATCCGAAAGCTCTTGCGACGTGGAGATTTCGCGTGGGTCGCCATCGCTTTCGCCGTGCCCGAAAAAATCAAATGCGAGCACCAACAAGCCTGATTTCTCGAGGGATTCCATCCAGACGCGTTTGCGGGAAGAGAAACGATTTCCCGCAAATCCATGCAATAAAATCACGGCGTGTGAAAAGCGTTCGGGAACGAAGAGTGTTCCGTGCAACGAACCGCGCGAACCCTTGAAAGAAACAGGGGATTCCATGTTAAAACCTAACGGATCCGGATCACGTTTTCCTTGGAAAAATCAGGGGGTTTCAAGCCCGCGCGGGCGTAAGCGCGTAAAGGAACCGTCATATAGGAAACGTAGAGATCTCCTACGAATGGTGCAGCAGAAGGTGCGAGCAAGCCTGTCTTGAGGCCGCTGAGTGCAATCGTTGCGCGTGCGCGAATGCATGGCTTCGCCGGCAACCCGGAATCGGCATCCAACCCCGACGGAAGGTCGATGGAAAGAATAGGGATTTCGGAGGCGTTCGCTTGATCAATGAGTTCTGAAAACGGGGGCCGGGGAGAGCCTTTCAAGTTATAGCCAAACAATCCGTCCACCAGCAATCCGAACGCCTTCCAGTTTGGAGGAGACGACGGATCGAACACGGAGAGGGGAACGCGCATTTTCATTAAAATATCGTATTGCGCGCGGGATTCCGGAACTAATTTATGCGGAGGAAGAGCCAGAAGTGCTTCCGCGTCAACGCCTTTATTGCACGAGTGGCGTACTGCAGAAAGCGCATCGCCGCCGTTATGCCCGGGACCGACCAGGGCGAGCATGCGTTTTCCCTTCATGTATTTTAAGGCGAGTTCTGCTGAAAATAGGCCGGCGAGTTCCATCATGCGCGGAACCGTAATGCCGTACTCTTCAACCAGCAAGCGGTCCAGTTCAGCCATCGCATCGCGGGACAATGCGTTCACGCAGTCACCAACAAAGAAATGAAGTAGATGAGCACGACGCCAGAAAGCAGGACGACCGCGTTCAGCTTATTGGGGCGCAAATGCGTTTCCGGAATCAAATCCGCGGAAGCGATGTAAAGAAAACTGCCTGCGGAAAATGCGATGAGCATGCCCAGAAAATCCGTGCCGATTCCTTTCAAGAAAAAGAAGGTGAGGACCGCTCCAACGGGAGTCGCCACCGCGACAATCATCGTGTACAGAATGGCCTTGCCGCGCTCCATCTTCGAGTTAAACAGAACCGACAACGTGGAAATACCTTCCGGAAATTCGTGAAGAATGACGGCCAGCGTCGTAATGAAACCGATGGAGGGACTGATCTCGAACCCGGCACCGATTGCGACTCCATCCAAAAGCGAGTGGAAGCCCAAGCCCGTTGTTGCGATGGAACCCTTGACTTGAGCGCGCGTATCCTCTTCATGACCCGCGTGGATGAGAAAAACGTGTTCCAGCAAATAAAAGACGAGGAATCCGGCGAGAACGAACTGGTACGCGAACGGATAGAGTTCTGCGCTTTCGGGAATCAAGTGAAAGAACGCAGTCGCCATGAGTACGCCGGCTGCAAAGCTCACGAAATACGAAGAGTTTTGGCGCGCGAAGGACTCGCGGTAGAGTAAAAGGGCCATGCCGGCGACCGTTGCCAAGCCCGCAATCGTGCTGTAAAATAGGATGGGATAAAGTAACGAGGCCATGCCAAAATGAGGAAAAGGAGATTAATAATCGTTTTTGTTTACGCGACCCAAAGAAAGTAAACCGCGAGAACAATGAGCGTCGTCCACACAACCCAAGATTCTTCGTCAGCCACGAGTAGGAGTCATGAAAGTAAATGAATAAAAACAAGCGGAATAAACCAACGATTTAATATATAAACAATGTTTTATAGTTAAACCGTATTTTTATATGAGGTTAAGGAGTTTAAAGAGTAGGTGAAGAGGTATGGAATCCGTTTCAGTAGCGGTTATCGGAGGAGACGACGACGCAGCAGACGTGCTCTACTCGGGCTTGCGCGAGTTCCCGGCATCGAAAGTCGTCTTGATCGCCGAAGAGAAAGGCAAGCGGCAAGCGGAACAAATCAAGAAGGATTTGGAGAAGTTCAAGATCCCTTCCGTGATCGAAGTCATTCAGAACAAGGCGAGCATGGAAGACGTGTTTGCGCACGTGGCCCGAATCCGGGAACGCGAAGTCAACAAACGCATCACCATGAACGTTGACACGGACTACCGAAGCTCGTGCATTGCGTTATCCGCTGCGTTTGTGAACGGCATTCAGGCCATCGGCGTATTGGATGAAAAGATCATCGCGTACCCCATCATGAAATTTAGTTACTACACGGCGCTCTCCGAACGAAAAATCTCGTTGCTGAAAACGCTGTTTGATCAGAACGGCGTGGACTCGCTGGAGATGTTGAGTCGGCTGACGGGCATGAGCCTGCCCCTTGCAACTTACCATGTCCGCGGAAGCCGAAACAAGCCCGGATTGGAAGAGCTGGGTCTCGTGAAAACGAACCGGCATGGAGGAAGACTGGCAGTCGGGCTCACGCCGCTAGGCAGACTGATCAGCAAGGGCTACGTGGACGTGCAAGAAAGCGGCCGCGAACGCAAGAAAGACAAGAGACGAGGGAAATTCGTTGCTTAAACCATAGTTTCTTAAAGCAATAGTGCGCGTTAATTGAGAGGAGGTGTGGAGTCATGGAATCGAATAGCGCTTACGCGATCGCCGGCAGCTTCTTGATATCCAGTATCATTTTAGCGGCGAGCTTGCTTTACGCAACTGGAAACGTGAACCATAGCTTGCAGCAGATTTCGACGAATCTCAACGGCATGGAAAGCATGGCTGCACTTGCGCCACTGGCTGCGGATACCGTTCCCATTCAACCAACGATTCAACAAACCGCTCCCGCGGTACCGCCCGCGCAAGCACCCGCTGCTCCCGCGCAACCCGGAGACCTTCCATCCAGCATCAAACTGGAAGGCAGGCCGTCTTGGGGAAATGAAAACGCACCCGTCACTATCGTCGAATATTCCGACTTCCAATGCCCGTTCTGCTCGCGCTTCTTTACTCAAACCGAAGCCCCTCTAGGAGAAGAGTACGTAAATACCGGCAAGGTACGCTTCGTGTACAAGCACTTCCCGTTGAGAAGCATCCATCCGAACGCCCAGAAAGCATCGGAAGCAACGGAATGCGCCTTTGACCAAGGCAAGTTCTGGGAGATGCACGACATTATTTTCAACAACCAAAACGCCATCGGAGTCGATGCGTTGAAAGGATACGCCGAAGAATTGGGGCTCGACATCCAACGCTTTAACGAGTGCCTGGATTCCGGGGAGAAAGAAGCGATTGTCGAGGCGGATTTGCAGGAAGGGTTGGCGCATGGCGTGCAAGGAACCCCTGCGTTCTTCGTGAACAACCAGTTCGTGTCAGGAGCGCAACCGTATACCGTGTTCCAGCAGATCCTGGCGTCGCAAGGCGTTTAAGCCTTCAAAAGGCGGAAAGAGTTATTAAGCAGAACCGCTAGTAATAGTTTCTTTTGTTATGGGGGTATAGCACTTGACTAAATTTATTTTTGTAACCGGGGGCGTTCTGAGTTCCCTGGGAAAAGGCGTGCTAACGGCTTCCATCGCCCACCTCCTCAAACTGAACGGAATACGCGCCAGCCTCATGAAAATCGATCCGTACTTGAATTGCGATGCGGGAACGTTAAATCCTTACGAACACGGGGAAGTATTCGTCACGCAAGACGGATTCGAGTGCGACTTGGATGTCGGCAATTATGAACGCTTCCTCGATATTTTCGCGGTCAAGCAACAGAACCTGATGATGGGAAGCGTATACAAATCCGTTGTGGAGAGGGAACGCAAAGGCGAATTTCTGGGAAACACGATTCAACTGATACCGCATGCGACCAACGAGATCAAGAAACGCATCCGAAGGTGCGCGCAAGTTACTGGAGCCGACGTGTTACTCGTGGAAATCGGGGGAACGGTTGGAGATATTGAAAGCGAAGTGGTTTTGGAAGCGGCCAGACAGATGCGATTCGAAAACGGGAAAGATCCTTCCGTACTGTTCATTCACTTGGCCCTCGTACCGCTGATCATCACGAATGAACAGAAAACCAAGCCCATGCAACACAGCGTGAAGGCGATTCTGGCGAGAGGCATTACGCCCGACGTGCTCGTCGCGCGTTGTTCGCAACCATTACTGGAAAGCACCAAAAAGAAGATCGCACTCATGTGCAACGTACTGCCGGAAGCCGTGTTTTCTTCACCAGATCAAAAAGACATTTACAACCTGCCTGCGGAATTGCGCAGGCAAGGCATTGAACCCGTGCTCGAAGAAAAGCTGGCGTTAACGTTCAAACCCAAGAAAAAGGATGAGTGGGAAGTCCTGCTGGAAAAGCACCAGAGCGTCAAAACGCACCGGAAAATCGCGGTGATTGGCAAATACGCGCAGACCACGAAGGACACGTACATGAGCGTCTTTGAAGCCATACGGCATGCGTGCGTGCACGCGGGAGTCAAAGGCGAAATCGTGCTCGTGAATTCCGAAAATATCGAGAAAGAGAAGGAGGATTTGAGTCAATACCACGCATTCATTATCCCGGGAGGATTCGGAAGCCGGGGAACGGAAGGAAAAATCAAGGCCATTCAGTACGCGCGGGAAAACAAGGTCCCGCTGTTAGGCATTTGTTACGGATTGCAATTATCCGTAATTGAGTTCGCGCGCAACGTGTTGGGTTTCAAGGACGCGAACTCGACAGAAATCAATCCGGAAACCAAGCATCCCGTCATTGACTTGCTGCCAGAGCAAAAGAAGATTGAGGATAAGGGGGGAACGATGCGATTGGGCGCGTATCACGTCCTCGTGAAGGAGAATACGCTGGCCGCCTCCCTCTATGCGAAAGAAATGAAGAATAAACACATATTCAAACGATTCCGGCATCGTTACGAAGTCAACCCGGAATTCGTCTCGCGGCTTGAGGAGAAGGGAATGGTGTTTTCGGGTCGCGACCCCAAGCGGGAGATCATGAAAAACGCGGAGCTTCCGCAAGACGTGCACCCGTATTTTATTGGAAGTCAATATCATCCAGAGTTTGACTCGCGTTTAGAGCAACCCGAGCCCTTGTTCTACGGGCTCGTAAAGGCGACGTTAAAATAATCACTGGAAATGGGCTCCGAAAGCGCGTTAAAAGGAGTGATTCACTGCAAGCATAGGGTGCAGCACGCGTTGCAAGAAGTGAAAAGGAATTTGAAACTGGAGATAAGTTTATTAAGCGGTCAACGAGCCGATTTGAAATACGAAAGTGGGTTGAACCAACGGATTGACTTGGACGGTGGCCGGTTTCGCCAACGGGACCGGCACCTCCTTTTTACGGGATTCGCATGATGTTCCGCACGCGAGAGCTCGTCATCTTCGTCGAAGAAGCCGGTCGGATGCGTGAGATATAGATGGCAGAAACCCTTCAGAAAATGGCGGAAGAAACCCCGAAAAGCGACGAGGGACGTCGGTTCGAAGAATTTTTCCAAGAAGTCATGCGGCACGAGCTCGCAGAACTCGCGGAACAATACCCCCAACAACGCTCGCTATCCATTGACTTTCAGAAACTCGTGTTGTTTGACCACAAACTCGCGGACGGACTGCTGGAACGACCGGACCACTTCCTGAAGGTGGCGGAAGAGGCGTTGGAAGGACTTCAATTTCCAACGGCAGTAGGGTCCTTGAAAGCGCACGTGCGTTTCCGGAATCTGGATGAAGATCGGGTCATCATGGTGCAGAATCTGGGCGCGCAACATTTGGACAAGTTCATTGCCGTGGAAGGCATCATTTCTCTTGCAACGGAAATCAAGCCCGTTATCAAGCGAGCGCATTTCGAGTGCCTGCACTGCGGACTGAAAAGCTACACGTTCCCGGAAAAAAACATTTTGAAAACGCCGGACTACTGCCGTTGCGGACGAAAAGACTTCAAGCACTTGGACAAGGAAGACGAGTTCGTGAACATGCAGAACGCGCAAATGCAGGACCTCGTTGAAAAACTGAAGGGGAATTCCCCGACCTCGCACATTTCGCTTTGGGTGGAAGACGATCTCGTGAACCAAGTGGCTCCCGGAGAAAAATTCCTGGTCACGGGCATCTTGAGAAAACGGCCGGTGACGAAAGACCGAAAGCAAACCAGCGTGTACGAAAAATTGCTGGAAATCTGGCACTTGGAACGAAGCGAAAAAGAATTCGAAGAGTTAGAAGTGACGGCCGAAGAGGAAGCGGAACTCGTGGCGTTGAGCAAGCGAACGGACTTGTTCGAAACCATCGTGAAAAGCATCGCGCCCAGCATTTACGGTTACCCGGAAATGAAGCTCGCCATCGCGCTGCAGATGTTCGGAGGCAACACGGACAAAATCTTGCCGGACGGAAAACGCGTGCGAGGTGAAATTCACGCGTTACTCATTGGAGATCCGGGTACCGCGAAAACGGCCACGCTGCAATACGCCTCGCGCCTTGCCCCCAAATGCATCTACGTGTCCGGAAAAGGGACTTCCGGAGTCGGATTGACGGCATCCGCGGAAAAAGACGAGTTCGGGGAAGGATGGGTGCTGAAAGCAGGAGCGTTAGTGCTCGCATCCGGAGGGCAAGTGGCCGTGGATGAATTGGATAAGATGACGGAAGACGATCGCAGCGCAATGCATGAAGCGCTTGAAAGCGGAACCATCAGCATTGCGAAAGCCGGAATTGTCACGCGGTTCAATGCGCGAACGTCCGTGCTGGCCGCAGCGAACCCGAAACTAGGGCGGTTTAATCCCGCGGAGCCGCCGGCCAACCAATTCGAGATTCCGCCCACGCTATTATCCCGTTTCGACCTCGTGTTCCCCATCAAAGACGTGTTGGATGAAGTGCAGGATAGCAAGGTGGCGGAACACATCCTGAAAGGGCATCGCGCATCGTTAGGGAGCGATCAAGAAAAAATGGATATCTCACCCGAAATCTCGATTGAAAAACTGAGAAAATACATTGCGTACGCGAGAAGAAACTTTTCCCCCGTATTAACATTGGAGGCCAGCGCAAAAATCAAGGAGTATTACTTGCGCTTGAGGAAAATGGGGATGAAGCAAAACTATTACCCGGTTACGGCGAGACAGATTGAAGGATTGATTCGCTTGGCGGAGGCGAGCGCGAAAGCCCGTTTCAGTAAACACGTCATGATGATTGACGCGGACCGGGCGATTACGTTAACGGAATACGTGTTGCGAACCGTCTTCATGGACCGGGAAACCGGGAGAATAGATAGCGACATCATCAACATCGGACAACCGAAAAGCAAGATCGACCGCGCGCGAACCGTGCTAGAAATCATTGAAGACAAGGAGCGCGACGTGGATATGGTGTCCGTGGAAGAGGTCGTGAAGGAAGCGGAATCATTGGGTATTGAAGAGAAAAAGGCGCGCGAAATTTTGGATCAACTGCACAAGCAGGCGGAAATCTTCCGACCGAAAAGCGGTTTCGTGCGAACCTCCAGAAAAAGGCGGGATTAAAAGCGCTGGACGCCCTAGATGAGTCGAGGGAGCGAAGAACGTGAAACACCGCATTAGAAAACGAGTGCTCGAAAAACGATCGGCCCACTACGCCCACTCCGCACTCGTAAAAGACCGGCGGATTGCAGAGCGATTGGCGGCGCATGCATCGTTCCGTCAAGCCCAAACAATTTTATTGTATGCGGCAAAACCAGGAGAAGTCGGCACGGCTGCCTTGTTTGAAAAAGCAATGAAAGAAGGAAAACGGGTCGCGTTGCCAAAAGTTAAGGGCCGTCTCATGGAAGCACGGGAAGTGAAACGGTGGAGCGAGTTGAAGAGAGGTGCATTCGGAATACCGGAACCCGCTGCAAGAAACCGGTGCGTTAAACCTGGCGAAATCGATCTCGTCGTCGTGCCGGGCATCGCGTTCGATCGAAACGGGCACCGGATCGGTTTCGGGATGGGGTATTATGACCGATTTCTCAAACGAGTCGGAAAAAAGGCGGTGCGCGTGGGCATCGCTTACGCGTTTCAAATCGTCAAGGAATTACCGTTTGAAGAGCACGATGTAAGAATGCATTTCCTGGTAACGGAAAAAAGAGCGGTGAACACGCGTGCCTGAAAGCGCAACCGAGGTATTGCGAAACGAGGATTCGCGCTTAAAACGCCAGATTATGAACGGGAAAAAGGCGGGTGGATTGAGGTCGAGCACACGCGACGGTTTCCACGCGGAAGAAATGATTGGGGTGTGGGCGCGAACATTGGGAAAAATCATTGAAACGCATGCGGACGTGTTTGGCCCCGTACACCCGCACAGAGTCCAACTCGAACATCTTGAAAACGCTCGAGTTAGATTGCTACACCGGATCCTGCTTCGATATCGAAACGATTAGAAAAAAAGCCCGCCTTGGCCGGCAATCTTTTTTCCGATCAAACGATTGATTTCCAGCACGCGAATCGACCGGCTTTGCTCGAGAAAGAGGAGCGAGCCCTTGTTTCCAACGACCGTGCCCTGAAGCGCTTCCGTGACCAAGGGAATCTCTTTGAAAGAAGGATAACGGGAAGAGAAATCAAAGAATTCGAGAACCGCGGAAGCGCGAGGAAACAGGGAAAAATCAGGGTCCTCCAAGATTTGCTCGGCTTTCAAGCGAAACGCAGGAAACGTTTTTTCCTTGGAAAACACGAGGCGCTTGATTTTTTGTTTACCGTACAAGGCATTGCGCAACCCTTTCCGGTGCAGCAACGTTTCAATGCGCCGGGCCTCCTTGCCATCCGTCATGCGGAATAGAGCTGTCGCGAAATCCGCGCCTTGCTCAAACCAACGCAACGGAACGCGGTGCGCTCCGGTCACCCCGGCCTTGATATCGGAAGCGAAACCCGCCAAATAAACCACGAGTACCTGTTCCCTGCAGTCTGCACGAATCGAGGCATCCGCCAAGCACACGCTGCCGTCGCACTTAAGGCAAGGCAGGCGCGCGTCGTCTTGCTGGCAATAACGACACTGCGAACCCGAACGTAATGACGTGGAGAACGGACAGGGATGAGGCTCGCCATCGATCTCCGTGTAACCAACACAGTAGCGTTCGGGGGTGAGTTGGTAGGCGAGCGGCATGCCCTTGGAAAGAGGGAGCACGGAAAATTCGCGGGAATCTTTGGCGTAGAGCTGGAGCTCCGGCGAACCGTCCTCGGAATAGCGCACGCCTATCAGATGCTTCATGAGTGCATACCCTCGAAGAAGAACAGAAATAAAAGCGGGTGGGTAGCGCGCTTCCCCTGAAAACCTATTTAAACAACGGAGGAATAGGAACGGTCATGGACCTCAAACAAATGATCCGCGACATGATTCAAAGCGGAATGAGCAACGAAGAAATCGTCGAAAATTTGAAAGAACTGGGAATCGAGAATGTGAATGACGTGTTGGACGAAACGTTGCGCGACGAGGCAGAAAAAGCCAAGAAAAAAGTCGCCCATATTGTGAAAAAAGAGCCGGGGCCCGACGACGAAATAGGGGACGCGGAACCCGAGGAAGGCAAACCGTTGTTTGAAGAACCGCCCGCTATGCAGCCGCATGAAAAAGAAGCGGCAAAAAAAGCCACGGAAGAGATTCCCGAATTGGAGATCACGAGTGTCAGCGGAAACCAGGAAAAACAAACGAATATCGAGGAAATGCTGGGAAAGGCGGAAATGAAGAGGATGCCGCACACCGCGCTCTCGAACGTCGAAGACGTGGAAAACAAGCTGGATGAAGCGATCGCGTTGCTGAAAAGCGTGCAAGACATTAATCAGAAAATATTGGAAGCCAACCGCGACGTGCTGTTGCGCTTGAAGATGCAGAAATAACTCAATACCGTTTCAGCGATTTTTCGATCCGGTCCAAGCGTTTGTTGATGGATTTCACGCGACCCGACGTGACGTCGCGGCGCATGGCCTGGTGCTTCGTACCCACTTCACCACGATGACCAAACATGTTCTGGCGCATCTGCGAACCCCGCGAAAGAAACTGGTGCCACGGGGCCTGCGTGCGTTTCTCGTAGGCGTCCAACGCTGAAAACATGCCCATCGTCGTCGCCAAATAGGCGTCGCCAATCCCGAAATTTCCGCCGCTCATTACGATAATGGGTTGTTGAACCGGTGGTTGAGAAGGGAGTTGGCCAGGGTCTTGCGGAGGAACGAGTGCGGGAGGAGCTGCGCGGTTAGATACCGCGGAATAGGCGCGCGAAAACATGAGGGCGAAGAACATGAAGAGTACGGCCAAGAAAATCCATTCGACTTGCAGGAAGAACGCTATGGCAGCGAGCACAATGAGAACATAGTAGACGGTGTTCTGTTCCATTTAATCGTGCTCGTCGTGTTCCCGGCGACGCGGCTGCCCCAAGCTGAAAAGGCTTTGAATAATACGGACAATGAGCACGATCCACGCGCCCAATTTGCCGGAAATCCATTCGTCCCCGTCCGGATCGCCTGGAAAGTTGGGACGGAATTCGAATTTGCGGGGAAGGGCGCTACCTCCGCCTCCCGCTTGAACCACGATCGGCATTTGACCCCCCGGAGCCATGACGGCGCCTTGCATGGCCGCCGGCGCCTTTTGTTGGGTGGAGCCGAGCGCCATGATGAGCGCGACGATGAATACGAGGAACGCGAGAAAAGTAGCGCCTGCAGACCAGAAGTAAAAAGCGATGCCGGCCATCACGATGAGCGTCAATGGATTCAAATCATTCACCTACATATACGGGCCATACCCCATGCCTTGCGGCTGGGGCTGGTCCGAATCCTTTTTCACGATGAGCAAGAGGATGAGGAAGAGCCCGCCTAATAAAACAGGACCTTGCGACCCGCCCAAAAACTCCGAATTCCATAGAAAAGCCAGTACACCTCCGATCACCGCAGCCAAAAGCAAATACTTGCTTTTTGCCGTGATGAGCAACAACGCGAACAACGCCACCACGAGCATGGTGTTATTGCTTTGCGCCGCCAGTATCATCAAAATGACGATGAAAAGAAACGTAAAATCCATAATCTAACCGTTAATGTTCCGGGAATAGCCCTTCCAACATCACGTTGGGGAATTCCAACATGAACGTAATCGCGAAAACGAACCACGTAAACCACGTGACGGGAATTAACACCAAGTACGTGATGACGATGGCGACGAGCAGCGAAATCATTTTATTGGGGATGTAGTGCAAGTTGAAGTGTTTGTACAAGGAGAAGAAAGTGAGGATTAGGATGACGATGTTCAAGCCGTCCATCAGACCGAGTAAAGGAAGGGTCATAGGGGTTTTGGGACTTGCGAGCAATATAAAGGTTTTCGTGAGGGAAACCGCGCTAGGATGGCAAGCGTTTTTTCGCCTCCGCGGCATCCACATTCAAGCGAAAGCGGCGCATGAATTCCCCGAAACGGCGTTTTTCAGGCACGTTCGCGGGAATCGTTTTGAGGGCCGCTTCCAGTTGGGTCGGAGAAAACTTGTGCAAGCGGTGTTTCTTGAGCAAGGCAGTGAAGGAGTCTGAACCTGCGCCGCATTTGTGTTTTAAAAGCTCCGGAACCGCAGCGCGCACCACCTCGTTTTTAGAGAAAAGAGTGAAAAGTTCGCGCCAATCCGCTTCAGATAATGCGTCGCATGCGTAACCTTCGCGCTTCAACGCCCTCGAGGTTTCAAGGAGAGTCACGGCAATAAAGGAAGGCTCGGCCCGAGTATCCAACAGTTTCTCGAACGCGATAAACTGTGAAGAACGCACCATTTTGGAAGCGAGTTCTTCATTCAACCCCCACTTCAAATAACGCGCCTTCTTTTCATCCAACGACTCCGTGCGTTCGGCATGAGAAGACGCCAGGCGCTGAGAGGAAATGGGAATCGGGGGAACATCCGTTTCAGGATACATGCGGGCCGCGCCCGGCAACGGACGCATGAAGAGAGAAAGGGAGCCTTGCGCTTTACGGGTTTCGTTAACGACGCCAGAAAGCGCTTGCTTACAACGAAGAAAAACCATTTCGAGCGCCTTGCGGCCGACCGCCGGCGTTCCAAGGCAAATAACGAAAAGGTCGGAAGGGGACGCGTCCAGTTCCGTGCGAATCGCTTGAATCTCGCTTTCCGAAAACCCGTACTTGGATTCGAGATCTTCATCGGAATGGATGATGCCTTTGGCGCGGGATCCTTGCTTGACGTGAGAAGCGATTTCGCGGCCAAACGTGTGTTGGGGCATGAGGTCTTTCTTGAAATAGCCGGCAAACCCCTTCAGTTTGAGGGCGAACGCTTTACCGCGTTCTTGTAAAACGCGCTGAACAAGAGGGGATGGAGTGTGAGAAAGCAATGAAGTGATGTCAACGGGAACGAAATCGCGCGTACTCAAGGAAACGCGTCGGGATTGCAGCTCATCCCGAACCTCAATCAAACGCGTTTGACGGAGCACCTCGTTCTCAACGAGCAGGGGGAGTAGTTTGAGATCCTGAGCGCCCTTGATTTCCACTCGAGCCCCGTTCGCAATGCTGATGTTAAGGTCTTGGCGAATCGTGCCGAGCCCACGCTGGACTTTTCCAGTAGCGCGCAAAAGTTTTCCTATGGATTCTGCGGCTTCTCGAACGTGGGTCGGGTCTTGAAGCGAGGGATCCGTGGTAATTTCAAGTAGAGGGATCCCTTGGCGGTCCAAACGAAAAACCGTTTCAGAAGGAGTGATTTCCATGATGCCAGCGCTCTCCTCCTCCAAGCAAAGCAACGGAATGCGGACCGAACCTTTTGAGGTGGAGATCTGGCCGTTCAACGCAATGCATGCGGTACGTTGAAAACCGGAAACCGAAGAACCGTCGATCACTTGCTTGCGCATGACATGCACTTCATCCACGACGCGCATGCCCAGCATACGCGCGACTTGAAGTGCGGCATCGAGTGCGCTAGAATTTATTGCGTGCGGAGGTTCTTCGTCTGCTTCCACCGCGCATGAAGAGCGCGCGTCCAGCAAATAACGAAACTGCTTTCGTTTCGCGGCCTCGAAGCGAGCCGTGGGGTCGAGCTCGCCCAACTCACTGGATACGGCAAATAACTTTCGATGAATTTCCACGTCGGATGAAAGCGTTTGGGTGTTGGGATCGGAATAGCAGTCGCAGAAGAGCTTGCGGGTATCCAAACGCTGGTGGACCTCAATGCCGGCCTTGAAGCCCAGTTGAGAGTAATCGAGCGTCATTTCAGTTCCACCGACGTGAGACGCGGATTGTATTCGGACGCCCAATTCTGTAAGAGCATGTTTTGCACTTCCCGGGAATCGGACGAACGGCCCAGGGCACAACCGAGTTTCACATAAGCGGTTTCAGGAAGCAAGTCGCTGCAGAACGTAGCGCCTGCTGAAGACAACAAGCGCAAATTACGGTAGACGTTGGGATGCACGCGGCCGTTCAGGCATTGGGACGTAACGGCTAATACGACTCCGTTTTTCACGGCGCGTTTGACTGCGGGAATCCAAGCGCGTTTTTTATCGTAGCCCGTCATGACCGTGCCGCTTTGGCCCGTGGGAACGTGACCTAACGCAAACGCCTCGAGAACCACGCCACGGTACTGGTTATCCACCAGATAATCAAGCAATGCCGGATCGGAACCCGGATAGAGTTTGAGTAAAGCCGTCTTGTTTTCAAAACGCGTGTCCGCCTTCACCTCGTTATCGGAACGTTTTCGTACGTGCGTCGCCAGCGCCTGGATCTCGCCTTGAGAAGAAATGCGGGCGAGCGGACGATCGTTAATGCTTTGAAACGCGTCGCGCTCCGACGTATGCATTTTTCGAACCTTGGTTCCACGGTGCGCATAACAAAAATCGTCGGAAGAAGAGCCGTGCATGACCACCGCGACTTCGGCAAAAGGAGAATGGCCGGCATAATGCGCTGCGCACAACAGATTCAAGCGGCCGTCAAAACTCCCGCGATCCGGAGAGCGTTGCGCTCCCACCAACGCCACGGGCTTGTTCAGGCCTGGAAGCATGAACGCCAGCGCCGCAGAAGAATAATGAAGCGTGTCCGTACCATGCGTAATGATAACGCCCTTGAGCTCCAGATCGTTTAATGCGTGTTCCGCTTCTTCCGCGAGTTTCTGCCAGTGCCAAGGCTGCAAATCCTCGGACGCCATCGTGAACGGAGAACGAACCGAACGAATAGTAACGACGTCCCGTAGCTCCGGCGTCGTGCCCAAAATTTCTTCGGGGGTACGGCACATGAATACGGCGCCCGTGGAATAGTCGACGTGCGTGCCAATGGTCCCGCCCGTCGCGATCACGGATACCCCGGGAAGATTCTTGCCGGAAAAAGAGGATGCGGGAATGGAGGAGAGAACGCGTTTTTCAGAAGAGCGTTTTTCGACGCGAGCGGACGCGTCGGGCCGGAGCCCGATGTTGTAGCCGCTGGGAAGCTTAAGGACGAGAATATCGCGATCTTCCGCGGAAGCGGGCAACAATACTCCATCGTACTGCGCGGAACCGAACGAGATGCGAATGACGTCTCCTTCCTCAGCCTGCACGGTTTTTAAGAGCTGACGAATCGCTTGAGAGTACATGGAAGCATCCACCATTCACTTGACCCGATGGAAGTTATTAAGGCTTTATTTTTGGGTTTTGCGGAACGCTTGTTTCAAGGCTTCGACGCCAGGCAATTTCTTTCCTTGCAAATAACTGACCACGGCACCGCCCGCCAGAGATAAATGAGAAATCTTGGAAGAGGGGATACTGAATTTCTCCATGGCCGCTAGGGAGTGCCCTCCACCCATCAATGAAAACGCTTTCGAAGAGGACACGGCTTTCAGGATTTCGCGCGTGCCTTGCTCGAATAACGGATCCTCAAATTTTCCAACAGGACCCTTGAAATAAATCGTTTTCGCCGTGGATAAAATAGATTGGTATCGGGCAATGGTCTTCGCCCCGATATCGTACGTGGGACCGTTGGCTTGAGCGAGGTCCGTCACGCGAAACTCCTTGCGCGCTCCGTTCTCCCCGATGGCAACGTCTTGCGGGAACTCGATTTTAGAAGAATGCTTTTCCATCAGGGACTGGAGTTCGGGGAGAAGCGCGTCGTACCCGGCATCGCGAATCCACTGGCGTTTGGTGGGACCGATGTCGTAACCCTTGGCGAGCAAACATAATTCCCCTAAAACGCCGGAGGTGAGTATTTTGTCAACGGCTTTAGAAGAACATGCGAACTGGAGGAGAGTGAAGACGTCGTCGGGCTTGGCACCACCTAACACGTAAACGTTGGGGTGTTCAGCAGTCTCCAACGCCTTGGATAGTCCAGCGAGTTCCCGTTCCATCACCCGGCCTGCAGCGGATGGAAGAAGGAACGCGGGACCGACGAGCGAGGCCTGCATACGGTGAGAAGCCGAAAACGCATCGTTGACATAAAAATCGGCAATGGAACACAACCGCTTGACCATCAAGGCCTTCAAAAACTGGTCTTCTCGCGGCACCTTCTCCGTTTCCTCCGAGTAAAACCGCGTGTTCTCCAACAGAACGATATCCCCGTCATTCATTTGACGAATCTCGTTCAACACCGTATTTGAGAATAAGCCGTCCAGGAACCGAACCGGCCTGTTGACGTGTTTTTCGAGGTAAGAGGCATGGGTTTTCAAGGAAATAAAGTCGGTTGAGAATGGCCGGCCTTGATGCGCCAACACCACCACGCGGGCACCCTTCTTGGAAAGTTCTTTAAGCGTTATGGCGTGTTCGGCGAATCGCTTGGAGTCCTGCAAACCGGTTTTCGCATCAAACGGTGCGTTAATGTCCACTCGGACCAACGTCGTTTTTCCTTTGAAGTTGAAATCGTCCAGAGTAAAAAATTGCTTTTTTTCCATCACAAACACCTCGGGTATGGCCGACGAATGCGATTGGAATGGCGCGCTTGCGTGGTCCGTTCCATTCCGCTAACCGGATGCGCCCGTCCGCGTCGAAAAACGCGTTCACGGGAAGAGAGGTTTAATGCATTCAAGACGTATCCACCTCGTACGGATGGGAAGCCAGGCGCCGGATTTCTTTCGCCCGCTCCTTTCCGATTCCTTCCGCGGATTGCAGTGTTTTTTCATCCGCCGTAAAAATACGTTGAATGGTGCCCAGTTTTCTTAAAAGCGATTTCGCGTTATGCGGGCCAATCGTAGGAATGGATTCGATCACGAATTGCTGCTGTTCGGAAACGGAAAAGGATTTCTTTTCGTAACGAAGCGCCAGCTCTTTTTTCCCGTTCGTTTTTTGAAGCGCGAGCACGTGAATGAATTCCGCGAGCTTTTCTTCAGAATCAAAATGAAAAATCGGAATGCGGAAATCCGTTGCTAACGCGATCTCCGCTCCCAAAAGTGCGCGGGGTTGCAGGCGACCGTATTTTGCGCCCACGATGGCCATAATAGGAGACTCGAATTGAGCGGCAAGATCTTTCGCCTGAAAAAAGAGGCGGCCGTCGATAATACTGGATTCGAAATCCGCCGCGGTCTTTCGCTCGAGGGCGACTTGGTCACTGATAATATAGTCGCCGATCTCCAGGCGCGTCGACTTCAAGCGAATGCCGAGTGAAAAGAGCTTTCGTGCCGTAGGGCTCTTGAGTTCGCGATCATCCATTAATATTTCCAGGTCCATCCCAAAGAGCAACAAGGGGCAGGCTAAAAAAACGTGCGGTCGGGTCAAAGCCATTCCTGGAAAGTGATCGAGAGTTTTTCGATTTCCTGAAGAGTCAAGGAACGCACGCGTCGGGACGCCAACGGAAGTCGAGCGATACGCGTTTTCGCATCCGATGGAGAGGGGAAAGACAAGGACCGGCGGGAATGCCACAACGCATTTTTTACGGACTGGTTTTTATGCTGGAATAATAGTTGAACGAGCTGGGGATCGAGATGCGCCTTCGGGTTCTTTACGAGGTGGACGAATGCGGAATCCACGCGCGGAACGGGCCGGAAGGCGGTTCGGGGCACAATTCCCCATATCTCGACATCCGAAAGGCTTTGGGCCATCACGGATAGTCGCGCGTACTGAGGGGTGTCGGGGGAAGCGATCATGCGTAAAGCGAACTCCTTTTGAAGGCAGAGCAGAGCATCTTGAAACGTCGAGTTTAGTATGCGGAAAAGCAAGGGAGATGAGAGGTGGTATGGAAGGAAGCCGACAATGACGGGAGCGTCCAAGGGGTGTATCCGGGCGTCCCCCATAATGACGTTTACGTTCTTCACGTCGCGCAGCCCGTTCGCGAGTTCGCGGGCCAAGCGCTCATCCACTTCCAGAGCCGTTACCTCTTTAGCGTGTTCGGCGAGATAGCGCGTAATGACTCCCGTGCCCGCACCAATTTCGAGAACGCGTTTATCGGAAAAGTCGGCCAGATCTAAATACTCTTGAACGAACGAGATGTCGCGAAGGAAGACCTGGGAAAGGCGTTTTAATTGGCGCATTAAAAATCAGTAGAGCACGTGGTGGAAAGAATATATTAAACGAAAGGGGCATACCTCGGGATATGGC
Organism: Microcaldota archaeon; assembly: GCA_018819225.1. GTDB lineage: Archaea > Micrarchaeota > Micrarchaeia > Norongarragalinales > SBBD01 > JAHJQN01. The sequence goes on from JAHJQN010000007.1 coordinate 65,243, forward strand.
AAGGAAACGGTTGCGGCCCGTAAACCCAAATTACGAAAGGATTGGCGGGCTATCGCCCAACGACCCAATATTTCAAGAAATAAAAAAAACACTACCTCCGCATCTGAAAAAAGCATCGGAGTGGGCGTGGTTTACGTCGGCTCATCACATAAAATGGTTGGTTCTAAACAAGTCCTTCCGGGAGGGTATAACGCCTCAATCAAGAGTGTTAGAGTTGGGTGCCGGAACCGGCCGATTGGGGGATTGGCTTTTGAAAAAAACGGCGTTACGGCCCGAGGGATATGTTGCAGTGGACCAAATATATGGCGAGCGACCGGAAGTGTTTATGAAAGCACGCGTATGGAAACAAGCCAAGAGAGGAAAAATACGGTTATTAAAAGGAAATATTTGGAAACCCGGCCCGATTCATAGGGCGTTAACGGGTGAGACATTCGACCATATATTGATTCCAGAAGGGCTAATGGAGCCCGGATGGGAACGGCCTCCAGTAGAATTAGAAGAACCGAGAAAAGCCGGGCGGGTTTTCGCTCGTATCCTCGTTAAAAAACTAAAACAAGGAGGAACGCTGCGATTTTCACACGCCCAACCGATATTCAACGAACGGGCCTCTCGGCAAGTGCGCGAACGCAACCCCTTCAAGACGGGGTTTGAAGCGGGATTAAAGCACGAAATGGATAGGGGCCATGCGGAACTCGTGGAGAGAACGATTGGCGGATGGGGGGTTAGTGGCGTCATCATCCGACGAACATAAGCGAGCCCTACAACAGACTCAGAAGGCGTGCGAACTCCTCAGCGGGCATGAGATTGAGGGGTAGTACGTGCCAGACGTGCAGGTACGCGCCGAAAAGAAAGGGAACCAACGGGTATTTTACGAGTTTGTTCGACCAGATATCTTCAAATGCGATGAGCAACGCGAATGGAAACGCGGGAAGTAAATACCGGGCGACATCGTTATGGGAAAGAAATAAGGCCGGCAAATAGAGAATCAACGCGAATAGCACGAGATCGAACCGCCGTTGCTGATAGAGCCGTGCGATTCCTGCTCCATAAAGCAAGTAGAGCAGCATCCAATATTCTCCGACCGCAGCACCCCCATAACCAATAACCGCTTGAAACGGAAGCCATTGAAGAACAAAGCTGTTGACGGACGCGTAAACGAAGAAGTCGCCGTACACGAAGTGATAGTAGAGAAAGTGAAGGAAGAGTGCGAGTGGAATGAGCAGGTAAGGAAGCGCAGACCGCCATTGAACGCGGCGCTTCCATAAAAAGTAAAGGGCGTAAAACGCGAAAAGCGTGACGCCAAAGACGCGCGTGGTTGCCGCCAGAGCACCGAATGCTGCAGACAGCCAGTACTGATTTCTTTTAAAGAAATAAAAGGAAGCTAAAACCAAGAAAATGAAGGGGGCCTCGGTGGCGCCGACGCTGTGGTAAATGAGCCAGCGAACCGGAAAAAACACGAAGATCACGGAAAGAAACAAGGGATGTTTCGTGTACTTGAATTCCTTGACGAGGAAGTAGAAAGTGATTACGGAAAGAACAGCGAAGAAGAGCGTGGCGAGAAGCATCGCATCGAACGGAAACAACACGAAAGAGAATAGCCGTATGAACGCGGGGTAGAACACGAGATGCGCGGAATAGTAGTAGGGGGGGAGGGACCCGAATTCTAATAGCGGCGTAGACTCGTAGAGGGTTTGAGAAACGACTACGTAGAGCGGGCCGTCCCAATAACGGTATAGCACGTCCATGGAGGTAATGGAAATCGAGGAGCTCAAGAAAGAGGTTTCGTTTAACCAAAACGGGAGGTAAACGAGGAGACTCGAAAGGATCATGAGTAGCGCGAGAAACAACGCGTTACGGTGATCAACATGCATATGAAAAAAAATATACCAGGGGCATAATAAAGGATAGGGAAAGCGCGCAAGGAACAACCGGAACCATTTAGGGATATGGAAAAACTAAAGATATCGGGGGGTTGAAGTCAAACGCACGCGTTTTCCCTTCAAAATGGCGGTTAATTGAGCCGAGCGCAATCGTTGGGAGGCATTCGAAAGAGAATATTCCGCGGTGAAGGAGCGTTCGACGAACGGGATGCACCATTGAAGCTGCATGCCGAGCACCGTATCGTCCATGGCACTCGGTGAGGGGACGCACGAGACAACGGAAGGCGCAAAGTCTTCAATCATTAACGCGTGAAGCGGCTCGCGGGTTTTAAGATAAAGTGTCACGCGGGAATCTCGAACGGTTTTCGTAAAGTGAATAGGGGGTTGGGGGAAACGATGGAGAGCGATGGCAAGCAATAGCAAGGGAATGAGTAAGAAATAGTGCCAAGAAAAGGAAAGAGCCAACAGACCCGAGACCCGCGAAGGAACGGAAGAGGGGTATGGAGAAGACGAGGGACGGGGAAGCACGCGGAACCAAAACGAATGGTTTGAATACTGGAGTTTCCAGTAACCGGGTTCGGAAAAGTTGAATGAACGAGATTCGGAGAGAAGAACGCGATACGGACGGCCAGACGGACTGGAAATATGAATCGGGGATTTGGGAGGAACGCCGTCATCCAGAAGAGTGATTGGGTATACCCCTAACGGAATAGAAGCCGGCATGAGAAAAATAACGAGGGGGACGCGGGCGTATTGGAGGGGAATGCTGGAGGGAGCCGCAGAGGGGAAAAAAGAGGGGGAGGGGAGAATGGTAGGAGTAGGAGAATTGACAACGGGAATTATCGGAGATGAGGAATAGGTGGAAGTTGAACTGGAAGAAGGGGGAATGGAGGGGGGAGGAGTTGGAGAAGGAATAGGAAGTTGTAGAAGAATGGGGAGGGAGTGATTCAGAAAGGAATTGTTTTCAGAAAAAGCGAAGACCGTGCAATTGAGAGCGAACGAAACGTTTTCGAGATTGAGGAAGAACGAGGCATTTGAATGCGAAGGACATGCAACAGAGGTATTGACACCCGAATGATTAGTGCAGGAGAGCTGAAGGGAAAACGTATCGTCCACGAAACCAATGTTTTCAAGGGACGCGGAATAATCGAAAAATAAGCCGTCGAGTATAGGGTGCTTGGAAACATTGAGAATACGGGGATTCCCATGAAGAAAAAGAAAGGGAACCGCGGAGTCATTGAGTCTAGCGGATAAATGAGCGGAAACCCACGAGTCCGGTGGCGAAAAGTCGTAGTAATTAGAATAGTTTCCGGAACGCGTTTCAATCAATAGGTGATACGCCGCCGTTAATTGCGAGGTGGAAGCAACGGCGTCTGGAATGGATAGGAAATAATGGGATTGGTAGTAGGCCCATGCACTCAAATAGTTTTGAAAATAGGTTGGAGAAAGCAAACCGAAGGTATCGGAAAGATTGATAAAGGAATGGTTCGGTTGAGAGGTATTGAGAGAGTAGTTGATGAGAGTGAGGGAATGAGAGGAGTCGTTGCAGGAGGAATGATTTACTGAAGCGGTACAAGAGGAATTGAGGGCATTGAGTTGAATGGAGAAATCGAACGATAGTAATTCAGAAAGATTGGAATAGTTAGTGGAAACAAAAGGACGGTAACGGTAACACCAATCCTTCAGATAGTAATTCCCACAGTTCGGATTAAAATAATCGCATTCGTCACACCAAGAAAAATCACCGGGACCGGTAAACCCGGCTCGCTCGCATAGATCCTGGCCGTAATAGTCCGTACAACCGTCCTCGATCACCAACGCAAGCCCGCCGGAAGCCGAATACAAGGGAAAGGAGGCATTAGAAATGAGATACGAGGCGTTCTGGGAAAGGGAGGTATTGAGAAGAAAAGGAGAGAGAAGGGACACTTCGCCGTGGGTAAGAAGAGATAGGTTAGAGGCGGGTATTTCGATTGAAGCGTTCGTTTGAATAAGGAATAGGTTGAAAGAAAGCGCGGGAACCCGCGAGAAATTCAGAAGCGAAACGTCAAGCGCAAAAGGAGAAGGGAAAAAAATGGTTAGTGACAGCACAACGCAAACAACGACACCGCGCATGGGGGAAGGCACCTTTTACAAGATGCCTCCAACCGTTTGTTTGAATAATTCCCTTAGGAATAAGGAATGGCAGGTTAAAAAAACAAGGGGTTATGTCCGCTAATGAACCTGAATCTGATTGGGGTTTTATGTTTCTGTTGATGCAACCGAAAATTGCGTTATTGCGCGGAGTGTTCCTTTTCGCGCCAACTCTTTGGCCGCAGTGGAGAATTCCATTCACCCTACTAGTTATTGCAGGACTCGTTCAATTAGTGAGCGCTTGAACCATAGGGAATAGGATAAAAGGATAACCGCCAATACTTTAGAGCGCGATGGGCTCGTAGTCGAACGGTAAGACGCTGCCTTCGCAAGGCAGAGACTCCGGGTTCGATGCACAAAAAAGGCTTGAAAAAAGCCTGTGCGAAAATCCCGGCGAGTCCATTTTTTTATTAAGTGAGAGTACAACATAAAAACCCCCAAACGCATCACGTGATGCATTAGGGTTTGGTTTGAATGTACTATCTCCTCCAGAGGACCTAGATCTGGACGATCACGCTGCTGCCTTGCTTCGAGATAACAACTGGCTCTTGCGGCATCCTTGCCAACAACGAATCAATTTCCTTATACGACAAGCCACTTACATCAAGCCTCATAACAACCACCTACACGCATCGAAAGCGGATGAAAGGATATATGGGGTGTTGAGCACGTGATTTCCAGTAGTGCAACACATGATGCATAAATATTTTAGGTGGTTTAGCGTTTGATAATATAGATAAATAATTCGTTAAGATGACTGTGAAAAATCGGCGTTGTTGTTGTTTGTTTATTGTAAAAGTAGAATTATTATATTATTATAATGCGTCACGTGAAGCGTATGAATTTATTATGAGTTAACATTCGTGCAATACCTGAGACAATGGGTGTTTTCTAGTGCTTCAGGTGATGCACCAATATTAAATTCAGTGCTTCACCTGTTGCGTGTATGTTAAATCAAATGCTTCACGTGCTGCAGTTTGTTTTCATAATCCTTCAATTTACCCGATACATAGAGATGGTTGCCCGATCATTATGGTGTTAGGATAGCTAAATAGTTCAGATAGGATTATGGGTTTGTTTATGTATGTATTTGGTTTTTGTTTCTCCAAGTCACCTAAACAACTATTTACTTTAGTGCGTCACGTGTGGCACTAGAAGTCCAATATATTCTTCTGATTCCCCACAATCAACTCCTCTTGCTCTTCGACTCCAATCTGCTCTTTATTCCCTATACTTTTCAACTCCTTTCTCAACTCATGCAATGTACTTCTCATCTTCTTCTCCCGTTGTTTCGAAATCCAGAAGAACGCCTCATCCTTACTTTTTCGCGTGATCAATACTATGGTGTTTCCTTCCCGAACCCTACCCGTTCTACCACGACGTTGTATCGCCCGAATTTCTGACGGCACGGCCTCAAAAAAGACCACGAGATCAACGGACGGAACATCAATTCCTTCCTCCGCCACCGACGTTGCCACCAACACATTGAACGATTTCGATTTAAACTCTTGCAACACCTGCGCCTGTTTTTTTTGGTTCATTCCCTCCTTACTTTTCCCAACAAACGCCTTTGCTTTCACGCCCGCAAATTGATTCAATTCCTCCACAATTTTCGTAACTGTATTGCGGTAGTGCGCGAACACGATAACACTCTTTCCTTCCTGCACCGCATCCGATACCACTCCTTTCAACCTCCGGAACTTCGGGTGTTCCACTCCTTGCTTCCTCAATTCCTCGCACTTGATTCCAATTAATTTCCACCTAAAGTCCTGAAGCAATCCCTTCACTGCCTTGCTTTTCTGTTTCCTCTTCCCCATTTCCTGCATGAACCCCCACAATGCGTGAATACCTTCTGTTTCCAACAAATCCAGCGCGTGGCTCACATTCATGGCTCTCGCTTGAACACTCAGCGCCCGATAACCTTCTGGTCGCATCGTAGACAGCTCCAACGCCTTCCTCCGCGCATCCAACAACGCTCGCTTGTGCCGCTTTAAATCCGTGCTGTCCACGACCTCCAATTCCAACAACTCCGCTAACGCATCCTTCAACAACTCCTCCAACACGCTCTTAATATCCATGAACGCCTTCGGCAACTCCACAAAAATCCAATCCAGTTTGACGGGCTTCGCGTATCCCTGCACATCCTTATCGTTCTCATCCCGCACTTCAATATTCGCGATATTCAAATTCGTACAAATCTCTTGAATGACTTCTCGTTTGGAAGACGGGCTCGCGGTCAACCCCAAAATAAACGCATGCTGTTTCGCTGCCTCTTTCGCTAGAAACGCGTACGAGTGCTCTTTCACCGCCCGATGCACTTCGTCAAACACAACGAGTCTGAACGCCTCCATTGAAACCCGTCCCGCCAACAAATCATATTCAACTGTTTGCGGTGTCGCACACACGATTTCCAAGATCGGGTTCGCCCACAACCTCTCTCTCAATGCCGGTTCCGTCTCCCCACTCAACACCATCACTTCCGTTGCCTCTTCCTTTCCCCAGTTAATCCGCGTTCCTTCAAACTCCAGCCATTCACGCAATCGCTGGCTTTGCTGAAGAGCCAGTGGCTTCGTAGGCGTCAAAAACAATATCTTTTTCTTTTTCCCTAAGCTCGAACGCTCCTCTTTCAAAAACTTGGCAATCACAAACGCGGCCACATACGTTTTCCCTAACGCCGTCGGCATGATCACTAACGAGTTTCCATTCCTCAACACGCGCTCCGCCATCTCCACCTGGTATCCTCTCAACTCTACTTGACCCGGCTTCAACGCCAGTTGCTTCAAAAAATCCGCGTATTTTTCCTTCATGCTCTTTACTCCTTTTTTCTCGTTAATAGGGCTTTCTCCACCCCCACTTCCTCAAAACACAAGCATTATAAACCCCGCTTTCGCTCAATCTAATCGTTTCTTCGGTTTTTATGTGATTTAGGGGGGTTTTTCATACCGGATTTGCCTTTAGCGGCCATAGAGCGCTTAATTCGTCGAGCGGGAGCCGAACGCGTTTCTGAAGATGCGTCGGAAGCCCTTGCCGACATTCTTGAAGAATACGCTTTGGATGTCTCTCAAAAAGCCGTTCTTCTCGCAAAACACGCTGGCCGAAAAACCATTACTGCAGAAGATATCCGTTTAGCCGGTCGGTAAACTAGCTTATTCTTCCCGCAGGTCGCCGTAGATAATCCGGTGCACCCAATCCATGACACCGAATTTCTCCTTATAGTCCACGCCCATAATTTCCGCCGCAATTTTCTTGAAACCAATGGCCGCCGGACTCTTGGGGAACGCGGTTACCACCGGCTGCGCCATCAGCGCGGCAGTCGGAACGGCGGGATCCTCGGGAATCTTGCGAATCGGGTGATCTCCGATAATATCCCGAATCTCTTCCTCGTTCGGCTCGCCTGCATACCGTCCCACCCGGTTCAAAACAACGGCCGCAACCTCTACTCCGATGCTTTCCGCCATTTGAATCGTTTTATATGACGCGGACAGTGCCGGCAGTTCCGGATTGGTTACCACGAACATGTGGTCCGCGCTTCTCGCCGCCGAAATGAATTCGGCTCCCAAACCCGGCGCCGAATCAATAATGAGCGTGGTTTTGCGCTTCTTCAACTGCTTCAATACTCTCGTAAAATCATCTTGCGTAATTCCTCCCAACGAATTCAGATTGATGTTCGCGGGGATGACTTTCAACCCGCTTTCATGCTCGTACGTCGCATCCTCCACACTCGACTTCCCCCGAATCACGTCATTCAATGTATTCGTTTCGAACGGAACCGAGAAATACAGTGAAATATCCGGCACCGGCAAATTCCCGTCGACTATCGTCACGTCGCCTCCAAATTGCGATAAAGCGGTTCCCAGGTTAATGACGGTTTGCGTCTTTCCCACGCCTCCTTTACCCGAACTGACGATGAATGAAGCCATGTTATTCGTCCCATCCCCGTTTCCAACGCATGATTTTAATCCGGTCCACTAGATTATTTTTTGGGATGCGCCGGTATATCCGGCTACGTCTTCCCACGCCAAAAATGCCCGCGAACGGTTTCTTTTTTATTCTCTTGGAAGCCCGTCGCTTGATATTCTTTCTCGTCTTCTTTCCTCGTTTGACGACGCGCTTCACGCGGTGCGAAACACGTCTCGCAATTTGCCTCACGGTTTTTTGGCTTCGCGTTCTTGCCATGAATGCGTTTCACTATGCCCCTTTCGATTACCTCTTATCACTTCCCTCCAATATAAAGCTAACGCTGCCTCGTCATTAAAAAACAATAAAAGATAAAGAAACAAAGGGGAAGGCGTTACCCGTTCGTTACCTTCCCCTGCTCTTCATTTTAATTTTCTTCTTGCGCTTTCCGTGGAAGAACCACGCGCTCGCCACCGCAACCGCTCCCACGGCCGCGAGCATGAACGCGAAACTAAAGCTTTTCTTCCCGTTCTTGATTTCCGCGATTTCCGCTCGCGCTTGTTGGATCGCATTCACGGCTTCCTGCGGGTTGCTGGCAGCCATCGAACGCGTTCGCGCGGCGAGTTGCTCGTACGGCGTCTTCTCTTCCATGTTTCCTAGTCCCTGAATTTCTTGTTCGAGCTCGTTTTGTACTGTTGAAGCCAACACGCTCCATCCGCCTGCTCCTTGTTGCATGTACTTCTTCGGCGTGGTCACCATCAACGGGCTTCCGCCGCTCGATGGTTTTCGGCAATTGAATTCCGCGATATCGAAGTTGTTCGTCTCATCCGATTCTTCGATTATCTGGGTGGTGTCGGCGGTTGCATTGACATAATACGTTCCTACTCCCGGACACCGGAACGCGTACGTATTCAATTCCGCGCCGACTAAGGGTTCTAGTGGGGGGATCTCCCAGAAATAAAATTCCAACTGTTGAGTTCCCTGGCCTAATGCCGACATGGTGAAACTCGTATCAGAAGCACCTTCCCCGTTATTTCGGGTGTTAATGCTAATTGTTATGGTTTCTCCCACGTACGGATTGCTTTTACTAATACCGACATACGCCACCAAGTCGGGAAGCAGTTCCTCGTAAGAATAGACTCCCGTCCAAGCATACGCTTCTTGACCAAACGCGCCTGGGAATACGTTGCCTGTTGATACGTTTACGCCTTCCAGAATTGTCCACTTATATTCCTCGTTAACGACAACTCCGACGTACTGGCCTTGCGGGTTGTATACTTGATACATCGCACTTTCCCCGGATCCATTTCCTCCGGATCCGCTAATATCCACCAAAACCACTTGATAGTCGTTATCTGCAAATACTTGGTCTTGTATGAACAACTGGTACCAGCCATCTCCATAATGCGTATGATTTTGTCCCGAAGAGCACTCTACGCTTCCGTAAACGAAGTTGTTCGTTTCGTCGGATTCATTGACTTCAGTCCATGCATCTACCGTTACATTCACTCCGTACGTTCCCTCTTCGAGACAGGTAAAGTTATATGAGTTGTTTTGCCCTGCTCCCGGATTCAATGACGGGACGCTAAACAAGTGGGGGTGCCCATTTTGTTCAACGGAAAGCGTGTGGCTGGCTCCCGAAGCCCCTTCTCCGAGATTGCGGGTTAAAACATATGCGATAACCGTTTCTCCCACTATTGGGTTTGATTTACTAAACCCTAAATCCGGCACCAAGTCCGCCAGAGGTGCTCCTTGCGGGCCCGTGCAATTCAACGCAACTTGTCGATAATTATTTTGTTCTTGTGATTCTACCACTTCATTGAAGATATCCGCTTTAGCGCCAATCCAGACGATTCCGGTTTGGTTACACGTATACGTTGAAGTATTCGTATTGTTTTGCCCGCTTATCAGTCCGTTGATTCGGAAATCTTGAATGGTCCCAAAATTCGAATAGAGCCGCGTCGTGGATTGGCTCGCCCACGTGGTCCCGTTGTTTTCCGTTGTTACCCAGATGGTAACGGGTTCTCCAACCGGCGCCTCGTTCATGCTTAGACGCATATCCGAGACCACTAAATCCGGTTCCGCGCTGACGGATGCCGTTAACATCGTCATAATTAGGGTTCCTACAAACAGGCTCAACAAACGCATGCGATCACCTTTCTTGTGAAACTGGGTTAATTCAATGCTTTTTAATCCTATTTAAACTTATTTAATTTCGTTTCATTCGATTTAATAAGTTATTTTTCCTCGATGTTTTCACGGGCCTGTAGTCGAGTGGTTAAGACGTCGCTTTTACACAGCGAAGATCCGGAGTTCGATTCTCCGCGGGCCCATTAACGTTGCATTATTTTTCGTTGAAGTCAATTCGTCGAAAAGAATTCAATGCACGCCTTCGATGTTTGATGGGGTTTACGCTTGCTCGTTCTCCGTTGCCTGCGTTCCATCCTCTGGGCTTCCCTCTTCTTGCGCTTCCCGTGACTCATCCGTTTTATTAGACGAATGCATCGTCGAGGAATAGTAGACGGCGCCTGCAATGATGGCGAGTGCTGCAAATCCAGCCAACCATACGTTGAAAGACGCCTTATTTTGACGCGCTTTCGCGAGCAAGACCGTCACTTTCTCTTTCGCTTTCATCCACAACGTCTTCGCTTCTTCTTTTTGCCCCGATTCCTCCAAGTCCTTTGCCTGCGTAATCATTTGGTGCGCTTCCTGCGTTTCAATATCCTCCGATGGAAGCTCAAGCAATGCGGCCTCAACTTCTTCGTTTGTCAAAGGCACTTCCACGAAAACAATGGGTGTTTCCGGAGTGGGTGACGGCTTTAGCGTTGCGGTAACTTCGGGTGTTGGCGTCCAGTACGCGCCTCCTCCGTTACCATTTCCTCCTCCGGGATTAGGAGGTTGTGTTACGATCGGGGTCGGGGACGCGCTAGGTGTTGGGGATGCCGTTGGACTCGGCGTAGGCGACGGAATAACGCACTCGCCAACGCAACAGCGATCGGAATCCCCTGACGGCACCCAATTCCCGTTGCATTGCTCGTTCGAGCCGCACTCATTTCCTCCTTGCTCCTCGCAAGTCGGCAATGGGACGCTCGTAATGATGAACGTTCCTCCCCCGTCACTACCGAAACCCAATACGTTGGACTTACCGAGAACCACTATTCCTGCTTGCAGAACGTTTCCGTCGCGCGAAACCGAGTACACTCCGGGTGAGAGGTCGGCGACGAAGTGTTTGATTTGTCCGATGCCGCCTGGAAGCGTGTATGCCGCTGAAGAGTATAACCTTTCCTGCTTTCCGAACAACGCTGCGTACCGCGTGTTCTGGCTCGTGACCTGCACTCCCGCGAACTCGGTCGCGTCAATGGGTTCGACGCTCGAAGGAGCAGCAGCCATATCCGTTGGTTCGAGGACGGATAGAAATACTTCTTCCTCGTTGCTTTGCTCTGGCTCCACCTCAATTCTCCACAAGCCAGGTATTCCATCCTCCCATGCCAGTTCCCCCCACCCACTAACACTGGTCGTGAGGTTCATCGCATAATTTGTTTCACTTTCTCGGAAGTAATAGTCGAAGGACTCGTCCGAGTCGAATCGCACGCGGACGATTTCCGTTCCCTCGGGGTAGCTCGACGATCCCAGCGCGTGCTTGAATGTTACGCTTCCGGTTCCCACGCTTTCAACTCTACGCACTTGCGTGTTTTGTACGGCTTGATCGAGGTAACTAAACAGGATCGTGTCGCCGGCCTGAACGTTTTGCGTGGAGTTGACTTGAATGGTCAGCATTCCTCCGGAGGCAGGCGCCATCAAACGCATTGCGGTCTCGGGTCGGCCGTCATATCCTCCGACGCGGAGTAATCTGCGCTGCAGGGGGAAGATAACATGCGTATACAACCTACTGGCTCCGACATCCCAGTACGTCCCTGACGCGCTCGTCGACCATTCGCCTGGCGTTCCTCCTCGGGCTCCGGGATGCGCGGGCGTTCCTCCATTGAATGTTCCATCGATCAATTCCGGGGATTCCAGGGAACGCGAGTGGAGAACAAAACTCTTTTTGAACGACGGGTCCGCGACCTTTACCCGGTCAAGAATTGCGAGGTAGGCGTCTCCCAGCATGACGAACTGCCTAGTTGAGTAATTGACTGCCCATCCCAGAGGCCATCCTCCTGGTCCGTCCACGGAATACGGCCAGTTGGGGTAGCTAAACGTCGTATTCATAAACACGTACCCGTAGTCCCCGCGGCTATCCGAGAATCGTTCGACGCCTCCATTCCAACACTTCATGTTCAAACGGTCTTCCAGAAACTGGTTTCCGCATCGGCGAGTCGACGGACTCGGCGGCACGTCGTAGTCGTGAAACTGGATTCCTTCGCGAGCCATGTTGGTGTTTCCGCCGACGGGATACGCGGACTGCGGGTCAGCGATCAGCATGGTGTTGAAGGCGATACTCTTCGAATTGAAGAATTTGTTGTGCGGCGTGGACGTGTGTTCGTAAAAGCCGGCGGAAGTCGTCAATGCGTCCACTCCCCGGAATACCGCGAAGTGTCCGGTGTTCCAGCCGTGGTCGTGTCCTCCTGAGAACGGTCCGCCGAAAACGGGGACGAGGAGCGAGTCCGCAGTCATTGCTCCGAATTGGAAGTCGGAGCGCAGAAAAGAAAACTTGGAGGAATCCAAATCCGCATGCGTCAAATCGCCTAAATGGAGCGCGTGCTCCAGCGCCTGGTCCGGGTCCTCGCGAGAAAGCATCTTATCCAAAAATACGATATAGCGCCATCCGTCGCTTTTGAACTTCTCGTACTGGCCGCCTTGTGCTTCAGGCATCAACGCCTTGTCAACAAACCATAACGCCCATCCTTGATTGAACGCCGTGCCGTACATGCCTGCCAGCATCACGTAATCCCGGAGAATGTATCCGAATGATTCCCCGTCCCCGGTCTGGTCCGAGGAGCGAAAGTCATCGCGCGCGGAATACACGGTCCACCGGGCCACGTTTCGGAAATGGTTGGGAGCCAAGTCGAAGAAATTCGTATTCAATGCAATGGAGTTGAATGCGAACGCCAAGTCCCCGTCCTGAAGCCCTGACCGGTGCAAGTACCCGCTATATCCCCCGTAGTTGATCGCATCAAGCACCCTCAAATCCTCCATCTTGTAATTGTACGAGTCAATGAGAAGGTTAACGAACGCCTGGTCCGTGTCTATCCCCGCATCTTCATACAACAGCAAGGACATCAACAATACGGGGTTGCATGCTTGTCCGCCGGTCGACCCGAAATGCGATCCGGGTTTGTCGCACTGCCCATTTCCCTCGTTATAAAAATCGTTTTCAGCACGCAGCCAAGCCGCATACTCTTCCAACAAACCAGGATCGCGCTCCTGCAAATACTCGTACATGAAGTCGTAGGCGATCGCATGCGTCAAATAATACCATTCGCGATTGTCCGAACGATACCAGTTGTTGTCCTCTAACGGCTGCGTGGCAACAATGTTTTGAATATACGCGACCACTCGCTGCGCATAGGATTCCGCACTCGCAGGATCCGCGTCTTTCAAGAGCAGGTACACGATAGCCCACTGTTCTTTTCTTCCATGTGGTCCGTCGGCGGTCTCTCGCAGCAACGCGTATTGTTGAGCATGCGTCTGCCACTGCGCTTGTTGTCCTTGGGGGCAATCGGTTTGCAAGCCGATTCCAGCCCGGCACCTCCAAAGCGCCAGATTGGTCTCTACCCCAAACAGTTTGGGGTGCCCGGCCTTGAACTGCAAATCAATTTCCGGAACGTATGCCTCGTACGTAACCGCTTGCACGACTGCAGACAGGAGAAACAACGCTAACAAGGACGCAGGAACGGCTCGCATATTAAACGCATGTGAACTGACTATATATATTTCTATTTATTTTCCTCCAATCGACTCGCGCGTTTTAGTTGAAGGGCGTTTCAGCTTCACTTACGCTCCAGTGATTTTAACCAACGCGCCTTTCCCCATTAGCAAGAAATCGGTTACAAACCATTTAATACCGCTCTTCAGTTCTTGTTTCATGCGTTACCTTCGCAAGCGCCGTGCGTTCATCGCCGCCCCGTTAGTGGGCACCATGATCTTCTTGATCAGCCTCATGCTCATCATCGCCATCAATCGCGCGGAATCCGCGCGCGTCGACGAAATCGTTTCCCAAGCCTACCACAACCGCCTGGTTTCCCTCGTGGAAATTTTCCGTTCGGATTTGGGCAGCAACTTCAATCTCGGCCTTCAGAACACGATCGAGTACGGTCTGACCTCGCAATGCTGGTTCAATTTGGCGAACCTGCGCACGGAAGCCTCGTATTCTGATGCGCTCGGTACTGTTATTTATCCTGTAGAGGTCGATTTTGATGGTTCGGGAGGCGTTCCCGTCAATGCCGATACGCTTTGGCTCGACAATTACTTCCCTCCAGGAGATGACCGTTTGTCAGAAGCCGAGGAGCGCTACCACGTCTGCAGACGTTTCAAGAACATCATCCGCCAAGTCGTTTGCCCTTCCGTTACCGGCATGCAGGGACTCCCGCAGTGGGTGAGCACGTTCAGTCAAACGGTCTCGTTTGAAGGCATCCATTTCGAGATTGCAAATGTCGATTCCATTGATCAGTTCCAAGTACCCCCCAGCGGAGGCGCTGGCAGCACGTGCTACCAACTCGTTCAATCCAGCACGTTCGATTGCAGGAACTTTGCTATCAAGGGTACGGACCCCGCTTCTTCCCACGATGAACGGTTCAAATGTTGCGAGATCGGTTCTCAAAATTCGCTTACTGGAGACTGCACTGATGCAGACAGCGACGGTTCCGTTGATTATTTACCGACCGGTTCCTGTACGAACGGCAATTTCATGGTGCCCATCGACATCGTTAACCTTAACGTGTTTCAATATCTTCCCCGAATCCAGGCAACGGATAACGCCGGCAACATCATTCGCGCGGGCGCCATTGCCGACGAATCGTTTCAAGCCTCCGTAAACTATCCCCTCTTCAAATATTTGGATGCGGCATTTATTTTCAACCGTTATTTCGCTTACGGTCCTTCGGGAACCAAGCCCTCTAACAATCAGCCTGTTGCCACTGGAATCAACCGCGGCGTGTTATTCGGGGCGTGTGACGGCAACGGCGATCATGCCAACTACGGTTGCGACACCTTAAGTAAATTCTCGGGAATGCCAAACCCTCTGAATTTCCGCGTCAACACCGACGCCAATGCCGACGCCATAAAAGCGCAAACCATTGAAGCGTTTTACAAACCCACGGGCATGCTCCAAACGGCGTGCGGTGCCGTTGCCGCTAATCCCTATAATTTGGATACGCGTTTCTGTATTGGTTCCACGTCTGCAGACGGCTGCATGGATATAACTTCTCAGAACCCCAATCTCTACTTCATTGCCCCTAATCATCCCGATTTGAAGGAATGCACGGATTTTGCCGGTGTCACCGTAGCGAATCTTGGCGTATTCTCTGCATTTCCTTCATATATTGATACGCAGTTCCAGATCATTTCAGATCTTTGCGGAAGTCATGGGAGTAATCCGCAGTATTGCGCAGACATTGAGCGCATGAGCCGCGGCGTCCTGTTCTTTGACCAACAATCCGAGAACTGGGTGGATGCATTCGTTCCCAATACGTTCTGCTGGTTTTCAGGCGTCTCGTTCGATCCTCCTTAATTCACAACCATGCTTCTCAAGGCAATCAACACGACAGTCAGCAGCAATCCCGCTGCAAAAAACTTGAACGCGCCTCCCCAATTCACGAAAACGGTTTCCTTTCCTCCAAAATCCCGCAGCACGCCTTGCCCCAACAATATGGCGGCATACGCGCCGAGGAGTTGCGGTATAACGAATACGTAATCGTAAGCATGAACGGTTCCGGTTGAAAGCAGGCTCCCGAATTTTGCCCCTTCCAATCCCATGGCGATGGGCGCGCTCAACCCAAAGAACAACATGGAAAACAGGAACACGAAGAAGAACGCGTTCAATGTGCTTACCCAATCCCCTGCCTGAAACGCGTACGGCGGGTGAAAGGTTACGGCGGGGTTTTCAAGGAACGTCATGCTTCCCAAGTCAAAATTGCTGTAGGCGACGAACGTGGTTCCGATGACGAGTGCGAGAACGGATAGGATCGCCAAGAGGTTCATACGTTCTTTCTTCCTCTCCCGCGGCTTAAATGCTTTTCTCTCTCCCCGAATTAGTAAACGATTTCCTTGAGCCGCTTCTTGATTTCATCCAAGCTCAGTTTCGTGATCAGCAACGGTATGCCTTCGCTTTCCGCGATCTTGACTGCGAGCTTGTCCACTTCAGTCACGCCGTGCAGGATAATGACCGCTGGTTTGATGGGGGTGACGCGCACCGCGATCATGGGGCTTCTTCCCGTGGACACATGCATGAAGATGAGCGCCCGCTCCGAGGTTCCGCTGTAGATTTTGATGAAGCTTTCGTACGGGAGTTCGAGAATCATCTTGATGCTGTCCAGAATCGTGCACCCGAAGATGTTGCGCTGTCCGAGTTTGTCTCCTACTGCAATCACTTTCGCTTCCATCATTTTACAGAATTCTTTCGCGTTCACGGGTTTCAGGAAGTCAATGGCCTCGTAAAGCGCCTTGGTGTCCTCCACTTCCCGGAATTTTTTCGTGACTTCCCCGCCTTTCTGTGAATCAATTTCAAACAATGCATCGACGAACCGCCGGACTACCGCGATTCCCGGGCTTTTTCTGCGGTTGCTCTCGTAATCGCTGATCGTGGACGGCGAAATTTTCAGGTAGTGGGACAACTCGGTTTGCGAGGTTCCAAACACTTCCCTCCATTTTTTCATGGTGCTGCCGGGGTCTTTCGATAGCGAGATTTCTCCGGCGATTTTAATTTTCAGGCTTTCCATGCACTTCCTTTTTTCCGTTTCCCCTTAAAAAGACTTTGCTTCTTGTCGAAATCCAGTTCGTCATTCTTTTATAGTCGTTTGGTTGGCAGTCGAAACAGGCGCAATTTAGGCGTGTCCGCTGCCCCGATTTCTTGGGCTCCCCGCATGCGATAATACCTATGCAGTTTCGCATCGAGAGCATCGACATGAAAGTATGCATGCGAAAACTGTCGCGAAATACCTTCCCGTTTCACTGCTTCCAGCAACGCCCTTCCCGCGTTCGACCCTTCTTTTACGGCTAATGCGTGGAAAAAGAAATGCGGTCCCTTTCTCCCTTTGAGTTCGCGTTCTTCAGCTGCCACGAATCCCACGACCGCGCCTTCCGTTTCCGCCACAAATCCCTTGACTCCTTCGCGCGCTAAGATATTTCGCGCTTCATCCGCTCCAGTAACCTTCCGATACCTTCCATTTTTTGGATCCGGCCTAAACACCTCAATCTCTACATGCAATTTGCGTCTCATCGCCCTCAATCTCGGGAGTCTGAAACTCAACAATTTCCCGATTTCTTCCGCGTCTGCTCCGGTCGCTTCCCGTATTTGCATATTGCGTATTCCCTACTGTTTCAACGGAGACGAATGCCCTTCTTCTTTAAACTCGATGAGATTGCTTCCAATCTCCATCAAATCCTCGGAATACTCCGTAATCGCTTGCAATCGTTCCAATACGCCTTTCATTGCAATGGCATGACCGGCTTTCCGGCCATCCTTCATTAACGATTCCGTGGCCCGCTCCAGTTTTTCCTCCAATTGTTTCACGGCCACAAACCCTTTTTCAAAGTGTTTGCGCAAAAACAATGCCTCAAACCCGCTCCGGTAAACGGATTCCGCGTCATTCAATAGCTTCAATACGTTCGGGTTCGGTGCGATGCTCTTTCCTTCCTCGCACGCCAGCTCCAACATATCCGCAATGTCTTCCAATGTTTTCGCAGCCAGTGTTTTATTCAACGCATCGTGCAAACTACCTTCCTCTTTGTGAGCGCTTCGCAACACCAGAAAATACAATCGGTCGGCTTCCTGTTCCCGACGCCTGATTTCCTCCAACCCCATCACGCGGCCCTCGAAAAACGCGTTCGCCGAATCAAACATGGCCAATACAACGGAATACAACCTGCGAATCGACTTATCCGTCGTAAACACTTCTCCTTTGTGAAACACCTGCAGCTTGACCTCGTCACCCGCCACTTCCATGATTTCAAGCGCGCTTAAACGCAGCCTCGCTTCTTCACTTACCGCTGCCGCTAACGCTCCCTTTACTATGAGCGTATCAACCCCACTCACGTACGCGGCAATCACGTGCCTCAACGCGTTCTCTTCGTCGGTTCCCGTGTTAACGAGCCGCGTTTCCCGAACGGTTTTCCGAGAAGTCCGCATCGTCAAACTGCCGTCTGGATTCTCCCAAACATACGCGGGGCTTCCCGCGTTCAACCCCCGTGCCTCCGCCCATTTCTTCGGTAATGAAACGGTGAACGTACTCCCGCCTGTTTTCTGCACCCTACGAATATTTTCCATAAAATCCCCCAACCCATTCTATATATATTATGGAGAAAAACTATATATATTGCTTACTCTGAAAAGACTACTTGGCAGGAGAAGCCAAGAATTCGAGCGTCTCCCTCGCTAAAGAGGTAACGGGGCTTCCGCGCAAAACAAAGCCCGTCAGCATCGATATTCGGCTTTTGCTGCGAGCAATTCCGCGGGAAAAAAATAGGAATCCCCCGTGGAAGAGCCTAGGCGGTTTGGGCAGGGGAAAAACGGGTTCCGGTTCCGGGAATGAACGAACCGCGTGAAATCGGGTGCCCTCGAAGTTGCGCTCCTGCCCCCGCCGACTCCATTTCCCCCAACTCTATATACTAATTTCATTTCTATATATACTATAATCTAAAAATATATATCTCCGATTTCCGGGAATACGTTGGGGAAACCCCGAGGTGGCGGTCATGGAACTTTGGTTGCTGGGCGCATTGCTGGTCGGCTGGATCATCTCCAGTAGCGACTTCGGCGAAGCCGGATTTTGAGGCGGTGGGCATGTTGGAAATCGCTCCTTTTCTATTGCTGCTCGCCATCATTCTGCCGAGGATGATTTCCGAACGTCGGGGAAGCGCCTCGGCCGTACGCGGAAATGATCTGACGCGGTTCTAGAAAAGAAAAAAAGAGACCACGCGCCGGCTGCTGCACCGGGGATGCGGCCGGCTATTCCATTTAGCCGAGTACTTCCATTTTTCCGAATTTTCCTAGAGTCAACTGCGTTTTATCCTGCCACGAATTCACGTACCCGTTCGTAATCTGGATCTTGTTGCCCACCTGCACTTTGTCGATGTGGTCATTCCACAACACGAGCGTGATCGTGCCGGTCTCATCCTTCAACGTCGCGTTGGCAACGCGCAAGGTCCGTCCCGTCTTGTTGATTTCCCTGGGCGGTTCAATTTCCACGATTTCGGCTTCCAGGTCCACGTTGGACGTGCCGGTCTTCAAATCTTTAATCTGCATATATCCCACCTTTTTTTTCCAAATGAGTAGCAATCGTTATTGTTTCCTGCAGAACATTTATAATCCCTTTACCCCCTTTTTCGAAAAATTAATTTCATCCGTTGTTCCCCGTTTCTTGCTTCCGTTTCCCATTCTCCGGGATCGAATTCCCACGAGCCGGGCTCCGTATTCGCTCGCACCCCCTCCTCAAATGAACGCCTCTTTCCCTCCCCGAATTCCATTCGCATCATCCCCTCTTCCACCGAAAGATTCGTGGCCGTAGAAAACGATACGGTCATCCGTAGGACGGTCCCCTTACCCAACGCTTCTGATTCTTTCAACAAGGAGACGATTTGCTGCCACGCCTGTTTCTGCTGTTGAATGCCTTGCGTTTCTTTCAGTGCCTCTTGCGCGTTTCCCACCACCGGCATCCACATAACCAGCACGCCCGCTACCGCGGCCGTCAGCACCAACAGCTCGAGGCTCACCTGGCATTTCATTTGATTTTGTCGACTTGGTCCCACACGGCTTTCGTTTTTTTCTCGAGCGTGGCACTCCCCTCCTTTGCACTCTTCTGCAACTGCGTCACGAGCACGAGCGCCACGGCCACGAGTGCCGCAATCACGATAATCAATTCGGCCGAAATCTGCGCTTCTTGCTCTCTCCAAAAACCCATGCAGCCTCACCGTTCCGATTAGCTCTCCATCGGCCGCACGTTTGCCTTCGAATTCAAATAGTTATATCGTATCGGGTGCTAATAAATTTTTCGAAAGGGTGTTTTCAACCCACTTCGATGAATTCCTTGCTTTTCTTCAACGCCGCGTCCTTCCGGCTCCCCGGCTTGTTCAACTTCAACCGCTCCGTATTCCCATCCTTTCGGTACGTCAACCCGAACTGTTTCAACAACACTTTCGCTCCTTCGTGTTTATCGTACACGTCCTTCACTTCTCCGTGCACGCCGCTTTCCCCTTCCATCACGATCACGCGATCGACCGTATTAAACAAGAACTCCAAATCATGATCCACCAACAACACCGCGCGCCCTTCTTTGACGCGTTCCCTCAGCATTTTCGACAAGCGAATTCTGCCGCTCACATCCAGCATGTTCGTGGGCTCGTCGAGAACATAAACGGATTTTTCCTGATTCAACGCCTCGTAAATGCGCAGTTTCTGCAGTTCGCCCCCGCTCAAGTCACTGGTTCGCAAAAACTCGAGGCGTTTCAAGTCCATGGTGCGCACGAAGGTTTCCGCGAACAGGTCCAATGGCGTCAACGTATTCGCGACCAGTTCGTCATCCCGCACCAAGAGCTGCGTTTTCATGGCCGTCCGCGCCTCATTTTTTTCATGCAATGCCTGCATCCACGTGCTTTTTCCGATTCCGTTCGGTCCCGCGATGCCTATGATTTCCCCATCGCGTACCAATACCTCTTTCCGATTCTCGACTTCAAAGCTCCCGCGAGTCAACCTCGTTTTCGCAAGCGTTAACACCCCATTCTTTTTTTGCTCTTCCGCATAGTGCCTGTACGCCAACGAATCCTTTCGGAACCGCACGTTTTCGGGTCCGATGAATCCTTCGAGAAACATGTTGATGGCCCGATCCGTTCCATAGACTTGCGATACGATTCCGTATGCGGCCGGTGTCCCATACAACACGTGCGCTTGCGGGCAAACGTACGACAATAGCGAGATGTCGTGATCCACGAGCAACACGTTTTTTTCCGCGAAGTGATTTTTCAGGTATTCGATGAGTCGGATACGATACGTGTAATCCATGAACGCGAACGGCTCGTCCAGCAAGTACGTTTCCTTTTCCCGCAGCAACGCGGCGGCTACGGTCACTTGCTGCAATTCGCCTCCGCTCAATTCATCCAGTTTTCTTCCATAGAGCCGCTTCAAATCGAACACGCGTTCGATAGCCCTCAATCGGTCGGCCTCGTCAATGCCCTTCAATACCGCTTCCACGTTTTTTCCCGAGCGCACCGCGTTCAATTCCTGCGGCTTCCACACGACGCGCTTTTCATCCAACGCCTTGAAGTACTCTTGAATTTCTTTCGTGGGCATCCGTTGCGGCGTCAACTGCTTTGCTAACAGCTTCAAGTTCGTGCTTTTTCCGCACCCGTTTTCTCCCACGACCGCGATCAAGCCCTTTCGGGGTATCGCCATCCGATACAATCCAAACGCGTTATATCCGTAAGAGAACACGCGCTCCTCTTCCTTGGCTTCCGCGAGATTCACGATCGTGATCGCGTGAAACGGACATACTTTAGGACAAATTCCGCACCCCGTGCACAGTCCGGGGTCGATTTCCGCCCGGCTATTCATACGCTCGTCGTTGGTATACTCGCGTTTCGTCACGTGCTCAGGCGCTTGTTCCGTTACGTCCCCTTTCTTTTTCCGCCGGTCCACTAAATAGAGGCAATCTTTTCCAACCCGGTTGACGGGACAATTCTTGACGCACTCCAAATTGCACTTCAACGGAAAGCACAGCTTGGGGTCGATCACCGCGATTCTAGGCATACTCCTCTCTTTCACTGCCAACATTTATTTAACGTTCTTTACCTCGTTCCTCGCAGAAACCAAATGTATTTATACTTACGCTCCCTCATTCGATAGTTTTTTAGAGCGTACCCGTAGTCTGATCAATGCTGATCGGTGGTTATCCATGTATCCTCAACAACAAGCTCAATACGACCGAGCCATTACCGTGTTTTCTCCGGATGGGCGACTTTTTCAAGTCGAGTACGCTCGCGAAGCCGTACGCACTGGCACACCGTGCGTCGGACTCGTATGCAAAGACGCCGTGTTGTTGGCGGCGTTCAAGCGCATTCCCTCGTCCCTCGTTGTGCCCGATTCGCATGAAAAGATTTTCCAGATCGACCAACACATTTCCGCAGCATCTTCAGGACTCGTGGCCGACGCACGCAAGCTCGTGGATTTCTCACGCACGGAAAGCCAAAAGCACCGCATCACGTTCGGAAACGCCATCCCGATTGAAACCCTATCCAAGAAAATCGGCGACCATATTCAAATGTACACGCAATACGGCGGCGTGCGGCCATACGGCGTTTCCTTGCTGATTGCCGGAATGAATAACGGCTACCGCTTGTTTGAAACCGATCCATCCGGCGCGTTGTTTGAGTACAAAGCGGCTGCGATTGGCTCCGGCAAGAAGGTGGTCGAGGCCATTTTCCAGAAAGAGTATAAGGACTCGTTATCCACGCACGAGGGCGTCAAACTCGCTCTCAAGGCCTTGAAGAAAGCCGTGGAAGACAAACTTCACGCCGATAACGTGGACCTCGCCATCATCTCCAAGGAGAAGCAGGGCATGCATCTCCTCTCGAAGGAAGACGTGGCAAAGCACCTTGCGGAGTTGCGCTGAAACCCGTTCAACACCCTTTTTAATTCGTGCTCTTCCCTATAGCACTAGCCATGAGCCAGATTGCCAATACCCTCATCGCACGCTACGAGAAAAACAGCCAGCGCTTCGAAGTACTTATTGATCCGAAGAAGGGCCCGGATTTTAAGAGCGGTGCGAAAAAGGATTTCGATAACGTGCTCATGTTCGACGAAGTGTTCAAAGACGCGAACAAAGGCGAGCGTCAAACATCGGCGGCCATCCAAAAAGCGTTCGGGACCACGGATCCCCTGGAAGTCGCCCAGATCATCATTCGCGAGGGCGACCTGCAAATTACGACGGACCAGCGCCGCAAGCTCCTGGAAGACAAGAAGCGCAAAGTCATTGACTTAATCGCCCGCAATTGCATGGATCCGAAGGCGAAAGCCCCCCACCCGCCTCATCGCATCGAACGGGCGTTGGAGGAAGCGCGGTTCCGTTTTGATGCGTTCAAGACGCCCGAGGAACAAATGGCGGATGCCATCGAATCCATTCGCGAGATCCTTCCCATCAGCCTCGAAAAGCTCAAGATCGCGGTGCGTATTCCTGTCGAATTCGCTCCTCGAAGCTACGGCACGCTGAAAGAATACGGCATCCGGAAAGAGGAGTGGGGGTCGGACGGCTCACTCATGGCCGTCATCGAAATAGCGGTCGGCATTCGCGGGGAAGTCTATGACCGCTTGAACAAGCTGACGGGCGGCCAAGTCCAGACGAAAGAACTCTGAACGTCACCCATAGCTTTATTAAACAATTCAAGCATGAGTGTTTTCTGCTGATATTTGACTGCTGTAGAGCGATTCCATCAGCGTTCCCATTTCTGCATTTCTTAGGCGAAGTGATTGTTCAAGCAGGCGCGTTGCACTGCTTTTTAGAAGGTAGCAAAAACCATGAAAGATTTTATTGTCCCTGGCGAAGTCGTTTATGACCAACCCCGCCGTTTCGACGGCAGCTTTGTCGACCGCGAAAAAACCTTCGCGTCCGTGCTTTCCGTCAAATACGACGACCGCGTCGTGGCGTTGAAAGGCCTGTACACGCCCGTTGTGAGCGATTACGTGATCGGAATCATTAAGCACGAGTTGTTCAGCGGTTACAAAGTCGACTTGAATTCCCCGTACATTGGCATGCTCTCTTCCCGCGACTTGCGCGAGCGCTTTGAAGTCGGCCAAGTCATTTCAGTCGTCATCCGCATGGCCGATGAAGTCAAGGAAGCGGAGCTGGTCGAGCCCCGTCGCTTGTGGGGCGGTCGCGTCATAGAAATTCCTGCGGTAAAAATTCCTCGCGTGATCGGACGCAATAACTCGATGGTGTCCTTGCTCGAACAATATACGGGCTGCCGGATTTTCGTTGGCAAGAACGGTCGCGTCTACGTTAAAGGGGATAACACGTCGCTCGCGATTGAATCCGTCATGAAAATTGCTCGAGAAGCTCACATGCACGGTCTTACGGACCGCATCAAATCCTTTTTAGAAGACGAAACGAAGGCCGGCCATCTCGCCAGCGAGATCGGTTCGCCGTTCCAGGCGTCGCCTTCGCCAGAAACGAAGTGATCCCGTATGGAAAAAGAAAAAAAGAAGTTGATTGTGGATGGAAAGCGCGTGAACGGTCGCGGCTTTGACGATTTGCGCCCTCTGAAAGTGACGGCGGGCGTGCTCAAGCGTGCGGACGGTAGCGCCATGATTGAATGGGGGCGCAACAAAGTGTTGGCCGCGGTTTACGGACCCCGGGAAGTCTTTCCCAAACATTTGTCGGATGTAAAAAAAGCGATTATCAACTGCCGCTATTCCATGGCTCCGTTCAGCGGCATGGAAGAACACGGCCGCTCGGGCCCGAACCGCCGCGCCATTGAAATCGGAAAGGTCGCCAAGCACGTATTCGAGAATGCGGTGTTGACGCACCAATTCCCCAAAACGCAGATTGACATTAGCATGGAGGTACTGCAAAGCGACGGCGGCACGCGTGTGGCCGCTATTACGGCTGCCAGTGTGGCTCTTGCCGATGCTGGCATTCCCATGCGCGATTTAGTGCAAGGGGTTTCGATTGGTCGCGTGGAAGGGCAACTCATCGTGGACCTTGACAAGTACGAAGACAATCTTGGCGAAGCGGATGTACCGCTTATTGTTTCTCTCCGCAGCAAGGAAGTTCTGCTGTTCCAACAGGACGGCAGGATCAGCCGCGAGGAATTGCAAAAAATGTTTGAACTCGGTTTCAAGGGCGCTGAACTCGTCCGCGACGTGCAAGTGCAGGCGCTACGCCAACGCTACTTCGAAACCGGTGACGAGTTGAATAACCATGGCTAGAGAATCAGAAATCTTGGACGAAATCAAGGCGGAATACGTCAAAGATTTGTTGAAGCAAAACAAACGCGTGGATGACCGCGGTTTAATGGACTACCGCGCATTCTCCATTGAAAAAGGCGTGTTTCCGAATGCGGAAGGCAGTGCGATGGCGCATTTGGGCGACACGAAAGTCGCCGCGGGAATTAAATTCGACATTGTAAAACCGTACGCCGACCGTCCTACGGAAGGCGTTTTTACGGTGCAAGCAGAATATCTTCCATTAGCGCACCCGACGTTTGAATCGGGTCCGCCCCGCGAAAATGCCATCGAGCTCGCGCGTCTCGTGGACCGCGGAATTCGTTCCGCGGAATGCGTGGATACGGCTTCCTTTTTTGTGGAAGAAGAGAAGGTGCTCGGCATGTTTCTCGACGTATACGTGTTGGATCACAACGGCAACCTCGCGGATTGTGCTGCACTCGCTGGAATGAGCGCATTGGCCAACGCGAAATTCCCGAAAATTGAGGATGGCGCGATCGTTCGACAAGAATTCAAGGGCCCGCTTCCTTTGGCCCGCCACGTGGTATCCGCGACCTTTGAGAAAATCAATGGCGTTCCGATTCTCGACGCGGTATCTGAAGAAGATACGGCTTCTGACGGCCGCATCACCTTGGCGATTAGCAGCGACGGATTTCTATGTGCTGCCCAAAAAGCGAAGAGTGCCGGCTTCACCTCCGACGAACTTCTCTCGTTGTTCGATGTCGCCAAAGAAAAGACGAAGCCGCTGTTAGACGCCGTTCAAAAGTGATGGTTATGGGTTCCCGTTACGGAGTACGCATTCGAAAACGCGAGAACGCGGTTCTGAAACAACAACATACCAAATACGCGTGTCCCTCGTGCGGTAAACGCCGGGTCAAACGCCGAGGCTTCGCGCTTTGGGAGTGTACGTTCTGCGAGAAGAAGATCGCAGGCGGCGCCTACGCACTGGAAACCGCGGTCGGAGTCACTGCCAAGAAAACCTTGATTTCTTCTCTTCAAGGAAAGAAATAGCGTTCCTTTTTTTGGTGCATCCGGTGCTGCTTCTCCTCAACGCTCGCTTTCCTAAGCTTCAACTGAGTTATTCATTGAAAGGCGAGCTCACGACCAACGAAATCGCTTCCGCACTCCGCGATGCGCAATCCTTACTCCAACGCACGATTTATTCGTATGCCCCCGTCAACGAATCGGGTATAGCCGCCCACGCTAAACTCCCTGCATCTTCCATCCATAACGTAGCCCAACTCGCTTCCCACGTTCACGCACTCAAACCCAAGGCCCTCGAAGAATCCCTGCTTCCCTTTGTTAAAGATGACCGGGATCCCGAATTCTTAATTCGGAAAAAGTGCGAACCCGCGGTTCTTGTTGCACAATGCGCCTATTTCCGTGTCCTCTACGAAAACCTATTCCCCCCCGCTCCGGTTACCCCGAAGGGAACGGTTTCCAAGAACGAATTCCGTTTTGCCGCCCAACTTCCCAAATGGACGGTCGTACGCAAAGCCAATCTGGACATCGCGGAAAACAAAGAGGTTTTCGCGACGCTGGTCGCGACCTATGAAGGCGTTTCCCGCAAAGCCTTTGAATACGCGCCGGACTCCCCCGCGCCTGTTTCGACTATTGAAACGTTCTTATCCGCTTACCCTCCACGCAAGTCCCTTTCCCGCTTGTCGCAAATGCTCACCGCATTATTGGAAAAGCGCGTGCTGGACCCTCTTTCGGAGCCCGCGCGCGCTTACTTTATTCAACGAATTTTCGCGCAAGCCGGCTATCCTATTTATGCCAGCATTGACGTCGTCAACCGCGTCTATCCCGAGCTGAAAATCCCGAAGCCCAGAGGAAGGCTTAAAAAGGACTAAAAATTAATGCGTGCGGTGATCCGTAATGGCCAGTGGTTTTCCGTTTGATGAGAAAATTGTATTTACGGTATCGGTCTTCCTGTTTATCCTGTTGTCCGTAATTTACTTCCAGGAAACTGATTTCGCGATCTCGTACACGAGCGCGATTGGCGCCACCCTTTCGGTGCTCATGTTATACCTGATGTACAAGCTGCACACGCTCGAGAACATGCCGCACACCGTCATCACGTCGGTTCCCCGGGCGGCCAGTTCAAAGAAACGCCGACGCCGCTAATTTTTTCTTTATTTTCTCTTTTTTTGAACCCTATTCTTATTCAGGTGCGCCGCACGTGGAAATCTCGATGCGCAAAGCGCTCGCGAGCCGCTACGGCTCTTGCGGTTCCTTCCCGCTGCCTCCACGAAAACGCGGATACCATTTCTCCCGGCCTTGGTTGCGCTAACGATCGCATCAACCGACTACTCAAATGCCCCGTGTCCCGTAATCGTTCCCTGAACTGCTCCAACTCTTTTCTTTGAATCTCCCCCGTCTCTGCTTTCCATGCGCGTTCCAATGCGTCTAGCACGACGGGGTTCTTGCTTTGATTTAACGCTTCCAAAAACTTAATTCCGGCTTGGCGTTTATTCATGCGAGTGTCTGAAATCGTTTTTTTGAAAGAAGTTCCCGAACGTCCGTCATGCACGAGACGAAGTCTCAAATTGTCGATCCATCCTTGTTGGACTTGGGCGCGTCCGTCTCTTTTTTCCATTCTTCCGAATAGTGTTTCCAGCATATCGTACGCATTCGCGTGCTGTTCGTTATCCAGTGAATCGGCATGCGTCCCCAACGATGCCGTGTATCCCGTTCCTTCGGCCACTTCATGAAGCGCTCGTACGTGTTTGGGTTCCAACTGCATGCGTGCAGCTAAACTCCCGAAACGCAGGCGCTCCGAGTTCGTTTGAGGCACATGCGTCTGATTCGTATATGCCGAAGCGATTTCTTTCTGCAATCCAATGGTCTGATGTTGCCGTATCGCCAAATGCGTCATCAAACCTCCTATGGCTCCGATCGCGACGGTGGTACCTATAACGGATCTCCAATTCTGCTGCCACCAATTCGGCCTCCGGTGATCCATTACATCTCTTCCATTCCACGATTCGCCTCGGTTTTTTCCTCCAAATAATTTTACCATATGCTTCACCAGCCCCTGATTCTTTTTTTCTGTTAGTACTCCTTAATAATAACCGCGTTGCTTTCTCTCCCCTTAATCCCAAGCGCTTAAATGCTTGTTCTTTCCTCAAATAGTTTAGGGAGGGTGGGCTAGCCTGGCATGCTTTCAGCTTTGGGTCCTCACCTGCTTTTACGAAGCAGTACGGGCAAAACAGCTGAAGACCTGAGTTCGAATCTCAGCCCTCCCACTGCCGGCGGCGGGAACCCTGGGTTTCCCCTTGAGCCAACTGGTCGCCCCCATTCCTACGCAAAGCGTTTCCCGAACCCGTTTTATTCCCTTGCAAACAGAAGAAGTACCATGGATTTAGGTGCCGGTGTTCGAAAGGCGCTCGCGAAAATTACGGGCGCCACGCTCGTGGACGAGAAAGCGATTCAAGCACTCGTCAAGGAGCTGCAGCGCGTCCTCATCTCCAACGATGTCAATGTCCAACTCGTATTCGAGCTCACGAAACGCATTCAGGACCGTGCTTTCAAAGAAAAGAAGGCGCAATCACTTAATTTGCGCGAGCACATCGTCAAAATCGTTTACGACGAGCTCGTCGCTATCCTCGGCGAATCCTACGAGCCTCCGATCAAAAAACAACGCATTATGATGATCGGCTTGTTCGGCAGCGGAAAAACCACGAGTATCGCCAAACTCGCCAAATTCTATCAAAGCAAGGGCTTGAAAGTCTGCGCGATTGCCTGCGATATCCACCGTCCTGCCGCCATCGAGCAACTCCAACAAATCACGGAACAAGTGCATTGCGGATTTTACGGCGAGAAAGGAAAAAGTGCGGAAGAGATCGCGGCCGAAAGTCGCATTCTCGAGAAAAAATACGACGTACTCATTCTGGATACGGCGGGGCGGAGCGCGTTCGATCCCGACCTCGCCTCCGAACTCAAGAATCTTTCCAGCATATTCGAACCTCAAGAAACCTATCTAGTGGTTTCCGCGGACTTGGGGCAAGTGGCCGGAAAACAAGCCGACCAATTCCGTAAAGCCGTTGGCATCACCGGCGTCATCATCACGAAAATGGACGGCAGCGGAAAAGGGGGAGGCGCGCTTTCGGCGGTTCACGCCAGCCGAGCCAAAATCGCATTCATTACACTCGGTGAAAAACCCGACGCTCTCGAATCTTTCGACGCGAAAAAATTCGTTTCCCGGCTTGTGGGTTTCCCGGACTTACCGACCTTGCTCGAGAAAGTGCAAGAGATTTCCGACGAAGAAGCGATGCAGCGCGTCATGGAGGAAGGCAAACTCGACTATGGCACGTTCTTATCCCAACTCCGCAGCATGAAGAAAATGGGGCCCATGAAACAAATTCTTCAAATGCTGGGCATGTACGACGTCCCCGAAGAACTCGTGGGTAAGAGCGAGCAGAAACTCAAGCAATTCGAAGCCGCTGTTTTAAGCATGACTCCTTCCGAACGCACGAAACCCGATCTCATGAAGAACCGTTCGCGTCAAGAGCGCGTCGCGCAAGGCGCCGGCCTTTCATTATCCGATGTCCGCGAGCTCGTCAGCAACTTCGAGCGCATGAACAAGATGATGAAGGGATTGAAAGGCAACCGCGGCCTTTCCAAGAAATTCCAGCGCATGCTCCCGCAAGGATTTAAATTCTGAGCATTCGGGTTCAGAGATTCGTCCGCTCACGTCTCTCCAAGCGCGTACACGGGAATAAGGTCGAACGATTTACGATCGCATGGACCGCGAAATACATCCGCCTAAACGTCACGCGTTTGAACTCTCTGTCAAGCGGGCATGAGTTGTTGAACGTAGGCGAGAACCATGAAGAGTACGACTATCCCAATGAAGCTGTCTTCCCACATGTTGCTCTTCAGCATCAGGTAACCGACGAGCAACGTCATCATAGCGGCATACGTTATTGGCATGTGCCCTGCCTTCTAGTTTGGACTTCCTTCGAAATGCGGTTTTAACTATTTAATGCTTTTGTTTCCCGCTCCAATACCTTCTTTTTAAAGCATTGACTTGCCTATTCCTCGTGGTACGCGTATGCCTGACTCCATCGACTTCAAGTCCATTGAGCGGAAGTGGCAGGAGAAGTGGAGCGAAGCCCGGTGCTTCCAATCCAATATTCAAAAAGGGAAACAAAAGTTCTTCATCACGTTTCCCTATCCTTATGTAAACGGCGCGCCGCACGTTGGTCATAGTTACTCGTGTTTTCGCGCAGACGTGTACGCGCGCTTCAAGCGCATGCAAGGCTTCAACGTATTATTTCCTCAAGGCTTTCACGCCACCGGAGAACCCATTCTCGGTGCAGTGGAACGATTGCGCAAAGGCGACGAAAAACAAATCAAGAGCTTCAAGGATTATGGAGTTACGGATGCTCAGCTTGAAGAATTCAAGAAAGGACCGGAACAAGTCGCGCGTTATTGGATGCAGCGCTGGCGCGATGATTTAACTCTATCGGGCATTTCCATCGACTGGCGCCGCTCGTTCATCACTACCGACTTAACGCCCACGTACTCTCGCTTCATTGCGTGGCAATACCGTTCGTTAAAGAAAAAAGGTTACATCGTTCAAGGCACGCATCCCGTGGTTTATTGCCCTCACGACGATTCGCCTACTGGCGATCACGATCGCTTGGTGGGTGAAGGCGAAAGCCCCATCGAGTATACGATCCTCAAGTTTTCGATGCCGTTTGAAAACGAGTCCCTGATTCTTCCCGCGGCTACGTTACGTCCCGAAACCATTTACGGTGTCACGAACATCTGGCTCCACCCCAAAACCCCGTACGTTCGCGCGAAGGTGGATGGAGAGCTTTGGCTGCTTTCCGAACCCGCTGTACGCAAACTTTCCGATCAAGGAAAAAAAGTGAAACGGATTGGCCCCCTTGATTTATCCACGCTCTTCGGAAAAACATGCATCAATCCCGTCACGAACGAGGACGTCTTGATCCTTCCCGCTTCCTTTGTTTCCAGTGAGAATGCGACCGGGGTTGTGATGAGCGTGCCCGGCCACGCACCCTTCGACTACGTGGCGCTCCGTGATCTAAAACGAAAAATTGAAAAATCAACCACGAACTCCTTGGCGCTCGAAGGAATCGAATTTCCTCGCACCATTCTGAAACAAATTCTCGAAATCCACCCGTTGGGTCTCATTTCCGTTAAAGGGTACGGAGAATTTCCCGCGAAAGACGCGGTTGAAAAACTCAAAATTTATTCGCAGGATGAACGGATTAAGCTGGACAAGGCCACTTCCGAGGTCTACAAACACGAATTTCATCAAGGTCAACTGTCCAAGCGCTGCGGAAAATATGCGGGATTAACGGTTTCCTCTTGCAAAGAAGAACTCGTTGCGGATTTCAAGGGCAGACAACTCGCGTCCAACATCTGGGAGATTACCGACGAGGTCATATGTCGCTGCACCACGAAATGTCACGTTAAAATTCTGGAAAACCAGTGGTTTCTCAAGTTTTCCGATGCGGATTGGAAGCAACAAGTGCACTCGCATTTGAAGCACATGCGTATTTTTCCCGAGGATGCCCGCATCCAGTTTACGAATACGATTGACTGGCTTCAGAATAAAGCATGCGCGCGAAAAAGCGGATTAGGCACAAAACTTCCTTGGGATAACCAATGGATCGTGGAAACGCTAAGCGACTCCACGATTTACATGGCCTACTATACTCTTTCCCGCATCGTCAACGAACACCACTTAACCGCTGAACACTTTACCGATGAGGTATTCGATCACATATTCCTCGCCAAAAACACGCCGCAAGAGGCGCTCAAGAACTCAACACTTTCGCCCAAACTATTGGAAGAGCTCCGCAAGGAATTCGAGTACTTTTATCCCGTGGATGTACGCAGCAGCGGAAAAGATCTCTTACAAAACCACTTGACGTTCTTCCTCTTCCATCACGCGGCACTTTTCGATAGCCGACACTGGCCGCAAGGCATTGCAGTTAATGGCTACGTCACCGTCGAAGGAGAAAAAATGAGTAAGAGCAAAGGCAATTTCATTCCCCTTCGAAATCTCTTGAACGAATACGGAACGGATTTGACGCGTATCAATATGGTTGCTGCGGGCGAAGGATTGGATGACGCGGACTGGAAAACCGAAACCATAGCGCCCTTCCGCCGCCTCCTTGAATTCCTCTATTCCACCATTCAACATCCGCCGACCGGAGGCGATGGATACGGTCGCGAGGAAGAACTCCTTGAAAGCCGCTTGAATCGATGCAAGCGTGACTCCATGGAAGCGTACGATCGCTTTGAGTTCCGCACGGCATCTCAATGCGTCTTCTTCGAATCCTGCCATGCTCTACGGGCTTACTTGCGCCTTTCCTCTAAGGTAAACGTCGGTCTGATGCGTCGCTCGTTAGAAGACATTGTGCGCATGATCGCTCCTCTCACTCCGCATATGGCTGAAGAGCTTTGGAGTATGCTCCAACACGAAGACTTCGCGGCATGCGCTTCCTATCCCTCGTTTAATAATGAAAAGATTCGCGAGGATCTCGAACAAGAAGAGAAAGTATTAACGGATGTCGCTTCCGATGTGGCTCGCATTCTCAAGCTCGCTAAAGTCAAGAAACCCCGGCTCGTTCGCTTGTTCACTGCTCCTCCGTGGAAACGTCGCTTGCTTCAAACGGCCATCAATCGCGCGAAAGAAACGGGGTATTTTGATTACGCTTCTGTGTTGGCGGTCGCATTAAAAGACGAGGAACTCAAGCAACGCGTGCCGGAAGTGCAGGCTTATATCAAAACCCTTGCTAAGGCGGTCAACTATTACAAAACAAATCCCTTGCCAGAACTCGATGAAAGCCAATTGCTCGCGCAACAGAAAGACGTTCTGGAACGCCTCCTTTCCTGCCCGGTTGAAGTCTGGGCAGCTGAAAACGTTCCCGCGGACAAGGATAAGGATGGTAAAGCCCGGCGCGCTTCTCCCTTCAAGCCCGCGATTTACGTGGAATGACGTTCTATCTCGTCAATAGGTGTCCGATAGATTTATCTATTCGACTCGCATTACCTTTACTATTTTTTTGAAATATTTTTACTCCATAAACAATCGGTGTTATAAGACGCGTCAATAGGGGATGTCCGGTTCTCATTTTATGCCAGCGCGTTAAGGAGGTAGATGCAGGTTGCGAGTTGCGATGCTAGGCTGGGAGTTTCCTCCGTTCATTAGTGGGGGCCTAGGCGTCCACTGTTTCGAACTGACGCGAGCACTCGCTGAATCGGGCGTTCACATCGATTTTTTCATGCCTCAAATGAGTCATCGAATCACCGCACTTTCCTCTGGAATTCGAATCATTCCCGTTCCCCGTTCGATCGTCTCTCAACGGGTTCCCGGGCCGTACGGTATGGTGTACGTTCAAACAGCTGCCCGTGGAACGTTTACTGACGCGGTATACGGGTCCGATTTTTTTGGAGCAGTATACGCATATAATCAAGCATGCGTCCAGCGCGTTATGGAGGAACACGCGCGTTCTCCTTACGATCTCATTCACGCTCACGACTGGATCACGTCCACCGCTGCTTTACGGGTCAAGACCCAGTCCGGCGTCCCCCTCGTAGCCACGATTCACAGCACGGAGCAGGACCGCACGGCTGGTTTGGGGGCGAATACCTGGATTGAAGCGCAGGAATCCGCGCTGGTTCGTGGAGCAGACGCCGTTATCACCGTCAGCAAACGCTCGAAGGCGTTGCTCGTCCAAGCGTTCGGAGTTTCCCCTGATCGCGTATTCGCCATATACAACGGAGTCGATGCTCGCCGGTTTTCACGTTCGTTGCCGATTTTCCGAAATCCAGACGAACACATCGTGTTGTTTCACGGTCGTCTGAGCGTTCAAAAAGGGCCGTTGTTTTTCATTCGCGCCGCCAAACGAGTGATTGAACACATGCCTAACGTCCGGTTCGTCATCTCCGGCACCGGCGACTTATTGCCGGAACTCGTTTCGGAAGCACTTCAATTGGGCATTACGGACCGCATCACATTTGCCGGTTACGTTCCCGACGAGTTTCTTCCCGCATTATACGCATCCGCCGACGTATTCGTTCTTCCTTCAGTCTCCGAACCGTTCGGTATTACGACGCTGGAAGCCATGTCTGCTGGCACGCCCGCTATCATTTCGCGTTCCACGGGTGTCGGCGAAGCCCTCCACTATTGTTTATCCGCGGATTTCTGGGACACGGAGGCATTCGCGAACAAGATTTTGGGCGTGCTCTCTTATGCGCCCCTTCACAATCTGCTTCGGGAAGGCTCCCGTCAGGAAGCATCGACATTTACTTGGAAACTGGCCGCAGAGCAAACGATTCACGTTTACGAACATGCGTTAAAGAGGCGTCTAACATGACGTCGGTTTGCCTTTATTTCCACGTTCACCAGCCACGCCGCACGCGACCGTTCACTTTCTTCTCCATCGGACCCCAGTCCGAGCAGGACCTCGGGCAATATTTCGACGATACCTTGAATCGCCATTATTTTGAGAAAGCGACGCGACAATGTTATTTACCCGCGAACGCCATCCTCCTCAACCTGTTGGAAAGCCATCCTGAATTCAAAATAAGCTTCAGCATTACGGGCACGTTTCTTGACCAATGCCGCCGTTTTTCCCCCGACGTATTCGAGTCGTTCCAGCAACTGGTTTCCACGGGACGCGTCGACGTACTAGGCGAAACCCATTATCATTCCCTGGCCAGCCTATACGCTTCCCCCGAAGAATTCTTCCGCCAAGTCCGGCTTCACGAATACGCGCTCAAGGACGCATTCGGAAAAACGCCGCGCGTGTTCCGCAATACGGAAGTCATTTACAACAACCGCATATCCTTCCTAGCGGAAAGCCGCGGCTATCGCGCGATTCTCGCCGAAGGCATCGAACGCGTTCTCGGAAACCGTTCGCCCAATTACGTCTATTCGCCTCCCCAACCCGCCCGAATCAAATTGTTCTTACGCAATTACCGTCTCTCCGACGATATCGGCTACCGATTTGCATCTCGAAGTTGGAATGAATGGCCGTTGACCGCAGAAAAATACGCTTCGTGGCTCTCCCAATCCGTTGGAGACACGCTCAATCTATTTATGGACTATGAAACGTTCGGGGAACATCATTGGAAGGATTCCGGAATCCTCTCTTTCCTACAACACTTGCCTCCCGCTATATTGCAACACCCTCACATGCAATTCGCGACGTGCAGCGACGTCGCACGTCTTCCTTCCAAGGGGGAAATCGATTGTCATGACGCGATCTCTTGGGCCGACCTCGAGCGCGATACGTCGGCGTGGCTCGGGAACCCGCTTCAACAGGCCTGCTTCCACGAACTCGAATCGTTAGCCCCCCACGTTTCCCGCTTGCACAATCCGGCCGTGGAAAACGCGTACGGTCTTCTGCAGACTTCCGACCATTTGTACTATCTTTGCACGAAGAGCTGGGCCGACGGAGACGTCCATAAGTATTTTTCTCCTTACAAAGACGCCACTCCCTTCGACAACTTTATTTCTTACATGAATACGATTCAACACTTTAAGCGGTTCGTGAACCGACTGAACTCCAACGGTCCCGTTCCCGAATCGAATCCGTTATCCGGGTGAAACCATACCATGAACCGCGTATTATTTGCCGTTACCGAACTCCAGAAACCCGTCGGAGGACTCCATCGGTTTACGACGGAGTTGATTCCGGAATGGAGTGCTGCCTTGAAAGACGGAAAAACATTGTACGCTCCACTCCCGGTTTCCATGAAACTCCCAAGCGTTCCTAATGACGATCTCGTTCTTAGCAAGGAGTTTGCGGACTTCAATGCCCAGCAGCCGCACGTCAAAGTGTTTGAAGGCACGCGAGCTGGCACAACCGCCTATTTTCTCGAATCGAAATTTCCTCAAACGGATATGGATGCGTTTTACCGTATGCTTTGGGACGAATTCCGCATTCCCTCCCATCAGTCTTCTCACGACTCGTTTTATGCCGACCTAGCCCAATACTGGAAGGCGCTTCCGTTGTTCGCAGAGCATGCCATCCGCAGAAAAAAGTGGCGCATTGCCTTGTTTGACGCGCAAGACTGGCTTGCCTTTCCCGCAGGCTTTTTATGCCGAAAACATTTGGGGATCCCTCTGCACTGCCGTTTTCATTCCGGCGAATTCGGGCGCTCGTTAGGCCAACCGGACCTGCAAGCCGCCCCAGTATGGATCGAGGCCGTCGCGCTTCAAGAAGCGGACGCGATCTCCGGCGTATCTGCAAGGGAAGCGCAGTTCGAGATCTACCGGTTGTTACCCTATAAACGAAAACTCCGTGCCATGCTTTCCGAATCCCGCGGACACGTTTGGACGCGCAAACAAGAAGATAAAGAAGAGGCCTACGAATATTTCCTCTTATTCGAATCCGAGGATGGCATGACCATTCTTACCCAACACGTGCTCGGCATCCCAAACGGCATTCTCCTCGATGATTGGAAAAAAGTGCCTGCACGCGACATTCAGTCCGGGAAATCATTATACCGAAAACTTCTTCCGAATGCCGCTCACTATGTTTTCTTCATTGGCCGAGCGGACTGGCGCAAGGGAATCGATGCCTTGCTTCGCGCCATCTCATTCCTTAACCGGGAAGACATTCATGCCGGACTCATGGTTTCCAGCCGCATGGATCCCGAAACGCGCGCCAATTATTCGCGCCTCGCGCATTCCCTCGGTATCACGGATCGCGTCTGCTTCTACAACGAATGGTTGTCGGAGCCCCAGAAGAAATCCTTGTTCTGTGCCGCCGATGTGATTGCGCTCCCTTCCCTATACGAGCCGTTCGGACTCGTCACGCTGGAAGGCCTGGCCGCGGATTTGGCGTGTGAAAAAAATAAGGTTCGCGGTCCCGTGGTCGTCACCAGCGATACCGGCGGCATGTCCGGAATCATTCGGAACGGCGTGAACGGTTTCAAGGTTCCCGTAGAGGAAGACCGTTTCGACCTGCAACCCGAGCTCCTATCCAAGATTCTCAAGCTTTCTTTGTCCGACAAACGCTTGAAAGCCCGCATGTCCAAAGGCGGCGCGGCCCGCGTGCAAAACCCTTGTTTCAGCTGGAAGCACATCGTTCCCCTCATTTTTTCGGCGTACGACCACGCTGTTGAAAACCACGCGCTTGAAAACCGGTGAACGATGCATGCCCGATTCATTAATAATAACGCCTTCGAATTTTATTCGGGGCGAAAGGTGATAAACTATGGTGAATACCGACGAGTATTTCGGTATGAGGGCCGGCACCGTCTGGCAAGCGTTGTGTGAGGAAGGCCCCATGACCGCGGCGCAACTGAAGCGCAAAACGAAGCTCAACGACAAGGAGCTTTTTTCAGGCGTAAGCTGGCTGGCATGCGAACGAAAAGTCAACGTAGAGGGCGAAACGCCTTCCGAGTTCGTCATCAGCCTCAGGGAGTGAAGTGCCGCTACATCAGTTAGCGAAAACGGTTTCGGGTTCCGAAAACCCGCACTGGGCCTTTATTTCCCGCGTCCTGTTGCGACGGGCTACGGCCGAGTTCAGCCAAAGCACTCATTCCGTTCAATGGAACGGATTCGTTTCTCCAAACCGAGATTACCCGTACGAAGGGTTTTCCGCTGTTTTCGGGAACGAAAACTGGAAGTTCTTGGATGCGCTCGGCCTAGCTTGTACTTGCCCGGAGACCCGTTTGACTCCCCTCCAAGTCACCGCTTTCCCGTGGAAAGTCACTTACCAATACGCCATCCATCCTTCTCGCAATACCACGCTGTCTGTAGAATACTATTTGCTTAAGTCCAACCCATTCCCTTGCTTGCACGTTCGAATTCAACTATCCCCGGAATCGCTTCCAGAAAATCGCTTGCTTATTGCGCCTCTTCTCGACATGCGTCCCTCCGACCAATCCGCTTTTCCATACCAATACGCCGTTTCGAACGGATCCGACCAAGTCATCATGAAAAACGTGTTTTCGCATTACTCGTTGTTAATGACGTCCCGCGGTTTGAAGAAAACAAACGAGGGGTTTTCAATGCCTTGGCAATACAAACTCGGCAGCGGCGAACGCGAGGGATCGTCGGGTTTTCCCAAGGCGTTGTCCGAGACCCGTTCGCTCTATTGTCCCGGCGTCTATTCCGTTCCTTTGAACCGCGAAACCGTTCTCCAATTCACGGCGTACCCGAGCAATACGCCTCCTGCCCATTATTCGAGTGACGAAACCCGGGAACTCAAACAACTCGCATCTCTTATCCGTCGTCTCCGTCCCACACTGAAAAAAGCGGAGGTTCGGTGGGGTAAAGGTACTGCAGACGCCCTTGCCATCCGTTCCCTTGTTTTTCTTGACAAGTTTTCCTTCCGTTCCCCTTTCGGCGCCAAGGATGCCGGTGCGTATTGGTTCCGACAACCATGGACGCGCGACCTATTCGAAAGCACTTACATCAACTACGATGCCATTGCTTCCACAAAACCGGATTGGATGACTCGCTTGATTTCTTCGACGTGGTCCATGCAAAACAACGGGTTCCTTCCCCGTCTGCTCAATGATCCTGATTCCGGTCAAAGCGTTGACGGCACGTTGTATGCTCTGCTAACCTCCCACCGGTTCCAATCCGCGAATCAATCTCCAGCGTTCCGGGAACGCCTACTTCAAGCTGGCCATTCATTTATCGAAGCCGTCGCACGCCAAGGCATGCTCGACCCTCATTTTTCCCTCCTCAAAACGCCCGCGGATGCCTCATGGATCGACTCCCGCATTCCTTACCCCCATTCACCTGTTCCCATCATGGCTCCGTCCCGTCTTCCTGCCGAATGGGCGAACGCCCTCCTTACATCGTCAACTAATCCATCGGCCGCAATCCAAGAACCCCGTTATTACTTAGCGGAAGTCAACGCGTTATGGGTCGAATTTTTACGCGCACGCCATTCCTTGAAACCCAGCGAGGCGACGACGACATTGAAAAGTAACGCCGCCTTCCAATTCAAGCACGTGTTTTTCGGCGAAGTTCCGTGCGGTATGGCCCGCGACGATCTCGTTCTATCCGATGAGGAAGTGGCGACGTGGATTCAGGCGGCGGCCCTTGCGCCCTCCTCTTTTACGGATCTTGAAGCCCGCGAGCTACTCGACCGCGCCGACCCGTATCTCGTCCGTCGGAACCATCAATTGTTCGGCGTCCTCGTAAAAAAAGGTCCGCGCACTCCCTTCTTCGACGACCGTCAATATCACGGCGCCGTTGCCTGGCCGAAAACGAATCCCTATCTCTATTCCCTGCTGATGCGAGCAGGAAAAACGCGGGAAGCGGAATCTCTTTTGTTGTCCGTTCTCGATCACCAGCAGAATGAAGGCGCTTTGTTCTACACGCACGAACTCTTTTCCCCCGAAGCCCAACCCGTTCCCGTCAAGAATCCCGCGCAACTCTTTTCCCAGTACGTTCAGCCCTACTATGATTTTCTTCAACGCGTCTAGAAGAATTCGCTCAGTTTCACTTCCGTTAACTTGAGGCGCTTCACCGTATCCCATTCCCAACGAATGTGCTTCTTCAAACGCTTGTCTCCCCCATGCTTTTTCAAGAACGAAATCGTGCGGCCATCCGACGGATAACCGCTCCCCATTTCCTCTCCAAACATTTCCTGCAGCTCCAACACGCGCTTTTCTCTCTGGCTCTTCGCCAGAATGGACGCCGCGCCCGCCACCACGTACTTCACATCCGCCTTATTCTCGCTCACAATCTCTACGCCCTTCAACTTGAACGACAAATGTTTTCGAATACGGTGCTCGAACTTTTTAGGAACGGAATCCGGCGAGTCCACGAACACGCGTTCCACCTCCTGTTTTTTATACAGCTTCTCCAACGCCTCCGCCACTTTAATTGCTTCCACGTCGTTCAAGCTCGTCTTATTCCGCATGAACCGCGTGATCTCTTCCGCCGACACCTCCACCAGCACATGCGGATACCCCGCGAGTTTCTCCGCCAACGCTTCCCGCTTGCTATCCGAAAGCAATTTCGAGTCTTTGACGCCCCAACGCTTCAACTTCTTTTCCTCCGAAGCATGGCACGCGAACACTCCGATGATTAGCGGTCCGATAACCGGCCCCCGGCCCGCCTCGTCGACTCCGGCAATCATTCGAATCATATCGGATTCCTTTAAACCCAGCGTCTTTTATCGCTTCCTTCTCGCTTCTAAACGAATGTATGCTGCCACTTTCGAAAGATAGTCTCGCGGAGCGTACATGTGGTTGGTTCCAAGATCCATTTTCCTTAAATGATTTCTTCGAACTCCGGAAACATTGTGTTGTTCTCGATCGTGTAGGTGCACGAATAGCCGGTTCGGATAATGCCGGTTCATCCACTGCGCCATCCGCAAGTGCACCTTCGCTGCAATGCCTATTTTATCAAGGCCTTGAATGCGATCATTCGGAAAATCCGATCCCCCGTCATTGAACGGGTGAAAGTTGCCCCAAATGAGGCGGTCTTTCTTGATTTCGAAATGCAGTCGCCCCCAACGCTCTCCTTCCATTTGAAAGTTTGTCAGCACCGTGTGAATTCTCGGCGGTGTAAAAAACATTTTCGCGTTATTGGGGGTTCGGGTCGTTCTTAACTTGAAATGAGCAAACCTCGAATTCTCCTTTGGTATCGTTAACGGAACGACTTCGGTTCCCAACGGTTTTTCTCTTGCCATGCCTCTCTTACTCCGTATGCGAACCGATTACTTTTTTTTCTTTTCGTTGTACGAGGCGTTGGATTCCCCTGATGACCCATCGGTCCAGGCGTCTCTCCTTTTTTTGATGCGAGGATTCCAACCAATTTCGGATGTTGGTGTCATGCACTCGCGCGACATATGTGATGTCTGGCTTCATATTCATGGATTGTAACCAACGCCGGACTCCCTTCGAAGAATCGGCTTCGTGATGCAACCCTCTGACTCCAAAATGCGTTTGGCTGAATTCGGACAAGGCAAGAAGTACGCGCGCCTTGAATTCCTTGTTCCGCAATCGGAGAGGCGCCTGGTATTCCGGCGCAAACACGGCGATGCGGCCGGTTCCCTTATCGGTCACTACCGAAAGTATTCCAAACTCCTTTCCGTTCCCGCCTTTCAAACGTTTGCTGATTTCCGGAGTTGAAATCCAGTGTTTGCCCGGCGTGTCCGTGATCCGGAGTTTCAGCTCCCGGTACCCCTCGGTTCTTCGTTCCTTATTCTCATACACTTCAATGCCTAGTCCCCGCTGTTCCTTGGGCATGCGCTTACTATCCTCGTCTGCCATTATAGCCTTTTCTGTCACCTCCCCCCGAACCATTTATATTTCTTCATTGCGCCATTCTGTTGTTCTGGGGTCATAGTATAACTTGGCAGAACAGTAGCGACCTCTTTCTTTTCCAAAAAGAAAGACCTCGACGAGAAAGAAAAGGGCATGCGGTCGCTGAAGCTCCAGTTCTTTCATGGCTTTTCATCAAGCCAAAAGAACGCCAAGTTAACGGCGTGAGGTAGTCTGAGCGTTAAGCGATGATTAGAGTGCCTGGAGCTCGGAATCATGAAGAGAAAACAGGCTCTACGGAGATACCTACGGATGGGGGTTCGAATCCCCCTGACCCCATGTCTGCGTCGGGGCTCTGCCCCCTTGTCCAGACTGTTCGCTCCCCTTCCCTTATTTTGAGGGTTTCCGGAATCGACCAGTCGGATGCGATAAGAAAACTCGTCTTCTGGAAACCATGTAGTCAACGAGCGCTTTATTCATCCAAGGCGCGCCTGCTCCGACTCCGTAATTTTCATACAAGTGCGTAGATAGAATGCGTTTCCAATCGCGTGCCGAGGACGGAGCCTTCCGACTTAAATTCAAGTAGAATAGATCCACGGGAGAACTGCTTCGAACTAAATCCGCTTTCTTCTTGTATATTGACGCGTTGGGTTCTCCTGCTCCTGAATATTCGAGGGCGGGCGATATTCCGCGGACGCCTTCCACTATCTGGAACCCGAGTTTGGCTCGGATAGCGGATGCCCTCAAGCGGTTCAGGATTTCAAGAAGCTCCGACTCCTGCTCTTCATTTCTTGTTTTCCTCTTTTTCAGAGATTCCATTCGGCCGATATCTTTCCGAGTCAGCGGTTCCCCTTCGATTAGAAAGTGTTCCGCCCCATTTTGAACGGCTTTACGAATTCGCGCATTCATCATTTCCGTTCCCAGTCCTTTCCCGAGGTATGCCGGGTTCACGGCAATATACTCTCCTACTGCCACTTTCGGTTTTCCGGGCTTCCGGCTCGTATGGGTCGTGGCGACTCCCACGATTTTCCTTTCCTCGTTGCGCGCGACCATGAAGTCATATTGGGGCCAGAATTCATGCATGCGGTTTTCTCGGAAGCTGTCGCGGAATCCGCTCAACGGCGAACGGTCTTCTCCGTGAAACGTCCTTCGAAGCAACCGGAACGC
Organism: Microcaldota archaeon; assembly: GCA_018819225.1. GTDB lineage: Archaea > Micrarchaeota > Micrarchaeia > Norongarragalinales > SBBD01 > JAHJQN01. Next base: position 107,633 of record JAHJQN010000007.1, read on the forward strand.
ATCCGCTAATGAATTCCGTTGCGAGATTTCCTCTTTCGTCATCGTCGAATGTTTGAGCCTGCGAACGGATGCTCCTAATCCTTTCACGGGGTTTTGCGCATTTCGAGTAAACGGAAGTCCGTATCTTCCCCTTTCGAAAGAAGCATCGTGTTGCCGCCATCCCATTCTACGGATAAGTTCTCGCGAGTTCATGTTGCGGATCGCAGAAAAATCCGGCCGAGCGACATACGGGACGTGTTCTAACGTGATTGTTTCGCCCGTTTTCAACCGCACGAGTTGAGGCCGCTCAAAAGAGCGTTTTCTAACGCTTGCGGGGTTGACCCGGCGAAGCGCTTCCGGCAAAGGCATGCTAACAGAATGAGCGGTACTCCATATAACTTTTTCTATATTTTCCTAACCCATCCGTTCGTCGCGTCCACGTCAACCCTTTCGCCGTCCTTCAACACTTTCGTCGCGATTTTTGTTCCGATCAGGCATGGAATGCCGAGCTCCCTGCTCACGATGGCCGCGTGGCATGTTACGCCTCCTTGATCCGTAACAATTGCGGCTGCTTTCTTCATCGCAGGGACCACGTCCGGGTTCGTCGCGTAAGCTACCAGAATATCGCCTTCATTCATTTTGGTCATGTCCGCAGCTTCTTGGATGATTTTAACCGTCCCTACCGCTTTACCCAGCGAGGCGCACTGTCCTTTCAGCTCTTTCACGTCCATATCGATTTTTTCTTTCGCATCCTCCCCTTGTTTTCGGGCCGCATCCCCTATTAACACTTGACAAAATCCTTTCTCCGCATACAATGTGCAGAAGATCGTGCGTTCCCGAAGTAATGCGCGATCGATGCGCCCTTCCTTCAAAGCCATCTCGATTTCCTCAAACAACATGCAACGCATTTCGTGGTTGCTGATGTTCAACCGATCCGCGATTTCCTGAATCAACGCGTCCATGTGGTAAAGGGAAGTGATTTGCGCGTATCTCCGGTACCATTTCGTCATCATGAATTCGGCGTATACGGCAAACAACTCGCGGTGGTACTCGTCGAATTCCAATTGTTTCTCGAGCTGTTCTTTTCTCTCGCGGTGTTCTTCAATGACTTCATCCATTTCCGCAAACGTTCTTTCCGCGTTTTTTCCGCTCTTGAAGAATTCGGCGAATTCCTTCAAGTAGTGTTCGAATGCGTAGGGGATTCCGTAGTACATGAACCCTAACGGCTTGTACTTTTCCCAATGGGCTTCGATTTTTTTCCGTATGGCCGGAGGCAAACCCAAACGAATGTGCTCGATGTCCTTTGAAAACAAGTTTTTCACGTATGCGTCCTTCCCGATTTCTTTCGCGATCCCCAAGAACTCTTTCGCCTGCCGGTTTTCTTCGCTTTCCGTGTCCGGAGTCGTTAAGGGCACGAGCCACGTGTTCACTTCCGTCTCATCCTTCGCTTTTTTTCGAATGTATTCCTTCAACGTATTCGTGTACTCCGGAAAAAACATGTCCGTTGAATTACTGAGCCAGCCCCATTCGTACAATCGCGTGTGCACTTCGAAGAATCCGTTCATCAACTCCCATAATTCGGCATTGCTTTTTTCTTTCAGGTTGTGTTGGTTGATCCGGGTTTTCGTGTAATCGGTCATTTCATCCGACAGTTCCACGATGTTTTTATTGATCGTGTGCCCGAATGGCGGGTCATCGGTTATTTTCTTGAGCACGTGCTTTGTAAACTCCAAGCAGTCGTTCTTCCCGTAGTAGAAACTCATGTCCACGCCATCGAATACGCCTAGTACCTTCCGGTAGTTCCTTCCCACGGAGTTCTCCATGTTATTCGCAAAAGCACGGATCCAGATCTGGGAGAAGAAGAAGTCCATGTTCGGGATGTCTTCTGCTTTCATCCACGGGTCTTTGTTGTGTAATTCCTGAGCACCCATCGCGGTCACCGATATGTTACTACTTATTGGTACTTCCAATCCTATTTAATTTTACCCGCGTATGCGCGGCTCATGCCCTTTGGAATTGCTGGAGTGCTACGGGCACCAACTTGGCTTCCGCCAGCCTCAAATGTTCCCTTAGCGCGGACTCCGATAACCTTAATTTCTTGGAAAGTTGTTTGAGATTGATTTTTCTGGGGTACGTATAGTACCCGAATTCCGCGGCACGCTGCATGACGTTGAATTGTTGCTCGCTTAAACGCTGCATCACATCGGGAATAAAGAGATTCGTATTCTCTTGTTTCAAGCTCGTTAGTTCAATGGTGGCGCGTTCCGCCACCGCGTCAATTTTCTTATAGAGTCTCTGAATGCTTTCCTTATCCCAGCTTGCCACGGTCCAATACTCGAAACCGTTTTTCAGCATCTGGGGCTTAATGAAGAACACGCGCTCCTCCAGGATCAGCGTGTGATACGAAATCGCGTCTTGCGGAATGCTGAAGAAGATGTAATTGCGTTCCGCATGGTGAATCCGATACCGCTCCATGGTTTTCAGTAATTGCTTAATGTACTTCTCCGTGTCCGGACCGTTTACCGCGAGCACTTTCGAGATGTGCGTTTCCTCCCCTTTCTTGTAGACATTCAAATAAATGCTAAGCACCGTCACATCGTGCGTTTTCGTTAGGCGCAGCACCTCCGAGCTTTCGTGCCAGACCTTGAATTCCGCGATCCACATAACTAGCTGCACGTAAATCTTATTTTTAAACAAAGGGCAGATCTTTGAATACGCCAATCCTTGTTCCAAAACCCTATTAACCTATTTCGTGCGATCTAATAGTATGCCCCGTCGAAAACCCGCGGAAGTTATCCCATACCATCCCCTTCGTGAGGTTCCACTTCTGGTAGCTATTGAAAATGAAGAGGGAGAACGAGCCGGATTTTCTATAGGCCATAATCACGCATTGCTCATTTTTCCCAATTCCTTGATTCGAAGACGCCCACGCATTCTTCGCAGCTTAAGAACCGCAGTCCATCCTTCGCTTAGACCGCACATCTCGAGTTTTCCCCTAAAAAAAGCACACGAAAGACGCGTGTATTCCCTAAAATATTTAGATCCACCGCATCATACCTCCCGTGGAAGGAATAGGTATTTTCGAGAGGGTTTTTTTGCTGTTGGACTAGATCCCTTGACTAACTTTGAACTCGCTCGGCCTTCCCAAGCTCAACAATTAACAGATCACATGATTCAGACCGATGATACGGATATCTCTCACATTCCTCCTAGAAAACTTCATTCCATACTGGGCGCGTCTTTCCGAGCCGAACAAGAACGATCGGTTCAGGTGGGAAAACATACGATGAGAATTTTGTTGGACCAATTGAAGCAGTGGCAAATTAAACGAGTCTTCATTAATCCGCCGGATTATTCTCTCCCGTATTCTACTACTCCTCCGACTATTGGCAAGGATGATGCACAAGCGACGTATGGCAATCCCGGGTTTACGCGACCCTATGTCTTATCGAAAGATATTCGAGATTCCTTTCTTCATTTTCAAAAAGAACAAGTTTTACCTGGCGGAGTTAGAATGGATGTTCACGCGATTCATAGGAATCGGCGCCATAATTCTTTGGAACTGGAAGGTATTGCCGTAACACTCCATCAATCGGTTTCCATTGGAAAGCTCGCTTCGGTTCTAAAGAATTTAGGCGTATATCGCAATTATAAGCCCGGAGAACGCGATTTGAAAGGCCTTCTATAACCTCCCTTCTTCAACTGACTACCGCAGATTCATTCCTGATTATTTTTCAGTATGCGCACGATTCCATTTCCTGCATCCACTTCAACGCGATCCCCGTCCTTCAGCACTTTCGTAGCGATCTTCGTACCGATGACGCAAGGAATACCCAATTCCCTGCTCACAATGGCCGCCGCTTTCTTCATTGCAGGAACCACATCGGGATTCGTCGCAATGGCCACGAGAATATCCCCTGGCTTCATTTTCATCATGTCGGATGGCGTGATGATGATTTTAACCGTCCCTACCGTTTTACCCAGCGAGGCGCACTGTCCTTTCAGCTCCCTCGCGTTCGCCTCGATTTTTTCATCAGCGCGTTCCGCCAACGTACGTGCCGCATCCCCTACGAGCACTTGACAGAATCCCTGGTATGCATACAACGTACAAAACTGTGTCCGCTCCCGCAAGAACCCTCGATCGATCGTTCCTTCCGTCAACGCCACTTCCATTTCCTCGAACAGCATACACCGTGCTTCGTGGTTGCTGATGTTCAACCGATCCGCGATTTCCTGCAATAACGCATCCACATGGGATAATGCCGTTAGCTGTGAATACCTCCGATAAAGCTTCGTCAACATAAACTCGGCATATACGGCAAACATTTCCTTCTGATGGTCGCTCAGCTCCAACTGTTTTTCCAACTGCCTTTTTTTCGAGCGGTGTTCTTCAATGACCTTGCCGATTTCCGCAAACGTTCTTTCCGCGTCCTTCCCGCTCTTGAAGAATTCGGTGAATTCCTTCAAGTAGTGTTCGAAGGGGTAAGGCATGCCAAAAAACATGCCTCCCAAGACGCGGTACTTTTCCCAGTATTGCTCCAACCTTCTCTTGTATTGCGGAGGCAAACCAATCCGGATATGCTCGATGTCTTTAGAAAACAAGTTTTTCACGTACGCTTCTTTCCCAATCTCCTTGGCTATTTCCAGAAAGGCCTTGCGTTGACGGTTTTCCACGCTTTCTTTTTCCGGCGTCGTCAGAGGAATGAACCACGCGTTCACTTGTTCTTCGTTATCCGTTTTCATTCGAAGATAGGACTTCAATCGCTCGGTGTATTCAGGATAGAACATGTCGGTCGCGTTGCTCAAACCCCCCCATTCATGCAGCGTCGTGTGCGCGGCCACGAATGGCTTGAGCAGCCCCAAAGCTCCTCATTCGTTTTTCGGTTCAAGTTCTTTCCATAAATGTGGTGTCGCGTGTAATCCGTCATCGCATCGGATAGCGTGACGATGTTGCGGTTGATCTCGTGGCCGAATGCCGGATCCTCGTCTATCTTTTGAAGCACATGCCTCGCAAAATCCAGCGTATCCTGCCTTCCGTAATAGAATTTGAGGTCGGTTCCTTTGAATACGGCTAAGATCTTTTGGTAATTCCGGCCGACGGCGTTCTCAATGCTATCCACGTACATGCGCAGCCAGATCTGCGCGGAAAAGAAGTCCATGTTTGGAATGTCTTCGGCCAGCATCCAAGGGTCTTCGTCACGTTGAACCATGCGATTCGCCGTTTACGCCGCCAAACTAGGGAGCGGTTTCGCTTGAGGACCTTTTTTGCGCAATGTGTTCCACGATCACTCCGAACGCCGGTCTCGTTAGCCCGACTCCCAGCACGATTCCCACGATGGTCGCGAGCGCGAAACCCATCACTTCCACGATGCCCGAAAGCAGCAACGGTAGCATGCTCACGATCGCCACTCCCGCAACCGTGAAGATGATGAAGAACGCTTTTCCGATGCGATCCTTCAAACCCCTTCCATGCGCCAGTTCATCCTCTTCATCATCGCGTTTCCTGAGCACTTCGTCCGTGATAATGATTTGGTCGTCGACTCCGGATCCAATGATCGCCACAATTCCCGCAACCGCCGCCAAATCCAGTGTTCCGAATATTCCGATGAACGAGGTCGTGAGCACGATTTCCACTAAATTAACGAGAATAATGGGCACCAACAAATCCATTCGTCTGTACCGCCAAACAATCAATCCCATTACCGCGATAATCGCCGTAAAAATGGCGATCGCGCTGAACATCAAGAACTGTTCTCCTAAGGAGGGAGCGACCACGTACGCGCTTCCAAGCACGGTACTCACGGGCAGCTTTCCTCCCGAGATCACGCTCTTCAAGAGCTTGATTTCTCCCAACGCGTTTTTCTGCGCATCCTGTTCCGTTACGCCTGAAACCGATCCGGTCACGGAATAGAATTGCGATACGTATCCGTCGGCCAGCCCGGCGGATAGCACGGGTGCGGAAATCAAGCCAATCGCCTTCCATTCGTTCACGATTCTTCCTCGGATCTGCGAATCGTACGAGTTGATGATCATGTCCTTGTCGTCTTTGACGACGATCCGGTTTTCTGCAGCGGTTGGATCGTCCGTGAAGCCCGCGTTCTTGAGCGTTTGAATCAAATCGCTTCGTTCTTCCGCAAGACTCTTTCCAATAATGACTTCCGTCTTGTTTTCATCCACGATGCGTTCCGCCAACGGTTCCGAGCTTTGATTTTCCACAAACAATACCAGTAATTTGTCGCCCTCGATTTCCGTCAGATCTTCTATCGCCTCCTCCAGATCTTGTCGCGCGGCAAAGTTGACGCCTTGCTGCAGGTTTTCCGCGTCCACCAGGATAGCCGTATTCCGCGGCCGGTCCAAATACATGTAGACGGGGTAATTCTCTTTTCCTTCCGCGGCTTGCGCGAATCGTTCTCCTCCGGCCCTCGAGGATGCAAAATTCAATTCCCATTGCGCGGTCGTTCCTTGAGGTATAATCAATTCGCCGGAAGGACCTCCGACCGCATTCTGAACGATATCCGTTCCCTCCAAACCGACGTTTCCGTCCACCACGGCTTCAAAACGACCTTGCTGCCTCAAAATGCGCTCGACGCTCCGGATAACGGACGCATCCGCTTGCGGAATTTCAACGATGATTTCCTTTCCGCCTAATGGGCGAACGATGCTTTGCGACAACCCGAATTTGTTGATGCGCTGCTTCAAGGTTTCAATCGTATCCGTCATTTGATCCGACGTCAAATCCTGTTCGCTAATGATTGAAATGGGAATGCGTACGCCTCCCTTGAACTCAATGCCTAAGTTCAATCCGTTGACCGCTACGAGAACGAGCGCCAATGCTACGGCGACGATGACGAGCTGAATCCGCCGATTTTTTAGTAATTGAGTAGCGCTCATTTGATTCCCCGATTGTCCGCATGCCACAATACGAGTGCGGCATTACCCGTCCACGTGGCAATAAAGTCCACGATCCCTCCGATGACTGCAACGGCTCCAATCTGCGAGTACGTTTGAATTTGTAGGATGCTCGCCACGCCGAGGAGCACGGCGAACGCGGCCACGGTCGTCGCGTTCATGAGGAACGCCGTTTTCATGGTATCGAAAATGCGTTGTCGCGCGTTTCCTTCCGATCTCTTGAGCACGCGAATGGTCAACAGCATGTCCGTATCCAACGAGAACCCCACGAGCATGAGTAACGCCGCAACGGTAGCCAACGTCAACGGAATCTGGAACAGCCCCATCAGCCCTAACGTGATGATGAGGTCTGCGAACGCCCCGAAAATGACGGCGAGCGACGGCAAGAAGCTTCGGAACACGAGCACAATCACGATTCCGGAAGCAACGAATGCGAACAACAGTATTTGCGTCACTTGCGAGAAGAAGAACTTACTCAACGACGCCCCGATTTCCTTGCTGGTATACGAGTCGACTGGCACCACGGCTTCGATTTCCGACAGCACGTCTTCCCGAAAACTCGATTTTTGTTCCTGAAGCTCGGCATCCACGGCCGCGAACGCATCCATTCCATTGGTTGCGCGCGTTCCGGTCCCCAGTTTTTCCATGAGGTAGTTCGCTTCGCTCAATAGCGCTTGTTCCGATGCCTGCGCTTTGGCGCGCTGTTCCCGAATTTCATTTTCCTCGCCTTGATCGATCAATGCATCTAAGCGTAATTGTTCCGCGGAATAGTCTTCATCCAGGCGTTTGAGTGACGCCAACTGTTCCTCGACCTCGTCGAGATTCGGATTCGACTGCATTTCAATTTCGAGTCCTCGTCCCGACGGGTTCTCGAACACGCGCACGCTAATCTCCGGGGAAAGCGGGCTCAAGCGCTCTTCCAACTCCGTCACTTTCGCGTTCAAGTCGCCTTCTCCCGTATACACCGTAAACAACGCGCCTCCTTTCAGGTCGATGCCTTGCGGAATCATGGGGATAAAGAACAATGAGAGAAACATGAGCGCGAGTGGAATGATCAGTAGCTTGTGATAATCCGGCCGCTCGTATACGTTGGGGATGTTCATGAGACGTCTACCGCTAATGCTGTTAGACACGATAAGCAGCGGAAACGTTTCAGCCCCTTAATGTTAATAAGCTTATTCTTATCGAGAAGCGAGAAAATTGAAAGAAACCGAGCAGTTTGCCCGGCGGATCTCCATTGCCGGTCATTATTTTAATAAACTGTTCGAGACCCGTTTTATTTAGAACAAGGGGACTTTTTGCATGATGCCCAGCAGGATCAACACGAACAATATCACGGCCGACGGAATGAACAATGACGCGAATGCCTTCGGTGTGCTTAAGCGGTGCACTTCCTCCAGCATGCGAATGTTCACGTACGCATAATACAACAGTATTCCGATTCCGATCAACCAACCGATTCCCGGAAAGAGCTTGACCAGATAGTATAATATCAGGACGGGGGCCAGGATGATCGCATTCAAATAATATTGTTCCGCGAATTTTCCTTTTCCTCCGAACGCTTTCGCGAACAAGTAGTTCAATGAAACGAGCAGCACCACGGCAAGAAACGCGGAAGCCGCGTTGATCACGATGAACAGGAAGATCGTAGATAGGTCCATGGGCTTTACTTTCGGAGACACGCCCGGAAGAATTTTGAACGTGAACGCAAACAATGCGCTGAAGATGAGCGCGCCCATCATCAAATGCTTGTGTCCTTCCTCGTAGGTCGCGTGCTTTTTCTGACGGGAAAACAAGTGTTTTGGGTCCGAGAGCACTTCCGCCCACAAGTCCAAGCGCTCCGCCATTTTTGACATGGAGAGCTGTATTCATTCACCCAATAAAAACCTTGTCGTTGCGTTCAAGAGAAAGCCTTTAAATAACGGACGCGCTCTTTGAATGCGGGGTGTTTCAAGTGCCGGAGTTACTGCTTTACGTTCCCGTTGCGCTCATCGTACTCGTTGCTATCGTATTCATCTGGATTTACAACGGCTTGGTGACGTTGCGCAACCGCATCGAGAACGCGTGGAGCCAAATCGACGTGCAGCTGAAGAAGCGGACGGACTTGATTCCTAATCTCGTGGAAACCGTGAAAGGGTATGCGAAACACGAACGCGAGACGTTCGAACGCATTACGGATGCCCGAGCCGCAACGGTGAACGCGAAATCGGTTCGCGAGAAAGCAGTCGCCGATAACCTGCTGTCTGGAGCGCTCAAGAGCTTGTTTGCCGTTTCTGAAAACTATCCGGATTTGAAGGCGAACCAAAACTTTCTCCAATTGCAGGAAGAGCTTTCGGGCGTGGAGAGCAAAATTGCCTATGCCCGACAATTCTATAACGATTCCGTTCTCGCTTTCAACACGAAGATTCAGGTGTTTCCCTCCAATCTCGTGGCCGGCATGCTGGGCTTCCTGAAGAACGATTACTTCCGAGTGGAAGGCAAGGAGCGCGAGAACGTCCAAGTCAGGTTTTAATGACGCGTTCTTCGTGCGGTATTGGGACGCTCATTCGGTAGGCGTTCAATCGAAAGCCATATATAGCTGAATTTCGAGGTATACTTGCGTGCTCATTTTATGAACGCCGACCACTTGGACTTATTATTAGCCTTCATCCTTCGTGAGAAGCGCTTCCTGAAAAAACGGGAAACGAGTTTCACGGACCAGGAGCTCCGCGACGGAGAACAGTTGCTTAAGCGTGCGCTCAAGGTCATGACGGCCAAAAAGCTCACGGATGAGGAACTCAGGGCACTCGCTGTCAATGAGAATAAGGCCAAGCGAATGGTTTTAGATCTTCGCAAGCGCGTCAAGAGCCTGTCTCCCAAACAGCTCCTTATTATTGTTCAAAACTATGAGCTCGTCTATTCGGTCATTGAGAAGAAACACAAGGAGCACAAAATCGTGATCGAGTCATTAAAGGGAGACCGATTCTACAATCCGCGTCGCCGGGTTTACGCGTAACGTGCATTGCATGACGGAAACGGTTTCTTTTTCAGATTTTGCGAAGCTCGAGCTCCGCATCGGCAAGATCATGGCCGTGGAGCCCGTAGAGGGAACGGACAAGCTCTACAAGCTGTCGGTGCGTCTCGGTGAGGAAACGCGGACTCTCGTAGCCGGTCTCGCCGAATCGTATGCCGCGGACGAGCTCATGGGCATGAAAATCGTAGTGGTCGCCAATCTCGAGCCCAAATCGTTGAAAGGCATTGAGTCCCAAGGCATGTTGCTGGCAGCCGATGAAAACGGAACGCCGGTTCTCCTGACCCCCGAAAAAGACGTCTCCGACGGAACCCCGATCCGTTAATTACTCTTTTTCGAGTATTTACTCTTTTTTAAGAACTTTTATAAATTCAGGGCGCGTACGTTTGGGTATGCGCACTTATGCACTCGTGGCCGCTGCATTGCTTGCGGCCATCGGCATGCTGTTTCAATTCGCCAATTCCATTATCGGTATTCCAACGGGTTTTGGCATGACGATCGATCTCGTTGCCGTTCCCGTGCTCCTCGCGTTTTTTGTGCTGGGTTACGAAGTCGCCTTATACGTTCTCGTTCTTTTGGCGCTCCTCATCACGTTCGCTTCGCCGACCTCTTTCGTGGGCGCGATCATGAAGTTTTCTGCCACGCTTCCCATGTTCTTTATCCCTACTTTGTATCTCATGGCCCGCAAGCGGGGATTCGATGCCGTCAAGCTATTCGGTATTCTCGTGCTCGCCGTCATCCTGTTAGGCGTCCTATTTGCCTTAGGCGGCTATTCGTACGCGTTTTCGGAGACGCTATTTGAGAATGCGTTGCTGATCGGCGTTCTGCCGTTCCTCGTACTCGTCGCGTTCTCGTATTTCCTGCTGCATATCTGGAAGCGCTATGGCGCCGATTTAACCCTTTCTTCTCTAGCGTCCTGGAAGAGCGCGCTATTCGTTCTCGCCCTCGCCCTATTGTTGCGCGGCATCTTGATGATTTTCACGAACTTCTATTTCGCCGGACCCCTTTTCTTCAAGATTTCTCCTCAAGAATTCACGTCGTTTGTCGAATCCGTTCCCCTCCCGTTTTTAGGGTCCAACTCGTGGTATTTCGTCGTGTTCTTCTGGAATGCCTTGCAGGGCGCGATGGAGTTTACTATCGCATGGCTCATTGCATTCCGCTTCGGTTTCGCCCGAAAATACGGTGCGTGACATGCCGCTTCTTTCCTTCGAGCAATTCAGCCTACGCTTCGGTTCCCAACTCGTTTTGAACGAGATCTCCCTCTCCATAGAAAAAGGGGAATTCATTGGGTTAATGGGAGGCATCGGCTCCGGCAAAACCTCGTTCTTGTTAAGCATTAACGGGGTCATTCCCAAACTGGTTCCAGCTCAAACGCAGGGGCGCGTGATGCTTTCCGGAAAAGAGGTTTCCAAGCACTCGGTTCAGTCATTAAGCCGCGACGTGGCCATGGTATTCCAGAATCCGTCTGATCAACTCTTTTCCCTCACGGTCGAAGATGAAGTCGCATTCGGGCTACGCAACCAGCACCTCCCCCAAAACGTGATTACCGAGCGCGTTACTCATGCATTGAATGACGTCGGCCTCTCCGCGTTTACCGCTCGCGATCCCTCTTCGCTTTCCCACGGTCAAAAACAAAAAGTCGCCATTGCCAGCGCGCTGGCGCTTCAAACCCCTCTAATCGTTCTCGATGAACCCACCTCCAATCTCGATTTTTCCAGCAGCGTCGCCCTATATACCCTGCTGGAAAAACTCCATGCGGATGGGAATTCCATTCTCGTCGTAGACCACGACACCGACCTTCTTTCACGATACGCGAAACGCTTCATCGTATTATACGGGCAGCGCGTTATTGCGGATGGCGATCCATCTGTTTTTATTAACGGAGCAGCGGAACGCGCGGGATTAAAGGTTCCGTGCCGTATGCGAGGCGAATAACATGGCCGACTCGCCTCTTCACAAACTTTCTGCGGTTTACGCGCTCCCTGCATTCGTTCTCCTCACCATCTCATTAGTGCTCTTCCCCCTAGAATACGCGCTCGCATTTCTCGCTTTACTTATCCCGCTCTATTGGATTTCCCACCTTTCCCTCTTTCAAACGCTTTCCCATCATCGCTTCCTCCTTGTTTTCGCTATCGTCGCTTTTCTTTTCCGTTTAATTCTTACGGGGCAATGGCCGGAATCCGTGCTAAGCGCACTCTATTTGACGGATCTCTTCCTCTTATCCCTCCTCTTCTGGTTCACCACGACGCCGGCTCAGTTGCGCGATGCCCTGCACTTCTATCGAGTCCCCCGTTCTCTCACGTTTATGTTCCTCCTCGCTTTTTCCGCTCTCCCATTACTTCAACAGCAATTGCAACGCGTGCGAATCGCGCAAGCCTCTCGCGGAAACACGCGCGCCGTTTTCCCCTTACTTCTTCCATTACTTCACTCCGTATTCGATCGCTCGCGGAAACTCGCCATATCGTTGGAAAGCCGGGGTTTCCAGCCCGAATAGTTAGCTTTTAATTCCGCTAACGAGAAACGCATCCATGCGCCCATTCCTCATCCTATTATGGTCCGCGGCTCTAATGGGCTGGTCTCTCCCAACCCGCTCCAGCTCCCGCATCGCGTCCGGCAGGGATCGATTATACCGCCATTCTTCCGGGTACAACGTGCGATGCCAATACTCCTTGTCCCGAATCCCGCGAATGCATTTCCATTTCCTCGTTGGATCCCGTATACCGGCATCCCGTATGCATTCAATCCCCTACGCCGATTACGTTCAATGCCCCGTGGGTAAAACAATGGTCGCCGAAAAGTCCCTTCCCATCCAATTGAGCTGCATCTAGCGCTCGCGCAAAAGCCTCTTATTGCTTTACCTTCCCATACTTATCATGCATTCCCCGCATCCCGGAGTTTATCGTGTCAACGGCCGGTTAGCTACTTGCAATCTGGCTCCCGGTCACAAAGTATACGGAGAGGACCTCGTCAAGCAAAACGGTAAGGAATTGCGGTCGTGGGACGCAAAACGCAGCAAGCTGGCCGCGGCTCTCGTAAACGGACTGCGTCTTTTTCCGTTCCAGGACGGGGCGCGCATCCTCTACTTAGGCGCCGCTTCCGGCACCACTCCTTCTCATGTCAGCGATCTCGTGGGGAAAAAAGGGGTCGTGTATTGCGTCGAGTTTTCGGCTACGGTCGCGCGGGACTTGATTGCGGTCTGCGAAACGCGCGAGAACATGCTGCCTATCGTGGATGACGCTCGTTTTCCCGAACGCTATTCCGACGTCGGAGAAGTGGACGTGATTTATGAGGATGTGGCGGATCGCGAACAAGTATTGATTCTGGAAGAGAACGCCAAACGATTCCTGAAGGACGGCGGGCTGGCATTTTTTGCCGTAAAATCGCGCTCCATTGATTCCACGCGTCCTCCCAAACAAGTCTATTCCGAAGTCATTACGCGTTTGCTGCGCTCTTTCGATGTTCTGGAGAAAATCCGCATCGATCCGTTCCATCGCGACCACTTGTTCTTAGTGCTTCGCAAGCGGTAGTCTGCGATGTAATGGCGCAACGCTTTTATTCCGGTTTCGCTTAGAGCAAACGAAATGGCTTCTAAAAGCAAGATGTCTGCCAACGATTGGGCGTTCATCGTCATTCTCATATCAACGCTTTACGTGCTATTCGCTCATTAGGCAGCCCGTTCCAGTTTCATGCACGCCTATTTTTTCGCCAGCGTGAGTTCTTTCAGCGTGCTCGAGATGTGCGGGTTCTTGATCCACAAGCCCACTTCATCTTCCGGGAGCGTGTGATCGTTCGTCAAGAACAGCATCGCTTCGTCGTCCGTCAATATCATGCGCGTTGGCACGTGCCGATCCATTAAGGTCGTCACAATCTTACTGACATGGGAATTCGGTGAATGTAGTGCGTGTCGTTTATCTAGGAGTTTCGAGATCGGGGACAACACGTGCACTTTCACGCCTCGGTTCTTCGCTTTCTCGAAGTGCGGTAAGTTGTCATTGATTTTTCGGGCAATATTGTCGGGAGGCGAGCTCAAGATCACGTGGTGCTTGCTGCGGTCCACCATTTGCGCGAGCCTTGAATAAATCGCGTTTCGGCCGCGCAACGTCCACACGTTTTCCTCGATATTATAGCGTTTACTGGTTCCAGACGTGCTCAACTGTTTCGCAAGTCTCCCACTCATCTCATCGATTTTGCTAATTTCATCCATCAAGCGATCTTCTTTATGCTTTTTGAGCGTCGTGATGGCCTCTTCCAACGGCATGGCCGCGTATTTCACGGGCCTTCCGCTTTTAAGCGATGCAAATCCCTTCTGCTGGAGCTTGTCTAGCACATCATATACGCGCGGTCTTGCGATGTTGCCTATATCGGCAACCTCGCCTGCGGATTTTGGGCCGCCTTGAGTCAAGGCCAAGTAGGCCTGTGCTTCGTATTGGTTAAGCCCCAACGTGCGAAGTTGTCCAACTAGTTCCGTATTCATAGCTTCACTAGTCGTCACTGCGGAGTGGTTTTTAAAGCTTTCTTTAATGGGGGCCTGATCCATTGTGATCCCGTTTTAACTCGCTTTTGACTATGCCTTTCCACCTATATAAATGTATCTACTATGTGATAGTAACATCTACAAAAAGCTTATATATTAGCTATTCCATATTGTTACTACTCTGTAATTGCGATATTGGTGGTCGATTTCATGGACAAACATCTGCGTCATGCGGCTCTGGGTCTATTGGTATTGCTGATTGCCGCCTATTCCGCAACCGCTTTAGAGATCAAGGCCTCCAGCGATTTGATCTACCTTTCTTCAACGGAAGGTCAAGCCTATGTTTACGCCACGAATCCGTTCGATGAACCGGCTACGATCAGTTTCTCCGCCACGAGCTCGTATCTAAACGCTTACTTTGACGCGCATACCACGCGCGTTCTCTCCGGCGCTTCTTCAGGTGCGCTATTGAATGTCCGCTCTCCGGATTGTTTCCGTGGAAACGATGTCGTGCGCGTATACGCACAAGTCTGCACCGACCGCGAATGCCGAAGCGATTCCACGACCATTCGCGTCACCGTAACGCCCGCACGCGCCTGCGATGCCTACGTTGAAGGCCTGGCGCCACAAGAGAGCTACGTTCCCCACACGCTTTGCGATGAAGACGGCTGCCGTTACTTGGTGCCGAAACCCCGCAGCAAGATCATTGAATCGACCTCGTTCGAACCCACGGAATACTCGGTCAGCATCCGCGACGCCGACGAATGTTTTTCCGTAAAACGCGGAACCGTCGAATCCGTTCAACTCCAATTACGCAATCGCGGGGCTGCCGGAAGTTTTGATGTCCGCGCGCTCGGAGTCGACACGCAAATTTATGCCTCCCCGAATCGCGACTACATTTCGCTATCGCGTTCTGGCGTTGATTCACTTCGCCTGGATCTGAAAGCCCTTCCCGATGCGGAAGAAGGCCGTCACTTCATTACCTTGCAATTGTTACATCGCGCGGACCTCGTTGCCGAGACCGATCTCTGCATTAATCTGGTGGATGATCACGCGAGTCGCTTGTCGGCTCCTGAATCCGCGCTTGTCGATCCCAATACGGAAACCCTTGTTGACGTAGAACTCGAGAATCTGGGAACCTACCGCGAGGGCTACCATATCATGCTCTTAGGCGTTCCGGGCGGCATTAACGTGGCCCCTCAAGGATTCTTCCTCGAACCCGGCGAAGTCCAAGAGCTATCCATCACGTTTACTCCGCGTGCCTTGAAAGCCAAGGAATCGGTTCTCGAGGTTATCGCGCTCGGCGACCATTCGGAAGCGCGCGCCAGCATTCATTTGACGCGCAAAGAAGCCGAGGTTCCCGCAACGATTTCCGAACCGTTGGAAAAGGAATCGGGGAACCAACTCTTCACGTACGCGATCATTGTCACGAACGAACTCGATGAATCATTACACGCTACTTTCGAGATCGAGGGATTGCCGGAAAACTGGAAAGCCACGCTTCCGGACGCATTTGACCTTCCTGCTAGAGGCGAAGTCGAAGTTCCCGTAGAAATCCGTTCGGGTTCCTCGGAAACCGCTCACCCCGTCTTGCTCGTCAAACGCGATGGTGAAGTCATTGGACGTCAACCCCTGCCAACTATTACGGGTTCTTCAAGCGGGCTCACGGGCTTCTTGACGATCGCGTTTTCGGAAGGCGGCCAGTTCATCGTGATCTTGCTGCTGATCGCGTTTCTCGTCATCCTCATGTTTTCGCGTCAAACCATGAATCAAGGCAGCGCGGAAAATCTGGCCAACATCAAGAGCGAAGTCGACGGTGCTTCAACGGATCATAATTACCGTGCGGAGTTTTCTCAATCATTGCAGCGCATGAAAGACGGCATGAATCAATAAGGTGGTAGCCGATGGTCAAAACCCACACCAAAAACGTGGTCCACAACAGCTTGTCGGACATCGAGGCCACTCTCTCCAAGAACGTAGGCGCCCATCAATTGCGCGTCCATGAACACATGTCGGACGAAGAATTCAGAACCGTTTCCCGAAAATTGACGGAAGACATCCAAACCGGATTCGACGAAGCCAAAAAGCGTGCGTTCGAGGAAGGCTTTGCCGCTGGGGTCAAGAGTCATCAATCCACGATACGCGACGGCTTGTTAACGGCCATGGCTTCAGGCGAACTCCCCCGATCCAACGTTTCCGCTCGGAGTCCTCCAGTAGCCCCTCACAACGCGGAATCGTGCGAATCCGTTCGTGACGACCTGAAACGCGTCTTTAAAACCCTCTCTGAACAAATTGAAACGCTTTCAAACGATCTACAGAAACCTGCTTCTCCTTCCGATGCGCTCGAGTCCGTGTCTTTCGAGTTGGATCAAATCAAAAAGCGAACGCTCATTCAGCAAGAGGCGTTCGAAAATCTGTTATCCGAACAACGCGATCTGACCGTCCAACAAAATGCCAAGCTGGAAACCGTTTCGCGCATGCAGGAATCGTTGGATGCCAAGCTGTACGCGCTGACGTCCACGGAACAACAACTTCAAACGCTTTCTTCGCAACTCCAGTCCCAAAGCGATTCCCTTTCCCAGCTGCAACTTCATCGCGAAGAAGTGGAACGGGCACTGGAAGGAGCGGCCAACCGTCTCGACGAACTCCAGCAACGTTCACCCTCCGCGGGCGGAGAGGATTTGGGCGGCTTGCTCGACATGGTTTCCGACAATACGACGCGCGTGAATACGTTGAAACGCCAGTTGACCCGTTTCAGCAAGAAGATTTCGCGTCACGGTGCTCACATCACACGCGTCTATAAGCTGTCTGCTCGCCGGAAACAAACGCGGAATGCCATCCGGTCCGTGCGTCGACTGGCCGAAAAGAAAGCGACCAAAAAAAAGGCCGGCCGCAAGACCCAACCGAAAACGGTATCCAAAACCATCCGAACCGTTCGCACGATCAAGCGATCCGCTCGGAAAAAAACCGTGAAACCGCTAGCGCCCGCAAAAGCCATTCCATCCAAGAATAAGATGGTCGTTGAAAAAACGACGGTCACCAAAACAACGGCGGGTACCCCCTAGCGGTATTGAAGCGTTAAGCGTTCTTTCTGCAATTCGCTCACAAACGTTTTCGCGAATCCCGTTCCGAATCCTGCAGACGTTCCGGATAGCCACTCCAACAACCCGCCTTGCGCCTTGAATTCGCAGAACGAAATCCCGTTCTCGCTATCCATTTCCGCCAGCTCCGCGGCTTTCTTTTCGGCTCGTGCCCTTCCCCCGATTTCATCCACCATACCGATACGCAACGCCTGCTTTGCCGTTAATATGCGCGCATCCAACACGTCCTCGTATCCCTCCGGATTCAGACGCTCACCGCGCGCGTTTCGCACGTCCTCCGCAAAATTATTGGCGGTTTCCCCGATGAGTTCTTCCATTAACGCTCTCTCCTCTTCCGTCATCTCACGATAACCCGCGCCAATGTCCTTCTTTTCACCGCTTTGAATGCTTTCCTGTTTCAACCCGATTTTCTCGAATAATTGCTCGTAGTTCAATAAGGTTGCGCGCGCTCCAATGGAGCCCGTAATCGTGTTCGGGTTCGCAATAATCGTGTGCGCCGGACTCGCCACATAATAGCCTCCGCTCGCGGCCACTTCCTTCAAGTACGCGACCACGGGCTTCTCGCTCTCCATCAACTCGTCATAAATTTCCTTGCTCGCGACCGCGCTGCCTCCTGGCGAGTTGATTTCAAACAGTATGGCGCCGACACGCGGATCCGCATTAGCGGTTTTGAATTGCTGCATAATCTCTTCCGCGGTATCCCCGCTTTCAAATAATCCGTTGCCGGGCCCGTACGTGATTTCTCCGTTCAATTGAATGCGCGCCACGCACGAGTTATCAAAACCGCCTACGCTCCCAACGATTAATCCGACGATGAAAATAGTGGCGAAGGCCACGACCGCAATAACGAGTAGCGTGCGCAAAAAGCTTTGCGGTTTAGGATTTTCCGACTTATTCGCGTACTGTTTCAAACGAGGCGCGGACATGGAGCGCATTAGTGACTACCCATTATTATGTCTGTTGGTCTCCGCTTGAACTTATCGGCGCTTCTTTAGTCGCGTGACGCGTTCGAGGAGTTTGCGGTGATGCTTGGTCACGCGTTCGTCGTATTCCTCGACAGGGAAAACAATTTTTCCGCTTTGGTATATGATGAGTGCGACGGTCGCGAGTCCCAACCAGAACACGAAGCCCGCCAGCGGGCCCATCATGACCCCGATGACATCCTCGTTACCAAATTCAAACGGAGCGGAAATCGCCCATCCGAACAACTGCGGGATCAAATTGGGATTCAATTGAGCGTAAACGATTTTGTTTGCGACGACGAAAATGCTGTACGAGGCTTCGGCGACCTTGAGCAAGGAGGCTGCAATGAGGAACGCGCCCGCGAGTTTCAGCAAGTGAACGCGCTGGCCGCCAATCTTGAACCACAGGATTCGGTACATAGGGGGATCTCACCGATTGCATTACTCGAGGTCCGTATATAAAGATTACGATTTTCCCCATCTCTCTTGTTTGAAACCTTTTAATATCCCGTATCCGAAACGTTAACATGCGCTGGATCATTCGAAAGTCCGTGTGGCGTCCCATCCTCTTGCTTCTCCTATTTTTATTCAGCGCAGTCGTTATTGTTCAAGCGGAGTGGACGCATCGGTTGTCGGATGAGACCCGCGATCTTTCCATACCCGTTAGCAGCGCTATTGACATCAACAGCGAGCGCTGGCTGCGCGACGTCTACAGACCGTACACGCTCGTGGAACGCGGCGACTACTTTTACGGAAGTGGACGTCCATGCCCCGGGGGAGGGGTTTGCCACACTTATTTCACGAAACACGATAAAGCGTGCGGAAACATTGTCTGGGGTTCGAATCCGGGCAATGCGCTCTACAACGTCGTTTCTCACAGCTACGACGTCGTCGCTCTTGGAAACCGCGTCTACAGTGTTTTGGGCGGTCAATATCCGAGCATCTATTACCTTGTCGAAATGGATGAAAGCAACGGCAACTTGATAGCGAATTACGAATTGGATAACATCGTGAATTACGCGGGAGTCTATCGGCTCGTGACCGACGGAACGCGCGTCTACGCCTTTACGAGTTCGGGTTCCGGGCGTGTCCGCGTGAAAGCCTTCAACCATAACACGAAAACGTTTGATTGGACCATTGACTTTAACATTGATGATGTGAACAAGGGCGAGGTCAATTCCCAACCCGCCATCTTCCAAAACCAGCTCGTTTTCGTCGTGGATCACCATGAAGGCGGCGTAAACACTCATCACGGTCCCGCCACGTTATATTCCTTCAATAAAGATACGGGCGCTCCGCTCTGGAGCCAAGTCCTTCACAATTCGGCGGAAAACGCGGCAACCGTTCAAATCGTTGTTCACAATAACAAAATCTTTTTGGATCGAAGACGTTCAGGTTATTGGGACAAGCTTTCCTCTTACAATCCCTTGAACAACGGCGCATTGCTTTGGGGACCGTTCGACGATCTCGGAACGAATCTTGCCGCTTACAATAACCTATTGTATGCTCGGATTCCCGGAGCCCAAGGCGTTCGGGCATTGAACGCGAACACGGGTAGCGTCATTTGGACGAATTCAGGTACCGACTGCGACTGGGGCCTGGTCTATTTGGCTGGTCCCAACGAACTGATTTGCATGCACCGGCATACCGCTACCTCGGTGTACTTGATTCGCGTGGACGCCAGCGACGGCGACGCCATCGACACGACGGGTTTGATTCAATATAGCTCCAGCACTTTTGTTAGCAATGAATTGTTTGTGTTTTCCCCTGCAGACCCCTTCTTGCTTTTCCATTATCAGAACGGATTGGGTTCCGTTGGCGGTTCAACGCCTGACATCACCAGCATCTCGGTCAGCCCGCCATCCGCAACGGTTCCCGTATTCGGCACGCGCCAGTTTACGGCGACGTGCGTGACCGAATGCGGTGATACTATTGAATGTCCTGCTCTCACATGGACCTCCACGATCGGATCCGTTGACAATACGGGGTTGTTTACAGCTGGTGCGACCACTGGAGTCGGCGTAGTACGCGCGTCTTACGGCGGCGTATTCGACGAAGCGGATATTACGGTTGTCGGATTACCGGTTTGCAGCGTTTGCACCGTAAACGGTAATTGCGCGTCCGGTTACTGCCGGGAGACGTTTGAAGGCGGAGTGAAACGATGTGCTCCGGATGCCACGAGTTGCGTCATAGACCAAAACAACAACTGCGATTATCCCGATGGATACGAGATGTGCTTCGGAAACGATTATTATCGGGAATGCGGCGCAAGCGGTTCCGGATTATGGGGGGCACCTAACAACTGTGATGACAGCGTGGATTACGAGGGATGCGATCCCGGTTCCGAAAACGAGGATTCTCACCCTGGCGCATCCTGCGGGTGGCGCGCACGCCCCGGAGAAACATGTACTTCTGGAATGGCGGGCGGTTGCTTCCCGGGTTCGTGGGGCTCTTGTCAAAACTGCGGCTCATTCATTTCCCAACCCTCGCACGACGCGTGCTATACCACGGGTCTTCCGTTCTGCGATGAAGGCTGCGGTGCGGAATGCGATGAAGACAGTGATTGCACCAACACCGAGCGATGTTATGCAGCCAATGATATTTACCAAACTCGCGATGCATCGTGCTCAAATTCCTGCGCCTGTTCTTACGCGCCTTGGGAAAACGGAGCGTGTTCCGAATCCGTTGCACAATGCGGTGCGGAATGCGATGGCGATGAAGACTGCGATATTTACGATGACCGGTGCGTTGGCCGGTACTGGCGCGATTACGAAACCTCGCAAGGCACATGCAATACCGATCCGTCCGAGTGCGCGTGTACGCCGCCCGACTACGATCAATACTGTTGGGTCGGGCATTGCGGAGCGAACTGTGATGAAAACAGCGATTGCACGGCGTATCCCGACGGAACGTGTTCCGCTTGCGGGTGCCGCTATCCTCCTGACGCATTAGCTGTCGTGAATTCACCGGGATTCCAGGGCCTGCCGGTTCCCATTCAAGGTGATGGTTGGGCGTATGGTGCAACCGTATCTCAACTGACGTGGTCCAAGCAAAGCGGTCCAGGTGGAAGTGATTGCGTGTTCGATGCGCCGGCTCTAAATCTCGGTTCTTCCCATGCTACGGCTCACGGAACCGTTACGTGCGATCAAGTCGGCGACTACGTGTTACGCCTGCTTGTTCGCGACAGCAATTCCCAAACGGATACCGATTCCGCCGCCCTTTCTCTTACCGATCCCGTCGGCGTGTGGGGAACCGTGCAAATCGTTCCACCTGCCAATACCGTCTATGCAGACAACTTGATTCGCTCGCAAACCTTTGAAGCATTATGCTTCGACAACGACGGCAACGGCATGGCGTGTCCTGCAGACCCTGTTTGGAGCTTAAGCGGGTTTGGAGCCGGAACCACGGCGTCTATTTCACCTCAAGCCAATCCCGTATTCGCTGATTTCTCCCATCAGAGCATTGATGTCTCAACGGCATCCGGAACCATTCGCGCCGATGTTCTCGGAGTCGTCGGATCCATGTTCGTTCCCGCGAGCAATTACTTAATATCCGTTCAACCCTCTTCCGTAGCCCTTTCTTACGGTGGAACGCAGCTCTTCACCGCTTCTTGCATTGACGGCGGCGTGCCGTTCATGTGTCCTGGCTCCATTTCCTGGAGTCTGGAGAACGGTTTGGAAGGGAGCCTGACTCCATCTGGTTTTTACACGGCCCCCTTTACCGACTCCGTAGGAAACGTGCGCGCAACTATTGGCATTCTTTATGGGGAGGCATTAGTTTCCGTGCAAGAAAATGCGCCTGCGCCACAAGAGTTTGATCTCCTGACCTTGAATTGTCCCCGCTTGAGTTATACGGATTCATCGGAGGTGACGGTGCAATGCCTGCGGGGAGGCAAGGCATGCCAAGAAAGTGACGTGCAATTATCCGGCGCCCCCATTGTTTCGACTCAAGTGATCGGAAACGCGTTCATTTACCAGATCGAATCCGTTCAATCCGGTTCCATCCATTTACGGGTTTCAACGGACTTCCGCACGACTTCATGCACGATTACCCGCGCCGGTATTGAGCGGGGCTCGATACCCGAAATGCATGTCCTGTTCGTGGTGCTCGTGCTCTTCTCGGCATTCTCACTCATGCGTCGCCGCTAACCCCTCTTCTTTATAACGTGTTTTCCCTTTATTCTTCCCTTATGCGCGTCTTACGTTTCGAGGAAACGGAACTCAAGGGCGATATAGAGACCCTGGAGGATTTGTGGCTGCTTTCCCGCATCATTGAACGGGGCGATAAGCTGATCGGCACCTCGTTTCGACGCGTCAAAGCCCTGGATCTCCAGCGGGCAGACAGCGGGGAAAAGAAGCGCGTAAAACTGTTGCTTGAGATTGATCAAGTCGAGTATGCCGAGGCCTCCAATAAGTTACGCGTTACCGGAAAAATATTGGAAGCGTCGCCTCCCGAGTTCGCGCAGCAGGGCCAGTTCCATACCCTTGATTTGGAGATTCATACTCGGTTCACGCTCATCAAGGCCTTCCAAATCTACCATAAAAAATTACTGGAGGAAGCGAGAAAAAAAGCGCGCGCGGCAAAGGCACTCATCATTGCCATGGACGAGCATCATGCCCTATTCGCGACGCTTCAGCAGAATGGGCTTCGGTTCTTGTTCGAAATCGAGAATCAGGCGAGCAAGCGCGATGCGAAAACGTTTTCAACAATGCAACAGCAATTTTTCGAAGAGGTTCTAGAGGCCGCCAAAAAACGGAAAGCGGAGCGCATGATTATCGCGGGCCCGGGGTTCACGAAAGACGAGTTCAAACGCTTCGCGCAGAACAAGGACCCGGTCATATCCAAGACCTTTTGGTTCGAGCACGCGAGCTCTGCTGAAAAAACCGCGGTATTCGAGCTACTCAAGAAAGGTTTGCTGCAGAAAGTCGTCTCCGGCCAGAAGATTCAAGACGAATTTCTTGCCCTCGAGCGCTTGAAGAAAAGTTTGGGAACCCTTGACGGATTCGCGGTCTACGGTATCGAGCCCGTGCGCGAAGCATTATCCGCCGGCGCCGTGGATACCCTCTTGATTGCGGATTCTCTCCTGCGGTCGGACAAATCATTCAATTCGCTTCTCGAGCAGTCCGAGAAATTAGGCGCCCGCATCTTAATCTTCAATTCAGAGGACGATGCGGGAAAAGAATTTGCGGCGTTTCAGTTGGCGGCATTGCTACGCTTCAAGCTGACCTACTAGCCCTCCCCCTACTCACGTGTAGCTGCTCGTGGTATCTGGTTTAAGCGCGTTATACAATAACAACGCCACCACCACGAAAAACAGTCCGCCTGCCAGTTCTCCGGCGGATAACATGTACGTTCCTACTATGGCGAGGAGCACTGCAGGTGCATAATCCGCACGAAATCCCGTGTGGACGTTTTCGTACTCGTATGTTCCTACCATTCCAACCTGCCTCCTTTGGTGCACTCGTTAAATGAAACCAGGGGAGGAAGGAAATCAAAATTTTGGATATGCCTCCAATAAAGCTATTATTTCCTTGTGCCTCCCCTATTGGTTTCAACCCTTTCGGGCTTATTTGCCTTCCCATGAATAAGTACCTAAAAGAATAAAAGACTTTCGGTTTTTCCAACCAATACCCTAAAAAAAGAACAAATTGTTTATTAAGTAGTGGTTTAAGTGCTTATACTGCTAGAGTCGCTTCAAGTATTCCTGCGCTTCCTGATACAACGCAAACCGCTTTTCATCGCTCTTGAATGCCTGATGATGCACGCGTTTCCGGTTCCCGTATTCCACGTCATGCTTCGCGTGCAAGAGTTCATGAAACAACAAGTATTCAATGAAATAGTGAGGGGTTCGTTCGTGATCAAAACGCTTGCTGACCACAATCGCATTGAACGCCGAATCATAAAACGCGAGTCTCCGCCTGCTTCGTGATCGACTCCAGTGCACCGTCGGTTTCAATGTCCCCTGAAACGTATACGGATACATAGTCCATACGCGCTCGAGAAGCGTTTTGAGGTCCACATGCTTCCCCTTTTCATTCGCTTTCCGTTTTCTTCCCCGCGTTTTACGCAGCGAATCATGCAATCGCATCGCCTCTTTACCGTCAAACATCTCCTGATACGCATCCGCAAATGGTTGAACCGCATCCGGAAGTTTCCTTCGCGTCACTTTCGAAGTCAATTCGAGCGCTAGCCCCAAGAGGGCTTCCGGCGATGCGGCCTTGAACCCATCACTGACTCTTGCGCTCAATATCCGGTTCCCGCGATCAATCCGAATAGTGCTCTTGAGTCCAGCGAACGGCACGAAATCCGCTTTTATGAGGTAGTTTTCCGATAGCTCAAGCAAGTGAGCCGCCGAATGGAACGCGACTAAAAGGTCTTGCGCATCCCGTTCATCCTCCATGGGTTTACACCCGGTTTTCCGCCACGTACTTTTTTATGGAATCCGCCTGCTCCTGGTTCATTTTCTTCTCTTCAACCAACCCGTCTAACAAGCGAGTGAACGTCATGCACGCGTGCAGTTTCATGCCCTTTTCTCTTAATTGCGCGTCTCCCCCCTGCTCCCGGTCCAGAAACACGAGCACGTCCTCTACCACGAGCCCCGATTTCCGCAATACACCCGCGGCCTCTATTTTGCTTTTAGCCGTTGTAATCAAATCATCGATTAACACGACGCGCTCTCCTTTCAGATACGGGCCCTCGAAAGGCTTTTTCGTTCCATACTCCTTCATTTCCTTTCGCGTGTACACCATGGGTTTCGAGGACTTCAAGGATAGCGCCGTGGCGAGCGGAATACCCGCGTACGCGATTCCTGCCACGCGATCGCAACGAATGTTCTTCATTTTTTCTGCCATTCGTTCCGCGACCCCGTTCATTAAAGCGGGGTGTCCGACGACGAGCCGCAAGTCGATGTAAACAGGGGAATGCATACCGCTCTTCAACACGAAATCGCCGAACTGAATGACTCCGGCTTCAAACAATTTCACGACTAACTGGCTATCGTTCATTGGGCATCCGCCAACACGCCATTAAACATGGCTCGAATCGTCAACCGCAAGTCCGTACTGCGCATTTGATCCTCGTCGAATAAGAGGAAAACTCTATCCCGCTCCACTTTCACGCAGTTACACGGATCCAATTTGACCACGATGCGCTCGTTCTTGCAAAACGAGGTTTCTTCCACGCAGTTGATCCACGCGTCCTCATCCGGTACCCCTTCAATGTGTCCATAACTTGCAATCCGACGCTCGTTGAGCGCGAACACGCCGGCTATTTCCGAGGCCAGCACGGTCACCACGCCGTTCTGCGGATTCGTGCCCGGCGTCATCTCCATTCGCATGACGATGGGGTCGCCCGCGAATAACTCCGGCAGGACGCTTCCCGGCGGTCTCCCGCTGACGATCGTCAATCCGTTAACGTGATACTCTTTCGGGTGAAGGAACTGCACGTAAAGAAAGCTGACCACGAATGCCAAAACGATAATAATCGCTAAATACGCGTTCTCCCACTTGTTTTCTTTATCCTTGACCATCTTCACTCGAGCAAGATAAGATAAATAAAACTTATAAACCCGGAGTCAATCACCTATTCGTGGATTTAAAAGAGCAGGCCGCAGCAGAAGCATTGAAGCACGTCCGAAACGGCATGATCCTCGGACTAGGGTCCGGATCCACTTCCGCAGCGTTCATACGATTACTGGGTCAACGCGTTCGCGCACGAAAACTGCATATCCAAGGCGTTCCGACTTCGAAAGCGTCGGAGAAACTCGCTAAAAAAAATGGGATTCCGTTATTGACGCTCGAGCAAGCGCGCCGTATCGATCTCGCTATTGACGGAGCCGACGCCGTTGACTCGAAACTCCGCCTCATCAAAGGCGGCGGAGGAGCGCATGCGCGCGAAAAAGTGATTGATTATGCTGCGAAACGCTTCATGGTCATCGTGGACGAAACCAAAATGCGTTCCTCGCTGGCCGGGTGGGTTCCGTTAGAGATTCTTCCGTTTGCCCTTCCCGAAATTTCGCGCCTTTTTTCAAAGCAAGGCGTCCGATTGATAACGCGCGCAAGAAAATCGGATAACGGTAACGTGCTCGCGGACGCGTTCATTCGAAAGATCCCTAATCCGTCCGCACTTGAAATTTCGTTAAACCAGATTCCGGGCATGGTTGAAAATGGCATTTTCTCGAGAAACGTTTCTCAAGTTATTGTAGCGACCTCGACTGGAATTCGAATCCTGCGCCGGTGATACCCATGGAACACTCCCAAAGCACGTTTGACACATTCATTTTGACGATTCTCGCGGTCTTTTTTCTTTTTGCCGTCTTGTTTTTAATTACGGATGGTCGCGTTATCGAAGTCCTTGGCGAATACGCGGGCGATTTAGGCGATTTCGTTTCCGCGATCGCGGACTTCTTCACTTAACCAATGATTTCGGATACCGTGCATTCGAACGGCGTGTTGTTGGCGAACGTATTGTTGGAACACGTCCCTTGATTCGTTTTGCACGTGGCTTCACAGGTTCCCGCCAGACCATTAAAGATGGCACACGTACCTGAAGAAGATAACGAATTATTGATGAACCGACTATCGTCGACGTCCGACAAGTACATGCCATACCCCGTAATGGCCTTAGAGGCATTATTAAAGTAGAAATGGCCTCGCGCAATGTCTTGCAGATAGATGGCCCGCGTCCCAAAAATGGAGACGTTGTTATAGGATACGTTCGCGTCGTCCGCGTCATTCCCCCAAATTCCGTACGTTCCTTGTCCCGTAATGGAATTGAACGTGATGCTGGCGTTCGATGAATCATCTTCAAAGTATATTCCCGCTGTTGTCGCGAATCCGTTCGTCACGTTATTTAGGGAAACGTTGATTTCTTCCGATTGCGTTATGAATATCCCGTAGGTATTCGCCAAAATCGCATTTTGGTGGATGTTCATGCGGGGTTCGTCTTCAATCCGCATGGCATACGCGTTGTCATCAAACCAGCTGTTCTCTACCGTATTGTTTTGCCCGTTCTTGAAGTACACGCCGTTTGCGAAGTTGATGATGAAACAGTTTCGTACGATGACGTTGTCGTTATTGAACGCTTCGATGCCAGTCCCTTTACCTTCTCCGACAACCCAAAATCCATTGCAATCAATCGTCGTGTTGTCCTTCACATCCTTGAGACACGAGTTCTTTTCGGTCACATTAGCCGAGAGCAGGTAGTACCCTTCATGCGATAACGTCCCGCAACCCGTGACTTCTTTTGAGCATACGGCATTGCACGAAAGGCATCCGCTCACGTCGCATCCGTTTTCACAAATATCGACTAATTCTTCTCCGCTGGGGCATGACGCATTAAATCCGCACGCGCACGGCGTAGGCACGAGGGTGGGTGTGGTTAAGTTGTATTCCAGTGACCGATCCGTGATGTTTTCAATATTCTGTATGCTTTCGTTCCCGTACGTCGCGACATTGCTCAATCCTTCCTGTAACAATTGAGAACGGGAATACGAAAACACGATGATGAGGACGAGTATCGCTCCTCCCAATAGCAGCATGAATTCCGTAGCCGTTTGCGCCTTCCGACGTTTAAAAAAAATCTTGTTCATGCGTTCCGCCGGTTGCTAGTCGAGCACGCCTTGCGTCACATTCCGAATTTCTTCCGAAGTGTTCGCGATGGAGTGTTGGGCGGGATTAAAGATGCGGTCTCGTGCCACGAGGTATACGAGCGTCACCAGAAAGATGACGGCTCCCACCAGCAACACGTATTCTACCGCGGTTTGCGCTTTCTGGTCCATGCTTTCAGTAAGAAGGAATGCAATAATAAACTACCGACTTGCTTCGCACGCGTAGAAGACTGTAGAACATTCGTTTCGAACCCTCCAGCCATCTGAAAATGTCAATTTTGACTCATTTGAACCGCGCGGAACCCTTTAACATCCTGAATCGTCGCATGGTTTTCGTCATGATCATCAATCTGCAGAACGACTTCGTTAGCCCGTTATTTCCTGTTATTGTTCGTTATTTATTCTACGCCAAATTTACGTCGTTTGACGAATGAAAAGCCTTTTATTCGCCTTCCGTGTAGAAAAACATGCGGATTCTGTGAAGGTGGGTTGAACTGGTCGCCCGTTTGGCTCTGAAAGGGGCCTCCTAATGTTCGTGAGGCGGCCTGTTCGTTGATAGCTCCAGTGTAACGCTTATATGGCGCGCGCGCCTCTCAATTAACCATGATCACGATTCTTCGTTTAGGTCATCGCATTGAACGCGATAAGCGCATTACGACGCATTGCGGTTTGGTGGCCCGCGCATTATTAGCCGACCGTTTTATTCTCTGCGGGGAAAAAGACGAATCCATTCTGGAGAGCCTGCGCTCGGTCACGAAGAAGTGGGGAGGAAAATTCAAGGTTTCTTACGAACCCAAGCCCCAATCGTTTCTAAAAAGGCAGAAACGCGCTCTGAAGATCCATTTAACGTTCTACGGCGAGGACTTCGAAAAGAAAATTCCTAAAATCAAGCCTCAATCGAAAGGCAAATCCGTTATCGTCATCATCGGTTCCGAGAAAGTCCCGACGGACGTCTATTACTTAGTGGATTACAACCTTTCGGTGACGCGGCAACCGCATTCCGAAGTCGCTGCGCTGGCGCTCTTTCTCGACCGCTGGAATCATGGACAGGAATTGTCGGAAGCGAAGCAAAAAAGGGCGTTCAAGAACGCGAAAGTGCAGATCGTACCGCAAGCCAAAGGCAAGCACGTGATTAAACGTTGACGGATTTGCTTCCTGTCTTGTAATACGCGTCGAACACGCGTTTTCCACTCCGACGCTCCCCTATTTTTCTGAAAAGCTGTTTTTCTAAAATGCGGCGCACTCTGGGGTTCAGTGTTTCGCCTGCCTTAATACGCTCTTAGCGCGCGTCCTTGTGCTTCTTGTTCGACTTTTTACCGCCGAGCAGTTCCACGAGTCCATCGACGCGGCGCTCGAACTCTTCCTTATCGAGTTTATGGTGCATGTTCTTATGCAGGTCCACGACTTCCCTGCGCATCAAGACGGCTTTTCCTTCTAATAACGATACTTTACTGTCAATCAGTTTTCCACGCTTCACAATCAACTTTTTCAAATCGTAAGCGACTTTGATCATCCAAACCAGTGACGCAATAACGACCACGAATACCAGCAGCGATACATCACTTAATCCCGCAATGATTGACATAGGCTATCATCCCCTCTCATTTATTCATGGCTATTGCGAACTCTTTTTCGTCCACGCCTAATTGCGACGCGGTTTCCAGCATGCGTCGATGTGCGTGTTCCGCGTGCACTTTCTGGGTATGACGCCGTCGTGCATGCGTCAAGTCTTGCGACACGTGCGAGAGAAATACGCCGACGTCGTCCATGCGCTTTTCAGCTCGTCGCATCTTCTTATCGGAATGCGAAGACATTTTCTTCAAGACATAGCTAAACAACAGAACGGATGCCACCAGGACGCCGCTTCCCGTCCAGATCACGAGGTTCGCTTCAACCATGCCTTCATCCCTCTCACTCGAACACTTTTTCCTGTACGACATCCACATCAAAATCGCTGTTTTCAAGTTCGCCAGTCAGTTCGCCCAGTTCAGCGAGTTCTTGATTGATATTTTCCAAGTCCGCTTCTCCACCCGTTAAATCGACGTTCGGAGTCGCCGTAATTTGCTCCGTGGGAGCCGGCGTTGCCGTGGGCGTAGTCGTTGGCTGCTCCGTGCACCCCATGGCGAGTACGGCGATAAACATTATTGCAATGAGTTGCTTCATTTCCAATCACCTATACTCCATTTCCTCCCAGCAAATCCGCCGGTTGAGGTGTCGGCGAGGGCTTATCATCATCTGCATCCAGTGTTGGCGTGGGCGCGGCAATCGTGGGCGTCGCACTCGGCGTAACATCCGGCTCCAATTCCGGTTCGCCGGGCATCGTGGACTTGTTCTTTACCGCGATGAGTACCTTCTTTACGTAATGCATCCACGTCAACGCATTTTTAATCGATACGCGTAGTTGAGGCAGCGTTTCCGCTTCCTCGATTTTCGTTAACAGGTTTTCCCCACGCGTAATCGCGGCATCCAAACGTTCCACGGCATACCCCGCTTCCTCCAACCGTACTTTGATGGCTTTCAGCCTCCGAATCGTTTGCTTTATGGCTTGAACCCGTTCCTTAACCGCATTCTTCCAATGAGTGGCCAACCGGTTTTTAGCGTCCGACCATTTCTCCCGCACGTCTGAAACCACGTCCTTCTTCTTTTTCAGGGTCCCTGCCGCCGCAAACGCTTCCTTTTGACTTTCCACGTATTCTTGCGCTTCCTTTATTTGTTCTTCCGTCAAATACCCGCTTTCATAAAGTCGGTTGATACCCTCCGACATCTTGCTCATTCGGAACTTGACGTATTGACTCACGCGATTCCGATTTTCTTTCTGACATGCGACGAGGTCAACGGCATCCAGGCAGTCGACTTGTCCGACCTGAAACTGTTCATGATAGCACGTTTTCAAGTCTACGGCGTTCACGCATGCGCTTTCGCGGGCATGATTCTCATCGAGTTCCCGAGCGCATTGTTTGACTGCCGCCGTATCCGCGGCCTGACCTGAACTCGTCGCCAAGCACGCATTCAATTCCTTCAAGCACGAACTCTTCTTTCCAACGGAATCCAGGTCCTTGCAGGTCTCGCAACGCGATTTCGCCGTATCGTCTTCAAAAACACTGCAGTCAATTTCCACGTCTTTTATGGCTAACCCGAACCGCTTCACGCAGTTGCGCACGTCTTCCGCGTTGTCGCTGGTCCGTTGGCATTCCGCGACCCCCGGCGCGACGTCATACGCGTGCGTGGTCGCCACTTTGAGCGCGAGCAAACATTTTTTCTTGTCGGCGCTATCCAGGTCGTTGCACTTCGTGATCACTCCGGAAACCGCCGAAGCGATTTTAGGCGCAGCGCCTTCGGTTCCCGCAAACTCGTCGAGGCACTTCTTTCTGGACTTTTCGTTCGTGATGACGAGACATTCTCTCTTCTTGACGAATGGCAAGTCGGAGGTCACTTGATCCTGAAGTTGCTTCTGGCAATCATCCCTGTTGGAAATCGCGACGGCATTGCATCGCTTGTAATCCGTATTTCCTTCGCTATTGATTTTTTTGAGGCACGCCACTTTTTCGTCATCATCCGTAATGGCGTTGCATCGGGAATACGCATTCGTGTAATCCGCGGTTTTTCTCGCGAGGGTGGGGGCGTCATCATCTTCTCCGTATTGCCCGGTTCCCGTAACCGCACCGACTATCGGCGTCAAAAACAGGCCTACGGCAGCCATCAACAGCATCATCATCGAAAATTTCATGTGGGTGTCACCTCCGAACAGAAACACTCTAATCGACGGTTCCGTCGTATATAAGCCTTTTGGATTTCTCGAACAAAAACGGGCTTTTTTTTATTCCCGTCGCGTTCGTTTTTTCGTTCTTTATCGAAACCTTTTTGAATGACGGAGCGGTTATGCTGGCATGGATCTTGACGAGGCCCTCCGCAGCGCTAAAGCCGAGCGTAAGCCGTCCCGAAAGAAATCGGATGCCGTCCCAGCGGACGTTTCTCACGATTCTAAAACGTTGCCGGTGTCTTCCCCGTTTCCGGTGCCATCGGAGACCGGGGAAAAAGTATTGGTCGAGAGCTACGGGGACGTTCATATCTACAAGGAAGAGGGCGAGCCGTTATACTGGTACGAGATTCCGGCACCGCACTTACGTGGCGAAGAAAAGGCATTGATTAGCACGCTGTTGGAAATTGCTTCGGGAGTCATCGGGGAAGCGGAAGGACTTACCGAATCCCAGAAGCGCACGAAATACCTTGAAAAAATTCTGCAGATCATCGAGGCGACTCCCGAGCTGAAAGTCCCGATTCACGCCAAACAGTTTTATGCCGAAGCCGTGGTCAAGGAAATGGTGGGGTACGGGCTCATTGACCCCTTGTTACAGGATGAGAGTCTGGAAGAAATCATGATTATCGGTCCCAAGCGCCCGGTATTCGTTTTCCACCGCAAGTACGAGATGATGAAATCCAACATTATCTTTTACGAAGATCGGGACATCCGAAACTTAATTGACAAAATGGCCCGTTCCATTGGTCGCCGCATCGACATTCAGGCGCCTCTCTTGGACGCGCGCCTTCCCGACGGTTCGCGTGTCAACGCGACCATTGCGCCGGCGAGTATTGACGGCTCTACGCTCACTTTGCGAAAATTCCGAAAGGATCCGTTGACGGTCATTGACTTGATGAACAGCGGTACCGTGAGTTTGGAGCTTGCGGGTTTCTTGTGGCTCATATCCGATGGGCTCGGCGCGAAACCCGCCAACATTCTCGTGGCCGGAGGAACCGCCTGTGGGAAAACCACGACGTTAAACGTGTTAGCTTCGTTCGTTCCATTGGATGAACGCATCATCAGCATCGAGGATACGGCCGAATTGAACTTGCCGTTGGAGCATTGGATTCGTTTTGAAGTCCGGCCCTCCAGTGCGGAAGGCACGGGAGAAATCAACATGGACACGCTCGTTAAAAACTCGTTGAGAATGCGGCCTGACCGCGTGATCGTGGGAGAAATCCGCGGGGCGGAGGGCTTCACGATGTTTACTGCCATGAATACCGGTCACCACGGTTGCATGGGCACGGTGCACTCGAATTCCGCTGACGAAACCATTGTTCGTTTGGGCGCGCCGCCCATCAGCGTTTCGCCGGTCATGCTTAATGCGCTTAATTTCGTCGTCATGCAGCACCGCATTCACGACCGGCGAAAAGGCGTTATTCGTAGAATGACGGAGGTCGCCGAAGTCATTCCGGGAGGAAAAAGCGGGCCGACCGTTCAAGACATTTTCCGTTGGGACCCCGCGAAAGACGAGATTCTTCCCACGGGATCCACGAGCCATTTCCTGCAAGAAATCGCGAGTTTTTCAGGTCTCACGCTCAAGGACATCGAGGAAGATATTGAGGAACGTAAACGGATATTGGCGGAATTGCAGCAAAAAGGATTCCGTTCGCATCGCGAGGTGTGCGACGTAACGCAAAGTTATATCCTGAAGAAACGAGGTCGGATTTGATTGGCGGACGATTCATCGGGCAAGCTGGACAAAATCAAACAGGCCATTGAACGCCGTGACCTAGAAGATGCCCCGTCCCGATCCGATTCGCCTCTCGACGAGCGCGTTTCGGAGATCGTCAAGCGTTTGAAGGAGAAGGACGACCGCAAGACCGGTATGCAAGGCCCGGAACAACGGTATGAACGCATCAAGGCGCGCATTCAAGGAACATCGACTCCCCTTTCAGTCAAAACGCGTAATCTCTCGAAAATTTCGGGGGACAAACCGATTCATGAAAGCGCGTACCTTTCCATCATCGGAAGCTTTTACGCGAGCATGAAAGGGCCTATTGACCGGGTCACCAACTTTGTTTCCGACATTCCCATGAGTCAAAACTTGAAAGAGAATCTGGATTCCGCTGGTATCAACATCAACCCCGAGGAATACCTGATCATTGTATCCGCTCTGGCCACCGGATCCTTCATTCTGATGCTCTTTCTATTCGGGGCGATCAGCCTGGCGGTAGCGGACGTGTCCCTATCCATTCTCTCCCCCATCATTGCGGTAACGTCTTCCGTTCTGGTCATCGTGCTGGGCTTGATTTATCCTTCCGTGGTCGCGAACGAACGCGCCTCTAAAATCAACCGCGAGCTTCCATTCGCTTTAAGACAATTGGCCACGCAAATCAAGGCCGGGGTCAGTTTTCATAAGGCTCTGAGCTCGCTGGTCACGTCTCGCTACGGGGTATTAAGCGAAGAACTCGAACGCGTGTTGAAGGACATCGAGCGCGGTTACAGCACGGAACAAGCGCTGGTGCGTCTCATCGGACGAACGAAAAGCCGCGGTTTGAAAAAAGCGGCGGTTCAAATCTTGAGGGCACTTAAAAGCGGTGGAAATCTTTCCAACACGATTTCGGCAATTGCGGACGACGTGTCGTTCGAGCTGCGCATGAAAGTCCGCGATTTTACCGAGAAACTCAACTTCATTTCCGTGGTCTATATCATGGTAGGCGTTGTGGGTCCTGTCGTGGTCACCATCCTGTCCAGCATCGCCCAACTGCCTTTGATCGGCGGCAATTTTCCGTTCGAATACATTGTCGTTATTTTCACGTCCATTATTGTGATGATGCTCATCATTCTCTTCATTATCAGTCGCATGGAGCCCGGTTAATATGGCCAATACCGACATTATTCAGTTAAAAATCGATGAAATGCAGCGCTACTACGCCGCGACGGGTTTCAAGGTCTCTTTCCTGCTTTTCGTTGCCATGATCTTTTTCTTCGCGACGCTCGTGGCGACGGTTATGCTTCTTTTTTTCAACGACGTGCTCACGGCGTTCGTGGCGTTCATTGCGGTACTGACTCTCGCCGTGGTCATTCCGGTCAGTATTCGCGGCAACCGAATCGAAGCGATTGAAGGGAATCTGCCGGATGCCCTCAAACACATGTCTTCCATCTTGCGTGCGGGAGGGACTACGGAAGACGCCCTCGAGGAAGTGGCCAACTCGGATTACGGCCCTCTCAGCACGGAGTTGAAAGTCGCCCTCATTCAACTCAAGGAAGGCAAGCCGTTCGACGACGTCTTATACGATGCCGCCATGGATTCCGGTTCCGAGCTCTTCCGACGAACGGTCACGATTATTATTGACGCGAAGCGTGCGGGAGCGGGATTAGCGGACGTCATGGATGCGATTGCGGAAGACGCGCGCGATTTAATCCGCATCCAAAGAGAACGCATGTCCCGTACGACCATGCCCGTTCTCTTCCTCTACATTTCGTCGTTATTCCTGGCCCCCTTCATTTTCGGGTTCACGCTCACCATCGTCATCTTCATTGGTTGCGGGCTTCAAGAAGCGCTCGGTGGGCAAACCATGGCCGTCGGCGCACTCAAGACGCTGATCGTGGCATTTATTGCCCTGCAAACCACCATCGCGGCGCTGGCGATCGGCATTATTCGTGAAGGAAAAGCGTTGAAGTACGTCATGCGCGCGCCCTTCATGATTCTCATCTCCCTCGTATCCTACAACGTGGGTTTCATTATCGGCGGCATGTTAATCGGGACCACGGGCGGTTCGTGCGTCTAAACCCGTTCCGACGCCTTTATATCCCTGCGCGGCCTAAACTATTTGTTGTGCTGATTCTACGGGATTACGATGTCTACGAAACGTGATTATTACGAGATTCTGGGGGTTTCCCGCGATGCGCCCAAATCCCGCATCAAAGAAGCCTACCGGAGGCTGGCCCTCCAATACCATCCCGATCGCAACAAAGCCCCGGATGCGGAAGAAAAATTCAAGGAGATTTCGGAAGCCTATGCCGTGCTGAGCGATGAAGAGAAACGGGGCAACTACGATCGTTTCGGTCACGCCGGATTCGAGCGCATGTATTCTTCGGAAGACGTATTTCGAAACGTCAATTTTGAAGACCTGTTCCGCGAAATGGGTTTGGGATTCGGTGCGTTCGGAGAAGAACCGGGCTTTCACAGCATTTTTGAGAATGTGTTCGGCGGCGGTTCCCGGCGAACGCAAGGAGAAAGCCTGCGGATCCCTCTGGACATTACGCTGATTGATGTCTCACAAGGCGTTGAAAAAACGTTGAACATTGCTCGCTTTAAATCCTGTACGGCCTGCAACGGATCCGGTTCACAAGACGGACAAAAAGCCGTGTGTTCCCGCTGTCATGGCGCCGGTCAAGAACAGCGGATTCGAAGCATGGGTATTTCGCAATTCATTACGCTGAGTACGTGTTCCGTTTGCCATGGAACCGGCGGGATTATCCGAAACCCGTGCAAGACGTGTCACGGTTCCTCTCGCATAAAAACCAGTGAACGCATTCGTGTGAAAATTCCTCCGGGAGTGGAGGATGGATTCGTACTCCGTGTCAAAGGGAAAGGAAATGCGGCCGAGGACTCACGCGTGCCGTCCGGGGATCTTTACGTGGTGGTTACCGTGATCGAACACGACCTTTTCACGCGCGACGGCTCTTATTTATTGATCGATGCCGAAATCTCGTTTTCGGTCGCGGCACTCGGCGGAATAATCGACGTGCCTACGTTGAAAGGACACGCGTCCCTCAAGATTCCGGCGGGCACGCAAACGCATACCGTGTTTCGATTGCGCGGAAACGGCTTACCCGATCTGTCTTCGCATCATGTCGGCGACGAACTCGTGCGCGTGATCGTTAAAACGCCGGAACGACTTTCCAAAAAACAACGCAACCTCTTGGAGACGTTTGCCGGTGAACAGCCTACCAAGGGATTCTTCAAGCGCTTCTTCCGTTAGATGCACCGCGTTCGAATCATTCCGTCCCGACCTTTCTGTAGCCCGCACCCCGACCGATCCTCATATTGAGAACAAACGCCTCCTTTCGAACCCGTTGTTTGGTTAACACTATGCGGCTCGCAAAGTCCCTGACACTGACTATTGTCGTCGCAATCCATTCCGTCATCCGTAGTCTTAAACACGCAATACCCGGTTCCCGAATAAAATGAATACTGATAGAGGCCTCCGGCCAATGCGCATGCTTCTTCCGTGTAACTGCTGGACGTTCGAATCAGGGCAGTCGCGGAAGGCACGCTCAGCGGCGGAGTTGAAATCGTTTCTTTTCCTGCTTCGTCCAGTACGGGTGGCGACGTCGTACTAATCGGTTGTTGTTCTTCCGTGGTCTGAAGACAGCCTAGCGTCAGGAGAACCATCCACATCCATCCGGCTCCATTCATTTGATTCCATTCCCTTGGGCTTTCACGTCCGCAACCATTTTATACTTATACGCTACTTGTTCCTATGGGCAAAGAGTTTTCAGGCGTTGATCTTGAAGACCTCCTTTGCCATTCTGGTTCTGCTGCTCTATCCTTCGTTTTCCCACCCGATTTCCGAATACACCTATCTGTTTGAACCGCCGGATCCGTCGATTCTTAAAACCTATTTCGCGGCACCCGACTGTCGTCCGGCACTCTCTTTGAATATAGACGGCCTCGCCATAAACAAAGCGGCCCGTTTTCAAGAAAGCCTTTCGCGGTATGAATCGGCGAAATGGCACCTCCAGAAAGCACAATTTTACGCGCGCATGGAATATCCTGCATTGTTCGCTTCTTATCCGGTTTACAAACTCTCTGTCGCTCTTTGTTACCGTCACTTGTTCGAATCCATCCGGTACGCTTCTCAAAGCGCGCAAGAGGGTTTACGGTCGTTGGAACTACCAATTGTCGAGTTTAATCGAATGCAAGACGAAGCCCATGATTTCACGCGGGGCGTTCGGAATGAATTGGACGCGTTCCATATTCAAATGCAGCAAGGCCAGCGAAACGGTATCGCTATCGCGCCTCGCATTTTGCGCGCTGCAGATGCCCTTTCCGAGCTGCGCAGTTTTCCGGATACCTCGAATGATTTTCGAGCGTTAACGCTCCTAGTCTCCAAAGACTCGGTGTTATCCGAATCCTTCGAGCTCGGAACGCGTTTGGATGATGCCATGCGCGAGATGGTATTTCGAGACCGTCATTTAGCCGAACAAGTCGCTCTTCGAGTACTTCAAATAAACCGGCGCGAAGACGATGCGCGTGCCAATGGTTTATACTCGATTCAAGAAGACAAATTAACGTTGCGCTTTACTTCTTTTATGGATTCTCGCGAACTCGTTCCTTCCTTCTCATTACGAATTTCTCAAATGAGGAGAATGGTGGAGGAAGCGAACTTGTTATCGGATCAAGCCCGATCCATTTACGAAAAAAACAACGAAGGGTATTTGAGTCGCGCCATTATCAAGCGACAAGACGCGTTACGGCTACTGGATTCCGTTTTACTGGATTTTGACGTTTTGGAAACTGACGCCCGATATCTTCAGCATGAGCTCGAACAAGAAGTGCGCCTTCAATATTCGGATGTCGCCGATCGCATTGAATCTCGCCGTCATCAACCGCTCGTTTACTCGTTATTGCTATCGCTTCAAGACGAGTATCTATCCGTTGAAGACGCGTACTATTCCCTTTCCAACGTCGGAACAAAAATAAATCATTTATTTATTCAACTTGAAAAACTGGCGTTCATTAAGGAAATGTCGGGGGCCACCGATGCATACGTCTATCTCTATTCGGACACGCGAGCTCAATGGACTGCTTTAGAATCGATTCGAAATGCCGCCGTGGAGGATCGCGTACCCCTATCGGAAGAAACCGAACGCCTACGCGCGATCTCCTCCTCTTTGAACGCCTTAGCCGAGCCGAATCAACCAAACGCTCAAGCGCTCCAGCATCTTCGCGAGGAAATGAGTGTTTTGAAACAAACCCTGTTTGAGAAAGTGCGCAACGCCTATCCATTCATCGAACGCGATTATTCTTTCCTATCCCGTTATCGCAACGAATTGCCTCCCGCTCTTCAAGAACGCCTTCTGGAATTGGATGTGCACTTTTCAAACGGACTGCTGGATTGGGAACAACAAGTCGGTTCGCTGCATTCCGTTCAACTCCTTCTACGGGAATCCCGCGCCTATCTAACCCTTCAAGCGCCTCGCATTCTTCAAGCTCATTTGCAAGAGGGCCTCGTGATTCAAAGTGAAACGTTGCCCGCCCGAATCGGAGACCCGTCTCACTTTATTTTACACGTTTCAATGACCAACCGTTTATCGCTTGAAACCGATCAGTCGCTTACCATAGCGCTACCCGATTGGATTTCATCCCCCCATCTTCAAGCGCATTCTCCTGAGATCTCATTATCCTATCGAGACCCGTCCCCTGTTCTGCTCATTCAACCCGTGGAAACCGATTCCTTTGCCGCTCAACTCTCCTTTTCTCGCGTCGTGACGCATTTCGTCGAGGATCGCACCACAACGGTTTATGCGACCGAGACCGAGGCCATGAACCAGCGGTTCATCCGATTCGATGCGGATAAAGCCGTTCCCGTTTTACTGGAAGTGTCGCTTGATTTTCCCGTTGATTTTTCCATCGAGACGTCCCTTCCCTATCGCGTTGAAGACCGATCGCCATACTCCCTTCGATTTATTGTGAACGCTTCCGAAGGCCGTCATGAGGTCCGCGTCGCCTATCGGTGGGCGGAACCGTTTCGCATTGAATGGAGTATCCCTGAGCTGGACGCGGAGTCCACCCTATTACGGGTTTCCATCACGAATCGCTTTGCCCCTATTTCAGACGCCTCCATTTCCCTCACACCGCCTTTTCCTTGCGAATCAGAACACCTTTCTATTCTTCCGTTTTCCCCGGATTTGATTTCCTCGATTCAATCGTTAGGCTCATCTCACTGGATTTCCTTGCACTCGTCGCACTGGAACCAGAAAGAGACGAAACAAGCGCAGATTTCTTTACGGTGTCCAAGTGCCTTGCACGAATGGACCGATTCACAGCTTTCTGAAATTGAACGCATGATGCAATCCTATCCCTCCGTCAATCCGGAATGGGAGCGTGAGCTGATTCGGGCGCGCGAATCCATGCAGAACGGCGATTTAATCGCCGCATATTCTCAGATGGAGACGGTCCGTGCTCATTTATATTCCGCCCCGTCTCCAGCGATTATTCCGGTATGGTCTCCTACCCCCTCCCCCGATCCCCTTCCGTCTCCCTCTCCGTCCGTTCTCCGAGCAGAACCATCCTCAATCCACACGTTGAGGGAACGCATTTCGTTGAAGTTGAGTCAATTCGAAGACGTGTTTTTTACGCCGCCTGAATGGCGCTCTCAAGTGACCCGACTGCCTTCCTACCGGAATGCCTCTTTCTCCGCAAATGAACTCGAATCCATTCTCCATACGCTCGATTCCCGGATTTTTTCCGAGTCTGATGAAATCGCGCCGATATCACGAGAGTGGCTATCCGCCCAAGAGTCTCAAGCGAATCCGCATATCCTTTCATTGGAAGAATCGATTCGTGCGATTCAGGCGCAAGCCGAACAAGCGTTATCGATGGCTCGCCAAAGACTTTATTCAACGAGCGATGAAGAGGCTCTCACGCTATTGAACCAAGCGGGAACATGGTCCGCTCGCGGAGCATATGCCTCCGCGTATGTGATGGCGACTGAAATCAATGGACGAACCATTCCCGCTTCGGATGACCCCAAATCCCTTCTCTATATTATTCCGTTGATTCTGGCGGCCAGTGGTTTATTCTTCTATCTTTGGAAACGAAACGCCTCCTCGTTTTCTGAAGACGTGATAGAATGAATCGAAACGAGCTATTTCGAGCGGCTTCTCTATCCGTCTTTGCCATCGTATTTATCTGGTTTCGTTCCTTTTCGATCGCCCAAAAAATCATGTTAACTCCCGTAACCGCGGTGGTTCCCTTTTTGCTCTTCCGTGCGTGGCGCGATTATTCCGAAGAACAGCGTCAACGGACCCTCGAAAAAGAGATTCCTTACGCCTTATTTCATGTAGCGGTTTTTCCTGCTTCCACCTCGTTTGAACAACGCGTGGCCTCCTTATCGGAATCCGGAGTCGGACAGATCGCTTCTGAGTTCGAACGAGTTGGCCAACGATTGCATCGGGGTTTCTCATTATCCGAAGCCTTTGAACCCTTTCTTCATCGAAATCAATCTCGCCTCCTCCATCGAACCGTCCGTTTTATTCAAACCATTTATGAAACCGGTTCCGATGCGAGTGATGCATTTAAGCGATTAGGGGAGCACGTGTTGCAATTGCATCAGTTGGCGCAAGAACAATTCGCCATGCATTCCCTCCAAAAATATACGGTTTTGCTTTCGGCCGGGCTCTTGATTCCCTTTATTCTCGGCACGTTGTTTTCCACCAGTCAAACGATCGATTCCAGTTCGGCCTCCCTTTATTCCACCATGCAGTTCGTCATGCCCCTCTACCTCGCCCTCTTTTCGGGGGTCGCCTCCCTTTTTCTTGCGCTGCAAGAAGGTAACATTAAAAAGGCCGTATTCTATCTTTCTTTGGTAGGGCCGTGTTCGCTTCTCGTGTTTTCCGTAACGAGTCGCTTCGCCCTATTATAAAAAAAGGTGTTACCCCCATGAAGCTTTGGAATCGCCGAAAGGCCCAACCCGCCATCGAATACTTGTTGGCTCTTGGCATGGGCGTCGTCTTCGTGACCATTATCGCCT
Organism: Microcaldota archaeon; assembly: GCA_018819225.1. Lineage (GTDB taxonomy): Archaea > Micrarchaeota > Micrarchaeia > Norongarragalinales > SBBD01 > JAHJQN01. The sequence goes on from JAHJQN010000007.1 coordinate 149,181, forward strand.
ATTTCGTTAAAAACGCGGTTCAATAAATCGCTCTGGAAGGTGTCCGCCGTGATCGTCGAGTTTAAGCAGTTAGTCAAACCCAAACTGAAGCGCCCCGTACTGGTCGAGGGATTTCCGGGGGTCGGCATGGTAGGTACTATTTCCTCGGCGTATCTCGCGGAAAAAATGCAAATGACTCTCGTGGGGTACATTCAGAGCTCTCACTTTCCTCCCATTGCGGCCATTCATAATTTTATTCCGGTTTCCCCCGCACGCATTTACGCGTCCGAAAAGTACGATTTGATCGTTTTATTCAGCGAGTTCATCATACCCGCGGAAGTGGTGTACGAATTATCCCAACGCATTCTCCAATTTGCTAAGGAAAATAACGCTTCCGCCATTTATTCTCTGGCCGGCATTGCAACCCCGAAGCCGGACCAACGCATTTACGGAATCGCCAGTACGAAGAAGATGGGTGAACAACTCAAGAAACAAGGCATTCAACTCATTAAGGAAGGCGCGACGCAAGGCGTTTCCGGCGTCCTCATTTCCGAGTGTGCGGCCCGCAATTTTCCAGCAGCGAACCTGCTCGTCCAGACCTCAAGCCCCATGGAACCCGCTGGTTCCGCTAAACTCCTGGACAAGCTCTCCGAACTCGTCCGCATTCCCGTGGACACGAAACCGTTGCTCGCGGAAGGCAAAGTCATTGAGCAACGCATCAAGGACAGCATGGAAAAAATCAAGTCCCTGCATAGCAAGTACTCGCAGATGGACAGCAATCCGGCATACGGATGACGCGCTCTTTCACTGGTTTTTCAGTCGCTCCCGCATTTTCCACAACGGCCAGCGTAAGTCTAGCCGCCAACCCGCTCGTCCGATTTCGATGACGCCCTTTCCTCTCGCCATTCGATCGAGTTTATCTAATGCGTCTTGCATGGGTTTCCGGAGCCCGCTATTCTGTTCGTGGGGTTCCAATGATCCGGCTATCCCCTGGTACTCGCGCATGGTCACTCTCAAATAAGCGAGTTGTTTCGGATCATTGGGCGGGTCCTGCCCGTTTTTCAACTTATCGATCAATTTCAGGGCTTGAATGTACGGCGCCGCGTCCGCTATCCGCAACGCATACCGGTGATCGCGAACCAACTTTTGTCGATAATCCGCTTTGCGGTTCGTTCGTCTCGGCCGAATCTGTTTCGTTAACTGCAGGACAATGTCTGCCGCGTCTTCTCCGATTTTTTCTCGGAGTTCGCTCGTCATTTGTTGCCGCGCTTTCCCGTTTTCAAATTTTTCAAGGGTGTCGTGGGTCAGCATAGCGGCCACGACCACGTTCAGCGGGACAAACCCGTTTTTTTTCCGAAACCAATTCCGATTCTTTATACGGATTCTCATTGCCTGCAACGCCGCCGGGTAGACATGCCGCTCTAAATACCCTCGCTTGCTTTTTCTTCCTCCGGCCTCGCGTTGTTCCGGTCCATGCTCCCTCTTCGCAATCTCCATCGCGTTTAATACTATATCGTCTTCGTGCAAATGGTGCTTCTCCAATACTCGAAGAAAATAGTCTCGGGTGACGTACGGACGCTTAACCACGACCCACGGCATTCGTTTTAGAAACCGTTCTCGAGTGCGTATTCCTTTAAGACGTTCTTCCATGAAAAATGCCTTACGTGCGGACGTTTGCTTCCCTCAACTGCGCTAATGTTTTCGATCGCGTGAGAAACATCGTCATCTTCAATTCATCCACAAACTGCCGAATGCGCTTTTCCACTCCCTTTTTGCCTCCTTGTTCCTGTGCCTGAATGAATGGCATGGCTGCGGAAGCCAAGTGCGCTCCCGTCCGAATCGCTTTAGCCGCATCCAACCCCGACCGAATTCCGCCGCTCGCAATAATGGGAATGGAAACCGTTCGCTTACATTCCTTTACGCAATCCGCTGTCCGGTTCCCCCAATCCCAGAACACGTTTCCGGCATCCGCGCCATTCCGGTACAATTCGATGGCACTCCACGATGTGCCGCCAACCCCCGAAACGTCAATGGCTTTAACCCCCACTTTCTCCAACTCGCTTGCCACTACGCCTTCAATGCCTGCCCCGGTTTCCTTGACGATGACCGGCACGGATAAAGTGGAGCACGTTTTTTCGATGGCTTTCAACGCCCCCCTCCAATTCCGATCCCCTTCCGTTTGAACCACTTCCTGCAACGGATTCAAGTGAACGAACAATGCGTCGGCCTCCAGCCCGCTGACGAGTTTTTCAGCCGCTTTTACGCCGTATTCCCGCAATTGAACCGCACCAATATTCGCTCCCAAGAACACATCGGGGGCCGCATCCCGTACTTGAAACGTTTTCCGCATTTTCGCGTCTTCGAGCATGGCCCTCTGGGATCCTACCCCCAGCCCGATATGGAAGGTCTGGCAGGCCTGCGCGAGGTCGCGATTAATCTGTTCCGCGTGGGCGTATCCTCCCGTCATCGAAGAAATGAATAACGGCGCAGACAACCGCTTTCCGAGGAACGAGATGGACGTATTGATTTCCTCGAAATCCATTTCCGGAAGCGCATAGTGCACGAACTCCATCCCATCGAAACCCGTGCCTCGCGTACGCGCTTGAACGTCTTTCGTCAAAGCAATACGCACGTGATCGGCTTTACGACTCTCCGTTTTCCGGTTCATAATTTCTTTCCACGAACCGCTTTTAATAACGCTTTGCTTTTTCGCTCTTCTATTCGCCGGTTTCCCCCACGCGTTTTTCCCAGGTGTCCATGGTTTCTTCCTGCATGCCCTTTCCTGAAAACGTGATGTCCAACAAGTGTAGTCCGTTCTGGCTCCAGAACGCCATTAACTTCTTTTTCGATTCCTCGGATAAACACAATGCGGCGAGTGAATCGCCGCCGCCGGCTCCCGGCATCGTGCATACGAATGCTCCGCGCTCTTCACTTTCCTCGATCAGCGCCGACGCCTCATCGCTTTCAATGCCCGCTTTACTCTCGACTCCGAGTTGTTTCGTCAATTGCCTTCCTTTCGCGAATGCGTGCTTGAACTCCCGGAACGCGGTCATTTCCTCTTCGTACATCGCCACTTCCGGTGCCGAGCCCCGCCCGTCAAAAAACGCAGCCACTTCTCCATATTTTTGCGCGGATTTCCTCGACAAATCCCCCATCTTTTTTAACCATAACATGGCTTTATCGTTCTCCGCATTCAATGCCTCCATGAGCAACAGAAACGCCTGTTCTTTCTTCTTCTCGAATGCATCCACTTTTTTTACTAAATCTCGCGTGTTCGCACTCTTTCCGGTATAGGCCATCGCGAGCCGCATTCCTTTAGGCATTTGAAGCGGTTCGCTTCGCTGATCCCATTCATTTCCCATCATCTCTTGAAATGAATGCCCCATGATTTCGTCCGAATACCGCGAATACGCGATGCTGCCATAACACGCACCCGCCACATCGATTCCGCTCCCGATTTTCTCTTGCGCAATAAAGTTTGCGTACTGCGCCAGTTTGTGAATCGCGTCCTTGTTTTCCTCCATGTCCAGTCCGTGTTCAAGGAACACGGCTGCAATGGTTGCCACGACCGCTGCGGCCGAACTCCCCATGCCCGTTTTCCGGTCTCCGGCGCCAAACGCGGGATCGTTCCACGTTTCCACGCGAATGCCACGAAATTCAATCTGTTTCCATTCGAAATACTTCAAGCACGCCTCGACAGCTGCCCTCAGGAAACGCAGCTTTTTCTTCTCATCTTCATCGGCATCCAATTCCAGCGTCCCGTCGTTCCACACGCCCCATTCTTTTACATCGAGGGGAGGCGCCTCCAGAACGAATCGTTTTTCCAAGATTTTTTCCGCGAGCGCGAACACGCGCTTGTCGACGGCGGCCACATAGCTGATATTCGGCTTTTTGAGCACGGCGTACGCGCCGATCAACACGATTTTTCCGGGTGCGGACGCAATCGCCATTCGGTTCCCCTCAAAACAAGTGCTGTTTCAGTTCCACGGGTCCGTTTCCCACTTTACACACCATCACGTTTTCCACTCCCGAGATCTCCGACAGCATTTTTCGTATCGTGGAAACCCGCTTGTCTTCCGTGAAAACGTGCGCGTTCGGGCCCGCATCGAACGTGTATCCGGCAACGGCTTCCCCGTACGCATCGTTCAACGCATGCACGGTTTCGATGACTTTATGTGAGTGCTCATTCATGTAAAACAAGGGAGGATACGAATCGAGCATGCACGCGTGCATACTATTACTATCCCGCATGACGAGCTCGAACAATTCGGCCCGATTCTTTTCCTCCAATGCTTTACGCACCCGCTGTAAAATAATGCTGATGCTTTGCAACCGGCGCTGGTACAACGTGCTCGTGAGTACGGTGCGGTTCATGCCCGGTCGCGTGAGGATTCGTTTCGGATCTTTTTTCACGATCGCGATCACGTTCCGCAAGCTCTTCCAATGCGCGGCCGGCGACAGGGGTTCGGCTAGCGAGTCGCTCCCGTCATCGCGTTCCCCGCGATGCCATTCGACGAATCCTCCAAACAATGATCGGCACGCGGATCCCGATCCCCTTCGAGAGATAACGGAGAGCTCTCGAACGCCCATCTTCAATCCCAAGGCGTGCGATGCCGCTAGCGTGAGCGCTGCGTATCCGGATGCGGAAGAGGCCATCCCCGCTGCCGATGGAAACGCGTTTTCCGTCACGATTCGTGCATACTCCTTGTTTCCCGCCTTGTGCCTCAGGATATCGAGCTGTTCCACGACGCGGTGCCGTTCGCTCCCCTCTAGTTTTCGTTCTCCGAGCGTGACCTCATCCTGTTTGTACTTCGACGAGAATTCGACCGTGGTTTCCGTTTTGAGCTGTTCGTCCATGGTGACGGAAATGCTTCCATTCGCCGGAAGGTTGAGTTGGGCATCCCGTTTCCCCCAATACTTCACGAGTGCAATGTTAGATGTTGCTCGAAACGTGCTCTTCAAGGCTTCCCACCCCCTTTCCTGTTGTGGTTACGCCCCCTCTTCCTTTATAGGGTTTTCTTTACGGGGTTTCTGATCCACCCCATCACTTCGTTCGGATGATCCATTCGAATCATCCCTTTTTGTTCCGCATAAACTCCGTACCCCCAATCCGCAAAGAAGAGTTGAATGTCCGGATCCACGTCGTACACGACTTCCAGGTTATGCATTAAATCGTCCACGAATGCGTACGCGCCCTTCCCCAACGTTTTCTTCAGCAAGCGAACCTGTTTCTGCTTCACCATGCGATCCGCCCGACTCACCTCGGTTCCGGCCACCGCTTCCATGCACTCCTCGATACGGAAATGCGTTAACCAACCTTGAATACTGGCTTCATCGCGCGCGCTCATCACCGCTTGTTTCGCTCCCGATGCGTGAATCGCGCGCACCGCTTCCAGTACTCCGCTGTACGGCGCCATGGATTCCGCGTATTGTTTTCCCCATTCATCCGCCACACGCTGCCGCGTCCGATAATATGTTTCGTCCAAGTGCACGAGCAGCTCGCCGTATTGCGCATCCACTTCATTCAATCGAATCGCTTTCCCGAATTTTCTTCTCGCCACATAATTCACGAAGAAGTCCCGCGCGTTCACGCACACCGGCCGATCGTTCTTGAACTCATCAAAGGAATATGGCGCCAACGGTTTTCCAACGGCTTCCTGCAACGTCGCTTCTTCCTGTTCCACGACGCGCCGCGTGATCTCGTAACACTCGTTCAAGCTGTCCGCCAATACCCCGTCAAAATCCCACAGAACATGCATTCGCTTCGTTTCCATCCGCTCTTACTTCAACCCTACCGCTTTTTATTTCCTTTTTATGCTTCTTATTTTCATGAAGAAAGTCGTGAGCAGTGCGCCCTCCAAACTCATACTCGTCGGCGAACATGCCGTCGTGTACGGAGCCCGAGCACTCGCGTGCCCGTTGAACAACCGAAAGGAGTGTACCGCGACGATCGAGACCGTGGAACCCGGCGAGGGTCAACTGATTGTGGAAGACGTGATCGGGTGCGGCCGCGTCACCGTTGACGGCGTCGTATTCGAGGAAGACCCGTATTTCATGCCGAAAGCCAAACTCATACTTCATTTCCTCAAAAAGAACAAGAATCGGCTGAACGACAAGGAAGCGTTCTTCAAGTTTTCCAGCAAACGCATTCTGAAAGGTACGGGAGGGTCTGCCGCATCCGCCGCCGCACTCTCTCTCGCTCTTCACGCCTTGTTGGATATCCAACCCTCTTTGGAAGAACTCTTTCGTTCGGTTCAGGTTGCGGAAGAAATCGCGCACGGCGGCAAGGCAAGCGGTATTGATGCGCATACGGTTCTGTCCGATCGGCCTCAAGCCTTCTTCAAGCAGTTCAAAGGTTCGACGAGTTCGATTCGTTTCGAGGACGCGGACCTTCATCTTCCGGAAGGCACGCAACTCGTCATCATTAATACGCTTGAAGAAGGCGAGGAACCGGAGTCCACGGGTGAACTAGTGAAACGTTTCGCCGCTCACTTTCACGTGGACGGTTCTCCGAACGATCTTTCCGATGACACCCGCCAAACCATCATTGCGCCGTTCGATCGCGTCACCGAAGCGATTCAAAAAGAGCTTCGACGTGACGGAGAGGCAAAAGCCCTTGGAAGACTCTTGGATGAAAATCACGAGTTATTGAGGTCTACCGGCGTATCCGGCGACCGCATCGAGGAAGCCATTGCGCTTTGTAAGAAAAACAAGGCGCTGGGAGCTAAGTTAACGGGAGCGGGTGGTCGAGGGGGAGCGTGTTTTGCATTGGTGCGAAACCAGGATACCGAAACGCTCGTTCACGCCCTCGAGGAGAAACGGTTCGAGGTCAGCCCTGCGGAATTTTCGTCCAAAGGGCCTACGGTGGAACGCCGTTAATGCCCTCATTTCGGGTACAACACGATTTTACCGCAATTCCCGCTCGTCATGAGCGCGAACGCTTTCCCGTATTCCTCGAGCTTGAATTCATGCGTCACGAGTTGGTTGAGATCGACTTTCCCGCTCCGCAGGAACGCTTTGACTTTATGCCACGTTTCGAAAAGCCTCCTTCCGGTGATTCCTCTCACGGTGGCCTGCTTAAACACGACGGCATTTGTGACGTCTAATGAAACGGATTTCCCGAATACGCCAAGAATGGCCGCATTCCCTCCGGGACGCATGCTCTTGAATCCTTGCTGGAGCGCCTTTTCATTCCCTGACATTTCGAGGAAAACGTCTACTCCGCGCTTGGTCTCCTTGAGAATCCGTTTAGCCGCATTCTCTGTTGTCGCGTTGATTACATAGTCTGCTCCAAACGATTTCGCCATCTTCAAGCGGTACTCGTTTTGATCCACGGCGAAAATATTCGTGGCTCCAGCAACCTTGCAAAGTTGGATGGCGCATAATCCGATGGGTCCGCACCCGAAGATGCTGACCTGGTTTCCTGCAATGGGCTGCGCGAACACCGCATGCACGGCGTTACCCAATGGTTCCTGTACGGTTGCCAGCTTGGGCGGAAGCCTTCGATCATTCTGGATGCAGCTGTTTTCCGGTAGTGAAATGTATTCTGCATAGCTTCCGTTCCTGTCGATTCCTAGAATCTTCAAGTGTTCGCAGATGTGGGCGTTCGCGATGCGGCATTGGAAACAATTATAGTCCGCGAGATGCGTTTCGCCGCTCACGTAATCCCCTACGTTCACTTTCGATACGAGTTCGCCGACTTCCACGATGTCCCCGCAGAACTCGTGACCGAATATCCGCGGCGTTTTCACGCGGCTTTTCGCCCAATCATCCCAATGGTAGATGTGCAGGTCGGTTCCACAAATGCTCGTCGCCTTGATTTTTACGAGGACGTCCCTCGCGCCGAGTTTCGGAATGTCCGTTTGCGTCCACTCCGCTCCCGGCGCCGGTTTTTTCTTCATGAGCGCTTTCATTTTCCCTTCCATTTTACATCCCTGCAATCCGCGTTTTCGGATGAGGGACTCGGAGTCTACGACTTAAAATATCTTTACCTCTTCGACACGCGTCAAACTTTTTATTGAGGCGATTGTTTTTTAAAACGCGAATGGCTTCTTGCCATGCATAGTGTTTTTTTATGGCTGATCTGTCGTTTCTCGCGCAAGAAGTCAAGGCCCTTCGAGAAAAGAAGTTGGACTGGCGCCATTACACGTTGGAAAGCCCGTCGGTTCCGCACGCGCAAGTCAATGGAAAGAACGTCCTCATGCTCTGCTCGAACAATTATTTGGGGTTCGCGAACCATCCGAAGCTGAAAGCGGCAGCGAAGCAAGCCATTGACCAATACGGGGCCGGAAACGGAAGCGTTCCCGCTATTGCCGGCACCATGGACCTCATGCTAACCCTCGAAGAAAAACTGGCGAAATTCAAACGGTCGGAAGCCGCGTTAGTCACTCAAACCGGTTTTGCAGCGAACGCCGGTTTGATTCCGCAACTCGTCGGAAAAGGCGACCTCATTATTTCAGACGAACTCAACCACGGAAGCATTATTGACGGCGTGAGGTTGAGCCAGGCCGACCGAGCGGTCTTCAAGCACGCCGACGCAACGGATTTGGATCGCGTTCTTAAAGAGAAAGCGAAAACCGCTCGCCGCGTTCTGGTTTGCACGGACGGCGTTTTTTCCATGGACGGCGACGTCGCCCCTTTGAAAGAGATTTATTCCGTTGCCAGCGCCTACGACGCCATCGTTTACGTGGATGACGCGCACGGCGACGGGGTCATGGGCCCCGAAGGCCGCGGCACCATTCACCACTACCATCTCGAGAACCAAATCGATGTGGATGTCGGCACGTTCAGTAAAGCGTTTGGCGCTTTTGGCGGCTATGTATCCGGCATTCATGCGCTGAAAGAATTTACGTTCAATAAAAGTCGAACGTGGCTGTTATCCGCAGGCCATCCGCCTTCGGTATGGGCGTCCGTAATGGCCTCCATTGAATTATTGGAGTCGGAGCCCCAACACCTCAAAACATTGTGGGATAACACTCATTATTTCAAGAAACGCCTGCGAGAAATGGGTTTCAATACCGGTCGTTCCACGACTCCGATCACGCCCGTCATTGTCGGAGAGAGTGCGGTCGCGCATCATTTGAGCCAACGCTTATTTCAGGAAGGCGTGTTTGCTTTACCGATCGTGTTCCCAATGGTGGCGCGCGATCAAGCGCGTGTCCGCGTCATGATGAATGCCGCGCTTTCAAGATCCGATCTCGATTTTGCATTGAATGCGTTCGAGAATATCGGAAAAGAGCTTCAAATCGTTTCGTGAACCGCATGTTAAAAACAAACGTACACGCGCAAATCGTTACAGTGCTATTCGATATCGAGAAGCTACCGATTCCCGGGAAAGCGCGTGAGCGCCTCCGGCAGTTCCGTTCGGCTTTTCCTGTCCGAGACGCCTTCCGGGCTTCTCGAGGCAATATTGTTCTCGTTAATTGGTTCAAACCCTTGCATGAGGACGCGGTCGTCGCTTACCTGGAAGCTGTACGGGGTTGGCCGTTGACCCGCATTCAAGAACAGTTCGCTCGCATGGACGTAGATACCCAAGTCAATCAGGCGTTGATTCGAAATCAGGAGAAGGTGCTTGGATTTTACGAGCGTTTTTCCGCGCGTCTCCAGCAAACGCTTTCTTAATTCCCTGTTTCCAAAGAAGTTCTTTGGCTCGTTCGCCACGAATATTTCCTTCCTTAACCATTTGCTGCGCCACGCGCTCCACATCCTTACCGGTGGCGCCGGCGGCCATGGCCACGTTTCGTGCGTGCAACGCCATGTGTCCTTTTTGAATGCCTTCCGTACTCAGCGCTCTCATGGCCGCAAAGTTCTGCGCCAATCCGACACACGCCGCAATTTCTCCGAGTGCTCCCGCTGTTTTCACTTGTAAAATTTTCAAAGAGAGTTGTGCGAGGGGATGCGTTCGCGTGACGCCTCCCACTATTCCGACCGCGATCGGAATTTCAATCGAGCCTTTCAAATCCCCGGTCCCCGTTTTCTCCCAATGCGTCAACGGGCCATACGGTTTTTGAAACGCCGCATAACTATGCGCTCCGGATTCGACGGCTCGAAAATCGTTCCCCGTTGCCATCAGCACCGAATCCACGCCGTTCATGATCCCTTTATTGTGAGTGGTCGCGCGAAACGCGTCATGCACCGCCAAGTCGTACGCATCCAATACCCCTTCAATGACGGGGCTTCCCACGATTTCCTTTTTCCATGTGGCATGGGCCTTCACCACGCGTTCGGGACACAAGTTGCTGAGAATGCGCACGCGTTTTTTTCCTCCTGAAATATCTTCAAGCTTCGGCGCCATGGTTTCGCACATCGTGTTGACCGCGTTCGCGCCCATGGCGTCCTTTACATCCACTGCAACTTCAACCAGCACCATTTGGCCTCGATTTCCTTGAAGGATGCGCACCGTGATCTCTTTCGCACCCCCGCCAAGTTTCAGGAGCGTGGAATCGCGTTGGTTCACCAAATCCAATAACGTCGCCTTTTCCTCCAAAATTTTTTCACGCGTTGTTTCCGGATTCTTTACGCCGACTAACTGGATTTGTCCCCGCATGAGTGATGGTCCTGCGCGTGCCGTAAATCCTTCTTCGAAACACAGTTTGGCCCCATGCGATGCCGCCGCTATGACGGACGGTTCCTCGGTGACCATGGGAACGAGTACTTCCCGTCCATTGATTTTGAAGTTCGCGGCTATTCCGTACGGGAGCGAAAACAGTCCCACGCAGTTTTCAATCATCTTATCTGCCGTCTCCAGCGTCAGACTCCCTTCTTTTTTCAACAAGGCTATATCGGGTTCGCTGAGCTTCGCTTCCTTTTCAAGTATCTTCCATCGCTCCCCCAGGCTCTTCTTGTAAAATCCTTCGAGTCTCGAGCTAACCATGGCCTTCATTTGGCCGAAAGGGTTATTTAACCCCCCCTCTTTTTTATCTGCGATTGTCGAAATAACTAAGTTTTTAATACGTCGAATTTATATACTTGTGTCGGCACTTTTCTTCAATCTTGAATGATATTCAACTCGGTCAGTTGATGGCATGACTGTAGGCATCATAGGTTATGGAACGAGCATTCCCAAGCTGCGCATCAAGGTAGAGGAAATTGCGTCCGTATGGGGAAAGAACGCGGAACGCGTATCCAGCGGATTGGGAATCAAGGAAAAGGCCGTAGCCTCATTCGATGAAGATTCCGCGACGCTTGCCGTAGAAAGCGCGCGCGTCGCCATTCAAAGCGCGGGCATTCGCGCGCAAGATATTGGCGCGATTTTCGTGGGCAGCGAAAGCAAACCGTATGCCGTCAAACCCACGGCCGCCATCGTGGCCGAGGCAGTCGCCGCGGTACCCGATTTAACTGCTGCTGATTTCGAGTTCGCCTGCAAAGCAGGAACCACGGCCATTCAATGCTGCATGGGCCTTTCTGCCAGCCAATACATCCAATACGGTTTGGCTATTGGGTCGGATACCGCGCAAGGACGCCCGAATGATGCGCTCGAGTTTTCTGCCGGAAGCGGTGCGGCTGCTTTCGTCATCGGTACCGAGAAACCCATTGCAGAAATTGAAGCCACTTTCAGTTATACCACGGATACCCCGGATTTCTGGAGGCGCCAGCACGCGGAGTTTCCGCGTCACGCCGGCCGCTTTACTGCGGGCCCCGCCTATTTCAAGCACACTTTAGGCGCAGCCAACGGGCTCATGAACAAACTGGGCACGCAGCCCAAGGATTACGCGTTTGCAGTATTCCATCAACCCAACGGCAAGTTTCCGTACCGCGCGGCATCCATTCTCGGATTCGAGAAGGAAAAAATCGAGTCCGGTCTCCTGACCCCGATGATCGGGAACACGTATAGCGCAGCCACCCTCATCGGTTTATCCGCGGTTCTCGACATTGCCAAGCCAGGCGACCGCATTCTCGTCACTTCGTACGGAAGCGGTGCTGGAAGCGACGCATTCAGCATAACGGTCACGAAAGAAATCACGAAAAAGGCGCGACGTCAACCCGTTCCGGTCTGGGAACAAATAAATAATAAAAAGTATGTTCCATACGCGATTTACGCGAAACACCGGAAAAAACTGAAAGGCATGTGATGCATCATGAAACACTCGACTTCCTTGAAACTGGCCCGACACGGCGCTAAACTATTCTTGAGCATGACGGTCGCGGCGGCCTACCTTTACCTTTTCGATTCCATGGATTTTTTCAAGTGGATCGCGGCAGCGTTTTTAATTTCTTTGGCGTTCCTCATCCATCCGAACGTGGAACGCTTGTTCGAAGAAACCTTTGAAATCATCGAGCCGTGAATTTATGTTCAACTACGCGGAATTCCTGAAGCCAACGCCCGCGAGGCTCGCGGTATTCCTCCTGCTGTTCGTCGTCGGAGGCTACTTCAGTTTCTTCATTTTCTTTTCGGGAACGTTCGGAGGCCGCCCGACGTACGGATTTCCGTTGGGCATGCTCACTCCCGACTGCAATTTCCCGAGCGGCACAAAGATCTACTGTCCTCCCCCCACGGAATTTCATTTCCTCGGATTTATCGGCAACCTCGTTTTCTGGTATTTGGTTTCCGCATTACTTGTCTTTGCTTACGAAAAAATGGTGAAGAAATGAGAAGCGTATCCGTCATCGGCGCGGGCCTATCGAAATTCGGCGAACGCTGGGAGACCTCGTTCCGCGAACTCATTTACGAAGCCTCACTGAACGCCATGGAGGACGCGCGCATCGAAGGCAAGGACATCCAGGCGCTTTACGGAGGCAGCATGGCTCCCGGCCGACTGATCGGCCAAGAACACATCGGCGCGCTCATCGCTGACCAGCTTGGCTTGAACCCCATCCCCTCCGTTCGAGTGGAAGCGGCGTGTGCTTCCGGAGGCGTTGCGTTACGCCAAGCCTATCACGCCATCGCATCGGACGCGTACGACATCGTGGCCGTCGGCGGAGTCGAAAAAATGACGGAGGTCTCCACGGAAGAAGTGGCGACTGCGCTCGGCGGAGCCGGTGACCAGGAATGGGAACTCTTTCTCGGCGCCACCTTTCCAGCGATTTACGCGTTGATGGCCCGCCGTCACATGTTGGAATACGGTACGACCGAAGAACAAATGGCGTTGTGCAGTGTCAAGAACCACGCGAATGCCGTTCACAATCCGTACGCGCAATACCGGAAAGCGATTTCCGTTGAACAGGTCATGGAGAGCGGCTACATCGCCGAACCCCTGAAGCTTTTGGATTGTTCTCCGATTACCGATGGAGCCGCTGCATTGATTTTGTGCGCGTCCGACATGGCCAAAAAGTACTCGGATACTCCGATTCATATTGCCGCCAGCGCGCAAGCCTCGGATACGCTGGCATTAGATGATCGCCGCACGCTTTCCGCTCTCGAGGCTACACGGTATGCCGCGAAAGAAGCATTCAAGCAAGCGAAGATGACGCCGAAAGACATTCCTTTAGCGGAGGTTCATGATTGTTTTTCGATTGCGGAAATCATGGCGATCGAGGACCTCGGATTCTTCAAGAAAGGAAAAGGAGGGAAAGCCGTTCAAGACGGTGAAACCCAGCTGAACAGCCGCCTTTCAATTAATACCTCTGGTGGACTCAAGGCCTGCGGCCATCCCGTTGGCGCCACCGGAATCAAGCAAGCAGTGGAAATCACGTGGCAATTACGCCAACAAGCCGGAAAGCGTCAAGTCGCCAATGCGGAAGTGGGGTTGGCGCACAACGTTGGAGGCTCGGGCGCCACGGCCGTTGTTCACATTTTCAAGAGGGGCGATTGATATGGTAGGTACCCAACCCCTGATTTGGCGCCGAATACCGGAACGGTACCGATTGCACGGAAGCAAGTGTCTTACCTGCAACGCCGAGTTCTTCCCGCAACGCCAGTTTTGTCCCAATTGCCGCCGCAAAGGAAAACTCGTCAAAGAACACATGCCGATGGACGGAACCATTTACTCCTATACTTATGTTCATTCGGCTCCCGAAGGCTTCGAGTACCACGTCCCCTATTTTATGGCCATCATCGAGCTCAAAAACGGGGTGCGACTCATGTCCCAACTCGCGGACAGCGAACCCGAATCCGTTAAAATCAATGCGTCGGTTCGCATGGTGTTTCGGCGCGTGCACGAGAGCGAAGCAGAAGAAGCTATTGCTTACGGCTATAAATTCAAAGTCGTCGATTAAGCGCCCAACGCAAGCCCTTAAAAAATGTGTTTTTCACTCACTAGTTTATGGATTCGACGGGCTTTGAGTTCTCGGCGCATCCGCTCGGCACCGGAAACATGTGGGAATGCAGCTTGACGGGAATCGGCGAGAGCATCCAAGCCCCCAAACTCTCTATTGTCGAACACCCTTCCGGACGACAATGGTCGGCCGAGCTCACGATTCGCGGTTACTGGAAGACCCCGGAAATGATGCGCGGCGAATACATGACGTATACCCTCGATTTGCTTTCCAAGAATGCTCGAATGGACGGCAAGCTCTCTCGTTCCGAACAAGAGGATTTGCGAAAAGAACTCAATACTTTTTTGCGACAAAAATTCGCGTTTTTCGAGTTTCCTTCCAGGAACAATGCTGAAACGCTTTCGTCGAAGCGCATGCAGGACGCTCTCCTTAAAGCGTTCAGCACGCCATCCCCTGAGGTACCGAAAGCGCCTCATCAAGGCTCGGAATAGCCGTACTCTTTTTTTAGATCCTCTAATACCGGTCGTATACGCCGATTCGCAGCAACGCAATATGTACGCCGCCGTCCGGCATCGCCGTAATCCATGAAGCCCTTCCAGCCCTTTCCAGGCGTTTTTTCTTGAAAGTGCTTCCTCAATAGTTTTCCCGGCTGATGCTCCAACTCGGTTTTCGTTGAAACGGCTTGAATTCAAGAGAAATCGGCCGCGGCATCCGATGCGGTTCTTCGCGGATCATTCTATTCTCCTTTAGGGTGTCAGACGCGTGCGGTCTCTTGGAAACAAGGCGGTTTCGCGAATGTTGCTTAACCCGCAGATCAGCATCGTGATGCGTTCGCTTCCAATACTCCAACCCGCATGCGGTACGGCTCCATACCGGAACGCATCAATGTAACTCTCGAATTGATCCGGATCCAAATCCCTCGCTTTTAATTGCCGGATCAGCAACTCCGGCTCATGAATACGTTGCGCTCCACTGGCAATCTCCAATCCCCTATACATCAAATCGTACGCCTTGCAAATTTTCGGATTGTCCTTCAACGGCATGCTGTAGAACGCGCGGCTGTCCGTTGGCCACCGCGTAATGATAAACATCTCTTCTTTCAATCGTTTTCCGAGCTTCCCTTCCTGCTCTTTCGTAAAGTCGTCTCCCCACTTCATCCTCTCCCCGTCCTGGTTCAACCACTCGACGAGTTCGGTATACGTATACCGCTTGATCTTTTTCGGAACGCGGATTTCTTGCTTCAAGGTCTGCAAAGCCGTCGGACAACGCTCGCTCACTCTTTTCAGAATGTGCAGCGCCACGCTTTCCAGGTAATCCAACGCATCGTTTTCGTCGGCAAACCCGAGTTCCACATCCATCTGCGTGATCTCGTTCAAATGCTGGGTCGTGTTATGCTTTTCCGCTCTCCAAATCGGGCTGATCATGAACACGCCGTCCATTCCCCCGATTACGGCCAGCTGTTTGTATAATTGCGGGGACTGCGCCAGAAACGCTTTCTTCTCAAAGTACTTCACTTCAAACAAGTCCGTTCCGCCTTCCGTAGCGGATTCCACGATGCTCGGCGGATTGATCTCCTGCAAATCCAATTGCATGCATTTTTCGCGGAAAGCTGCTTGCACTTCCGCCCTGATTTTGAATACGGCCTGCGTTTCCACGCGCCGCAAGTCCACGAAACGGTTATCCAGACGCACATCCAACTCGGCAGGGACTTTTCCCGTGAGCTCGAACGGTATTTTCTTGAGCACGGGCCCCACGATTTCAAGGGTTTCCGGCACTAATTCTATTCCGAGCTTCGCTTTCGCATCCCTCTTCACTTTTCCCGTGCAAACCATGGCGGTTTCTTTCACCAATTTCTTCGCTTTAAGCAGTAATTCTTCGCTGACCCCGCCTTTCTTGAAGATGAGTTGCACGATTCCGGACCGATCCCGCAATAAAACGAAGTTGACGGGTCCGAAGGTGCGCGTTTCGTGCACCCAGCCCGCTACGGTCACGGTTTTTCCATCCATTTCCGGGGTCACGTCTTTCACGTAATGTGTTCGGAGCATGCTAATCGAAAGAACAGCGCCGGCAAGATTAAAATAAGCTTCTAGTGCGCCTCCTTTTTTTGAATCCGCAGCAATGCGTCTTCAAACGCGTTCAGTACCGCACGGATTTGCTGCATGCGCAACGACGGCCTGCCTTCTCGCGGAAACTCCGCCCGAATATCTGCCAACCGCTTCTCCAAATCCTGCAAGCGAATCCCGCGGTCGCTCGAAAGCGCTTCCCGCAACACAATCTCCAAATCATCTGCCGCTCTCTTCCTGCTTTGTTCCAACTCGTTTTTCGTATGAATATGGTTCAAGTGTCTTGAATGCACGTCAAACAACAATTCTTTCACATCGTTCGGCTCGGGTCTCAGCAAGGGGCGGAATCCACCGGGATATTCTTCCGGGGCGTGCGTGCCTTCCGGCGGGAGCGCTGCACCCAATGCCAGCAACCGCGAGAGCGGGTCTCGCATGGCTCTTGCTTTAGTATTCATTTGCTCTCTATACGTTGGAACGCCCAATTGCCTTCGCTTTTCTTTTTGTCTCCGTTTGCGTTTTATTAATCGTCTTTTATCTCTTCGTTCCATTTCTTCCGTGCTCGATCCCCGTTGATCCCTCCATGCCTGCACGCTACGGAAGTTATGCCTTGAAACGCGGGTTCCCGAAGGCTCACTTTTTGCAGCTCGCAACACCAATCCAAATTGCCACAATCTTCCCTTGATTCCTTCGGCGGGGATACCGTGCGCGAGCATATGGGCCGGCAAATCCCTTTCTTTCTCCAGTGCTTTTTGAAGGGCTTGAATCGAATGCGATGTGGACTCAAAACCGTCGTGTTCGCGGACTCTTCTCACCAGCGCAAGATACGGAATCTTCTCTCCATAGGATTCGTGAATGATATGCGCAATTTGAGCGCCCGGAGAACGTGGAACTTCTCCTCGTGCTTGTCGAAGAATTTGAATGGCTTCCCGCAATCCCATAACCAGCGCTTGAACCCGCGATGTTCTATCCGTGCGCTGATACGCTTCGTTGATGAGTCTCGCGGCCTCCAGATACGCGCGCTTCGGCTTCAATCGCACGAGCGCACTCTTTCCCCTTTCCCGCGTTTCTTCTGCAATTTTCCTGAACCACTTGCCTCCGCTCACCATACCGTAATAACCACGCAAACGGAATTAAAGCTACTGGGACCCGAAAATGCCGAAGCTGATGGGAATCGATGAAGCGGCAATTAACAAGCCGACTTTACCGGAAACGAGTATCGTCGCCAAGAACATGGCGATCGCGAACACGGAAAAAAACAGTAACGCAAACGAGTCCCGTTGCCAGACCCGGAATCCCTTATACCCTGTTCGAATGATTCCGCGAACGCGCACGTTCCTGAACAGGCGCACGCCCGTGATCGTCAATGCGTCCTGCCATAAATGCATCCAATACCCGATAACGACTCCTCCGACGAATGCGAGCCATCCTCCGAACCAAATCCAACCATTCCCCCATTGCGCGATGCCCGCTCCTACGGCGATCCAAAAAGCGCCGACGAGAATCACGGCTTGCATGGAATGCATGAATCCCCGATGTTTCTTTTCAGCTCCCTGCTTTTTCAGAACGAACGCTAACGGATTATAGAACGCGTGTTTGGTGAGGAGTCCGATCAACGGAAACAGCTCGCCGGTCACGTCGACTCCCTTCCACCGCACGCGAAAATGAAATATTTTGGAATTCGGCGCATCCACGTCCGGCAGAAGCGTTCCCAGAATCAACCCAAAAAAAGCGAACATGGCAAATAGGATAGATAGCGCTTGAATTTCCATTAACGCAAATAATGCGGCGCTTCCGAAGAAGCCCGTGATCAGTACGTGAACTTTTCCGCGCATTGTTTATCACAATAACGTACATTTCCGCGGATTATAATTGTTTAGCTTATTCCCTCTTCAGTGCTTCCCGCTTCTCCATTTCGATGGCTTCCAACAACGCACGTTGGGCGAGGCTCGCATTCAATTGCAGGCGCTGTTTAGATGTCAGTATTCCTCGCGCTTTCCTTTTTTCAAGCACTCGAAAGACCCGTCGCATTGACTGCTTCAGCCCGCGACATGTGCGTATCAACATTCGGAGCGGTTTCAGCCAGCTCGTCAATTCGTTGGGCTGAAAAACTAATTGTCTTCCTCTTCGAATTCCTCCTAATCGGTCCTTGTTTTTCCAAATGTTCGTCCGATCGATACCTAACCGTTCGCCAGCCTCAGAGGATGAATACCATTTTTTATTAGTCATACGCGTTTCATTCTTTTTTTACTTCCTCGTTATTCCAGTATCAGTGGAAATTACGCTCGCTTTTGTTTATATACTTCGCTCGGTGCCTGTTATTACCCACATTCCGTTGTGCGGAGAGGAATCGCACATGATCGAAGAAGAATTGATTCACTGGTTCGTTGACGAGAAGGAGAAGAAGCACCGCAGTGCGTTGCGCATCGAGTCCATTCCCCCGACGTTAAACAAGGGGTATCCCCGCGATGGCATCATCACGCTTCGCATCATGAACGGCATCGGCGCGATTGGATTCAAATGTTCTCCGGATGAAGCGCTCAAGTTGAGTACGCAACTCTTGACCGTTGCCAAGGAACAACTGCAGAAAAAGAGGAGGCTCTGGAACGAGCGCGATGAAACACGCTAAGTTCTTTCCACTAATGGCCGGCGCCGCTCCGGAATCCTCGCGATTCCCTTCAATGAATCATCGGCAATAACGTGAGCCATTTTTCTTGCTCCTTCGTGTTTAAGGACTCCGTGGAGTTGTCGCGCCATTTCTTCAATGAACGCGCCTTTGATTCCCCAACGCGCTTCCAAATTTCGTCGAATCTCGGACTCGGTGTTCCAGTGCGCCAAATTCTGCATGAGTGTTTGGTCTTGCTGATGCGCGATGTGAAAGCGCTGATAATACGTTTTCCTTGATAAGCGCAGTCTTCGAGACAAGCCCATTTTTTTCAAGTAAAAGGGGGCGGTAAGCCGTCCGTTCAGGAAGGTGACTGTCGCCAGATACCGTCGGACAAAATTCGCTCGATCATTGAATTCTTCCAAACGCCTGAATTGTTCTGCGTTGACACGGAAATGAATCGCGTTCGCGCTCGGGGGTTCCAATCGTTGTTTCCATTCGTCGTGAATCACTAGTGATGCGGGAATACGGAGGACTTCCGTGATGCTGGCTCGTCCTTCTGCGCTCGACGGATGCTCCAATTGTTTGATGCCCACCTGCCGAATCCCTTGTTCGAACTCTTTAGCATCTAATGGAAACATGGCCGAGTGGAACACTTTCCCTTTTGGAGTGGAGTATTCCCCTTTCTTCATTTTTCTCGGATCCCGGTAGTGCGTGCGTTCCAATTGAATGTACGCGACTTGGCGAGGATTTTCCGCGTTAACGAGTCCGATTCGATGATACGGCGAATTCCGAATCCATTTTTTGGCTCTCCTCCGAAATAAATGTCTTGAAATGGGTTCTCGCATCCGCGCCCATGCGCCGCCCGCTTCTTTTCTAAGCGTTTGAGGCGTTTTTTGTCCATAGAGAGCGGGAAGCAACACTCGTTCAACGAGTTCTTCCGGGCTTTTCGTCTTCTCTAACGTGCGAAAGAACGATTCCGCCATAACTCCAGACCTGCGATCATTGATATTATTAATCCGTTGTTCACAGGAACGCTTCTCCGGCCTCCGCTTCCGAAACCGCTTCCGAGATCTTTTCCTCTTCCTCAAACGCTTTCGACAGCTCTTCCAGCGAGGTCCCCCCGGCGGCTTTCTGGCTCTTTCGCTCGCGCACTTTCAAGAACACGGGATAGCTCACCGCTTCTCCAATCAACACGCCTTCCCCCGTCTTCAACGTCGTGATCTGTCCGGTCGTCGCCGAATCAATGTTCTCGCAGCTCTCTTCAATATGTTTCAAGTCGTACGGATTCGTGACGCGCATAATCAGGAACGAATTGCATTGGGATAAGGCGGTCGTGCTCAGTTTCACGGGCCGCTGCGATACCAAGCACAAGGACGCGCCAAACTTTCTTCCTTCCCTTGCCACGGTTTCGATGACGCTGCGCGAAATCGCGCTTCTCCGCTCCACTTTTTCCGGCGCAAAATTGTGCGCTTCTTCCACGAGAAGCAAGTACGGCGGGAGCTCGCCTTGCCGTCTCAAATTGAACATTTTTCTGCATAAGTACGCGACGAGCATCTGCTTCTTCTTCATGTTAATAATACTTGAAAAATCAAAAACAAGGAGTTTTCCGGGCTTCAGCGAGCGCTTCAAGTGCGGCGCATCGTGCACGCCCACGATTCGGTAACTACTCAACTCAGATAACCATGCGAGCAGCGCTTGCTTGGAGTTGTCCCGGATTTCGGACGCGGAAACGGCTTGAATCAAGTCCTTCATTGAAAAGGCTTCTTCCTTTTCCTTGTAGTCCTTGCGCACTTTTTTCAGAACCGGTGCCAAATCCCTCAGTTGAGCGGGCGACATGTCCGGCAGGAATTCGCCGAGGAGCTGCGTCGTCAGCCTTCGAGCTGCTATCTTGATCTTATCCCCCGGAACCACTTCCACTTGATTCGCGAAATCCGGATTTCTTCTTCGATCCGCAAAGCACGCGTATTCGCCGTGCATGTCAATCACGGCTATTGCGAGACGGCCTTGGTCTTTCTGGCGCGATAACAGTTCTTCAATCAGCACCGCTGCCGAATAGGATTTGCCGGCCCCGCTTTGCGCCAGCAATGCCAAATGCTTTTGGAACAGTTTCGTCAGGTTCAGCTTGACCTCGACATTATGCTGAAATAGTTTGCCGACCCGCAGACCCTGTTCCTCGAAACCCAGGAATTTTATTAACACGCTATCCTCGCATCCCTGAACTTTGGTACCGGGAGCCGGAGGATAGGCCACGCGTTTCAAGGTTCCTCCATCATATGCTCCCAACACGTGACAATCCGCTACGGCAAACTCCCATTCCCCTGCGGGAAAGTGTTCGAGGAATGTGCTCTGGTAATCATTCTTTTCATACTCGGAAATGCTTTCCGCATGCTCGAAATACCGATTCGAGCGCACGATGTCGCGAACAAAGCCGACGAGCAATCCGTCTTCTCCTTTCAATTGCACGTACCGTCCCTTGCGCACGATGGATGGATCCGAGATCACGAACGAGAAACGCGTCGTCGTAGGGGTTTCCTGCGTCGCGATGACCGTACCGTATTCCTGCATAGGCTACTCTCCGTAATGCAAATTATTAAATCAAGGCGTTTTCCAGCGCTTAAAAGCGTGCTCCCCCGGTGCGTTTCCGCTTATGACGGTTTTTCCATTAACAGAAACACTTTGCGCTTTCTGGGATTGTCGGCACTGTCGATTTGAATAGCGACTCGGAATCCTTGCGCCTTGAACGTCTGGCCCGTCCCGTACATCTCTTCCTCGCTCTCCGGATACAGCTGCACGACCGCCTTCCCTTTGGGTTTCAGAACGCGCGCAAACTCTTTCGCGACTTGCGGACGCTCGTTTAACGGCACCCATTGAAGCGCCGAAATGGATACAACGGCATCGAATCGTTGGTCGGGAAAAGGGATCTGGCGCAAGTCCCCGTGTTTGACCCGAAACCCTTTACGTTTCGCTACGGCGAGCATTTCTTTCGAGAGATCGAATCCTTCGGCGTCATACCCGACTTGATGCAGCACCAACATTCCGAAACCGGTTCCGCATCCCGCATCCAACACGCGGCTTTTCAGAGGGATCTTCGCCAGCTCGAGAGCGCGCATCAAAATCTTTTTCTGGATTCGCTCCATTCCGGGTTTCTCGTAATGCTCCGTTTGCCCGTAAAACGCTTCCGCATTCGTTTCCTGTTCCGGCCTTTTTCCTTTCACTTTCCATCCCATACCAAACGCCTTTAAATCTCTCTACTGTAACGCGTAATCATGGGCATTATAAAAAACATTACTAAGAAGAGGATTCTCTTCGAAGACTTCGAGTTGGCCGCCACCCCTTGGCAAAAGACGAAAGGCATCATGCTGCGCAAGAACCTGCTGAAACCCGTCCTCTTCATATTAAAAAAAGCGAGCCGTTCGCGCGCCGCCATTCACTCCTTCTTCTGCTATTTCGAGTTCGACGCCGTTTTCTTGGACGAGAAGAAGCGCATCGTGGACATCCGTACGGACATTCCGCCTTTCCAGCCCTTCATCCGCCCCAAGAAAGCCGCCAAGTACATCATTGAAGCGCCAGCGGGTTCTGCAAAGAAATTGGATTTGAAAATCGGGGACAAGCTGCTCTTCTAGAACTCAATCTCTCGGGGTTCTCTCAGGAAGCGAAAGAGTTCCGGCTGTTCAATAAATTGCGCGTAATTCTTTTTCTTTTCAAGCACTTCCGCGAGGTCTGCATGCACTTTCCGGTTAAACGTTTTCGCATCGATTTCAATGACGTGCGTCACATCCGAGTAATTCCTGTTCTTTTCAATGCCGTTCCTCGTTTCGTAGTATACGGCACCACGATTCGTTTTGTACGGGCCGTACTCGCTCTTGAAATGCGCTTCCACCAAATTATCCATCACCAAAGGCTCGTTGCGCGGGTTAATGGTCACGTGGCCAAAATTAGGCGGCACGATGAGTTTGTCGCCCGCTAATGCTTTCACGATGAATACCCTTCCGACTTTGTCGCCCGGCAGGCGTTCTTGCAGCACGTAATGCGCTTCCCCGCTCAATACCTCGTACAATTCCGGAAAACTCAGCTGTTCATCATGCATTTCGTGGTAGTGCCCGTACGTCTTGTTGTACTCGCTTCCCAGCGGATTCGATTCAAGCACCGTAATATCGTACCGAATACCCGCATTCTGAAATAACGCGGCATCTTCTTCGCGTTTCACGTCCCTGTACATGTAATAGGTTCCGTTTTCCGCAGGTAGTTTCTGCACGTCCTCCAAGTCTTTGACGGCGTCCAGCATTTGCTTGACCGTGCGGGTATCCGGCGTCAAAACGCTTCCAAACACCTTCAGCTCCATCGCATCCGTCCATTCCACTTGCAAGGGTTCGTTGGCAATTATCATTTGAATCACTCTCAAACTCATTGGGTTCGAGAACGATTTAAACGTATAGTTTAACGGTTTGCATAAACCGTAAGCGGGCCTGGTGGGATTTGGACCCACGGCCTACAGCTTAGAAGGCATGCGGATCCCGTTTCTCATTAAAGAAAAACGAGGTTTGCCGCTCTGTCCAGGCTGAGCTACAGGCCCTTGGAGAATGAAAGGAAAATAATGAATATAAAGAGGCACGAATCGTGTTTGAGACTTTTTGATCGACCTTTTTTGAAAAAGGTCGCGTAACCTAAGGTAGAAAGGCAATGATTCCGAAGCGTTCCATGGCCCAGAAAACGCCCGAGTATTGCATGCTATAGTGCACGATGCTCATCGTGAACATGACGGCTGCCACGGCGCGCAGGCGCGGGTACTTAATCCAAATCAAGTAGGACAAGGCGGCGCTCGCCGAAACAATGCCCCACAACAAGAGCAATTTGACTTCCTGGTCTCCAACGGCTAACCGGAGTTGATGCCACGCGTCCTCCAAGCGCTGGTCCAAACTCACGCGGCCTAAATTCTTAGTTTCTAGTGTGGACTTCACGCGATCGAACAAAACGCTTTTCACCTAGGTGGGTTCGTTCATTAGAAAAAACCCCTATTTAACTCTTTGGGCCGTTTCAGCTTTGTAGCAGAAGTCAATCTTGTCGCTAAAGTCCCGATTCTGTCGCAAAAGTCGTTTTTAGCTCCCTTTCTTCTTGAAACCCATCTTTTCCCTGACTTCATTTATGGGTTTTCCACAATCTGAACAGCCGTTTAGTATAATGTATTCGTCTTCATGGTGGGTGCTGTAAGTGCTACTTTGTCCACTTCCCCGCGACCTGCCTACTCCAGTATATGCTGGTCGGTGAAACGCTTTAATCGTCTGTTTCTGGCAAAACGGGCAGTAAAGGATTGTTTCAGGCATTTAATCTCCCTCATGTCGTCAGGTTTCCAAATTCAGTCCTCAAAGCGGAAATGTGCTTCTGGGCTTCAAACTTTTCATCAAAAACGACCTTAATACGGTCAGTTATTTGCTTTCTCTGCTTTTTGTCTTTAGCCACCGGCAGATACAGTTCCG
>JAHJQN010000008.1 GCA_018819225.1 Microcaldota archaeon
GACGGCGTTCCGCTTTCCCATGGTTGAAAAACCGTGGCTCCATTGAAGCCGTCTCTTGATTACAACAAGCAGGATGAATACAATAGTTTCCCATGGTTGAAAAACCGTGGCTCCATTGAAGCCGTCTCTTGATTACAACAAGCAGGATGAATACAATAGTTTCCCATGGTTGAAAAACCGTGGCTCCATTGAAGCTTCTTGGTTGGAATCGGGATGGCGTTTTACGCTTGTTTCCCATGGTTGAAAAACCGTGGCTCCATTGAAGCCATTAAAGACGCTGCCGGAAGCAAATTACTGCTCAAAATGCGGGCAGAATCTCAAGAAATAGTGGAAGTAGGCTTGCCAACGGTATTTAAAAGATAAAAAAGCGGTTAATGTAGCAAGGGTTGTGGAATGAACAACATCAATCGCATGGTAGCCTTATTCCTTATTTTCTTTACCTTGACAACGGAGGGCAGTGTAAACGGAATCATTACCAATTTCACTTACGAGCCTTCAAATCCAACAGTTGGAGAATCAAATACCGTCACAATTCGCTTCATGCTTGCGAACGAAACCAACGCATCCCTAATATCCCTCTTCTTCCCAAGTCACCAATTCAACATTTCGGACGCTTCGCTTGGAAACGTAACTGGAATAATGGGAAACATCTCCCTCTCCATCGACCCCAGCTGGCAGATAAACGTCAGCTTTCCAATACAAAGCATCCAGCCAAACACCCCCATTTCCATCGAATTAAATGACATTGTAAACCCTCAAACGGCTTCCGCTTACGCCGTATACATGGCAATAGGCAACACCAGCGGAAACATAACGACGTGGATCGATGAAGGCGAGTCCGCTCCATTCGAGATCCTTCCAGCACGAATTGTAACAATGCACTTTACCAACTCAACCCCATTAACGCAACCAGCTGGCGGATACTTTATCCTAACAGTCCATGGCCTCGACCAGTACGGCAACGAAAATTATAGCGGATACTCGTGGAATTCAAGTAATGAAAGCGTAGCGATCCTCGTCAACGAAACCAATATCAACACGTGGAACATTTCGGCTCAACAATCTGGAACCGCAAACATATCTGCAAGAAGTATTCAAGATCCAAGCCTACAAGTATTTATAGAAGTCATAGTAGAGGATTCTCCCGCTCCACCTGAATGCGGGGGGTTTGGTCACGGCTATTGTGGAACCAATTGCGAGGCCCTCACTTTCCAATTAACAAAGAATATTATACGGCCGATAATCGATGGCGACCACTTCATCATCGGCGACTCAATCGGCCTTACTGCAGGAAATTTCAGCGTTGGAGGCTTTAGTTCACCGATTGTTGAGTTTATGACCAGAGTAGATGAAGGCGGCCAACCACTTGATGTAGTTTTGTTTAATGAAACCACTTGCCTTTACGAAAACGTCGGCAACGTTCCGGTCACATACACGTTCAACTATAACGAAAGCACAGAAATATTCGCTACCGAAATCGAGCCGAGTGGAATAGCCATCATTTTTCCTGAAAAGATAACTAACGAAAGCCCAGGAAACGCGTCGTGGCAAAAAGACTATAGCTTGATCGTTCTTTATGACACTATCTTGGATCAATTTGTTAACCATTTGGGGTCCAACAAATTTGATAAGGTCGGTTACGGGGATAATAGCAGTTACCACTTTGCCAACGCCCTTTCTGGATACGTTACCCCGAGAGGAACATTGATTAGAGGCATGGGACCAAATTACTTTCAATTCTTTTTCAGTTCCGTTCTCTCGCCTCCTACTCCCGTAATCAACCCTGATTTCCATATGGACGTGGGACAATATAGCGCGACCATTCGCTTCGAAGTCTACCCATACTCTACATTCATTTTGGAATTAGGCTGGACACAACATACCGTTAAGAGTACAATACGGTATGGATTGACGACGAACTACACTTGGGAACAACCAGGAACTGGTGGAGGACTAAATACCGTTACGCTATCAAACCTTACCCCGAACACCACGTACCATTACCAGATCGCGTCCTGTTCCACGGATGACCTCATCAAAATTACTTTTTGCTCCGAAACTGAAGATCTTCAATTTACGACGCTTGAAGTTCCGCCGCCTACTTTAGCAGTAAGAGACCAAAGGATGGACGAACTGCCAGAACCAGTCGCTACCCTTCAAGTTACTATAACACCACAAGCCGAAAGAACTGAAACCATCGAAAACAAGATTTCACGTATACCAACACAAATATCAGATATACAAAAAAACAACATAGAAGTTGAGACACGCGTAGGCCTCCTTGAACAAACCGTTGTCGGCATCCAAGAAGTAATATCGGACATTCAACAACAGCTGGCAGCTCTTGTGGCCAGTGTTACTAACCTCATCACTAGCCAACAAGTAATTAATTCAATAGACCGAAGAGGAAGGTAGAGCGGGGCATCGTGATAGGTTCAAGTCCTGGCCTAGGAGTTGAACTCGAATTAGATGCAGATGGAAATCGGCAATCAAGCGGTCAGAGGTTTGACAATTCTCCCTTAGTGAAGCCCATTTTCCTCAATTCCGTTAACGCAGCCTCACGATCCATGCCGGACTTTATCCGCCTTCCGAAAGCTTCTCTAACAACCGACTCGCGGTCGAGCCTGCAGACTTCGCGGCGGATTGGTGCGTCAATCCCGTGCTTTTCCGCCAGCTCGTTGAACTTGTTGCATACCAGTCCGTGCCAGGAGCGTTTTGCACTCTGAAGCTGGCATTCCTCCAAAATGACCTTCCAATCAATTTTTGAGGTCCTTACGATGGCAGCTATGTCGTCCACGTCGTCAGGGCGCTCGGTAATCGACTTGAAAAGTATTACGTCCTCGTTGGAAACCGTTCGCACCTTCAACCTGCCGAACTCGCCAAAGACCTCAGCCCGCTTTTCGATTGAAGGCATCAATTCAAGGCAACCACACACGACACGCACGAAAAGGTCAAACCTGAAACCGTTCTTGTCGTGCCAGATGCCTGCGGCCTCCATTTTCAGATACGCGGTTTCAAGGCCATCGGCAGGTTTGAACCCGATTTTCTCGATTGCCGAAATGAAAGCCTTACAGTCGACATCAGTCACGAAAACGAGATCGAGATCCTTCGTAGCGGTCTTCTGGTCTCGGAACACCATCGCCCCACCGCCCAAGAGAAAAACCTCAATGGGTTTGGAAAGGACGGAGCCGATTTGCTCCAAAACGGCGGTCAAATCTCTTTTCTCAAAGGCCTTTCTCATGGAGCTAACCCCTTTTGGTGGTAGCTTGCAACGTTGCGCATGAGCTCGACCTCCTTTTCCAAGTCCACCGCAACGCCTTCCACAAGGTATTTCTTGGCCAAGCCGCGCAGCATGCTGGACCTCAATTTCTGCCCATTCTTGATCAAAAACGACGTCAGCACGGGCCGATCCTGGTGCTGCTGCAGAGTAGTAAGCAACAAAGCGTGGATGAACGCCTCTTCAGTCGAAATATCGCGTTTTACCCTGCCTAGGTCGAAGTAGTAGTCGTCATAAGAGGTCTTGACCGCTTCAAGACCTTTTTCCATCAGCTTGTTAATGCCCGTCTTGTTGAAAAAATCGGGAACCGCCTTGGCATCCGTGCGCACAACGACGTGCTTGCGGACTCGGATAGAAACGTTGTAGCCCTTAGACCCGGTTAGCAAAACGTCGGCAAGCGAGTTGGCGTATGCTGCAGCAAAAAACGCAGCGAACTGATCGGTTATCGTGATATTCCTCCCGTTCTTTGCAACAAGCCCTGCAGAATACAGCGTTTTTAGCGCTTTGAAAACCGTAGCGCGTGAACAGTCGGCCTCTTCAACAATCGCATCAAGCCCAACACCCTCTTCCGAACCAGCTAGAATCAGAAGGACATCCATTGCGCTGCCCCATAACGCCTCCTCGATTTTCGCGTTTGGCCTGGAATCGTAAAGGCGTTTGAACGCCTGGGCGTGGCCTGCGGGGGACAATTTAACTAACCGACCATTCCGAAGAATTAGTCCCTTTTCTTCCAGTTTTCCAAGCACTCTTGAAACGAAGCTTGCGTTCTTGCGCAAGGCAACGGCTAAACCCTTGGGCGTCTGTTCGCCAACGCACAGGGCTTCCAAGGCAAACAATTCAGTTTTAGTAAAACTAAACCACATAGTATAATTTAAGGCAATAAAGTATTTAAATTTATCTATTTCCATACAATAACTATGATTGTTGCGATACCAGACTGTTGGCAATGCGCCCCAAGCAACACGTAAGGGGGGCAAATACGCTTAGTTTTACACCTTTATGAAGAGGCAAATATACCTTCAAAACACCAGTATATCCGTTTTAGGGCAGTGAGTTCATTTCCTATTTCCTATCGAGCTATAGAGGGAAAGATAGGAAAGGATAGGAAATGGCGGGCAACGAAAAGGCCCTCGTCAATGACCGGAAGGGGCAGCGTTTATATAGCTCTGAGCCAGAAGAGCTGCGCCAGAGGTGAAAAATGCCGATTTTCAGGTGAGGGAGTCTAGCCTACGGTTAGACGCCTTGGCCGGGAATCGAACCCGGGTCTAGGGCTGTTTGCCCGACCTCTTTTCTTTCTAGTCGAGTTCTTTCTTTTCCCAAAAGAAAGAAGTCGGTCGACAAGCCCCAATGCTAACCACTACACCACCAAGGCATTTGATGGGCGCTAAAAACGCGCTATTCCTTTGGCATGAAAGGAATAAAAAAGGGGAACCCAAGGCAAAAAAAAAGAAAGTCCCGCAGGCCGGATTTGAACCAGCAACCGTCTGATATCAATTTGGCGTACGCTTCGCCTAAAAAAAACGGCGTTTCCAAGCTACAGTTTCGTCCCTCTGAAAGAGGACAGACGCTCTGCCAAATTGAGCTACTGCGGGGCCCAATAATTAGAAAACTCAGCTTTTAAAGCAATTCCATCAAATTCAACGCTTCCAAACACCCGGACCGTAATGATTTAAACCCTTTATGATTAATCATGCCATGAAATCCCACGTTAGGCTACTAATCGCGTGCGCCCTATTGATAGGAGTCCTCATGCCGGTCGCGGAAGCCGCCACCATCGAAAACAAGATCTCACAGTTTCGTTTAAAAAACGAAACCGCGGAATACGCGGAAGTCA
The DNA here is from genome assembly GCA_018819225.1 of Microcaldota archaeon. Taxonomy (GTDB): domain Archaea; phylum Micrarchaeota; class Micrarchaeia; order Norongarragalinales; family SBBD01; genus JAHJQN01. Next base: position 5,112 of record JAHJQN010000008.1, read on the forward strand.
CTTCCGGGGAAAAAGCGTATTATATTGTCAAGTTCGAAAGCGAACTCTCCCTCATCTTCGAAAAAGAGTCTTTGGAACTCGTCGAAGACGATTTGGTGCTCCAACAAGTCATCTACGACTTCTTTGACAGCACGGGACAACTCGGATTCAGCGACGTGACCGCGCAAGAAATCAACAACTCGTTCTACGAAGCGTACCATTCCTACGGAATCTGCAGCGACCTATTTTATGAATATGTTGAAAATAATTTCTTCGTGCGCGACTACCAGTGCATTGAAACGAATACAGGAAAAGCGTGCGATATCGCGTTCTCTTACCGGGCCAACCTCACCGACCAATGGCGGGACTTGAAAACCGAAGTGGATAAGATTATTCCGCTGTCATTGGGAGGCGAAACCGATGAGATCACGCTCGTGCTGACATCAATTCGCGACCGCTCAAAAGCCATTGAAACGGACGTCTCGGGATTCGATAGTTATTACAGTTTCTTCCGAGGATACTTTTTAGCCGACGATCCCGAATGCGGCTATTCGGCCGCGCCCTTGAGGGCGACAAAAACGAAGGCTGAAAACAGCATAGAAGCAGGGATTACGGACATCAAAGGAGAAGCCTCGCGAATCAAAAGCCTCTATGAATTGCGTAGAGATATTTCCGTCGTCAAAGACATTCAAGGCCGGGGAGATGCGGTCATGGAGGAAGCGCAAACCTTCGCAAACGAAGTGGAAGAAATGTATCTAGTGGATGCGGTGCGCACGAAGATGGTGCGTCTGGATGACGCATTCGACGCGCTGCGCAATACCACGAACAAGGAGGATGCAGAAAATGCGTACGCGAACATGAACACGATCTTAACTGAAATGAAATCCTTCCTGGAAACGATCCGAAGCGATTTAGAGGTATACAGCCAAGCGGCGGCCATCATGCAGAATGCGAGCACGTCCATCAGCCGAGCGAAAACCAAGTTTGGAAGCGGGGATTTGCGCGTCAAGGAAATGGAGACACAGTACTTGGATCTCGGACAACGCTTGGACAACGAACGAAGCGAGCTGGAAATCGGGAATCTGGCGAACCGTACGCAAAATCTGCAAATCATTCGCGATGAAGCGCAAGCAATTGATGCGCGAGCGCGAACGCTGCCGGCTCCCGAAAGCGAAATCGACCCGCTCATTATTGCCACCGTCGTCGTCCTCGTACTCTCGATGCTGGGACTCATATACATTTTCCGCATCCGAAAGCCGCCCAAGGAAGTCGACATTAAGGAGTTGTATGCGAGAAGGGAAGAACAGCACCGGGACGTCGTGATGCCTTCCACTAAAAAGTAATGCATGCATTTATATTTTTTCATTCATTTTGTTTGGATAACGAAGTTCGTGGGTTCTTCGATCCGGAACTTGTTCTGGCCGCGAAACAAATAGACTACCGAAGGTGATCTGGATATATGCATACGCCGGATGGATTCATTAGTAGCTGGATTTGCGTCTTACTTCTCACGGTTTACGGAGGCGCGATAGGAATCGCATGGAAAGCCCGAAACGCGTGGTTAAATCAGCAAACCCTATCCAAAATGGCGTTTGCGGCCGCCGCCATATTCCTACTTCAAATGCTTAACGTTCCCGTGGCAAGCGGTACCAGCGGACATTTCCTGGGCGCCGCGTTCGCCGTCCTGTTTCTCGGCCTTTATCCCGCCGTAATGGTGATGGGATTCGTGCTCCTCGTACAAACCCTCGTATTCGGGGACGGGGGATTTATTGCATACGGAGCCAACGCGTTCAACATGGCCATCGTGGCAACGTATGCCGCGCACTACGCCCGCCAATGCAGTCAACACCTCCCGAAAACATTTTCTTATTCGTTAAGCGGAATTGCCAGCATGATCGCAGCTACCTTCGTGTTATCACTTGAACTCGCGGTCAGCGGGACGACTGCGCTTGCAAGCGTATTACCGGCGATGTGGGCAGTACATGCTTTCGCCGCGATCGGAGAAGCCGCGTTAACCATTGGACTCGTGTACGCGCTGTCCGGAACGTTCGCGCGCAGTCCCTGGAAAAGCGGGCTCGCGTTCTTCATAGCCGTGTTCGCGTTCTCCGCCATCGCATTACCGTTTGCATCCGCATTACCGGACGGACTGCAAAGCGTATCCCTTCAATTGGGCTTTTTCTCGCAGGCAACAATCGTTTACCAAGCCCCGTTAAACGGATATTCAATGGCGGCACTTAATGGACTCGTTTCAACAGCAGGAATTGCCTTAATGGGAGCCACGCTTTGTTTCGCTGTATTCGGTGCATGGAAGTGGAGCGTTCCTTCAAAAGCTTGAATATGGACAAAGTGATTGCCCTCAGAAAACAATTGCGGGAATTGAAGGGCGTACTCGTCGCGTACTCCGGTGGCGTGGATAGTACGTTCTTGTTATCCGAAGCCCGTAACGTGCTGGGAGAAAAAGTCATCGCGTGCACGAACGCAACGAGTTCCACGCCCAAACGACAACTCGAAATCGCTCAACGCATTACCCGGCAATTAGGCATAAGACACCGAATCATCCACGCGGAAGAACTGCAAGTGAAGGAATACGCGGCAAACCCCGCAAACCGTTGTTATTTCTGCAAGAATTCCCTGTACGCGAACTTGAAACGAATCGCACAAGAAGAAGGCATCCCCAACGTTCTCGATGGCACGAACGCGGATGACCTGAAGGAGTTCAGGCCGGGAAGAAAAGCAGCGGAAGAACACGGAATTAAAAGTCCGTTAGCAGAACTCGGATTTACAAAAAATGAAATTCGGGAGTACTCCAAGGAAAACGACTTACCGACTTGGAACATGCCGGCGTCCCCGTGCCTGGCGTCGAGAATTCAGCACGGTACCCCCATACAAAAAAATCAATTGATTGCGGTGGATGAAGCCGAGGAATTCATTCGATCGAAAGGGATGCCGATTGTTCGCGTGCGCATGCTCGGACACGAGGCGCGCATCGAGGTCCCGAAACAAGACGTCAAGAAAGTAATCGAACATCAATCCCACGTTAAGAAATTACTTGAAAAGATTGGAATCACCCGCGTATCAGTGAATCCGGAAGGCTATTGCTCCGGAAGCATGAACGAGGCGCTGACATGAATAAAAAGAAAACGTTATTCGAAGAACTCGGATTCAGTAAAGTGGATCACGCGCGCACTAAAGTCAAAGGGTGGCCCGAAGTCATTTACTGTCCTGGAAAAACGCCGGCACAAATCACGGCCATCTCAAAAAGCCTGCTAAAGAAAGGAAGTAACGTCATAGCCACGCGCGCAAACCGGAAAGCGTATCAAGCCCTGAAGAACGCGAGCCCTCAAGCAAAATACGACAAGGAAGCACGCATCGCATTCATCCAGAAAATGAGACTACCTCGAAAAGGACGCGTCCTCGTGTTAAGCGCGGGCTCCTCCGACCAATCCGTGGCAAAAGAAGCCGTTCGAACCGCTGAGTTGCTGGGATGCAACGTGGAAAGCACGCAAGACGTGGGAATCGCGGGCATTCATCGGCTGTTATCAAAAATGGATCAGTTGAGGGAAGCCGATGTCGTCATCGTGGTGGCGGGCATGGACGGAGCACTCGCAAGCGCGGTTGCCGGACTCACCCCCAAGCCCGTGGTCGCCGTTCCCACCAGCGTAGGCTATGGAGCCAGCTTCAAGGGACTCGCAGCGTTATTAACCATGCTCAACGCCTGCGCACCCGGAGTCGCCGTCGTGAATATCGACAACGGATTCGGGGCCGGCTATTTTGCTGCCAGCATCATACGGGGAAAAACATGAAAACCGTTTACTTGGATTGCGCGTCCGGAATCAGCGGGGACATGACTATCGCGGCTTTCTTGGACGCGCAACTCATCACGCCCAAATCATTACTCAACGAATTAAGAAAATTAAGATTGCCAGCCACTTACTCTTTAAAGAAAGTAAGAAAGAACGGTTTTCAAGCCACGCAGTTTCAAGTGAAAGAAAACAAGGGAAAACGCATACCTGCAACGTATAGAGACATTAAGCAATTATTGGCGCGTTCTCACCTTGAGAAAGCCACGAAACGAAACGCGGACGCGATATTGCTCGCACTCGGAAAAGCGGAGGCAACCGCGCACGGAATTTCAATTGAAAGCGTTCATTTTCACGAAGTAGGAGCGGTTGACTCGATAGCGGACATTGTAGGTGCCGCGCACTGCTTTGCGAGCGCTAAGGCGACCATCTATTGCTCGCGCGTGAACGTGGGAGGAGGCATGACGCGCATTCAACACGGGTCCATGAACGTCCCGGCTCCCGCCACCGCGGAATTATTGAAAAGCTTTGAATGCTATTCGCACGGAAACCACGAGCTGACGACTCCCACTGGAGCCGCCATCCTTCACGCGTTAACGCAACAAGCGGTCATGCCGCCCATGAAATTACTTAAGACAGGGAAAGGGGCCGGAACGCTGACTTGGGAAGAACCCAACCTGCTACGCGTTTACTACGGAGAGGTAAGGAACCAATGGCTGGAGGATAGTGTGCTCGTCATCGAGGCTAGCGTGGACGATATGAATCCCGAATACTTGCCGCTCTCCATGGAAAAATTGATGAAGGCAGGCGCATTGGACGCGTTCGTACAACCCATTGGAATGAAGAAAGGGAGAATGGGGATCAAGTTGACGGCATTATGCGCACTGGAATCCCGAGAAAAAGTCATGGAAGCGTTCTTTCGAAACACCACGACTATTGGTTTACGATACTATGTTGCGCAACGCGGAAAACTGTATCGGAGAAAAGAAGACATAGGTATAGGAGGCGGCAAACTGAAAGGAAAACGGAGCTGGATGTTCGGGGAAGAAGGAAACGTGAAGCCCGAGTACAACGAAGTGAAAAAGCAATTGAATAAAAAGAGGCCCGATGTACGCAAATAAGGAGGGAAAGCATGGCATCGCTTCGGAAACTAGAGAAAGAGGTTGAAGCGCTCAAGAAACGAAACGAGCGAGTGGAAACCGACAAGGGATGGGAAACGAGCTTCTCGAGACGAGTCCTACTCATCCTATTTACGTATATTGCGATCGGCATTTACTTGGAAGCCATCGCGGTAAAGGACGCGTGGGTACACGCAATAGTGCCTGCCGTCGCGTTCATGCTCTCCACGCTCTCGCTGCCCTTCTTCAAGAGAGTATGGATTAAGTACAAGACCAAGGAATACGACGATTAAGAAGTACGGCAACCATTTAGTCTTAAATTATTTCGATCGCCTGAAGAATGCGCGCATCTTTTTCTCTTGAACTGGATCCAATCCCGAAACCAATCCGCGAACGTCCGATTGTTGTTCTCGTGAAATCAAGTACTTCCGAGTGGAGGCGTCGGGAGCGAATCGCTCTGCGTTCGCGACGTGAGCCGCACCCAAAATGGAAACGTGCAATCGGCAAGTCAAGGTATCATTCAGCAAGTTGGCTGCTTTTTGGGCGGCTCGGACTTGGTATTGACGCCAAATAGCTGCTCGATCCGTCGGATCCGTTGCTTGTTCATGTTTGATCTGCAGCAATCCAAGCGCCTCGTTATCCTGATGACGCATAATAGGTAATACGTGTGCCCCTTTATTCAACAAGGCATCAATAACGCGGAGAAAGAATCGGTGGTCCGGGGAAGCACGGCTCAATTGTCCAATTTCGTTCAAACGATTTCGAAAGATAAGCGAGTATCTCTCTGGATCCGTATTTTGTAAACGTTTAATCTCGGGAAGTTCTTCTTTGCGAAAAAGATGAGTAGACGGGGGCAGATCCAATCCGACTCGCATTCCGGGCTCAACGTTCGAATCAATCCAATGAAGCGTTCTGTCCAGGCTGTAGCTGCTGCGGTCGTGGTGGAGAACCCCCAACAAGATCGGCTGCTCAATCTTTTCCCCGCGATGAGGGTGAACCATTCTTTCAATGGCTTTCTTGCGGGAAGGCATAAGACGATCAACCGGGGTATTGGAAGAAGTACAGGAAGCTCCGGACATTTAAATATTTCGACTACAGTGTTAGGCACCGAAGGTGAGTACACCAAACGAAATCGCCTAAGCTAGGATCCCCAATAATAGAAGAACGCCTGCGAAAAATCCAAAGGTTACTATTCCCTCAATCGAAGCCCAGTATTGCTTCAGGAAATACCCCATTCCAACGAATAAAGCAGTGACCTCCAACCCACCCAACATTTCACTTCCCCTCAAGAAGCTCAGTAGCCCTTCACCGGGAAGTCCCAACTGAGTCAGAACCATGAACATGACTAATAACATGATCATCCAATCCAAGAATCCTGTTCCGGTTCCAATACGGGTTGACCCGCTCATGTTAACTCACCAACGCAATAACTCCAAAGAACCATAAAGCAATCCATGCCTCCCGCACTTGGCTCCATACGGCGGGTATGACCAACGATATCGCGAAAAAACTTGCCAATCGCGCATGGGTCAACACGTGAACGATGCCTCCAATCATTGAAATATTTCCCGCGTATGAGAAAAGGATTCCCATTAGGAAGAGGACGACGACGGCGATCTCAACGGCAGTATCCATCATGTTTCAGCTCTGAATACTTAACACCAATGACATTCAAATAGACTACTGTCCCCCTAGGGGGTCATAATAGAACATTTTATATAGGATATGGAAGAAAGCATACCATGGAACCCAAGCTGTTGGAGCGATTTGGCTTAACTCCCGGCGAAGTCCGCGTATACCTTGCCCTTCTTTCACTCGGCGATAGCACGACGGGTCCGCTCGCACAGGAATCCCGCGTGTCCTCATCGAAAGTATACAAAGTACTTGGAAGGCTTCAGCGCAAGGGCCTTTGTGGCCATATCCTTAAAGGAGGAGTCAAACGATTCCGGGCCACCGACCCTACCCGACTGTTGGACTACCTGGAGGAAAAAGAATCCGAGCTGGAGAAGCAACGAATACTGGCCCAGCAACTCATTCCGGAACTGGTTCGCCTCCATCAAACCGCGCCTCAACCCGCTCAAGCCACGGTTCTTTATGGCTTGCGGGCCGTCACCAATTTCTTCCGCAACATACTCGACGAATTGCATTCCGGGGAGACGTACCACGTGCTCGGCGGGGGCTATGGACAAGAGGCTTCAGGACTCCGAGAATTCTTTCACGCGTTCCATCACCGCCGGGCAAAAAAGAAGATTCGCGTCATGATCCTGGCCAATCATTCCGTAAAGGGAAAAATGGTTCCCACGTCGCTGCGCTGTTCTCAAATTCGCGTCATGCCGCGTCCCCTCATTTCCAATATGCAGATCACGTTCTATCACAACAAGGCATTGATCTCCCTTTGGACGAAGGAGCCGATGGGCTTCTACATTGAAAACGAGGAGGCCGTCCGAAGCTTCCGAACGTACTTCGACGATTATTGGAAGAGAGCCCCAGTATACCCAGGCTCGAAACGCGATCGCTTCTAGAATAAGATGCAGGGGGAGTATGCGTAGACGGGCTTTAAAAGCATCCGATATTAAATGCGTTTTGACTGAGTTCGTTTCCTAGGAAAGTTAGCTCTCAATTAATTCGGTTTCAAGTTGTATTGGCTTCGTCAAGCAGTATACCCCAGGACACCGTTCTCTGGCTATTTGCTCTATTTCCTTTAGCTTGGAATCGTCGCCGCTTGCTGAAGCGGTTACCGTGATTTTAACCGATTCGACAATTGGTTCGTCACTTAAACCAAGCGACTTTGACAAGTTGACTTTGTTTTCCGCTGATACGCTCAGCTCGGTTAACTTAACTCCTTTTTCGGCTGCAACAGAAGCAAACGTTTGCGCAAAACAAGCCGATAAACCAAACAAGCAATACTGCACAGGGTCCGGCTTTTGTCCCGAACCCCCCAAGAACGGAGGCGCATCAGATTCGAGGCTCGTGTTTCCTTGAGCGTGCCCTAAAACAGCAGAAAACTGCGGCTTGCCATCCTCCAAATTCCAGCTTCCCTTGATTTTCTTGACTTTAACCGCTTGGTTATGGTCTTGCTCAACTTCTTGTACAAAGGCCATTACTTTATCCAGTTCGACATTGTTCACGTTCATTCGCGTCACCCATTCATCCAAAAGATATTAGTTTCTCGGATTCGTTGATTAAAGCAAGCAAATCATCCATTGAAGAAACGCTGCAAACCCGGGTTTGTTGTTTTCTCGAGTACAGGCAAGTTCCGCACGCCAGAATCCGCCCGCCGTTTTCCTTAAAGGAATTCAATTCATTTTGTACATCGAAGTTTTCATCTTGAATTGATTCGCATTCCACGCCCTTGCCTAGCAAGAAAACCGCGGCTCCATCGTTGTTTTTTAAAGCGGCTACGCCAAGCCTGAAGGCATTCCACACCGTTTCAGGCTCGCGGGTATTCAACACGATTCCAAGCTTCACTTGCGATCACCGTAGTTCTTTCTTCATTTCTTTAAACTCTTTCAGAGTTATCTCGCCGCCTGCGAACCTGCGCTTCAAAACGGTTAGAGGATCTTCGCGTGCCGTCTGACTCAAAGTGCGTTTGTAAAACCAAATCACCAAGAGAATCAAGGCGGTTATTGCGAGAAGCCATAAGGTATAGCCAATAACGTTCCAACCCCCAAACGTTCCGTAATCACCCATCATTCCCTGCGTCATGTCCGTTTGTATGGGAGTTTGTCCGCCCATCATCCCCGAACTAGGCATATTGCCGTCCATCATGTTCATCATCGGCATCATGCCCATCGTGCCTCCAGAACCCATCATTCCGCTGCCCCCGCAGTACATCATTCTAGCCATTTGAATGTGCATCTGCCTCAAACTTACGGAGCCCTCTCCGCCCATCGTTTCATCCATCGCCTTATGGCTCTCGCCGGGATGCATTTGCTCCATGTAATAGTCTCCAATTGCTTCAAGCTGTTCGTCGGAAAGGCGGTCACAGTTTACCCCCGAATCGATTAACTGCCTTGCTTCAGCAAAATGATCGTGCGCAGAGACCGAAACGGCTCCAAACACCAGAATAAGCGCTACAAGAAACGGCAACGGGTTCATTTCTTTCCACCTTCTAATGGATTTGTAAACCTCAGCTCATCTCTCAGACGATCCCTCAAAACATTCCTCATTAAATCAAATGCACGAATTATCTTCGGGTTTGAAACCTTGTAGAAAACGTTTTTTCCCCGCCTCGTCGCAACGACCACCCTCTTCTGTTTCATCAGCGACAAATGCTGGGAAATATTGGCTTGGCTTAATCCCGTCTTTTTTATCAATTCACTAACAGACCGCTCCCCATCCCTCAAAAGGTCTAAAATCTCCAGCCGTACGTGGTTGGAAAGAACCTTGCATACATCGGCATGCATCAAGTAAAGCCTCTTTTCCATAAACATATTACAATATTCGAATATTTAAATGCTTTGCACAACTTAGTGAACAAAGTAAAAGAATCAAGAGAACGGGTAGAGCCTCAAATAAGCCTCGTGTAAAATCCTGCGTTTTCGTGCATAATTCAACCTAGCATCGACGGTTCTCGGCGTACTGCGATAAGGATTCCGTTGTGCACCGAATGGGGCAGACCATAATAATCGAAAATGATACGTTATTGTGCGAGTATGGGCATGAAAACGTGCCGCCCTGCACCTAGACGTGGTCTTAATGCAGGGGAAGGGATTTCGAACGACCTTTCTTGGGAAGGAAACTCGACCAAAGAATGAATGATGAGCGACTTTTTGATCGACCTTTTTTGAAAAAGGTCGGAGTGCAGGGAGAGGGATTTGAACCCCCGAACCCCTAAGGGACAGGGTCCTAAACCCTGCGCATTTGACCATGCTCTGCCACCCCTGCGCATTGTTCGGGGAAGAATACGTTAATTAAGGTTTTTCAGGACAAGTTAATCGATTAACACCATGCAAATGAAACAACGCGAATTCAAAATCGATAAAGAAACCAATTTCTCGGAATGGTATAACACGATCATTTACGGCGCCGAACTAGCGGACATCCGCTATAACGTGAAAGGATTCGTGGTGTTTCGCCCTTGGGCAGTCGCCGCCATGAAGCGCATGTACGCGGCATACGAGAAAGAACTCGAAAAAACAGGTCATGGACCGGCATGGTTCCCGGCCCTCATCCCCGAAAAGAATTTGATGAAGGAAGCAAAACACGTGGAAGGATTCGTACCCGAAGTGTTCTGGGTGGAAAAAGCGGGGGAAACGAAACTGGAAGAAAGGCTGGCGATGCGACCCACATCCGAAACCGCCATGTATCCCATGTACGCGCTTTGGATTCAAAGCGCGAGCGACTTGCCGTTGAAAATCTATCACAGTTCGCAAGTGTGGAGGCACGAAACCAAGGCCACGAAACCATTCATTCGCAGCCGCGAGTTCTACTGGATTGAAGCGCATGACGTGTACGCCACGCGCGAAGAATCCGAGGCGCAGGTCCGGGAAGACATGCAGATCGCACGCAAAGTCATTACGCAGAAATTAGGGGTTCCGTTCGTGTTCTTCCAAAGACCGCAATGGGACAAGTTTCCGGGCGCTCTGCATACGTTTGCCGCAGACACCCTCATGCCCGACGGAAAAGTCATTCAACAACCGTCTACGCATTTATTGGGACAGAATTTCTCGAAAGCATTCGATATTTCTTTCACCGATGAAAAGGGGAATAAACAATTCGGGTGGCAGACGTGTTACGGACCGGCCATCTCCCGCATTTACGCCAGCGTCATCAGCATGCACGGAGACTCGAAAGGACTCGTTCTACCGCCCATAATTGCACCCATTCAAATCGTGATCGTGCCCATCGCGCGAAAAGGGAGTGGAGACCCGCTTGTGAAAAAAGCGCTTCAAATCAAGGAAGCGTTAGAGCAAAAAGACTGGCGCGTGCACATAGACTCCAGAGACAAAACGCCGGGGTTCAAGTTTAATGACTGGGAAATGAAAGGCGTTCCCATGCGCATTGAAATGGGTGAACGCGAACTCGAGAAACTAAGCGTCACGCTCGCCTTAAGGGATTCGGGAGAAAAACGTACGGTTCTGGAAAAGGACTTGGAAAAACGCGTTATGCAGGAAGCCGAGGCAATGACCAAGCGCATGCTGGAGAAAGCCGAAAAATGGTTCACCGCCCGTTTAAACACGGCGTCTACGGAAAAAGATCTCGTGAAACGCTTGGATAAAGGCGGGATGGTGCGTATTCCGTTTTGCACGCTGGAAATGAATGGAATGCCTTGCGCGGAATCCCTTAAAAAAAAGCACGCAATAGACGTGAGGGGAACGCGTTACGATCAAAAGGAAAAACCGAGCGGGAAGGAAACGTGCGTCATGTGCGGAAAGACTGCCGCGGTCTACGTTTTCGCGGGAAGACAGTACTAAATTACGTCTTGTCCAACCGGGATTGTTTTTCCTGCTTCTTCTGCCACCACGGCGGCAAGTTCAAAGGTTTAATTGAATCCTTGGGGGTCGCAGAAGTTCCGGATTGTTGTAGCGGTTGTTTCGGGGGTTGGGGCTTCTGAATGTTCTCGGGCGTAATGCGTTTACCCGCCAATTTACCGTATGCGAACACGCCGCCCACCAGAATAACCACGATAACCATAACCAAAAGGAAATTCATGCCTCCAGACGCCGTAAATGCGGCGACATCTTCATCGAACGCCGAAACCGGTTCCGCTGAAGGAGATGCATCCGATTTCAAGCGCAAATTCGGAGCGGGGAATGCGTCCAATACGCTGGCTTCCATGGGAGTCAACACTTCAACGAAAACCGAGAATTCTTCGGTGGATGCAAGGGAAAGATCGTTCCAAATGGCGATCACGCTGCCGCGTTCCACCAAAGAGGGTTCGGGATCAAAACCAATCAAACCATTCAAATAATCATCATAATTGAAAGGAAACGCGAATTCCAAATCCCCTTCAAACCCGCCTTCCGGAGCCTTGAACACGAGAGTAAACGTTGCGGAATTGGATTCAAAAACAGCGCGGACTGTTGATTGATCGGAAAGCGTACGCTCCAGAACGGAAACCGATACCGTGGGAACCGGTGTTGACGTGGGAACGGAAGTCGGAGTAGGAGTCGGCGTCGGAATTGTCGAAGGGAGAGGAGTCGGAGTCGCCGTGGAAGAACTCGAACAATCCGATACAAAATTGAAATCGCGACTATTTTGAATGTTCGTATACTGGACGCGCACCGTGACCGTTGCCGTACCCGTACCCGAAAACGCTTGCGAAGATGAATACGAGCCATCCACAGCCGTAATCGTCGAGCCGACTGCGGCGCCGGAAAAGAGAATGGTCTTTGAACCTAAATAAGCTGATCCTGCAGCCGCTGTACCGGAAATCGTGATAGAGTCTCCGGAACAAATGGCGTAAGTGGATAACGTCAACGTCACATCGCCGATTAGATCGCGCAACTCGATCTGGAGCGCGTTCGTTTCCGTGGATACGTGTCCCAACAAATCCGTAAATGAAAAGTCGACCGTGTAATTGTTTGCGGGCGTCGTCGTGTTCGTTTCCCAGACCCATTTGTAAACCAGGGAATTGACTTGCGTCGCCGGCGAAAGCGTGGATGCAACGGTTCCATTGGAGTACTTGATGGTCGCGATATAAGCGAAAAGATTGGGATACGACTCGGAAACATTGGCATACAAGAAGACGTGAGCGCCACGGTATGTTGAAACATTCGTATCGGAGGTAATCGCTTCCACGGGCGTTAAAGCCACTGAAAAGTTGTTCGCATCCGGAACCACCGCATCTATCGCAAAGCTTCCGGAAGCCGTTCCCTGGTTGGAATGCGAGTCATTACCATAGAAAACAAAAGAATAATTGCCGCTTCCGCTCGCCGACAAATCGGCCGACTTGGAATAATATATTCCCGAAGAATTCGCGAACGACGCGTTGACGTACCGCATGACTAAACCCGTCGCGTTCGAAATCTCTAGAACAATGGATGACAGGATTTCCGTCGAAGAAACATTGAGTAATACGGTTGCGTTCGGGTACCAGATCACGGAAGGGGATTTGATGGAAAGAACGGGAGCGGTCGTATCCGGCAGCACCATTACTACCGTACTATTTGAAAGCGCTGGATTCAAAACCGGTTTGCCCGTAATCAATGCGGCACCCGAAGACACGGCGTCAAACGTTCCCGTTTGCGTCGCGTTACCCGAAACGTAGGAAACCACGGAGGAATTCGCTACCCAATTGAAGCCACCGGCTGTGTTCGGATTCCCGTATTGGTCCCAACCCGTAAGCGTCAAAGTAAACCGGCTGCCCACACTTTGCGTCAACGCACTCGAGGAAGTCAAATTGACGCTCACCATATCGTCCGCTATGAACGTGACGGGACTCGTAATCCCCGAATCCAGTACCTCGAAACCCGACGTATAGTTACCCGTCTGAATTTCGACGAAGTATCCTTGAGCGGCCGTCGGATTAATCACGCTTTGGAAATCGATGAAGACGTCCGTCACGGGATCCAACGGCTCCGGAGAAGAAAGGTTGACGATGACTTTTTGGCCGACAATCGTGGGATCCGGCAAGAAATTGTTAAGGCCCGAAATAGGTCCCAACGTGACCGGCGTTGATAAGATGAATTCGTCTGCAAAAATGACCGTAACGAAGGAAAGGTTATGGAGTTCAGCTGCTTTGAAATGAACGGTGATCGTTTCGAGCGCGCCCACCGTGTAATTCGAAGGGGAATAGTCCAAGGTACTGATCGTTCCAGCCGAAACAGAATAGGAAAACAATACGAGACATGCGAACGAAAGGAATCCAAGCGAACGACTCATAGAACCAAAAACCTCTTTTGTGGGTATGAAAAAATAAACCGGAATAGTATAAAAGGCTATTTTTTTAGAGCAGTTGACGGTATTCCTCCTTAATCACGTTCAAAATGACGTGGGTATTGCTGCGTTCCACTTGATCCAAAGACAGAATTTGCTTTACAATCTTGCTGAACTCGCCGCGATTTCGAGCGCGAACCAAAACCATGGAATCACTTAACCCCGTGACGTCATAGACGGCGACGACGCCCGGCAGATTCGAAATCTGCCTCTGAACTTCCAGCAACGCCCCCTTGCGAATCGTGACTTCAATCAAACCTGTGAATTCGTACCCCAAACGAGCATGATTCAACAACGGAGAGTAGCCGTTAATGATGCCCTCGGATTCCAGACGCTTGACGCGCTGAACCACCGTCGACGTCGAAACCTTCAGACGGCGGGCAATCTCGCGAAACGAATCCCGTGCATTTCGAGAAAGCTCTCTCAATATGCGCTCGTCCAGCTTATCCGCAACATACGACTCTTGAGCGGGCTCCTTTTTCACCAAGTTCATTGCAAGCATAAGCGTCCAATAGGTTAAAAATATTGCTCTGCTAACCCCATTTCCCGAAGGCGATCACTCATGCTGGACATGCGGTACGTGCGAACGCACGAAAACGAAGTCAGAAAAAACCTCGAAAGGCGTCAAGACCCCCGCGTCATGACCCGATTCGAAGCCCTCATCGAAAAAGACCGGTCCTGGCGGGAACAAAAACAGCTAGCGGAAAAACTCAAAGCGCAACGCAACGTGCTCTCCCGAGAAATCACGGCTCTCAAGAAACAAAAAAAAGATGCGCAAACGAAAATCGATGAAGCGGCATCGATTCCCTCAAAAATCAAGGCGGCGGACGCCCAACGCATGAAATTAGAAAAAGAAACGAATGATCTCTTGATGCGGATCCCCAATTTACTTGCAAACGATGTACCGACCGGTAAAGGAGAGGAAGACAACGCGGTGATCCGAACGTGGGGAAAACGCGCCTCGTATGCATTTGAACCCAAAAGCCACGTCGACCTGATTGCGGATCTCGATATAGCGGACATTCCACGAGCCGCCAAAATCGCGGGCGCACGATTCTATTTTCTCAAGAACGAACTCGTGGTATTGGACATGGCTTTGCAGCGCATGGCACTCGATTTGCTCATGAAAAAAGGATTCGTGCCCGTTATTCCCCCGTTGTTAATGCACCGGAAGCCGTATGAAGGCGTCACCGACCTCAAAGATTTCGAGGACGTCATGTACAAGGCCGAAGGCGAGGACTTGTACTTGATTGCGACTAGCGAGCACCCCCTCGCCGCCATGCACGGGAATGAAATTCTGGATGGTAATAAACTCCCCTTGAAATATGCGGGGGTGAGCACGTGCTTCCGCCGGGAAGCCGGCGCCCACGGAAGAGACACCAAAGGCATATTTCGAGTGCACCAATTCACGAAAGTCGAACAGTTCGTGTACTGCAAGCCCGCGGACTCTCCCGCCATACTCGAAGACCTGTTAAAGAACGCGGAAACGGTTTTTCAGAAGCTTGAAATTCCCTACCGCATTGTTAACATCTGCACGGGAGAAATTGGAACCGTCGCCACAAAAAAATACGATATCGAGGCATGGATGCCGGCTCAAAACGCATTCCGGGAGGTTGTCAGCGCCAGCAACTGCTCCTCTTACCAAGCCAATCGATTAAGCATTCGGTACCGGAAAGACTTTCAGTTCGAAGAAAAAGAAGCCGTGCACACGCTGAATGCCACTGCCGTAGCCAACCCGCGAGCCATCGTAGCCATCCTTGAAAATCACCAAAACACAGACGGAAGCATCTCCATACCGAAAGCCCTGCAGCCGTACGCCGGATTCAAAGAAATCAAGTAATTATCCGTTAACGGCGACACCCGCTCAAACGGCACAAATAAAAAGCGGTTTCCTAATGATAATACGTCGAAGGCGAACCCATTAATGAATTTGAAGATTTTAGCCAAGGCATTCGTAGCGCTCCTAGCCACTAGCTTAATTGCCTATTCCTTTTCGATCATCGGCGTTCCGGGGACGCCTGTAGACTCCTTCTGGAAGTTATTCGCGCTCGTGCTCGGCGTATCCATTGTAACGGGATACGCTTGGCCGCAACTTCGAGGAGTGCGGAAAGGAGACATGCTCATGGTCGTGGAACGGCGGCACCAACACGAAGGCGATTTCATACAAAACATTATTGATAGTTACCTCGTAACGGCTCTCGAGGACGGACGAATCGGAAACAAAATAAAAGTGCGTATCTCCAACCAGCGAAACAACAACCTTAAAGGAGAAGGGGTCATCATTTCATACGCGGAAACGCTAAGACCCGCCCGCATTCGGCTCACTGAAAGCGAAGTGCAAGTCAAATGGTCATGAAAACCGATTACGTCGAAATACTGCACATCGTCGTATCCGTCATCACCATCTCAATAGCTTTTTCCTTGTTTAGCGGCCAGTTTTGGCTCATACTGATCACGCTGGGGCTTGGATTCGTGCTTCATGAACTCGCGCACAAGTTCGTGGCACAAGGCTATGGCGCGATTGCGTATTATCGAGCGTGGACATTCGGACTCGTTTTGGCGCTCGTGCTCGCTGTCGTCACCGGCGGCGGATTCGTGTTTGCCGCGCCCGGAGCCGTCATGATCCACGGACCGCATTTGACTCGGAGCCAAAACGGAAAGATCGCGATTGCAGGCGCCATGATGAATTTTTTCCTCGCCCTCGGGTTCATCATGTTGGGCACCTTAACGCAATACCGGGAACTCGCGTATTGGGGAGCGTATATTAACGCGTTCCTTGGCGCGTTCAACTTAATTCCTATTTATCCGCTTGACGGACAAAAAGTGAAGGCCTGGAATCCGTTATGGTGGAGTGTCGCAGCCGTCATCCTCTTCGGGTTACTTATCAGTATTATGTTCAACATCATCCCGTTGAGATAAAGCGCTAGAGCTTCCTAAATCGCGCCGTAACCGTGAGCTTACCGAACGCTGCCTTCGCCGACGCATCGCCTTTCAAACCACGTTCCGAATCGACGAGAAGGATCTTGGACGCTCCGACTTCTTCCTTCAATTCGGCTATCTTGCTTTTCAAAACGTTCGAAGCTTCCTCCGAACCGTAAAGAGTCAGCTCAACATGGTTTTGAACCTGCAACTTATTCTTTTTACGCGAATCTTGAATCGCGCGCACTAACTCTCGGAAGAACGCCTCCTTTTCGAGCTCGGGAGTTAACGTCTTCGGTACGAAAACCGATCCGCCCTTAAACTCCTTTGAATGCATGCCGGATGGCTTTTGCTTGGAAAAGCGTACGGATAACGCGTTACATGAACGCATTAATACCGCCTGCAATTCGGATACGGCGTTCTCAACGGATTCATGGCCTGAAAACACGATTTCTTGAACGGGCCACCGACGCTTCAACTGCATTTCCTGACGCGCGGCGTTCACGGTCTCCACCATTCTTTCCGATAGCACGAACACGTTCTCCAAATCTCTTTTAATGCGCTTGTGGTCCGGTTTCGGCCAATCCTCGTAATGGACACTCTCCTTCGAAGACGCATCGTTCAACTCGCGGTACATGAACTCCGATAGAAACGGGGAAATCGGCGCCAACAATTTCGAATACGTCAATAAAGTGTAACGCATGACCGCCAGAGCGGTTTTCCGACTTTCCGGTTCAGCGGTCAGCGAAACACGGTCGCGCACCAACTTGATGTAAACCCGCGAAAACTCATTGACCGCAAAATGCACGAGCGAACGACCCGCCAAATGCCGTTCGAACGCATCCATGTGCCTCGTCACCGCCTGAACCACGGATTCCAGACGACTAATAATCCACGCATCCTCTTTCTCCAAATTCAACGCATCCAAAGAACGGGGAACGCGTACGCCTTGAGCATACGTTTCATAGAAGGAAAGCGTATTATACAGAATCGTGAACGCCTTCTGAACTTCCCCAGCCGTCCTAAACGAAAACTTTTGCACCTCCCAAGGGGCAATCTCGAAACAATAATACATGCGGATCACATCCGCCGAAAGCTGTTCAATGGCATCACGCGCGGGCACCACGTTCCCAAGACTCTTGCTCATCTTCTCTCCTTTCTCGTCCAAAACCCAGCCATTCATCGCCACCGCCAAATACGGCGTTTTTCCGAATACTCCAACCGAAGCAAACATGAGAGAATCAAACCAGCCGCGAATCTGATCCTGACTTTCATTGATGAGGTTTGCCGGAAACATGCGTTCAAACAATTCCTTATTCTTGAAAGGATAACCCAGGGAAGCCCAAGGCGCAATACCCGAATCAAACCACACATTCAAAATGTCCTTGATGCGGACCGCCGATCCTTTACAGCGACTGCACTTCAATTGGATGGCGTCTACGGTATGACGGTGAAGATCCGTCAAGTCCTTCAACCGAACGCCCCCCAACGCTTTTTCAACCAATTCCGATCGACTGCCAATGACCTGGTAATCCCCACACTCCGAACAAACCCAGATGGGTAACGGGATACCCCAATAACGCTGTTGGGAAATGCACCAGTCTTCCCGGTCCACCAACCAATTGTGAAACTTTTCCTTACCGTAGGGGGGCATCCATTTCACATGCTGTTCATTCTCCTCCAGCATTTTCCCCTTAACCGATTCAACTGAAAGATACCACTGGTCACTCAAGCGGAAAATGAGCTGCGATTTGCATCGCCAGCACAACGCCACGCGATGCGTCACCCTTTCGGCATGCAATAAATGGCCCGTCTCGTCCAATTTTGCTACAATCAATGGATCCGCCTTTTTCACGAACTGGCCTTTAAACCAATCCACCTCGTCCGTATACCGGCCTTTTTCATCCAACGGCGACGGCGAAGGCAATTGGTAATGCTTACCAACAAAATGATCCGTTTGACCGTGACCCGGAGCACAATGAACGAGCCCCGTTCCATCCTCCAGGTTCACGAACTCAGTATACTCCTCTTTTTCTTGCGTGCCCGTCACCTCATCGAGTTTTTTCTCGCTTTCCGCCTCGCTTTTACTCTTGTGCTTGATTTTATGCTTCTTGTACTTTTTATGCGTCATAATGGGAATGCTCATGAGCACTTTCCGCGCATTCGAAGGAAGTTTTCTTTGCACGCCCACATCCAAAACCGGCTCGTACTCCCACTGATCCATTTTTTTTCCAGGAAATGTTTCCAAGACGATGAGATCAGTTTTCAGTTTTTCTTTCAGAAATTCCAACCGTTTCTCTCCGAATACGAGTACTTCTTTCCCACTTTGCGCGCGCACATACTTTTCTTTCGGATGCGCAATGACGGAAACATTGCTCGCTAGCGTCCAAGGCGTCGTCGTCCACACCAGCAGAAACTCGTTTGATTTGTTCTTTAACTTAAATTTTATATAAATACTCGGGTCCGACAAATCCTTGTACGAATCACTCACTTCATATCCAGATAACGAGGTCTCGCAATGCGGACACCAATACGTGGATTTTTGACCCCGCGTCAACAGTCCTTTGTCCTCCATCTGTTTAAGCGTCCACCATCCACTTTCAATATAATAATCCTTGTAAGTAAAATACGGTTCGGAGTAAAAGCGCCATGCTCCGAGCAAGCGATAGTACGCCATCCAATTCTTTTCCGTATTCACCACTTTTTCCAAGCATTTAGCATCAAATTTTTGAATCCCGATTTTCTCGATATCTTGTTTATTCTTGATCCCCAACTCTTTTTCCACCATGACCTCCGTTGGCAGTCCATGGCAGTCAAATCCCGGTTGAAAGAAGCTGGAAAAACCCTTCATTTGCATGTAACGGCTCCAGATATCCTTGCTGGCCGTGGTCTTTACATGTCCAACGTGAGCATCCGCATTCGCGTACGGAGGCCCATCCAGCAAATAAAAAGGCTTGGCGTCAGGGCGTTGCCTGGAAAGATTCTGAGGCACCCGATTCTTTTCCCAAAACTCAAGAATTTCGGCTTCAATGCGTTTCTGGTCGTACGGCTTCATGGATGACACCTTCAGCAAGTTGCTGTTGGCTTAACGTATGAGAGCAATAGCCCTTTTGGAAAGGATATCAGCTCTTTCGCTAAGGAATCACGTCACGTGATTAATACAAGCTAAGGAAAAGCAGGGTTTTTAAGTGCTATGAAGCCTCAAACATTTAAGACAAAAGGATGGGGGAGGGGGAAGAAGGACAGCGGCAAACAAACCGATGGAGGCAAAGAGAATCCGAAGCCCTTCTATTGAACCTTCCCCACCCATATCATGGCCTCATAAATAAGAAACTCGTGAAATAACCGAGAATAAATCCCGCGATAATAACCAGCCTCCACTTCACGGTTTCGATGCGCTTCCAATGATCTCTTTGTAACCCGTTCGATGTAATTTCCATCCACATCCCCGGGAAAGCTATCTCGAAATTGGATGTAATATTTGTTTGGTAGAAACGAAATCAACTAATAGTTGATATTTCGTAGGTACATAAATCTACGTAATGTACGGGGTTTATATTTCACGAAATAGGGTACGTTATCAAGTGAACAAATGATTCAACAAGGAATGATCCCTCAAATTTTTGGGGATGAAAATACCAAGCAGAACATAATAGAAATATTAAGCCACCGCTGGCCTTTGTGAGCTAAACAAATATATAGAGAAATTAGAAAAATAAAGCTAATAATTTCGTATCAAGGGGTACATAAAGCATTGACACAACTTGTTGATTCCGGAGTTATCGGAAAAAAAGATTCAAAATATTTATTGAAATCAAGTTGGCTGATAAATCTAGACGAATATGCATTTATGACAAAAGAAAGATATTCGGGCCGTTCTCCTACGTTAAACCAGCAAACACAATATCTCACATTTCAAAATATGTTTGAAGTAGATAAATTTCTAATTTCATTCGCAAAAAAAGCAAAAACTAAACAGTCTGAAATACTCTGTCTCCAGTGGAATCACTTCTGGATTCCGTTATTTTTTCCAAGAGAAGAATATGCCAATATGAAAAAAATTCTTGGAATGTGTCAAACGTATGCTACCACAGGAAGCAATACAATAATTGATCAATGGTGTGCAGCATTTTGGAAAGAAAAAGGTTTTCATAAAAAAACAGGTGTGAAACCGATCAGTCCTGGAGATGTCGTCGTTCTTCGAGACACCGTAATTCAAGTGTTTTATCCTTCTCGATTAATTGCGGTTATTGATAAAACATATCAAAAAACTAAGTCGATTTCAAAACTTGATGCGAATACGCTTTTCGATAACGTGTTTATTCAAAAAGCGAATATTCCATGTGCAATAATGAGAAACCCAATACTGGCACAGCAATTACGAAACGAGATAATAATGGCTACAAAACATAATAACAAATTCAAACGGGATCATAAGGCTTAAAAAGAAGATTTGGGAGACGTTATACTAGGTGAGAAACCCACCAGAACGTGAAGCAACATGCTTAGTACACCGGACTTATATACGTTTCAGAATCTTATTTTCGTACTTGCTTACGCATTTCTCGGTGGCGGCATTAAGTACATCGACCAAGTGTTCGACGAGAAGATTTTCAACCGCAAGGCCGCGTTCATTTTATCGATTCTTGCAGGATTAATCATGGGATACCTCATTGCAATGGATCCTCCTTCTGCAACCATTTTTATCGCAATTGTTCTGGGAGTGGCCATCACAAAAAAAATCGATAACATTGCGTTCTATTTAGGGGTTTTGCTTGTTTTGGCTGCTCCATTGTTCTTCAGGCTATCGCAGACCGGCACGATTGCGCTCGATATGTTTTCAATATTTTTCCTTACAGTGGCCGCATTAATTGATGAGTGGGGAAATGATGAAGTCGATCGTTGGAATCGTGTTAATGGGGTTGTGAAAAAGTTCTTTTATTACCGTTTCACGATGAAGATTATGATGGCGGCACTGGTGTTGACGGGTACGTTCGAGATGATTTACTTGATTGCGTTTCTTGCATTTGATGGCGCATACGGATTCGTGGACTGGTACTCCCAGCGCATGATACGGAACCGTAAAGGGCTCGCTTATTCTTGGCTTTAGGGGTTTTACCAGCAACTTAGACCGTACGGGGGGGTGCTAAGAAACGAATAAATAGTGCTAATGTGTACTGGCTTCGAGATCCATGGAGGCTAAGTTCGAACGCATAGTCAAAGTGCTTGAAGACTTATTACGTGAAGAGGACGTGTTAGCCGTTCGAATCGCTTCAGCTTCCGGAGGTAGTATTGGTCCACCTCAATCCTTGTTAAAAATTAAGGATATGGGAGTCTGGAATATGGTGAATAATACGGTGAACGAGGCATTCACCATATTCACAAAATTCGGGCCATACGGAATTGATAAAATGTATTTGGAACTTGGAGAATACGAGATTATTTTCTTTCGAGTAGATCGTCGAACGCTTTTAATTGCTGTTATTCCCACTCTTGCAAACAAAGGATTGCTAGAAGTTGAAATTGAAAACACGCGTCGAGAAACAATTAATATATTAAAATCATCCGGGCCTGAACAGTAATGCAAAAAGAGATGGGACCAGGCAATTTAGAAGATGATCTTACAGAAGAACTAATGGGATCTCAAGCAAAAGAAAAATCAGATTATTCTCTAGATAATTCAGCAACGCATAAAAATGAAATTAACGGAGTAGGTGTAGGAAAACCAATTATTAAATCAAACTATTCTGAAGAATTTAAAATTAATGAAAAAAATTGTGAAGTTGTTGTTGTTACAAGTAGAAAATGGAATTCGCAAGAAGCCGGAAAAGATATCGCACTCAAATTAATGGAAAAGCTTGAGCATCAGCCAAAATTCATATTACTTTTTTCAACAATTCATTATGAAAATAACGGAGGATTCCAACCCATATTAGATGAAATATATTTACATTTTCCAAACAATGTCAATTTGATAGGGGGCACTATATCGGGATTTATCAATTCCGACGGAATTTTTTCCAGAGGAATAACTGCGATGGCAGTATATAAAAAAAACATGCAAGTTACTACAGCTATTGGAAAACATACAAAAAGAACACCTACGTTTGCAGCTAGAGAATGTGCAAAAGCAATAAAAAAAAGGATTCAGACTCCGGATTTTATTTTTTCAATGATACCGGCAGGTACAGTCCCCCGATTACCATTCATGAAAAGAAGAAGAATTATACCAATTCCAAGTATTGTTAACAAGACAATAATGACAATTATGTCCGGTATTTTTAATTTAGCAGAATATGGTGTTGGTAGAGAAGACGAAATTCTTGAATCGTTTAGTAAGGAATTTCAAAGGACCAAGGTCGCAGTTGGAAATAGTTACGATAATAATAATTCGTTCACTAATTATCAATTCAATAATAGAAAAATATATACAACCTCGATGATTGCACTTGCCTTATCAAATGTTTCAGAATCAGATCTAATTCACACAACAAAGTTTTCATGTAGTAGTCCTACTTTTTCAATAGGAGATATAAATATGAACGGATGCTCCATTGGTTCCATTAATTCAAAGAATAGTTTAGATGAAATCCTAAGAATTTTAAGTTGGCCAAAAGAATATTTAAATGAAAGGATTTACCGAAAAACATACTATTATCCAGTTGGATATATTGAAAAGGGTTTAGCACATACTCATGTAATGGGCTTATTTATTGGAAATCACATAGCCTTTACTCACAAATTAAAAAAGAAAGAAATGTGCATTCTAACTCAGTCAGGGAAAGAATATTATGAAGATATCCAGAAGAAAATTTACCAAATAAAAAATAAAAAGAATAAAATATTTCTCGGGGTGTTATGTACATCCCAATTGGAAACTTTGGGAAGTAAAAATTTAAAAATTAAAGAAATTTTGGAAAATAAATTCTTCAATAATGGTTTTATAGTTATATTTGCAGGTGGAGAAGGGAGTATTTTAAATGGCAATTATAATTATTTAAATTGTTCAGCTGTTTTATCAACAATTGGAATAAATGATTAATTATGGGTAAAAAAATCGTAATTGGAGCTGGATTAACGGGATTAGTTGCATCATACTACAATCAGGATGCAATAGTTTACGAAAGCTCCGATAGAATCGGCGGACGGATATTTTCTATCAATGATAACAACAATATTGATATGGGGGCTCAGTTTTTTTCCGAGTACGATAGAAATATTATGGACTTTATAGATAGTTTAAATTTATCTCATCAGTTAAAAGAATTTCAATTAAAAAATTTTAGTGCAATAAATCGGGAAAAAAACTTTGAAAGACACTTGACTGATTTCTCTGATGAAGAGAAAATCGAGTTAAAAAAATTTAAAGATATTACAGAAATAATAGAAGAATTCGAAAACGATGAATTGATATCATCATATTTCAAGGATTGGTATAACAGACAAGTTGGTAGTGAAGCAGATTGGTTTATTGATGCGCTTATTAGAATGATAACTTTTTCAGATTCAACAAAAATATCAGCGATATATGGAATAGCGGTAATTAATAGTTTTTTTGAAACATGCTTCTCTTTTTCAAATGGACTCAGTGAGATTATATCAACTATTCACAATATTAGAAGTCACAATATTTACGCTAAAAACCGTATAACTAATTTGAAAATTAAAAAAAGGCATATCACATCAATTAACATTAATGGTAAAAAAATGGATATCAATAAAAACGATAAAATCATATCGACTATTCCTGCCCAGGCACTTGAAGACATATTAGAAAATAAGGACGATCAATTAAATAAAACATTAAAAGAAATTCGATACGTTTCATGTACGACTGCCGTCTTCAATACTAAAAAAACATGCTTTCCAAATACAACTGGATCTGTTTTTCTAAACACCAAAATTACAGCGGCATATGAAAATAAAAATAAATTTACAATGAATAAATTAGAAAATGAAAACGGAACGATAGTCTCGTTTATTCCAGATTATTCACATAATGAATATCAAAGTAATAATATTGCTAAAAAAGAATTGATAAATATTTATCCCGATCTCGATAATAATATTACAGAGAGAAATGTGATGCATTGGAAGTATGGTCTTCCAATATGTTCTCCAAATTTATTTAAAAATCAAAAAATAATTATGGAGTATAAACCAAAGAATTTAGAAATTTGCGGCGATTTCATGGGGCTTCCATCACTTGATGCATGTGTTGAGACGGTAAGGAAAGTAAACGTTTAAAGAAACTTAAAGACATATCCTCATTCTTCATTTGAACAAACTCAGATCTAATTTTTCTAGCGTTTTTATTTTCTTTCAAAATTGGAGTCACCATATTTTTATAAGAAGATAATACAATTGCATTATCGTTAAAATTAGTTGCTATTGCATTCGCGGAATGATATCCACTATAAATTGCTTGACGAACACCATACCCAAAAAGAGGATCAAGTAAACCTGCAGCATCACCTACAAATAAGACGTTACTATTTGAGGTTAACGACGTACATAGCGCTGTAGAGGATCCAGCAACAAATTTTTTATTTTCAACTTTGGCAATCATATTCGCTAAACTATTATTTTTAATGAAATTATTAAAATATTCTGACACTGAAATATTTTCTAGTTTGTTTTTTTCAAGAACTATAGATGAAAAACAAATGTCAGGGGTTGAAATAAAATAAAAATATCCGCCCGGTAAATAGTTATTATCGAAAAACACATGAGTAGTATTTTCTGGAATATTTAATTTATTTGATATAAAACCATACGCTATAATTGATATCGGAGGGCAGTTATCAGATTGATTCGTTGAATGAATAAATTTATTAAAAGACGATCGATGACCTTCAGCAATTATAATATATCTTGGATAAATAGTAATTTTTTTTGAATCATCTTTTTTAATCGATACTCGCTTAACATCGTTACCAATTACTTCGACATTATCAATATTGGAATTTAATAATAAATCGCAACCTCCATCTTGTGCATTTTTTAATGTAATACTATCAAAAGAATCACTTTCCGAACCTCGTTTAATAAAATAATCCTTAATATCCGATTTTAATGTAAATGAAACTTTCGGAGAAAACCACTTCGATAACGACGATTCTCCAATTATTGGAAGTCGAAAATCGCGTACGATATCATCAATCAAATAACTTTCAGTGACATCAATTTTTGTTGGAATATTTAATGCAGGCGATTTACTTTTTTCGATTAATATTGTCGAATAGCCTTTTTTCGATAATACTAGTGAAGCAACGGCCCCAGAAGCTCCACCACCAACTACTAATACATCACATTTTATCAAATTTATCTACCAAACCAAATGTAATGGCTTTATCAAAAATATTTTTTGATATATTTCTATTTTTCATTAAAATTGCGGTAAGTCCTGAATTCTTTTGAGATATTAAATCATATAATTCAGCCAAATCTTTTCCTTCCAAACTCTTTGTATTTGAATATATGCGATCAAATTCGAGTATCATTTTTTTTGGAATATAAACTTCAAGAACGTAATCGTCAACAATAAAATAGTCAGGAAATACATCATATTTTAATCCAAATTTAGTTTTTTTTCCAAACTTTGAAAAAAAGTCAGCTAATAAAAGATCAAGAGGAGTAGTCTTATTACATATTATATAGTGCCGACCTGTCGACATAACATTTTTAAGAATTTGAAATTGTTCTTGTGAAATATTTACAATTGGCCAAATGTGACGTAGCCAACCTAGCGTTGTTAGATTTTTTTTTGATAAGCTAGTCAAATAGGTTTCCTGAAGCCCCCAATAACAGTATTGCAAATAGGTATCAAAAGATACTGTTATCGACTCGCCTTCCTGGATATCGGAAAAATGAGGAAGGTTATTACCGGCGTACTTCGCCTCAACGTCCTCTCCAAACCGCTTGATTTGCCTCGCCCACTCTAAATCTAAAAGATACGCGCCACCTTCATTCTTTGAAACAATTTTTTTTTCAACCAATGACCGAATGGATTTATGAACCGCTTGATACGTCAGATCCGACGACTGCGATTTCTGAATGGCTCTAAAGATCTGCTTCGCATTCAACGGATACGTCTTTGAAAGAACGCGAATAACCTGAGACCTCGCATCCTTACCCCCCGATATCAGGGGAACCCCATCATCCAACGAAAGCACCATAACGAGACACCCTACGAAATGACCTTCATGCCAACCAAACTAGTAAAAAACAGATAATATAAACTTTTTGTTGATCAAGAGACTTATAACGCTTTGAGCAAGTCTGACTTCGTCACGATGCCGTACGGCTTGTCTTTCCTTAAAACGAGGACCGCTTGGGCGTCATGCAATAACGATGCCACCGCCGAAATGGGAGTCGACTCCGAAACCGACGGAAACGGGTCATCCAACACCTCCGACACCACCATATGCTTCGAATCCAAGTTCCCACGCTCAAACGATTCCACGACTACGCGCTCGGAAAGGCTGCCCACGATCCGACCGAAAGCATCTTCCACCGGAAGCTGGGAAAACCCGTTGCGACGCATCTTCGAAACAGCCCGCGAAAGCAGATCCGTCGACTTCACCGAAATAATCGGGGAGTGCATCACGTCCCGCGCCTTCTTCTCCGCATGACGCTGCAAGTGATCCAACGTATCCATCACCTGCTTCGCCTTCGAATACGCCGGATCCACCCGACCCGCCTCAACCTTGGCCACCAACGACTGCGATACGCGAGACAAACGCGCCAACTCCGACTGCGTCAAACCCAAGCGGCGACGGATACGAAGAATGGAAGAAAGTTCCGGCAGCATACCAATCCAAAGCCAACCGCCCTATAAAAATATTCCGAATGGAATAAATTAAGCATAAAATATTAATAACGCAAGGGTTCAGATAGGGGTATACGGGACAATAGCTCATTGAGGGATACCGAATGGATCGAAACATTAACGTAGAAAAAACACTGCACAAAGCCGTATACGGGGATACGGAAATCGTCGAACGAAAAGGAATCGGGCACCCCGACAGCCTCTGCGATGGAATCGCCGAGCAAATATCCGTCGCGTTGTGCAAACACTACCAAAAAGAAACGGGAACCATATTGCATCACAATACGGATAAAGTGCTACTCAACGCGGGACAAGCGGAGGTACGATTCGGATACGGAAAAATCACGAAACCCATTCACATCGTACTCAGCGGGAATGCCACGTTTAAAACAGACCAGCACGAAATCGATGTCCCCCACGTGGCGACGAAGACCACGAAAGAATACCTCAATAACGTTTTACGGTACTTGGACGTAAAAAACGACGTGGAAATCGACTGTCGGATTGCCAGTGGAAGCGTCGACCTCGCCGAAATATATAAAAGAAAGGGCAAGAAAAGCAGCAACGATACGAGCTTCGGATGCGGATACGCGCCGCTATCACCCCTCGAACAAAAAGTGTTGAGCATCGAAAGGCATTTGAACTCTAAAGAATTCAAGCAACGCGTTCCCGCAAGCGGGGAAGACGTGAAGGTCATGGGCCTGCGAAAAAATAACCGATTGCGCGTCACCATCGCCGCAGCCGTCGTCGGAAGCCAAGTCGCCCATCTGGAAGCCTATCAGGACGTGATGGCAAGAGTCAAAGAAGAAGCTCATAAAATCGCCGGGGACGGAGATACCGAAATTGTGGTGAACACGGGCGACGACTACGAAAAACAGTCCGTGTTCATTACCGCGACCGGTACCTCGGCAGAACACGGAGACCCCGGAGAAGTCGGCAGAGGCAATCGAGTCAATGGGCTCATCACCCCGTTCAAACCCATGAGCCTGGAAGCCGCTGCCGGAAAAAATCCGGTGACGCATATCGGAAAAATCTACAATATTGCAAGCATGTTGCTCGCAAACCAAATCGTGAAAGAAAATACGGAAGTCGAGTTCTGTGAAGTGTATTTGCTATCACAGATCGGAAGCCCCGTGGACCAACCCAAAGCAGCCGACGTGCAAATCCGCACGAAGCTCGAAGGCGCCGAATATGACACGCTGAAGAAACGCATCGGAGACCTCGTAGACCATCATCTCGAAACCATCGAAGAGACCACGACGCTCATCATCAATCAAAAGGTCAGCGTGTTCTAGACCGGGCACCAACGCTTTTAAAAGAACCGCGCCTAATTCGCGAATGGTTATTGAACAAATCGTTGCCCCATACGTTTGGCACATCAACTTGTTCATTGCCACCCTACTATCCGCAAGCATCGTCCCCCTGCCGTCCGAACCCGCCATCATCCTGACCATGAAATTCCTGGATCCCATCACCGTATTCATCATCGCCATGCTGGGCTCCACGCTCGGAAGCATCACGAACTACTACATCGGAGCCAAAGGCATCCGGAACATGATCATCACGAGGCACGATGGTTACGAGAAACGAGCGCACGAACTCGTCGACCAATACGGGTTCACCATGCTCCTGATCTTCCCTTGGATTCCATTCGTCGGGGACCCCATCCTCATCGTCGCCGGCGTACTGCGAATGAACTTCGAGCGATTCATGACCTGGATCATCATTGCGAGAGCCATTAAAATCATTGCCATCATCATGGTCGGCCCACCCATACTCGACTTTCTCGGCATCTGACGCTATTCAAGAATACCGGTGCCGCGCTTCCGTGCGACATAAATATCCGCGTCCAGCATTTCCCCTTCTTTGAAAAAGTGATGCACAAAGTAAATATTGCCTTGCGCATCCAACGAAGGTTCTGCAGCAAACTGGGAAAGAATGAGCTCCGGATCCGACCACGAACCGTTCACAAAAAGAGAGCGGTAAATAGAGGGCGCTCCCAAACGACGACGCGTAAACCACAATTCCTTTCCATCCTCGGAAAGAAAAGGCCAGCCCTCCACTTCCACCGTATTCAAAGCAGTCAATTCCTCGGGCTCCTGCCACACCCCATTCAACAAACGGGACGAGTACAAATCATAACCGCCCTTACCACGGTTTCGAGGCGAATGGAAATACAACGTCTGGCCATCCGAAGAAAGATGCATTTCCCCAAGCTCGAAATGCTCGTTCAAACGCGGTCCGACATTCTCCCAAAGACCCCATTCTCCTTCAATGAATCGAGCCGTATACATGTCGACCTCGCGGTAGTTCCCAATACGCGCAGAACAAAACCACATCGTGTCCCCGTGAACGTAAGGACAGCCATCCAACGACGCGTTATCCGGAAAATGCAAGAAAATACGCTGGGGGTCCTGCCATTCTCCTCCAGCATTGCGAGAAACATAGATGCCGGTCGCACCATCCGTTAACTGTTGATGAGGAGGAACTGCGGGATCCGGAGTAAACCAAAAGTATAAAGTCTGGCCATCCGAAGTCACGAAAGCAGAATCTTCTGCTCCCGCCGTATTGATCACTGAAGAGAGAGGCTCGGGAGGCAGCCAACCCCCCGAATGAAGCAACGGAGGGTATTCATCGGTATCCGGAGACATCTTAATCGCGGAAGAAGGAATGGATTTCAGGCGCGGCACCACAAAATGCGAGGGAATAGGCGCGGGAGTCGGCGTGGGATCAATGAAAGGACGCGAAGGCGTAGGAGTCGAAGCGTACATGTTCCGTGCTTCCTCGAGCTGCGTGCAACCCGAAAGTAAAAGGGACGCAATGACCAACAAGCCAACCAAAAGACGCATAAGAAAAAAAATAACTCATCAAATAATAAGCCTCCGGCGGGACTCGGCCAAAAGGTGCAAAGCCCTCAGGTCACAATAGATAGTAACTAACATACGCATTGAAAGATTTTTCTAATTGAATTCCACATTACGGTTTTTGATTAATACTCTATTTACTTTGTACAAACGCCATTGGGATCCTATATCTTTGATAGGTTCAAGATTTACATGATATGATTCGGGATTCTTGTACTGGAAATATACTTCCGCATGTTCTTCGAACGTATTACTTTTTCCAAGGTAATATTTTCCACAGCTAAAATCGTTCTCAAAATGATACCCGTTGTACGGATTAACGATTCGACCACCTTCCTTGAGCATTTCGTGAGTTAACAATCCATCTATATAAACTTCTTTCGAAAGAAATATCCAATCGTTATGGGTTTCTGCAATAACCTTATTTGCTATTTGATTCTTCTCCTCCGAATATGCAGGAATTTCTTGGGGAAAACTATTCATCATTATCGTAAATATAAGCAAGCTGCCAAATAGGGATATCCCCGCAATAAATTTTGTTTTATTTAGGGAATTTGAAGTGAAAAATAAGTATATTGAGGTAACTACTACTGTAACGGCGAGAAATACGGTGCCTATTGATGGAAAAAGCTGGAGGCTGAAAATAAACATTACTGCAGCAAATTCAATTACCGCAAATGCGAATATGAACGAAATCGCGAAATCATGTTCTTTCTTTTTTATTAATGAATCCAGTCCACTAACCGCAAGTAAAATAAGGAATAGGTTCAACATGATGATTGCTCTCTCCATATCTGGGAAAAATCCCGTTAAACCAAAAGTCAGAATGATATCGTTTAGAATGTTTCCATATTCTTGAGAGTAAATGAGGAAAAAGAACATAGACAATACTGCCCAATGCCATCTTAATGCGGTTACTCCAACAACTGCTAACGCCAAGATAATAAGACCTAAAGAAATGTATTCGGGACTTAATGGTCCGGGAACGTGGTGAACAACTAATTCATATGGGTTGATTGTGCGTTCAACGACTTCAAGTACGGGTACTGCTCCCCTATGAACATTATTTCTAATCATTTCAATTTGATATATAAAAATAGAGGCAATTTTCCATCCAATAATAATTAAAAATGAAATACTCAGCCCAATTATAGCTTTTAGATTTAGTGTTTTTCTTTTTCTAAAGTAAGAAAATCCCATAATTATGAATGCGACAAATATACCCCAATAAATTGCGTACCAAGCTCCTGCAAGTCCTATAAGTCCTAATATCGTACCCGCTTTTATTCCCTCTTTCCAACTATTTTTTTCAATGCTTCTTGATAAAAAGTGCAGGAATAAGGGTAGCAATGCATACGCTGCAAACATGTCCATTGGCCCCCAACTAAGGAGCCATAACGCGATGCCTGAACTTGAGTAAGTCAAAGATCCAAACAATCGAATATATTTATCTGAACTGAACGTTTTACTTAAAATCCAGAAAGATATCGCGGATAAGGCGACGTGAAACAATATGAATAATCGGTACGCGATTGATTCTGAAAATAGATTAAATATAATGAAAATAGGCGGATACCATATGCCAGATAGTGGTGAAATGTATTCGGGATAGTTTCCGCAGTATATTTGATCATTATATATTGGCAGTTCACCCTGTCTTAGTTGTTGGATGTCGTGCTGTATCCAATTTAGGTAGGGATATAGGTCGCCTCCTCCGAATGGAAGTGTATTCCAATCTGTAAGGAGGATTCCTGAATATGCGATGGTAAGAAATAGAAAAGTGAATATTATTAGTAAATACGTTTTCTTATTCAATGCCTTTCCCTTACGTTCTTTAATTTTAACTATTTCGTATATGGATCAGGTTGGAATATTATAAAAAGGGATTCTTATCCTGGAAAATTAAAGGAGCCTCCGGCGGGAATCGTACCTTAGCATAACCGCACGATATAACAAGCAACCGGAGGATACTCTAAAAGGGAAAAAGAATAAGGAAAAGAGTAATGGTGATAATAAAAAGACGGAGGGAAAAATAAGAAAAGAAGAAAAAAAAGAAAAAAAGAGAGCTCAGAAGCGCATGCGCTCGAGCTCCATGGCGGTTTCTCGCTTGGCCGACTTTTGCGGTTTCGTGCGACCCATCACGTGCGGAGACGATACGCCCGTGACCACAGCCGTCACCACCATTCGATCGCCCAACTCCGGATTAATGCGCGCGCCCCATTTCACGTACGCATTATTGTCGAACGCTTCCGTAATCCCTTCGCCGACCTTCACCGCCTCCCCGAGAGACAGTTGAGGCCCTCCGTGAATCAAGATTAACGCGCCCTTCGCGCCCGTATAATCCACTTCCAACAAGGGATGCTCCAACGTGCTCTTCACGGCTTGCTCCACGCGATTCGAGCCCGACGCTTCACCAATTGAAATCACGGAACTACCCGCATTACCCATAATCATGCGCAAGTCCGCGAAATCGATGTTCATCAACGAAGGCAGCATCACCGTATCCGAAATGCCTTTGACCGCACGCGCCACTAATTGATCTGCAACGGCAAACGCCTGGTTCATCGGAAGATTCGGGACATAGCTAACCAATCGGTTATTATCAATCAAAACCATGGAATCGCACTTCTCACGCAACGCCTCCATGCCCCAATCCGCCTTATCCAAACGCGCTCGCTCCAACGCGAACGGATACGTCACCATAGCAACGGTAATGGCCCCCTGCTCCTTCGCAATCTCGGCAACCACTGGTGCAGCACCAGTACCCGTTCCACCACCCATACCCGCGGTAATGAAAACGAGTTCCGCCTCACCAATAACTTCCTTCAGCTTCTCACGCGATTGCTCGGCCGCCTTCAGTCCCACTTCAGGAAATCCGCCTGCGCCTAAACCGCGCGTCATCGCCGCGCCCATCAACAACTTTCGATCGGCTTCGCAAAGCATCAAATGCTTCTTATCCGTATTCAACGCAATCGTTTCCGCGCTCTTAATGCCCATTTTCTTAAGCCGCGTGACACAATTCGTGCCTGCTCCTCCTACTCCAATGACTTTCACACGAATATCGCTTGGAGTCCAGTTCTTTGCAGCCTCTTCGGGAGTCTGCTGTCCGGCGCTGTGCTTAAGCGCGTCTGCAATCAAGGTGTCCATATCGTCTCATCTCGGGGGGGGTTTACACTCGAGGGGACCTAGAAAAAACAACTGCTGCCTTAAGGCTGCTCTTGCCATTCACGATCCTCTGCGGGGTGGGTGGTTATTACGACGAAAGCGAGCTTCAGCCAATAATCTCGATATCGTAGCCCTTCTCTTTTACAGGCTCTTTATCGAAATGATGGACTTTCCCCACGATTTGAGGTGAAGTCACTCCCGTAATAATCGCAACAATTTCCAGGCGGCCGGCGTAGTCCTCCACTAGTCGCGCGCCCCACTTGACGCTTGCCCGCGGGTCCATTTGCTCCGTCAGCATCTCGCCCGCGCGAATCGCTTCTCCCAACGTGAGATCGCCACCGCCCGCGATGTGGATTAACGCGCCCTTCGCGCCCACAAAATCAACATCCAGCAAACGGTTCTTCAATACTCCGTTAACGGCTTCATCCACCTTGTTCGCGCCCTTACCACTTCCAACAGCAATCATTCCAACGTCTCCCTGGCCCATGATCGCTCGAACGTCCGCAAAGTCAATGTTCACCAAAGAAGGCTGCGTTATCGTGAACACGAGTCCTCCGATCGCCTTCGCCAGAATTTCATCCGCGACCAAAAACGCTTGGTTCATCGGAAGATTCGGCACGATTTGAACCAGGCGGTTGTTATCCAAAATAATGACCGAATCAGAAACGTTCCTCAAGTTCTCGATTCCGGTATCCGCTTTCTTTACGCGAGCGCGTTCCAACGCAAACGGATAGGAGACCATGGATACGACGATGGCACCCATGCCCTTAGCAATTTCAGCAAAAACCGGGGCCGCACCGGTTCCCGTGCCGCCACCCATTCCAGCGCAAATGAAAACCAAATGAGCGCCCTCCAACTTCTTTTCAATGGCCGCACGATCCACTTCCGCGCACTTCGCACCCACTTCCGGATAGCCTCCGGCACCCAATCCTTTCGTG
The DNA here is from genome assembly GCA_018819225.1 of Microcaldota archaeon. GTDB lineage: Archaea > Micrarchaeota > Micrarchaeia > Norongarragalinales > SBBD01 > JAHJQN01. The sequence goes on from JAHJQN010000008.1 coordinate 39,606, forward strand.
ACCGATTTGCCAATCAACATTTTAGAAATGCCTTCCTCCATAATGTTCAAGTGCTGACGGTCCGTGTTAGCCGCAACCAACTCCGCGCCTTGAACGCCCAAGCGCTTCAAGCGGTTCACCGTATTGTTCCCGCTTCCCCCGATTCCAATGACGGCAATTTTAATGCCATCGAAGTCATTCGAAGTCTGCTGCGTGCTTCTGGTTTGCAGAGCCGATTTGATGATGCTCTCCATGTGATTTCGCCTCCGGTTGGTGGTTCTAATCAAGCGTATGTTTAACAAAACAGCCTCAGCTATATAAATTTTTCGGCGATTTCAGCCAGAAACGGGCTGGAAAACCCCTAATCCGAACCGCAGCACCCTGAAAATCGCTCCAGCGCACAGAAAAAGGTCCCGAATGGGGTAAAAGAAGGCCGCTCAATGCTCCATCAATTCTGCTTTACGATGCGGGGTTTCGCCTTGGACCCCCCATTTTTCGGCGCCGCATGCGAATCCTCGGCCTCATTCGAGCGCGCCGCGAAAATACCCGCCGTTGCAATCACGTTCGTTATCAAAATGATCAGCAACGCCGATTGCGCAAAATGCTGGATGTCCAAACCGAATGTCAACGGATACGACGCAAGAACCGCCGCGGCGAGACCGCGCGGCATCATCGTCGTCAGCAACACCTTATGATCCTGCAGCTGCGGATTCATGCGCGAAATAATTTCCACTCCGATATAACGAGCGACAATAATTCCGACCAACGAAACCACGGCAATCAAAATCACGGCCGTATCGAGGGAAAACAAGTTGAAGAGCGTTCCCAAATACACGAAGAAAAAAGTGCGGACAAAAAACGTGATCTCCAACTGAAACTCGCGAAACGTTTTATCAATATGGAAATTCGCGTCCATCTGCATGCGCTTCGCGACGGCTTGCGCATTCCCGATCACCAAGCCGAAAACCAGTACCGCAATGGCTCCGCTCGCCTGGACGGCTTCCACTAACGAATACAAGAGGAACACGATCGCAAGAGAAAGCAAATACCCGTACGGCTTCTGGTAAAAATTGCGTAGAATGCCGACCCAAATCATGCCGACAATCAAGCCCACCATCGCCGCAATCGAAAACGCGCCCAACAACGCATTACCAGCCGAAGAAAGATTGACCGCACTATTCACAATCAAACCCACCAACGTCACGGACACCACGATACAGAGCGCATCCGTCAAAGCCGATTCTAACGTCAGCAATGTTTTGACGCTCTCCGAAGTTTTAACGCGCGAAATCACCGTCAGCACGATCGATGACGAGGTACCGCCGATGACGGCTCCGAACAAGAGCCCGTAAGAAAACGGCCAGCCAAACGCAACCGTCATGGCAATTCCGACGGTAAAAATCGTGAAAATGAATGCGATGAAGGTGAACAAGGTCGCGTCCGACAACTCATTCAGTACCCTAAAGAAATTCAGATTGATGCCGCCATCGAATAACAGAATGATGAGCGCAATGGTTCCCACAAACGGTACGGCAGAAGAAAAGAGCGCGAGATCCACGAGATTCAAACCCGGGCCGATCACGATCCCGATGAACATGAGAATGAGCACGTCCGAAATACCCGTGCGTTCAAACAAAATCGACGCAAAGAACCCGACGAGTATGATGACGCCTATCAGCATGAACTGTTCCAGCATAACGATCCCTTCGATCTCGAAACATTAAACCTGCAAACATTTAAAGCCTTTAGAAACGGGGGGTTTATCCGAACGGCATCCCGAACAAAGACGGGAACTCCAAGAACGTTTCCACGAGCAAGAATAGGCCGTATGCCACCAACAACATGAGCGCATGTTTCCGCTGAATCGTGACGTGACGACGCACGAAATACAACAGCAACGCGTTTATGGCGAACGCAAACACGATCAAACTGAAAAACGGGGTCAACTGAACCGCCAACGGATTAATGAGTGCCGCCAAACCCAATATCAACGTGAGATTCGTGAGCGCGCTCCCCAAAATGTTGCCGAGCGCCAAGGAAGAATGATGCGTGCGAATCGCCTGCAGGTTTACCGCCAGCTCAGGAACCGTCGTTCCCCACGCAATCACGGTGGCCCCAATAACCGATTTCGAAATGCTTAACATTCCCGCCAATAACACCGCCGAACGCACGACGAACTGCGCCGAAACCACTACGATCGCCAAACCCAACGAAAACAAGAACGCGCTAAACACCGCGGAACGCGCGTCCACATGATGGCGGGAACTGGACGGCGAGCGTTTCTGCAGCGTCATGTAAGCGTACAGCAAGAAAATGCCGATTAAAATCAATCCGTAAAACGCGCTCAAGAAACCCGTCAACATAAACAAGGGGAGCAACGAGATAATGATCAGTAAAATGATGATGTCATTGACGTCCTGACGTCGAATCGTCACGGTTCCAACCAGCGCAGTTATACCAAGAACTAAAGCGACATCTGCAATGTTCGCGCCCAACACATTACCGACCGTAATGGCGACTTCGTCACTGAACGCGGAGGTTAACGCAATGGAAAGTTCCGGCAACGAAGTCGCAACCGAAAGCAAGAGAAATCCAACCGCGATTTCGGATAAATGAAAGAACGCGGCTAAACGTAAAGCGCTTTGAATCATCCACTCCGCCGCTTTCGCGAGCACGAGAACACTCAGAATCAGAATGAGCAACTGGTCAATCATGCATAAAGGAAAGTGAACGTCATTTTAATGCTTTCGAAACCCGTTCGCTAAAGGACCGCTCGCAAAAAAATCGGGAAAAGGAATATAAATCCGATCCGCGTTACAGAAACGTTCCTCACAGAACACGCACTCGATTCACGCAATGGGTTGAATAGGCTTTCGAAGTGAACGCATGAACAAGGCAGACTTTACTGTATTCATATTGCTGATGACCATCATCATCACGCTCAAAGTGCACTGGATCTTGGGCATCACGTTCTTCCTCGCCAGCTACAGCTTCATCGCAAAGGAATAGCGTGATAATTTCCGAACCCTTTTTATTCCTGCAACGCCTGCAAGCCTTCATGCACCACACGGCATTCCTACTGGATGTCAACTACGTCATGAAAGAGCAGCGCAGCATGCTCCGGCTTCTCCTGAAAGACGAGAAAACCCAGAAAACCATTCGGGCATACGATGCGGATTACGCCCCCTACTTTTACTTGCACGCGAACGCCGAAAAAGAAACCGAAACAAAATTGGTGGAAGAACTCAAGCGGTTGAAGGTATACGGTCGCGAAGGCGAAGCGAAAATCATGGACGTGAAAATGGAAGAACGCCTGCTCCTCGGGAAAAAAACGAGGCTCTTGCGCATCACGTGCCAACACCCGTCACACGTACCCAAGCTGCGAGAAGAAGTCAAACGCTTCGGAACCACGTACGAGGACGCGATCCAATTCACGAAACGGTACATGATAGATAAAAAATTGTATCCGTGCCAGCTCGTCCAATTAAACGTGAATGAAAAAAAGGAGGCGACGGAACTCGCGCCCCAAGAAACACCCGCCAATACCACGATGCCCATCGAAGTCACGGCGTTCGATATTGAAACGTATAATCCGCAGGGCATGCCAAGACCGGAAGTGGATCCGTGCCTCATGATCGGGTACGCGGACAAAACAGGCAGCCAATTGCTCACGTACTCCAAACCCATTGCCGTACCGAATGTGCACAATTACGGTAGCGAAAAAGACATGCTGGAAGCCTTTTCCAAACTGCTTAAACTAAAGAAAGCGGATCTCGTGTGCACGTATAATGGAGACTCGTTCGACTTACCGTACTTGAGAGAACGCGCAAAAAAAACGCATGCCGTCATGCACCTGGGACGGGATACCTCCCCCCCGAACAGTCGCCAAACGGGCTTGCGCGTGCGCACCTCGCTCATCGGAAGAATTCATTTCGACGTCTTTCCCGTGGTTTCACTGCTCAGTTACATCGGCGCCTACAAAATGCAGCGCCTGACCCTCAAAGCCGTTTACAAGGAAATACTGGGAGGCAAAAAAGAAGATATCGAGAAATACGAGATCTGGAAAACATGGGATCAGGGAACCGAAGAAGAAATGAAGCACTTGTTCAAGTACTGCCGCGTCGACGCGGAAGCCGCGTACCAGCTCGCGGACCACCTGCTCCCCTTGGAGATTGAATTGTCGCGAATCACCGGAAACACGTTGTTTGAAACCGCGCGGGCCACTCCCGGACAACTCGTTGAATCCCTGCTCATGCGAAGAGCATTCGAAGGCGGCGAAATCATATTGAACAAGCCCGATTACGAAGAAGTCAAACAACGCTCCGAGAATCCGGTGGAAGGCGCGTTCGTCCAATTGCCTTCCCCAGGCATCTACGACCACATCGCCGTACTGGACTTCCGGTCGCTGTATCCCAGCATCATCATCTCGCACAACATCGATCCCTCCACCATTAACTGCAGTTGCTGCACGGAAAAAGAAGCGTATCTATCGCCGAAAGGCCACCGGTTCTGCAAAAAACGAAAAGGCCTGATCCCGAAAACGCTTCAGCACGTCCTCGAAGCACGAATCGCCATCAAACAGCAAATGAAAACGCTCAAAAAAGAAGGAAAAACCGATTCCACATTATTTAAGCAATTGGATGCACGACAAACCGCGCTCAAGATTCTGGCGAATAGCACGTACGGCTACTTGTTGTATGCGCGCTCACGATATTACTCGCGCGAATGCGGGGAAAGCGTGACCGCATGGGGCCGCCATTACGTACAAGAAACTTTGAAAAAAGCCGGCGAAGCCGGATTGAAACCGTTGTACGCCGATACCGATAGTGCCTTTCTGCTCTACGGAAAACCGGAGAATGAAAATAAAGTCACGGCATTCCAAAAGCGCATCAACGCCGAACTGCCTGAAAGCATGGAACTCGAACTCGAAGACATTTACCCCAGAGGCATATTCGTCAGCAAAAAACAAGAGGAAAAAGGCGCGAAAAAGAAGTACGCCCTCATCAACCGCGAAGGAAAAATCAAGATCAGGGGCTTCGAACTCGTGCGAAGGGACTGGAGCCGCATCGCGAAAGAAACGCAGCGAGAAGTGATTCAGATATTGCTCGGGGAAGGAGACGTGGAGAAAGCGCGCCAAATCGTGCGCGAAGTCGTGGAGCGCCTGAAAGAAGGCAAGGTGCCCCTCGAAGAACTCGCGATTTACACGCAATTGAAAAAGAAAGCGAAAAGTTACGAAATCATGTCCCCGGAAGTCAGCGCGTTTCTGAAAGCGCAGAAAGCCGGCGTACGCATGGATGAGAAAAGCGTGATCGCGTACGTGATTACCAAGAAAGGAAAAAGCATTTCCGACCGAGCGGAAATTCTGGAGAGAGCCAAAGACTACGACCCCGAGTATTACATTAACAATCAAGTGCTTCCCGCCGTATTGCGCATCATGGGCGCCATGGGCTTCGAGAAAGAAGACTTGAAAACCAAGGGGAGACAGAAAAGCCTGGGAGACTGGTAGTCGAAAGGATCATGCATCAACCAGAAAACCATCGTCTGACCTTTTTTAATGACCGGAACGTTGAATACCGAAAGACTAAAAGGGAGACTATGCGTGAGCCTTTGGGGGTAAACCGTGACGCGACTCGCAGTCTTTGATTTGGATAGCACGCTCATACACGAGGAAATGATCAATGAGTTTGCGAGCGTCGCAGGGAAGCGTAAAACCATTGAACGCATGACGAGAAACGCGAACCTTCGGGCCGAACAGAAAGAAGCGTTGAAGAAACGCGTACGGTTATTGAAAGGAGCGCGCGTCGAAGACATCAAGGCGAAAGCCCGATCCTTGCGGTTTCGAAAGCATTTCCCCGAAATGGTGCAGTGGTTTGAATCCAGGGGATTCCGAATGGCGCTGATAACCGGTGCGTTCTGGATGGGCATTCAAGAACTCAAGCGAAAGCACAAGGAACTGGAACACTTCGATTACATTGAATGCAATCACTTGCAGATCCGTCAAGGAAAGTTGACTGGAAAAGTGCTATCCAATGTTTCGGGAAACAAGGAAAAACTCCTCTTGAAACTCCAGAAGAAAACGGGCGCCACGAAACAAAATACGCTCGTTATGGGAGACAGCATGTCCGACGCGCGAATGTTCAAGCATGCGAAAATAGGGATCGCTTTCCAGCCCGCGAATCCGCGAGTAAAAAAAGCGGCCTCCCACGTCATTGAAAGCGGGGACCTCCTCGACGTAATAAAAATCGCGGAGAAAGAATACGCATGAAAAAATCGTTCGATTACGCGAAGGGGTCGGCTATACATTAAGTAAATGGAACGGACGAGTCGAATAAGGTGGGAAAGATCACGCCAGGTTCCGGCGGTCCACGACCATGACATCCTTCACGTCTAGAACGGACGCGTACGGAATCGTGACGAGTCCGCCGCCTTCCTTCTTCGCCTTGACCGCCAACGCCGAATCCGGATTGGGTTCCACGAGAACGCCTTCCAACTTGCCGGTGAGCTCGTTGACAAACAAGTCGACCACGCGGCCCAACTCCTCCCCATCCGTGGTAATCACGCGTTTTCCAGCCAGTTGCTTAGCAATAGCATATTTGACCATGCGAATGTCACCCAAAAAACGATCCCTTTCGAGACTATTGAACTCGTTTGATTTAAATAGCTTTCGTTCTCTCGAGCCATCTCATTCGTTCAACTTAACTTCCACTAGCTTCGATCCCTGACGGGTCATCGCCACTCCAATCAACGCCTCCGCATGCTGGTACACGGAAGGATTATGCGTGACCACAATGAATTGCGTCGTCTTACTGAGCTGAATAAGCAGCTCGGCCAGCTTAAGCGAGTTTTGCTGGTCTAACGCGGCGTCCGCCTCATCCAATACATAGATGCTGGAAGGCGAATAACTTTGAATCGCGAACAAGAATAAAACCGCAATCAAGGATTTCTCTCCGCCGGACATGAGCTCCAAATACTTAACGGACTTGCCCTCCAACTGCGCCTTAATCGTCAACCCCCCCTCGAACGGGTTGGAAGGGGTTTCCAAGACCAACGAGCCTTCACCCCTGAAAATCTGGGAAAAGAGTTTCCGGAAGGATTCGTTCACGTGATTGAATGATCGCATAAACGTCGCGATCTTCTTGCCTTCAATCTCCTGAATCATCGTAATAACCGCTTGCTTCTCATTCGAAAGCTGCCGTATCTTGTCCTGCTGTCGATCCAAGTCCTTCGCGCGCTCCTCGTACTCCTCCACCGCCTTCAAGTTCACGTTCCCTAAACCGCTCAACTCCTCCTCCGCTTTGTAACTTAAGAGCGTCAACTTCGCCTTATCCTCCATTTTGAGCAGCTCCGTATCCTTGTACGGCTCGAATTCTGCCTTCAAATTCGAAAGATTCGTTTCCGAAACCGCCTTACCCACTTCCTTCTTCTGCAAATCCCCTGCAATCTTCTCGCGCTCGAACTCCAACTTTCCCTTCTGGTTCGCCAAATTGTATACCTTGCCCTCCAATTTCTCGCGCTCGCTCACCAAATCCTCCATCGCCGAAGACATCCCTTTCAGTTCCTGCGTCTTCTCCTTCAACAACTTTTGGTCCCTCGAAAGCGTTTCCTTGCACTCCTTCATGACGCGCTTCGCTTCCCCTTCCTGCAGTTCCAACTCCTTCTCCGCCTTCGCAATCCCATCGTGCTCGCGCGAGTACGCCTTCAATTGAGCGGCCAAGCTGTCAAACTGATTCTTGTAATCACTCAACGAAAGCCGCAAATCGGAAACCTTTTTCTCCTTCTCCTTCAGCGAGACCCCGAATTTCTGCTCTTTTTCAACATCGATCTTGCCCTTGACCTCCAGCGATCTAATATTCAAATCCGAGAGCGAGCGAATCAAATCCGAACGCTCTTCCTCAATTTTTGCAGAACGCTCCTGAGATATATTGACTTCCTTCTTGAGCTCCGCCGCGGCCGCACGCACATTCTTGAACTTCTCCTCCTCCACATCCTGCGAATTCTTCAAATTCTGGATTTCAAGCTCGCACGCCTTCAACTGCACTTCCGCCTCCGCCTTTTTCTTCCGTGCTGACGACATGTCCTCCTGAATCGAGTACAAACGCTTTAACAAATCATCCTTGGTCTGTTTTGCTTTCTTCCAACGCGCGTCCCACTCGTCCAACTGCTCCTTCTCCTTCTTCACGTTAATGCGAGCTGAAAACGAGCCGCCCGTAATCAATGCCGACTGCTCCACCAACTCCCCGTCCTCCGTCACCAAACGGGCTTTCCCCACCAACGTGGCCGCCTCACTCAGCCCTTTCACGAGCAACGTATTCTGGCAAACAAACTGAAACGCTTTCTGAAACCGGGTCTCGAACTCCAACAAGTGAACCAGAAAGTCAACGGCCGCCGGATGATCTTTCAACCTCAATTCATCGGGCTTGAACGCATGAGGACGGATGCGGTCCAACGGAATAAACGAGACGCGCCCCAACTTCCGCATCTTCAACTGACGCACCATCTTCTCCGCCGTATGAATGTTATTGACGACCAAGAAATTCAAGCGACCACCCAAAGCCACCTGCACGGGAACCGAATACATCGAATCGTATTGGCACAATTGCTCCACGGTACCGAAAATGCCGGGGGTTTTCTCCTTCTGGCTCAACACGTACTCCACGCCTTGCGAAAGCTGGATTTCACGCAAGTTCTGCAAGCGCGTGGAAATCTCCACCGTCTTGATTTTAGCGGCAGTGGTCTCACTCTCCGCCAAAGAAAGCGCGCCATTCAAACGCTTTTCTTCCGCAAACAGCTTGCTCGCTACGTCATCCGCTTCCCTGACTTTCTGCGTCCACTCCTTCAACCGCTTACTCGCGGAAGCCTGAGCGTCCTTGTGATCATTCCATTTTCCGCCCAACAAGCGATGCAACTCGCCTTCCTTCAGCCTCATCACTTCCGAAAGAGTTTTCTCCTCCGCCTGCAACTCGTTCAAATGCTCTTTCGCGGACATCATTTGCTGTTGAAGCTGTTCATACAATTTGCGTGCATCAAAGAACTGCGAAGAAAACTGCGTGCTCGCCTCCAAGACCTCATTCAACTTGCGTTGCTCTTCCTTCAACAACGTCTCAACGGCTTTCAATTCGCGTTCCACATCCGAGGCGCGCGCACGAATGCCCTTCACTTCATCGCCCGCGCGCACGCGCTCCAACTTCAACTCCTTGGCCTTGCCCGTCAAACGCTCGAGCTCCGACTCCTTCTCTTTCGTCAGCGTCCGGCAACGCTCCATCTCCGCCTTCAATTCATCGGACTCTTTCTCCAACACCAATTGCTTTCCTTCACTGCGCTCCGAAATGCGTTTATTCACATCGTCTTTCTGCTTCTGAATCGCATCAATCTGATCCTGTAGATCGTTCGCCTTCCGATGCAACTGCTCGATCTTGGACGTTAAGTCCAGAACCGTATTCACCGAGTTCTCGAACTCCACTTCCAATTCGCGCAAATTCAAGTAAAGCAACGTCGCCTTCATCTGGTCGACTTCCTTCTTCAAACCCAGATAGCGCTCCGCATCCACCTTATCCTTCTTCAATTGATCCAGAAAACCCGCTTTTTCACCCAATTTCGCGGAATTCTCGCGAATCTTCTCATCCACGTGATCCAACTCCGAAAGAGCTTCCTTCTTCTTCTGCTCGTACTCGAGCACGTTCGCGATATTGTCAATCAAGGCCCGCCGATCCTTCGAACTCATCTCGACAATGCGCTGCACTTCCCCTTGTTGAATGATATTGTACGTGCTGATCTGGTTCGCACGCAAGAAATCCTCGATCACGTAACGATGAGAGCGCTTGCCATTCATCGCATACTTCATTTTCCCGTCCCGGCGCAACGCCCGAGAAATCCACGTGCGCTCCTTCTCTTTTTCATTGCGGAGTTCCAGCTTCGCCTCCGCAATACGCGCGTCCTTATAGATCAAGTCAGGCGTCTTTTTTGCGCGCAACGAACGAATACGGCTTTCTCCCAAAGAGAATAGAAGAGCGTCCACAATATTGGTTTTACCGCTTCCATTCGGGCCCACGATGGCATTAAACCCTTTGACGAAGCGTAAGTCGCACTCACGGAACGACTTGAAGTTTTTGAGACTCAGTTTTTCGACGAACATGCGAATCCGGGAATAGAAACGAATGCGCTTAAGTACGAATGCAGCTTTTATAAACGATATGGAGGGAATGTCGACGCCGGGAAATGCCCGTACGCTGAGACGAAGGCTTAAAAAATAACGAAACCCTCAAAAGCGTTCATGATATTGGACGCGCCCACGTACAAGCTCGTGCTCACCCCCGAAGCCGCCATGGGCATCGTGCAGAAAGAGCTCGCGAGAAGGGGCTGGAGAAAATTCGAAATCGAGAACGTGCGCCTCGTGTACACGCCCTATTACACGTTCAGTTTTGACGTCAGCGCGGAAACCGCGGGCCCCATAACGGGCAAGGCGGCCTTGAACGCGTATACTGGAGACGTGGACGAGTTCGTACCCATGCTCCTCGAACGCCCGCTAGACAAGCTCAAGAAAGCAGAAGACAATGCGGAAATCGAGGAAACCAGCGTTCCGAAAATTGAGGCAAAAGGAGCGGCACGCGACAAAATTGCAGTGCAAACAGCCGTAAAACGGGACCGCGTATCCGTATCCGCCATCAACAAAGTGTACATTCCGTATTACCGCATTTGGGTGAACCTGCCCACGCAACAACTCCGCGCGCAAGTGGACGCGCTCGTTGGAAGCGTGGTGGGCCTGGAAGGCGTGCACGCAAAACCGAAAACGTTCGGGGAAAGCGCTCGCGACACCGTCAAAAAACTGGCGTCGCCGTCCGGAATCGCGGAGCTCGGAGGCAAGGCCGTGGGATCCATCGCAGGAGGAAAAGGCGGAGGCAGCAGCGGAAGCCCTTTTGAACGAAAAGAATTTCGTTGGGCCGGAATCGGACTCGTCATACTCGTTTTGTTGTACTTGACCACGATGCAGGGATCGCCGGACGCGGATTGTTCCGGAACCATTACGCAAGTGGGCATGGAGTGCAAGCTGGAAGGCGAGTGCGGGTTCAATAACCCTAAAGCCGAGCAAGACTACGTGACGGCTCACATCACCATTTACCAGAAAGGCATCGAACGCCCGGAATACGGAAGCATCGTCGGATTGCTCGTGGATTCCAAAGGAAAACCGGATGCGTGGAGGAAAACCTTTGAAGTGACGTGGGAATCCGAGGGACTCGATTGCGAAAAAGACTTCTCGTGGAAAGCCGGAAAAATCTAAAGCGGTTCACCGGAAATCAGCCGCCCCGAACTTGTTATTAGCGAGTTCTGATTTCGCAAGGAATAGGGAAGAAAAGCCTTTCAAGCAAGCATGCGGGGTACCGACCCAAAGGAGGCTATCCTAAAAAAAACGGCTCCGCCGATGCGGAAAGCGCTTTTTCTCTCCCGGCTTTTTTATTTAAACTTCATGTAAAAAGCGAGCAAGGAAACGAACGAGGCCTGCAAAACAATGCTGACTACCGCAGGCAAGCTGGCGAGGGGAGTAAAGAGCGCTAATGCGAAATAGAGAGCTAAACCGTTATTGCGAATGACGCTAAACAAATAAAGACTGGTTCGCTCTCGTCGATCCCAATGCGCCCATCTAGCATAAGCAACTGCTAATAGAAATGGAATGAGTATTCGAACCGCCATTAGCAGAGAGATGAATAAGATGAGCGAGGTTTGTCCAAGTAGTTCACCTTGGTTCGCGGAAATCGCGGCGTAAATGATGATGAAGAACGAGGAGACCACGAGACCGCGGCGAGGTGTTTTATCGAAACGCATCCATCGAGAGAGCACGAACGGAACAAAAACGAATAAGGCCATGATTTCCACAATGTGAAGCAAATCAACCGAAGTGGAAAGAAAAACCGCTAGCAATAGAGGAACAATCGCAATGGCAAGTAAATGACCTAATGCGACTCCAAAAAAAGAAGAACGGACATCTCCTTTCAATAAAAAGGAGACTCCAATCACTGCAATTCCAGGAGGAACTGCAGCCACCAGAAGAAAACCGTTGAATAAATCGCCTTCCAAAAAAAGAAAAGCAAGTACAATAGCAATTAAGGTAGATAAAACGTAACTGAAGAACAGAAAAATCAGCGTGATTCGTTTCTTCGCGCGAGCTACTTGTAAATCAAAGGAGTAATCTTTCAAGGAAAAGGTGAACGCCACGAGAAGTGCTGGGAGAACCAAGAGGTTCGCGATTTCGGAGTAGTGAGGGTAAATGAATCCCGTAGAGAGGGCGATTAAATAAATAAGAGCAGTTGAGCCCGCGCGGAATTCCATTCACTATTCCTTAATAAACACGAGTTTTGATCGACCTTTTTGAAAAGGTCGGAATGGGCCCGCGGAGAATCGAACTCCGGATCTTCAGTGTTTTCCCGGACGATAGTCCACGCAGACAAAAGCGTTTCTTTTTCTGGTGGAGCTCTTTTTCTTTACAAAGAAAAAGAGGTCCAGTGAGACTGACGTCTTAACCACTCGACTACGGGCCCTGGATAATTATTAGACAACAGTATTTTAAAAATCATTATCGGGGGTAGAGGCGACATGCGTAGGGGGCAGAGCCCCCTGAAGGTGCCCTTGACTTCGGGTCCCCATAAATGGAGAGGAAATCAACCTAAAAAACGTTCATAAGAAGGGGAGGGTTCTGCCGGAACCAGGAGAATACTTCCCCGACTAGGGTTAATCGTACCGGGGTTGTCCGTGCGAACGCCGCGTGTGGGCACCCGTACTCGGATCCAAGGGACGGTAACCACCAAAGCGCTTCTTTTCGCGTGCGCGCTCCGCCATCTTCTTCTTTTTATCGAAGACGCGCAAGTGCTTTCCGCACGAAATGCAGTAGCAGACTTCACGCGTGATGCGCGGTACCCACTGGTCGTCGTACGCGTCCTGGCGTTCAACGGGGTTCTGAATCATGACCTTCTCGATGAAAACCGCTTTGTCTTTGCGCACGGCTCGGCCGCATTTGCTGCAATGAACGAGCCGTTCTCTTCCTCTACCCATAAAATAACCCTTTCAAATCAGAAGAAGAAGTATTCACTTAAAACGCTTATAAATGTTTCACTCGGGAGGCTAGTGCGAGTTATTGAGGAGTTCCAAGCGGATCTTGGAGAGCAACCGCTGTTTTTTCTGGCCCGGCTTTAATGCATGTTTGAGCACGTCATGCCAGGTACGCACGGGAATGATTTCCACTTGCTTCCGTTGCTGATCATCCAACACCAGGTCCCCAACCGTAGTTTCCGGTACGATAACGCGTTTGATGCCTGCTTCAATACACGCCTCCACTTTCTGCGTGACGCCTCCGATGGGAAGCACTTCCCCGCGAACGGAAAGAGAGCCGGTCATGCCCACGCTCTGATCAATCGGCACTTCCTCTAAAGCGGAAATGACGGCCGTTGCAACGGAGATGCTGGCGCTATCCCCTTCCACGCCTTCATACGTCTGCAAGAATTGAACGTGAATATCGTAACGGGAAATATCCTTTCCAATATGCTTCTTGATTAACGCCGAAACATTTTCGACGGCTTCTTTCGCGATGTCTCCCAGCTTACCCGTGGCAATAATGCGCCCTTCCTCTCGGGAAGACGACGGAGCAACCTCCGCTACAATAGGCAATATAATACCGGAATCACCCATGACCGCCAGACCATTCACGCGGCCGACCTCATAGCCGTTCACGAGAAACACGCGATAATCCTTTTTCACGTCGATGAATTGTTGCGCGCCCTGTTGTTCGAGCGTGCGCGCCAAGCGCCTCGCATCCTTCACTTGTTGACCGGAAACCATTTTGCTGTCTTGCTCGCGAGCCAAATCCCCGGCTGCGCGCACCAAACCCCCCAGGTCCCGCAGCTTAAGCGTCAACCGGTTTTTCCGACCGGCACGCTTGCGGGCCTCGTAAATGATTTCTTGAATCGCGTCTTGATCAAAATGAGGAATCTTGCCGTCCTTGCGAACCTCTTGAGCAATGAATTGAACGATCTTGAACTGGTTCTCTGGCGTATCCGGAACGCTCTCCTCCATATATACTTCATAACCGTACCCGCGAATACGAGAACGCAACGCGGGATGCATGCGACGCAAATCCCGGTAATTACCCGCTGCAATCAAAACGAAATCGCACGGAACCGGATCCGTCTTGACTTGAGCACCAGAGGACATCTCGCTTTGACCCGTAATGCTGAATTTCTTCTCCTGAATGGCGGTCAATAGTTCCTGCTGCGCTTTCGGTCGAAGCATCGACACTTCATCAATAAAGAGAACGCCTTTGTTCGCACGGTGAATCGCTCCCGCCTCAATGCGCAAGTGCGCGGGAGTCCCTAAACCACCCGAATTGTGCATTAAGATGCCATTCGCGAAATAGTTGCCCGTAGACGTCGTCGCATTGTATACAAAACCATCGAATCGCCTGGACTGCTTGGATTCCACGCGAACGGATTGGACCTTTCGAGGCATAACGCAGAGAACACCTTACTAGAAACTGACGCCAAACAGATTTATAAAGCGGCGCAGTAAAGGTTAAAGGAAAAGCTTATGGCTATTGTCATTGAGGCGGGAATCCCGTTCGATTTCCTATTCTCCGTGTTATCGTTCGCGTTCTTCGGCATACTATCATTGTACTCGCTGCGCACCTATATATTCTTTAAAGAAAGCAGTCTCGCGCACCACCTGAAAATCATGTCCATAGGGCTCGCGTTGTTTACCTTCGCTAAAGCCGTGGAATTCAGCGAGTACATTTGGGGGGTATACCATTTACAGATCGTGAACGTGGTGTGGATGCTGGGCGCGCTCGTCATGTTATTCGGAATACTGGACTTCCGGAGAGAATTCCTGCGCTTCAAGTGGTTGAAGGAAATCCAGGACGAAATTGCGGTTGAAAAGAAGCGCTGGAGAAAAAACGAGAAAACCGACTAACCGCTTTTCCTTGAACAGGTGTGTCGGATCACGGATATATCGAATAAAGATACGGGTCGGCAAGACGAGACCGGTTCAGATCAAGATTTCCTTGCCCGCCTCGGCAATATCCACATTCGGAAACACTTCCTTCGCTTCGGCCAGCAACACGCTGAGATCCGCATACCGGTTGCTGAAATGCGTCAGTAAGAGCGCCTTCACTTTGGCCTTGCGTGCAGACTCGGCCGCCTGGCGGGCCGTCGAATGATATTTCTTTTTCGCCAACGACTGGGAATCATCCGCAAACGTCGAATCGTGCACCAACAATTCCGCATCCTTTGCCGCGCGCTCAATCGCAGAACATGGAAGCGAATCCCCGGTGTAGACGACGCGCTTGCCTTTTTTGACGTACGTCACATCCTCCAGCTTGATTTTCTTGCGGCCGATTTTCACGAATCCGTTATCCTGGATTTCCCGGAATAACTTCCCTTTGATGCCCAAGTCCTTGGCCTTCTTCTCATAAAACTTGTTGATCGGCTGTTCCTCAATGACGTAACCGAGCGCCTCGACCTTGTGATCGACTTTGAAAGCGGATACGCGAATCAGTTTATCCTCGAACACGCGCTTGCTCGAAGTCACTTCCACGATGCGGACCGGAAACTTCGGACGCAAATACCGCAGGGAAAGCACGGTTCCCATCAATTCCTTGATCCCGTGCGGTCCGAACAGCAGCAATTCGTCGGTACGGTCATGCAAGTTCATCGTCTGAATGAGCCCAAAAATGCCCAGAATGTGATCGGCGTGCAAATGGGAAAAGAAAATAGCATTCACTTTCGCATACGAAATGCGGTACTTCATCATTTGACGTTGCGCGCCCTCACAACAGTCAAACAAGAACGTATTCCCACTCTTGATCGCAAAACACGAAGGCACCCGGCCCGGAGCCGGTACCGCACCCGAGTTTCCAAGAACCACCAAACGAAGCATATGCAAAAACCTCAAGCGATTCCGATCACGATGTCACACGCATTGGTACCCGTAGGACCCGTCACGATCACGTCCCCGGTTTTCTTCAAGAATGAGTGGGAGTCATTGTTCTTTAAATACTTGGCGGGTTTCAAGCGCTTTTTAGAGGCGCGGTCATTCGTGGAAGAATCCACGATGGCTCCGGCTGACGGACTCGATCCATCTATTCCATCGGTTCCGGCACTTAATAGCACGCCGTTTTTCAACCAGGAGAGCGCGCTCAGGCAAAGCTCTTGATTCCGACCGCCGATCCCGTTTCCGGACACCGTCACCGTCGTTTCACCGCCCGCAACAAACGTCAAGTTACGGTTGAGTAAATTCGCAAAGCGCTTTCCATGATCGCGGGCATCCCCAGTCAAACCGCGAAACACCCATGGACGCATGCCCTGCCGACGCAAAAAAGATGACGCCGCATCAATCACCGTATTATTGTCGCCGAGAACAAACGAGTGCGAGGAAACGCGAACGGATTGTTTGGAAGGAAAGCGCATTAATGTTTTCATGATGGGATCATTCGAGGAAAGATGCAAATAGCGTTTCAATAATAATCGCGCGCGCTGATAATGATGCGTGCTGGAAACCGTGGGACCTGACGCGATATCCGCCAGAGAACCATGGACGACATCCGAAAGCACGAGATTCACTATCTTCGCGTTTTTGAACGCCAGACCCAATTGACCGCCCTTGACTTGAGACAAACAGCGGCGCACTTCATTCAATTCGGATATCGAGGCGCCGCCACGCATTAATCCCTCGGAAATCCGTTGAACATCTTTCAATGAAAGGCCTTCCCGGGGAAGGGTCAACAAAGAGGAACCGCCTCCCGAAATTAAACAGACCACCACATCCTCTTTGGTTACTTCCGATGCAAGCGCAAGAATCTTTTGCGTCGCCGACACATTTTCTTTCGAAGGAAACGGGTGCGTACCCTCCAACAATTGAATTTTTTTCGTGCGAAAACGTTTTCGAGTTCCTTTTGGAACGATCACGATACCGGAAGTCACCGGCACCAATCGTTCAAAGGTTTCCGCCATGGCCCCCGATGCTTTCCCGAAACCGATCACGAACACGCGCCCAACCGGAAACGGGTGGCCACGCACGACGAATTCGTTTCGCTTGAATTGAACAGAGGAACGCATCAATTGATCCGGCGAAATGCTTTCGAGACCAAGCTCAAAAGCCCTCAAAGCCAATTCCCGTCGCTTTCGATCGCCGTGCAATAGGGTTCCGCGAGAGCGGATGCTCATAATCTTCACGATTACGCATGTTGAATGCTTTTCAACGTGATGTCAAATATCAACGACTTTCCGGCCAAACGGTGATTAAAATCGATCGTGACGGACGTGTCGTTAACGGACGTTATCACGCCCGATAAACCATTCGCCGCACGGACCGTCAAACCCACCTCGGCAGGCGCGCCAATGCCTTCCAGCTCGGATAACGGGAACGCGCGAATTAATCCGTCATTGTATTCGCCGTACGCCTCCTCGGGAGGAAGTTCGACGGTTTTAGTTTCCCCGACACGCATGCCTACGAGAGCACGGTCAAAACCAGCAATCATTTGACCCGCTCCCACTTGAAACTGAAGGGGCTCGTAAGCAGGGCGCGACATGCCGGCTTTCTCCGCCTCTTCCTTAATATTCGTGTCAAAAACCGTTCCGTTCTCTAGACGACCTAAATAGTCAACTGAAACGACATCGCCGGCTTTCACGAGAGGCTCTCCAGAATCCATATCGCTGGGAACCGATGAAACCGGAACATCCGTTGGCATCGGCGTTGGCGTCTCCGTGGCACCACCGCCCATTTGAAGACAACCGAATAGCATAAACGCAAGGATAACCACGAAGGCACTGTCCAAGTTCAAGAATCCCCACCCCTCAAATAGAACCAGTAAAGGTGTTCGAGAGTTAAAACGAGTTGCAAGTATAAAAAGGATGCGGTCAGGTGTAACAAAGAAAATAATCCACCAAATAGGAAAAGGATTTTAATGCAGTATACGAAAGAAGAAAGAATATGGGCGTAAAACCACTTGAAGAACTGCGGATAGGCGTCTACCACTTGAGATGGGGGGAAAAAAGTATTAGACCCAACGAACACGCTATATCGTTCTCCGTTGCACGTTCCCGAAACGCTTTTAAAAAAACCGAAGGAGCTAAACGCATCGATATTAGACGCGTCCCCCCTGCCTTGAGATCTGCCGTATTAATTCGATTATCTGAACGGAATGATCATGAGGAACCATTGGGACAGATATGGTTTTCACGAAAGGGTAACCATGTCGAAACCGATGGTTTGAGGTTATCGGCCGTAAAAAGCACTCGAAATAGGCCGCGCTCAATACGACCAGATGCCTCGACCGAATGGCGGCTTCGGAATCTTCTACACGGTATCGCGGCGCACTACCTGCAAACTCGTGAAGGAGTCACGCATATTGGTACCAGTAATAAACCGAAAGCGGGATGGACCAGAGAACTTAACGAATTGGGCCTACCCGCCAAACAAAAAGTGGAGATCGCCGAATGGAAGAAAAAGATCTTGAAGGGGATGCGGTGACAAGGGAATACAGAATGAAGGAAATAGTAATATGAAATCCATCCATAAGCTGCTGGATCCATACCGGTATGCCGATGCCCGCATTACGCGAAGCCGTTATTCAAGAGCCGTACTCAAAGACAAGGAATTTGACTCCGTGAGGCAAGGAACCACCGAAAGCGTAGCGTGCCGTGTTCTCGTCAACGGAGCCATGGGATTCGCATCCAGCAACCGGGTCAACGAGCTCCCGCTCCTCTTGAAAGAAGCGGAAAAACTGGCGCGCGTCCAGCCCGGAAAAATGATGCTCGCAGAGCCGGAGGTTCATCAAGCGCGATCGATAGGACCTGGCAAGAAATCACCTGAAAATATTGACATCGAAGAAAAACTGAGCCGACTGAAAGCGTACGAAAAACGAGCCCGGAAAAAAAAGATTCACCGCGTCCAAGTGAATTATGCCGATGGAACGTATGATAGCGAATTGTATGGTTCGACGGGAGCGCACGTCATCGATCACGAACACCGCGTCCTCACACAAATATTCGTTTACGCCAAGGAGAACGGAAGAACCGAACATTCCTTCGATCAAGTCAAGGCCCGAGGCGGAATGGAAGCACTCAAAGGAATGCATGAGAAAATTGACCGCGCAGTGAACGAAGCGTTGTTGATGTTGAAAGCCGAGCACGGACCAAAAGGAAAGATGAACGTGATTCTCGATCCTGAAATTGCAGGCGTGTTAGCCCATGAAGCCGTAGGGCATGCGTGCGAAGCCGACGAAATTCAATCCGGAGGATCCTGTTTGCAAGGAAAACTCGGAAATCGCATTGGAAGTGAAACGGTCAACATTTCCGATTCTCCTGTTTATGACGATGCGTTGTGGGGATCGTATGCATACGATGACGAAGGAACGAAAACCAAGAAAACGGAACTCGTAAAAAAAGGAGTTCTAAACAACTACCTCACCTCGCTATCGACCGCAAAACAAAACCTGGGACGGTTAAGCGGAAACGCCAGGGGGGAAAGCGACTCCCGGCCCATTGTACGAATGAGCAACACGTACTTTGAAAAAGGAAGCGAAAAAAAGGAAGCGTTATTTAGCGAGTTAAAGAACGGAGTTTATTTAGTGGGATGCAAGGAAGGCCAAGTGTCACCCAAAACCGGGAATTTCACGTTCGCGGCACGGTATGGATACGTCGTGAAGAATGGGAAACAAACGAAACGGATGAAAAACTGCAGTATCAACGGAAATATTCTGGAAGCGCTTCATCACATAAAGCAGGTGGCAAACGACATGGCATTTACCCCCGGAACATGCGGGAAATACGCGCAGGAAGCGCCCGTGACCACGGGAAGTCCGCATCTGATCATTAACGACATTCTCGTGGGATGAACAGGAGCGTTATAGAGACATCGCGCCCGAGTTAAGGATGCATGCGAATGGAACCGGTTTTTCCATCCATTATTAGCGTTCTCCCTTGAAT
Source organism: Microcaldota archaeon (assembly GCA_018819225.1). Taxonomy (GTDB): domain Archaea; phylum Micrarchaeota; class Micrarchaeia; order Norongarragalinales; family SBBD01; genus JAHJQN01. The sequence continues at coordinate 59,549 of JAHJQN010000008.1, forward strand.
CAACGACGAAATATTATGCGTTTGAACAATGCAGGGAATTCGGAGTTCACGAGCAATGATCGCTGAATGCGAGAGAGCTCCCCCGGTTTCACTCACGACGCCGACGGCATCCTTGAATAACGTCGAAAGACGCGGGGAAAACGAATGCGATACGATGATCTTTCCATTAACGTTCTTCTCGTAATCCGAATCCTCGTTAACGAAAACGCATTCGGCCGTTACCGAAAAAGGAGCGCCTGCGGGCTTGCCACTCACCACCCCATCAGAATGCGGCAAATCAAACCATTTTTTATCTGAAAAAACGAGTACAGCCGGAGTGGATTGCCAAGAGTGAGCGTCAAATCGCTTTTTTCGCTCGGCTAATACGTCAGACCACTTACTTGAATCACCGAGGATTAGCGGGAGTTCAGAAATACGCGCGTGGAAAACGGGGGTTCCGACACCCGTCCGATGGCTCACTTCAATATAGGTGTTTCGAAGCACGCTTAAATAGCGTGAGCAAACCATTTTCGCATTCTCACGCCAGCGAGCATATTTATCCTTGGGAGCCGGCTGCATCAATCGCATAGCAGAAGCCGGATTTTCTTGAAAACGGGGAATCGAAACGTCATAAGGAGATTCGGAATGAAAACCAAACCGTTCAACCGCTTCATCCACCTTATTTTCAGAAAGAAGAGCGTACAATTGCTCGGCCTCACAAGATTGCCAAGCGGATGAAGTAACGAGAGGGGTCTTGAATGCGGAGGCCAGCGAAGAAACAAAAGAATATTGCATGGAACGAACGGCTCCCTCTTGAGCGGCTTCCGAAACGGCCACCGGATTCGATATGCGTCCGGCATGTTCTGAAACGAAATGAGTCGCTTGTTGAGAAAAGGAAGGAAATGCGCGCAGCTTTTGTTCCGCGTACAAGGCGAATAACGCCATGTCGATTGCCTGACCAACGGCATCAAAGGGAAAGCTGGCCATCAATAAAAGATTTTCAATCGACAACGGACTCGTTTCGACCAAACCGTTTTTAGAATGCCAAGAAAACGTTTTTTCAATTCCGGGATTGCGCATGAAGCGCTTTTCAACGTTACGAGAAAAATACATGCGGCCGGCCACAAAATGAACGTGCTTTGAATTAAAAGGCCGAACCCCCATCCGTGTTTCATCGTACGTGCGCCACAATGGTCCGTTCGCGTCAAAAACGTTTTCGAAAAACTCTTGCGAGCATTCCTTGGAAAGCGGCAGCAAATCCGAGTTTTCATTGCGGGCAATGACGAGAGTCTGACCCGAAAACAAGGGCTGGGAGTGCACTACTGAAACCAGATCCCTTTCAAGAAAAAGCGGAAGATCCATAATCAATCACGAGGAAATGCGTTCAAAACCGGTATCTGAAATAAAAACGGTTCCACGATCCGAACAAGATCCCGAAGCTACAAACGCAACGGAACCGCGAACAGTCAATTCGTCGGAAGATACAGAAACAGGGCAGAAAATGCGTTTTCGCGCGCCGTCTTCCTCCGATTGACAAGCGAATAAGGGATGGATGGTTTTTTCTAATGCGCCGACGCGAATACGACATTCTCCATCCGATGACGGTTGGAACCACATCCGAGTAAAAGCAGTCGTAATCACGTCCATTTTCGCTTCGGCCAATGCATCGTCTTCTCGACCCAGAATCTCTGAAGGCTCAGACGGCGCTTGAGCCATGCCTTTTGAAGCGTCTAAGTCAGGCAACCATCCATCTGGAATCAAAGAATTGGGCGAGGATTCTTGATAGGCCGAAACATATTCAATGCGTTCATCCGTATTCACTACGATCACATCCATTGCGAGCACGGACGAGACCCCCGTAGCGAATGCAATAAAGAGGGCCAGCAGTACCCATGAGCTCACTAAAGAGGTTTTCGTATGCGAGGGAACGTTCCGGTAAGCACGGAACGCGGAAACCCATTTTAAAATCAAGAAAAGAACTCCAGCTGATAACGCGGATAGGGCTGCGGATTCATAATCTAAAGGGTAAATCAAGAACGCGGAGACGAGCATGGCCGACAATGCGAGAAAAGCCGTTCCCAACGCGGAAACCCCCGAACTCAATAAATGAAAAACGCTTTTTCCGAAATAAGTTCGGTTCGTAAAACCTTTTAATGCTCCAAACAACAGCAAGGAAACAACCGCATTGACAAGAAAAGAGCTAATGGAAAGCGTGAGGAAAAAAACAGTCGGCGGAACGACAACCAATGCATGAGCCCATGAGAACAAAAAAACGAAAAAAACCAATGCGCGTCTCATGAACGAATCCACTCTAGCAATTGGGTATACGCACGATCTGCCGGCGAGTCTCCTTTACCGCACGTATTAATTTCGGCGTATTGCTCGCCGTCACTGGCTTCGATATAAGAATAAACGTATCCGTCGCGAGAGCAATCATCAAAATCAACGGATGAATCAAAAAATCCGTCCAGTAACAAAGGCAACGGTTCGGGATCTATTCGGAATACATGGGCTTCCAACAATTCCCCATCCAAGTCGCCGAACGCTTCATAGACGACGGTGCCATCCTCAAATAAATGGTAATCGATCGCGGGCTGGCCGCGTTTTCGATAAATTAAGTGAATGAAGAAAGGAGTTTGAGAAACCGCGCCATCATATAGCGCCATCGTGCGTTCTTGAATACCGAGAACGACCGCATACGAATGATAAGCCGACGGCTTATCGACTTGCACGGCCAAATAATTCGTCTCGTTTTCATCGTGGTAAAACGCGTGGTAAACGGAGCACTCCGCACAATTCACATCCCGGCCTTGAACCAATTGCTCTTTAACGTATGCGAGCTCGGCAACGACGAGCGCTCGGTCCACTTTTCGAAGCGTAATAGACGGCGTTTTTCGCGTCGGAGCATTAAACGATTTGCGGAGAATCAAACCGTTGTCAACGACCAAATACTCAATAAAGCACGGCTTGGGACCGGAATCACATTGCGGCGTTTGCTCGGTAATCTCATAATAGGATCCTTCCGACGGATCGGAAGCAGGCAAAGTCGTACAACCGATCAGTAGGATAAAAGCGAACGCAATGAATGAAACCCACTTTTCCATATGGCAGTATAACGATTCCAGGCTATATAAAAACAAGGGAATCATTAAGTGAAAAAAAGCCGCGAACCTGAATGCACTAAAACGGGCGAGAAACGAATATAAACGTTTGTTGCATAATGGGCCCACACCACTTTCAAGAGGGGATCCGAGGAAAAAAATTAAGTACACGTTAGTTATCAGTCGTACAAATAATGCGCCCGTTGCCTTCCGAAAACCGCTTTCGCCTCATGGGGAGCACATTCTAATCCTTACGCATTAGGGTTTGCCGCCTACTCGAAGGAATCGAATCCGTTATCCGTCAGGCGATCAAAGGATTCGCAGATGGGTAATCTGCAATGGTAGGGTCTAGCGAAAGCTCGAACCCATGGAATCAATGCGCGCAAAAAACCGAGGTGCCAAAACGAATGAACGAAAAAATCAGGTATGCAATCGTGGGTTTCAAAGCCGGAGTCTGGGAAAAAAAGGGGGAGTTGGAACAACTCGTTGAGAAGCCGAGCATAAAAAGAACAGTGATCGCATTCTCGGGATATGCGGCAACGGCTGCACTCGTCATGGGATACCATATGGCTCAAACGGCTATGCTGGAGCGTAGTCTCACGCTGCCTATTCACTTGGGGGCAGCCGTAGCCACACCCATTATCCTGTTCGCATATGCCGCGCATACGAGTTACTATCTACAAAACCGCTTGAATGTCGCATCCATCGCCGGATTGATCGGGCGATCTTCCCCGTATTTCGTTCTCGCCATTGCAATGGGAGGCGAAATATTGTTGGGATTGAACTTCGCGTTGGCCGCCCAAACGGCGAGCGAACTCGTGTTCCTCAAACTGCATCGCATGATCTAAGTCTCAAGAGACATGGGCGAAAACGATGTCAGGGATATTAGTGCAAACTTGGAACAAGGGGGTATCCCGGTGGAAAGATAGAGGGTATAACCCTTGCTGCAAGCCTATTTCTTTTCCTTGAATACCTCCCGTATTTCTTTCCCGAGATGATTGAAAAAGTCCTCGACTTCGTCACCCCATGCTTCCATTCGCTCTTCAAACGATGAATGGCTGGAGGAACGCGAACGACGAGACCCATGGCGTTGCTTGTTACGAAAATGGGTTTTATCGCTTGAAACCCCATGCGGATGGATCGCACGATAAAAAATCGCGGCATACCCCACGAGTAGAATGATCAAGAAAACAGCTAAAATGGCCCATTCCATAAACGGCAATAAACGGTGCATGAATACACGATTCGAAAGCGACTCGGCCAACCCCATAATGTTGAAAACGAAATAAACGAATAGGGCACCGCCTAACGCGTGAAACAACGGGGAAGGCAAGTTGAAAGGAAACGGAAACACGCCAAACAATTCCCCCAAGTATAACAAAAAGGAAAAGCCCAACAACAACAGCAAATTCTGGTTCAGGAACCAAATGATTTGAAGGAACAACGGATGCGGAAACGAAGGCGCACGCCAGTTGGCGATGGCCAGAAGAATCAAGAATACCAGTAACCCACCCAAACGTTCCAACGTAACCGATAACGCCGTGCGAGAATGAACCATATCCGCTGTCAATACCCGCATTCGATATCCAATATAAACGCTTGCTCCAAAATGCCAGGCAAAGCGATCACCCGGCAGCTCGAAAATCCATGGAGCAAATCAAGGATACGCTTCAAACTTATTTTGGAAAAAAACCAGCAGGCGGTGTCTCGTACGAATAATCTCTAGAATGCAGGTTAATAAGAGATAGACGGTAAGCAGTTCTGGTGAAGCAGTTGAATAGCTACGGAATCGCGATCATCATTGCGCTAACGATCATGCTCGTAGGATGCACGCAACAAAGCCCGCAGCCCAATCCCACTCTGCCCCTGACTCCAACTTCTACCTTCGAACCAACGGAAGTTCCAACCATTGCCGCGACCATTGAACCGTCACCAACCGGACAGCCCACCGTAGCAGCAACCGAAACGCCGACGCCTACGAAAGCACCTACATCGACTCCAACGGAAACGCCGACGCCCACTCCCACTCTAAAAGGACCCGTACTCGAAGCCTTCGAATGCGACGGCTGCGATGAAGAAGAAGGCATTAACTTTAGCGCCAAAGGAGGAACGCCCACCGTACGCATCAACCTCACCAACCACGGCCCTGGAATGATTCGATCCATTACGTACGGATTCGTATGCTACAAAAACGAAAATATCCAGATCCCGTACTTCGCTCCGTCGATAAGCCATTGGGGAGCCGTCAGTCCAACGGAAGGAACGTTCATCGTCGGATCCCTATCCATAGACGCAAAGCAATACACTCATCTTCAACACATCGACTTGAAAGAAGGGGATATTCTCCCCCTGTTCATCAAGCGTTTTCCAGGAGGAGTCAACAGACATTATGATTGCACGCTCTACATTACTAACCAAGTTAATTTTCTGAAAGATAAAATCAATCTCAACCAATCGTTCAGCATCGCGTTCAGCCCCCCGTAAACCGTGAAATGCAGGTAGGATTGTTAAAACAGGTGAGTCGACGATATCGAATAGGAGGATACCGGGAATCACCTTATTCGTCGTCAGGAGAGTCCCTTCACAGAAAAAAGATGGTTGACTTGCGATCGGAAAACCGTATAGACATGCGTTAATAAGCGATTTAAGTGTTAAATTCAGGGCGGTTAACATGAAAAAAAGGGGAAAAATAAGGATGCAAGAAAAATCTTGATTCCAGCTGGATTGTTCGTGGGACTCGGCGTTGGATTATGGCCGGGTAACGTTGGCGCATTCGCACTCATTGGATTCGGACTCGGATTTCTAGCGTCGTACATGTTATCAAAGAAATAACTGGCTTGAACAAGAAAAGCCGATGAATCGCGGCGAAAGATTTAATGATTTGCGAAACGAATGAACATACCGAAACGGCTGCATCCGAATTTGCAGCATCATAAAAAAACTACTTCATGTGCAGTTCTAAAATGTCTCGGTCATGCACGACGTAATCGCTGCTGACTTGTTGCCCAGGAAACTTCGCCGACCCCCATACTTTTGCATACTTCAAGTTCTGGTAAAACTCCTTGTGAATCTGTTTCGCCACGTCTTGAACCGTGGCCCCCCGACGGATCACGAACGGCTTGTTATTGTCGATTCCGCTCCGCGGAGACTTCGTAAAAATGCGGATCAAGTCCAGCTTCTGAACCAGCATTCTCTTAAACGGAAGCACCGACGAATGCGATAACGCGTCATAAGAGTAAAGCGAGGAATCTTGAAGCACTTCCGACTCCGGAGACAGCAAGGTTTTCTTGGATATCACGTACCACGCGTTCTCCGCATCACCGAAAAACGTCTTTTGCTGTTCCACCGACTGAAACGGATCAATGATCACGAGATTCAAATCGGCATTGCGTGCGAAACTCAAGAGTTTAGCGCGGTTGTTGTCCGTTGCCGAAGGCAAATCCAGTATCTGTAAGTCGATGCCTTCGAACATGATCATGCCGGGAATCGCTTTCTGCGTCTCGAACGGGACGGGAGTTGACGGCGTCTTCAGGCTAGTCAATGCGTTGAACAAGGCCGTCTTGCCCGCGTTCGCGAAACCCAAGAGACAGATTTGAGCGGCGCCTTGCTTGCGAATGAAGTCGCCGTGCCCTTTCTTCGAAGCTTTCACGCGTTTTTCGACGAGTTGTTCTTTGCGAAGCTTGGAAAGCTTACCCTTAATTTCCAACAAAATGCTTTCCGACGACTTGTGTTTGGGGCACAAGCGCAGCATTTCCTGAAGGGCGATCAGCTTATCCTCCGTCGTTTTAGCCTGGCGGTACTTCTCCTCCGCCGCGTAATACTCCGGACCGGCATTTAACGAAGCCATTCAAATACCTAATGCGTTTTGATCGACCTTTTATAAAATAGGTCGGCGTACCAATCCGGACCCGCGTTTAACGAAGCCGGTACGTCAGTCAACCCCCCGAGAAAAGAAGGGAACGAATATTTTTATTCGCTTATCCGACGGCTAGGAGAGCGGTCCCCGCGACCACGATAAGAATTCCGAGCCATTGATTGAATTCCAGGCGTTCGCGGAAGAAAAAGTAGCCCAATGCAACGGCCACGAGCGGAAATGTCGCTGCCACGGGCATCACAAGTGAAGCCAAGTGCATGCGGACGCCGCTAACGTAACTGAAATTCGCGAGGCCGTATAAAAACGAGGAAAGTACAACCAGTTTGAAAGGGGTTCCCGTCATGTCAACGCCTTTTTCGTTCCGGAACCAAAAAAACAAGGGAATCAAGCTGAACGAGTAGATTAGAAAAAGGGCTCCCAACGTACCGATTTGTTGGGACAACGGCTTGAGCAGGAATAGCGCGACGCCGTACGCCCCCGCAGAAAACAGGGAATGAATGGCGCCTTGAACCGGTTTGGCGTGCGCACCAAATTTCTTAAAGTGCGAGTATTTCGTGGAAACGAGAACAACGCCTAAAATGATAAAGAAGACGAGGAGGCCTTGAAAGAAAGAAATGGATTCTCCCAAGAGAAAAACGGAGAGAATGACGACGAGAAGCGCATCCGACGCGTTAACGGGAACGACGATGGAAAGCGCGCCGGACTCCAATGCCTTGAAAAAGAAATAACTTCCCGCAGCCCATAACAATCCCGTGAACAAAGCGAGAACCGGGGGGTCATACGATGAGAGAACCACCTCGGCAGAGGAAAACAGGGCTACGGCAAAGAACGCGGCGAGAAAAAGATGGGTATAGAAGGCAACGGAACGAAAACTGATTTTTTGAAGAGCGCGCTTGCCGAAAAAATCCCCTAACCCCCAGAATAAGGCAGCGGCCAAACCGAAAGTGAGTTCCGGTATCATGAGCATCCCAGATTACTTGCGGCGCTCGGCTTTGATCGCCACGAGCTCCTCGAAGAAAAAGCGCTCGCGCGCGTGAATGCGAGGATGAAAACCTTGAGAGCGGAGCATGGAAAGCGTTTTCTCGTACTTCGCCAGCGAAGAATCCGTCATCAACAACACGCCGGTTTTGGAAAGATGGGTGGAAAATTGTTTGAGAAACGGATCCGTGAACTTGCGGCCGTCCGCACCCCCATCCCAGGCATGACCAATCGGACCATCCACGATCTCATCATGATTCGTCGGCAGGTACGGCGGATTGAAGCAGATGGTGTCAAACATTTGACCTTCCAAACTCGAAAACAGGTCGGTTTCAAGAAAATGAACGGGTTTCATTGGAAGAGCCAGCTCGTTCACGTTCACTTTCACGTTCTCCAATGCGTACTGATTGCGATCGGCGAAAACGACTTCCGATACGTCGGGACGGCGTAATGCGACCAAGCCCTGCAAACCGGATCCGCAACCCAAATCCAGAAAACGGCCTTTCGCAAAGCGCTTGACCAGCATCGCCAAGAGAACGGAGTCGTCGCGCGGCGTATACACGTTCGGGTGAATCTTAAGCGTTAAGTCCTCAAACCGGAACTCGGAATGCGCGAGGTTGGTCATAGTAATACCACAGGATGTAATAGGTAACAAGGAAAAGTACTAAAGACAATCGGAAGAGCACGTCATGGAATAAGATGGAGGCGGTAAGCTGATTGTTCGCGAAAAAGTGAACCGTTAACGCGATGCGGAACGCGTTAAAAATAAAAATGGCGAGAAGGCCTGCAAGAAAACCTTTAACGCGATAGGAGAGAGATTTCTCAAACGTGGCCATCAGGATACCAAGCAATACGGCAATTTCCACTTTCGCAGCACATAAGTCAATGATCTCGACCATGAAAGTCGACATACCGATTATCGGATACGGATTTGAAGGAAGAACGTGAGCGGGTAGATGGAATACCGTGGAAAGCAAGAACGCGGAAGAATACGCCGCGATTAAATTCAACAACGAAAGGTTTTGAAGCAAAAGAAATGCGGGAATGGAGAGGACTAAGAACAACGCAATGAATTTAAAGGCGTCTTGCAAAGGATTATTTCTCTGTTTGCGCGCCTTCCTTTGTTTACGGGAAGCCTGCGAAGCCATGAAACATAAACCCGATCGATAAGGGGGATATGGAGGCATAAAGGAAGGAATGACTTAAATACGCGCGCGTTGTACGGAAGGCACTAGATCAGGCACGAGATAAAATGAAGAAGAAAAAGAAAAGCGAAGGATTCGACTGGAGCAAGCGAAAACGCTTATCTGGAAGTGAAAAAGTGCGGTTAGGCCTGTTCGTTGTACTTGCGCTCGCTGCATTCTTCTATTTGGCGACATCCACATTCAATAATTGGATCAAAGCAGGAAGCATCATCGTATTGCTGAGCGGCTCCGGCATGATCATCCAGCGGCTGGCGCGCATCGAAGGATACTATGGGCTGTTAATATTGCGCGGAACCCGCGGATTCGGGGCCATGGAATACTTCTCCAAACATTTCGGGAAAACGGCCAGAGACTTGGCGGATTTTGGATTGAGCCTGAGCTTCGGAGCCCTATACTCTTACTGGTTATTTGGACGCACGAGTAAGAAAAAGTTTTTCGCCCACCTCATTGCGCTCGGAGCGTTCTTTTTGATACTGCAAACCGGGATCGCGCTTCAATTCGGTGAAATCGCTCCGGCCGTGTTCCTCCTCAATATGTCATTCGGACTACTCGCGCTTGGAACCCAAAGCCTCCTTTTTCAAGGCGCGCGCATTCTGACCTCGCCCGAATCTGCGGCGGGGGTCACATTAATTGTACCCGGCGTCACCGTGCCATGGGAAGGCATCATCGCGATCATTATCGCGGCCGGAGTTCACGAAATCGCCCACGGCATTTTATGCCGCGTCGAGAAACTGGAAGTCAAGAACTCGGGAGCGATATTCCTGGGCGTGCTACCCATTGGAGCGTTCGTTGAACCCAACGAAGAAAAAATGAAGCGCATTGATGTGCATAAGAAACGACGCATTCTGGTAGCGGGAACCACGAGCAATTTTTTCCTGTTCCTCATCTTCACGTTGCTGACCCAAATCGTGGCATTCGGACTTATTGGAATGACCAATCACATTCAAGTCGTAGGAGTCGCTGAAGAAGGAAGTGCGTTCGGCATCCTGGAAGAAAACGAAGTGATTGTCGCCATCCAAGGGATACCCGTAAAAAGCTCGAACGAACTCGTTAATGAAGTACAGAAATTTGAAGCCGGCGCATTCGTACCATTAACCACGAACCTAGGAGAAAAACACGTCCGGTTAATGGAAGGAAAGAAGATGGGCATCTTTCTGCAGGACGCGCCCTCACCCTCCAACGCGTTCGTGTTCGGCTTGCTCATGTTCGTATTCATCGTATTCAATTTAACGGCGCTCATCAACTTCGCTCTCGCCGTAATCAACATCCTTCCCATCTTTCTCACCGACGGATATCGCATGGTATATGAAGAATCGCGCATCGCGTTCCCCAGCCCGGGTGACCAGAAAGCCCAGCGAATTGCCGTAGCCGTCGGAATCATTTCCGTATTGCTGCTGCTCATCAACTTCATTCCCTCGTTTCGATAGAACAGGTGATAGGAAATGAAATTCGTTCACCAACACGTCAACAAAGTTTACCGGAAAAACCGAAACCGCTTGCGACAGCGAATGAGTCCAAAACAGCGCGAAGCATTCCTGAGAAAAGTGATCCGGGAAGCCGTGCGGGAAGGGATCCACCACGGAACCACCACGACCATAAAAAAACGGAAGACGTCCTGAATCAAGCGAACTCGAGCAGAGACTGAGCCGGACGATTATGAAGCTCGGCCGCCGGAATCGCATGGAATCCCCTTCGTTTCAGCTGGCGCGCGAAACGCGCGTTGTATCCGTGCATGCACACGATACGACGAGGATGCGCGCGCTCCACGTAATCGACCAATTCCTTGAAATCCGCGTGATCCGACAGACAAAACGAGGCATGCGCATTCGGAGTCATGCCCACCAAATCCCAACCGGACGCGACCGCGCATTTTACCTTTCGACGGTATAAATTGGAAAGGGAAGAAGCCAGTGAAAGGTTAACGGACTGATACGGAAAAACGGCCACGAATTGTTTCTTGAGCATGGACGCGCCCTCCAACGAGTTTTCACTCAACGCATGCAAGGTCACGCCATGTCGGGTATACACTTGATTGACCGCGTGAATCGTTGAATCAACCACTGGAACCGTATCCAGGTACTCGTTAACGAATGCCACGAGTTCCTGCGCCTTACCCAAAGAATAGCCCCCAAAAACGAGTGAATGACCTTGCCGCAACTCCGATTTCGCCCAAGAGGCCATCTTCTCGCATACGTCTCGAAAATCCGGAAAATCGTATTGAGGCAACCCGTACGTGCATTCAATGGCCAGCGTATCCACCTCGCGAACCTCCGCCGCCTTGTTCGTCAAAGAGTCCCGGAGCTTGAAATCCCCCGTATACGTGAACGAGAATCCGTCCGACAAATGCAATTGCGTGGAGCCGAGAATATGGCCCGCATTCAATAATTCCATTTTAAGATCCGATGGAAACCGTTTTTTCAAGTGAATATCGGGTTTCGCGTACTTGCGAACTCGAAGTAAATCAAAGGTGGCATCCGAAGCAATCAAACCCTTTGCCGAACGAACGCCTGAAACGTGATCCGAGTGAGCGTGAGAGCAGAAACCGAGTTCGCCGCGGCAGTCCAATGCGATTTGATGAATGCCAGCGTGCACATAGACCTTTTTTTGTGAAGCAGTGAGCATGACAGCAATACGGCAAACGCATTAAAAAACGGAAGCAAGCGCCGTTCCAGTGAATAAGCGTTTCAAATCCATAAAATCGTTCAGCTTAAAAAGCTGTAAAGTGTTTCTCAAGACATGGTCATTGAGTCGATGGTGAGTCCATTGAAAGCGGAAAAGAACCCGCCGGCCATCATGTTGCTGGGATTCACCTTCGTAACGCTCGCCGTATGGCTTGCGACCGCCGTACTGGAAATCGAGCCGAAAAGCATGATGATGCTGGTATTCGTCGTCATTCCGAGTATTCCGTTCATATTAAAATTGTTTGAATCCGATGAAATGGCACTCGAAGAAGGACGCGTGCTCGGAAGCCGAACGCTTGCCAAACACTTTTCAGTGATTTTGGTCCTCATCGCATACTTCCTTGGAATGACCATTGGATTCACGTTCTGGTACGTGTATTTGCCGGAGGAATTAGCTCATGATGTCTTCTCGATTCAAATTGAGGAACTCAAAGGCATCAAAGCCATTGGCGCCAACTTGAGCGGGGCGTTCTTGTTCACGCTTACGGGATTAACGCAAAGCGCAGAAACCGGAGCGGCTACCAGTGAAAAATTCGCCCCCACATTCGAAATCATATTCCTGCATAATTTATGGGTGTTATTTCTTATCATCGCATTTTCGGTGATATACGGTGCAGGGTCCGTATTTATCCTGGTCTGGAACGCAAGCGTTGTCGGCGTATTCCTAGCGAATTTCGCGCGACAATTCGTATTTCACGAAAGCACGTATACGCTCGCGTCCGGCGTCGGCGTCGGATTACTTGGATTGATTCCGCACGGATCGTTCGAGTTGTTGAGCTATTTGATCGGCGCGATGGCTGGAGGCGTGTTAAGCGCGGCTATCGTCCGCGGAAGGTTTTCGCAAGGACGCTTCTGGGAAATCATGCGAGACGTTGCCAAAATGATGGCGTGGGCCATCGTCCTACTCGCATTGGGCGCGTTAGTCGAAAGCGGTGCCATCGTTTTCTGAAAACGAAGTTGGAAAAAATAAAAGAAGGCTTTAAAAGGGCGATATCCCAAAGTGTTTGCCAGTCTCATGTTGGTGGCTCGTTCATGGCATTGAAAAGTCTTGCGATCATTCCGGATGGGAACCGCCGTTTTGCAAAATCAAATCGTTTCGGTTACCGGAAGGCTTATGCGAAAGGATTCGAGAAAGTCGAAGAGTTGCTGGAATGGGCCGAGCCTACGAAAATCGAGCGCATCGGGTTCTGGGCGCTCTCCCTCGAAAACTACCAGCAACGCAGCCAACGGGAACTCACCATCCTGTTCTCCTTAATGAAACGGCACTTGCGCAAGGCGATCGCCGATAAGAAATACAAGAAAAAAGGCGTGCGCGTCGAGTTCTTCGGAAAACTCGAGTTATTGCCGAAACACTTGCGCCAATTAATGAAAGAGCTTGAGCATCAAACGCAAAACGGAAAACGCGTGTTAAGCATCGCCGTCGCGTACTCGGGACGAGAAGAACTTTTACGAGCCGCCAAACTCATTGCCGTCCATTTTGGCGATAGAGCCGGACAAGCGAAAGAAAGCGATTTCACGAAATACTTGTATATGCAGCATTCACCCGACTTGATCATTCGCACCGGAGACGTGTCGCGGTTAAGCGGATTCATGCCGTGGCAAACCGCGTACTCCGAACTCTATTTCTCGAAAAAATTGTGGCCGTCGTTCACCAAAGACGATTTTCGGGATGCGATGGCGTTCTTCGACGAAACCCAACGACGCTTCGGACGTTGAACGACTGATCGTCAACGTCGTTATTCAATGGATAGAGGGAACGGCATGGAACCACCCGAAGAAAAAAGCGAGGAAGAGTTTCTGAAAACGTACAAAAAAGTCAGCCGTATTGGAAAGCAAGTCAAGAAGTATGCCCAAGAACAATGCGAAAAAGAGAGCTCGCTCCTTAAACTCGCGGAACTCGTGGAAAAAAAGACGATCGAATTGGGAGCGAACCCCGCTTTTCCAGCGAACTTGTCACGAGACGAACAAGCCGCCCATTACACGCCGACGGCCAACGACGATGCGACTTCCGAAACATCCGTGCTCAAAATCGATTTGGGCGCGCACATCGACGGATTAGCCGTTGATTTTGCGTTCACGAAGGATTTCGGCGGAGAACACGGAAAACTCGTTGAGGCGGCCGACGAAGCCCTCCAAAACGCGTTATCCGTCATGAAAGCAGGAGCGACGAATCGCGACGTCGGAAAAGAAATCGAGCGAACCATTAAAGCGAAAGGATTCAAGCCCATCGAAAACTTGTGCGGGCACTCGATCGACGTATACGACTTGCATGCCGGCGAAGAAGTCCCCAACGTGGAACGTGGAGGGTATACATTCAAGGAAGGCGATGTTTTCGCGGTCGAGCCGTTCGCGAGCACCGGCGCCGGACGCATTACCGAAGGAGATTTCCTGCAGATCTATCAACTCATTCCATCGACCGGAATGAAAATACGATTACCGAGAAGCCGCGAACTGTTATCCAAAGTGTTGGCAGACCGGTTGACGCTGCCATTTGCACTGCGTTGGTATAAGGAGATGCCCATGTTGAATCTAACGATACGGGATCTCGACAAAAACGGGGTTCTGGAAGCGTTTCCAGTACTCAAGGAAATCGAGAAGAATGCGTTCATCGCACAAGCCGAAACAACGGTACGCATTGAAAAAGACGGAGTCGACGTGCTCGTGTGAAAAGGGGAAAACGTAATATATTCAGTTATTCTGGAATAGCGTATGCCAGAGCGAATGCAGGTAACTATTCGAGAAGCCACTCGCGAAGACTACCCCGCCTTAGCAGAAATCAAGGCAAGAACATTCAATGAAGGACCTTGGAAAGCCGGAGTGACTGCTGAAAAATATGTCGCGGGATACCGTAAAGGCGAGCGGAGGAGCACGCGCATGCGACTCGTCGCCGAACAGGACGGAAAAATCGTAGGATTGCTGGAAGGATTTCTATCGCGAAGAATCGTATTGGAACTACCGCCTCACAAGAGAAAGGATTTGCCGACGCGCGTATTCCATCTCTCCAATTTTATGGTGAACCCCGAAGTTCCGGTTCGTCAAAGGAATCAGGTATCCTATCCCTTGTGGAGACAATTCCTTAGGAAATTAGAAGGACATCGCGGAATACAAATGCGAACCCTCATGGCAAAAACTCATCCGGAAAACTTGCCTGCTCTCCAAATATTTCTGCATAAAGACCCCAAAAGACCCCCGCGATTTCATCACGTTTATACCGGACCCAAGTGGCCGAATCGGAGGGGAACAAATGTAGCATACTTTGTTCGAGTAGTTTGATGCATCACGTGATGCATCTCTTGCCAAACACTCAACCCCTAAATCCCAAGAATATCTATTCGACGTTTGTCTAAATTAAGTTCCCAGTTACTCCGATACAATGTTTCCAGCATTCTCCAACCTCATATGCCCATAAAATGGCTAAATCAACCCAAGTTACTAACTACAATAATAAAATGTTACTACCGATAAGTTTATATATCAGGATTACCATATTATGATGTAAGGCGAAACGTGAGAGTTATGACCAAAGTATCATTGCAGCAACTAAAAAGTATGGCGTCTAGTCTCCAACAGGAGCCCGAAAAGAAAAGAGACTACCAAATGTTGCCCATGTTTCTTCCCGCAGATATCAGCGACAAAAAGGGAACGGGAGTCGTCAAAGTCGTAACACGTCAAGGATTCATGAACGAAACCATTGAGAACTGGGTGTTATACAACACGTACCGCGGAGCCACCGTATCGCTTGGCGTGCTAGCCTTGATGACGTTCCCGGTCAACGTATACTTAAGCGCGTTATTCGGCATTGGCGCGGGATTCGCGTACGGAAAATTCAAGTTCAAGGACTTTATTATCAACAAGCAGCTCCGCCACAGGTGGCTGCTCGAAGGAACGTAGAAAGGTAAGTACCAATGAACGTCAAGCCACCCTTTCATCAAGAAACACGGGACACGGAACTCGTCGGCCTGAAAAGCGTTCAGGGCGGTAGTCCGAACCAGCAAGTCCCCATGAAGACCATGACCTACCTTCAGGTCGACCCGGAAGTCCGGGCCAACATGAGGGGCTCGACGCGTTGGGACTACGTATCCGAGTATATCGGCTACTGGATTGACAACAAACGTTTCTGGGTGCTCGCCGTATTGTTTGTGGTAGCGGGAGTGCTGTTATTAGACGTATTCGCACCCGTTGCGTTACTCATGATCGCCGTCGGCGCCAAATACCGAAACATTGCATGGATGGACAACTTCATTTACTCGAAGTTCGGAGAATACAGATCGCTCGTATTGGTGGACTAGAGGTAGAAAACAATGACCACGATTTGGACTGGAATAAAGGACCCGAAACCCCGAAGCTGGGTGGGCGGTGAACCCGTCTTGACGACGGATGCCTACGCCCGCGGCGGACCCGTACGGGATTCCAGTTGGATCGTGCAGTTCATGAGCCTCCTTGAAGATTTCACGCCCATCAAACCCGTACGCGGAGACTTGAACAGCTTCGAGGACGCGATGTTTCGGGTAGGCGTATTCGGTTTGTCTCAGCGCCAAACCTTCCTGCTCATCACCATCGGACTCGTATACGCGTTATTCGTGATCCTCAGGTAATCGCATGAAAAACCCAACGCGCATGCACAGTTTGCAAGCCATTCGCAACGCAGTGCTCGATGGCAAGGCGCATCCGCATAGTGGACACAAGCACGACCCCTTTTACGGCAGCAAAGATCCCCTTCCGCATGTGGAAGGTTGTAACCCGCTCATGGACGATTACTTGCGTCCCTCGAGTACTCAGGCCGCAGACAAGATGCCCGAACAAGAAGGAAAACGCTTAATGCCCATGTACTTACCCGTTTCTGCGAACAACATTCAAGGAGACGGAACGCCCGTCGAATCCGCGAAGCTGTGGACCAGGGGAAAGCTCATGGACGACGTCGTTAATGAAGACTATAAGAACGGGTCAGTGGGAGCCATTTACCGCTCGTACTTCATGGCGTGGGTATGCGTCGGATTAACATTACTCGGCTTGACCATTAGTCCCTACCTGGCTGCTCCGTTCGCGTACATGGCCGGACAATACTGGAGCGACAAGGACTTGAGCGTCGGCTGGAGTATCCAGTGGTGGAAAGGAAAGACGATTACATACACGGTATAGGGATAACGGTGAAAAATACAAGATAGTGGTGAATCAATATGACGGACAAAAACTACGTGGACCATGTACCGCCCGTGCAAATGACGTCGGTACTGGCCGACACGAAACAACCGTTCTTGAACATGTCGACGAGGTGGAACTACATCTCGCGCTATCTCGAGATCTGGAAGGAAGGCATCCGGTTCCGCGGGTTCGCCGTCGTCTCGTTCCTAGCCGGCCTCGTGCTCATCCTATCCATTCCGCTCATGGGCATTCTCGCGTTTGCGGCGGCCGCGTACTTCTGGGAGCTATACAAGTTCCGACGCCACCGTCTCGAAAGCCAGAGGTCCATCATGATCGGACACTAGTCCGAACTCTTTTCTTTTTTCCAGAACAAGGGGGAGCGTACGCTGGTTCCCGAAACCGGCTCTCACGATTCGCCTCGGCGCTCCCTCCCCATTTTTTTCATTAGATATCCCGAATGTCGTATAATTCCACAAAAGACGGGCGACGCTTGTAAGTAACAAAACGAAAGGTCATGGCACCCAAACGATTCCTGATCAAATCGCTATTCTTAACGTTTTGAATGAACCGAGTCGCATTACGGATGATGCGGATAACTTCCGGAGATTTTCGCAACCTTGTTCTCAGTTCTCTTGAAAGGAATTGCACACGCATTCGTCCCCCCTCGTCAAATACAGGCAACATAAGACCTTCGATAGGTAAATCTGACTTCGATGGCTTACTCAATTTGATAAAGAATCTCAATGATGAATCTAGCTGAGGTGGCGCATCAATGATTATTTCACCATCAACCAATTTATCTTCATCCGCCGGTGTCGGGTGCATGATGGCGATCACATGTTGCGGGTTACCTTCTTCGAGTTCACGCATCCCTTTCCGGAGTACGGCTCGAACCAGTTGTTGTACTCGCGCATCCCGTGAGGTTCGCAGACGCAGGGAATCGGATCGTTCTCGTGTTTCCCGACGACTGGCCAAACCTTTCGGTGTCAGACGTTGTTCCAAATCACGCAAAACAACTGTCGGTCGCGGCATGGTGGCCCAGTCAAATCGTCGGTAGTGTTTCGGTGCGGCTTCATCCAGTCTAAATAGAAGTCGCGGTTGTCCCTCGGCATGTTTCAAATTAAATTCTCGGGGTGGTGGTATACCCTATAGGGGGATATCCCATAACCTTTACCGTTCGCCGTCAGTTCTTCTAATTGATGCAATGCCCACAATTTGGTGACGTGCGGACGTTCCCGATTGAATTCCATGGGCTGCTTAGGCATGTTCCTCCTTCCCGCTAAAGTTGTTTACGCCACCATTTAAAGTAAGCAACGAAATCCGGCGTCCAACGCGAAGGATCATTGCGAATCGATTGCTCGATTTCCTTCACAACCCGAAATGCTCCAGACTTGCACTCTTCCTTACTCAAACAAATTTCGCCGTGTCTCTTCTTTTTGTAATGCAATGAATACAATACGGCGAACTCCATCCAATTGTAATCCACGGGATCAAACATGTGAAGTTCCTGAAGCTCGTTTTCCTCAGCGGTTATGCCCAGTTCCTCTTTCAGCTCTCTCACCGCGGCTTGACGATACGTTTCCCCGATATCCACATGCCCTCCCATACTGCTTCCAAAGCGCAACGGATGCGTGTCTTTGGATGCGGAACGCTGTTGAACAAACAACTCGCCGTTTTCATTGAACAAGAACACGTGAACCGCTCGATGCCGTAGCAATTCCCGATGGGCGTCCTTGCGTGAAACACGTCCAATAACTTCATCCTTCTCGTTAACCAGCTCGAACATCTCTTCAACCATACCGCATCAGTTTAGGAGTTTTACGTCCAAAACCACGTGATCCACGTGCGGCGCGTAGGTCTTTACTACGCGCTGGAAATCAATGCGATAGTCGCGATAATTGCGATTACATGCTTCATGCACTAAACGATGGGCCTCCTTGAACGCATCCATTTGTTTCGGAGGAATGAAATAGAAGTGAACCACACCTCCCTTACGCGTTGCAAGCAGTGTCGCATCCAAGAACTCGAAAGCGGAATGCGGCAACGGCATGATAACGCGATCGGCAAACCGATGAAAACGCTTCTTTTTCAATACGCGATTCACATCCCCTTCCAAAACTTCAATTTTCTTTTCCATCCTATTTAGGAAAACATTGGCTTTCATTTGTTTTACTGCATCTGGATTCAACTCAATGGCAACGACTCGTTTAGCAAAAGGCTGTTTCTTTACAAGAACAATGGGAAAGAAACCGGCTCCAGCAAATAAGGTAAGAACATTTTCCCCAGGCTTCGCTAGTTCGGCAACACGCAATCGCTCGAAAGAAAGACGGGATGAAAAGAAAATATTCGATAAATCTATATCAAACGCACAACCATTTTCTTTATAACGCGTTTTCAACCGCTTCTTTCCCGCAATCACTTTCACTTCCCGAACGCGATACTTGCCTATCGTAGCCGTGGTTTTCTTCGCAACCGTCTTCACGTGAGGATACAACTCCAGTAGCGCTTTCGCGATGCGCTTCTCTTTTTTCACGAGCTCGGGCATGATCTCGAGAACCGCGATATCGCCTGCAATATCAAACGAGGAAACGAAGTGCTTTTCGACCTCTTGCGGAGTCAGCGTTCGATCCAACAGGAGTTTGTCCGTTAGGCTTAATGCCGCTTGTTTTTTCTGGAGCGTCTTATTCACAAATGAGTGAGGGAACGGAAGTTCCGCTTTCTTTTTTACTGGAAAATAGAGATGATCCGCGTCCTTACCGATCCCGTACCCTTCCTCGAACAAGGAGTGCTTCTTGAGATATTGCTTAGCTTCTTCCGCGTGCCTGAATCTTACTTGAAGAACGAGCATAGATACCATGAACCCAACGTATAACCCATAAATCGGATAGTCAAATTACAACGCTACGCTTATAAATTCTCTTTCCTTTACCCGCGTCATGGCGAACTTCATCGACGAGTTCTTCTTGAATCCGATCCGTTACCCAGAGATTTACGCCCCCTACAATATTGTGAACACCGCGGTTTACGCGATCATTGCGCTCGCAGCCGTATGGATTATCTACAAGGGACTCGAGCGCATGAAAATTAAGATCGACAGGCACTTTTTCTACAGCATCCTTGCGTTCGTCGTGTTCGGAGGTTTTCTGAGAGTAACCGAAGACGCTGACATTCTGCCGCGAACCGTTGAAATAGCGGGATTGCAGTTGCATCCGTTTGTGACACCCGGAATCTACGTACTCGTATTCCTGACGCTCGTTGCCGCCTTCCTGATCTTGAAAGCGTTGAAGACGCCGAAAGAAACGCTCTACCGAAGAATCGGGTTCGTGGGATGGGCGCTCGCCGCCATCACAATCGTATGGCTTTTGCGAACACTTGGCGGAAACGTATCCAGCGAACAAATCGCGTTCATGGTCTACATTTTATTATTAGCGGCGATTCCCGTACTCGTATTCGAGCTGATCAAGCGATGGGCGTACAACAAGCGCGCGCAACCGGACATGAAGCGCATGGAACAAACCACGGTAGCCGGACAAGCACTGGACGGAGCCGCCACGTTCGTTGGAGTCAGCCTGGCCGGATACGGAGAACAGCATTTGGTGGCCAACACGATTTTCGAGGCGTTTGGAACCCCGTTTGCATTTTATTTCCTGAAAATGGTTTTCGTCATCGGCGTCATCTTCGTTTTAAGGAAGGAAGTGCCGAGAAAAGAGGAACATGTTTACTTGCTCCTCCTGATTACGCTGTTGGGTTTGGCTCCCGGCATCCGGGACGCGATCCGCATCTTCTTCCAGGTGTAGTGGATGGAAATCCCCGTGCAAGTAACGGAAGCCTTGGAAGAAAAACCCGAAGAGAAAAAACGTACAGGTAAAACACGTGAGCATTACAATAAACAAAAAAGCCAAGCGTATTCCTATTTCCGTATTCGCTCGGAAGACGCGGAAAAAATGCAGAACGCCCAGTTTACCATTTTTGATTTTATCACGAACTCGTTTGCATTCTCTCAAACTAAAAAGGAACTCACGGTACACGTCCTCGAGTCGCTAAAAAAACAGCCCATGACCTTCATTGAATTGCAGCGTTCCTTGAACGCGAAGAAAAGCACGTTGTACATGCTCGTGCTCGCGCTGCAACGCTCCGGCTTGGTTTCTCGAGCGGAGAAGAACGAGCCGTTGAAGCTCTCGAACGAGTTCGCGGACACGGTTCGAAAGTACGCGCAGTGGTGGGACGGCTGGCTCGAGCACTAAATTCGCCTATCGCTTGAAGAACACTTTTCCCCGTGTGAGCGGCCCGCGATGATCATTGCGAATATCCAGAATAATCCAAAGCACGATACCGATGACGAGCGCGAACACCACTTGAGGAATAAACGCCTCCAGCTCCAACACCGCCACGACGAACGGAAGCGACATGATGATGAGAAGCGTGCCAACGATGCGCGCCATACGCAAAATCGCGCTTTGCATCTTGCCCAACCCCATATGTCTAAGTGAACGCGAGTGAACAAACGTCTTAAACTCGTATAATAACTCCACTAAAAGACGGTATCCTCCAAAGACGAGCAAAATGAGTGCAAACAGTTCTACGAGTCCAAACAAGGGAATCGAGCTTCCGAAGAAATCGATAACATCGGACCCGAAAAGAAGCCATCCGAATGCCGCCAAACCAATGACCACGCTCAAAAATGCAATGTGAGGAAGCGTGCGTTCAAACATGCGTTCCATTCGCATGAACAACGGACCGCCGGGCTCGAAGAACTCGCACACCGCACATAAGTAATGTGAAATCACGCGACCCGTCTTGCGGACCGGACGCGGCATGATACGATCGATCACGCGATGAACCGTGGAAACGCGGTCCAACGTAAAGGACGTCGAAAGGGAAGACAAGAAAATGATCACGGACGTCACGCCCACCAGATCAAACGCACTCACGAGCGTAGAGCCTTCCTTCGCAATCAATAACGAGAACTCTCCCACGGAAAGCATGGCCATACCCGAAAAAACCGCGGAACGGGCCGGAAAACCAAATAAGTACGAGCTCGTGCTCATGCCCACGAACTTAAACAAGAGATTTCCGAGCAATAAAATCGCGATGATCCACAAGTCATTGTAAACGTTCGTGAAATTGACGAGCATACCCATGGAAATAAAGAATAAGGACGTAAACAGCACGGCAAACGGCGAAACGGCTTTCTCTAATATATCGCCGCGAGGAAGCGACGCGACCAAACTGCCTGCGAGAAAGGCTCCGGTAGCGGAATTGAGTCCGACCAGCTCGGCAATATAGCTTAATCCGACCCCCAAACTTAATGCAGCGAACACCATGGATTCTTCTGCCCGATACGAAGTCAACCACTCGAATATCGGTTTCAATACACGGAGAAGAACGAGATAGGCAATACCGAGAATGGCGAGCGAAAAAAGAATCGAGGCGAATAATTTAAGCGGAGTAAACGCGCCCGCACTTTTCACGCTTGAAACCACGGCCAGAACGAATATCGCGAAAACGTCCTCGAAGATGAGCGTGGCGACGAGTATGGGAACCTCCTGCTTATTTATGAGCGATTTTTGTTCGAGAATACGTACCACGAACGCGGTACTCGTGATAGCCAGAATCACGCCGACGAGAAGCGCCGTAAGCGTTTGGAGGCCCAACGCCAACGCCAACCAATAACTTAAGAAGAACACCATGGCCAGCTTGAACATGGCGATCAGCAAGACCTTGATGCCTAAACGCATGAGTTTCGAGACGCTGAATTGAACGCCGATGGTGAACAGGAGCAGCACGGCTCCTATCTCAGCGAAAAGATTCACGGTCTCCGATTGTGAAATGATGCCCATGGTATTGGGTCCGACCAACGCACCGATAAGCAGCAGACCCAACACGGCGGGTTGGCGAAACCGAATCGCCAGCATTCCTCCAATGGCCGCAAATAATATGAGTAAACCAATTTCCAGAAACGTACTCATGAATAAGCGCCTGACAAGAGGTAGGCTCCCATCGTATAAATAGTTATTCTCGAAACAGTGAAAGGCTTTTATACGTCCTCCAAGTAAAAGAAAAAAAGGTGTTTCCATTCATGGCCAATAAAAAAACAAAGCTCACCAGGAGAACGCCTTCGAGCGCGTTTTCCGAAAAACAGAGAAATTCGAATTTATTGGGTGCGTTGGCTTACGTGCTGGGTGCCATTACCGGCATCATCATGTATTTCGTCAGAAACAACGATCCGTTCGTACGCTTTCACGCCATTCAATCCATCATGTTCAGCGTCGCGGTCCTCATCCTGCACGTCGCGACCACCATGATATTGGGCGTCCTCACCATTCTCACGCTAGGCATCGGAATCATTCTCATCCCCATCATGTTCATCATCATCGGATTCGGTTCCTTCGTGGTCTGGATTTACGTGATGTACAAAGCCATACTCGGAGAAAAATACCGATTGCCCATTATTGGAGAGCTGGCGGACCGATATTCGGGCTCTTAACGCCTCCAAGGATTTTTTAACCTCGGCCATTCATATTCCCATATGGAATTCGTTAAGCTGGCCGACGTATTCGAGAAGATGGAGCAGACCGCTTCCCGACTCCAGATGACCGCCGACCTCGCCGAGCTGTTTAAAGAAACCCAACCAAAAGACATCGCGCACATCACCTACCTGTGCCAAGGCATTATCGCTCCCGAATTCACCGGCATTGAACTTGGAATGGGTGACAAGCTCACCGAACAAGCCATTGCACACGTCTCCGGAAAAAGCGTGAAAGAAATTGAAAAAGAGTACAAAAAACAAGGCGATTTGGGCATCACCGCGGAGCGAATGCTGGAAAAAAAAGCGCAGCAATTCCTGTCCAACCAATCACTCACAACGGAAAAAGTGCGCCAAAACGTGTACCGCATTGCGACCACCGCGGGATCCGGTTCCCAGGATTTGAAAGTCAAACTATTAGCTGAATTACTAGCGAACGCGAAACCCCGCGAAGCGAAAGTGCTCGTGCGTTTCGTTCAAGGTCGGCTGCGACTCGGTATCGGAACCCCCACCATACTCGACGCGCTATCCGTGTACGCCGCTCATGATAAGAGCCTCCGGTCCATTCTCGAACGCGCGTACAACATGCGTTCCGA
Source organism: Microcaldota archaeon (assembly GCA_018819225.1). Classification (GTDB taxonomy): domain Archaea; phylum Micrarchaeota; class Micrarchaeia; order Norongarragalinales; family SBBD01; genus JAHJQN01. The sequence goes on from JAHJQN010000008.1 coordinate 83,631, forward strand.
TCTCGGACTCGTCGCGCAACTCCTTTTCCAAAAGAAAATGAAAGAAATTGAATCCATGACTCCGCAAGTATTTTCACCGATTCGACCCGCGCTCGCGGAACGACTGACGGACGCGGAACAAATCATTGAAAAAATCGGTTCCTGCCGCGTGGAAGGCAAGTACGACGGATTTCGTTTGCAAGTTCACGTCAAAGGAAAGGACGTGAAACTGTTTTCCAGAAAACAGGAACCCATGACACCGATGTTTCCCGATATAGTGCAAGCCGTTCAACACGAATTACACGTTAAAGAAGCCATCATCGAAGGAGAAGCGATTGCATACGATGAAGAACGACAGCGCTTCCTTCCATTTCAAGTCACGATTCAAAGGAGACGGAAGCACGGCATCAGTGAAAAAAGCCGGCAAATTCCTTTGAAACTTTTTGCTTTCGAACTGTTGTACGCGGATGGAATCGACTACACCATTGAACCGTACGAAAAGCGGCATTTGGAACTGACTCGACGCATTCATTCCAACGCGAAAACCGTGCGCGTCGCCGAATCCAAGACCGTACACAACGCCCGCGAATTAAACTCGTTTTTTGAAAAATCCGTTGGCGACGGACTTGAAGGCGTTATGGCCAAAGATCCGAAGGCGCCGTACATTGCAGGGGCTCGAAAGTTCGCGTGGATCAAACTAAAGAAATCGTACGGAAAACTGACCGATACGTTTGACCTCGTAGTCGTTGGATATTATAAAGGGAAAGGGAAACGCACGCCATTCGAGTTCGGGGGTTTGCTGGCGGCCGCTTACGACGACCAGAACAAGCGCTTCCGAACGCTGGCCCGCATCGGCACCGGATTCTCGGAAGAACAAATGAAGCAATTGCATCACGAACTCGAAAAGAAGAAAACGAAATCAAGGCCCAACACAGTCGACTCAAACATCGAGCCCGACGTATGGGTTCAACCATCCATGGTCGTCGAAATAAATGCGGATGAAATCTCGCAGTCCCCCATGCATACCTGCGGAAAAAGCGGTTCAGGAGAAGGACTCGCGCTGCGTTTCCCGAGACTCGTTCAAATCCGAAAGGACAAGGAACCCGAAGATGCGACCACCGAAAGCGAAGTATTGGAAATGTTTGAAATGCAGCAACAACGGTGAAAATCATGCCGGAACAACTCCAACTCAAGTGGAAAGGGATTCGCTGGCCAAAGAAAGCGAGTTGGGGAACCTTCGATGTAGCTCTTGAAAATCCGCGAGGAGAAGTTCGGGCAAAATACACGATTCCCCTACCATCCGTCGAAGAAGGACGCATTCGATTTTTGGATCGCGAAGCGTCTTGGGGGCATATTCAATCCTTTCCTCCAAGGCAGGGGCATGGAAGGGCGTTGATGAGTCGAATGAGGCGCGTTTTTGAACAACTCGCTCACGAACATAGCGCAACAGTAGAGCATCTTCCCACAGGATCCCGAAAAATTTTCATGAGAATGGCAGATTATCCTATAAGGGGTCCAAAAGAGTATTATCCCCGCGTACATCCGTTAACAAATACCGAGCGCTTCATCGTGCAACAGCTCCGGGAACACCTCCGAAAACAACTCGACAAGGCCGCGTAACTATTTCTTAAATAGTTTGTGGACGAGCCACGACACCAACGCGAAGAACAATACGACGACCAAAGCGATGTTTTGCCTAACCACGTCCGGATAATACGCTCCCACCGCAAGACCGAACAGGATGCTCGACCACTTTAAAACGGCAAGATCCCAGAAGTTCAGTTTCTTCACTCGTCCAATATACCATTTCATGAATCCCATTGTTCCATCACCCCTTTTCCACAACCATTAACCTATAGGCTTCAAGAACATCGCTGACCTCCGTCACTTTCATCCCCGTCTCCGATGCCACATCAATAACGACGCGTTGAGTCGTACACGTTTGATAATACGTGTCATCAATGACCTCATTTTGACACACCTGCTTGTTTTGGGGCTGCAATTTTTCTCCTACAGGAACCAGAATCTCTGAAAACCCCGATTCCCGAGCAACCAGCGCCTTCTCCAGGATGCGCCCGACACGTCCAATGGAACCATCCGGGGAAACCGACCCCGTAATCAACACGTCATCGCGCAACGATTCCCCGCGAAACAACGCCAGCGTGCCAACAGCCATGGCCGCTCCCGCAGATTCCCCTCCGACCACCTCCGAATCCGCAGACAAAGAAAAATACAAGTCGTACGATGAGATGGCGCTCACGCCCGAAAGCTGTTTTCCGACGTCTAACGCGGTTCGCAAAGAATACTGAGTATCCGGATTCGTCAACGGATTTCGTTCATCAAACTGGTAATACACATTGCCTTCCCCGTTCGTCAAGCGCAGTTCCAGGACAGCCAGCGCCCCAACCCCGCTTCGCGACACCGCTGGAAGCGGCATGCGCACAAACGAAATCGGTTCGGGTGAAGGCGCGGGTTCATTCGAATTAAAGAGAACCGGCCCGCCATCCGTTCTTTGCAAGAATGCACCAGCCATCTCGTAACCGACCAGCATGGCCAACAACACGCTCGCGACCAGCACAAGTGCAGCCACGTGTTTCATAAGTCACCAAAGGCCGAAGCGCTTTATATCTATTCCGCCGAATCCTCAAAGAACATCCGCATCAAATGAAAGCGCTTGAGACGGAACAGAGAAGCGGCTAAAAATCAATGGATCGTCGATTTCATTGGCATTAGAGCTTTCCTAAAAAGACGCAGTACCATAGTCCGAGCACGAGCGCGGAATCAATGAACCACAACGATACGTGAACGATTTCAAAATACGGGAACACGTAAAAGAACACCAGAATGGTCAGCCATAAACGCGCCAAATTGAAAAGCAACAGAAACGGGGTTAAGAGAACAAGCGCTTTCCAGCGTTTACGTTCCGGAATCGGAGTCGACCATAACAAGGCCGCGAGCAAAATCACCATCACGAAACCCGAGCATTCCGCAACGATGTGCACCACGTAATGACCGAACTGCAACGACGAACCGTCTTGCGTGACATAGGTACCCACGTGCCCGAGCATATCGCGCTGGATGGAAGCAATCGCTTGCGTGAGAAACGATAAGTCTAATGCAATCAGAACAAGGAACAATGCGAAAAAAATCGCCAGAAAATTAACGAAAAACTTCTTTTCATCCGGGCGAATGAACGGAATCAGAAGCGCATCACCAAGGAACGCGTTTCAAGTTCAATCGATGCGCCAGAATATTCAATAACACATGCAAAATGAACGTCAACAGGAACAAGTAAATGATTTCCGAATAAGATGGAATAAACACGAGGGAAGAAAACGCGAGTGCCATCACTAAAAACAGCAGTTGATCCGTGAGGAAGAAGGGCTCGCCGGGCTTCAAGTTCATGCGGCGCTTGATAAAGCTGCCGAGCAAGTCCCCGAACAAGGTCCCGGAAGCCAGTAGAAAAGCCACCCAAATTTTCAGTCGAAAGGACAAAAAAGGGAGAAACATATTCGGCAGTAAGTAGGCGAGTAAGACGCCAGCGAACATCCCAGCGGCCAAACCCGCGCCTAACCCGCGCAACGTCTTGCTATTCCCCAGCAAACGATTTCCGTCAGGCAAATGTCGTTTAAAATCAATGGGTGCGCCCCCTCCAAACAATACGGGCGCACTATTGGCCACGTACGCAGGAAAGATATACAGGATTAGGGAAACCAGATCCATCTCGACTCCTCAAAAAATACGCGTCCTCCTTCACGCGATATAGCGAACAGAAAGCTATATTAAAACGTTTTCGCATACCCGCATACATGAATGCTCGCCTGAAGGTTCCGGGACTCGCCAGTCTCCTCATCCTACTCTTATTTTCGACTCCCGCATTCGCAACGTGCACGTTCCTTGAAGTCGACGCCATTACCTCGTTAGCGGTTCAACAAGGCGTGCAAGCCGTATTTCCAATCACGATCCGGCACAACGGCGCCAACCAACAACCCGTATATATTTCAGCCCAAAACCCTGACCGACTCCCCCTCCAATTCGACGAAAGCGCTTATGTACTCACACCCGGTGAAGAAAAAACATTTAACCTCATCATCGAAACGGAAACCGTCGGAGTCGGAGAATATGAAATCCCTATTGAAATTTCCGCCGATGAAGGATACGGATCATGCTATGAATACGAAACCATTCAACTCGCTGTTGAAACGAGCTCGACGCCGACTCCCGAACCCCTTGATTCCGTGGCCATGTCCATTGATCCCAAGGAAGCTCGCCAAGTTTTCCCAGGAGAAATCCTTTCCTACGATATTCGCGTACACAATAATTACAATGAAGAAATCATCGTCGAACTCGATGCGCCGGATAATCCATTCTCGTCGAGCACATCGTTCGCCGAGAAAGTCTTCCGGATCCCCGCCCGATCCAGTAAAGTGGTCCGGGTACGCGTCACGATTCCACCCGGAACCCCCGGTAGCATCTACGACCTCGTTTTTAGAGCCGAAGTGAACACGGCGTGTTGCATCCAAGAACTCATTGTTCCTGCGAGCATCAGCGTGTTCGGAGAAAATGCACGACTGTCAGTATTCCGCGAACCTTACGGATGCGTATCCGTGAAACAAGGCGAAACGTACAACATGGAGCTCGGAATCCAAAACGATGGCGGAGTGCGGGGGCCGTACACGATGGAAGTTCTCGGAGAACCCGAAAGCACTCGAAACGTGCAACTCCAGGTCCGACGCTTTGAATTGATGGAAGGGGAGCGTACCTACGTGAACGTCAGTATACGGCCTCCCGAGAACGAGCCTCAAGAAATCAAATTCTTTACGCTTCGAATCCGATACCTGGACTTCTCCATGTACGAAACCGCATTCTGTTACCGCGTTCAAGGAACCAAAGACATCGAAATCGAAAAACCCGTTGAAATCAACGCGAAAAGATGTTCCACGGAAAGCTTCGAATTCTCATTAAAAAACATTGGTTCGCTCGAGGACACGTACGCCATTGAAACCCGACCCATGCGAGGAGCCTCCGTATTCGTCGACCCTCAAACATTTACGTTACGTCCCAGTGAACGTCAACGGGCTAGCGTTGTACTCGGCGTATCTTGTCTCGCACCCTTGGGATTGCAGAATCTGGAAGCCCGCATCATTGGAAGCGAGTTTACTCGAAGTGAACTATTCGAAGTCCGCATCGCGCCCAACGAGACGCGTCAATTGTTCCTCAAACTAACGGCTCCCAAAACCGTCCGTGTTGTGGAAGGTATTCCCACCGAGTTCACGGTCTCCGTGTTCAACACGCTCAGTGTTCCGGTGGACGGAACGTTCATTTCTATCGAAGGCATTCCAGATGAATGGGTGGAGATTGAAGGCGCTAAAACCATTCGAAGCGCCTCGACCGCACAGTATAAAGTACGCGTCCACACCGAAATTACAGGGGACTTCCCCATTTCCATTATCGCAGCCAGTGGACTCGAGAAAAGCCGCGTTTCCTCAACGCTGCTGATTGAACCGCAAGTCCAACAACTCGACTACGCGTACCAGACTGATTTCGCGGAACTCGACGGAGAAGTACAAGAAGTTCGCGTGTTCCTCACGGTAACCAATCTAGGTAACGTCGTACTCAACGATATTCTCGTATCCACTTCCGCGGAAGACGTGAACGTCATCCCCATCGAAAACATTGCATCTTTGGCTCCCGGAGAAAGCCGGAGCATTAACGCCGTCGTCCGCCCATTACAGGATACGAGCGAGAAACTGATTCCATTACGTTTGAAGAGTACGGAAGGCGCCGTTCAAACGAAGAGTATTGCGCTTCCTGCGCTCCGACGCGCAGACGAAACGACGCCATTCGATTTCCCGTGGAAAATCGTTGCCATCATCGTAGTCCTCGTACTCATTTTCGCTGTTCTCGCGAAAAGCGATGACGGCGCCGTGCAAGTATAAATAAAACCATCGTTTTCAAGCGATGAACGTATTAACGTTAAAATCCCTGAGGCGCACGGGAGGCATGCTCAGGGCTATTACATCGCATTCGAATCAACGGATGAAACCATTTGGCGTCATTATATTTTACGAACGACACCGTTGTTCGCGTCCACTTCCACGCGATCCCCATTCTTGAAAAAAGTCGTTGCTTTTTCCGTACCCGTAATGCATGGTATTCGCAGCTCGCGCGCAACAATGGCGGCATGGCAAAGCATGCCTCCCGCATCCGTGACAATCGCCGATGCTTTTTTCATGAGCATCAGAAAACTCGGACGCGTCATCCCCGTAATCAATACATCGCCTTCCTTGAAACCCGTCGCTTGACTCGGATCGAGAACGATCGAGACCCGTCCTTGCGCAACCCCTTTGTATGCGGGCGTACCCGCCAACTCATCCACGTTCCCCGAATGGCTCAGAATCGCCTGCTCCAGCAAATCCACTTCCGGGCCGGAAACGACTTCATAACGACCCTTCTTGAAAAGCAATGCCGATCCCTTAAAGCGTTCCTCGAGGAGCGAAGAAGAAGGAAGCGAATGGTTTTCAAAATAGGTTTCCAGTTCGTCTTTCGTCAGACATAAAATGAGATGCAGCGGCACGCGCTCGTTACGTGCGATCGATTGAACAAACGATTGCATATACTGCTCCGTTTCCGCGTAGACGCTCTCCGAATGCTTCCGGGCATCCTCAAACAAAGAAAAGGCCTTATGAAGTTCCACAGGAGGCAGAAAATCGACGGTTCGCTTAACGGCTAAATGCGGGCCCACGTACGCATAAAATAGATTCAAGAAATCGTGAAATGCATCCGGAGAGATCGTTGAAGCGTCCTGAGATTGCATGAATTCGCGAATGCGATCCGTTTCCTTTTTCAAGTCCCTGCACACCGCTTGAACCAAGGATTCGTTCGAACGAATCATGGACGCCAGCGACTCGCCAAACACCCTCAACTCATTCTTCTCAATATAACAATAACTGTAGCCGTCCCGCGAAATGAACACCGCCTGATTCAGACGCGTTCCCGCCGGATTGATCATGGTTTCAGTATACTGATGCCCAAAATAAGAGCAGGTCCAAAGGCTCCAACTGCCCGCCCAATGCTTAACCCATTGAGAAGACGCTAAATCAGCGATGGAAATGGTCATGCAATTAAAAGGACCGCAGGAAATAAAAAAGAATAAGGAAAAAACAAAAAAGGTTATTTACTTTTCTCAGCGACTTTCCCGATCCAAATGATCGCAAAGACGGCGATAACGGTCACTACGACGGCGTATATGAACATCGGAACCAGCGAATCCGCCTTCCCGAAAACCTCGGCAAACAATGCTTGAATGGCCCCATTCCATGCGAGTGCAGCGACCAGTCCAAACGCAGCCGTCATCAAGGCGGCAATCTTCTCAACCACTTCTTTCTGCATCCCATCACCCCCACCGTATTCGCAGTTCGTATTACCCGTGCGATTACAAATGCACGAGTTGGAAACGCGTTTATTCTCGGTTCACGTGATTCAATCATGCAAATTAATTTTCGTAACGGGTGGAACCATTGATAAATCACGATTGGGTTCTCCCACGGTTGGTTACAACGAACAACGCTCGTTCATACTAGATAGGTTGAATCAAGCATTCGTCACTATACCTCTTTCCATCGAGAACTTAATGAATAAAAGCAGTCGATTAATGACTTCGAAAGATCGCACGTACATCGCGAATAAATGCAAAGAAACACCCGAACACCGCATTCTGATCACGCACGGTACCGTAACGATGTCGGACACGGCGAAATTTCTTTGTCGAAAAGTCAAAGGGAAAACGATAGTGATGACCGGATCGTTTGTACCATTCAAGATTCAAGGATCCGATGCCCTATTTAATTTAGGTGCCGCGCTGATTGCCGTGCAATCGTTGCCCTCCGGGGTTTACGTTTGCATGAAAGGAGAGATTTACCAATACAATTTCAAGTATTACCACCACGAAGACCACTATAAGACAAAAAAAGTCTACTAGAAAGACGCGACGTGTGGCCGACTTTTCTATTATAGAAAAATTAGCCAAAGCGTTCGAGCTCAGATCGTAAAAGTATAGCGACTTTTGATCGACCTTTTTGAAAAGGTCGGAATGGGCCCGCGGATAACGACCTTTCTTGAAAAGAAAGCTCGACCAAAGAACGGGAGCCAAGAGAGTTCGGATCGAAATCGAGTTACGAATTTTGATCGACCTTTTTGAAAAGGTCGGAATGGGCCCGCGGAGAATCGAACTCCGGATCTTTCCCACGTCAAGGGAACGTCTTACCACTCGACTACGGGCCCTTTCAATGGACTCGCCGGGAATACCGCTCCTTTTCTTAAACCATAAGAAAAAGAGAATCGAACCCGGAGTCTCCCCCACGCCAAGGGGGTGTGTTACCGTTACACTACGAGCCCATGCTTTAAGCTGTGGAAGTGCGTATTCGTTATTTACGGGAAAGCCGAAGAATAAAAGCCTATACGTTCGAAGGCGAAATGAATACGACGGTATCCCCGCGCAACAACACCGTATTCAATTTGCGCTTGACTTCTCCCTTCTGTAATTCCTCGCCATTCTCGATCACGAGATTCATGTGCACGTCAAAACTTGCCAGAATCCCGCGGACTTCCATGTCGCCTTTCAACTTCACCAAAACGGATTGGTTGAGCGAATGATTCAACACATCAAACGGACGCTTTTCTACCATAGACTTCACCCAAAAAAAACTAAACATCATTTATTTTTTCTTGCGAAAGATTCCCCCGATTGAATCGAGAATACGTTGCAAGAAACCCTTTTTAACCCTTGGCGCCTCTGAAACCGGATCGCCCGTCAACCGAGCCGCTAAAACCCGAATGGCTTGAGCGGATTTCGCACTCGGTTTGCGAACGATTAACGGAGACTGAGCAATCGTGGATTTGCGCATTTCCACATCCTCCGGAATCACGACCAATACGCGGGCTGAAAGCAACGTTTCCAGATCGCTGGACTTGATCTCGCCCTTATCCCCTAAGCTCATGTTGACCACAATGCCTGAAATGGAAATATTATTTCTTCCAGCAAAATTGATGACTTTCAATGCGTCGGCTAAACTGGCGGGATCGGGAGTGACCACCAATAAAATCTCTCGCGCCGCCATAATCGCATACTCCGAATCCTTGTTCAGGCCCGGCGGCGAGTCGATCAAAACGAAATCCGCGATCGGTTCCAAATCCTCGATGGCACTCTTCAATCGATCAAACACGAGCTTATTCACGCGTTCCACCGACAGTGAAGAAGGCACGTACTTGAGCTTGAACGGACCCTCATACACCGAATCGCGAATATTGGTTTCCCCCATGAGCACGTTGTGCAAGCTAATGGGCGCGCGTTCGATACCCAGCATGATGCCCACGTTGGCCATCGACACGTCCGCATCGACAACGACCACGCGCTTTCCTTGTTGAGATAATATGAGCCCCAAATTAATCGCAATACTCGTTTTTCCCACACCGCCCTTGCCCGATGCCAACACGATGCTGCGCATATCATCTCCTTTTTTGAGGCTTCGGCAAGCCCTTCAGTAAATCCTCCTCGAACGGGAGGGGGGATGAAATATCCGAGTGCGAAGTATCTGGAGGTGATTCCATTGAAATATCCGCTAACTTATACTTTCGAAGCAACGAATCCTTGTTCTCCACCAAAAGACTGCCGACGGCCTGGACCTCCAACTCCTCAGAAAACGAGGGAAACTGAAGCTTGCGCAAGTCGTTCTCCGAAGGAAGACAAATCGCATTTTCATTAAATGCGAGAATTAATTGCACTTGATCGTTCGACAATTGATAGATATCGATCAACCCCGTCCGCGCCATGGACGCGTTCACCACGCGAATAAACGCGGCGTCGCCGACCATATCCTTGTGATGCATTAAATACTCGTAAAATGCCGCAACAATTTTACCGGAATCAAATACGAGCGATCCATCCTCCAACCCGTTCTTTCCTTGAATGGAAATACAGATGTATCCGTTAAACAGTTTTTGCTTGAGTTCGTGCAGCAACGCCCGAAAATCTATGGCGGCAACGTCGACACCCGTCTTTACCACGGTTCCAGCCGGCAAATTAATCATGTCAAGTCCTCCTTCATCATCAATTGTATTCAACGTAGAGTGTAATCAAAGGCATAATAATAAACTACCTTTTAAGCCTCTTCCTCTTGCTGCTCCGTTTGCCGCTTTTGATAAAAGCGGAATGCCAGGAACGCCACCACCGCCAGGAATATGACAAGCAATACGTTACCGTACGGATTGGATTCCTCGGGTTTGGGCGTGGGGGTGGGCGTCGAGCCCTGCAAACAACGCTCCAGCTGGTCCGCCAAACTATCGGCGAGTGCCACGGATTCGGCGATCTGAAGAGGAACCCGCGAGTACTCTTCCGCGCTCACGGACGATGCGCTCATCAATTGCTTGATCGGTAACCATTTCTCCTTCAAGGAATTCCGATCCACCTGACAGGCCGCAAAATCCGTTTTATATTGATCGGAAAGCAAAGCATCAGGAGAACGCGATAACGCCATAGCCTGGTCATACGCTTGCACGGCTTCCACGTTCGCCTTGCGGAAATAGAAACTCGTCAACGAGTCATTGACTTGCACGTCCTTGCGAGCCAAACGCGTTTCAAATTCACGTCTTCGAGGCTCCAAGAAGCTCAAGAACGACGCATCGATACCCACATCCCGAACGCTTTCCAACGATGTGGATAAGGTCGAAGCGATTTCACGATCCAAACCCGCTTTCGATACCTCGTTCTGTTTTTCGTCGAGCTTTTGGTGATACCGATCCGCGGTTTCCGCTAATTGCTCCAGCGAATTAAACGAGGGAGCGTATTGCTCGTGCGCCAGAATCAAGTCATCCGCAAAAAAACTCTGAGTGAACGCATTTTGCGAGGATGCGCCCTCCGCCAGACGATCGCTCGCCAACAGCGCGTAATCTTCCACATCGGACAACGCGAGTTCCAAATCCTCAAATTCGAGCTCAGGGTAGCTGGCCTGTTGCGCCGTTATCCGATCCAAACCCACCCGTGCATTCGAACGAATCTTTACGATAACGGATTGCGCCACTTGATCCAGCGCATCGAATGAGGCTTGACGGTCGTTCAACAATTTCATGAGGTCCAAATGGAAATCCAGCTCGTACGCGTCCATGAGAACGGTTTCACGCGTTTCCAAAACGCCGGTACCACCCATATCATGAACGACCACGATCAAGTTCTTGGAATCCTTCTGGTCCTGAGGCGAAAAATAGAGGAGCCAGTAGCGTTCACCGGCAAATTCAATGGGATTAAAGGGGCCGACCACTACGACCTCCCCTTTCAATAAGTATTGAGCCGCAATCGATTTCGCCTGTTCCGACGATATTCCGTGCACGGACAGCGATAACGCCAAGCACGCGAATAGAAATAGCCGTTTGTCCATTAAACGAACCCTTTTTATTATTCGAAACGTTTTTGGTTAAAAGCTAGTGAACGCACGCCCGTATTTAAATGGTTTTGGAAAAGGTAAAAATACCCATGATTCGCATCGTGCTCGTGGAACCCCTTTACCCCGTGAATTTAGGCAGTGTCGCCCGCGTGATGGCCAACTTCGGCTGCACCCAGTTATACCTCGTCCGCCCGAAGGTCATCGCGAACGCGGAAGCCATCAAATATGCGAAGCACGCCCGCTCCATTCTGAAACGCGCACGAACCGTTGAACACCTTGAGGAGGCGCTCCACGGAATGGATTGGGTGGTGGCGACAACCGGCGTTCCGGCGCGCTACCGTCGAAAACTGAAAAATTGCTGGACCCCCAAAGAATTCGCGGACCACCGTACAAAAAAAGAGCGCATCGCTCTGGTGTTCGGCAGCGAAGGAACGGGTTTGTCGAAAAGCGATTTTGATGCCTGCGACGGCGTGGTCAGTATTCCAACGAACCGACGCTACCGCGTCCTGAATTTATCGCACGCCGTGGCCGTCATGCTATACGAACTGTCGTGCGGCCGAGGAATGCGTACGTACTATAAAACCGCACCCCGGCATAAAATCCGTTTCCTGGAAGGATTATTTGATGAAATCACGTGCGCCATGCCGTCCGTCAGAGACAAGCAAAAAGTGGCTTCCGCGTTCCGGCAAGTGATTCGACGATCCCGTGTGGCGGATGACGAGATACAAAGTCTATTTGCGGTGTTCGGATCCGTGAGAAAACGCGTCTCGCCATTGCGTCATAAACGAAATACCATGGTCTGCGCCATGAATTTGTTACCGGAATGGAGTCCCAAGCCAACGAAAAAGAAAAAATAGTTAGGCGGGTGATGGCGTCGTGGCAGAATCCTCCGCTTTCGCCTCGCTATCGTTCGCATCCGTCGGGCCATCCGGAGTGCTTTCCTTGGACTCCACTTTCTTCTCTTCCTCGAGCGCATCGGAAGGCAGCTCCCGAATTTCAGGCGTATCGAATACTTCCTTCAATTCCGTTTTCCGGATTTCCACGCGTTTCAACGGCGCAATCGTCCTCAACAAGCGATAGATTTCGGCCGACGTTTTACCGAATAACGTATCATAAATGAATTCGCCGAACGTTTTGCTTTCAGCAATGCGTTTTAGTTCAGTCGTCAATCCGTTCCGCAACGCCCGCTTTTGCGTTCCACTGCACGAAACCCCCGTTAACACCACGGCCTTAATACGAAATTCAATCCCATCCTTGGAGGTGACGCTAAACACCGCATTGAGCGCGTCCATACGTCTTCGAACCAATGCGTGAATGTATTCCCGAGACACTTCATGTCCAATGAATTTCGCGTATGCAGACTTTCCCTTGATCTCGGAAACACGCAGTTTGACGTTCGTGTAAACGTGACTCAAATCCTTCGTGATGTCCTTTAACGGAATCTGGATAATGCGGTTTAACATGTGCTCGTCATCCAACGCCGGAATTTGAGCCACTTCCACTTCGTTCAAAAACTTGGGAGCGTGCACGGAATACCAGGACTTGGATTTCCACGTGTCCACCACTTTCTTTGTTGCCATACCATCACTTAACTAATAGGATCGCTGCTTCCGGATCATACTTCCAATTCGCGGGAAGCCGCTTGCCGCGATAAAAACGAACCAAACGCTTAATCTTACTTTCCACGTGCCCCAATTTCACTCGGTTGTGCACATCCTTCTTGTTCGAGGCCAAGTGTTTACGCATGCGCACCGCCCGTTTGATGAGATCCAACAAATCCGAAGGATATTCCGACTGCAAATGATTATCTTTCAATATCGCGAGAATCGTTTTACCCGTAATCATTTTGACACTCGGAATTCCGTGGTTGTCCCGCAAGATCAAACCGATTTCCGCTTCGCGCTTGCCTTCCTTCGACATTTGGACGACCAGCTTTTCAAGATCTTCCTTTGATGTCTCCACCCATATCGGGGTCTGGGTATGCCTCGGCTTGTGGGACTTCGACCGACCTCTCTTACGCGAATGCATACGTGCCATATAGTAACATCCCTTTAATGACTCAAGAAACGCCGTAGCGCTTCAGAAAACTAGGGACTTAAAGCGGTATGTAATAGTCCAATAAAGGTATTTAAACGTATTCCCGAGTGGTTCGTTTAAATAAAACGAGTTCCCGAAGGCTATCACGATGCGGATATTAGCGATGGATGATTCCCCTGCCTCCAACGGACGCGTCACCTGCGTCGGCGTCCTATCCAACGGGAACAACATCGAAGGCGTACTGATATTTCACATTAAGAAAGATGGATCGAATGCCACCCGTCAATTAATTCGATCGGTAAAACAATCTCGATTTCGATCGGTCATAAAACTCATTCTCACGCACGGAACCACATTCGGCGGATTAAATATTCTCGATCCTCAAGCCATCGAAAAAGAATTGAACATTCCGTGGATGGGAGTCGTTCGAAAAAAATCCAAAGGAACCATTCAAAAGGCGATTCACGCCGCCCATAAAAGCCAAAGATTAATAAGACGCAAGCGGTTATTTCTCGAGAATGCGGGCCCCATATTAGAGGAATGCGGCATGTTTTTCCATTTCCGGGGTTTGCGAGAACACGAAGCGAGAGCCGTTATGAAACAATTCCGCGGATTTCCCAATGAACTCCGCCTCGCGCACTTAATCGCTTCCGCATTGAGTCGAGGAGAATCCTATGGCCGGGCTTAAACTTGAATCAGCGGATTGGTTACTGGGAATCACACTCATCGTCATCGTATGGTTATATGCGGCATATCAAACCCCGTTCTTGGGATTATTAGGATTATTAGCGTTGCTTGCTCTCTTAGCCAGAGATATTTTTTCTACCAAAACAAAGAAAACAGAAGAAAGAGTTTCGATCGTTGGATTGCGGTTAAGCACTAAATCATTTCTCGGAATCTCTGCTTTACTTTCTGCCGTCGTGGCGGCTTTGACCTCGGATCTCATCCAACTCTTTGCCCTACTATTGTTGGTACTGAATGCGTTGGCGTTCCTCGACCAGTACGTGCACTTCATGAAACCCGCCAAAGCCGCCATCATCGAATTGGATTCCGCGTTCTTTGCGGCGCTATTCGTTTGGCTGTTCATCGGATTCATCTTGAACACGTCCACGCCAATCGACGTGGTAACGAGTTGTTCCATGGTTCCCACCCTCGACCGCGGAGATCTGATCATCATTCAAGGCGCAGAAGTTTATGCACCCGACGTCACGCTATCTCGACCGATTTCATTAGGAGCGGATTTCATCAAAGACACGTGCATTATCCGAGACAAGTACTCCGAAGCGGAAGTGCAAACCCTGTGCAGCCAAGGCCTTCTAGTCGATGGAACCCTTCACCCGTTTACGAAAGAAGGGGATATTATCGTGTTCGAACCCCCGCAATACGCTCAACTCGGACTCATCGTGCATCGCGTGGCCCTCAAGCTAAACAGCGAAGGAAAAACGTACTACCTCACCAAGGGCGACAACAACCCATCAACGGATCTGGAAGCGCTTGCGCGCACGTTACCCGAAGATCACCATGTGAACGGGAGGATGATTGCACGCATCCCGTACATCGGCTATTTAAAGTTGTTTCTCGCTTTTCAATTTGAAGAACCTGCGGGATGCCGACGCATCTTACAAGGGAACTAACATGAACGTTCTCGTCTACCCGTCCATGCTTTCAGCGGACGTTACCAATTTTAAAAACGAACTCAAACGCGTCGAGGCCGCAGAAGCCGACGGCGTGCACTGGGACGTGATGGATCTGCATTTCGTTCCCAATTTGACCTTTGGATTCTCGCTCATACGTGACTTGCGAAAACACACCGCGCTCTACTTCGATGTCCACCTCATGATCGAACATCCGGGGAAATGGATCGATGCCTTTGCCGACGCCGGAGCAGACCACATCACGTTTCATATCGAAGCCTGCGAAACATTCGACGAGGCCATGCAAATCATTCAGAAAATTAAGAAGAAAAAGAAGCAAGTGGGAATCGCGCTTAAACCCGCGACGGACTGGCGAGCCATCCAATCCGCCCTCCCGTTATTGGATGCCGTACTCGTGATGACCGTCGAACCCGGATTCGGAGGCCAGGCGTTGATGCCGGACATGCTCGAAAAAATCAAATCATTGCGACAACACGTCGACGAAAACCAATTGAAAACACGGATTCAAGTGGATGGAGGCATCACCATAAAGAATGTTCAAACCGTGAAAGCCGCCGGCGCCGATTGTCTGGTATCCGGCAGCGGAATCTTCCAATTCAAAACGCAGACGGAAATGGCGAACGTCATTCAGGAAATGAGGAGAGGCCCATGAGCTTCCATGAAAAATACGCCAACGCACGGGAAAAAAAGAATAGCGTATTATGCGTCGGACTCGATCCCGTCAGCATCTTTTTCAAGGACACCGGGTCCATTCCCCGAAAGTACTTCGAAAAAAAGGATGAGGTGCAAGGCATGGCGGACTTTTGTCTTGACCTCGTCGATCAAACGAAATCGCACGCGTGCGCCTACAAAATCAATGCGCAATTCGCGCTCCCTTTTTCCATCAGACAATTGAACGAGATCACGGCACGCGTTTCGCAGACGGGAGCCATCAGCATCTTCGACCTTAAACTCTCCGATATTGGGAGCAGCAACGAATCCGCCATTTACTGGATGAAAAAAGCGGGTTTCGATGCCTTCACGTATTCGCCATTTCCCGGCAATCTTTCGGAAGTCACGCAACAAGCCCATGCCATGGATCTGGGCGTGATCGCTCTCGCCCTCATGAGTCATCCCGACGCCCGATACTTCATGACGGAAAGCCAAGTGGAGCGGCAAAAAGGATTCGAATGGATTGCAGAATCCAGTGCGCGAAACGGAATCGACGGATTAGTGGTCGGTGCCACGAATCCTCCGGAACTCATTGAAGCATGCAAAGCGAAAGCCGCTCCGCAAACCGTTTTCCTGGTGCCCGGTGTCGGAACACAAGAAGGAAACGCCCAAACCGTTCTGAAAATTCTGGGAGAAAACGTCCTCGTCAACGTGGGCCGTAGTCTCATCTATTCCGAAGACCCTCAAGAAAAAGCCGAGGCCTACCAAAGGAAATTCAACGAATGGCGTCAGCAAGCTAAAGAGTAGTTTTAAATACGTTGACTTGCACACACTATTCCGCTGATTTTATCGTCTTTATTCAGCAAGTTAGTCTCAGGTGTACGACATGGGTCTTCGCCCCGCTAGAACCGTTCGCGAATATAAGGGCCAGCCGTGGGCACGCATTTCCGTTAAAAGACCTCGAAAAAGCTTCGTGAAAGGAGCTCCCAGACCCAAAGTCCGACAATACAACATGGGCACGGACCAATTCTACGAAATTCAAGTGGACATGATCAGCGACGAAGACATTCAGCTGCGGGAC
Organism: Microcaldota archaeon; assembly: GCA_018819225.1. Lineage (GTDB taxonomy): Archaea > Micrarchaeota > Micrarchaeia > Norongarragalinales > SBBD01 > JAHJQN01. The sequence continues at coordinate 100,472 of JAHJQN010000008.1, forward strand.
AACGCCATCGAAAGTGCCCGCCAAGTCACGGGAAAATACTTGGAAAAGAACTTGCCCAACAATTACTTCTTCGGCATCCTCAAGTACCCGCACATCGTCATCCGAGAGCATTCCGCCCTAGGAGTTGCGGGAGCCGACCGAATCTCCAAAGGAATGAAAATGGCGTTTGGACGCCCCAAAGGACGTCTTGCACGCATCGGAAAAGGCGAGCCGGTATTCCGCGTAAGAGTCGCTGCCAGCGCGCTACCCGTCGTAAAAGAAGCGATCAAGCGCGCAAAAATCAAGATGTCCGGCGCCTACCACGAAGAAGTCAAAGACATCCAGAACGAGGCATTTAACCGCGCAAAAATTGGAAAAGTCATTGTCATGAAGAAAGTGGAAGAAATCAAGCCCAAAGCGCCAGCAGTCGAAACCGCACCGGCCGAAGGCGAAGAAAAGAAGGACGAAAAAGCCGAGGGCAAAGAAGAGAAGAAAGCAGAAGTCAAAGAAGAAAAGAAGAAGTAGGCGAACCCCCTATGGGTAAAGTGCTCACCCGTCTTAAAATCTTCCCGAAAGAAGGCCAGGATGCGCAACAACTCGCGGACCGAATCAAACAAACGGAAGGCTGCAACACCTCAAAAGTCGAAGACTTTGTTTTTGGAACCAAAATCGTTATCGCCTCGTTCATCTGCCAAGATGGCGAAAGCAAAGACTTCGAGGATATCGTTAAACTCGTGGAAGGCGTCAGCGAAGTCCAAGTCGAGGAAGTCGGGCTCATCTCCTAATTCGTTCGGGCCGCCAACGAAACAAATCCTCTTTAATAGGAACCGATCGTGATAGCTGGGCAGGGAATATGACGTACGTCATCAAACTCAACGGAAAACGCGAGCCGTTCCAGGAACGAAAACTGGCGCAATCGCTTCGAAAAGCCGGGGCGGATCGCGAAACCATCGACGGCATCCTCCAAAAAATCCGGCCCACGCTTTACGACGGCATATCCACAAAACAATTATTCCAATACGCCTTCCGAGAACTCGCTAAATACCGGCCGCACTCTGCCAGCCGATTCGACTTAAAGAATGCGTTGCTGCGACTAGGAAAAGAAGGAAGAGTCTTCGAAAAGTTTACGGCCAAACTCCTGCAACGAAAAGGATACGCCACGCAATTGAACCGAATCGTGCGCGGAAAATATGTTACGCATGAAATCGACGTGATCGCGGACCGAAAAGGGGAGCGGCTCATGGTCGAATGCAAACACTCCGTATTACCGTGGAAAGGAACGAACATTCAGACCGCATTATACGTGTACGCCCGTTTCCTAGACGTAAAACCCCAGTTTACGGCGCCGTTATTGGCAACGAATACCAAGTTTTCGGATCAGGTTATTGCCTATTCAAAAGGCGTGAATTTGCAGCTCCTGGGTTGGAAGTATCCAAAAGGCAACAGCCTGGAATCCAATATCGAGGAATTTAAACTGTATCCCATCACCGTGCTTCGAAGCATTCCCCGCAACCGTTTGCCCAGCCTATTTGAAAACGGCATGGTGTTAGTGGCTGAAATCGCAGAAAAAAATCCGAAGGAATTAGAGCGCTTGCTGCGAGTCCGACTTCGAAAAGCCGATGCGATCATCCAGGAAGCACAAGCGCTTTCCCAACCCTCCCCACAATAAATCAAGGAACTATTCGAGCAATGCGCACACTTCTTCATCCATCGTTTGGGAAAACCGTTCATAAAACTGTCCGACGGATGCAAAATGAGAAGGCGTTTCCAGACAAATAAACTCATCGGCCATGGAACGAAATTCCTTCGCGGTATCTGGAGAACAAACGGGAACCGCTACAATGATCTTGCAAGGCCCTTGATGACGCCAACAATCAATGGCCGCTTTAAGCGTCGCTCCCGTTGCAATCCCGTCATCTACGGCGATAACGGTTTGGCCGGTCACCTCGGTCGAATCCGTGATCCCAAACGCTTTCATGCGCCGCCTCACTTCCTCAAATTCTTTTTTCAAAACCGTTATTTTGTAATCGGATGAAACGGATAGAAAACGAAGAACGTCTTCATTCCAATACGGTTTCCCGTCATGACTCACCGCTCCGATGGCCAGTTCAGGATTACCTGGCGCGCCCAGTTTTCGAACGACGAACCCCTTCAGGGGAAGATGCAACGAATCGGCGACGACTTTCGCGACCACGACGCCCCCACGAGGAATGCCGAATACGATCACGCCGGGTTTTCCCGAATAACGAATGAGCTGGGCGGCCAGCATCGCACCCGCATTCCTCCGATCACGGAACATGAAGAATCTCCCTCCGATGGACGAAACCCCGTTTATTTTACTTGCGAGCCATTCGGCACATTCTTGTAAACCGACACGCCCGGGAATATGCGGCAATCTTCCCCCACAAGGACTCCGCAATTAATGCTGGCATTCACGCCCGTTTTGGTTCCTTTCCCCACAACGGAACCCAGCTTATTCCGCTTGGAATCAATGGTCAATCCATGCAAGGTAATCATAATGCTTGACGAATCGAATTTCAGGTTGGCGATCATGGTGCCGGCGCCCAAGTTCACGTTCTCGCAGACAATCGAATCACCGATATATGAAAGATGCGCGGCATTCGAGTTATGCATGACGACTGAGGCTTTCAATTCCGTGGAATGACCGACATGACAATTGCTTTCGATGACGACGCCTTTCCGCAAGTACGCATGCGGACCCACCACCGAATTCTCGCCGATGAACGCATTCCCCTCAATATACGTTCCACTTTTAATCATGGCGCCTTTCGCAACGGACAGTTTTCCTTTCACCGTCACGTTCGGTTCCAACGAGCCTTCGCGCGCTTCGGTCATCAAATGCTCTAACGCGTACTGGTTCGCATGCAAGAAATTCCAGAAATAGCCTACATCCGTCCAGAACCCCGGAAACTCAACCACTTTGAGCGGTTTCCGTTTCGCATACGAAAGCAACGCGTCCGTTAATTCGAACTCCTTGCGTTTGGAAAGGGATACTTTGCGAAGTTCAGAAAAGAATTCTCGAGGCAAGAAAAGCGTTCCCGTATTGACGTCATTGGATTCCGATTTCAACGGTTTTTCCACGAGATCCTTAAGGCAATCGCTTTCATCCATAATCAACACGCCGTAAGAAGAGGCATCCTTTTCCTGCTTCGCGACCAAAAAAGGCCCTTCCAACGTCGATTTCAACAAGAACGAATACAACGAGGGATCAAAAAACGAGTCGCCGTTGAGCACGAAAAAAAAGGCCGTGGAAATCGCGTTTTCCGCCTTCTTCAACGCATCCGCGGTACCCAACTGCTCCTTCTGTTCCACGAATTTCAGTTTCTTGGCGTACGGCTTGTGACGGAAGTGATCCACGATCTTATTCTTCTCGAAACCCACGACCATCACAATGTGATTCGTTTGATCCCCAAACGTTTCCAAAATGCCTTCCACCATCCACTCCAACAACGGTTTCTGTAAAACCCGAATCATGGATTTGGGGTACGAATACGTCATGGGTTGAAGCCGCTTGCCTTGCCCCGCCGCCAACAACACGAAATCATACCGTTCCATACAACGCCCTCATTTCACGGTAACACTTTTAGCTAAATTGCGCGGCCGATCCGGATTGATTCCTCGATAGACCGCACAATAATACGCCAATAACTGAAGCGGAATGACCGCCAACAACGGACTCACGCGATTGGAGGCTTTTGGAAGCTCGAGCCACTCGTCATAGGATTCATGATGCTCCTCACTCACCCCAATCACCCACGCTCCCCGCGCTTTCGTCTCCATCGCATTTCCAATGGAGGCCTCCCGGCTTTCCTTGCCTGCATTCAATAATAGGATAGGCGTACGCTTCTCCACCAACGCAAGCGTTCCATGCTTCAACTCTCCGGCGGGCATGCCCTCGGCATGAATATACGAAATTTCCTTCATTTTCAAAGCCCCTTCCAATGCCAACGGATAATTAATGGCTCGACCAATGAAATACACGTCCTGCCGTTCACTCAAGACCTTCGCAAGAACTTTCACACGCTCATGATTCGTTTCAATCGTTTCCCGAATCCAATGCGACAACGTCCGCAAATCCTGAAGACCTTTCCGAACCTCCCCATTCAAGGTTTGGGCCAGTAAATACAAAATAGCGAGTTGACCCATAAATGCCTTCGTAGACGCCACCGCGATCTCCGGTCCCACGCGAAGGTATAACACCCGCTCGCTCATACGCTCGATGCTGCTTCCCACGACATTTACAATCGAAAAAATGCGTGCGCCTTTGGCCCGCGCCAACTTCAACGCGTTTAACACGTCCGCGGTTTCCCCGCTCTGAGAAATCGCTATCACCAACGATCCATCCGACAACGATGTCTGCAGATACGGAAATTCAGAGGCATTGACCACATTGACATGCTTGCGCGCTATGCGGTCAAATAAGTACTGCCCCGCCAAACCCGCGTGCAACGCCGTGCCATTGGCGACCAATATGACCCCCTTCGCGTTCTTGATTTCATTCGCAAACGCTACCACATCCTCTTCATCCTGCATCGACGCATGCTTAATCGCTTGAGGCTGCTCCTCGATTTCCTTTAACATGAAGTGTTCGTAATCTCCTTTCTCCGATGACTCGGCTTTCCAATCGATTTGGGAAACCGTCTTTCCAATCCCTTGGCCGTCGAACGTGAAACACTCGAACCGCTTCGGAGAAAGGATCGCGAGTTCTCCGTCATTCAAGTACACGACCCGGCTCGTATATTTCAAAATGGGCACGGGATCACTGGCCGCAAACAATTTGTTTTGATCAATACCCAGAATCAACGGACTTTCATTCTTGACTGCGATCAACGTATTCGTGCCGGCTTCCGTAATCAGCAATCCGTACGAGCCCCGCAACATGGAAATCGCGGAAAGCACCGCATCCTTCAATGTCGCCTTGCCCTTTAATTCATCTTCAATGAGATGGACAATGACTTCACTGTCCGTTCCCGAAGAAAACAAGTGACCCTTCCGAGACAATGCGCTCCGAATGGACAAATAGTTTTCAATGATTCCGTTATGTACGACGGCAATACGTCCGTCACAAGACAAATGCGGGTGGGCATTCTTTTCGGAGACGCCGCCATGCGTTGCCCAACGGGTATGCCCAATTCCCCGCGTTCCCTTCAGCTCCGACGGAACCGCGGATTTCTCGAAGTCGTTCAAGGTTCCCACTGCTTTTCTCATCGTCAACGTATCGCGTTCTGCCACGACCATGCCAGCCGAATCGTATCCCCGATACTCTAGACCCCGAAGGCCTTCCAGTAACAACGACCCTGCAGGTTCTTCACGATCAGATACAAATCCTAAGATGCCGCACAAAAAAATCCCCCATAAAATGATAACAAAAGCACTGGCGCGGCCGACTATTTATATCCCGCTAATAGGACCGCCGCGATATATAAAAAACATCCTATAATGCAATTAATATAATACCCATACCTTTATAAAATTCACCATAATAGTATTAATTGATTTAATGTCCAGTTCTCTCCGACTCGTCGACGGATCCAATGCCCTGGAAGTCAAACTCGTATCCGAAGACACCCTTTCCATCCTATCCAAGGAACGCATAGCCATCCTCAAGGCCTTAAGCCGAGAATCCCGGTACCCAGCAGAACTGGCCCGCGAACTCCACATGCAAGTTCAAACCGTGTACTATCACGTCCGTCTCCTCCACGAAGCCAAGCTCATTGAACTTGATCGCTACGAGGAACAAGGCGGGGCACTGGCCAAGAAATTCCGTTGCACAACGGAAGCCCTTGCCGTCGTCCTCCACTCCCGCTGGAAACCCTTTTCGGCCATCAAACACGCAAAACCGCCTGTTTTCCTCGAACGATTCATCGACCAACGCCTGTTTACCGGTAAAATCATCGTCGGAAGTCCGGACCCCCACGGCCGTTTCCGGTCCCGAGGAAGCGAATTTTGCGCTACGGAGTTCGCCATGTTTCTCGGACAGTATGCCTCGTTTGAATACCCATTGTACTACTTGGACACGGAGGTCAAAGAAACCACGAAACGCCAGCCGCTCGTCGTGATCGGCGGACCCAAAGTCAACATGCTCGCATCCGAGCTCAACCCCCACCTGCCCATCCGCTATGAGGAACGAAGCCTCGAACTCCATTCCACGCTGTCCGGCAAGAAATACTCGGATAACGTCGGGGTCATCGAACTCGTCAACAATCCGTGGAACAAACGAACCCCCATACTCTTTCTGGCGGGTTCCGATCATACCAGCACGCGCGTCGCCGTACTCGCGCTACTCAAACACCGAACCGCTCTCGAAAAAGGCAACACGTTCGATTCCTCGGTCCACGCCAAAATCGTTCAAGGATTTGATGAAGATGGAGACGGAATCGTGGATGCCGTCGAAATTTTAGAATGAGGTGCGTTCATCATGCTCGTCAAGCGTCCCCAAGATAAATGGCAAGAATGGGAAAAACAGGTTCTCCTCTTTTCCGCACTATTCTTTGCAGGATCATTCATCAAATACTTTTTTGGATACGACGCACGCTGGCTCGATTCCATTCTCGCCGTCGCCTCTCCCTTCGGGATACTGGGACTCGGATTCGTGGCAACGGTACGGGGCTTGAAAGCCCTGGTTCACAAACGAATGATATGGCGCGGCGGCATGGAATTTACTGGAAAAAAAGCACAGTTCGCAGGCACCATGCTCCTTTTTGCGGGCGGTATATTCATGGCGTTAGGCATTCGCACGCTGATCTGGTTCGTCAATCACTTTTGAAACGCCATCGCGCAACGAATAAAAGCGCATGCCAACATAGGCCTTGGGGAAAAACGAATTGATACTAAAATACGGGAGTATTCTGGAAGGCTCCACCGAATACTTTAATGGAAAGACGGCCGCCATCGTATTCTTGGGAGGCTGTCCATTCCGTTGCGGCTACTGTTTCTCCGCGCCCCTCATTATCGCCAGCGAACATTCCCAACAAATGGACGTGAAACGTTTCGTCGAATACTTCGAAAGAAAAAAAGCGGAGTTTGATGCCGTGGTGTTCACTGGAGCCGAACCCCTCCACCAAGCCGAACCCCTCATCGAATTATGCCGTCAACTCAAGGAAAGGGAATTCCTCATCCGGTTGGAAACCTCGGGATTCTACGCCGATCACCTGGAACGAATCCTGCCGTACGTCGACAACATCGCACTAGACATCAAGACCGAACTGGACGCCGATCAATACGCTCAACTTGTCGGATTTCGCGGGGAACCCGCCACCCTCATGCAAGACACGTTCCGCAGCCTCATCATTCTTCGCGAAGCCAAAAAAGAACGCCCGGATTTATTCGTGGAAGTTCGCACGACCATCATCCCCGGAATCAACGACACGCCCGAAATAGTGAACGCCATCACGAAGGATTTAGTTTTCGCAGACCAATATGTCCTCCAGCAATTTACGGTGGAACAAACCCTTATCAACGGGGACTATGCACGAAAAGGAAATACCCCGAAACTCAAACTCATCGAACTGGCGGAAGTGGCCTGCCAAAACGTATCCCGAGTCGTCATACGCACGAAAGACGACGGAGAACAAGTGTTTCAACCCGGAGGCCCAGTCACCGAAGAATTCTAATCAAGGGATTCAACCATGAAAAAAGAGTTGACGAAAACAGAAGACATCATGCAAAAAGCGCTCGTATTTCACCGAAAATATAAGGGAAAGATCGGAATTCGCAGTAAAGTGCCACTGAAAACCCTAAAGGATTTGAGCATGGCCTATACGCCGGGCGTGGCCCAACCGTCCCTCGCCATTACCACGAATCCCTCCGATATTTACAAATACACGTCCAAAGGCCACTTGATCGCCATCGTCACCGACGGCTCGGCCGTACTCGGACTCGGCAACATCGGAGCCGCTGCGGCGCTCCCCGTCATGGAAGGAAAAGCCGTATTATTCAAACGATTCGCCAACATCGACGCGTTCCCCGTCTGCATTTCAACCCAAGACGTGGATCATTTCGTGGACATCGTCACCCATATTGCATCACCCTACGGTGGCATTAATCTCGAAGACATTTCGGCCCCCCGATGCTTCGAAATCGAAAAGAAATTGAAAGCCGCACTCAATATACCGGTATTTCATGATGACCAACACGGCACCGCAATCGTCGTACTCGCGGCCCTCCAGAACGCGCTCACGCTCGCCGAAAAAAAACGGGAAGAGGTGAAAATCACCGTCGTGGGAGCCGGAGCTGCCGGAACCGCAGTGACCAACCTATTGCTGGACCAAGGCGTTCGGAATATCGTCGTGTGCGATCGCACCGGCATCCTCATCAATGAACGAGAATACTCTAACCAATATTTGAAAGACCTCGCTCAAAAAACCAACCCCCATCACCTTTCAGGCCAACTCGAGGACGCCATGAAAAACTCGGACGTATTCATTGGCGTGTCATCCGGAAACATTGTCTCCAATGAAATGGTTCAATCCATGAATGAAAAACCCATCGTGTTCGCCATGGCGAACCCCATGCCAGAAATCATGCCTCATAAAGCAAAAGAAGCCGGAGCGTTCATCATCGCCACCGGTCGCAGCGATTACCCGAACCAAGTCAACAATGCCCTGGCATTCCCAGGCGTATTCAAAGGAACGTTGCGCGCGCGCGCCAAAGACATCAATATGGAAATGAAACTCGCGGCCGCCGAAGCCCTCGCAGCCTGCATTCCCGAAAACGAGTTGAAACCCGATTATATAATTCCGAGCCCGTTCAACCCACTCGTCGTAAAAAACGTATCCGAAGCCGTCCGCAAAGCCGCTGTAGCCAGCCACGTCGCCCGCATTTAATCGATGGAAATAATGGTTGCGGGCACGCGCTTATGCTGATTTTGCCCCATGCGCGTCAACACGTTTTCCACAAGCTCATGTCCGTATTTTTCATCCAGGGCCGACCGCGATTGTTTCATATCCAAATACGATACGAGAATGTGATCCAACGCGGAATACGAAACCCCCAACTCCGCCTCATCCGTCTGACCCTCCCATAAACCGGCTGAAGGCGCCTTCCGAATGATTTCTTTGGGTATGGCCAGCATCAACGCCAATTTCTTCACCTGAGTTTTGTACAGCGCTCCGACCGGTAACACATCGGCCGCACCATCCCCAAATTTAGTGAAATAACCCATCAACCGCTCGCTTTTATTGCTCGTCCCCACCACCAACGCGTCCGTTTCCCTTGCGAAATGGTATAACAACGTCATACGCGACCGTGCCATGAAATTGCCTCGCGCAATGGGATCGCTCGATTGAACCGTCTGCGCATAGTGATCCGCTATCCCTTGAATGGAATGCGTTTCAAACGAGACACCGAATTGATTGGCGACATTCCGCGCATCCGATTCCTCTGACGCATACGCATCCGATGGAAGAAAATAGGCCAAGACGTTTTCTTTTCCGAGCGATTGCACCAACAAGGCGCATACGACGGCGGAATCCACGCCGCCACTCAACCCCAACACCGCTTTCGTTTTTCGCGCTTTTTTGAAATACGTCTGAATGCCTTGAACGAGTTTGAACTTCAACTCCAGATTGGCGTACAAGAATTCACCGAACCCGCTTTTTTCAACCATAGGAACACCACGAACCCCATAAACGAAGAGATGAAAACATTAATATTAATCCATCTCCAGAATAAAAGAAGGAGGTTGAAGCCATTATGCCCATCCCCGCCAGACGAATGCCCGAAATCAACCGTGAACATCTTGAATCCAATCGAAAAAGCCTGACGGGCGCTTTAGGGGGAGTCAGCAACGCCCGCACCATTTTACGTCTCGCTGAACAACAGCCCGTATTTCGAACACGCATGCTGAGTGGAGAACGCTTTGAAGGCATTCGACAGATGGTAGAAAAAGAACGAGCAGAAAGAATGGGGAGACGAGTGATGATCAATTCTGCGCAAGTGCTTAAACGACTGGCCGTAACCGGAAGCCGAAGTGCTTTAACCAACCGACCGCTACCCCGAACCTCGGAAGCCGCCCGATTGCTGCAAATGGCGCGTCGAAGACCCGAGGAAAGACGGCTCCTGGGATGGTTCGGGGAAGCGCGAAGAAACCGCCGCATTTAATTCGACTTGAAATGCTCGTATCCCTTGTTCTCCAGCGGTCGCACCTGATTATCGCACTTCAAGAACACCCCCGAACCATCCGTCACTTCACCGATCGGAATACCCGAAGCCCCTTTCTCTCCAGAAAAAACAATCTGATAGTCTTCCCCGTGATTCAAAGCCACGTCCTCCGCATTCAAATCGTGTTCCTTGCACAGACGTTCCAAATCGGGATTCAACGGAAGGCGATCCCAGTCAATCACGATTCGTTTCTTGCTTAAACGAGCCAGCTCGTGAAGCTCGAACGCCAAACCATCCGACACGTCAATGCCCGCATGCATTTTTCCCTCTGAAAGAATGCGCTTGCAAAGCGCCCAATCCAGCTCAGGAGCATCTTGAGCGTCCAAGAATTTCTGCGGAACGACAAAATGTTTTTTTCGCGATAAATACCCTAATGCCGCGTTCCCGATTTCACCCGTCAAATAGATCGCATCACCGGGTTGAGCCGCATTCCGCAATAAGGGCGGCCCATCCAAAAAGCCCAGGAGCGCTCCCGAATAAACGAATTCCGTTCCCTTGTTGGTATCGCCGCCCAAAAGAAACGCATCGTATTTCTTCAACTCACCATCCATTCCATCGTACAATTTTTCTAAAAAAGAAATATCGGTGTCCGGAGGAGCCGTAAAGCAATGGAAAAAATATTTGGGAAGCGCCCCCTTGCATATCACATCGGAAACGTGCGAGGCCACGATCTTCCGCCCCATTTTCTCAGGATCTGGATTCGTAAAGTGCGTGGAAAGCACGCCCATGTCCGTGGAGAGCACGAGGCGTTTTCCCTGCGGATCAAAAATCGCGGCATCATCATGCAAATCCGCAATAACGGAAGGATCACGACGCAAACGCTTCACTAACCGCTCGACAATGTTTCGTTCCCCAAGATCGGAAATCTTCACAAACAACCCTCAATCAAAAAACGTCGTAAATTTTCTAGCGGCGATTTCCCAGTCCGGCGCATTTAAGATGCTGGAAATAACGGCAAGCGAATCCGCGCCGGCTTCCAAAACAGACGGCGCGTTTTCTAACGTAATGCCGCCGATGGCCACCAACGGCTTAGAGGTTAACACGCGAAGTTCACTTAAACCCGCTAATCCCAACGGGGGAGCCGCATCGGGTTTGGTGGACGTGGAAAACACGGGACTCCAACTCAAATGATCCGCGAGCTCGCTTCCCGGTAAATGATCCAACGAAGAAATGGAGATTCCCAGTAATTTTTCGGTGCCCAAGGCCTCATGGGCTTTCGTTAGTGAAAGGTCGTGCTGGCCAACATGCAATCCATCCGCATTCACTTCCAAAGCCAGCTTCAAATAATCATTGACCAAGAAGGTCGCGTGGAACTCATTGCATAAATCTCGAATGGCCTGGGCCTCCTCCAGCATCCTCGAATACGGCAAATTCTTTTCCCGGTATTGAATCGTGACCGCACCCCCTTTCAACACCGATGAAACGGATTCGAGCACGCGGCCTTTGGAAAGCCCGCGATCCGTAACGAAATACAATCCATTCGAAAGCCTAGGCATATTCCGAAACCTTCGCCAGCTGCTCCACCTGCGCCTCGCTTAAATGAAACAACGCGTCATAAAAGTGTTCCTTAAACGTGCCCGGTCCCCCGGCTTTCTCAGCCGCCAGTTCACCGGCAATCCCGAAACAGGCGAGTGCACATGAAGCCGCAACCAATAAGTCCTTCTCAACCGCCGCAAAAGAAGCGATCACGGAAGTGACCATGCACCCCGTACCCACCACGTTGCCCATCATGCGATGACCGTTCTTAACCAGAATCGTCTGAAAACCGTTACTCACAATATCCGTTGCACCCGTAATAACGACCGTGCACTGTAACTGCTGAGCCAAGCGCATCGCAATATCTTCCGGTTTTCCCTCCACGCCAGCGGATTCCACGCCACGCGTCACGGATTTGACGCCCAACAAACTCGCGATCTCCGACGCATTTCCTTTCACGATGTTGATTTTCACATTTTTGATGAGCTGAGCGGACTTCTCGTTGCGAAAAGAGGTCGCGCCCGCGCCAACGGCATCCAAAACCACCGGAATGCCTTTCGCGTTCGCTTTCTGACCCGCCATCACCATCGCGTCAATGAGGGATTGGGTCAACGTTCCGATGTTCAATACCAGAGCATTGGAAATGCCCGTCATGTCCTGCACTTCCTCCGGAGCATGCGCCATCACGGGAAGCGCACCCACCGCACGCGTCACGTTAGCGCAATCGTAAATCGTCACCCAATTCGTAATATGGTGCACGAGCGGTTTCTCCGATCGAACCGTATTCAGTACGCGGTAAGGTTTCACCTTGATCGACCTCCCTTGAATAAAACGCTATTTGAGCATCTCGCTGCGCGCGTGCTCCACTTGAGAACGCACCATGTCTTGTTTGTGCTTCAACGCTCCGACTAACGAAGCGGAATACTTGAGCACCATCAAATTGTCGTAAAGCTCGTTCATTTTCTCGAAATAGTATTCGGCATCCTCTTTCCGGTTCGCACGCAACGCCAATTGCAGCGCCCGACGCAATTCACCCACCACATCCGCCAATCCCGAGAGCCACGGCTTGAAATCGACGTTCAGATCCGTGTAATCCGGAATCGGTTGCTTCTTGTAAATCGCATTCAACACCTTAATCTCCACGACCTCTTGATACGCCTGCTGTGAAATGTGCTCAAAATCACGATCGACGTTTTTCATGGCCGCCACCTTGACATCGATTTGAGGCAGAAGTTCCTCGCACGCCTTGAAGTCGCCTACGTGAAGATATTTGATGGCTTTCGCGCAATCCCGAATGATTTCACGATTCGCGCGAAGCACGTTCTCTTGCCGCGACTCCTTTTCAGACAGCTGCGCATCAATGACTTGCATCGCCCGATCCAATTTACTCATCGTATACCCTCTCGAAATAAACAGCAGCATATAACTACAGAGGCTCGCGCTTTAATTCTTTTTGCTAAACGAATCCAGGAAAATGATAAGCCGTTTATAAACGTTGACACGCAAAGAAAACCGTATGAAGCGCCTCCTCCGCTTTTTTATTCCAAAAGAAGAAAAATTCTACGATATGCTCATCGGGCAGTCAAGAACCAGCCTGCAAGCCGTCCACGAACTCCATGCCCTCGTCAAGGAATACAACCGCCTGAACGCCAGCGAAAAGAAAGACCGCATCAAAAAAATCCACGCGTTGGAAAATCAATGCGACCACCAAACGCACGCGATCATTGACACGCTTCACACCTCGTTCATCACGCCCATCGACCGAGAGGACATCCACGAACTCGCCCAGTTGCTCGACGATCAAATCGATCATATGGATCGGCTGGCCAAAAAACTGGAACGATTCCACGTGAACAAAGTGCCGGAAACGTTTGTAGCCCTCGTGACGATTTCAGAACGGTGCGTAAGACAGTCTCACGAAGCCGTGACCCATCTGCGTAAACAAAACCACATCAAGCCCCACCTCATCAAAATTCACGACCTGGAAGAGGAAGCGGATACCCTATTCGGAGAAGCGATTCAAGACTTGTTTGAAAACGGTAATGATCCGCTGGAGGTCATTAAATTGAAAGACTTGTACGAGAATGCCGAAGCCATTGCCAACAACTGTCAAGCCGTCGGCATCCTCATCGAAGGCATTGTGGTCAAGCATGCTTGATCCATTTACGTTAGTCATCATCGGCATCGTCATCGCTCTCGCCTTCGATTTTGGGAACGGATTTAACGATGCGGCGAACGCCATTTCCACCATCGTCGCCACCGGCGTACTGACGTTACCCCAAGCCGTCATGCTCTCCGCCTTCTTTAATTTCGTTGCCGCCTTCGTTTTTACGACGGCAGTTGCCACCACGATTGGAAGCGGCATGATTCAGCCCGAAGTAGTGACCCCCGCCATGATTATCGCCGGACTCATCGGCGCCATCATCTGGGTATACGGAGCATCCTTTCTCGGCATCCCCGTATCCGCCAGCCACGCCCTCATCGGAGGATACATTGGAGCCGCCATTTCCGGAGCGGGTTTTTCCAGCATCATCTCCGACGGCATTCTGCTCATCCTCGCCTTCATATTTATTGCCCCCGTATTAGGCATGATCAGCGCCTTCCTATTCAGTGCACTGGTATACCGAATCGTACGACATTCATCGCCCCATAGCGTGAACGAACACTTCAAGAAACTGCAACTCGTGTCCGCCTCCATTTACAGTTTGGGGCATGGAACCAACGACGCACAAAAAACCATGGGCATCATCTCCATCCTGTTGTTTAGCGGAGGGTGGCTGGGAGAAACGTTTTACGTTCCGTTCTGGGTCATCATCCTGTCGCATACGACCATCGCCCTCGGAACCATAGCGGGCGGATGGAAAGTGATTCGAACGTTGGGCATGCGCATTACGCGTCTGCGACCGTTTCATGGATTCTGTGCGGAAACCTCGGGAGCCGGAGTCATTATCGGGAGCACCCTCCTCGGCATCCCGGTCAGCACCACTCACGTCATATCCGGGGCCATAGCCGGCGTAGGGGTTACGAGACGCGTCTCAGCCGTCCGGTGGAAACTGGCGCTAAAAATCGTGATGGCATGGATCCTAACCCTACCCGTAACCGCCATCGTCGGCGGCATCGCTTATTTTGGAGTCAAAGCGCTCGTAGGCTAGTTCAGAGAAACGTTAAAAACCTCGCCGACCTAACGAAATGACAAGAATGGGATGATTTATGCGCACCGTCGTCATATCTTTGGGAGGCAGTACGCTGTTCGAAAGCGGATGCGTGGATACCGCGTTCGTGAAGGATATTTGCAGGCTACTCGTCACGCTGAAAGATAAAGCGCGAATCGCCGTCGTGGTAGGCGGAGGACGGTATGCGCGGGATTATGCCACCGCGATCCGGAACGCCAGCGGAAACGAGTTCTTAGCCGATCGAGCCGCCATTTTTGCAACCAAAGCCAACGCGACCGTCATTCAAGCCGGGTTAGGGGATGCCGCTTTCCCCCGCCTCATCCAAGTGCTGGATGACGCGGCGATTGCCTTGAACGAGGGAAAAATTGCCGTGGGATGCGGGATACTAGAAGGCGTTTCAACCGATTTCGACAGTATGCTTCTCGCCGAACGCGTCCAGGCGGATGCCGTCATTAATGCAAGCAACACCGACGGCGTATACTCGGAAGATCCAAAAAAGAACGCGAAGGCCAGCAAGTTCAAAACGCTTACACACGAACAGCTCGAAACCATGGCGTCGGCGTCCGATACGCGGAAGGCCGGAACGCATTTTCCGTTCGATGTGATTGCCAGCAAGCTGGCAGCGAGAAGTAAAATGGAGATTCATTTCGTGAAAGGCCGAAACCTCAACGACTTGGAAAAAGCGATTCTCGGCAAGCCCCATTCCGGTACGCTGATCAAAGAATCAAGTTGAACGTCCCATGCCTTGGCTGTTGCTAACCATAGCGTCCGCATTCCTCAAAACGATCACTGAAATCATGCGCAAGCGCTTGCTGTTAAAAAGAGTCAATGCGTTCAGCGTCGCCTTACTCACGGGAGGGATCGCATCCGTTTTACTCCCGCTAGTATTCTGGAGCCAAGCCGACTTCACCTTTTCCGAGAAGACCTTTCAACTCCTGATCGTACAAGCCATTCTGAATTGCATCACGTTCTACATCATCCTGGAAGGATTTCGTCGCTGGGATGCGTCACGTGCGTCCCCCATGGCCAACTTCAGTCCGTTATTCGCCGCGCTCCTGGGTTTCCTGGTTCTCGGAGAAATGCTGTCCATCACGCAATTCGCCGGTATCGGGCTCATCGTGATCGGTTCCCTCTTCCTTGAAGGACACGGGATCCACTGGCGCAAATGGCTCTCGAAAAGGGAAGATCGGCAAACGTTCCTAATGATTATCGGCGGAGCCGCGTTATGGTCGGTGCACATGCTCATCGCGAAAATCGTGTTGCAAGAAATCAACGTGTACACGAACGCTATCGTATTTACATGGCTGTATACCGGATTTTACATCGCGTGGTTGGCGGTCCGCAAACCCTTGCAAGGCAACGTGTTTCAAAGCCTGCGCAAGCACCACAAACAGTTCGTGATACTGGTGATATTCGATTACGCGCATTATTTGTTACTATTGGCTGCCCTCGCGATTCCGGGCGCCATGCTGAGTCTCATCGCGCCGATCCACCGAATCAACAGCATTTTTACCGTGCTGATCGGCGGAAAACTCTTAAAAGAAAAATACGTGCTGAAACGCGCACTCGCAACCGTTATTATGATTGCCGGGGTGTGGTTCATCGCATCTTAAGAAACGCATACTTCAAGAACCACCCCGGTCCGATCGTCGTGCATGAACGCCAGACGCCGAACGCATGTCCGAGGAATCTCCGTTGTACCCGTTGCACCCCTTTCCGAGCCCGAAAGCGTTTCAACCACCACGCGCAACGATTGATTGGTTTGAACGGAATGCTGAAGAAACGAAATGGTTTCAGGAGAAAGCGACCCGACCGCCCGTACATCCAATGCATTGGAAGTCCGAAAACCGTTATCGCAATAAAGCAGCCCTCCTTGCTCGGAACACGTCGATAATAATAAAGAAGCGGATTGGATGGCGACGCGTTCCGATTCGCTCAAACCGAGAGTAAAGAGAATATCCGAGACCTCGCGCTGATACGAAATAAATAACACGCTAATCGTTAACACGAGGAGAAGCAAAGCCACCAGAACATCCGCGGAGAAAAGTCCAGCCATCCAGATCATCCAGAATCATTTCGGGTATTAAAAGGGGATACCTTTAAATACTTAAAATCGCATACCAGCATAAATAAAACGTTCGACCCACAAGCGGTGATTTATAATATGTACGGTGGCCCTGCAACTGCGGGAAAAACGCAGCATTTGGAATCTTCGATTCCGTTGATCCTAATCATAATTCTCGCTATTTTCATCGCCGGAAATTTCGGCTTCATTAACTTCTCCGACGTACCGTTATTAAACCAAGTCTTCGGAGGAAAAATCATCAAGGTAGGAGTCGTCGGACGCATTACGCCTGAAATGAAGACCATGCTCGTCAGCGAGGAAGCGCGCACCACCGGCATCTATTATGGAACCGGAGACGGATTGCGCCCCGACCAATTGTTTGGAGGCGTATTGAAACCCTTTGACATCATCATCATGCAAGGCCAGCAAGTCTGCGACCGTTCCGCCCGGAAAACGGTTACGGACTGGGTCAAGAGTGGAGGAAAGCTGATCGTGGTTGGAGATGCGTGCACGCGTGTTACCGATGATCCTGCCGCTCTCGGATGGGACGTCGGAATCGGATTGCTGGGAGATGTCATGCCCGCTCAAATTGGCGGCGTGACTCCGGAACGTGAACCCATCACCACGGGATGCGCATCCGGACGATTCAAGTTCATTAACCCCGATCACCCGATCGGTAGCGGAATCAAGAACTTCCAGTTCTCTGGAAGAACCATTAACGTGTTCCCGACCTCGAATTCGCAGCTCATTGCAACAATCGATTGCTCGGATACGGGCCGCGTGAGCGCTCCGGCAACGTACGCCATTCTCGAGAGTTCCGGAATCTTGACCGGTAAAGTCGTCTACTTTGCGCATGACCCGGGTACGACGTCCAGGAACATGTTCTTGAATACGCTCAAGTACTTGAAGAGCCAGCGCGGTTAGAACGCCTGGTTCCCTCTTTATTTTTTATAAAGAATGAGCGGTCAGCACACCCCCTACTTCCGGTAGCCCTGGATGGACGCCTTCTTGCTATGCTTAAAGACTCGTCGCTCCAGAACAATGTTGAGGACGCGCTCTCCAAACGCCTCGGCACGCACCAAATCCGTGTCGTCAAGTTTCTGGCGAATCAAGCCGTGACGGCGCATACTCAGCGTGTTGACAATGCGCGCGCCTTTTTCCTCCAAGCGCTCGACCGCCTGCTCCATCCCTTTTTTCTTGGACTCAAACGAGCAATAGATCGCGATCGGAACCCCTTTCCATTCATTACTGGCAATGAAATCGAATACGGTTCGACTCTGAGAAAACGATCCGAGCTCAAACCCCAAGAAAACGATGCCGAAACGCGTCAGATCCACGGATAACTTTTCCGGGTGATGCATACGCCCGAAAAAGGGGAAATTCTTAAGGCGCTTGCGCTCGCCAAGATCCAACAATGAATACTCCACGCCGACTTTCCGACAGCCTTCCTTCACGGAAGCAGCCAGACGTCTCGAAAATCCTTCAGGAGAAGCGTACACAATAAGCGCCCGCATCCCGCGACCACCTTCCATGCTGCAGTACCATATGAACGTATATAAACCTAGCGAGCGTATTTACACAAAAATGAGTGATTTTGATGAAGCGGTTTGAAGCCAACGCATTAGGCATCTTGTTTCTCTTGGCAACCAAAGGAGCCGGCCAATGCGCCTTGAAAATGAGCACGGCTACCCTCGCAACGGAAATTGGGGTCTCCCAGCAAACCGTTTCAAGGTGGCTCATGGAGCTATCTGAAGAAGGATTCGTGGAAAGGGGATTTAACAACATTCGTCTAACGCCTCACGCAGTAGGGTTTCTGAATGAGAAGCAAGCGATGTTGAAAGAAGTGCTTCACGAACAAACCCCATCGGAGTTTCGAGGAAATGTGGTGTCCGGAATGGAGGATGGAAAGTACTATTTATCGCTTCCGGAATACCGGCTACAACTGAAAGAACTGCTTGGCTACTCCGTGTTTCCAGGGACGTTAAACCTCCGACTCAGCGATTCGCGATCGCAATCTCTTAAACAACGACTCGTTACGCGCAAGGCATTAATCATCCAAGATTTTCGTCGGGAAGACCGGTTATTTGGAGGGGCACTGCTATATCCAGCTGAGCTTCACGTACCTAAAAATGGAAGACAAACCGTTTGCGCGATCATCGTACCCAAGAAATCACATTATGGACCGGAAGTGCTTGAAATCGTGGCTAAAGAGTACTTGAGAAAAAAACTCCATCTCGTTGAAGGCGATGCCATTCAAGTGCACACCCTGGAACGAAGCCCTTAAAAGCGTCCGGCCATATAGTTTATTGGCAGGTGGTGAGCGTACCGCTGTCCTTATCCCGTTCACGGGAAGAGGAGGAAGTTCTGTCCGCCCGAGACACGATGTCTTGCAACGTCTGCAATACGGCTTGCTTAAGGCAAACAGTGGGGAGCAGAAACGAGACTCGGCACGTTGAGCAATGATGCAAAAGAGCTTCGATGCGTGCAAGAGGTGAAACGGCCCCGCTGGCAACAGCGCTTTCAAGCGCTGTGGGCGCAAGAGTTTAAACCGGCTCGCTCAGATCCATGCGGTAGACAACAAAAGACAGGCTACCACTCGCCGCCTGCCCCATTCTTTTTCGCGTGAAAACTCCCCATGAACCTCGCACGCTTAATCGCCTTGGTAGTCAAACACTCCAAGTTAACCGATGAAGAAGTGCTGCACAATATTCAAACCAAGCAAAAAGAGTATCAGAACCTCATCAGCGAAGAATCCGCAGCCGAGCTCCTACTTCAAGATCTCGGCGTATCCGTAAAAGAAGAGGATGCGCCCGTTGAATGGAACACGCTTGAGCAAGTCGCGAAAAGCCAACCGTCTGAAGCCCATGTGGTGGCGAGGTTGCTGCAAATCTATTCCCCCAAACGCTTTGAAACCAGCTCCCGAAAAGGAATCGTCTGCAACATCGAGATAGCGGACGAAAGCGGGAAAGGCACGCTCGTGCTATGGAACGAAGACGTGCGCGTCATGGAAAGACAAAAATGGAAACGAAACGATGTCTGGGAAATGAAGAGATTGCAACCCCGTAACTTTAATCCATTGGAAGTGCACGCGTCCATGCTCACGGAATTCTCGCGCGTCGGCGAGCGACAACACATTGAAAAAAAAGAAGCCCGCACCACCCCCTTTGAATTCCTGCGGGAAGGAACCGAGGTCGATGTGCTGGCACGCGTCGTGGAAATCGGGGCCTTAAAAGAATTTGATAAATCTGGCCGCACCGGAAAAGTCGTCAACATAACGCTCTTGGACGATAAAGGAAAAACCGTTCCGGCCGTGCTATGGGACTATTATGCGGAGTACGCGAGTCAATTCCTGAACATCGGGGACGCGATTCTCCTGGAAGGATTTCCAGTAAAAAACGGAAGAAACGGCTTGGAGCTGAACGCATCCTGGAAATCGCATTTGGTGCGGGAACCCTTCGGACATAAACTGAAGGCACGCGAAGCCGTTCTGTCACAACAAGCGCCGAGCGTCACCCTAACGGAACTCGCCCGCGTCCCGCGCGGGGTCATCACCGCCGAACTGGAACGCATTATTTCGTTCCGAGAAAAAGGGGATTCCATCGAATTGGAAGCGGAATTCAAACAAGACGAGCAAAAAGTGGCGATCGTGTTCCGGGGAAACGAGGCGTTACAACTGCTGGGTCTTCGCCACGTGCCCACCATTCCTTTGGAAACCATCTTGAAGCTCAAGGAAGCCTATTTAAAAGGAAAAACGCGTACCGTGGTCATACAAAAAGAAATGATGGCGGATCGCGTGAAACTATTGGCGGAACACGTGATGCGCGCCAACTGAAGGAATCACCATGAACCGAAACGAGATGCTGCAAAAAGCCAAGAAAAAAGTGCAAGCGGATTTATCGCGAAAAGATTTACCCGTTATTCAAGCCGTACGCACGCTCGACGATATCGACTCCGCTAAAAGCCTGTTGTTTGAACGCCTCAACGAATGGTTCAAACTCAATTTTCCGGATCTCGAAATCCAAAACGAGGAAACGTATTGTAAAGTGGTGGCGGAGTTCGGCGCCCGAGAAGAATTTGATCTCCTCAAACTGCAGGAAATGGTGGGCGTTAAACGGGCCATCCATTTAATGGAAAAAGCGGAGGCGAGTTACGGGGCCTCGTTTGATTTACAGGATCGAAAGGCCGTAAAAGCCCTTGCGAGGCGCGTGCTCGGATTATATGAAACGCGAACCGAACTGGAAACGTACATTTCTTTTGAAGCCGAACGCCTCATGAAAAACATTGCCTACCTCACCGATCCGTTGTTTTCAGCGCGTTTGCTGGCCACCGCTGGAAGCCTGCAGCGCCTTGCGAAAATGCCGGGAAGCACGATTCAAGTCATCGGAGCCGAGAAAGCCTTGTTCAGGCACTTGCGGAAAGGCAGCCGGCCGCCCAAGCACGGCGTGTTGTTTCAAACCGCGTTAATCAGTACGGCACCCCCTGATAAACGAGGCACGTTTGCACGCATTCTCGCATCCAAAATCGCGATCGCAGCCAAAGCGGACTATTATTCCAAAAACTTTATTGCTCCGCAACTGAAAGAAAAAATGGATGAACGCATCAAAGAAGCGCGTTCCCATCGAAGCAAACCCAAGCCAACGTATCGATCGCAACGATTCTAGACATCGCTCATGCGCTGGCCTTTCAGGACGGAGGCTTGCGCAGCCGCCTCCAAACGACCCGCATTTCGTGCGTGCCGGCGCGCCTGGCGCATCTTATTCTCCACGTGATGATACGCTTTCAGCGCAGCCGCCAATGCATCGCGTTCATGCGAATTCTTTGGCCGAAATCGCGAGGTCATCTTGTATTTTTCCCGCAGAGTCAACGATCTTGGAGGGAAAAAAAGGCGGCAGCCGAATGATGCACTCAAACGCTTGGCCAACTTGGAAGGCGGATGCGTATCGCTCGCAATCAGGATCGGATCAAAATCCGCCATCCACTTCATGAATGATTCGCGGCGCACGTTTCGTTTGCTCCGAAGCGCCTGCAACCGGCCGTCAAAATCGAGTACGGCGAACGCGACCGTTGCGCCAGCATCCACTCCAACAATAATGAGGCATCCCCCTCTTACTCAACAGATTGAACGCCCATAGAAAAAGGTATGCTTTTACGCAAAAACCGCGTAAATGGATATGAAATTGAACAGGGCATGCGACAGGATGCAAGGATACAAATTCCGCTCGTTCAAAACGTATGTCCCCAATAAAAGAGCGATCCCGAACGCTCCGAACACTTCCACGACCGAACCATAAACCGCGTGAAGCATTCCAAACACCGCCGCAGAAAATAGAACGCCCACTTTTCCCTGCAAATAACCTCGAAAAAATACTTCTTCTGCCACCGGAGAGAGCGTAACCGCAATCAAAAGCACGAAGAAAGGTTGAGTTTTAAGCAACGATTCAATGCGATGCAAGTCTCCGTATCCCACCAAATAAAACAGGAAGGATAAAACGAACGAGATCACCAATAGCGCCAACAGCAAAATGAAGGCGTGGACGAGCATCCGACGCATCATGAGAGGGTTCTTCCAATACGAAGGATCCAAATGAATGGCGCGCAACGACGCGTTAATTCGCCGACCCTCCAAAGAGAGCGCCCCGAACGTCGCTAAAAGGAAAAAAAGGGCCGGGCCAGCGGCCTCCAGAAAACGCGGGAAAGAAAAGAAAAAAAAGTCCATAGGTTACTCGGCCAGCAAGACGCGGACTCCAGCCGGCGTACGCGACAAGTTGCCCGCGCGAATTCCGACGGCATAACCCACTTTCTTCTGCTCAGCCAAATCCACGAGGCGTTGAGTCACGATGCCATCCAGAATCACCGCCGAGATGTCCGTCGCGCCCGTTAAAGCGGTCATGATTTCTCGGATCGGCACTTCCTGCATGATCGTCTGGTTTTTGTCCAGAAAACGCGCTTTCAGCGTGCCCTCCAATTCCTTCAACTGGCCCCGAAGGGCTTGTTCCTTGGCCGCATCTTCAGGAGACACGACTGGCGCCACCGCACGTGCAGGTGCCGGTTCCGAAGTAGGCTCGTGCGGCTCGGGAGTTGCGCTTCGCTCGGATACATCCCGAGGAGTATACTCGCCTCTTCGTTGGCTGCGGTCTCCACGATCCCTGCGGTATCCGCCGCGGTCACGCTCAAAACGACCGCGGGAACGCGGATCGCGATCCATGCCCTGGAATAAGGTGTCTGCCTGATCCGCTGGAACCTTGCGACGCAAAGCCATAATCATTTCCTTTCGCGTCAGCTCCTCCACTTCCTTTCCAGTAGGAGCCCGCGAAACAAAATCGATATCCGTGGCATGCTGGAGTTCGCGGAGAATGATTTCTCCACCGCGGTCCCCATCCAAGAACACCGTTGATTCCTTCGAGCGCGCGAGATCCGCGATCGTTTGTCCCACGTTCGCTCCACCAATACCGACGACATTCTTAATGCCGTTCTTGAGGAGATTGATGACGTCGGCGCGTCCTTCGACGATAATGATACTGTCGCTGCGCTCCAAGTCCGGACCGCACGGCAGCTTATCCGCTCCAAACGACTGCACTTCAGCGATTTTCACTTCCGAACGCACGAGGTCGGCCAATTCCTTACTCTCAGGAATTTCATCCACCACGATGTTGCGCAACAGGTTCTTCGCCCGATCCAACAAGATCTTGCGCTTCAAATTCCTCGTGTCCTCCACGCGTTCCACGTTAATCCGAGCCTCACACGGACCCACGCGGTCCACGATCTCCAAACTCGCGGCTAAAATCGCGGTTTCCACCATGTCCAGACTCGACGGAATCAAGATGTTACCGAAACTTCGACCGTTTCGTACATTGAGATTTACTTCAATGCGCCCAATGCGGCCGTTCTTCTGAAGCTCGCGGAGGTCCAACTCGTCTCCCAAAAGTCCTTCGGTCTGGCCAAAAACGGCTCCCACGATGTCGGGCTTGTCGATGATACCATCAATCTCGAAATTGGCTTTCACTAAGTATTTTACCGTATCAATGTACGTCTTTCCCATTTGATTCACCTTGCGATGGAAGACGCACCTGCCGATTGACTAAAGAATTCGATCCGAATTTTGGGCCCCGTGCACTGTTGACTATGCAGTCATTTCTCTGCTAAGCAGAGATGGGCAAGCCATCCGTGCACAAAGGCATTCCGATATCACACCCAAATGAACATGAACGAATTCTTTTACGTTTAACGCAGGTGTCCTTCCACTTTTTCTGCGATCAGGTCATACAACGAAGGAGAAATTTTGACGATGTCCTTGTCGGATAAGATGCCTACGATCTTCCCTTTCCGGAAGACGACCAGGCGCCTTAAATCCTCGTTTCCCATGAGCTTTGCCGCGTCACTGATATCGGAATCGGGTTCGACCCCGACCAGCGGCTTGCTCATGACTTCCCGAATAAGGCAATCCGTTCCCTTGCCAATGGCAAGACAGCGTTCAACCAAATCCGTGTGAGTCACGATGCCCGAAATGCTTCCGTGGCCGGATGCCACGAGCACGCTGCCCACGTGATGTTTTTTCATCAACTTGGCGGCTTCCAACACGTTTTGTTGCTCGCCAATGGTGATTAGACTCGTCTTCATGACGTCTCCAACTTTAATGCCTGTATCCATGACAAAAGAGTTGTGCGCGCTCGATTTTATTAAGCTTTCGCGGTTCTTCAAGCCGTAGTACGACAAAACGCGAATAGGCTTAGGGCTGGGATGAATGCCTCTTGGGATTCCGCTTCCCCCACATCACGATCAAAGCATGAAATTCATTGAATAGTTTTTCATCGCGAGGCAAACGGCATTCGAAACAGTGCTTCAGCTCCACATACTGTTTTCGTCCAGGAGGTTCCCGTAAAACAAATAGTTGGAACGCTTCGTTGAAGCGAAAGGTATATGCGTCGATCACAAATGAAGGCTTGTTTCCAGCGTACAAGAGCATGGAATCCGCGGTTTCCGGGCCAATGCCGTGCAATGAGAGCAATTCGTCTCGGCAGGAATCCAGAGACTGATCCATCAACTTCCCAACGTCTCCATGGTAACGCGTTTCAACGTATTGGCAGAATTTCTTCAAGCGAATCGCTTTCTGCCTGTAATAACCGGATGCGCGAATCAACGGTTCCAACTCGCTCAGCGGAATGGACGCTAATGAGCGGCACGATAATTTTCCGTGTTTTTTTAATTGGGCGATCGCGTTTTCCACATTTTTCCAAGACGTATTTTGCGTCAGAATCGCGCCCACGCACACCTCGAAAGAAGATTCAGCAGGCCACCAATGTTGCGGTCCGTACTCGCTCAGCAGCATGCGATAGACCGAAAAAAGACGGCGGGAAGCATTCGAAACGTTTTTTCGTTGAGGCATACCCTTAATAATCACTTATTCCTTTAAACATTGCTAATTCTTTACGTTTTCAGGAGAGTGGAAACCTATGATCATCGTACTCGACTTCGGTGGACAATACGCGCACCTCATCGCCCGCAGAATCAAAGACCTGGGAACCCAAGCCGCGATTCTACCCTATCATGCATCCGTCGATGAAATTCGAAAGCACGAACCCCTGGGCATCGTCTTGTCAGGCGCTCCCGCAGCCATCACCGAAAAAGATGCGATTCGACCCGACATGAAGATCATGGATTTCGATATGCCCATCCTCGGCATCTGCTACGGAGAACAACTGATGGCCCAGCACTACGGAGGATCCCTCGCGACGCGAGGAGCCCAACGGGAGTACGGGAAAGAAGAAATGCAGGTCAAAGGAAAAAACGGGATTTTCAAAGGCTTGAAAGACCAGGAAACGGTTTGGATGTCGCACGGAGATGCCGTTGAAAAACTCCCCAAAGGATTCACCGTAACGGGCAGCACGCGGAAATGTGCTGTGGCTGCATTTGAAAATTCCGAAAAAAAGAGGTATGGTCTTCAATTCCATCCGGAAGTCGTGCACACGAAAAACGGTTCCAAAATCCTTGAAAATTTTGTGTTCAGGATCTGCGGAGCCGCCAAAGACTATTCCCTGAAGGGTTTGGACGAGCAACTCTCGATCCCCATTCAAAAAGAAGTCGGGAAAGAAGGCGTGCTCATCGCGGTTTCCGGAGGCGTGGATTCGCTGGTGACCGCGGCGCTCCTGCACCGAGCGGTTCCCGAAAACCTGTACTGCGTTTTGATTGACACGGGCCTCATGCGTAAAGGAGAAATCGAGGAGACGAGTCGCTACTTCCAGAAACAAGGATTTCAGCATTTCGAGGTCGTCAACGCTGAAAAACGTTTTCTTGAAAGACTCCAAGGCATTCTGGACCCCGAGAAAAAACGCGAGGCCATCGGCCACACCTTCATCGAAGTTTTCGAGGAAAAAGCGCGGGAACTCGGAAAAAAAGCCAACATCCGTTTTCTCGCGCAAGGCACCATCTACCCCGACCGCATTGAAAGCGCGCAGGCATCAGGAGCCGCGGAAAAAATCAAGAGTCACCATAATCTCACCCTCCCCGAAAAAATGCATTTGAAAGTCATCGAACCCTTGAAAGACTTGTATAAAGACGAGGTTCGTCATTTGGGCGAAATACTGGGACTGCCGAAGGAACGCGTATGGCGGCAGCCGTTCCCCGGACCCGGACTCGCCATCCGGATACTCGGAGAGGTTACGCCCGACCGTTTGAGCATCGTACGGGAGACGGACTACGTTTACCGGGAAGAAATCCGAAAAGCAGGACTCGATAAGGGTGTATGGCAGTACTTCACCGCACTGATTCCCGTCAAAGTCGTTGGCGTCATGGCGGACAAACGCACCTACGAATACATGATCGCCTTGCGTGCAGTCACCAGCAAGGACGGCATGACCGCCGACTTCGCCCGCATTCCCATGGACGTGCTCGAACGCATTTCCAGCCGCATCGTGAACGACGTGAAAGGCGTCAACCGCGTTCTCTACGACGTGAGCCAGAAGCCCCCTAGCACGATTGAGTACGAGTAAAAAGAAAATGTTAAATAGGAAGGCGCCTTAATTCAAATCCCTTCAATACTCTCTCGAAAGGAATACAGAATGATTATTGTCTACAATTTTGGAAGCCAGTACGCCCACCTCATCGCCCGACGCATCCGGGAAATGGGCGTTCACGCCATCATTGTTCCGCACCACACGCGTGCCAGGACCATTAAGAAATTGAAGCCGGACGCCCTCATTTTTTCCGGAGGTCCGGCTTCCACGTGGAGTACGAGCGCGTTGTTGCCGGATCCCGATCTCTTTAAACTCAATATTCCGATGCTCGGCATCTGTTATGGACAACAGGTTCTTGCTGAAATGCTTGGCGGCGAAGTCGTTCCCGGACGCGCCGCAGAATACGGGAAAGAAACCGTTTTCATCGATGACTTCTCCGGATTATTTAAGGGATTAAAAGGCAAGGAACACGTCTGGTTCTCCCACGGCGACGCCGTCGAAGTAGTCCCCAAGGGCTTCAAGGTGACGGCCCGCACGCGCATCTGTCCAGTGGCCGCCATTGAAAACCATGAAAAAAAGAGGTTCGGCGTCCAGTTCCACCCCGAAGTCGAACACACCGAACAAGGCATGACGATTATCCGAAATTTTCTTCGAATGACCCGTCCTAAAAAAGACTGGAAGATGAATGACGTCTCCAGGCAATTAATCAAGCGCGTGCGAAAACAGGTGAAGAAACAAGGGGTAATCATGGCCATTTCAGGCGGGGTGGACTCCCTCGTGACCGCCGCCATCATGAAACAAGCGGTTCCGAAACATCTCTACCTCATCCTCATTGATAACGGATTAATGCGGTCCGGAGAAGTCGAGCTGATCAAGGAATACTACCAAAACGCAGGATTTCCGCACTTCGAGGTCGTGGACGCAAGCCCGTTATTTTTGCGAGCCCTCCGGGACGTCACCGACCCGGAACAAAAACGGAGGAAGATCGGACACACGTTCATGCACGTCTTTGATACGAAAGCAAAGGAATTGAAGAAGTACAAACGAATCCGTTTTCTCGCGCAAGGCACCATCTACCCCGACCGCATTGCAGGCACGCACACGCCGCTGGCAGCCATCAAACACAACCGCCACCACATCATCCGCTCCGAGAAAATGAAGCTTAAAATCATCGAGCCCCTAGCTGAATTCTATAAAGACGAGGTCCGCGTGCTCGGAAGACAACTCAAGCTCCCGAAAGAAAAAATTGAGCGCCATCCGTTCCCAGGACCCGGACTCGCGATTCGCATCGTCGGAGAAGTAACGAAAGATCGCTTGGAAATGCTTCGAAGCGCAGACGACATCTTCGTCCACGAACTCAAAAAGGCTAAAAGATATCAAAAGATTTGGCAGGCGTTTGCCGTACTGATTCCCGTACGAACCGTTGGCGTGATGGACGACTACCGCACATTGGACTTCATCATTTCATTGCGAGCAGTAAACAGCAAGGACGGAATCACCGCGGACTGGGTGCGATTGCCGCCGGGTTTAATGGAAACGGTTTCGAACCGCATCATCAACGAAGTGAAGGGCGTGAACCGCGTGGTGTACGACGTGAGCCAGAAGCCGCCGAGCACCATCGAATACGAGTGAATTAGCCTTTTTTATACGGAATCCGGATGGCTTCAGAAACCTTCTTTTTCACATCCGAAAAATGGGTCCTTCGACAGGCCCTTGAGGCGGGTGTTTCCGGGAAGCAAAGTAAAGCGCACCGGCAACCAACAACAGTAAACCAATACTTGCAATAATCCAGTTCCACGAAGCCTTACCGGAACGCACCTTAAACAATAACTCGCGGGCGTTGTCCTTCGCGCGTTTCCACAAGCTCTGCGCTTCCTCATCTTGTCCCCGATTCTCCAACCGGATGGCTTGATCCACCAGCGAGCGAATTTCTTGCGTGTCCTTCCCATTTTGCTCGAGTTCCTTTAGCGCGTCATTCAGCTCGGCGTCCTCCAACACGAGAAACGGAGTCAATTGCTCGAAGGGGGTAGGCGTCACGTCATCCGGTCGAGTCCCTTGCTCCGTTGGAGTCGGTCCAAACGGATAATCATCGTCTCCGCCGGCCGGATAATTACTATAAGGCTTAGGACATAACCCGCAATCCGGTTTGCACGTTGAACAGGATTCGCTGTTCTGACAAATGCCGTCCCCGCAGTACGGTTCAGGCGTTATGGTAGGCGTCGGAGTCGGTTGCTCCGGCAACGCCGAAGAAACCATTGCAATATAAGAAGCATCGTCCGCATCGCGCGGGAAAGCACCCGCTTCATTCACAATGGCCCACGCGGCTTCCAGCGGAGTCATCTCCGTAACAGGGGGAGCAGGAAGCGGATCGTTCGTCGTTCCTTCAATTGAACAACCTTTCGGAATCACGTTTCCCTCCAGGTAAACCGGGCCCGGAGAATCGGTCAGAACGATGGCGTCGCACGCATCACTACCGGCATCCGCCAAGTAATAATTTTTAACTAGATTAGCGGTCGAACCCAAACGAATTCGCGTTCCGTAATTGTTCCAGGCGTATACCAAGTTGTTTACGATGTCGAGGTTGAACACGTTCGTGTGGGCCTGTGGATTGCGCTCGTGACCATCGAAATACAAATTGTGATGCAAGGAAATATCACCGGTTCCATCGTAAGCGATCAACTGGTTCTTGACCGTATCAGCCAGAATGGACCATTGCACGGTAATGTCATGCGAACCCGAGATATCCAACGCCCCGTCCCCTCCCCGCCGGAACGAACAGTGATCGATAACGATATTGTACGCGCCCTGTTCAATGCGAAGATTGTCTCCTTGATTCTGATCCGGATTGTCGCGGAAACGCAAGTGCTGGAGAATGATATCATGAACGTCATCCGGATCACTGTCAATTTCCATCAACGGGCCTCCCGCAAATGAAGGGGAAGGAGCGATCGTAATTCCAGGAGAAGGAGCAGTGGAACCATCCACCGTAATGTGATGGCCCTTGAAAGAAAGCATGCTGTCAATCAGAATGGTTCCTCCAACGGAAAACGTGATCATGCGGTTCGACTGCGAAATCGCGTCACGAAGGGATCCGGTACCCGAATTCGCTAATGATGTCACGACGTAAGGCGTTCCCCCCGAGCCGCCCGGAGTTTGCGAACCATATCCTTCAAACGGGCGGTCCTCACCGGGTTCCGGTGTCGGTTGAATGCATGCACCCACGCAACACACTCCGGAATTGCAGAATCCTTCGGGTTCAGGGGAACAATCTTCGAGCCCGCCGCAATCACTCAAACATTGACCTCCAAAGTCGAGCACGCAATCCAACTCGGAACCCTGACCTTCGCACTCCACGGCGCAACAGCGGTCCGAGTCCTCCGCAGGAAGCCACTGGTCCCCGGGACACGATTCATCCTCCGTGCAAATATGACCGCCTTGCTCGTCACACGTTGGAAACGGAGTCGGCGAAAGGCATTGCCCCGTTCCGTCATCACAGTTCAAACCTTGCGGGCAACCACATGCACCGCAGTCTTCAATGAGCGTACCGTCCTGACAGAACCACGGCCGATCCTGCGAGCATTCTCCGTAAGGCGTCCCATCATTGCAAGTAAGAGGGGGTTGTTCTCCGTCGAATTCAAAGGCACCAATATCAATGCGCCCCCCGGGATAATTGGATCCATACGCGGGATCGCCTCGATTGATGAGCGGCGAGCCTTCACGCAAATGCAAATCATCCAGGATGCGCATTCGATACGGCGGTTCGCAATTCGAAATAGCCGTTTCAAACCCCGCGCCGAACGTCAACACGCAGGGGTAATCATCATTTTCGAGTTGACCGAGTTCCGTGTACGGAGTAACCAGCATCGGATCCCCGAAATTAAATAACGAATTCGGATCTTGAACCGGTTGGGGTACATCATTCTGCACTTGCCAAGAGGATAGCGAGTACGGTGCGTCCGTATTCTGTTCAATCCAGTCCTCGATGCCGGGCCACCAGCCATCCACCCCGTACCAATCCCAAAAATTTCCATCCGGCTGGGTGGGGCTATCCTTATTCCATGAAGAACATGCGTTGAAATCGGAATCGAACACGTTTTGATACTCGGGGCCAACTAAGAAGCACGTTCCCCATTGATCCGTCCGCGAGAAAAGGAAATTGTTCCGGAATTTGATATCGGTCGCTCCCTGATACCACGGAATCGAGGGACAATAGGTCTGCGCGTGCGGGCGAATTCCCATAAAGTGATTATTTTCAATAACGCCTGAGACCTCATCGTAATCGCATTCCACATTGATGAACGGAGCCTGTTGGCCCACCGGATACCAGACGTTTCGCGTATACCGGAAGTTGTATGGACATAATTGACCTAAGTGCTCTTGTCCCCAAAAGATCTGGCTGTCCTCAACCACGCAATCCCGTTCTTTGCTTGAGTGGCTCAACACATTTCGTCCACCATAAAACAGGCTATTTGTAACGAAAATTCGATCCGATAACTGGATATTCAAAATACTTGAACGGGTCTCCAAATCATCGTTTCCCAACAAGCGGCGGGCATCGAAGTTGATACTCCATCCCTCGACGTGGTCGACGAAAGCGTCATCGCTGTCGTAAAGCCAAAGCGACCGACCGCCCCCTCGGTGAACGCCGTCCCGAGAAGAGGGGTCCACGAAAATCAAGGAGTCCTTAATGGAGAAACCCGTGTTCTCCTTCGAAACAATACCGCCCTTGTTCCGAACATAAAAACCTTCCAAATACCAGTAATCAAAACCGTCATGAATGTAAATAATACCGTTTTCAATGAACGCTTGATTCGCGTCATCCTGAGCCGAAGGCGCATTCCCTTTTCCGATGATTTGAGAAGCCGTGGAAAGCGCGATCAACCGAATCGGATTTGCTTGGGTTCCCGCATTCGAGGGTCGAATAATCGCGGGATACGGCGGATCATCGTACGGCCAGATGTTCGTTTCTGTAAATGGGCCTTCATCAATATTATAGGTACCCGGATGCACGTACGCGGTATCCCCCGCCTGCATCAACTCAACCGCTACATTCAGATGACACCAAGGCGTTCCCTGGGAACCGGGACCATTATTGTTACAAGCAGGATTCTGGATATCAACGAAATAGGTAGATGCAGAAACGAGAGAAATGAAGCTAGCAAAAACAAGGACGGTAAAGAAGTGCGGGAACCGCATGAAATAATGAATAAACGCGAGGTGATTAAAAAGTTATGCTATCCAGGAAAAGAGGAACGAGAAACAGGATTACGAGCGAACGGATCGCTTCAGCACCTTTTTTCGCTTATCGAAAAAGAACCAAGCCGTAGCAACAGCCACCGCGCCCGCAATGAACACCCACGTCATGAAATTGAATTCCGCCTTCGCTTTTTCTTGATTATACACCCCCCGCACTTGTTCAGCCACCAAGTATCCGGCTGCACCTTCTCTGATTGCTTTGGATTTCAGCACGGGCGCCATTAATGGGCTACCACCTGGGCGAGGAGTAGGCAAACAGCTTCCCATGCAGCAGACACCTGTTTCACAAAAACCTTCCACGTCTTCCCAACACGTTCGGTAGTAATCGCAGTTGTCGAGGCAACGGCCGCCCAAATCGAGTATGCAGTCCAATTGCGCACCGCCACCCTCACACTCGACCGCACAGCAGAATTCGGAATCGCTGGCCTCAATCCATTGGTCTTCCGGGCATTCTTCGTCCTCCTCGCAAATGTCCCCTCCTTGATCTGCGCACGTGAGTAATCCGTCCGAGAATTCAAACGCACCGATGTCAATGCGCCCGCCTGGGAAATCCGATCCATACGCGGGATCGCCGGCATCCCGCAACGGGGAATCGGACTGGAGACGCAAGTCATCGAGCACGCGCATCCGAAACGGGGGCTCGCAATTCGATTTCGCGTTCTCGTATCCGGCACCGAACGTTAGATAGCATGAGTAGTCGTCATTTTCCAATTGCCCTAGTTCTTCGTACGGAGTTATCAACTTGGGATCGAATAGAAACATTGAGTTTGGATCCTGAAGCGGTTGCGGAACGTCTTCCTGCACTTGCCACTCCGCTAATGAATACGGTGCATTCGTGTTTTCTTCAATCCAGTCCTCGATACCCGGCCACCAGCTGTCCGTTCCCCACCAGTTCCAAAAATTCCCCCCATATTGCGTCATATCGTTTTCGTCCCAGCTTGAGCAACCATTGTAATCACTATTGAACACCATTTCGTATTCCGGACCCGAAACCATGCATGCTCCGCCATCATCCGTTACTCGAAAAATGAAGTTGTTGCGGTAGACAATGTCTGTGGCGCCTTGGTACCACGGCGTATCAGGACAATAGGTCTGAGCCCACATGTGGATTCCGATGTTGTGATTGTTTTCGAACACACCGGATACATTGTCCTGCTCGCATTCCACGTTGATGTACGGAGCCTGTTGACCCGTTGGGTACCACACGTTCCGGGAGTATCGAAAGTTGTAGGGGCACAACATACCGATATGTTCCTGTCCCCACATGAACGTGCTATCTTCGATGACGCAGTTCTCCTCGTTTTTCTGGTGATCGATTACGTTCCGGCCGCCGTATAGAATGCTGTTGGTAAGCTTCAATTCGTTGGACTGTAGAGACGTGAGCGTACTCGAACGCGTCTCGAGTTCCTCGTTTCCCAAAAGACGGTGGGCATCGAAGTTGATACTCCAAACCTCGACGTGGTCGATCCATGCGTTATGCGACCGGTATAAGCGAAGGCCCCGCCCCCCGCCCTTATGCACGCCATCATTTGTAGATGGATCCACGAAAATAAGGGAGTCCTTCAACTCAAAAAAATCCGCGTAGTTCGTGCGAATGCCGCCGCGGTTTTTCACGTAGAAACCCTGCAGCGTCCAGTAATCGTTTTCAACGAAGACAATTCCGCCCTCGATGAACACCTGGTTCTCATCATCCTGGGCTTCCGGGGAATTGCCCAATCCGATGATGTCCGCAGCGGTCGAAAGCCCAATGAGCTGGATCCGCTCGTTCTCCGTTCCGTCATTCACCGATGTGATATCCCCTTCCTCGTCCGCATACGGACCCGAGGCAATATCGTATGTTCCGGGTAGAACGTATGCGGTATCCCCGGCTTGCATGGAATGCACCGCTTCGTTAATCGTACACCAGGGTAGCACTTCGGAACCCGGTCCGTTATCATCACAAGAAAGATCTTGAATGTTTACGTAAAACATCGCACCGGAAACCGTAGAAAATAAAAGATAGAGAACCAACGCCGATAAACTGATAGGAAAACGCATAACTGGATACTATGCAGAAAGGGTAAATAAACGTTTAGGTCCACAGAAAAAAATTAATAAAACGAGCGACGAATTCGTTTTCTCTTTTCGAAGAAAAACCAAACCGAAGCCACGGCAAGCGCCCCCGCAATCAACACCCACGTCAAGAAATTAAATTCCGCTTTCACCCGAGCACGATCCCGATGAACCTGTTCCGCCAACACATACCCCAAACTCCCATGTCGATCCGCTTCCGATTTTAACAACGGCGCTAATAACGGGCTTCCTCCAGGAGGACGCGGCGTCGGATTGCAGCTCCCAATGCAACAGACCCCCGATTCACAGAAACCATCCGGCTCATCCCAACAAACGCGGTACTGACCGCAATCCGCAAGGCATTGACCCCCCAGATCGGTGCAGGGAATATCCGCTCCCCCACCCTCTTCAAACTCAAACGGGCCAATATCTATCTGCTCGCCCGGAAAATCGGTTCCAAAATCCGGATCCCCGCGATCGATTAACAAGGAATCGGGATGCAACGTGAGGTCCGCAAAATGGCTCATCCGAAACGGGTATTCACAATTCGAGTAAACAACGTCATACGCCCCGTTCGTTCCATAGTCGTCATCGATCCACCCGCAGTGCGACTCAAAATTGGTCAAGGCCGTATAGATAGGCGGAAAATCGTTATCATCAGAACCCAAATTCCGGTATAAATCATCGGGAGCCGTCATAAAGTTCGGATCCGCATACAAGGAATGAGGATCCTGCAGCAGCTGCGGATAATCGGACTGCGTTTGCCATGCGGCTAAGGAATAGAAAATATTGGGTCCGGGATCCGGATACACTTTCACCCTCCAGAAATAGGTGTCGCTTTCGACCTGCGGATACCCAAATACGGCGTTATAGTCCGAATTTACGGTTTCCATGACGATTTTTCCAATTTCGTACCCCGTCGTAGAAGCTTTTCCTGAAATCCGGAGATTGTTACGGAGGAAAATAGTTTCAGCAGCTTCGTTGCAATCCGGTAAAACATCCACACCTAACAGGTCGATCATTAAATTGTTATAGATATAGATGTCCCTGGCAACGTCCCGCGGACTTCCATCCACACAGTCCGGAACAACGTAGGTTGCTTGTTGGCGCATAGGACCAATGACATTGCGATTAATCGTGATGCCCTGAGCATTCGCCAGCGCACCAATATGTTCTTGACCAAAGAAATAGTAATTTTTTTCAATCAAGCCATCATGACCCGATGAAACCATGCGCACGTTCCTTCCCCCATAGAAAAAGCTATTTTTTATCTCGAAATCATGCGAATTACCACTCAGATAGAGGACCGCATTCGATAACGTGTCATGGAGATCGCAGTTTCCCCAACCCGGATAATCCGAATTGCTTATTCGGTTTCCAATCATATTGCGATCAAACATCATTGTCCAAAACTCGACGTGATCTACGATAAAATTCGAGCTGCTTTGAAACATGGATTCGGAAACCGTATCGCCTCCCGTATTGCAATCTCCGTTGTGGTCGAAGCCCATTGTTTTTCGGGGCGAAACGTAGGAAAGAACGTGACGGAGTTCGACGCCCTCCGTGTCTATAAACTGTAAAGCAATTTTGCTGAACCAAAATCCTTCCAAATGCCAATAATTTGCGCCATCGAATGTAATGTGTTTACTTTCTCCGTCGATACGTCCTCCCAACAATGGATCTTCAGGAGTAATCACGAATACTTGGTAATCCCGGTAGCTATCAAAATCCCCATTCCCTTTTCCAATAATATCTTGGGCGTTTGAACGAGCGATCATTCGAATGGATTCCGAGCTGGTTCCCGATTGCGTCACCACCAAGTCCGTATCAAGACGATAGATACCGGGTTCAACGAAAACCGTATCGCCCGCCTGCGCGCGAGCAAACCCTTCTTGAATAAGACACCAGGGAATCGTAGGACTTCCTGGCCCCCCATCAACACAATTCGGATTCTTAATATCAATGTAATATTGAGCGCCCGACACCCATGGAAAAACCGATGAAAAAAGGATCGCAATCATTAGAAGAGATCGCATTTTTCAATCACTCGTTTACTTTCACATCAATGATGTCCGCAAGCGTCAAATCCGCCTTGCTCCGTTTGCGGGGTTTGAGCGTTGCGGATTGCTCCTCGGACTCATCCGATTTTGCTTTACGCGACACGTCTTCGATCAATTGAATTTGTAAAGCCTTCTCGAGTTTTTGCGCCAGTTTCACGTCCGGACGCATCCACTCGTGCTCCAAACGCTCCAACTCGTTTTCGCGGATAAACAGCTCGCGAGCCAGTTGCTGCCGCGTCTGACCGCGTTTATCTCGCGCGGCCTGAATTTTTTTCCCGTATCCATCCACCACATTCAACTCGCGCGCCGGGCGTTCCGGGCGATGCCGAGAAGTGACCACGGGCTTCCGCTCGCGTTCAATAGGCTTCCCGTAATGCAGGCACCGCGGACAAAGAAATACGCGGGCGCCCTCCACCAAGGCTTCCCGTGACGCATCCGAACCGCAAACGTGGCACTCCATCCGACATCCCCCCATGCCTCCAGTAGAAAACGTTTAAAGAATGCATTGCGCCCAAACTATTTAAATGGGATTCCACGGGCGTAGATCATGGGCGTACACATCGCAGACATACTGATAAAACACGAGCTCACTTTATCGGAAATTCAGGGAAAAGTAGCCGTCGACGCGTACAATACGCTGTATCAATTTCTAAGCATTATCCGGCAAAAGGATGGCACGCCCCTCATGGACTCTCACGGACGCGTCACCTCCCACCTCTCCGGGCTATTTTATCGCACGTGCAACCTGTTAGAAAAAGGCATTCGGCCCGTATTCGTATTCGATGGAAAGCCCTCCGACCTCAAGCGACACACCCTCGAATCCCGTGAAGAACGCAAGCAAACCGCGGAAAAAAAATTCGAGGAGGCGAAAAAAGCAGGACGAGAAGACGAGATGCGGTTGTACGCCCAACAAACCGTTCGCCTGCGAAAACACATGGTCGAAGAAAGCAAACAATTATGCCGGTTAATGGGCATCCCCGTCGTTCAAGCGAAAAGCGAAGGCGAAGCTCAATGCGCGATCATGTGCCGAGAAGGCCTCGTGGACGCCACGGCATCCCAAGACTACGATTCGCTGCTGTTCGGATCCCCCGTCCTAATCAAAAACATCACTATCGCTGGAAGGCGAAAGCTTCCTCGAAGAAATAGGTATACCGAAATCGTGCCCGAACGCTTGGATCTCCAAGAAAACTTGAACGCGCTCGGAATTACGTACGAGAAATTGGTGTGGTTGGGCCTATTGGCCGGAACGGATTTTGACCAGGGGATTAAAGGAATTGGAGCTAAAAAAGCGTTGAAGCTCGTCCGCGAACACGATTCGATGGACGCGATTCTCAACAAACTAGGTGTGGAAATGGATTGGATGCCCGTTGAAGCGCTATTCAGAAATCCGCCCGCCACCCCCGTAACCAAAGACGAACTCAAACTGCTCGAACCCCATCGAGAGAATATCATTTCCTTTATGATGGAACGCGATTTCTCGAAAGAACGCGTGCAATCCGCTCTCGCCAGGGCATTCAAAGAACCCACGGACACCACGCAAAACAAGTTGTCGAAATGGCTCTAGGCGACGAAACCGTTTTAAAGTGGTACGGGTATGTAAAGACTCGGGTTTATTGCTTTCGAGTGAAACGTCGGAGACGCTCAACGTATTTCCGATAAAAAAAAGGAATTAAACGAATCCAACATTCCAAGGTGGTTCGAGTGCAAAAAATGGCCTTGGTCATGAAAAGAAAGGAGGCCGCCGTCGTAGACGACGACGAAAATTGGGAAGAAGAATCCGCGGAACGCGAAGATGAATAAACTCGTCTATTCCACGAGAATTCGCTTTATTTGCTCTTTTCGCTAGCGGTTAGTATATCACAAAATCCTGGCAAAACGCTTTCACTTCCTTGCGAACCCGTTCTCTCACCGATGCATCCGCAGGATGAGCCAGCGTATCCGCCATCCACATGCCCACTTTTTCCATATCCGATTCCTTCATTCCCCGACTCGTCAGCGCCGGCGTTCCGATACGAATACCGGAAGGATCAAACGGCTTGCGGGGATCGAACGGAATCGTATTCTTATTGCAATACATGCCGACGTGCTCGAGAGCGCGTTCGGCTTCTCCGCCCGACAGATTCTTATTATTTAAATCCACGAGCAACAAATGATTATCCGTTCCTCCCGTGACCAACGTAAAATCGTGATCCAATAGCGTGTGAGCCAGTGCCTTAGCGTTCTTCACGATTTGAGCCCCGTAGACTTTAAACTCAGGCTGCATCGCCTCCTTCAACGCCACCGCAATCGCGGCGGTTTGGTGATCATGCGGACCTCCCTGCAAACCCGGAAACACCGCGCGGTCAATGAGCGTCGGCAAATACTTCTTAGATTTTTCCGGAGGCTTTTTCAACGGTTCGGACGGTTCCCCGTTGCATAATATCATGGCTCCACGAGGACCGCGCAGCGTCTTATGCGTCGTGGTCATGACCACGTCCGCCACCCCGAAAGGAGAAGCGTGCACGCCCGCGACAATTAAACCCGTCACGTGCGAGATATCCGCCGCAAAATAAGCGCCGACGCTTTCCGCGATTTTCGCGAAACGCTTGAAATCAAACTCTCGCGGATACGCAGTAGCCCCACAATAAATGAGCCGGGGTTTCTCCTGATCCGCCAGCTCCGCAATCGCGTCATAATTCAAATACCCATCTTGACCCGTTGGATACTGTACGGCTCGGTAATACCGCGCGGAAAAATTGACCTTCCAACCATGCGTCAGATGCCCCCCGTATAACAGGTGCATGCCCATCACGGTGTCACCGGGTTCCACGAGCGCAAAATAAATGGCTTGATTGGCCGGGCTGCCGGAATACGGTTGCACGTTGGCATGCGAGACCCCGAACAATTTTTTTGCGCGGTCGCGAGCCAAGTCCTCGACCCCGTCAACGAATTCGTTCCCCCCATAATATCGCTTGTGCGGATATCCTTCGGAATACTTGTTGGTCAAAATGGAGCCCATCGCCTCCATGACCGCCGGACTCGCGTAATTCTCGGAAGGAATGAGTTCTAACCCCTCCATTTGCCGTTGTTTCTCCCGTTTTATCAGTTCAGCAATCTGCGCATCGGCCTTTTCAATAAACATACGCGATCCCCTCAAAATGACTTTAATGATATTAGTTGACTCAAACCATAAAATGATTACGGAACCAGCCACATAATGCTTTGGATCGGGGACTGCACATGAATCAAGTCAAATTGGACGCTCAGGAAAATGATATAGAGTAACAATAACATGACTCCCTCGGTGCGCGTAATCACTTTCTTTCGAAACGCGAAGAAGAAAACGAGCAAGAATGCAAGCACCATGAACCCGTACCCTACAATGAAATGATCAAAAGTAAAGCTCAACGAACCGCCGATCACCGCCGCTAAACCCAGTACGAGCGTCAGTTCCGTGATAAAACTGCCGATCAAATCCCCCCAAATCACTTCCTCCTCCCGAGCACTCAACGCACTCAAATCCAATACCAGTTCCGGAATCGCGATACCCAGTGAAATGATCGTGAAACCCAACAGAATGGGATGAATGTTAAATGAGGCGGATATTTCCACGGCCGTATTGACAATGACATTGCTGGCTACCAGCGCAATGCCCAGAAATACCAACATTTCGAGAAGGAGCATCGTCTTGTTATGCTGTTTCGGCACCGACGGAAACATTTGATGCGTATGCTCCTCCTCCTTCGCCGCCACCGGGGCTTGCTCGCGCACGTGGAACAAATACATCAAGTACACGACCACGAGGATCAGGCCCTCCAACACGGTCAAACGATTATCCATCAACAAAAAGAAGGGGATCGCGATCACGAAAAAGATCCAGCCAAAGTTTTCCAGAATGGATTGTTCCCGCACTTGAAACGCGCCCTTTCGAATCGTCACCACCGCCAATACCACACACAACACGATAAGGTTCGCGCCGATTATGCTGGCGAGCAGTAAATCCACTTCCCCCGCTGAAGCCGCAATGCCGGAAACCATGAGATCCGGTAACGAAGTCCCTAAGCCTAACACCACGAAACTGAGAAGAAATTTAGGGACGCGCAACAACGAAGAAATCCCGGTAAGCAGTTTCACGATTCGGCTGCTGGAAAAACCGAGAACGACAAGCGTAATAACGAGTACGGTAAAACTGAACGCAATTCCCATGGACGTACGAACCCGTATACGTTTATATAACTT
Organism: Microcaldota archaeon; assembly: GCA_018819225.1. Taxonomy (GTDB): domain Archaea; phylum Micrarchaeota; class Micrarchaeia; order Norongarragalinales; family SBBD01; genus JAHJQN01. The sequence continues at coordinate 140,883 of JAHJQN010000008.1, forward strand.
CGCGCGATTAACGCTAAACAGACCGGGGGAAAACTATGGCGGCGTTCAGCCTATTCGGAAAAAAAGCGATTTCCATGACCGGTGCCATGTACCGACTGGACTACGAAGTCCACCCCATGAAGCTGCGCCCCCATCATGCCGATTACCTCAACTTGGAGATTGAAATTCAAAACGTGCTCGACAAGGAATTGCTAACCTCCATCGTCATCGTCATCCCCAAACAACTGGGGTTGGATCCCAGCGCATTATCCCACGAAAAAGAAATTCGGTTGGGGCTCGTGGCATCCCAAGAAACCAAGTTCCTGAAAATCCCGATTTACACGACGCAACGCACGAAAAGCGGACGATATCCCGTGCACTTGTACGCGATCTCCCATTACCGGGATTACGGGTACGTGCTCAACGAGATGAAGCGGCAAATCGACATTCGGGTCGAATAACGCTCACGCTCACCCTATAAAAAAAAAGAGATGTACCGTATTACTTCTTGTAGCGGTACGAGTACGGCATCGGCTTGTGGGGCGCTTTTTCAATGGATTCTTCTTCCTCCAACGGCTGCGCCGAACTCCCATCGGAAGAAACAATCACGATTTTATCCACGGCTTTAACACTCTTGAAGAGAATGGTTTTCTCTCGGAAAACGCGTTTCGCTTCCTCCTTGCTGCTCACGCGAATGGGTTCGAGCGTCAAACGCACGACTTCGCCTTTCTGCAAGTCCAGAATCACGTCAAAGACCTTGCCGACGAATTGCGCGTTATCCGTGTAAACATCCATGCCCATGATATTCGAGAGTTTTACTGCCATACCGCATCACCCAAATAAGTATTCCTGCATACCTTTTCCATCAAACGTTTTTAATTCTTTCCCCCTCTTGTTTTCCCGTCAAGCGGCTGTGGTCCAGTGGTAGGATCGGGGCTTCCCAAGCCTCGGGCCCGGGTTCGATACGCTTCAAACGAAAAAAGCGCGAAATTCCCGGCAGCCGCACGTCCTCCCTAATAAAGAGCGTATTGGACCATTCTCCAAATGTTTAATAACCACCCAATTCTAAACCATTCAGTCAGACACATGCCGAACGGGACGACACCCGAACGGTGACTTCCGTTCCACTATTAACAGGTTATTTTTTCTAAGATGAAACTTGCAGAACTGCCCTTGAAGCCCCCGCTTCTCCGGGCGATAAACGAACTCGGCCTCGTGGACGCCACGGACATTCAAACCCAGTGCATTCCGGAAATCATGACCGGAAACGATTTGGTGGGCCACTCGCGCACGGGATCCGGTAAAACCGCTGCCTTCGGACTACCCATCCTCGATAAAATTGAACCCGGAAAAGGCGTTCAAGCGCTCATTCTCACGCCCACCCGCGAGCTATGCGTCCAAGTCGCCGAATCCTTGAGCGATTACTCGAAGTTCATGCGAATCCGCATTGCCAGCGTGTACGGAGGCGTCAGCATCAACCCGCAAATCGATGCCGTCAAGCACGCCGACATCATCGTAGGAACCACGGGAAGAATCCTCGATCACATCGACCGACGAACCATTGATTTTCGAAATACTCGGTTCCTGGTTCTCGATGAAGCCGATCGCATGCTCGACATGGGATTCATTGAAGATGTTGAGGCGATCATGGGCGTGATTCCGAGCAAACGACAAACCCTACTCTTTAGCGCGACCATGCCAGGCAGCATCTACCACTTGATCAAAGAACATCTCCGATATCCGGTCACGATCACGGGAGAAGTATACGTCGACAAACGCTTGTTGCGCCAAGTCTACTACGACGTCGAACCAGAAGAAAAGTTTTCACTCCTCGTCCACTTACTCAAAAAACACTTGAAAGGATTGTCCCTCATTTTTTGTGCGACCCGACGCGAAGTCGATACGGTCACGCGAAACCTGAAAGAAAACGGTTTGAACACGCTCGCCATTCACGGAGGACTCACGCAATCCAGACGCACGAATGCATTGAACGCGCTAAAAAAAGAACGTATAAGCATTCTCGTGGCAACTGACGTGGCCGCCAGAGGACTCGACATTCGATCCGTCTCCCACGTATACAATTACGATGTACCGGGTTCTCCGGAAGAATACTTGCATCGCGTGGGCCGAACCGCACGCGCCGGAGACGAAGGCGATGCAGTAACCCTCGTAACCTACCGCGACTTTCAGAATTTCAGGGCCGTCACAAGCGATCGCACCCTGGAAATCATCAAACTCGAAAAACCGCTTTTCGAACGCGTGCGCTTTCAACGACACTCCGGACAACGCGGAGGCGGACGACGACCCTTTTCAGGCAGGCCGCGACCGCATCACCGAGACGGCGGATCCAACCACCGACCCGAACGCTGGGGAGGAGGCGGAAGACGATTCCACCCCCGTCAACAACAACCAAGCTACCGCGGACACGGAAGACGACGCTAAACCACGCGGGTCTTGACAAAACCCTTATTAATCCAGAAAGCACTTAGGGAAGTGATTCGCATGCCGAGAAAAAGCGCTAGAGGAAGTCCGCGAAACCAACGCGTACAGGTTCAAACCGCGGAAGCGTCCGACAGCCACCAAGCGAAGACCTCCGCTAAACCCAAAGGCTTCAAACCCATCAAACAAATCAAGAGCACGGAAGAAATAGCCATATCCGATAAACTCATCGACCAAGTCGTGGGACAAGAGCGCGGCATCGAAATCATCCGAAAAGCCTCGAAACAGAAACGAAACGTGCTTCTCGTTGGAACACCCGGCACCGGCAAAAGCATGCTCGCCCAAGCCATGGCCGAACTCATGCCCATCGAGGATCTGCAGGACATCATGATTATAGCCAACCGCGACAACGAAAACCAGCCGAAAGTCCGAATCGTGAAAGCCGGAGAAGGAAAGAAAATCATCGCCAAAGAAAAAATCAGCGGACGGCTCGCCGGCTCTCACACCAACCTCTTTCTCATCGCGTTCATGATCTTCTCCGTGTTCATTGCCCTGTATTTCCTGCCCAACTACTTCGATACCGTCATCGTAGCGGCCATGCTCATCGGACTCTTCCTCATGGGAGCCGCCATGATGTTCGCCATGCAATTGTCGCGAGGGCGCCTCGTGGAAGCCGATACCGCTAAACTGGCTGTGGATAACGGCAAAATGAAGAAAGCCCCGTTTGTCGATGCGACGGGATCACGGGCGGGCGCATTGCTAGGAGACGTGAAACACGATCCGTTCCAAAGCCTGCCCCCTGAGCAAACATTGACGGGCACATCACAGCGCATCAACATGGAAAGCGCATGGTTTGAAATGGCTGCCAAATACCCCAATCGAATCGAAAAACGATCCAACGGATATGAAGCCATTCGCCTACCCCGAAAAGAAAAAGTGTACGTGCTCGGAATGAAGAACGGGCGAACGGTTAAAAGCCGAGTCTGGTCCTTGAACCGTCGGCGCTATAAAGGAAAAATCAGCGAAATCAAAACCAGGGGACGACGCGTACGGACCACACCCGAACACGCCTTCCTCCTTGCAGGAAAAGACGCACCCGCACGAACGCTCAAGAAAGGGGAGTGGCTGCAATCACTTAACGAGAGCTAATTGATTTTCGTCAACAGTTTGCGGCCCATAGCCACCATATACTGGATCTCCTTGCCCACTTCCACTTCAGACCTCATTTCCTCGGGAATCTCCACTTCGAACGTCTCGTAATCCTGCATGTCCATGAGCTGAGCCGACGTACCCGACAAGCTCACGACTTGCGCCCGCTTTCTCGCAATCATCGGTATCTCGATATCCCCATCCGAAGGCTTCGCCAACGAACGCTTGACTCCATCAAATATCCCAATGGCCACGACATTCATCTTCGCGGCCCCGTGTTTTCCGGGCTTGCTCTTGTCAATACTGACGACCCGACACGGAAAATCTTCAATTAAAACATACTTGCCAATCTTCAAGTCGCCCATGGTTGCGTAAATGCGATCCACCATACGATAAACACCCCTGAAATAAACCGTTCAAATAGAACGAAAAGGTTAGCAAGAGAAAATTTATAAACGCGAAACCGGTGGCCGAGAAGACCAATACAGGGCTCCGCCCACCATCAACAAAACCGAGACAAAGGCCATTACAGAAAAATTCCCTGAACGGGAACCTGCCACCTTCACGCTGATTTCATTAATGGATTGTTTCACTTTTCCAAGTAAAGACGAAGCGTCTTCATCCCGTTTCCGAGCCAGCAATAATCGAACGCGCGCGAGCTCCGCTTCCTCTTCCGTCGTGTCTTCACCGGCTTCCTCCAGACGCCGCAATTTTTCCTCCAAATCCTCGAGTTCATCGGAACCGCTCACGGGAGTAAAAGAAGGCGTCGGCGTCAACGAAATCGAAGGCTCCACCGTAATGGACGGCATACTCGACGGAACATCCGTGGGCGACGGAGAAATCGCTGGAGAGGGGGTCGCATTTGAACCGGGATACGGATCCGGCGAGGGAGTGGGAGTGGCACTCACGGAAGGCGTAGGAGAAATCGAAGGAGTGGGAGAAATGCTGGGGGTCGGTGAAGGCGTCGGAGTGGGAGACGGAGTCGGCGTGGGTTGAGCCACATCATTAAACGCGTATACGTAGCCGTCAGTCGCCGCAACGAAAAGCGTGCCATCGGCCACCACCATCCCGCTCATATGACACGGCAAATTGTAATGCCAAAAAAACGCGCCCGTGTCGGGATTCATCGCGTACACGGCGTCGTATGCACACGCATACAAGACATCATTGCCCGATAATACCAGGCGTCCCCGATAACCCCCTCCACCGGTTTGCCACCATTTTTGTCCTGAGCCCGCATCAAACGACCAAACCAGGCTCTGCTGCGCCTGCGTGGGAATGAAGACACGGTCATTCGCGTTATCAACGGTTACTGGACCCGGCGCATTCGATGACATCGAGAGCAAGTACGTCCAAGCCCTCGAACCGTTTTGCGGAAAAAACGCGTTCATTCGCCGACCCGCGTAACCGGATGCATCCGGAACAAAAAACATATTGTAGGATGAGCCAAACGAAGCGGGTTTGATGGGGTAAATCGTAATCGAACTCCACAACGGGTTCCCGGTTTCCGCATCGAACCCGTGCAAACGATACTGCGGAGAGGAAATAAGCGTGGTCACCACTCCGCCCCCCACCGCGGGAGGATAGTCTTTAGTATAGCGGTTAACCGGCGTCTCCCATTCCACCACGCCATTTTCAGCATTGACACGAACCAACGCCGCCGTATCCTCCCCCGTACGTCGCACTAAAAACAGTTTCGGAGACGAAAAAGCCGTCGAGTACGTCAGACCAAACGATTCCCCCACATCCGGAATGCGCCACAATTCATCCCGAGACGGAATATGATACGCGAATAAATCCCCGTTATTGACGTACAACGTGTCTCCAACGAGCACGGGATACTGCCAGCCCGACATTTCAGCCAGCTCCGTCACATTGTCCAACCATTCGCCCGTCTCGGCATCCAACAATGTGTAATTCGAATCCGCCACGTTTTCGTAACTCGGAACCAACAAGCGACCATTCGAATACAGCAGTTGAACGTGCTCCGGCAAACCTTCCGCCACCTTCGTTCTCCACAACAATGAGTCCGTCAATGGCCCGTCATCCGGCGTAAACCCCGAATGATGTTCATCAAAGCCGTACTGAATCCAATCCGTCGATTGGGACAAGGAAAAGAAACAGACGAACGCGACGAGCCAAAAGAACGTCATGCTCCCATTAGAGAAACGCGCTATAAAAACGTATGGAAATAAAAAGACGCAGAACAAAAAAAAATCATGGAACTCTTCTTTTTGGGAAGTGGCGGAGGCCGCGTGGTCGTCGATAGGCAAGTACTCGCCACCGGCGGTTTTCGAATACACGGAAAAGAAATCGCGCTCCACGTGGACCCGGGCCCGGGCGCCCTCGTAAAAACCTATCAACATCACTTGGACCCCGCCAAGCTGAATGGAATATTTGTCAGCCACGCCCATATCGATCACTGCAACGATGCCTCCATACTCGTAGAGGCCATGGCATTCGGATCCTTCAAGAAAAAAAAAGGAATGCTGCTCGCCAGCCAAAGCGTGCTGAAAGGAATCAACGGATTCGAAAAACAAATCGACGATTACTTCCAAAACATGTGCGAAGGCGTTCACGTCCTTCAACCCGGAGTGCCCGTCGCGTATTCGCCGCGCATCCGCATCCGAGCGCTTCGAACCCAACACGAAGATCCGAGTGCCGTTGGTTTGGAAGTGGAAGCCGAAGGAATGCGAATCGCCTACACGGGAGACACCGAGATTTTCGACGGATTGAGCCAGCAATTGAATGGCGCTGATTTTCTGGTGATCAACTGCCTCCGGCCCGGAAACGATCGGTTCCCCTATCATTTAAGCATTCAAGAAGTCGCCGACATATTGAAATCCCTTACGAAAAAACCGAAAGCCGTCTTCCTCACCCACGCCGGCATGAAACTCGTTCAAGCCGGCCGCGAAGAGCAACGCCAATGGCTGGAAAAGGAAACGAACGTTCGAATCATTAACGCCGTGGAAGGCTTGAACGTCTCGTTAAACGAATTGGCGTCCCGACAACAAAAACTCGTTTAAAGCGCAAGCGACGCGAACCCCAGCAAACCCGCGCCTAAAGCAAGCAAGGTCAGATTACGCGCTTTCTTCAAATGAGCCAAAGACGGCGATCGCACCACCAAGAATAAGGCGTATAGAACCAGCGCATGGTTCATTGCAATCAAAAGAAAATAGGCGTGGTGAAACGACTGAAAAAGCGGAATCCAAGTCAACAGAAGCGCGATGAGAAATAAAGCCCCCGATACCCGCACCGTACGAACCGAACCGAGAAGCATCGGCAACGTTCGCATGCCCTCCTTCGCATCCCCTTTCACGTCCCTCAACGTAATCAACAACTCTCTCCCGATACCAGCAAAAAACGAGACCGCCACAAAAAGAAACACGTACTCCTGCAGGACCGGGGAGAAAACGAAATTACCATAAACAAACGATATTCCCATGCTACTTGCAATAAACACGTTACCCAGCAACGGACGCTTCTTCAAAACCGAATCGTACACCAGAGAAAACGCCGCAAAAACGAACGCCACACCAAACGCCCACGCATTCACGAAAAGCGCCAAAAGCATCCCCAACGCATACAAAAACATCGAGGCCTTCAACGCATCCGATACCCGAATTCGCCTAGAAACCAACGGGCGTTCGATTCGATGGTTAGCGCGATCGCTTCCCAAACCCTGAACATCATTAAAAATGAACGAGGCCGCCGTAATACAAAACGGGCCGAACACCGGAAACCACACCGCAAAAGAAAACAATGAAAACGAGACGGCTAACGACTTCGCCGTCAACGCCTCCGCAGCCACGATAGCGGCCGCTACCAAAAACGCGTGCTCCAGCCTCGCCAGCTTCCACCAATCCCCAAACGAATTCATAGGCATTACAACGAGAACAACTTCGGCGTCTTTTCGTACACGTACAACAACAACATCAAGTCCACCAACGGAAATACGAGGAGGTAGGCTATTAAAATATCGCTCTCGGAAACCGTCCACTCCAAGAACGAGGCGCCCAGCATCACCCAAGACGAATAGAACGCGGGCACCACACCCGAAAACACGATAAACAACACGCCGATTAACGACAACTTCGAATGAAATTCCCGCAACTTCGTCCGCTGAAGCACGATCAACGAGTCCCCAAACCGCTGCAACTCATCCGTCCCCGACCCATTCACGTACATCCACGCCAACTGGGAACAGACGCGCTTCAACATCAAGGAATCCGTACGCCGCGACAAGGCCTTAAGCGCATCCGGAACCGAAATCCCGTGCAAATGAACGGAGTCATGAACTCTATGGAATTCCTGACTCAAAACACCGAACCCGCCTTCCCCTCCTTCCTTCAACACGCGCTCGAACGATATCCCTAGCGCCAGCTGAACCGCCAAAGAGGGAAGCGCAACCGAAAGCTCGCGTTCCAATTCCTCCGCCCGCTTTTTCGCGCGATAATACGGGTACGCATAACCAACGGAAAAACTCAACCCAAACACTAGAAGAAGAACCGCTACAGAAACCCAAAGCGACCACCACAAAGAATAGGAGATGATGAAAAGAAAGAGCGAAAGAAAACAGGAAACCACGAGCGTCGAAGACCAATAAACCGAGCCGGAAACATCCAGGCCCGCGCACTCAAGCGCCCCATCCATCCGACGACGAGCCCGCCCCGAGAACACGAACGAAGCATCCACCAACAAAAACAAGGATCGAAACAGTTTAATCAGGATGGAAGGCAATGAAGTTCAGCTACAACGCCTCCCGGCCACGGATTCTCACTAAAGATACGAATATCCGCGTATTTATTTCTTTTCCTCCTTCTTCTTACCCGGAGCCGAAAGCCCGAGCTCCTCCAACGTTTTCGGACCCGGCGTCACCACTTTCGCATTCAGTTGAGCCGTTTCCTTGGACACTTGGTTACCGATAATGGTTTTCATGCGTCGCTCGCCCTTCTTCAAACCCCGAATACCCGGCGGGCCGGAAAGCCACAACTGCGTCTTACGCGTTCCCATTACATCCGGACGCATCGGAAACCCGTCCCGATTGCTGCCCCCCGTAATCTTCAACGAATAACCCGGGAGCTCAATCAAGTCCCCGTTAATCGAATCACCAATCTTCTTTCCATGCAATGAAGACGATTTTTCGTCCGCCAATTCCTTTTGGTAACTCTTCGCGTTCTTTCCGTCATTAACAACAAGTTTCATGTCCTTTCACCGGTCGCGGAAGCACCGAAAGCGAGCTATAAGGCTTTAATAGACCCCCGCATTAGTTAGTAGTTGTTGCCAATACCGATTTTTAAAGCTTTCTTACCCCTCCGGGATCGCATGACGCCGCACGAAGAGACGTTGTATATTGCCGTGTTCTTTCTCGCGCTAACCCTGTTTACGCTGGTGAGTTCCCTCCTCGTATTCAACGACTTTGAAAACGGCGTCAAACTCGCCTTCCTCATCCTCCTCGTATTCATCGGCGTGCTTTCATTTCGCAACCGCATCCAATACCAAACCAAGGTCGCCAACTGGAAAGAAGGATTGACCGAACACATCCTCATCCAATCCCAAGCCACGTACTACGAACATACGCGTTCCTCTGAAACCATCGATACCGAAAATCCGGATGACCAAAACCGCGCTCAAGAAGGCAGCCTACTCGCCAGCAAAACCTACGTCATCTTCCAATCCGAACAAAAGAATTTCCAGCTCACCATCAATCGCTCCGACATCTTCACGGTTTTCAAAGGACGCCTGCAAAAATCCGGCAAACCCATTCCGAAAGCCTTTCGCGGCGTACTCGCCATCCGCCTCCCCCACGCATTACATAAATTTATCGTACCCGACGTGGACCGTTGGCTCCGATTGTTCGATGAAGAACGCTTCGGCGCCCAACAATACCAAGACCTCAAGCGCAAGAGTGGAAGGGAATAAAAGCGTTCGCCTCCCCCACAACTCCCAGTGAATAAAAAAATGAAAGAAATCGATCCGTGGGGAAACGCACTCGTCGACTACCAGAAACTCTTCACCCAATTCGGCCTCCAAACGCTTTCCCCCGCCATGAAAAAACGCTTTTCATCGCACCGCGGTTTCCGAAGAGATATCGTTTTCGCGCACCGCGGACTCGAATCATTCATTAAGACCGCTGACGACGGAAAACCAGTCGCCGTCATGACCGGCATCAAGCCCTCCAATTCATTTCACTTGGGCAGCAAGCTCACCGCCGAAGAACTCATCCTACTCCAAAAAGAATTCAACGCCAAAGCATTCTATGGAATAGCAGACCTCGAAGCCTATGCCGACAACGGATTGCCGCTGGAACAAAGCCACGAAATCGCTATAGACAACGTGGCGGATCTGCTGGCGCTCGGACTCCACGAAAAAAACGCGTTCATTTACAAGCAATCCCGGAACGCGGAAGTCATGCGCCTCGCGCAACTCTTCGCCAAGCGAACCACCACCGCTACCCTGGAAGCCCTCTACGGCAAACAAAACCTCGGACTATACTTTTCCGTGCTCACGCAAGCCGGAGACATCCTATTCCCCATGCTCGAAGAAAACGGGGGCGCCCGCGCCGTCGTCGTGCCCGTCGGAGCCGACCAAGACCCGCACATACGCTTAACGAGAGACCTCGCAGCCAAATTCGCTGCGGAAAAAGGCTTCGAACCTCCTTCCGCAACCTACCACAAGTTCTTCCGCGCCCTCGACGGCACCACGAAAATGAGCAAGCGCGACCCCCAAAACATCCTTTCCCTCAACGACTCCGAGAAAGAAGTGAAGAAAAAGGTCTCGAACGCGCTCACGGGCGGAAGGGACACCACGGAAGAACAGCGAAAAAAGGGAGGCCAACCCGAGAAATGCGTGGTTTACGAGCTCATGCAATTCCATTTCTATGATGACGACAAGGACTTGAAGGACATGAAGGAAGACTGCACGAGCGGCCGCTTGTTATGCGGGGAATGCAAGCTCCAGCGCATCGCGCACATCAACGAATACCTCAAGAAACACCAGGAGAAGAAGAAGGCAAAGCTCGCGAAAGCCGAGAAAATAATTGAAACGGTTTCCAACCCCCGCAGCTAGTTCTCCACTGGCTGCGCGCACACGGCAATCGCTCCGGCTTCACCACCCAATCCATGATACGTCCGCTTCTGCAACGTAATCTTGAATATTCGCGTGCGCTTGATCGTAGCACCCGAAGCGTACCATCTCCCGAGCGTCGAGAAACTGGCTTTCGAATCCGATCCAGTGTAAAGATTCGTAGGCACGCCTGAAGTCGATGCCGTGCAGGAAAATGGATTCGTGGAATCAAACTCATTGACCGGGCACGGGTTAACTCCCAACGGCAGGCACCCCAGGCCCGTCGCGGGATCCCACGCTTGTCCGCCAATCGACGTATCTGATCCATCCAAGACCGTGAACTCTCCGGCAATATCTATGCACACCGAGTTCTGCATCAGGCTCGTTCCTTGCGTCAATTTCTGCCCATCCGGATCGTATGAAGCCATCTCCATTTTCCAGCATCCGGCGTAATGCCCGGGACAAGCCCGGCAATACTGTTCGCTGTTATAGTAAACGAACCGCAGCACGTCCACGGATGTTTCCCCGCACTTGGGCATGTGGAAATAGAATGTGCGCTTGCTGGGAGGCGACTGCAACGCCAAGTCCTGCATTGCTAATTTCAATTTATCCACTTCCGCTTTGACTTCGGAAATGCATTGCGCTTCCCCGGAATCCGAGATGAGTTTCAACGCGATCGTCATGCTCGCGATCAGGATAATGACGGCTATTACCAGCTCCATGGGCGCGCCGGACTGGGATCTAAAGCGCATGCTCAACAGTAAACGTGCTGGCTATAAAAGTGTAAGGGATTCCCCTCCATTTTATGGTTATCAAACTCGTTACTTGAATACGAGCCACATGGCGCTGGACGCGAACTGCCGTGCTTCCTGCAGGTTGCCTCCGGCCACGTTGGATGCGTTCCTCAACAAGGGCTTGACGAGCGTGAAAATCAGTATGGCTGCGATCACGAAAACAATCAGCATGTAGATCGGCGTCCACTCCGTCGAGCCCTTGAAACGGGTCATAATGCTAACCTTTCGAAGATTCGAAATTTACGGTGTTGATGTTGAGAGTCCGCATGCATCTTCGCAGGTTGCTGTAGAATCCGCGGCTGTTCTTCCAAGAGAAATGCAATAAAAGGGTGGGGATTGACGCGATTCATCTCCGCAAACCACGACATAGATGTCTAATGTTTGTTCCACGACAATTTTGTTTGCAGTAACTGCAAGAGCGGTTGTGGGAACGCTTGTATGAGCAGAGAATTGGACATCAGATTCTGTTACCGGAATTTCTTGAATGACTTCCTTCATGTAGATGGTATTGCCTTCAGAAAACGTTACTTTTTGGGGTGAGGAAATTCCGAATCCTTTTGCTTGAACATTCTTTAAGCCGGATGACATCGAGTCCTTGGGATCCGAGGGGTTGAAGATCTTAACAATGTTCAAGATGTTCAACAGCACGGCGAGAATGGCGAGTGCGACGATGACGCTGATGACGAGCATCATGGTTTCGAACGCTTGTCCTCTTCGGGCTTTCAGGTACTTCATACGGATACGCACCTCCTGTGAAATGCAACGAATGCTTGAAGTTAAAGACCTTATAAAACTTATCGTTCCCGCTATTATGCCGCAGCAACTCAGGGGCGCCTTCAAGGGGGAGAACCCCCGTATGCGAGCCGCCTTAACCCCCCGAATAAGGCGGTTTAAAAAACAATATCGCCAAAATCATTCCGCTTGCTTATGCCGCAGTAGCTCAGCCTGGGAGAGCGTTCGGCTGAAGACCGATGTGTCGCCGGTTCAAATCCGGCCTGCGGCACTCCCCATAACATCTCAATGCCGCGATTCTTACTTGGAGATTGATTTATCCAAAGGTTTTTCTCTACGAAGGAATTCGGCCACTTCTCTTGCCCATCCTCCAGGAATAACCATCTGGGTGTGTGGTTGAGTTATTCCACCCCGACTTCCATGGGCAACAACAATTCCTTTACCCATAAGTTCCGAAAGGGCATCCCGATTCGCTATTGGTTTTTGCCCATGCCCGCCCACTAAGTTACTATAGACTACGATTCCTGGGCGTGCAAAAAGTTCATGCAGTATGGCTAAATGGTCCGCTCGCAATTTGGGATTCAATCCTCCACGTTTATACATTTCTTCAATAGGCATGTAAATCTCCTTTCAACAATTGAAAATCTATAAAGATAGAAATAATAAACTAGAATATTTAAGGTGTGGCTTTCAGTGGTTTCTTTCGGTTCGGACCGGCTGAGAAAAAACATTGAAAAGAATAATTTAATATAGTCAATTCAACCTGAAGCCCTTGAAAGGTGATCTGAAATGAAAAAGAAAAAGAACATGTTTAATGAAGAGTGGACGGGTTGCGGGTCATGGAAGCACGGCGGGAGCGGAAATGCGGTATACGGGCTCGGTTTCCTGGGAGCTGCGTTTTATTACTTGACGACGGCAACCGATTTTTGGATGGGAGTCATTGGTTTACTGAAAGCCATTTTGTGGCCTGCGGTCCTCGTATTTGAAGTGTTACGATTTCTAGGCGTGTAAACCCCATCCCCAAACGAGCTTACGGGCGGGCATTGGAAGACTCGGTCAACTCCATTAAAACGCCCGGAATGTCAATGCCAAAAAGCTTCAAGAACTCGTACACGAATTGCTTGAAAATAAGGTAAAATAGAAGAAATACCAGGATGACGAGAATGCGGCGGCTCCAAGGTGACATACGGCGAACGAAAGCAAACCGCTGCACTAGAAAACCGTCTACTTTTCTATAAAAGGGACCGCGTAACACGAGCAGAACGAGAAACATGAAGCCAATGATTACAACGTATTGCAGTGGAAGCCCCAAGGAATAGAAAACAAGAAGTAATACTGATGCAAGAAGTAAGCGAACCCCATCCATTCGATCCATGGAAAAAAGCCTCATTCCAAGAAGGAGTAAAGCGTTTACATTAATAAATCCGAATTGCATTAGAAAAGTAATGAACAAAAAAAAGGGCCTCTGGGGGGTGGGAATCCTCCTATTCTTTGTTATTATGCCCATACTTTTTGGTTTCCGTATCTCAAAAGGCTTGATTCTATCTGGGGCGGTCATCGTTTCCGGTCTTGCGTTGTTTTACCATGGATTCCAAACGTATCGACGCGTGCGGCTCATCGAAAACATTCCGACCTCCGATATTCGTTCGTTGGCCATGGGATTGGTGGAAATCACGGGAAAAGCAGTACAAAAAGTCGATCTTAAAAGTCCGTTAATCGGTAAACCGTGCGTTTATTCACGCATTGAAATCCAAGAATTAAGACAACAAGGCAAGCACAGTAGTTGGGTCACGATTCATGAAAAAGAGCAGCGAGAAAACTTCTATGTAAGAGACGCAACGGGACAAGTCGAAATCGATCCGCGGGAAGCGCAGATAGAGATTCCGCCAGACCGTACCTGTTCGTTACCTGGAAAACAGTACCCTAAAGAAATCGAACAGTATTGCGAAAAAGAAAAAATTCCCCTTCACAAACCGTTTTTCACCGTCGGACCGCTCCAACTCGGGGGAAACCCGTCTCGAAAATTGAACGAGTGGTTTATTGAAGCCGGTGATGCGGTTTACGTCATGGGAACCGCGGCTCAAAAGAATGGAGCGGAATCCGCCAAACAGGAGGATAGGATTATCATAACGAAGGGCATGCACCACCCGTTCTTCTACATATCGGATAAAACGGAAAAGGAAACCATTAAAGGGCTGAAACGAAATTCATATTGGTTTATTGGGGGAGGCGCCGCGCTAGCAATAGTCGGTTTGGCCTTATTACTCACTTTTGGAAGCGTATAGTCAGGTGAAAAGAAATGGCCACAGGACTCGAAACCATTCTCGGTGCGGTCACGGCATTGATCGTCGTCTCCATCGTGCTGTGGATCATCATTATTTACAATGGACTCGTGATGCTCAAAAACAATATCCAGAAAGCGTGGGCGAATATTGACGTGTTGCTGAAACAACGCAGTTCGGAAGTGCCCAACCTGGTCAGCATCGTCAAGGGATACATGAAATACGAGAAAGAGGTTTTCACACGAATTACGGAAGCGCGAGCAGCAACCACTCAAGCAACATCCATTCAAGAAAAGGCGCGAGCCAATGGAATGATGACGCAAGCATTGAAATCGTTATTTGCGGTAGCGGAAAATTATCCTAAATTAAAAGCCGGTGAAAACTTTCTCAAGCTTCAAAAACGCATTACGGAATTAGAGAACATGATAGCGGATCGACGAGAATTCTTCAATGACTCCGTGACGGCGTATAACATTCGAATACAGCAGATTCCGGATACGTTTATTGCGCGATTCCTGAAATATGAAAAAGAGACGCTCTTCGAAGCCATGGAAGAGGAAAAAAAGGTCGTTAAAACGGTTTTCTAAAGATGGTCTGCGTGAAAACAAAGCCATTCCATACGTTAATAACCCGGGTGCGCGTAGCCCCAATGGTGTTCACTCAAACCAAAAGCATTCTTATAGTGCTTTTCGCATTGATGATCGCGGGCTGTACGCAACCCGTTCCCGACGAACCAGGAATACCGATTCCCACATTCCCTCCGGCAACGGAAATTCCGACGTATATAGCGAGCGTGCTGCCTTCGTTTCAAGAAACGCCGACCCCCACGCCCGCCGTGCCAACTGATATTGCATTAACCAGCGTAACGGCATGCGAACTGAAAACGAATCCGAACGATTATTTACGGAAAGCAGTTAAGGTGGACGGATTCCTCCTATTCATTGGAGAAAGCATTCGAAGCGGTATTGGCAACTTTTATATCGAAAAGGACGGATGTCGTGCGGTCATCGTGAGCTGGGAATCCGTCATCGTCCAACAATGCGCGTCATTTGATGAAGCGTGCGATCCCCTGGAAACCATGCAGGACTATCTGTACAATCGAGTGCAATTAACGGGTACATTTACGGTGTTCAACAAAGAGGAACAAAAAGCGTATGGAGAACCCTATGGAATCAGTGAAATAATGGAAGTGGAAGTCATCGGGGAAGGCTCGTAAATACCCATCAAGAACGATGAAACACGAGCAAATCCTTCTGCTTCAAATCGAATTTTTCCGAGAAACTCGCCTGATTAATGGCGAGTTCCACGCGGCCGTAATCATCCTTCAACAGAACCGGCGATCCAACGAAAACGTCTCCAAACGTCTTACGGAACGGAATCTTGATGGGAAGCTGGCCGGGTTGCTCCATCAATAGGTAATCGCCTTCCTTCACACCCCACTCATCCAAAACGGATGCAAGGAGGTTTAAGTGAATGGAACCGAATTGGTTGACGTGGAGAATCCGGCAAGAAAGGGTATTTCCCTCCGGTTTCGCTTCCGGAAACGGGCAAGGAACCAGTTGATCAAGAGAAACAGGAGCTCCGAGCTCGGAAATGGAAACGCCTTTCACAAGATGAGCGGCTGCCGGAGAAAAAACGTCGCGACCGTGAAAAATCGGGGAAACGGGCTGGCGCGCGTATTGGAGATTATCAATAGAGACCGCGCGTTCGAATCCTTGGAAAAAACGTATGGCGCTCATGAGAACCCCGTTATCGGGGCCAACAAGAAAATCGCCGCGCTTCGTTTCAATCGCTATTCCTTTGCGCTTCGTACCGACCCCTGGATCCACCACGCAAACGTGCGCGCCCTTTGGAAGAAAACAAGCGGTTTCCATGGTGCGAGCTGCACTCCATAAATTATAGGAAGGCAATCCGTGCATCAAATCAATGATGCGCGCGTCAGGACAGATCTCGAGAATCGAGCCCTTCATGGCGGCAATGCCTTGCGTCTGAACACCGAAATCGGAGGCGAGACTGACGAGTTTCATGATCAAGTTGATAGAGGAGAATCATTAAAAGTGTATCTCGCGTTAGCCCATCGGGATATATGAAGCATTGGGAAGTTTTCAAGTACTCGATAAAGAATTTGCGGCACCGCAATTTGAGGAGTTGGCTCACGATACTGGGAATCATTATCGGAATCGGAGCCATTGTCATTCTTATCTCGCTGGCGCAAGGCATTGACAAGGAAATCCGGTCTCAACTGGATCTCTTTGGATCGAATTACATTCAAGTGATTCCCGGCAGCATGGAAGGCATGACCAGCGGATCCTTCTCATTCAAGGGAGCGCTGTATGCCCGGGATGTCGATTCATTGAAAAGCGTGGCCGGAGTCAAAGGAGTATCCCCCATTCTGTTGCTCATGCTCGCGAATGTGCGGCATAAGGAGGGTACCGTCAAAATGACGGTCAGCGGAGTGGACCCGACGGTGATGAACGATTTTCTGTACATGGGATTGGAAGACGGGCGGTACATGAAAGAAGGGGATGTGGAAGGCATTTTTATCGGGCACAAAATAGCACACGATATGTTTAAGGATGACGTGAGAGTCGGCGACGTGCTCATGGTCAATGAAGAAAGCTTTCGCGTGCGCGGCATCATGAATGAAGCCGGTGATTTTACAGGGGATTTCGATAACGGAATCTACATTGATTCGCGGGCGGCACGCAACTTGTTAGGGGACGGATACGACCCGACACGCGTGTTCGCCATCATGATCGTAACCGAAGAAGGCAAGGAGGTGAGTGCCATCGCAAAAGAAGTCGACCGCGTGCTCATGAAATCGCATAAAGTCGGTGAAGACGAAAAAGATTATTCGGTCATTACGCCGGAAGCCACGGCGGAGCAAGTGGGAATGGTCACCGGACTGCTTTCATTATTTCTGGGAGGGATTGCCGCGATTTCGCTCATCGTCGGCGGGGTAGGAGTCGCGAACTCGATGATTACGTCCGTGCTGGAACGAACGCGCGAAATCGGTACCTTGAAGGCGTTAGGGGCATCCAACCAGGCCATCCTGGAAGTGTTCATGATCGAAGCCGCGGTACTTGGATTCATTGGAGGCATCATGGGAATAGGATTCGCATTAACGGTTTCTTGGATTCTAGGCAATTTCGGGGTTCCGAGCGTGGTGACTCCGGAACTGCTGGGATTCGCGCTGTTGTTCTCCATGGTTGTAGGCGTGATATCCGGATTCTTTCCCGCAAAAAATGCGAGCCGAATGGAAGCCGTGGACGCGCTGCGTTACGAATAGTTTCAACGCGATTTGCAGGGAACGTAAACGCACAAGCTTTTCGAGTTACCGCATTGACGACACATTTTATCCATGGTGACGCCGCACGTGTGACACGCCCCGGAATGGCTGGCCCTTCGCCCGCACCGAGAACACGCATAAACCGATTCCTTCAATGTTAACACCGTAAACTTCCATCCCTATCCGATAATAATAACGTTTGGTACAAGCTACGTTCCGTGCAACGACAAGGCATGACGAACAATCGCGTCCGCGGGATTGATGCCCGTCGCGGAATACAATCCACGGAAATCCGGCATGGTGTTGACTTCAATCACGTTGAACCCTTCCTTTTTCGTTAACGCTATGTCGACTCCTGCAATTTCAAGCCCCAACACTTCAGCGGCTTTCACCGCCATTTTCTTGACGTCAGGAGGCAAATCGACTTTCTTGACCAAACCCCCCGTCGATACGTTGGTACGCCATTCTCCTAAAGGGGCTTGACGTAACACCGTGGCAAGAACTTTTCCGTCGAGAACGAATATTCGATAATCCTTACCGCCCGTATTCAAATATTCTTGCACGACAAACGGCTTGGGAACCGCATCTAAATAGGCCAGCTCCATCTCGAGATTCTTCATGAGATGAACGTCTTGACCATACGAACCGATCACTGGCTTCAACACGACCGGCGTCCCGATTTGGGCCACGGCCTTCGAAGCCGATTCAAAGGAGTACACTAAAGAGGTCCGCGGAACCGGAATGCCTGCTTCCTTCAAACGAATCAATGATTCAAACTTGTTCCCCCCTAACTCGACACTCTTCGAGTTGTTGATCATGCGGATGCCCAAGTGCTCGAAATAGCGGCTGGAATAGATTTCGAAAGAGGAGGCGCGGGCCATGCGAAACAATCCCACGGAAAACGAGAACGGCTTTTTCTCGATGTCCAACGAATGCTTTCGAATGTCCACGATTTCTGTGGAAACTCCGCTGTGCTCCGCTGCCTGTTGCAACGCACTCGTCTCCCACTTGTTGATGGTGATGCTGTCTACTACGATACCCAATTGCGCCATGCTTGCCCCCTCTATTCTACAGGATAACCCCAAAATCTTTAATAAGCCAATTGGTCCGGAGCCGAAAGTGCGGCTGCCGGGATTTGAACCCGGGCCCTGAGATTGGCAACCTCATGTCCTACCAGGCTAGACTACAGCCGCTTAATACCGGAAGGTACGTTGAACATCAAAGAATAAAACCGTTTCTTTTGAAGGAGCTATTCTTCGCAAAGAAAAGGTCCCTGAGCCCACAGCCGCTTGAAAGAGTCAGTAAAAGGACGGAAAACGAATAGGGCGAAGAAGGATTATAAATCATTTCCTTCAAGCAGAGCGAGAAAGGGACGCCAGGCGATGAATTAACGCTGCACGTTGATGTGAATAACGCGGGACATGATGAATAGGAAAATCAGGAATAATAGAATCCCTAACGCAACGAGAATCATGTCGCGAGGAAATGGGATGCCGGACAAATCGTCCTCAAACACTTCGGGGGTAGGCGCGGGTTCCTCGAACGCGACGACAAGGGCTTGAGAAAATTCATGAGAAGGAATGCGAATGGAAACCGACGCACGCAATTCTTTCGCCGTGCCCACGTATAAAGAGAACGGCACGTCTTGAACTTCCCCGGTACGCAAACGCAACGAACGCGTTTCATTAAAACCCGGAGCCGTTAAAGAGACGTTGACATCGGGAAGCGGCTGGTTGCCGGTATTCTTGATTAAAATGGAGAGATTCATTACGCCGCCATTCTTATCCGTTGAAACCGAAAGAATTTCAACGCGTTCCTCTTGCGTGCGTTCACCGCCTTTGGACGCGTTCAACATTTTAACGACGCGCTGGCCCAAACTAATGACTTCGATGGGGAACGTGTAAACGTAACCTTCATCCAATTGAGGCACCAATACCTTCCATCCCACGGTGCGTTCTTCATAGGGTTGCAGAAACAAGAGCTTATCGTGATTGTATTCATCGGGACCGAGTACGTCGAGCTCGGAAGGCACGTTCAGCGTCAAAGGAACCGCCAAACGCCTATCGCGATTTCGAACGGTCAGCCAAACGGTTTCCAATGAATGGGATCCGACGCGTTTGTCCGTGACATCCAGCTCCATATCGAAATACTTCGGAAAGGGCTGGGTGTCCGTGAATTCAACATTAAAGGAACGCGTCAACTTGATTTGGCCCACGTCCGCATTGAAACTGCGAATGAGAATGTCTTCCTTGATGTCCTGCTGATCCAACCCTTCCCCGAACTTGATGTGCGTCGCGTCCAATAACATGGCTTCATTGAACGTGGGATCCACCGGAATCCACTCGTCCTCAATTAACGCCTCGACGAACGCATGCGCCCCCCAATCCGTCCCGCTATACACAAAAGCGGCTGAAAATTTTGCGGGAATGCCTACGGAACGCAGCATGGCAATCAACAAATGAGAAAATTCGTCGCACGTGCCCACGCGGTCGCGAAACACCTCCTCCGCATCATTCGTGACGGAAATGAGTGCCGTATCGTAGGCGAGATTGTTATGCACCCACAAACTCAATACGATCAATCGATTCCAGTCCGTTGTTTCATCGTGCGTCAACTGTCGGGCCATCTCTCGGATCTCGGGCGTCAATCGAATGTAAGGACTTTCCTGCAAATAGTACTCGGCTTCCGCCGGTAATGCCCGCTTGAATTCCAACGGAAAACCCACATGGACTTGGGACACCATGCCAAAGGTTTGGAAGGGCTTGCCGGGATCCAAGGTAAACAAGCGAATCTTATTCCCATAATCATCCGTTTCAAACGAAGTAAAGAGCGACGTTTCTTCCGATAAGACCCGTTGAGAAGGATAATCCTTGAAACCGAAACTCTTGATGCTGAGCTCGCTGACTTGCTGCGAACCCAAGTCAACCGACCAATTTAAGGTCACAATGGCGGTCGCACTCCCAATCATCTTCGGCTGCAGATCCACGTCCTCCGCATGAAGACCGGAAAGGAATAGAAGAAAGATAACGAGGAAGATCGCGTGCCTCATGTCAATAGAACGCCAGCCGCGTTTAAATGCTTTAGGTCAAACGAAACCCGATCAACGGATCCAACTAAAACGCACTCCAGAAAGCGCTTCCTCGATCTGAAGCAAACGATTATATTTAGAGGTGCGTTCCCCGCGGCAAGGCGCCCCCAACTTGATTTGCTTGCAATCCATGGCCACGGCAAGATCCGCAATGAACGCATCCTCGGTTTCACCCGAACGATGGGACACCATGACGCCCCACTTATGGTTGACCGCGAGTCGAGCCGCCTCAAAACTCTCGCTCAACGTACCGATCTGATTGACCTTCAATAGAAGGCAGTTCCCCGCGTTTTTCTCCACCGCGGTTTTCAGGCGCGCCGTATTCGTTACCGTCAAATCATCCGCCACCACTTGCACGTTGGAAAAGCGTTTCGTTAACGTGGCATACGCCTCGAAATCCTCTTCATGAAATGGGTCTTCCAACGAAAGCAAGGAATAGTTGTTGATGAGGTCCGCATAATAATCCGTCAATTCGCCCGTCGAAAGCGATCGGCCGTCCATTGAATACGATCCGTCCATGTAAAAAGAGGAAGCCGCTGCATCCATGGCCAGACGCACGTGCTTGGAATAACCGAGCTCGTTAATCGCCGTGACTATGGCATTCAACGCCTCCGCGGTTTTTGTAAACGGCGGCGCGAACCCCCCTTCGTCTCCGACGTTGATGCTCGAAGAGCCCATGCGATTCTTCAACTGTTTTTTCAGCGTCGAATACACTTCGGCCACCATACGCGTGGCCTCCGCCCCATTCTTGGCGCCGACCGGCGCGATCATGAACTCCTGAATACTCAAAGCATTCCCCGCATGCTTCCCGCCATTCAACAAATTCGCGAACGGCACCGGAATGGATAAAGACGGCGAACCATACAACTCCTGCAAGTAAACGTATAACGGGTGGTTCTCACTCGCAGCCGACGCACGCGCTGAAGCCAACGAAATCCCGAGAATCGCGTTCGCCCCCAATTTCTTTTTCGTGGGCGTCCCATCCAATTCAACGAGAAACGCGTCCAGCTCCCTCTGATTACCGGCTTCCCGCCCCACCAGCTTCGGAGCCATGACTTTCCGAATGTTCGTGACCGCATTCAATACCCCGCGGCCCAAAAACCGTTTGCCGCCATCACGCAATTCAACGGCTTCATGGATTCCCGTGGACGCACCGCTCGGCACCATCGCCGAACCCCGACTGCCATCCTCCAGCAACACCGTACAGTCGAGCGTGGGACTGCCACGCGAATCCAAGACCTCTCGTGCGGATACTTCGGAAATGTTTGCCATAGCCGCTTACCTGAAACGGGTTTAGAAGTCAAACGTTTTAAATCCTGGTTACGGCGCTACTCGGAAGCGATAAAGCGCGACAAGTCAATGGGATGCGTGAACTCGAACCAAAATTCCGAGGGGGTCCAGCCTAAAAACGACGGAAAATAGAATAAGGCGACAAAAAAGAACGCGAACCCGACCATCACGCCGTAATTAAACCACTTTTTTTCCGGCGGATCCGGCTCATGATACAAATCCGAGCGCATGCTCATCGCGAAACCAAACGGAGATCGCATCACCGCAAACTTACTGTACCGCAAGAAAATGTAACCGAAAACCGTCGCCACGAAAAAATTGAAGAAGGACGCGAGACGGAAAAAAAGCAGTGACCCCAAGAAACCTCCCAGAAAAATAAGGCCGTCATACATGCTTTTACGAGCCACCTCCTCCGCGCTTTGACGCAACGACTTGCCGTGCTTCGCCAACGCCCACACATAGTTCGCAGAACGCTCGTCATACCCGTTCGCGACCAACCACATCTTGCAGTACATGTAATCCTTGCCCGAATGCTGCAGGTTGCGGATCTCCTGAACGCGTCGTTTCAAACCCTCAGACGGCTCGTCTTCCATACCATTCACCAATACCTCTTACCTTAAAAAAATAAGCGGAAAGCCCGCAGCACACGGTTTAAAAAAACGCGGGAAGTGCAAACCATTCATGATCGTCGAACAACCGCATATGCTGCAGCGCCCGCGATTTCCTCCATTATTCAAAGGATCGGAAGCGGCCACCGTAATTCAAGCGCAGAAACAATGGATTGCAGGAGCCCCCCGAACAGGATTCTGCCCCATTTGCCGTAGTCGGGGGTGCGCGCACCTTGAAAAACTCCAGCTTCAAATCCAATTGAAGCAAAAAAAGAAATTAACCCGAGACGTATTTGGGGCGTCGCCACCGAACGCGTTCATTGGCACTCACGGTTACCCGTTCGTCAACATCGGGCCATTAGTCGGAATCGACGACAGCGTGGATTCAAAGACATTCGATCATCCCGCGGACTGGTACGGTAAAACCGTGAACGAAATCGTCGAGTTCCGCAGCATGCTCGCCCGCGGGAAAAAAATGCATTCAGTAAAACAAGAAAGCCGCACGCTCTCGGAATTGCAGGATGTCGTGCTATCCAGCCAAACCATCGATCTGGAAGTGAGATTCCGGAAAGAGTTAAGCTTCAGCGTCGCGTTGTCCCCCGTCACCCAGCCCATGGGACCGTCCGCCGAAATGGAGCGCATGCGGCTGGCGGGCAACCCAACGATTCCGAGAAAAGTGGATAGCCTGCTCGAAGAGAACCTGAAGACGCGCGATGCCGTCGACGAACTCATGAAACGGAATTACGACGTGTATTACTTGCAGAAATTATTGTCGATAGGCGTGTTCGGACAAAGACAGCGGAAGCGGCTCGTGCCCACGCGATGGAGCATCACCGCCACGGACAAGATGACGGCCGATCATTACATTGACGAAATCAAAACGCTCCCGTGGCTGCCTGAAATTCGCGTGTACAGCAATGAATACCTCTTCAACCGATTCGATATCCTATTAATTCCCGGTCCGTGGGAATTCGAACAATTCGAGGCATGGCAGAAAGGAAGCGCGTGGTCCGCTGGAGGAAAAGAAGAATGGGGATTCGTATCGGAATACGAACCCTATAAGGGGAGAAGCGATTACGCCGAAAAAGAAGCCGGAGGATATTACGCGGGGCGATTCGGCGCGGCGGAAGCGCTCGCTAAACAGCTGCGAAAGCAGGCGAAAGTCGTGGTGTTCAGGGAAATCGGAAAGGAGTATAACATGCCCGTCGGGGTTTGGGCTGTTCGTCAAACAGTAAGAGAAGCCTTCAAAAAACCACCATATAAATTCGCTACCCGAAATGAAGCCGAAGAGTTCCTGAAAAACAGATTAAAGGTAAGTATGCGGGATTATGCTAAAGGCAGTCGCGTGCTTCCTCAAAGAAAATTGACCGAATACTAAATGGACTTAAAAGAAAAGCCAACCACTGGAACACGAGGGTCGAACAAGCTACTTAGTTATTCACACCGAAAATAGGTTATGGATTACTTTCATTTCTGGGATTTGCCACCCGATTCTTACATTATTTTAACAGAACCATGCCAAAAGCAACTTCTCTTAAAATCAATTGACAAAACGAAAACGTTAAGACAGTTATCAATAATATTACGGGAAAAAGCGCGGGTATACCGTATCCGGGCAATGGTTAGTTTTCCCGTGATAACAAATTGGAAAACATGTAAACGAAGAAAAATTCCAGTTTGGGTAATAATCGAACTAAGTAGGTTATTGGATATCAGTCCGGACCATATTGAAACAAAAATTATCGGATACGGAAATGCGGGGAGGAGCTTATTCATTACCGGAAATTTTCCCATAAAAATTTCTCCAGAATTCGACTCCGTCGTTTCGAATTTTATGGGAGACGGAAGTTTTGGAAATATTAAAAGCCTGCCTAACTACAAACAAAAAAATGAGCTCGGTAGACGAATTTTTTTAACCAAACTTTATAACGTATTTGGAAAATTTTGTAAAAATGATCTCGCGTATGATACCTATTGGCAGGTTAGAATTCCTAAAATCATTGGAGAAATCATAAAAAAGTATTATCAAATCAGTCCAACGGATAGTTTGAACAGAAGACTGCCCAATCAAATGAAGAACAAATCAAGAAATTTCAAAATAGCCATTTTAGCATCATTTATTGTTGACGAAGGCCATATCGGAGACTCCATAGAAATCTATTCGGGGAATAAAGCGTTACTTCAAGATTATCTCGAGATAGCGGAAAGCCTCGAGTATAGATGTACTGAAATAAAAAAGAAAAAAGGGCACTTGACACCGCGACCCTCATACCGATTTCGAATTTCTGCAAGAAGTAGTAAAAAAATTCTTGCTGATCTCGAAGAACTTAAACAGGAATATCCAAATTGTAGTTTGGCTCACAAACAGAAGCAGTTAGAACAAATCGTTAGAAAACAGGAAATTCAATTTAAACGCTGTCAATCAAGAAAGCAGGATATATTGAAATTATTGGACCACGAAGTGAATACGATCAACAAGCTTAAAGAGATCCTTCCGATAACCGGCACCACTATTTCGGAACACCTCAGAGAGCTTGAAAATAAGGGATTAATCGAAAGAGTCGGAAAAGTGAAAGATGCCGATATTTGGAAGCGAATGATCTCAATGGCACCCAACATGCAAGGAAAGCATAGTCCAATACGGTAATTGGATACTCCGATTTCTAGGAAAGCAAAAGCCTTATTAAAACGAGCGCGGCAAAGAGCACTAGAGGAGAAAGCCTGGAATGCGCGCACTCATCTTAATGGCATTCGTGATGATCGGAATCGCGAGCGCCGCCCCGCACGTCATCATTGTCGATCCGGTTGTGCATACCATCTCCGAAGGAGAAACACTGGATTTGGGCGTGGTAGGGCCGGGACAACGCCTGGAAGTGGAAATTCGCAGTGGAACAGGAGAACCCGATTTCCAAGGAGAGGAAAAAGACTGGGATCGCTTGCTCGTGGATGAATCCTCCTTGCCCATCGGATGGGAACAACTCGACAGCAAGTACTACGAGCGAATCATGAAGGCATTCGTCATCGTTTCACCGCTCGCGCCCGACGGAGAGTATGCGTTTGCACTCCGCACGTTCGACGAATACCAGGGAACGGATCCCGTACGCTTCAACGCGAAAGTGAAAGTGAGCCGAGACGTATTCAGGTTCCAAGTCCTGCAAGAAGATGTCACGGCCGGAACCGACCAGCCCGCCGTCTACGCCATGAAGCTCCAAAACCTGGGAAGCGCCAGCGACGCATTCCGGATCGAAGTCGCGGAAGGACTGCCGTCGAAATGGGCGTATACGAGAGACGTGTTCGTACCCCATAATACGGAACAGACCATTCAATTCGAGCTCGTCGGAACCGACCAAGGCGAGTACAACGTGCACTTCACAGCGACCTCCCTGTCTTCCGCGGAAATCCAAGGAGACCAATACGCGGGATTGATAGTCAGAAGCTCGATCATCGAGGAAATGAAAGCAGCGGGTCGAGGCATGCTCTTGTTTCCAACCATCGAGCAAATCGTGTACAACTTGATAGGCCTTATTGCCATCAACGCGTTCGAATAGACTTAACGCAACGCAGCGCGAACCTCTTTAACGGAAGCATTCGTCTTGATACTCGTCGGCGAAAAATGCGTCCGCGAAACCTGAAACCCCTTGCGCTTCAATTGATCGGAAACGCGTTCAACGGATCGAACCGACACTCCAGACTTTTTCGCCAACACGTGCAAATCGAAAAAAGAAACGGGAAACGCGTTCTCGGAACGCAGCAAGCGAATAAGCTTCTCAACGGATTTCGCATCCTTTGAATGATCTTTTCGAACATCCTTCAGCAGCGCATCCAAAAATTTCGAGTCATTTAATTCAGAAAGCCACAACGGGCCCGCCGCTTCCAAAGGCTCGCGGCAACTCGGACAACATTCTTTTTGCCGCCTGGAAGGAAAGCGGTGCAGGCAATGAACGCAGTGGTTCACGAAACCGATGTTCGGAATCATGTCATCCGCCTTCATCGCGCCTTTCTCGCATAACAGAAAGGTTTTCACGTAATGACGGCGGTAAAAGGACAAAAGAGGCAGGACGGCGAAATCAAATTTCATCGCCGTACGCGCGACGCGGCCCACGAGAACACGCAATGCGATCTCGTGCGCGTACGCGCTATGCAACGGACGCGCATCGTAGTGCTTAATGCAGGGAAGCATACGGGCTCCCGCCAAGTTCGCGAGATCCGTTGCCGTAACTGAAAGAACAGAGGTTTTCTTCAAGCGCCTGAAAGCCGACTCCAGAAAGAAAACCGGGGAACCGAACGGATCGATTTCAATGAAATCGAAAAACGTTTCCGAATTAAGGAAAAAGCGGTTCAAGTCCGTGCGTTCAATGGAAGAAACGCGCTCGAGTTTATTCGCTTTCACGTTTTTTTTCAGGAACGGTAACGCGTCATCGTTCGCGTCCACGAAAAACATTTTTTCAACGTTTTTTCCTTCAAGCGCATAGCGGATGCCGCGCACCCCCAGAGCGCACAAGCCATCAACAGCAACTGCTTTCTTCACGCCGATGCGCTTCATGGAGTGCTTGAAAGCCAGAACGGAAACGTCGCGGTTGAACTTCATGGCGGGGTTGAAGAACACGGGGCAGTGAAACGGATCCCGCAGGCTCTGCCTCGGAATCGTCAAAGAAGCTAAACCTTCCGTTATTTGAGTGGTTTTCATCGTCATTCGAAATCACAAGAAATTATCCTGCCAACTTTTTGCAAAGCACAGAGTAGAAAACGCTTTCGAGACCGTTTTGCAATTGATAATGGAATACGGAAGTACCCGAAAGCGGAATATTCAATGTTTTTTCAAGAGCTTTAAGGATCGCGGGAGTCTGCGCGTCTGTAACTCCCCATCGTGCCTGCAATAAAGTTCCCAACCAATTGGCATAAACGCTGTACTCAGGGTATTTGTATTGCGTGTACACTTGAGCCCCCGCGATCGCGATTCCAACGTAATCAAGGTGACAGGTTTCCGTTACGCCGGCATGAACAACCGCATACATCTGATTATCACATACAGAAGAAACGACATAGGAGCGCTTGGGATTGCATTTCTCTATGCAGATGACCACACCTTCAGGCGGAGGACCGTATAGAGGTTCGGGGAGCCCAACAAGGCAGGAACAAAGGAGTTGTGTGGTGCGGGTCAATGGGAAGAATCCGGGGAAATCGATGTCGATACCCGAAGCAGTTACTGCCCCCGCTTTCGTCGCCGCTTGAGTTGCAGTGTATGCTGCTTCCTTACATGCAATTTTTGTAGAATACGCAGCTGCTTCACATGCGGTCAATTCTGCAGCACAAGCGGGTTGAGCACAACAGGGGCATATCAAAACTGCACAGGTAGCGGCGGAGCACGCAGCGTATACATCCCCACAAATATTCATTTCGGCTAAGTAAGCCGCATCACACGTACGAACCGCCGAAGTGTAACTGGTCGTTTGCGATGAAGCGACGTGGTCGCACATCAGTTTTCTGACAGGGATTTGCCAGAAACTGCTTGGAATCGGAATCGGAGTCAGATTCTCCTTGTCCTTGACTTGCTCTGCAGCTGCAAGGTTAGCATTCGGATCCGAGTCCACGCAATCTGGCTTGCCCGTCAGGAAATCGCATAAGGCCAGATAGCCGCCGGACGATTGTCGGCTGAACGACTCGGTTCCTTCGGAAGCCGGCGTGCGCGAACTGCCGGGACAAGACGGAGGCTGGTTCGGGGAAACGTACTGGTAGCGGTACAGGCGGGAAATGCGTGCGCGGTACGTCCACGCAAAACCGTCGTAAGTGGAAGCGTAGACTTCGTAAACCGCTGGCGCGTCGCTCTCGCAACCGTACTGCGAAGGCGAGTCCTGAACGGAGACTTGACTGGGAAGCTTGGCGCCTTGAAGCAAGCGAATCACCGTAGAGAAAATGAAGGGTTGATCCGTAATCTTTGAAATAGGTAGTTTCGCTCGCTTGTCCGTGCGGAAAGCGGTTTGGTCGGCCATGTTTTGAGCCAGTTGTTTGAACGCAGAAAACGAGCCTGCGGCTGCTTGAGTCGTGCACCAGCCGTCCGCGCAACAAAACGCGTCGCTGCAGCTTTCCTTGCGCGGGCCCTGATCGCTGATATCTTGGTAGTAAGTGGAAGTGGGAGCGTATACGAGGGAAGCGGCCTTGCCGTCGTTCTCAAAAAGTTCCAATAGGCCGTCGCCGCTCCACGCATAACTTTTAGCGCCCGCGCGATCGAATTCAGTGAATTGTTGATTGTTAATGGATAGGCGGCGCTGGCCCTGCGCTTCACTGATAATGTGGAAGAGCTTGGAGGAAGAGCCCTCTAAAGAAGCGGGTTCCAAGTAAGTCGTGGGAAAGCTGTTGTCGATGCGCAAATCAATGGGAAGCGATAAAACGTTGGAAGCGTCTCCGGGACAGGTCAGCTCGAGAACGGATTCGCCTGCTTGCGTTAGCTGGCCTCCGCTTAAATCAATGGGGCACGACGGACGATAGGGTCCGCCGCGGAAAATAATGTAGCCGTCTTGAACTGAGAAACAGTCTGCGTTCGGGGAACGGATCGCCGTAAGCGGATGAGTGCATTTATCGGTGATGTCGAATTTCACTACGTCGCCTGGGAAAATGGGATCGGCCTGCATTTGAATGGACGCGATGTTGGTAACAAGTTGTCCGTTGACGATATCGATGCCGATGCCGGGACGAGGAGTCGGAGTCGGCCCTCCTGAATCCCCAACGCATACGCCGTTCTGGCATCCACGCAAGCAGTTTTGCACGCGTTCGGCTTGCAGAACATTGGAACACGTTCCGAAATCACATGAACGCGTTCCATAATTCGAGTATACATCCCCGTTTTGACAGAAGGGCTCGCCGGAATAGCCATCCAAACCGCAATCGCCGTCGTAATGGCAGTCAATAGTGGGATCGGGTTCGGAAATCACGTCTACAAACGTGTCGGTGCAGGCCTTGCTGCCGATGGATGCGGAAACCGAAAAGCTGCCGGAGTTGGGATAGTAACACATCGCCGAGCATAAACCCGTGCGGTCCGCGCAATTCGTTGCAACGGTTGCGCGATCGTTCCCGCAATTAATGTTAATGATTTGAGGCGCTGAAGAAAGATCGAAGTAATTGACTTGAGCCATCGTGGATTGACCTGAATTCAGCTCGCTCTTTTGAACGTTGACGGTGCAACGACCGTTTTCAGTTGGAATAGAGGGAATGCACGTGCCCGTGCTTTGATCGCATTCGCCGGAAGCGCATTCGTAATTGTAAGTGCACTCAAGCGGAGTCGAACAAGAGCCCGTGCAGCAAACCCCTGCGGTACAAGCGCCCTCGATGGGAGAGCATTCCTCGTAATCGCCGCAACCGCCTACGCACGAGCCGCCTGCTTCGGAGCATAAGGCGTCTGCAGACGGCGTTTCGTCACAGAGTCGAGTATTTTCATTACAGCTCCCGGAATCACATTCCGAGTCTTCCTCGCAGGGTTCCGGAGCAGCGTCCGGAGATTCACAGTATCCGGTCGCGACGTCGCATTGTTGCGGATAACACTCCCAGTTCTCGGAACAAGGCTGGAGCGTGGGCTCGGGAGTCGGCGTGCCGATGAAACCGCAATCCACGCGGCAGATTCCATCCAAACAAAGCATTTTCCCGGAAGGACATACCTCGAGTTCGGGCTCTTCCGACGGATCGGGAAGGGTTATGCAAAGGTATTGGCACGAGCCATCCTCGCAAATGCGCTTTCCTCGGCCGCAAGAAGTTAGAATGGAGAAATCGATGGTTTCACGGATCTTCTGGTTCTCAAGATTTTCTGGCCAGACTTCAACCGTAACGGTTTCCTCACCTTCGCGCAAGGGCCAGCTCGTTACTTTAACATCGTAATAGGAGCTATCGGAAACGGAGGCAAGAACAGAAGAGGCTTGAGAGTCCATAGAAGCGGCGTGGTTAACCGAGTACTTTTTGAACGCGAGAAGGCCGCCGCGTTGTGAAACACGGAAATTGAAGGGACGATTCGAGAACGAAGGAGAGGGATCGAAATCGAGGTGAACGAATAATGCGGAGAGAACGCAGGAATCCTCGCAGCCATCGCACGAATCGTCGCACTCGAGTCCGGAAGGGCCTTCCAATGCGCGGGCTTGAAATCCGTCACCAGCTAGAAACCCGTCTTGCTCCAGCGCAATGGATAAACAGCCGGCTGCTTGACACCTGAACTCTTGAACTTGCACGAGCGGAAGAGATTCCTCGAATGTACTGGCATAGCAGCCTCCTTTGTCCGGCGTGCTTTCCAAGAAGCCCAGTTGTTCGTCAGGAGGGACGCGGAAATAGCCGTCATCTTGCAACGCGTACGCCCTGTAAAAGAACGGAATCGAGGTTTTACCTTGCACATTATTTTTGACTTGGAAGCGGAAGGAAACGTCTTGGACCATGGGACCGTTGAAAACAAGTTCCATCCATTTGAAGCCGTCATCGCTCGCCGTATCCACTGGGCAAACCGGACCCGGAACGTAGGAAGGAGAACGAACCACTGAATCAGCGGGAGTCAGCGCATCATAAGAGAGAAGCTGGCCCTCGCCTTGCTCGAGGTCCGAACCCGTACCCAAACGGAAATAGACGCCGGTTTCCTCCGCGTCACTTGAACCCACTAAAAGCTTAGCGGTATATTGAAGGCCGGCTTGCAGCTCGGATACTTGGTTGTCGAAGGCATCGAAGACGCCCAGCCATTGAACATAAGACCCTTCCAGCTCATCGATGGGTAACAGGAATAAGGGAACGGATTTCTCGTCCTCTCCTCCGGAGAACACTTCAGAAGAGTAATCGAAGTACTCGGACGCGAACACGTCCACGATTCCCGAAGAAAGATGGGGCAAGCGCAGATAACAAAGCGTGCCCGAACAGTAATCAAAGGATTCGTCTTCAACGGAAAGCGCGAAGTCCGCAAACACGGGCGCTTCAGAAAACGCGTCGTACGCCGAGACTTCTAAGAACGTGACCGGGCCGCTCAAAAATATTTCTAAGTATTCGTTTTGTAGAAGGAGGACGCGGCCGTAACCGGTCTCGCCTGAATAATGTTCTTCAACGGTGTATTTGAAATTGATAGGAAGGTAGACCGTTAAACTCGCGGAAGAATCGGTGTTGGATTCCAAGAGCACGGTCTTATCCTCCGATAAAACGCGTACCTCGGCACCCGAAAGCGCATTGCGGGAAGCATCCTGAGTTTGAATGGTTAATGCGGCGGAATTCTCGGCGGTCGCCATTTCCAAAAACAAAGAAACGTCTTCCGAAAAGGGAGCGGTAAAGAAGCCGCTGACCGCCGGAAGACGCGCATCCGAAAAAGCGGACACGTAATAAGTGAGGGAAGCGGGATCTTCACCCAATGCGAGTTCGATGTCCGCGAGAGTCAACACGGATTCGCCCGAACTCTCTTGTTGCAATACGAGCCGGCTATCGGACGTGTAAAGCGAGATGGTTGAGGAAACGAGGTTGCCTTCCTCGTCCAACGTGCGAACCTTGAAGTCTTCCGTGAGTCCGTCCGAACGAAGCGAAATTTCGTGCTTCGTCAACGCTTTGATCTTTATTTGCTGCGAGCCCGCATAGGGAAGGAAGAGGTCGGAACGGGCGGCAAGATACACGCGGGATCCGACGAGCAGGCCATCGAAGGTAGTTTTGCCGTTCACCGTGTCCTTGGAAGCGAGCTGCACATCCGTGGACGCGTCGAAAACCGTTACCGTGGATTGGGACACGGGATTTCCGTCCGGATCTTTCACGAGAACCTCGAGCGAACCATACTCCAAATCAGCGGGCGCGCCGGACGGACGAGGCGTGGCCGAACCCGACCGGCGCTGCAAAGTCACTTCAACGACTTTCCCTTTTTTCGGGAGAAACGAAAACGATTTTTCCAAGTAGTTCGGGTGAGACACGCGCGTGTTCACCGTACGGCCCTCGGAAACCAACAAAACCGCCTTTCCTTGGGCATCCGTTTCGGCCGAAGAAGATTTTTGGGAGCGATCCGAAGCGTATTGAATGGATGCTTTGGAAATGGCCGAACCGGAATCGTGATCCAAAACGAGAACGGTGATGCTCAAGGTTTCAAGCGCGGGAATGGTTTGTTCAGGCGATAATTCCACGCTGACGGACGGCTTGTTTTGAACAACAGCCGTCGCCAACTCGTAACCGTTCTTCAGCACTTTCACGACGACTTTCGGCAGGTTGACATTTGAAAACAAGGCGCGGCCTTGCGCGTCGCTTCGCTGTTCGTCAATGAAATTTCCCTTCTCATCGAAAAGTTGAACGCGTGCATCGGACACGGCTTCACCGCTCTCCGATAACACGGTCACTTTCAATTCGCTGATCACGGATTTCGGGAGAAAGAAAGTGGTCAAGAAAGCGAGAATGGCGAGAACGAGAATGATCAGAATAATGAGGGACGGGAGCGCGGGAAGACCCTTGGATTCGGCGAATTCGGCGAACTGAGCATATACGCGCTTGAGGTCCTCAGGATCCATGCAATGTCGCTAGGCACTAAGAAGCGAGAGCTTAAAAAAGGTTTTTAGGAACGAAGAATGCGGCGAATCTGATCCTTGGGAGTCCCGTGATACGCGTCTTCGGATAAAATGCCGGCCTGGAAAAGCTTGCGGCCGCGCACGCGACCAACGCCCTTGATCCGGCACAGCGAAAGCAATTCCTCTTTAATGCCGTGGCGCAGACGGCGACGCAAGCGCTTGGCTTCCGCGTGCACGCCGGAGGCATTCAGAATAAAAGCGAGTTCCTGCACCGAATAACATAACCAGACCACGTTGCGCAAACGGGTAGCAAGCATTCCGGGAGGGACTTCAAACTTCTCGAGAAGCGATTCCTCCGTTTCCTCATTGATCCAAGCGTTCAACAGCTTCGCGGCCTTGAACTTCGACAGAAAATTATAGTCATCGAACTGTTTTTCCAAATAGAGGTTCAGCGGAATGCCTTCGAGTTCCTCGAACAGGGCTTGCTCTTCGTTGCGCTTCACCACGGGAAGAGGAGACATCTCCGTTGCGCAGTGCAATGCCAGCAAATAATCCAAGACGCGCTTGTCTCCCTTGGATTGGATGAAGTCCACGAACGCGTTCGCGGAAAGCGGATCAATGTAAAGCTCGGAAATTCGTTTTCCGAGCGGAGTGGCGGTCAGCGACGCGTTCTTGCGTTCGCTCACAAAACCCATGTTCTTGAGCTCGAAAACCACTTCCTCCACCATACCCAGCAATTCATCCGAAGAACCGTATTGAAACGCGAACAGGCTTTTCTGGAAAAACTCAAAAAGCTCTTTAAACGAATGGCAGTACCCGGACGCCAATAATCCCAAGCAATGCATGCGCAAAACCGCTGCGGACGAGAGTTTGGATTCAATGTTCTCGAGGCCCCCGAACACGTATTCCGAAAGTACGCGATCCTTGTCCTTCGGAGCACACATGAGAACCGCTATGCCTTGCGAATCATACCGGGGACGGCCCGAACGGCCCGCCATTTGAGCGACCTCAAAACGCGGAATGTACTCGGAAAAAGCACCCGTAAAACGCTTGAGATCCCGAATGATCACGTAAGAAGCAGGTAAATCAACGCCCATGGCCAAGGTCGTGGTAGCCACAATCACTTTAATGACGCGTTTCTCCTTGAATCCCTCCTCAATCACGGTGCGTTGTTTCCCCGTAATGCCCGCGTGATGAAACGCGATGCCGTTCCGAAGAGCATCGGAAAGCGTGCGGCACTGCATCGTGGGATGGGGCAACGCCTTCAAAGCGCGAGCCGAAAGCGTCTCCAAGGAAGCGCGTTCCTCGGAAGAGATGAACGGGGAAATGAACGGACTCAGCTCTCCAGCCGTGCGTTCTGCCGAGCGACGAGAGGAAACGAATACAATGGCTTGACCTTTCGAAGTCAAGCAACGACCCAATACGTCTTCCAGAACGCGCTTGGAAAGGATTTCCTCGGAAGACGAGCCGGAGTCGCCCAGTAATAAATACTGGTTCCCAGCAGCAATCGCGTACACCAATTTAGTGGGACGGTAATCACTGGAAAAGAGTCGCGCATTCATCCAGCCCGCGAGTTCCTGCGCGTTCGCAACCGTGGCGCTCAAGGCGAGGAGCTGCACGTCCAAGTTCATGAGCTTAACGAACACGATTTCCAGGGTGGCTCCGCGGCCGGCATCATGTAATAGATGCACTTCATCCACGACCGCCAGGGTAATGCGTCGGATCCAAGAGGCGTTGTGGCGAAGCAAGGAATCGAATTTCTCGACCGTGGCAATGATGACATCCGCGCGTTGAAGCTCTTCCGAAGAGGAATCAAAATCAGACGTGGCAACGGCTACTTTCAAACCAAACGGGGCCAGCGAAGCGGAAAACTCGCGATGCTTTTCTTGCGCCAGCGCTTTTAATGGAACCAAATAGATGCTCTTGCCGTTAAGCTCCTGCGCGTTTTGAATGATGCGAAGAATGGCCAGAAGCGTTTTGCCGGAAGCCGTGGGAGCGCACACGAGTGACCGCGGGGATCCAAGAAATCCTTGAGCCAGGAGATGGCTCTGCATGGGATTCAACGAACGATAGGGAAGTTTTTCTAATGCGGACTGCCAACGGAACACCTGCATAAACATGTACCTGAATGCTTCAAGAGAGGAAAAAGGTTATTAGAGGCATCAGGCGCCGCGTTTCCATTAAGGTCGCTTGACCTGCAACGAAAGCCCGCGTTCAGCCAATTCGTTCATGCGGTCAACGGAAAGACGGGCCCGCGGACTCAAATCCATTTCCTTAAAATGCTCCAACTCGTCTTGAATCTCTAGCAATACTTGCTGGTGGACCAACGGTTTTTGCAATACCGTTGCTTCTTTCGCGTTCCGGCTTCCCTCTCGCGGCTGGAACCAGAACTCCAATCGCAATTCATCAATTTTATCCATGAGAGGCGTCAAATCCACTTGCGAACGCGAGGAAGGCTGAACGCGTTTAGACCAGTCGGAAATTTCCCGTCGAAGCATCGAAAGATCGTCATCCGAGCG
The DNA here is from genome assembly GCA_018819225.1 of Microcaldota archaeon. Classification (GTDB taxonomy): domain Archaea; phylum Micrarchaeota; class Micrarchaeia; order Norongarragalinales; family SBBD01; genus JAHJQN01. Next base: position 176,601 of record JAHJQN010000008.1, read on the forward strand.
TTTGGAGACATGCGTTCTCGCAAGCACCTGACCCATTTGAAACTGGAGATTCGAAAGCAATTTCTGGAGCTCCGGATCCTCTTTCTTTCGAGAAACCGCTTGCTGAACCTCATGCAATACGCCCGCAAGGTGCGCGTCCCGCTTCGATGCCTCCATCTGTCGACGGCGCAACTCCAATGATACGCCGCCCAACGCCTCGTTCAAATCCCGCAACACCGGAGTCAATTGCGCCAACTGCGTGTTGAAGTGACTCGAGCGCTGGCCTTGAACGGCCATGGCATTCTGCAACGCATCCATTCGCTCCAGCGTATGTTGTTCCACGAGATCGGCGTGTTGAATGACTTCCTCGAACTGATTGCTGTACGGCATGGCCTCCTTGATTTGAGCCAACAGCAAACGTTGCTGTTCCAAAGATTCCTTAAGCGTTGAAAACTCCTGTTGCAAGCCCTGCACGTCCTCCTTCCAAGGAACATGTTGCTTCTCCGCAATCATTCGTTCCGTTGACGATTCCAACGAGCTCCTAAGAAGGGAAAGCGACAAGTCCATCGATCGGAGTGCCTGTGAATGGCGTTCAACGGCCTTGGAAAGCCCTTTCACGTTCGATTCAACGGAAGAGGAAAGGGATTCGAGAGCGCGCTCACGGTCCATTCCTTCCTCCGTACGCGCGCGCTGATCCGAAAGCGCGGACAGCACGGCCGTCAGCTTGTGATTCAAATCCTCGATGCTCGACGCATTATCGGAATACGATTCCTGCAAACGCGCCAAGCCTTCATGAAACGTTTTCAAGTGCTCCAGACGCTCGCCCAAACCCTCCGGCGCCTTGACGGGCTTGCCGGAAAAAGAACGCATTTCCTTGCGAACCGCTGAACGAAGCGTCGTGCGCACCACGACTTCAAAGTGATCGAGTCGCCGGGAAAACGCATTCAATGACGCTCCCACGACCTCGGACTCCATAAAGTGAGTCGTGGCCAATTTCAAATGCGCAAACTCCTTCCGAAGAGCGCGCAACTGATCATGCAACGCACCCGTGTTCGTGGCGTGCGCGTCATCCAAATTCGAAATCTGTTTTTCCAGCGTCGAAGACGAAGTGGCTAAGCGATCCAAGGCCTCCGCTAATTCGCGTTGATGAGCCGGTGACGCGCCATGAACGTTTTGGCGCATATGCGCCAGTTCATCTTCCATGGCCCGAAGCGCCCGACGAACCGTCTTTTCTTCCATGAATTAAACCTGAAAGCGGGGGAATGACCAAGTAACGCCCCGAACCATTTAAAGGTTTGGTTCCAACCGCCGGAAAATTCAGGTATTTATTCATTCCCTTTACCAATAACTCCCATGAACGTCTTCTTCAAAACGTACGGCTGCACATTGAACCAAGCCGACGCGGAGCTGGCCCAACAACTCGTGCAATCCCATGGACATTGCATCGTCGAAAACGAAAAGAATGCCGATCTCGTTATCGCGACCACGTGCGGCGTCAAGGAAACCACGGAAAATAAGATCCTGCATTATTTACAAACACTGGAAACCCGTAAAAAACCGTACATTGTAGCGGGCTGCCTTCCCGCCATGAACATAAAAAAAGTGAAACGCTTCGCGCCTTCCGCCAACGGATTCATCGGACCCAACCACCTGAAAAAAATTCCGGAAATAATGGAATCATTAAATGGAAAAGCGGTGGAAGCACTGAATGCGCCATTCTCCGAAAAATTTGAAATCAGTCCACGCGGCCTTACCCCCATTACTCGCATCCAAATTTCATCCGGATGCTTGAGCGCCTGCAGTTTTTGCGGTACGAAACTCGCACGCGGCATGTTTCAAAGCAAGCCGGAAGAACGCATTATTCAAGAGGCCGAACGCGCCGTGTCCGCAGGCGCCAAGGAATTGCAGTTGTGCTCGCAAGACACCGGATGCTACGGATTCGATCAACAAACGAATCTGGCGCGAGTCGTCAAACAATTAAACGCATTGGAGGGAAGGTTCCGCATACGCATCGGGATGGGTTCGCCTCACCACATGATGCGCTTTGAGGATGAACTCGTGGAAGCGCTCCGAATGCCTCACACCTACCAATTCTTACATATTCCGTTACAGTCCGGAAATAATGAAATACTTCAAGCCATGCGACGGAATTACGCGGTGGAAGACGTGCAAGGGTTTATATCTCGTTCAAGGAAAGCCATTCCGGGGATAACGCTTGCTACGGATATGATTGTCGGGTTTCCGGGGGAAAGCGAAGTTCAGCACCGCGATTCAATGACGCTTTTGAAAGAACTGCGTTTTGATGTGGTGAATGTGAGCAAGTACTCCGTACGAGAAGGAACCAAGGCAGCTGAAATGGAGCAAGTGCCATCCCAAATAAAAAAACGGCGAGCGAAAGGAATGGCCGTCCAGGAACGGAATACGGCTTGGGAAAAAAATCAGGCGTTTATCGGAAGAACGTATCCCGTGCTGCTCACGGAGAACGGCACCCGGGGATTTCTGGCGGGAAGAAATGATTTCTATAAAACGGTGCTCGTTCCGAAGGAAGGAAAAGAAATAGGGCAATTCGTGGAAGCGGAAATCGAATCCGCCACTCCCTCGTACTTGAAAGCCAGAAAATGAAAAAAGAGGCGTAAAAAGGCGCTTATAAAGCAAATAACGATTTTAAACCCCCTTAGCGTACATCCGTCCTATCAATTAATGAATTCAACCGAAAAGGTGATTAGATGCAGTTTGTAGACCAGTGGGTTGCCGTATTAACCAAACCCAAGGAAACCTATGCGTCCGAAAAAGGAAAATCGAGCCTCGCGGAAGGAGCCAAACATCTGGCCGTTGCGTACGGCATCATGGGACTCATCTATGGACTGGGCATCGCCTTGTTCTCGGCATCCCTGACCGTGATTCCCGGAGCAGGAGCCATCGCCGGACTGGGAATGGCCATGATCGTCGTGGCGCCCATTATGATGGCTGTCTTCGGCATCGTCGCAAGCCTGATCGGTAACGGAATCATCTGGATCATCGCGAAAGTATTGGGAGGAAACGGGCCGTTCGAACAACAGTTTTACTTGAGTTCATTGTACTTGGCACCCATCGCCTTGCTAGGACTCATTCCGCTCGTGGGCATGTTGGCTGGGCTCTATGGATTGTACCTCTTGACGCTCATGCTCAAGGAAGTGCATGCATTCGACACCCTGAAAGCCGTGGCCGTATGGATCATCCCCGGAATCATTGGATTCATCATCATGGGAGCAGCGGTCATGACGCTGATTGCCGCGGGTGCAGCGGGCGCAGGCAACGTTCCAGTCCGATAAAATGGCCGGAATTTTTTCTTTTTTCCTTTTCTTTTTTTTATTCTCAAGCTCCATCTGGCGCTGAGCGCGAGAAATCAGTTAATGAAATCCATTAGCAGCCGTGCTTGCCTTCGCTGAACAGCTTGATCATCTCGGGAAGCAGCTTATGCTCCTCTATCAATACGCGCTCCGCGAGCTTCTCAGCCGTATCACGAGGTTTCACGGGCACGCGACGCTGTCCCAAAACGATCCCCCCATCCACATCGGAGGTCACCAAGTGAACGCTGCAGCCGCTTTCCTGATCCCCGGAGGCGAGGACCTGCTCATGGCAGTGAATGCCCATGCAACCCTTAAACTTGGGCAATAACGTCGGATGAATATTGATGATTCGTCCAGTAAATGGCTTGAGAAGCGTCTCGCCTACAATGCGCATGTAACCGGCGAGTACCACGAGACGCACGTCCCGCTTCTGCAATTCCTTCAGAATCGCTTTCTCGTGCCCGATTCGATCGGAATACGCTTTCGAATCAATGCACACCGCGTCAATACCGTGTTGTTCCGCCCGTTTCAATGCGTGCGCATCCGGACGGTTCGAGATGACGACGCTGATGTTCACGTGCAACGATTTGTTATCCACCGCATCAATAATGGATTGCAGGTTACTGCCGCGACCCGAAACCAGTACCGCTATATTGAACGAGCGCTCCAACTTCTTGCGACCACGGGCATACGCGTTAATCTTTTCCGTGGGGTAGACATCCGTCAAACAACTTAAACAAATGTCCTCGCGAGGCAACCCGATGGAATTCACTAAACCGTCCAGCGACATGTACTGCACGCTATCCGCACCCAATTCCGCGCGTATTTGCTCCGTATTCCGAGCCGAAGCAATCAATTCCTTGTACGTCGGAAAGTCAATACCCATGTAACACGGTGCAATAATGGGAGGGCAGGAAATCAGGAGGTGTATTTCCTTCGCGCCCACCGAGCGCAGCATTTTAACGAGTTTACGCGTCGTGTGGCCTCGCACGATACTGTCATCCACGATGGCGACGCGCTTCCCTTCAATCAAGGGTTTCACGGGAGACAGCTTCAATCGAATGGAGGACTTGCGTTTGGAATCCGCGGGCATGATAAACGTCCGATGAATATAGCGGTTCTTGATCAAACCTTCAGCAAACGGAACGCCGCTCTCCCGGGAAAACCCCAAGGCAGCGGAACGCCCGGAATCCGGAACCGGAATCACGACATCCACTTCATTATGAAACGGTCGGGCCAACTCGATACCCAAGTTTTCGCGCACTTGATAGACATGACGGCCATTAATAATGGAATCCGGACGCGCGAAATAAACGTATTCGAACATGCAGTGCGCGCGCGGCCGAGCTTTCATGACTTTAGATTCCACGGACGTGCCTTGAATGACCACGATTTCGCCGGGAAGGATCTCGCGATCGTATTGCGCGTCCAACGCATCCAGAGCGACGGTTTCCGATGCCACGTAAACGAGTTCGTTAACCAACGTGCGCTTGCGGCCTAAACACAAGGGCTTGTAACCCTGCGGATCGCGCGCCGCAATCAAGACGCCGTTGGACAACAATAAAATCAGGGAGTATGCGCCCTCCAATTGCGTCATCACGGATTGCATGGCCGTAATATAATCGGCCGACGACGGGACACGCGTATGAAGTCGTTTGAGATGATCCGCAAACAGTTGCAAAATGAGTTCGGTGTCCGCCGTGCACGAAAACTTGAGGGAGCCCCCCAAGCGTTGTTTCAGTTCTTCATAATTGACGATGTTGCCATTAAAGGAAATGGCGATCTGCAAGCCATTCGCATGGCGCATCAACGGCTGCGCGTTATCTACGGTAGAGGTGCCGGTCGTAGAATACCGGACGTGACCCGCCCCCACTGAACCGGTGAGCCAATCCAAGTCCTCGTAATCGAATACCTCGGACACCAGACCCATCGCTTTAATGGTACGCAACTTCTTGTTCCGAACCACCGTAATCCCCGCAGACTCTTGCCCGCGGTGTTGCAACGCCGTTAAGCCATGGAAAAGACTCAGCGGCACTTCAACGGAAGGCGTCTTTCCGGATACGCCGATGACGCCGCATTTTTCTTTCACGGCCATTCTGAAGGCCTCGTATACCCAATCGGTGCGTTCAATTGAATCATGCCCGCGTACCTATTAAAACGCATCAGACCGTCTTTCCACGCTATTTCATGCAACCGGGAATCCGGCGCTCGAACTCATCCCGCATCGCAGTCACCGCGCAATCCACGACGCGCTTGCGTGAAGATTCCGAATCAAATAGGACAAAACGTTTTTCAAGAACCGGCTTTCCGATAATCTCCGCCTTGACGTTCCGGCTCTTCGCCAAGTTCAAGAGCTTCTGAGGCTCGCGCGACGCGACTAAAAACCGGCCAGGGGTCTCCGCAAACATGATTTCATCCGCCTGCAGTTTTCCCTTGGAAGGCAACCGATCCAGTTGCACCTCCGCGCCCATATTGCTGCGAATGCACATTTCCGCCAACGCCAAACCAAAACCGCCAGACGACACGTCGTGACAGGAGGAAATCAAGCGCAGCTTGTTCGCTTCCAAAATAATTGAAAGGGTTCGTTTTTCCCGGTCGAGATCAACGGAAGGCGCCTTGCCGCCCTCCCATTTCAGGATCGAGTGCGCGTATTCACTTCCCCCGAGCTCGGGAGCCGTTTCTCCAATAATGACGATCGAATCCTCCGTGTTCCGGAAACGCATCTCCGTAATGCGCGCCATGTCCTCCACCACGCCTACCAAAAGAATGACGGGAGCCGGCTTGATGGCTTCCTTGGTACGGTCGTCCTCATTGTAAAAAGAAACATTGCCACCGACGCACGGAATCTGCAACATCTTGCAGGCATCCGCAATACCCCGAACGGATTCAGAAAACTGCCAGAAAACAGCGGGATCGTTCGGATTACCGAAATTCAAATTGTCGACCATGCCAACGGGCACCGCGCCCACGGCCGCCAGATTGCGCGCGCACTCCAGCACGCTTTCCGCGCCCCCCGAATACGGGTCCAAATAAGATAAACGGTACACGCAATCCGTTTTCAATGCCAGACCCTTCTTTTCCGTCAAACGCAGCACCGCCGCATCCGTGTCCCCTGCTTTTAACACGGTACGGGCCTGCACCTCATGATCGTATTGTTGATACACCCAACGCTTACTCGCCAAATTATCCGAACGCAGCATATTCATGAACACGTGATTCAAGTTTTCGGGAACCGGCGGGCGTTTTTGTTTGGCAAGCGTTTTCACGTACTCCGGAACTTTTACTGGCATCGAAATCGTGGGAACATCCGTTAACAAATCCACCGGAATCTCGGCCACGACGCGGCCCTCGAACTCAATCACAAACTGAGGTTCATCCGTAAACGAGCCAATCACCGCATGAGTCAGGCCGTACTTATCAAAAACGTTCGTGAGATGCTTCAAATCCTTCGGAGCACACGAATAGAGCATGCGTTCCTGCGATTCGGACAACATGATTTCCATGGCCGTCATATCCTTCTCGCGAAGCGGTACCGCCGACGCATTGATCTTCGCTCCCTTGCCGCCCTTGAACGCCATTTCCGACGCGCAACACGTCAGCCCTCCGCCTCCAAAATCCTTCAACGCCTTCACTTTACCGGAGGGAAGCAATTCAAGCGTCGCATCCACGATCAACTTCTTCGTGAACGGGTCCGGAATCTGAACGGCCGGACGCTCGCCCTCACTCTTCTCACTCAAATTCTTGGAAGCGAACGTCACGCCGTGAATGCCGTCGCGGCCCGTGAGACTTCCTACTAACACGAGCAAGTCTCCCGCATCCCTTGCTTTTCCGAGAATCAATTGATCCTTGGCCACGAGACCCACGCAAGCCGCGTTCACGATGCAATTCGTTTCAAAACCGCGATCGAAATTCGTATCGCCCGCCACCGTAGGAATCCCCACGCAATTCCCGTAATCCGCAATGCCTTTCACCACGTAATTCATGAGCCACTGCGAATGCTCGCTATCCAAGCGACCGAAACACAACGAATCTAAAACGGCGATCGGCGTCGCACCCACCGCAAGAACATCCCGAATAATGCCTCCCACGCCGGTGGCCGCACCGCTATACGGTTCAATGGCGGACGGATGATTATGCGACTCGATCTTGAACGCAATGCATTGATTGTCTCCCACATCCACCACGCCGGCATCAAAACCGGGTCCCAATACCACGCGCTTTCCCTCGGTAGGCAATTGCTTCAACACGGGTCGAGACGTTTTATAACTGCAGTGTTCGCTCCACATGATGTCAATCATGCCGGCTTCCACGGGAGAGGGATCGCGGGACAAGCGCTTCTTGACGAGCGCCAGTTCTTTTTTCGTCAAATCGACTTCGATGCCCGAAACCATCATCGCACGAGCACCTCTTTCATGCTTTCAAATACTAGCCGCGCCTTCTCGTTATTGAATGGATTCAAGATACGCTCGGACGCCCGCTCCGGATGCGGCATCAAGCCCACCACGTTGCCTTCCGGACTACAAACCCCTGCAATGTTATCAAACGAGCCGTTCGGATTCGACTCCGGCGTTTCATTGCCCTTGAAATCCGAATACTTGAATACGATCTGTTCGTTATCCTCCAACTCCTTCAACTGCTCCGGCGGAATAAAGTAATTGCCTTCCCCATGCGCAATCGGCACTTGAAACACGTCGCCGCGAACGAACTTGCGCGTAAACGATGTGCGAATCGTCGTCACCTTCAATTGCACCCACTTGCACACGAATTTCAGCGACTGGTTTCTCAGAAGCGCGCCAGGAAGCAACCCCGCCTCCGTCAGCGTCTGAAAACCGTTGCAGATGCCCAGAACCGGACGGCCATCCTTCGCCATGCGCTTCACTTCCTTCAACGCAGGAGAAAACGCGGAAATAACGCCTCCCCGAAGATGATCCCCGTACGAAAAACCGCCCGGAAGAACCGCGGCATCAAAACGAGATTCCTTGAAATCACGGTGCCAAACCAGCTCGGCGTTCATGTGAATGACGTCCCGCAGAACGTGCAACGCATCCAAATCACAGTTGGCTGCCGGAAAACGAAGGACCGCTATCTTCATGTTAAAACCATTAAAATCGGAGGAGACATCACGCAATCGAAACAGAATAATCTTGGGAAACCGGATTCGCGAGACGCAACTCGCGACACATCTTGTCCACCATGGATTTGGCTTTGTCCTTGTTAGCGGCCTTCAGATGAATCCGCAATAGCTTGGCGGTACGCACCCGATCCACGTGCTCAAACCCGTTCCGCTTCATCAAATCATTGGCGATGGTTGCCCCCTCGGGATCGCTAAGCGATGGCTTGTATTCGATGGTAACCTCGGCCACAAACTCTTTTTCCGTCATGAGACAAACCCCCCTCGAAATCGATGAGACCAACAGTTTACACTGGTTTTCTTAATAATGTTTGCGGCCGTACGAAAAGCATATATATCCGGAATGCATTACGCATCGGCTGATTCTTCCGTCAGGCTTCAAACAATAGCGATAAGTCGATGGGCTTCGCGCGCAAGGTCAATGCACTGGAGGAAACGAAATCCGCTCCGGCTTTCAAGTACGACGACGCGTTTTTTTCCGTAATGCCTCCGCTCGCCTCCAAAATCAACGAGGGATATTTCCGGCGCAGAACGCGAGCGATCCTCCGCACGTGGTAAGGAGAGAGATTGTCTAACAAGAGCGCATCCGGCCGTTCCTCCGCAGCCGCCAATGCCTCGCGCATCGAACGAACCTCCACTTCAACTACAGGAGAGCGCTTGCCGCGATGCCCTCGAACTTTTTGAACCGCTATACGCAGCGCATTCAAGTAAGAAACGCGTTGTTCCCTCGCAAGCGCCGCCACATGATTCTCCTTGATCAGATACCCGTCAGCGAGGGACAAGCGATGCGTCAGGCCTCCGCCTACTTTCACCGCACGCTTCTCGGAATCGGAAAGCAAGGGATGCGTTTTGCGCAAGCTCGCGATCCGCGGTCCAAAACGATCCGCCAACGCTCGAGTCGCAGTCGCAATCCCGCTCAACACCATCAAATAATTCAATGCGGTACGCTCCCCGGCCAGAATGCGGCGAACGTCGCCGCGCACTTCCAATAACACGCGGCCTTTGCGAAAGCGTTGGCCTTCCCGAACCCGGGCTCGCACCTTCAAACCACGAAATACGGACTGCGCTTCCGGTAACCCGCAAAAGACTCCGCTTTCCTTCGCGATCACGCGGCCGGTAACCGATGACTTCAGATTCATGGCGACCGTGGTCACGTCCGCTGAAGCATCTTCACGCAATGCGAGCAACGCCTTCCTTTGAGCCCTTGCAGTAAACGTTTCCGGACGTTTGGAAAACCCATTAAGAGAACGCATGAAAGGGGTTGAGGAGACCTTCCTCTTAAAAGCCTTTTCCGGTAAAAGAAAAGGGTATGGACGAAAACGAACAGGAAGAATACGGAAAGCGGGCGGAAGAAGCGCAGCACCGGGCCCAACAGGACGCGGCGCTGAAGAACCTGCTTAGGAAAATGCTGGAGCCGGAAGCCTACGAGCGCATTCAGAACATCAAGCTATCCAACCCCGAGCTGTACGCGCAACTCATCAAAATGATCGCGTACTTGCAGCAAAGCGGGCAGTTGAAAAGCAAAGTATCGGAAGTCCAGTTGAAACAAATCGTGTCCCGGATTCTGAGCCAGAGAAAGGAAACGAGCATCCGGTTCGCGAGAAAGTAAAACGGATCCTGCGGGCATCGATTCAGGCGAGTCATTAGGGGGCGCGAGAAAAACAAGAAAAAAAGAATGGAAAAAGAAAAAAGAAAGAAAAAAGCCGGAAACTTATTCCAGCTTTCCGCGGATGAATCCGCCCGTGTCCGTGTGCGTCAATAGACTCTGCGAGTCATTGTACGTGATCGACACCGTGTAGTCGTACGCGTCTCCCGGATTTCCATTAATGCCGTCACAGTTTATGGTAAGCAAACCGTTGGCTGGCACAATTGCAGGATTCGGGCTCGGAACGCAGTTGTTGAGAGCGTTTGGAGCAGTACCGATCGTGGCAGTACTAACCGTAATGACGCGGCCTACTGCGTTACCGAGAACGAGCGTAGCCGTACTCGTAGCGTTCGCTGGAACCGTGAAGTCCGAACATGTGAACGCGGTAAAACCTCCACATTCTTTGCCTCCACGGAATTTGGCGGGGTTGAAGACTCCGGTATACCACAAAACGGCCGCAATAATGACGATTGCCAGAATGGCCCAGCCGTAGGTCACCAGATACTCCAACGCGGATTGACCTCTTTTCATTAAATCACCTGCTTAGGCGGGTATTAATAGTACCCAACAAACCTGAAACCAATAATATTAGCCTCTTTAAAAGGATTTCCATTCGTACGAGCCAAACCCGACGGAAAAAAACGCGTTAAGACTTCATGAAAATTTCAAAAACAGCGGGCAAGTGCAAGGCGATACCGGCGATCAGTAACGGAATAGCGAAATCAAAAACGAGTCCGGAAAAATAGGCGCCCAATGCGAGTCCGGCCAGGAAATCGCCTATGGCCACAAAAATGTGGCCCCAGACGCTGATGCGCTTCAAACGCTCGCGGAATTTCTTTTTTTTCATGCACGCTACCCAAAGCCATATTAAACAGGCGTTATTAACCTTTTCCATTCGAGGGGAAAAACGGGTTATGCCTTACACTTACGCTCGCGCGGGGGTAAACGTCCAGCGAGTCAAAGGCATTCAACGGGACACGCAAAGACAATTGGCCTCGACGCTGAACCGAGACGTCATACTATCAGCGGGGCATTACTCGGCGCTCGTCAACATCCAAGGAAAAAAAATTGCCGTGCACACGGATGGCGTGGGCACGAAAGTGCTCGTGGCGCAACAACTCGGAACGTACGATACCGTAGGGATTGACGCGATTGCCATGAACGTCAACGACTTGGCGTGCATTGGCGCCAAACCGATTACCGTCGTCGATTATCTAGCGCTGCAAAAACCGGATCCTGCACTCATTCGCGAGATCATGAAAGGACTCGTGAAAGGCGCGAAAAAGGCGAACGTGAGCATCGTCGGCGGGGAAACCGCGATCACCCCGGATTTGATCAAAGGAATCAACGGCAACGGATTCGACTTGTCCGCAACGTGCGTGGGCATCGTGGAAAAAAAGCTTATTACGGGAAAAGACATTCGGGAAAACGACGTGCTCGTGGGAATGGCGAGCACGGGATTGCATTCCAACGGATACACGCTCGCCCGAAAAGTACTCCTCAAGGGAAAAAACCGTTCCAATAAAAAACTCATGAAAGAGATGTTGAAGCCTACGCGTATCTATTCACCCGCAGCCCTGGAAATGGCGGAAAAAGTCCGCGTGCACGGTTTCGCCCACATTACGGGAGGGGCGTTCTCGAAATTGACGCGCGTGCTCCCCAAGAAGCTCGGGGTCGTCCTGGATCGCATGCCGACGCCCCCGCGCCTGTTCAACACCATTCAACGGAACGCCCATCTCGGAAAACGGGAAATGTACCGCACGTTCAACATGGGTATCGGGTTCTGCGTGTGGGTGGCGTCCAAACAAGTGAAGCGCACGCTCGCCATCAGCCGAAAACACGGTATTCCCGCGCAGGTCATTGGAAGGGTCATCAAAGGCCATCGCATTCTATTGCACGACAAAGGATACGTGTACGATTTAACGTGAGTCCATGGATGCATTAAACTTCGAACTGGCGCGCGTGCTGATCGCCGTCATTGGAACCGCTTTCGCCGCGTACCAAGATTTCCGAACCTCGTTCATTGATGACAAAATCCTGTTTTCCATGATCGGAGCGGGAGCACTCATTACGCTTGCGTCCCTCAACGAAACCATTATCGTGTACACATTCGTGGTCGCCGCATTCATTTTCCTTATGGGATACGTGTTGTACCGGCAAGGACAACTCGGAATGGGCGATGTCCTTCTGTTCGTGGGTCTCCAGTTGTTGTTGCCGTTCCACCCGCAGATCTTCTCGGATTATGTGATCCGGCCGTTCCCGTTCGAATTACTATCGACGATGGTTCCGCTGGTGGGAAGCTCGTTCTTGATAACGCTCAATATCCTCAAGCACCTGCTGTTCTTCCTCACGATTTTCTTGGTGAGCTCGTACGTGGCCACGCTGGTGAGTGGAATCACGTACGCACGGGAATTGTTTAAAACCCGCAAACCCTTGAAACCGAGCTGGACCGGAGCCGGCGTCTCCTTATTCGTTCTCGTGATCGCGGGATTCGTGTTATGGACCACGCTCGCGTTCTCGTACGGAACCGTTCTCTTTCTGTTGCTGTTGTTATCCACGGCATTCTTCTTGACGTTCCGGGAACAATTATTGGAGGAAGTCGTCACCAAGCGCATGACGCTGAAAGAAATCGAGGACGAGGATATTCTGGCACTCGAAAGCATGCCCAAGCGCATCGTTCAAAAATACCATCTCGGAAAAGTGCTGACTAAAAGCGAAGTGAAAAAGCTGAAACTCATTTCGCGCAAGGAAAGAATGACTCGGTTCCCCGTCTACAAAATATTGCCGCGGTTTGGCCCGTATATTCTGATTGGTCTGCTCGTGGCGCTGGCATTCGGAGACTTGTTCTCCCTCTTGTTCCGCCTCTCCGGAGGATGATTCGGTTATTCGGAGATATCGATTTGCTGTCCCAGCGCTTGACCGGGAAGACCTTTCATCATGATCGCTCGAACCGCACCTTGTTTTCCGTGCGCTTCGACGACCTGTCCCTTGATCAGTTTTCCAGAAGGACTCTTCCACACGACCGCTTTCCCTTTAAGCTTCTCGGCGTCCGAACGCTTCTTCGACCCCTGGGGAACGAGAACGTAATGGCGCTTGTACTGCGAGTGCCTTCCTCCACGATAATTTCGAATCCGTGCTTTCATATCTATCCACCAAAACCGCGAATACTTAAAACTTATTAAGTGCTACACGCTAAGAGCGTTAACGTAAGTACCCATGCGGATAAGGATTAAAAAACGTATCCTTACCCTCCCTTGTTGGAGAGAACGATGAACGAGCTACTGATCAACGATCGCGTCATGCGCAAGCTCTTGCCGCGCATTCAAGCCACGGCGGAATTTCTTAAAAAAGCCGCCGAACGGAACCAGCACATTCTCATCAAATTTGATGGAGACGGGGACGGAATTTGTTCCGGACTCAATATGCTGAAAGCCCTCAGGCGCGTGAGCCATAACAAGCGCATCAGCAATTATCCGGGTCCCTCCGCCGTCTATCGCATCGAGGAAGCGCTGAACGACTTGAATCGCGCGGAAAGCACGAAGGAAACCGTTTTTCTATTCCTAGATCATGCCGCCAATGAGGAAAGCGTGGACGCACTGCATTTATTAAAAAGTTATGGCGCGCGCATCGTCATCATAGACCATCACCCATTTTCAACGAAAACGAAGGCGCTCGCCGAACGCATGGTGTCGCCCATGCTGGTTTCCAAGGATGGGGCGTCGTATGTCACCGGATTACTGGCATATGAAGTCGCTAAACGGATTGCACCCGAAGAAGCGGATGATGCGCTGGCATGGTATGCATTGCAAGCGGACAAGAGTCGTTTCGCGTCCAAAAAAGAATTCATGGAACCCATTGCCATCGAGTATCTCGAGTTCTTCCGACGGAACAATTCACTCGAATTCTATGAAAAAACGCTGGCCGATTCCGAAACCGTGAAAGAAAGCTGCCATCAAGCCAAGGAAAAAATCGGGCAAGCGCTGACCCTGGCCAAGCGAAACGCGGAATACAAGAAAAGCAGGCGCTTTACTTCTGCCGTTGTCCGCGTCGCTAAATGCGTTCCGGAGGGCGATTATCCTTCCAAAAGTAGACTGATCAGCGAATTTCAGCAGCTCATGGAAAAAAAGCACGAGAACCTCGTGAGTTTAGGGGTGGACAGCGACTCCATGAGTTTCCGTGCCAGCAAGAAGGCGCTGAAAAACGGTTTTCGGGCCTCTCAGATCATTCGCCAACTCAAAGACATGTTCGGAACCGAAATTATTTCGGGAGGAGGACATGATGTGGCGGCGAGCTTGAAAGCCAATCCCTCGGCGATCCATGCCATCGTGCATGAAGCGCTCGCGCTCGTCGAAAAACCTAAGAAATAAATTGAAACGACTAAGGTAATGGAGGGAGGCCGTCACCATTGTCTTCGGGTAACGGAGGCAGCTCATCATTTGGACCTCGAGTATCCTCAGGCACAACCTCGCCAGTGGAATCATCGTCTGGAGGCAAAGGAGGCAATTCTTCTCCAATCGTGGGATTCGCCGTAGGGCAAGGAGCAAACTCGCATGAAGGAGGAACGCGTCCCACGTTACTTCCGTCCGCGCATACTTTGGCTTCCTGCGTACATCCCGTCGAAGGCGGTTGTTGAACGCAACCCATCAGTAAACCAAAAGCGAAAACACCCAGAAAAGCAATGAAAGCGAGTTTCATGATAACCAATCACCAAATCGATGAACAAGAAAAAAGAAAGAAGGGAGGGTTAAAAACCCTCCTGTTGCGGGAGGCATTAACCGTAATAGCCGTCCTCTTCCCCAGCGGCTTGTGCATCTTCCGTTTCGTGGGACTTGGTCTCTTCCGGTAACGGAGGAATGTCTTCGAAGGCGCCTAACGTGCACGCACTCGAGACCTTCACGAAATACCCTTCACCGGGAACCAACGTGCTCACGCGCTCGTATTGTTTGGAGAACGCGTTCCACTTCCACGGCCCGCTCTGGACATTGCAGCCCTGCGAAATCGAACTGAACGAAACCGCGTCCGCCGGACCCCCGATTTGGTTCCAACCTTGGAACAAGCGCTCGCCCTCCAGCGTTTCCTTCCGGTTACCCGCAATGGTCACGCTGCAGGAATCGCTGACTTTTACCCAGTACCCACTTCCGCTGGGCACAGACGCGCCTTCCTTGAGAACCCCATATTTCACGTATCGGCGCTGTTGCGTGTTGTAATGCCACAACGTCGCCTGCGAGCAAGTGCTCTCCGTGATAATTCCGCCCTTGAACTGAACCGGCAAAGGCTGAATTAAGGTCGGCATATTGGTCTGCACGATCGCGGCACCGTAACCGCCACCTCCCGAAGAACCCGGCGCAATTTTGGCTTGCGTCGTGTCAGCTTGATCGCTCGTTACTTTCATTGCCGTTTCCGATTGGGGAACTTGCACGACGTTTAAAGGCAACGGATTTTCAACCGCGCACGCCTTGCCTGCCGGACAATAGTACGGGCTCTGCGAATACGGACTTGAAATCATGTTCCAGCCTTTCGCGAGACGCAAACTCATCTCGTATGTTTGCGGAGGCAACGGGGGCGTATTCGTTCGAATCACGAACGAAGCCTTGTCGGACGAGCTCTGACCGTTATATTTCACGCTGGCTTCCGCCGTATAAAATCCGTCGTCCAAGCGGTACGCCGTATGTTCATAATACGCGCCGTTGAATCGCATGGGAATCAATACTGATGAGGACTGGCCCTCGCGCGCATACGACAAATAGACGTTATATGCGGGGTGAGGCATCGCGATGTCTTCTTGGCCGGAATTCGAAGTGATTCGGTTAACCGTCAAGCGATTCAACACGGCCTTGAATGTCGCGGTAGAGCCATCCGTGCTAACATCCAAATCCACTTTTAATCGGTAATCCGGAGGCACGAGCGTCGGTTTAGGGACGGACTTCACCGTCGTAATGGCGTACGCCTCCTGTCCAAATGCGCCCGGAGATACGTAAGGCACGTGAATACTGACGGCTTTGCCGTTATCGAACCTTAACGTCTGAGACTCGCCTTGCTCGAGTTGAATGCTTTGACCCACCCCGTTTAATTCAACACCATAAGTGACACGCGGATAGTTTCGCTGGCTGCCATCTTCATAATAGCCATAACCCGAAATATCGAGCACTTTGACTTGGATGCCGTTGTTCGCGGTAATGGAATAACCGACACATAACGCGTGGGTCCCGTCGTTATTGAAATTCTTGCAGTGCAAGTCACCGACCGGCGTCACCGTAGGTACAATAGAGACAATTGATGTGGCTGTCGGCAAGGAAATAATGCTTACAATAAGCTTTGTGGGGCCATCATCGTTTACCGCGATATCCGAAATCTCCAAGCGAACGTATTCGTTAAAGAACGTCGTGCCGGGTCCGAAGACTCCGCCTAACGTGTCAACGAGTTCGTTGCTCGGGTTATATATTTCGAATGTGACGTGAAACTGCATGGGATCGTTGCTGTATGAAGACAGCTCCGTTAGTTTCACGACAAATTGCGTATTCGTCTGAATGGCATCGCCGACTTCCATGGCGTACGTGCCATCACCATACGCGTAATATGATTCCGTTGAATCAGCGCTCACCAAAGGAATCAAAAGCAACGCAACGATTCCCAGCAAGCTAATTGCATTTTTCATGTATCAAACACCTCTACTAAACAATATTCTATTTTTTTCAGCCTCGATCATCGGCTGCGGAATGATTACTCGAAATCGTGATATATATAATTTGAGCGGAACAAAAGAAGAGAAAACGGTTCCAACAAGCAGGAAATTGAAAAAGAACGGTTCAAAAGACCTATTTTTCGGAAAGGAACCATTCGGTAAGCTTCAATTCGCGAACCTTGCCGAATTTACGCGTTTCGATGATTTTTTTGCTTTCGAGGGCGAAAATGACTCGGGAAAGGGTGGTCTTTGGAATCAAGAGCTTGTAGAACACTTTACTAAAGCGTGCGCGACCCCTTTCCTCCAACAGGAATTCGACCGTGCGGCGCTCGTTATCTTGAAGCGTGTTCAGAATGGCGCGCATCTTCGGGGTTAGAGAAATTGTTTTGGAGTCGGTTTTTTGAGGGGAGTGCTTGGAACTACGAGACACCTTATGCGTCACGTGATGCACCTTCGGAGGCTCTCTGTTCTTCCGAGCCAAGAAATAATACCCCCCGCCCAATACAAGGAAAAGGAGTGCAATGAGTCCGAGCGGAGTATAATCCATCACCGGTTCGGGTGGATCAACGGGTGCTTTTTGCTCATTGAGAGACAGGCGCGCGTTCAGATATTCGCCGGGTTCCAATCGCAACTCCAGGAATCCGACTTCCGCGGTCTTCGAGCCCAATAAACGACACGAACGCGTCGGAACCAAGGGAATAATGAACGATCCGAACTCGTCCGTTATCAAGTCTCCTGCCTCGGCTTCAAAACTTCGAAGCACTTCGTTGGAACCTAAGCATTGCATGCGCACCAACGCACCTTCCACTACTTTTCCCTGAGAATCCACCACGACTCCGGAAACGCTTCCGACGCTCAACAAACCGATTTGATGATCTTTGGCTCCAGTAACTTCTAGAGTTCGAAACGAGGCGTAATCATCCGCGTTCGTGTCCCGGTCATTCACCGTAACCATGAGGTGCCACGAGCCCGTTGGAAGCGCAAACGAAACACGGGATTCGTTACCCAACAAATACTCGCTCGTAATTCGCCCTCCTTGTTCATCCACAAACAAAAGAGATGCAATTCCGGTCACCGGTTGCAGAGTATCCGGATTCAAGAAAATGAAGGTTTGCTGAAACGATTCTTGGGCGTAGCCCAGCGGTAACGACAATAATAGCGCCAACAGGATCGCGAGTCGCATGAACTAAGTAGACGAACCACCGGTTTTATTCCTTTGGATTTGCTGAATCATCTCTTTTTCGCGTCCAGTTTCGCCTGCCATTCAATGATTTCTTTATCAATACCCGCCATTAATTGGGCGTATTGTCCGTAATCGATTTCCCGTTTCATGAATTTTTTAATGAGTTGCACCCGTTGTTCCTCGAGGCCCAGTATGCGATTCGAAACCTCGCGTTCCAACTGCTTGACAGACGGTGGAACCGGCGCCCGTTGTCTAAACGCAAAAAAGGCCATGACCGCCAGCAAGGCAAGAGCGGCCAATGCGGCGAGAATAAACGTATACATTCGGGTCGTTTCCTGCTGGCGCTCTAATAAGTTGCTTAAACGCGATCCCACTTCCTGCCATAACAAACGCGCCTCATCCGTTCGCCCCTTTCGCTCGAGCTCATCCGCAATCAACATCATTCGCCGCAATTCATCGGCCTCATCACTGTCTCCGAGTTGCGCAATATATTTCTGGAGTTCTCGCAAGCGTTCTGGAGACAGTACGGGAGATGAAACATTCGTTTCAGATCCGTTTGAAATATTCGGTTTACCGGTTGGAGATTGACAGTTTGGAATCGAAATGGGATAACACATGCCTTCCACGCACGTATCCTGCGTGCAATCGTTCGCATCATCACAAATAACATGACAACACAAATCCCGTTTCACGCAGTCCCTCCAGTATCCGTTGATACACGAGCGCAACCCATCAC
Source organism: Microcaldota archaeon (assembly GCA_018819225.1). Classification (GTDB taxonomy): domain Archaea; phylum Micrarchaeota; class Micrarchaeia; order Norongarragalinales; family SBBD01; genus JAHJQN01. The sequence continues at coordinate 195,286 of JAHJQN010000008.1, forward strand.
ATTCATTGACGACGCAGGTCGTCAATGCGCCTTCCGGACTGCAGGGTTCAAGAGTAGGCGTTGGCGTAAAGGTCGCATTTCCAGGAGGCGTTGGCGAGGCATTGGCTTCGCATTCATCGGCGCAACAACGCCCAGAATCCGATGCATTGAGCCATTCGTCTCCGGGACACGTCTCTTCCTGGCCGCAAATATGGCCGTCCTGATCCGCGCACGTGGGAAACGGGGTAGGCGTTGGCGAGACGCCCGAACACGGCCCAACAGAAACAAAATCATCACAGCAATATTGTCCTTCCTCGGCAATGTCTCCTCCGCACGCGCAATTTTCGGAAATGATTCCTTCACGGCACGCATTCATCAACAAAACCGCTTCATTCGTTGCCAGCATAACGCTTTGAACCGGTTCCGGAGATAGCGTTCCGTCAATATTGACGATATGAAACGCTTCCCCATACGTCTTACTTTGATCGTTTAAGAAAATCTCTTCTTCCAAACTAAATGATTGGCATTCGGGAGTCGGGTCACCGCACTGCAAGGGTTTCCAGCGCGCCAGCACCAACCCGTAATCAAAATTGCGCGCCATGACAATAAACGCATGCTGACCAACGACTCCTCCGCAAACGGGTGCTGCGCCGGAAGTCAACCAATCAAAAAAGTTGTTGGTGCCCGTATTTCCTTGAAAATCACGAACGCCTCCGCGATTGATTTTGGGAGCCCCCAGATTCACCTCCACCATGGGATTCCATTGGTACGCTTGAGCGGAATCGCCACCCATTCGCTCGTTATATCCATAAAACAAATTCGGGTTCTGCACCAAATAATACTTCGCAATGGAAAACGCGCGGGTTTTATCCCAGCCCGGAGAGGTCACATCATTAAATGAGAACACGCTCATTTCATGTCCTCGATTCGTCGTGATGTCCCACGTTTCGTGCAAATCAAAACAATCCTTAATCCAAGAAGGCGTATTCATCTCTCCGTCATTCTTGGGGTTGACCCAGCTTAACGGAGTGATGTGATCCAATTCGTCTATCGCCTCGTTTCCATAATATTCTTCAGGATCAATGGTGTCCATGGAGGTTACATCGTTGATGAAGAACAGGTTGGGGTGAGATGAACGGAAATTAAAAGCGATACTCGAATAATGTGAAAAGTAAGAATCAGCATAATGGGTTTGCGGATTTATAAAATCCGAATACTCCCTTGTTTTTTCAACGTATGGAACCGCTCCATTATACTCGTCTTCCGGTAAATACACGTTGTCTTCCCAGAAGAATCCGTCCGGAGTATTGGCTCCGGAATACGTTTCAGATAGTAATCTTTCTAAATACCACAACGAGAAAACATGAGGAATGGGCCCGATATAGTTACGATGCCGCCATCCTTCAGTATACAACATAGAATCAGCCGGGGGGGCTTGAGACTGTTGCAGCTCTTCCGCATCACTACGATCACATTCCGACGGGGGATTCGTCGGATCGCACGTCATCTCCTCCTCGTTGACCAGATTACAACCTGGAACTGGATTCTGTCCGCTAAGTTTAACGTTGCATTTATGATGGAGAAATACTTTTTCAACCTGGTAATCTAATAATCCATTATCTAACTGGAAATCACTAAGCAACTGAGCGTAATCCGCTAAGATATAATTCATTCTGGCTATTGGCACCAAACGAACGCGTAAATTACGAGACCGAATAGCTCCCAAATTGTTTTCGAAATTTCCAATAGCCGTATCGTAGTGAGTGGCAATAAACAGTCTACTGTTCTGAAAATCGTCAGGACCCGAATCAGGCGCGTAAAAAACCGTGTTGATCCAGGGAAAGTAATCAATGGATTCCGTCGCACTCGCGAAAGGGGCGAATAAAAGGATGACCATAACGTAAGCGATGCGCATAAACGCCCTTAACCCATCTCGGAATAAAAAGATGCTGGAAAAGACTATTTCTCCAGGGAAACGCCAATAGCGCGCTTAATGAGTGCCTGAATGTTTTCCTTCGCCGCTTCTCCGGTTGCGCTCACTTGGACGACCACGGGCTTAGAAATGAGTTCCAAACGGCGCTTGGTTTTCAACGCGAGACCCTCGAAATACGCGTCTTCCAGAATAATGATGCCCACATCCGCGCGGTCAAAAAGCTGGTTTAATTGGGCATCGGCTTCCTCGGGCGTAATCTCGTAGTTTTCTTGAACGCCGACGAGTTGGAAGCCCAACACCAAATCCTTCCCCCCAACCACCACGATCTTATCCATATTCATCACGCGGAAAACCGGAACAGCATACTTTTCAGCTCTTCCGTAAACTTAAACTGCTTGGCGTACGCGATTTTTCGAATCGCGCCAATCTCCAATTGTTTCAAATACAAATAACTCATAATCGTGCTGAAATCCAGCACGCTCAAACGCAATTTGCGCATCACGTAACCGTAAAATCGGCGTTCCAACGCGATTTCCAAAGGAACCAGCGAACCGTTACTGCGCACCTCCGCAACAGCATCCACTGCTTTCGGATACTCCTTGGCCACCCGATCCAATATCTTGTCGAAATCCTGCAGCTTATTGAGATCATTGATCAGCAAATGATGCTTACGCACGAAGAACTCAGAACAATCGCGTTTAGGATCCATGCGTTTGACGCGCAAGAGAATCATTAAGTCCATTAACGCAATACGCATGCGCACCAAATCCGCGACAAACGGCGCTTTTTGTTTCTCCGCCAAATTCAGCAATTGATGGAAACGGTACGCATTTAACGCGCGAATGTACAAGCGGAAATCCCTTGTTTTATCGTAAGCCAACGCCTGTTGCTGAAGCGATTTTCCGAATTCCGAATTCTGCAGGGCGCGAATCACCGCTCCCACCGACTCCTTTTCCATCAAGGAATCCAAATTACGTTTGCTTTCCGCATTCAAAATGACCAAATCGGTTTCTTGAATCGAGGCCCCCGTGTCCTTGACCGCCAAAACCGTTGCCAAATTCTGCACTTCATATTCTTGCAGCATCACGTCCAGCATACGCTCTCCTTTTTTCGGAGTGAATTTCATGATCTTGGCCAGGGTATGCTCCAAATCCGTTTTCAATGCATGCGCGATCAGTTCCATGCCCTCGAACTTCGTGCTTGAAGCCACAAAGGCATCGCGGTACTCGGTTTCCTCCAACAACTCAATTAATTCGGCAATACTAGGCACCTCCAACAGCTCCCGGAACTTGCTTTCAGTGAACAGCTTGCTCTTCATGCCTTTTATTCGCGCATTCGCGTACGCGTAGGTGAGATCCAATAGTCCATTCACTTGAATAACTGTTCGAACGCTTTCTGCTTGACGACTTCATCGTTTTGTTCGAGCAATGCTTCGAACGTGTTATTGATTTTCACGCGACCATCCGCCGACACGACGATCACGCCACCCGCTGTTTCAATGGGCGGGCCCAATGAACCGAATCGACGGGCAAACACCGCGTCTTCCTTTCGCACCAGCAGCTTGCTCTTGCTGCCCACTTCACTCGTGCCTTGACGAATCAGTTTCTCCAGCAGAACGTAATACTCCTTCTTGTTCTTCGTTTGCTTCGCGAGCAGTACGCGTACACGCCCAACAACCTCTTCCACGAGATCGAACCGGGCGTCCTGTACAATGCGTGTCGCCTTAAGTTTAGCCGCAGAGACTTGCGTACGCTCCTTTTCAGCGAATTCCAAAGCGTTTTTGCGTGCCTTCTCAATGATATATTGTCCGTTGGCTTGCGCTGCTTCACGGATTTGCTTACACTCCATATCCGCTTCCTTCTCGAGGCGATGGACTTCCGTAGACGTCTTTCGCCGGAGCTCCTCCTTCAAATTAGTGAGGGTCATGTCGCTTCATCCAAACCGGAATGGGTTTCGAACGCTAACCAATACCCGGAATCTTTCCGATCAAGAAGAACGCGACCAAGAAACCAAGAATAACCATGGTTTCGGGAATGGCCATAAGAATCAACACATTCGTGAACGTGCCGTCCTTTTCGGCCATGAGGCCCATACCTGCCGAACCTATTGTGGACTGCGCCCACGCCGTAGCGAGTGCCGCAGCACCAACGGATAAACCGGCTCCCAATCCAATGAGCCCTGCCGTCAAATCTACCATATCATCCAACACCTCTATTTCGTTATCTTTGAAAGAAAAAAATATAAACCCCCGCTCGGATTCACGAGGTACTTAAAGCGTATATTTCAAGGTTCGCCTTTCTCCCGTAACGGCTTAAACGCCACCCCTCCCCCTTCATAAAACTTTGAAAAGAACTCCACGTAATGCAGTCGCAACGTCTGAATCGAGGATTCGAACAATCCTAACGTCATGGCCCCTATTTGTCCGAACACGAAAATAAGGAGGAACGCCACGAAACCAAGGAACGCGCCGATATCAAATGGTTTCTGCAGGGTTAGCATGGCCCATGTGCCGGCAAAATCAACAGGAACCTGGTTGATGATGATCGCGAGAACGACTCCGGAAATGCCGAGTGCCGCAATACGCAAATATGAAAGCACGTTACTGATGAGCCCCGGAAGCTCCAGCAAATGCGTGGGCGACTCCAGCTTCGCGATCCCGCCCAATCCCAAGACCAACAAGCCAACGGAATACGGGTAGGGCATCCAGAACTTTAACGGCACCAGAAACTCGAGCAAGGAAATGTCGGCGTTCTGAATCACGATGGCAATCAACGAAAGCTCGACGACAAGCCACGACAGCTTCGCGATCGCATGCTTCATATGCCTTTCCTTGAACTGCGTAAAGAATCCCAGTAAAAAGCCCATGGCGACGTGAATGGCCCCCACTAAAATCGACAAATTGATGAGGGTTTCGGGATGCTCCAACCGGTGCAGCAAGGGATGCAGTTCAATGCCGAACAAGTCCTCTCGACCAAATGCCTCCCCGTAAATGAAACCAAATACGATCGTGCTAAAGGCAGCCAATGCGAGCATGCCCGCAATGCGTTTCACCAACGCGTTTTTGGACTTGAGTTTCAAGAACAACGCCAAAAAGAAGCTGATGAGTCCATACCCGATATCTCCCAAGATCATGCCGAAGAACAACGGAAACGTCAAGAAAATGAAAAGCGTCGGATCCAAACTGTAACTCTTCGGAAGCGAAAAGAATTCCACTAAAAACTCGTACGGTCGAACGAGCTTCGCATTCGAGAGCTTGCTGGGCGGTAAATCGTTCGTTTCAGGGTATTCGTAAAATACGTTGGGAATGCGCGCTAAACGCTTCTCGAAATCCAGAACGTCATTATCCGTAATCCATCCCTCCACCACGGAAAAGTGAGCGGTTTTGCCGAACTTGAATGGCAGCTCCGCTTTCACGGCCAGTACCTTCAAACCCGCCTTCACTTCCTGAAGCTTCGGACCGTACTGCTCGCGATACGTCTTCAGCCGTTCCTTCGCGTTTTGTAACTGCGATTCCGTCACGGCGAGCTCGCCCTCCACTTTGCTGAGTGCTTCCCCGAAACCCTCTTGCACGTCCGGAATCGCGTGCACAATCACACCGTATTTTAACACCAGCACGTTCACGTCCGTTTCCATGCGCACGTCAAAAGCTAACAACGCGTACCGCTTGCCATCATCGTTAACATACAATAATTCATGCGGAATAGTCTTCAGCTCGGCTTTCAACTTCTTTTCCGTGCCCGGCTTCAATTCAAAGTAAACGAATTGCACGGAAGCCCCTTCCAAATGAGTCGAATCCACATATAACTTGCGGAACGGCAACAAGTCTTCTTTCCGCTCCACTAAGTGCTCCTTCTTCGCCTGCAATTCCTGAATGTCTTTTTGAATGCGTTCCGCATCATGCAAGCGCAGTTTCCCGTACTGCTTCTTCGCTTCTTCCAATGAATAAATCGGGGCCTCCGGCGCTTCCGGCTTAATGTGCAGCTGATGCTCCATCGCCCGCAACTTAATCAACATCTCGGAAATGGGTTCGAACGAGGACAAGGGACGATCCAAATCCGATACTTGGCAGTCACGGACATCAATATCCCCGAAATCGTACAACGAACCGATCACGGACTCGACGCGATCCTTTAACGTAATGACGCGAACCTTCCGCATCTTCTGCAAATCCAGCATGGCCATAAAAGGTTCCTTAAATAGCTGTATTCCATCACGAAGCCTTAAGCACGAGAGGCAATAATTTCTCCGCCACGCGCTCCACGTCCTTTCCGCGCTTCAAGCGCTCCGCTTCCTTCTCCGCATCCTCAATAATCGCATCGCACTCGCTTTGGATGCGCTTGAGCTCGGCATCCAACACTTTCTTCCGCTCCTTTGCCGCTTGTATGCGCGAATTCTCCACGATTTTCTGTCCGTCCTCCTTGGCGGCTCGAATGGTTTCCGCCTTCTTTTCCTCCGCCTCTTCCATCGTCTTCGAAGCCCGCGTTTCCTCTCGCTTCAATTCTTCGAGGTTTTCAGAAAATTCTTTTTCCGTGTTCGCTTGAAGTGGTTTCGCCAACTGGCAGCACCTCCCACTAGTTCGTTTGGAATCATTCCAGAAATACGGTCGGGGGTTTCCCAATGGATTACTGGCAAACCATATTTAAAAGCCTTGGGAATCCGAGGACTTTGCGAGGGATTACGTGCCTTCCGTCCACGAATTCAAGTACTTTTCCTGCGCGGACGTCAACGAATCGATTTTCACGCGATATGCTTCGAGCGTTAAACGCGCGATCCCCGCATCAATATCGCGAGGAATCTCATGAACGCCGGGCGCGAGCTTCCCCTTGTTCTTGAGAAGATACTCGGATGCCAACGCCTGCGCAGCAAACGACATCTGCATCACTTCCGAAGGATGACCTTCTGCTGCCGCGAGATTGGCCAAGCGCCCTTCCCCAATCAAATACAAGTGCTTGCCGTCATCGAAATCGAATTTTTCGAGGTGCGGACGAATGGTTTCCACGTGTTTCGCCATCTGGCGCAACGCCTCCACTTGAATCTCGCAATCGAAATGCCCGGAATTCGCTAGCACCGCACCACTCTTCATCAATGCGAAATGGTCTTTCGTTAACACGTCCTTGTCACCCGTTACCGTAACAAAAATATCTCCGATTCGCGCCGCTTCCTTCATGGGCATGACTTCAAAACCATGCATCACCGCATCCAGCGCCTTAACGGGATCCGTTTCCGTGACAATAACGCGCGCGTTCATACCGCGAGCCTTCATCGCCAACCCTTTCCCGCAATACCCGAATCCCGCGACCACGAAAATGGATCCGGCAATCAATAGATTCGTCGCGCGCAAAATACCGTCGAGCGTACTTTGAGAGGTTCCTTGAACGTTGTCAAACATGTGCTTCATCGGCGTGTCGTTAACGGCAATGACCGGGAACTTCAGCGCCTTATCCTTCGCCATGGCCCGCAATCGGATCACGCCCGTCGTCGTTTCCTCCTGCCCGCCCCATATGCCTGGAAGCAATTCCTTGCGTTTGGAGTGAAGCGTGCTAATCAAATCCGCGCCGTCATCGATCGTGATATGCGGTTGGGCATCCAATACGGCATTCAAGTGTTTGTAATACGATTCATGGTCTTCTCCGTTGACTGAAAAAATGCGAAATCCGTCTTCCGCTAAAGCCGCCGCCACGTCGTCCTGCGTGCTCAACGGATTCGAAGCGCACAACGATACTTCCGCACCGCCCGCGCGGAGCGTGCGCACTAAAACCGCGGTTTCCTTGGTGACATGAAGACACGCGGCAATACGAACGCCTTTGAACGTTTTTTCTTTCTGAAACCGTTCCCGAATCTTTAGCAAGACGGGCATATGGCGTTCCGCCCACTCAATCTTCTTCTGACCTTGAGGCGCTAGTTTTACGTCTTTCACATCATGATCCATAGAATCCAACTCCCCATTAAAATGATGGAACGGCTCGTCGTCTTATTCGAATAACATCCACGAATCCCGCAATCTCTTGGAAGGCCAAGCTATAAAAAGCTATTTCGATATACAAACGATGTCAATACATCTAGAGGATTGTTCATGGGTGCACGACCCCGAAAATGGAAAAAGGCCGGACGCATGCGCTGGAAGTGGATCCGAAAGCGCAGGCGCCGCTTGAAGCGAAAGATCAAACGCCGAGTTGGCGAGCTCTAACGCGCTAGATTTAAATACGTACGCTGCCTGCTCTACTCATGAAGAGGGGAGTCGTTTTTGCGGTCCTAGTACTCTCATTGTGGACCTCGTTTGTGGCGGCGGACGTGATTTACTTGCATTGCCCAACCATTTTCACGAAAAGTATTTCGAACATCACGGCCAACTATTTTCAGGATCCCGGAACCGGACCTGCACCGGCATGCAACGGCTTGAACGTCACCATTGACGGCCAAGAAGCGATCCGTATTTGGTGCGTGCAAAACGGGCTCATGAAATTCGAGCTATCGACTCCCGAAGCGAAAACGTATACCCTGGTGGCCACGTCAAACACGGATCCCGTGTTCGGAGGGGACGGCACGCAGGAAAGCTGCACCGTGCGAAGAAGCTCGTTCAACGTCAACATCACTGTTCCCGATATTCCGATATTAATGATCCCCCTCATCCTCGCCGGAGGACTGTTATTCATCCGAAGAAAAAAATCGGTTTAAACTCGTGAAGCGCATGAATGAATTCATTCCCTGGATTGAAAAATACCGGCCCCGCTCCCTATCGGACGTGCGCGGAAACCCGGCAGCGATTAACCAGCTGAAAGCATTCGTCGCCAACCAAAACCCCCCGCACTTAATGTTCGCGGGTCCGGCAGGAAGTGGAAAAACGTCGAGCGCCCTCGCGCTGGCTCACGACTTGTTTAAAGATTGGGTTCACCAAGCGCTTCTCGAACTCAATGCCTCGGACGAACGCGGCATCGACGTCGTGCGCACTAAAATCAAGGACTTCGCGCGCACGCTCCCGTTGGCATCCGTTCCCTTCAAAATCATTTTCCTCGATGAAGCGGATGCGTTAACCCAGGATGCGCAACAAGCCCTCCGGCGCACCATGGAAAAGTATTCCTCGAACACGCGCTTCATTCTCTCCTGCAACTACAGCTCGCGCATCATCGAACCCCTTCAATCGCGCTGTGCCGTATTCCGTTTCAGCCGGTTGACGGACGAAGACCTCAAAATAATGGCGGGCCACATCATCCAGGAAGAAAACCTTAAAGTGGATGCCAAGGCGATGGAGGCATTGCTTTACATCGCGGAAGGCGATGCACGCAAGCTCATTAATACGATGCAAGGCGCCAGCAGCGTATCCGATAAGATCACGTCGGAAGAAATCTACACGATCGCGAGCCGTGCCCGCCCCGAAGAAATCGAGAAAATGGTGAACCTCGCGATGAAAGGCGAATTCCTTCCTGCGCGCAAGCTTCTCAACGATGTCTTGTTGAAATACGGGATGAGCGGGGAAGAAGTCATGGTTCAAATCTTTCGCGAAGTCACGAGCATGAACATTCCCGACAAGGAAAAAGTGCTTCTCGTGGATAAAATCGGGGAATACGATTTCCGGCTCGTGGAAGGCGCCAACGAACGAATTCAGCTGGAAGCGTTACTGGCGCAGTTCATGCTGCACGGAAAAGGAAAATAAGCGGTTACCGTCTCTTGCGACGGTCCAAAGAATCCAGTAGGTCGCGAAGAAAAGACTCGTTATCGAAAAGCTCCGCCATTTCCTCATCGATCTTCCGAAACGCCGTATCCACATCGTTTTTCAGAAGTTTCAACTGCGATTCCGCGTCCCCTTTTCCATACGGATGCGCCACATAGTATTTGTTGATCGCGCGCGTCAAGCGATCCTTCAATTTCCGGAGCTTGGGGCGCACGTGTTTCTGGAACGGCATACCATGCGAAGCAAGCGCTGCGAGGAATAAAAGCGTTTAGGTTCCGCGAAGCCTTTTCAACATTCTTGGAGGCCGGGCATCCGGAAACAACGGCTTCGATTTTCTCAGCGTCCCGAAAATCTTCTTTAAATGCAGTGCGATATCGCGTTTTCGGAAAAAGCGCTTAAGCGTAAAGGCCGCGATCACCGACTCCGTCGAATCAAGGGCCGTTTGCACCAACATCTGCTGCGTGGTCGCATTAAATGCCTTCACGCGCGCGCCGGATTCCGCTAACCCTTTCGTTCCCAACCCCTCGAGAACCGACTCCTTAACCAGATCCGAGGCGTCCCGCTCGGAAAGATTTTCAAAAAAACGAATACCGTATAACAAATAGCGACGTTTCGACTTCATGTTACTCCGCCATAATGTTTCGCACAATCCACTCTTCATTAAAGGGCTTCAAATCGTCGTACGATTGCCCGACCCCCACAAAAAGAATGGGAAGCTGGCACTCAAACGAAATACTTAGACTGCCCCCTCCCTTCGCGTCACAGTCCAGTTTGGTCAGAATAATGCCGTCCACGCCCAATTTCTCATGAAATTTTTTCAATTGCTGCACCATCGAGGTGCCGGCAATGGCCTCGGCCACAAATACTTTCAAGTCCGGTTGGGATATGCGCACGATCTTCTCCATCTCCGCCAGCAGATTGCGGTTGGTTTCCTGCCGCCCAGCCGTATCAATCAGCACGACATCGATTCCCGTTGATTTCGCGTGAGCAATCGCGTCAAATGCCACCGCCGCCGGGTCCGCTCCATACCGGTGACGAATCACTTTCACGCCCAGCTTCTTTCCATGATATTCCGCTTGCTCGATGGCCGCCGCCCGAAAGGTGTCGCTCGCGGAGATTACGGAAGTAAAACCGGATTGTCTCAACTGATAAGCGATTTTCGCGATCGTCGTCGTTTTACCCGCTCCATTCGGTCCTAAAAAGAGAACCACGTACGGCGTCCTATTTTGTTTTTTTGCCTCGGAAATGCGTTCGACAAAATCGGTTTTGTGCGCATGCATCACCGAAGATAACGCGAAGGCAATTTCTTTTTTTACTTCTTCCTCGACGTTTCCGCGTGCCACCCGTTTTCCAACCAAACGCTTTCGCAAGTCCGCCACGAGGGCCTGCGCCGTATCCATGGACACATCGCTCTCCAACAACGCCATTTCCAAATCCTCGAATAACGGCTCCGTTTCCTTTTCCGAAATCGTGATCCCTCCGGTGATAACCCCCTTCAATTGCGTCAACAAGCCGACTCGAGGCTTCAATTCGCGTTCCTTCTCGTCCACGAGAAACGATTCCTTCTTCTTGTCTTGGAACACGTGTTTCGAAACGTCCTCGCGACGCTTGTGCTCCACGATCTTCTTCTCAATGCGCTGTTGCTCCTTCTTGATGGAGCCTTCCACGGTTCCTCCGACGAGCTCCTCGATTTCTTCCTCGTCTTTTTCGAGTTGTTCGGAAAGCGGTTGCGATGTTGAACCCGTCATTTCCAACGTTTCAACCGCCTGTTGAGTGATTTCACGCCGCTCTTCCTTTTCGACGGCTTCTTTCAGCTCCTCAACGTGAACCGCATGTTGAATCTCCTCCACTTCCGGAACCGGTTCGGGAAGGGGCGTTTCACTCGTTGGTTTCTCTTGTGAAATCGATGGGGGGGGGTTTAGCGGCTCTTGAAACACGTCGCGCGATGCCACCTCACGCACAACGTTTGCCGCAGATCCTTCTTCAATTTTCTCTTCCGACGCCTGGGATTGTCCGACGACTTGACCGACAAACGTCTTAATCTTCTTCTTCAGGAAATCGAACATGGATTAACGCATCACTGTTTCAAGTTAGCCGCCAGCGCACGACCCCGCATTTCCAGCTCGGAGAGCGTGGCAATCACCCCCTGCATGTCATTCTGGATGCGCTGGCTCGCCTCATCCAACTTGTTCTTTCGTTCCGCCAGAAGCGGCAACGCTTCCTCGCGCGTCTTTTCCACGATGACTCCTGCACCCACGTTCATAAGCACGCGTTCGCCATCCTCGACTTTAATGCGGGCATGCACTCCCGAACCCAGAGGCAGCAACGAAGAGGACGCGCCGTCCTGCAAATGGGTGACTGCTTCTTCCGTACGCTGCACTTCCATGAGGGCATTCGCCAACATTTCGGCCTGCTGTTGCATCTCATTCAATCGCGCTTGATGGGTCTGCAAATCCAAATAGATTTGTTTCAATTCGTCTTCGGACATATGGAATCACCACGAAAAAAGAAGCGTAACTATGGATTGCGAGAACCCATTTTAATAAACATTGGTTTTTTCGGTTTCAGGCGAATAACGCCTCGTAAACCCGCTGGACTTCAAAACCCGACGTCAAGCTGCCCACCAATGCTCCCTTCGCATTCGCGACCACGCCCAAGGAAATAAACGGACTGCCCAAATTCGCGGTCCCGATTCCGGCAGGAACTTGAAAGAACCGTTCCAGCAGCTTCAATTCCTCCTCGGAGCTGTCGTTGTACGCCAGGATCCCGCGGTTCGTCACCACATGAATCGATCCCACGGTCGGCATGGGCGAGACTTGCTGTGAAAACACTTCTACATTTAATGCATCGGCAATCGTCTTCTGATCTTCTTTCGGAAGTCGCGGATTCACCAATGCCGACTTATTGTTAACGAGCACGTTATTTCCGGGACAAAAACGTTCCGTGATCGTACATACGTTCCACCCCGCCTGTTTCAATCGCTTCTTCTCTTCAGGCTCCGCGAACGAGGGCAGAACGCATCCCGTATCATTCAAACTCGCGAATATGCCGAGAATGCTGGCTTGGTCCACGTACAACTCAAGCGTCTTCGTTCCCAGAACGCGTTCGACTTGCCGAACCAGTTTTTCAGGCGCGTTCTTCGGAACCAGCGTCAACGTATCACACGAGCGCAAAAATAGTCCAATGAACGGATTCTTGTAAAAAGAGCCTTTCTCAATCACGCAAGACCGCCTCGAATTCAGGCGGACTGCTCTGCGAGCACGACGCCTTCCTTGTCCTTAGTAGCGAGAATCTTGACTTTCTTCAACGGGCGTCCGCTTCCCCGAGCGCGGATTAAGTTGTTCAATGCCACGGCCACATGCACGTTCGGGCGATCGGCCTTCATGTGCCGAGACAAAAAATCTTTGAGCATTCGAATGGCCACGTTCGCGCGTTTCATTTGCGGCTTGGAATACGCGTCTTTCAACGACACCGTGTAAATGCGCTCGAGAACCACTTCCCGCTTCTTTTCAGGCGGCTTGGCGTCCTTCTTTTCCTCTTTCTTCTCCGGTTTTTTGGCTTCCTTCCCATCCGTCTTTTTAGCGATTTCGGCGGATGGCGCGGCCGCGGGCTTGACCGCCTCTTCCTTTTCTTCGAACGCCTTCTTCTCCTGAAGCTCTATAAACTTCTCTTGTTTGGCACTCATTTCCTGCGGCATGATTAGTCATCCTTCAACTTCAATTTTTTCGACAGCCAGTTACGCTGCAAACGGTTGAAACGCAATCGACGCTTGGTTTTCGCGACAACGAATAAAGGCATTCGCCGGTTTCTTCGCTGCGCCAACGCCAGTTGCTGTTTTCGCCGAGCCGTCTTGTTGGTTGCCATGAATCATTACGCCTCGAATTCTTCGGGAGTCAGCGTAAACTCCTCGTCAGAAGCAATCTTCCCTTTCGCTTTCAAGAGTTCGCGCGTGAAAAGCCATAACAACAACGCAATCGCTTTACGTCCTTTGTTGTTCGTCGGAATAATCAAGTCCAAATATTTCGTCAAGTTGTTCGTATCGCACAAGGCGATGGCCGGCACATTAATCTCATACGCTTCTTTCACGGATTGCCGGTCCGATGCAGGGTCCACGACTAATACGATGGAGGGTTCAACAAAATCTTCGCGTGCCGGATTCGTGAACCGTCCCGGCGTGAAGCGTCCGATGAGAGGTTGAAAACCGACTTGCTCGCACATCTTGGTAATCGGTTTGCGCGCGTTATCCTTGTTGCTGATCACGTACACCTTGTCTTCAGGGTACTTCATCAACAAGTTGACGGCATGACGTAGGCGGGCATCCATTTTCTTTAGATCCAGCACATGCAAACCGTCTTCCCGCGCTTTGTAAATAAACTGGCGCATGCTCCCCGATTTATTCCGCGTTCCAATGTGCACTCCGGCTCCCAGATACTTTTCCTGGGGAACCAGCATCTCAAAGACCATACGGCCACCGTTTAAGCTTAAAGCGTCTAAGCCCTAAGAATGAGGAGCATCAGACCCTAGTTAGAACTCCTTTTTAAAACCTTAGGAGAATATAGAGAATTACATTTAAAAAGCTCTGGTTGAGGAGGGGAACACCCATGGAGCAAGCCGAAGCCCAAGTGGAAGCGCCCGAAACGCCGACACCGACTGCCACCGATTTACCAAAAAAACGGGTGCTGGAAGCCGCGTTATTTCTCGCGAACCGACCCATGCGCTTGGATGAATTATGCGCCGTAAGTCAGTGTACTCCCGATGAAGCCGAAGGACTGGTGGCGGAATTATCGGAAGAATTCGAACAACACGGCAGCGCACTGAAAATTACTAAAATGGAGGATCCCCAGCGTCTCGTCGGCACCGAGTTTCGCATGGAACTCCGGGAGGAATACGTGCCCGCCGTCTCCACGCTCTCCGAAAACGTGGAACTGCCGAAAAAAGCGGTTCGCATTCTAGGCTTGATTGCCAAGAAAAAGAAGATGCTGCAAAGCGAGTTGAAATATTATTTCAAGGGGGATGTGTACGATTACGTGGACGAGTTAGTGCGGCAAGGATTCATCACGTCCAAGAAGTTCAAGACCACGAAGGAACTCAAACCCACGCCCAAGTTCTTCGAACACTTCCAGAGCTTCCAGTGAGGGACGTGCCTAAGAACCAACCGATGCGTCTCAACGAGAAGGAGAGCAACTCGGTCGGCTGATTCGAACGCATGGATGGGACTATATTCACCATGGATTTAACGTTCCTAAAGTGAGCGGAACGTTCGAAACACCGGAGATCGCGATACGAGTCTTTATGGATACCTAACCCCGTCACTCCGAAGCCGCTCGGCCAAAAAAACTCATCGAAAAAAATGGAACGCGTGCTGCGAAACGTGAAATGGAGAAACGGAAACCATCCGATCCAAATTCACATGCCGATTGAAAAGGAAATAGTTTTGAAGGCAACCACCCGCGAATCGGATGCGACTTGCCGCCGTGAAAAAATGGCATCCGCGCAAAGAAAATAGGTTCGAAAAAACGGATTCAGATCTCGATGCCCGAAGCCTGCAAGATCTGCAAATCCTCTAACGAAATCTTTCGACCGGCCCTGAACTCGTCGTAAATCTTTCGCGCCTGTTCATCCAACGTCAGCTTCTGCTCCGATTCCTGTTTCCGGCGAGTGGCTTCCGCGGTCCGACGACTCTCCTGAGTCTCCTCATCCAGTTCTTGCTTGGTGCTGCGAAGCTTCGCGAAAACTTCATCCGCCTCCTTGCTCTTCTCACCAATAATCGATAAGTAATCCGTTATTTGCGCTTTGACTTCATCGGATTTCGCGTAAATCGAAAGCATTTTCTTATGCATTTCGTCGCTTTCCTTGCGCGCCAAATCCAAGGTTTTATCCAAGGCCCGGAACTCCAGACTTAAATCATGACGTTCCTTGCGCAGCGTGCGAAGATCCTGATACAAGGGATCCCTCTTTTGAACCTTCTTCAATTCTTTCAAGAGCCGGTTGATTTCTTGAGAGAGGGCTTTCTCATCCCTCGGACTCAACGACTCGGTTTGAAGCTGCCACTCGAGTTGCTGAATCGTGCGTCTCAATTGGGAAGCGCTGTAACGGCTTTCTTGGGGGAGCGCCTGCAATTGCGCTTCCTTTTCCTTTAACCGCCTATCCACATCGCGTGAAATCGCGACGAGCTGGCGGCGTTTATCCACCTGATCTTTAACTTGCCCGTTGAGCACGTCGCGCTGGTGCTTGGTTTCGTTTGCTCTCGCCATGAGTTCACGGAACCGCACGATGTTCTGCTGGTTCGTATCCGCGAGTTTCCGGACTTCCTGATTCATTTGTGTGCCTTCCTGACGCAGATCCAAGGCCTGTTTTTGCAAGTCAGTCATAAGCCCATCCAATTAATAAGACATTTAAAGAGTCGAAGATGCCGAAGGCGTTTCCAGCTCGATCTCCGTGATGATTTCGTCCAATTCCGCCCGCTGTTTCTCAAGCACTTTTTTAATGCGGTGAACCCGTTTCTGGCTCAACGCGATCTCGCGATATTTACGCGATGCTTTGTTGAAATGTTCAATCGAAAGCGTATTGTACGGTTCGGCATCCATCGTCTTCGATATGTCCCTGAGAATCTCGCCCATCAACTTGTTCGCCGTAATCTTGACGTCCTTCTTGATCTGATGAGGATTTTTTAAATTTTCTCGAATGATTTTAACGACGCGCGCGTTCGGAAATGCCAGATGCAACGCCTCCTCTTCCGCCTCATCCACGTCTTCTTCTACCACGTTTTCAGCAGGCGGCGTTTCGTCTGAAACCTGCTCTTCAGAAACAGTAGGTTGTTCGGTTTCCACCATAAGATCACCTAGAAGATAAGAATAATCAGGTGGAAGAATAGCTGTGTTTAAGTTTAAAAGCCTAGTCCCGGCCGGAAGAACCAGAAGGCTAGGCCACGATCCGCGCGATCACCCGCATTTTTCCGGATAATACTCCATGCGCATATTCCCGTTTTTTCTCGAACGCCGCTTGTTTCAACCACTCGAACACATTCCCCTGAAACATCGCGCCCTTGATGCCTTCCGTCGGTTCCCCGTTTCGAATCCGGAAGGCCACCAGCAAAGGAAATGCGAAATCCCCGGTAACCGTATTCGCGCCACTGGTCAAGAACGAGTTCACGTAGACTCCATCGCGTACATCGTCTAGGGCATTGGATAGATGCCCCCCTTCCACCGTCATATGAGTCCACGAGGGCTTCGGAGCCGCTTCAAAAGACGATCGATAACCATTCCCCGCCGTTTCCCCGATTTTAGCCGCCGTCGCCCCGTCAAACAAAAACGATTGCACGCGCCCCTTTCTCACCAGCGTTTTCCGTTTGGCCATCACGCCCTCATCATCATACACGCACGCATTCTCACCTTCCTTCAGCCGGGGGTCATCCACCAACGAAATGGACTCGCTAAACGCGCCATCTCCTTTCTTCCAATGACTCAGCCCCTTTCGAAACGATTCGCCGCTGAAATGAAACGGAAGAAACAACGAAAAAAGGGATTCGAGGGCCCGCACATCGAATACGAACGGCAAGGTTCCGCCCCTCATTTTTTTTGCCCCCGACATGCGCTCCGCGTGCGAAGCCGCGTTCGCGGCAACCCGATCCGTGGAAAAAGACAAGCGACTCGAAGAAAAACTGTCATCGGCTTCACTGCCCGCCTGACTGCAATGCGAAAACGCGTAGAACCGTGAAAATTTCTGTTGAATGGAAAGCCCGTCCGTATTCCACAAGGACTGTTGAATAACGCGGGTACCGAACGCGGTTTGAATGGGCGTGGCATGCATCGCGATCACG
Source organism: Microcaldota archaeon (assembly GCA_018819225.1). Lineage (GTDB taxonomy): Archaea > Micrarchaeota > Micrarchaeia > Norongarragalinales > SBBD01 > JAHJQN01. Next base: position 212,686 of record JAHJQN010000008.1, read on the forward strand.
CGATCCCGCATGGATTCCACGCGTTGCATGTAATCCGCCTCGGACAACTGATTAACCCGCGCATCAAAAAACGCCTGCGACCGCGCGCGCGCCTTTCCCGCAAAATAGTAATCAGCGGGTTCTTGTTTCTCCGCCAGCCTGGAAGCCATTCGAACCGCGTCCTCCACATCCGACTCGCGTTCAAATGCCGCAAACCCCATGCGTCGACCCTTCAAAACTCGCACACCGTAACCCCGACTTCTCACATGCTCGCGATTCTCGACCGCGGTTCCATTCGCGGTGAACGCGGTGTGTTGACTCGATTCCTCGAAGACCTCCAACGAAGCCCTCATTTTTTTGGCTAATTTCACAAGCCATGATTCGGAAATCATAAGAGTCGCCGGCAGCATATCAGCCCACTGCTTTTAAATCGTTCCGGACCCAAAAAGGAGTTTGCAATACTCATGAGCTTTCTAGAAGTCAAAAATGTTTCGAAAACCTTTGAAGAAGAAGGTCGGAAGTATACCGTACTCGGTAACATCTCGTTCAGCGTGGAAAAAGACGAGTTTATCGCCATCGTCGGCCCATCCGGATGCGGTAAAAGTATTTTGCTGCGCATCCTTTCCGGTATCGACCTCCCATCCTCGGGACAAGTCTTGTTCGAAAACGAGCCCATTGAAACCAGCAATCCGCGTGTCGCCACCATTTTCCAGAACTTTGCCTTGCTGCCCTGGATGACCGTCGAAGAAAACGTGGAACTCGGATTATACGCGCAAAAAATGCCTTCGGATAAACGCAAGATCACGGTTGAAAAATTCATTAACATCGTGGGATTGGACGGCGTTGAAAACGCGTATCCCCGCGAGCTTTCCGGAGGAATGAAACAGCGGGTCGGTATTGCGCGGGCACTGGCCGTTGATCCCGCGCTCATCGTGATGGACGAACCCTTCAGCAGCCTGGACAGTTTGACGGCCACCAACTTGCGTGAAGAATTATTGCTGCTCTTGCAAGACCAATCCCTTCCACCGGACTCACTCGTCATGGTCACGCACAACATCGAGGAAGCCGTTTACATGGCGGATCGCATTATCGTATTGTCCAATCCGCCGGCACGTATCATTGCCCAACTGAAAATCTCGCTTCCCCGACCCCGCGACATGAAAAGCGAGGCCTTCGTAAACGACGTGGACAAAGTCTATTCATTGATGACGTGATTCGATTGAAACCGACATTAACCAAAGGATTAAAAATACGGTTTTTCTTAAAAGGGCGCACGGGAGGCGAAACCGACGCTCCACAGCGGGATGGGTCGAAGAAGAAATGAGCTTACAATTACCTGGAGCCAACATGTCGAAAGTCATCGGATTACTCGAAGTCGTTAATGACGAAGGCGGCGAATGCGAAACCGTTGAGCTCGCCAACGACCTTCGACTCGACGCCGAAAGCCTGTTACCGGTAACGGATGCCGCCGAATTACTGGGGTTCATCACCATTTCCGGAGGACGCATGACGCTGACACCGGCCGGCAAGAAAGCCATAACGGGAACGATTCTCCAACGCCGTGAGTCCGTCAAACAACGCTTGATGACGCTTCCCACGATCAAAAAAGTGCTAGATCTTATTCAAGCCAAAAAGAATAAACGGTTACCCAAGCGCGCGCTCGCGCGCGTCTTATCCGCGGAAATGCCGCGAAGTCAAGTGGAAAGTAACATCAAGCGACTCATCAACTGGGGCCGCCACTCCGGACTCATCGGTTTCAATGCGGACACCGACGAGTTATTCATCATATCCTGATGGCGAGGTGTATGAAGGTATGGAACGGACGTTAGTTATTCTCAAACCCGACGCGCTCCACCGCGGGGTGATTGGTGCGGTCATCCAGCGTTTCGAACAAAAAGGATTGAAGATCGTCGGCTTGAAAATGGAGAAACTCGACGAAAAAACGCTTTCCGAGCATTACGGACACTTGAAGGACAAGCCGTTCTTCCCGCGCATCGTATCGTTCATGAAAAGCGCGCCCGTGGTCTTGGTCGCCATCGAAGGACTGGAAGCCGTAGGGATCGTGCGAAAAATGTGCGGAGTCACGAACGCGCGAAACGCCGCCATCGGAACGATTCGAGGCGACTTTGGAATGAGCGTTCAAGCGAACATCGTGCACGCCAGTGACAGCCTCGAGACCGCTCAAAAAGAAGTCAAACGATTCTTCAAGAACTCCGAATTATTCGAATACAAAAAAATGGATTTCGGACACGTATATGCGGAGGACGAGCAAACGAAATGAGTCTCGAACGCGTTTGGAAACAACGCCTAACCCAATCCGTAGATCCGTGTCTCAAACGCCTCAGGAAACGACACGCATTTGCCGGATTCGTTACCAACGTCGACAACGTCTGTTATTGCCAGCCCGAAAACCTGGAACCCCTTTTCTCCCAAGCCAACATGGAAAAGGTCAACCAGTTGAAACGACGAGCCGACCAACTCGAAATCCGCGGTCTCGAAGAATTTCTGGCCGGCTATTTGTTTTGCTTCGGGAACGGAAAAGCCCTCGAACTCCCTTTTTTCGATCCCGCTTTCGGCGAATGGCTCGATAAAACGTTTCAAGTAGAAGAAGCGCGCATGGGCGGACAAGCCGGAATCATCGCCAACCAAATCGCGGAACTTGGCGGACACGTCGTATGCTATTGCACATTACTATCGCCCGTTCAAGCCAAGCTCTTTCATCCGCAACGCGTGTCCTTTCCAATCGAACGCAACGGGAAACTCCAGTTGTTGCAGCCCATTCAAGCAGCGAATATATCGGACCGAACGAAAATCAACTGGATATTCGAGTTCCACAAAGGAGATGTCATCCACGTCAACGGAAAAAAGATTGCGGCGCCTCGCGACAATCGCTTCATCGTGCTCTCCAAACTCATCAAAACCCAGCCCTTGTTCCCGCCATCCCTGGATGCCCATCTTCCAGAACTGGCGCAGCACTTCGATCGCGCCATGATCGCCGGATTCCATCACTTGCACGCATCCGAAAAAGGAAAGGGGTACTCGTTCTACTTGGACGTGCTATGCAAACAATTGGAACGTATCAAAACGGCCAATCCGTCGTTGAAACTCCACGTGGAATACGTCATGATTCACGATCCCGGACTCGAAAAAGAGGTGTACGAACGCGTCGGGTATTACGCGGACAGCCTCGGAATCAACGAGGTCGAAACGCCCCACTTGCTGGAACGATTAGGGTACACGCATCTCGCGCGCAACATTCGAACGCAAGATAATGCCATTCATTTATACGAAGGAGCCGTCAAACTCTGCGAAAAATATGAATTCGAACGCGTCCATATCCACTCACTCGGATTCTTTCTGTTGCTATTACACAAAAAAGCATGCGATGCCTCCCGCCTGAAAGACTACCGCCATTCGTTACTTTTTGCTTCCTTGACTGCCGAAGCGCGAGCGGCTCTGGGAAAACCCCCGACTCCCGCCGATATAAAGAAACGAAACCCCGGAGTATCCCCGATCGGAATGCAGCAAATGAGATTATTCGCAGCAGAAGCCAAGAAACGCTATCCGGATTTCAACGAAAACCAATTCTTGGAAGAAGGCACTGCGGAATTCGGTCAACACTTCCTAATCATGGTTCCCACCGCCGTGGCTCAGAAACCGAAAAGCACGGTCGGGCTCGGGGATACGATCAGTAGCAGCGCGTTATTAAGTGAGCCGTGAACGCACGTATTTCATGCCCATGGGTTTACGATATCTTTCCGCACCCAACACGGAAATTGAAGTGAGCATAACGATTTCAAATCCAAGAAACCAGTGGAAAAGCTAAAGTAGTTTCAACGTGCCGGTAACCGCGTCCACTTTCTTTTCTTCGGCCGGTCCGATCGCAAGCGCCGTAACGGTTCCCGCAGGAATCTGCGTATGACCCGCATCCCGAATTAACGAAACCGGCAGCTTCAGGCGCTTGGCCTGATTAACAAGACTCGTCAACGCGGATTCGCTGTTCACTTTTAACACGATTTTCTCTTCGCCAATTAATTCCCAAGCCCTGCGGGCGACCGCGTTTGATTTTCGATAAGCCGATAGACTGGCATGAGCGGCCTGCGCGGCCAACTTGCCTTTCCCCATCCCCAAATCCGATCGCAACACAATGGCTTGTTTAAACATCTCAGGCCCCCCTCACGAAGTTTAACGCGTCCTCTTCCGTCATCTTCACTCCACGACGCTTGAAGAACTTCAGGATGTTTCGCACATCCTTCAAGAAAAAGCCTTCCGATCCTTCATGCGATAGCAAAACGGACTGCCCCACATCCAAAAGATACGGATGATTCTCGTGCACCACGATGTTGTACTCGCTCAAGTCCGCATGCACCAAACCGGCTTCCCTCATTTTTTTCACATCCTCAAGTAGTTCATTCAACATACGTTGAGGATCATCCATCCACACATCCTTCAACGACGCGGAAGGAATCCCGCCGACACCCAACCACTCCATTATCACGACATTCTCTTTGAATGCAATGGGTCGCGGCGATCTCACGCCATGTCGAATGCACAACGATAGATTCGCAAACTCTTTTCGAGCCCACGTGCGCACCGCCGACCGCAAACCTTTCGGAACCTTAAACCGCGGGTCCCCTTGAACGTATTGCATGCGCTTTCGAAACGAAGCCGTCTCGTACTTAAAAATCTTGACGGCCGCGTAACCAGTGGGCGTCGTGGCCCGGAACACCATGGCTTCCTTCCCCTGCGCGATCGGAAAATCAAGAGACGTGATGCGTTTATTGCTCAGAAAATAGTGGAGCACCGTCATCGTTTGGTCGTCAAACACCTTATTCGATATCTTCATGCGCGATCGAATCGGCTTGAGCTCCCGGGCCGGTCGCTTGCGTGTCGACAACTTCCGAGCCATGAAACCGTATGGGTTACCGGATATTAATACCCCGTTGCACGACGACCAAAGGTATTTAATGTTGCGGCCACCCCGAATGAATATAGGTGCACGAAGATGGCGTTCGTCAAATACTTGGGTCACTCCTCATTCGAAATCCGAATGGGCGGCCGCATCCTGTACACGGATCCGTGGTGGGACCCCCGTCCATTGCACGGTGAGCGGCTCGTGCCTCCCGGAATCCAAGTGGAGCAGATCAAGAAAGCGGACATGATTCTCATCAGCAACGAAGCCCCCGATCACTGCGATAACTTCGAGGTCAAGCGCCTGCAGGAAAAAACGTTCGCGCAAGTACTTGCCCCGGAACCCGCGCTCGCCAAACTCGAGGTGAACCCCCGTCAGCGCATGACCGCGTATCAAGACGACCGATTTCACGTCATGGGACTCGATATTCACGTGACGAAAGCCAAGCAACCGAAAAGCCAATACCCCGTCGGATACATTATTTCGGCGGGAGGCCAAAGCGTGTATTTCGCTGGAGCGACTTACGAGTTTTATGACATGCACCACATCAACGTGGACTGCGCGATTCTGCCCATTGGCGGAAGACAAACCATGGATATTTTCGGGGCATTGAATGCCATTCGCATGATCAAATGCAAGTACGTGGTGCCCATGCGGTATAACACGTTTAAGCTCATTGAAGCGAACGCCCGCGAATTCGAATTAAAAGCCCAAAAAAGCGGGAAGGCCTCGCCCGTCATGCTCCGCGTGGGAGAAGGCTTCGACTTTTAATAAAATAACGGTATTTCTGCTCACGACTAGAGCTCAGAATAAAAAAAATAATGAAAAAATTAGTATTCCTGCGAGACGTTGTACAAGGCTTTCAACGCCACGACCGCCGCACCCGGACCCACGAACACCACGATGTTATTCAAAATCGCGGGAACGTACGGCCCCAGCGTCGGAACCACGGCAAAGACGCCCAGCAAGCTCGTTGAAGCGACCATGAACGTTAGCGCGGCCACGAGAAACTGGATGATTTCCCGGTCGCCAATGTTCAAAATACCCACGAGAATTCCGAGAATCCCGAGAATAAACACGGTGCCCGAACTGGTTTCCGGATAGAGAATGCCGGCGCCCACGGCAATGACGAGACCCGCAAGAAACGACCATGCGCCCACGCGGGCCCAAGAATCACGATTCTTTTTCGCCAAACAAACCACCTCTCAACAGCGTACTTTTGACCGACTTAAAAACATACCCGTCTACGGCAAACGACGAAAATTCGTAAAACGAAGCTTTTTATATTCGGATTCAGAAGTCTTAGTATTAATTCTTTGAATTCTCGAGGGGAGAGCAGTGGGACTTCGTTCGAAAGGCATCAAACAGTTCCGACGCGTCAAAACCGCCGTCGGACCCATCGTCGGATCCCTCGTATTCATTCTCGCCGTCGTCCTCTTCCTGTCAGCGATACGCGCTTCGCTGTTTTCCGATATCGATGAAGAAACGCGCATCTGGTTTGAAATCACGTTCTTATTGCTCGCGGCCGTCCTGGCTGAACTGCTGGTCGTCTACTTGCGACAGCCCGTTGTGATGGTGCTGTTACTCGTCGGCGTCATCATATCCCCTAATGCCATCGACGTATTCTGGCCGACCATTGTCGACATTATCAACATCCTGCTGTTAACGATTACGAGCTTTCAATTGCCGCTGACCCCACCCCACATCGTTCCCCTCGAAGGAACCGTTCAAGTCTTTGCGCAACTCGGCGCCATCATCCTCTTGTTTAAAATTGGTCTCCATTCTGAAATCAAGCAAATCTTCAATATTCGCAATTTCGTGGTCGGACTATTAGGCGTCGTGATTCCGTTTGTGGCCGGCTATTATTACGCGGTGTGGACCGGAGCCTCATTCGCGTACGCGCTATTTCTGGGCGCGGCATTGACGGCAACGAGCGTCGGCGTCACCGTAGCCGTATTGCAGGAACTGGGAGTGATGCAGAAAGAGTATGCGAAAATCATTCTCGGCGCCGCCGTCATCGATGACATTCTCGCCCTTCTCGCCCTCTCGTTTGTTCGCAACATACCCTCCTCATTCGATGCCGCTGCACTCCTTCCACTCATCACCACGCTCGCCATCGCCTTGCTGTTTCTCATCGGAGGCATTCAAATCGGCTTGTTCGTGGTACGAAAATACTTCAATAAAATCACGGAAGAAAACTTCTCGAACCGAACCTTTCTCGTGGCGCTCGCCTTTCTCCTGATGTACGCGTATGTGGCCGAGGTGATCGGGCTTTCCGCGATCGTGGGCGCATTCATTGCCGGCGTCACCCTGAATTACAGTAAAATAGTGCATAAAATCAATGAGCTCATGGCCCCTCTCGAAATGCTGTTCACGCCCATATTCTTCATTTCATTAGGCATGTTCGTCGATATAACCGCCGTTGGCGAGTTTTGGCTCCCGATACTCATCATCTCGGTCATTGCAGTAGCCACAAAGTTTATTGGAGGCGGATTGGCTGCGAAATTCATGGGAGTGAGCACAAAGGATTCCATGATCGTGGGAGTTGGATTGGTGCCCCGAGGAGAAATCGCGTTGATTATTGGCTTATACGGATTGACCGCTACCACGGCTTCCGGAGAACCCGTGCTCACGGTCGCTCAATACACCGTGATTTCGGCCATGGCATTCATCACCACCATCATCGTCCCCGTCATGCTTCAGAAGATCATCGCATCGAAAAAGGAAGTGCGAGCAACGGCTTGGAATGCAGGCACCTGAATCGGAAAAAGAATTTTTTTCAAGCCCCGCGTCTTTTTCTCCTTTCCATCAGCCGCTTCCTCGAATCCAGTCGTTCTTCCTCCCGATCGAAATGTCTTGACTGGACGATGCGGGTCCGCTCCATGGGATCCAATGCGCCTAATTTATAGCGATAAGCGAGATTGAATGGAAGCCGTCTCGCAGGGCGTTTGCCCCTCAACGAAACCGAGATCCGCGAAATACCTTCGAGGAACTCGCGCGCACGCTGCCTAGCCTCCGGGGATTCGGGATGCAGCACCTTCAGCGTGCGTCCTTTCATGAACCAACCCCTGCGCTCCCATTCCGAAAAACGAAGCGGGGCTTGGGACGGCGACACGTACGTCAGCCAATCCTGCCGGGACGGATCCTCACCCTTTACCGCAAGCTCGAAACGTCGCCTAATTTCTTCGGAAATCCGGCCCGTTTTTCCGTCTCCGATGCGGATTTTAAATAACCCATTCTTGGGCATGCGTCTTCCGACTCGTCCGGCAATCCGCTCTTGTTCCCTCCGGGAAATCAAAAAGGGATCCCCGCGACGCGCTTCGTCCTTCACGAAGATGCGGCCGCCTTTCATACGAAGATGCAACTCGTGAATTGGAGTCACTTCCGCGGCAGTTCCCGTGTAAAAAAGTTCGTCGGCGGCAGCCACCTCCTCCAACGAAAGCTCCTTCTGATTCACTTTCAAACCGCTTTTCCTCGCGATGTCCAAGATGGCCTCGCGCGTGATTCCCGGAAGCACCTCGCCTTCGCGAACCGGAGGAGTGAATAGGACGCCGTTCTTGACCACGAACATGTTTTCCCCACTTCCTTCCGCGGCCTTTCCCTTTGAATTCAACAACAACGCCTCGACGCTTCCGTGGGAAGTCGCTTGAAAGTGCGCGACCGTACCCGCATGGTACGCTCCGGAAATCTTCTGCCCGGGATACGCGGTCTTACGGGGTTCCGAGGTAACAAACGCCGTAATCTTCTTCGCCTCCAGGTATTTCCCCCAAGGCATAGTCTGCACGTGAAAATTAATGGAGCTACCTTGGGCTCCGACACCCAACGGTCCCGCTCCCCAGAACACCAACGGTCGGATATACCCCTGCTTCAAGCCGCTCCTCCGAACGGCTTCCACGATGGATTGGCGAAGCATGCGAGGCGAATAAGGAAACCGCATGCCTTCCGGCAACAGGCGACTAAAACTCCGTTCCAAACGAGCGACATGCTCATCAAGCCTAAAGATGGCGGACCCGTTTCGCGTGTTATAGAACCGGATTCCTTCGAACGCACCCGTACCGTAATGAAGCGCATGGATGTTAATCGGAATCCTTGGGACGTCCGGTGGATACAAACCTATTTCGATCGTTCCTTTCTTGAGCCATGGGTTGTGCGTCGCAAAGATTTCCACGTTCCCTTTTTTTGCTGTGAGAGCCAACCGGACCACCTGCACAAAAAAAAGCAGGTACAACTATATTAATGAAGTATCCTAACCAAGAAAATTCGAATCACACCCTACGCTCCGCTCCTTTTCTCCAATGCGGCAATTTCCAATTACCGATCAGCCACGCGATGACGACGACAAGCAATGCAAAGTATACAATCGTCTGACCATCAAAACCGAATAAAGCGGCGAATGGAAGCATGCATTTCAGAACGGGCAGGCGCTATTTATAATTTCCGCACGATGCCGTTCGTCGCATTCACTTCCACTTCATCCCCGTCCTTGAACGCCTTCGTCGCCTTCTTCGTTCCCACAATGCACGGAATCCCCATTTCCCGCGAAACAATCGCCGCATGGCACGTCAAACCTCCTTCATCCGTGACAATGGCAGCGGCTTTCTTCATGGCAGGCACCAAATTCGGATTCGTGGCAACGGAAACGAGAATGTCCCCTTCATTCATCTTACCCATTTCATCCGCATGCACAATGATTTTCACGGTTCCCCGCGCTACTCCGGCGCACGCCGGCGTGCCTTTCAACTCCCGGACATCCACCTGCGCTTCTTCGGCAACAATCAAGGACCGGTATTTTTCAACATGGTTGCCAGTAAATATTGTCATACGTCCGTTATCCGCATAGAAAACGCTTTTCTGAAGGCGCGTCTCCAATTCGGTTTCATCGGCTCGTTGATTTTTCTTCAGCAAGGCCTCCGCCTCATCCATCGTGAGATAGCGCACGTGCTTCAAGGAAACACCTAAACGTTTGCCTATTTCCGTCAAGAACCCCCGAACATTTCGAGAGGAACGGAAAATCACGTCCTTCCGCAACCCCTTGAGGTGCACGCACGCCCGAGCCACTTGAATCCATAACCGTTCCTCTCCTGAAAATTCCATCCGGTTTTCCATATCCCGTTGTTTCACGGCTAACTCCTTTTGCTTTTCCCGCATTTGCCTTAATTGCTCTTCCGCATTCGCGTTTTGATGAAGCTCCGCCTTCAGCAACCGAATGAAATACGCCCGATCCAGTATTTCCGGCCCGTCGTAATGGTATTGCATCCAATCGAATTGCCGAACATGCGAGTCTAATGGCTTGTCCAAAACGGGAAACCGGTGCACGCCCGTTAAAATGGAGTTTTCATCCGTTTCGAAAAGAACCAAGAGACTCTTATCGGACTGAACGGCCTTGAGCATCTCAAGAAAGTGCTCGTCCTGCTTGATGAATAACGACCGCTCGGCCGGAGTGGTTAAGATGCTGAATAACTCCGCCGTGGATTCGGATACGTTGTTTTCCACGCGCTTCGCTTCGATGAAATCCATAATTTTATGCGAAAGGGCGTAATGCTCGAAATCCAGGACGTTGATGACGTGCCCCCACACGCACATGCGAATCCATTCATTCGACAGGGATCGGTACTCCTTCGCCAAATCCTCGTTGGAATAAACGGAAATATCTGCATCCCGCAAGCGAAACGCATGCAGTTCCAACGCATTGCAGGAAGCGCGTTGTTCTCGGTCCACGCGTTCGAAAAAGCCGGGTTCCTGCAGGCGTTTCATCGCGCGAACCCCTTGATCTTCCCACGTGTTTAAACCGGTCAAGTAATCCCACTTGCCGTTCTGCCATATGAAGAATCCCGCTTCATCGTTGGCTCCGAGAATGGGTTTCATGTGTCCGGTGGCCGCTTGCATATACGTGATACAGTGCGGCATCGGGCTCCCGAAATCCGTTGCGATACTCTTGTATTTCGACATGGACATCCATCACTAAATATTTCTCAAAAGAATTAGTGAAATCAAATGCAGCGATAACTATAAAGTGATTGTGCCGCCATATGCCTGGTCAGGACAAAGGGCATGGAGGTATCAGAACGCAATCAAGCCCAAATCCCCTTGCTTCGCCAGCTCGCAAAGGAGTTTGTTCTCCGCTTTCCGTAAGTGCTCGCGGTACGTGTTGCGCGGAACCTTGATTTTTTCCGCAATGTCCTCGAGACTCATCTGCCGAGGCAATTCATAGTACCCATACCGATACGCATGCAGAAACGCCCAACGCTGCTTCTCAGTTAACTTGGTAAACACGTTGGGAACGAACAAATTAAGGGGCTCTTCCTTCAAGCTGATGAGATCAATGGTAGCCGCTTGTTTTTGGCGCTTGACGGCTTTATACAAATCCAGCAACCGCTTCTTCTCCCAACTGGCTACCGTCCAATGCTCAAAGCCTCCGGTAATCACTTGCGGTTTAATGAAGAAAATCGACTTGTCCACAACCGTCGTATGAAACTGTTTGTTTCCCGGAAGGCGATAGAAGACTTGATTGCCTTCCACGCGATTGATGGTAATGCGTTTTTCTTGCGTTAACGCGCGAATATACCCGTCACGGTCTTTTCCTTCCACGATAACGACTTTGTTGACCCACAACTTACCCCGATCGACAAACGCGTTAAGATAGTACGTTGCCGCCCGGACGTTGAAGCGCTTGCTGAGGTTAATGGCCACTGATTCTTCATGCCAGACCTTAAACTCCGCTATCCACATACGAAAAAGACTCCTGGCTCAATCCAGCGAATCCGTAATAGTGAATATCTCCTTAAAAGGCTTGTTCAAACGGTACGCGGATTGCATGGAAGCGTATTCCTTCTCGAAGCCCGCCAGCCACGTCTGTCCCTCATACGTATCGCGTTCCCTTTTCCTGTCCACCCACACCACTTCAAACGGCACATCCGATAATTCAAGGGCATGCGACAAGGCGATGCCCGCTGCCAGAAGCCCCTCCAGATTTCCGGGCTCGTCTTCATACGCACGCACCACCCACTTCCTTTCCTTCAATAAATCCAGGAGAAACAAGTAGTAACACTGAGCGGTTTTTTCTCCGCCATACGGAATCGCGGAATACGTCTTGTCAATCACGCGATCCAGTTTCGAGGTCGCCATGACCACATTCAATAATCGCAAGAGTCCCCGCGACAGCGTAATGACTTCCAAACCCATTTTCTTGTCTCGCGCAATCGCTCCATCGGGTTTCCATACCTCCGGAAACACCGTTACGCCGGCCTCGCCTCTTCGAACCCACAATTCCAACAAATCATAATACACTTCCCGCGCTTTAGTGCCGCGAGGCGGTTCCTTCGCCAGTTCCCAGACGCTGTCCGCCACCTTTTTTCCAAGCAGTCCCCCCTTCAATTCCGCCTCATTTTTTTCGAACACCTTTTTCACGGTCTCGTCGGATAACGCTTCCACCCAAGCCAACTGGTGCTTTAACATTTCCCCATAACGCGCCATGCCAGGACCCTTCAAATCCGAAGCCAACGTTCCATTCAAGTCATACAACGCGACGCGCTTCAATTGATCCATTGGAATAGGAGACGGTCGATCCAACGTTAAAAGTCCGGGAACATTTTGACTCAACATCCTCATCCCTCTAGTTTATTGATGACTCCGTGATTCGCCTTGACTTCCAGCAAATCCCCGTCCTTGAATACGCGCGTCGCCACCTTCGTCGCAATCACGCACGGCACGCCCAGTTCACGAGAAACAATGGCGGCATGAGACGTAATACCCCCTTCATCGGTCACGATGGCGGCCGCACGTTTCATCGCAGGAACCATTTCCGGACGCGTCGACCGCGCGACCATCACATCCCCTGTTTTCACTTTTTTTAATTCATCAGAAGACAATACGATTTTTGCTCTTCCCACCGCATAGCCCACGGAAGCACAGGTTCCCATGACATTCGTCATCGTGGCATCCCATTCCTGTCGACGCTCGCCCAGTAACTCTTTTTCTTTTCGAACCGCCTCGTTTCCTCCGTAAATAGTCCAGTCATTAAAACCGTAAACAAGGAGATAACGTTTCATGCGTTGCTCTAAAACCGTTTTAAAACGCGGCTGGTGCAGTTGCCTTTCCGTTAATTCTCGCGGTAAAGCGAACAATAACATCGAATGGGCATACCCGAACCGTTTCGCAATCTCTTGCACTAAGCGATTCGATTCATAAACGGCCATCAGCATGCCGGTTTTTCGCACATCCTGATAGAACGCAATCTTTCCCACTAAATCCAACAATGCTTGGAGGCTCTTTGAAATAGTTAGTTCGTTCAACGCTTTTTCACGCACGATCACTCGCTGACGATCGTTTTGCATTAACTTCATTAATTGGCGTTCTGCATCAACTCCAACAGACAATTTCTCTTTTAATTGAGACACAAAAAATGCTTCATCTAAATAAGGTGTTTTCGCGTAGCTGTTATTTATCCAATAATACGTTCGAACGTGTTTTTGCAGAGCGGTCCAAATAGAAGGAATGGCATTCAATGCGTGCACCACTTGTTTTTCCGAATGCTTTTCAAACAGTGATTTCACTCGCGCATCCGATTGAATGCGCTTCAATATCTCGAGAAGCGATTTTTCTTCCACGATATGAAACGGTTCCCCCGCGATGGGCGTCATCTCCACAAAATACTGCGAATACGATTTTTCCTTCCCTTTCTCCTTCAAAATCCGCATCAGCTGATCGCGTACCTCATGCTCTAAGTAGAAATAAGCGGGTTCAATGCAATAACTCGGCACGTAACAATCCGTGTACGCGTCATTCAATTGCTTTTCCCAACGCAACAACTCATGGTCCGACAAAACAGAAAGATTCAGTTGCTGAATAGAATGAATCACGCGTTTTAATTTATCCAATTCCGTGATAAAATCGGAAAACGATTTCTCGTAAAGACCTTTTTCGTTCAGTATGCGTTTGACGACGTGCTCGCCGGTTTTCAACGTCTCGTCTCGGCGGATATAATAACGCATTTGAGTGCGATGGGCCGGAGCGATTTGAAACGATACACACGCTCCCCAGTATTCCTTCATGCGCTTGCCCATGGGCTCGAGCGGCGGGGAGACCAGCGCGGGAACGCCTTCGGCGAAATACTCATAGTATTTCGGCTTATCGGCCATCACGTTTTCACCTTCCGGATGATGCCGTGGTTCGCATTGACTTCCACGAAATCACCGTCCTTGAAGACTTGAGTCGCAATTTTCGTGCCGATGACGCACGGAATACCTAATTCACGGCTGATGATGGCTGCATGAGACGTTATTCCGCCTTCATCCGTTACAATCGCTGCTGCTTTCTTCATCGCGGGAACGAGCTCGGGTCGCGTCATACTGCTTACAAGAATATTGCCCTTCTCCATTTTGAACAGGTCTTTCGAAGCCAGAACGATCTTTACTATTCCTTCCGTGCGTCCAACGGAAGCGCAGGTTCCACGCACGTCATTAACATCATTGCGCAGTTTTCTCCGCACCTTCCGATACAATTCCCTTGCTTCCGATCCGGCGGCCACATCCACTTTTTCAGGAGTATAAATGACAAGGGAAACTCGGGATCGCTCGGATACCTTTCCACTGTTTAGCTTGTGTTTGAGTGCGTCGGAAAATTCAGAACTAAGCATCCCATACCATTCGTTCTTCTCAAGACCATTACGCCGACACAATTCATCAAAAAAAAGCATGGCATAATAACATCCGATCATCGAATTTTTCTTTCGTATATCTTGCCACAATGCAAATGTCTCAATCAAACGAATGATGATCATAAAGTCTTTATCAACGCCAAATTCTCGGCAGACGCGCTCTTTTTCCTTTCGCGCATGATGGGCGATTTGTTTCATTCGAGTGATTTCAGCATCCGCATCCGTCTTTTCAATGAGCGAATCCGCCAACCGTCCCGCAAAATAACTCTCGTCAAGATATCTTGTATGAAGATAGCTGTTATGAAACCAAAAATATTTTTTCGAATGACGATTGAGTCTACGGAAAAACGAAGGGTGCGATCGCAACGCATGCATGCGCTGGTTATCGGGAAGCCGAATGGCCGATGCAAGAGCAGGATTCTCATGAACTTGTTTTACCAATTCTAAAAGATCCACCGCTTCTTCAATTACAAAAGAAGGTGAAACAGGAGCCGTTAAAATGGCGAGATAGCGTGTAAACGCATTTTCTTCGGAGCGTTTTCTTAAAATGGGTTTAAGACGTTCAGTCACCAGATCCTCCGAACGCATACTAAAGGCATCTGCGAGAAGGGGCAAACCCCACTGCTGAAGGAATGCTTTAGAAAAAAGTTCGTACTCATGAGACAATTCCGCATCTGACAGTTGAGTCAAATCGATTTCATCTAATGATCGACAATGAGACTGAAAATTGGCTTCATGTTTTCGCCATTGAGAAATGACGCCGTTAAGGTATCCCGGTTGGATCATCTCTTTCGATACGATATCATGAGCGATGCGCTTGAGATCGTCCGCCCAATACATACAATAAGCAAAGTTGTTTTCAATATAACATAGAATGACGTCATATGCGGTTCCGTGAATGGCCCGAAGAGTTTGAGTGGACGCAATTCCAGGAAACGACAATAAAAATTGGGTACCCTCCGTTCCTTGCACCATCCAGTCCTTTTGTATCAAGTCTTGAAAACGATTCATCAGCCCTTCACCTTGCGCACCACGCCCGCCGTCGCATCGACGTCGACACGATCCCCATCGTTCAGTATATCCGTTGCATGCTTCGTTCCCACAACGCAAGGAATATCGAGCTCGCGGGAAACAATGGCGGCGTGACACGTGATCCCACCCGTATTCGTGATAATGGCCGCTGCTTTCTTCATCGCAGGAACCACATCCGGATTCGTGGCATTCGCCACCAGAATGTCGCCCACATTCATTTTGGAAAGATCGCGGGGGGATAAAATCAATTTCACGACGCCTGTCGCACGACCCGGACACGCGCACGTGCCCTTCAATTCATTCGTTTCTTTTACGACCGGTTTCTCCGTAAACTGCTCAATGTATTGTCTCGCATCCGATCCCGATAGAACAACGGTGTCGTTGTTTTCACTGATCGCCGTGCATATTTTCATGCGTTCTTTGAGTTGTCCGCGATCAATGGATTCCTTTCGAAGCGCGTCCGACATTTCCTTCGGAAGCAGCATGCGCGTTTCTTCCACCGAAATCATCAACCGGCGAGCAATTTCCGCAACGAGCGGGCGCATCTCAAAATACGAGCGGAAAAACATGTCTTTTCGATTCGCTTTGAAAAATAATAGTTCCGCCGCCATATCAAACAGGCGCCGCTCCCCCGAAGATAATTGAAGTTCCTTTAATGCCGCTGCACGCGTTTCTTCCGTGCTCACTTCCTTCTCCATAATCGCCGTCAAATCCGCCTTCACGTCTTTTTTCTTCGTCAACATACCCGCAACAACGGTTACAAAATACTCGAGGTTCCACGAATCGTTTTCGTACGTACACGGTAGCCAGGCAAACTGCTCCACATGATCCAAGAATGTTTTGTGAATCAAGGGGAACGCCATCAATCCGTTTACGATTTCTGAGGGTTCCTTCGATGAAAATAATTGCAATGCATTCGAATTATCTTGAACATGGGAAGCCAATTCCAGCAACGCCATGTCCTGCTGCTTTCCCAGCGTGCGTTTTCTGGGAGCCGTTAACGCAGCGAAATAAACAGGGGCATCATGCTCTTTCATCAAGGAAGCCAATTTGTCTTCGAGAATGCGGTTGAGCCGCAACGAAAAAGCGCCACTGGTATCCATCGCCGGAGCAATCCACGCCCAACCTCTCATGGCTTTGATGCGCTTTCCGTATTCCTCCAATAGGCTAACGAGCTCGCTATTGGTTTTTTCACTGAAATCCATTTCAAAAATTTCAGAGGTTAGAACAAGGAGAGATTCGCCTAGGCGATAGGTTTCGCGAATGGCTTGATCCACCAACTCAGGACTTTCGACTGCTTTTTTTGCCATCACGTCGCCCACGCGCTGAAAGTCTCCTTTCCGAACGTAATAGGACCAGAAATGGTTTTCAAAAACATGTAGCATGCCCTTGAACGAGATGCCCAACGCTTGATGCATGGGACTATTTTCCCCGCAACCGGATTCAAAGTAAACAACGGGAAATAGGCTGGCGTCGTTTCGCGAGTCCTCTAGAATCCATTTCTCCATTTAAATGACCCCTTGAATCTTACGAACAATTCCATGCGAAGCCCTCACGTCTAATAGATCGCCATCCTTAAAGACGGACGTCGCGATTCTCGTTCCCACAATGCACGGAATATTGAATTCCCTGGAAACAATGGCCGCATGACAAGTAATTCCGCCATCGTTCGTGATAATGGCCGCTGCTTTTTTCATGCCCCGGACAAAATCAGGCGTCGTCATAACGGTCACTAATACGTCGCCGTCCTCAAGTTGATCCAAATCCTGCGCTTTCAATATCACTTTAGCGGTTCCTTTCACGGTTCCGCCACACGCACACGTTCCCTTCAGTTCAGAAACCTCGTCTTGAGTTTTTGAAACGATTCCCTGCTCGGCCATAAATTGGGATGCCGTTACGCCGTCCATCAACTGAGCCACACCACTATTAACATGCAAGATCCGGATTCCCGTTTTTTTCGTAATCCGTTTTCCATTCAATGCATCCACGACTTCTTTAGGGGTGTGGGCATAAACTTCTTTAGCGCTCCAACCCAACCGGCGTGCAACCTCGTACACCAAATTCCGATACATAAAGTGACTTTTGGTAAAGCATTCCTTCTTGTAATCCATGAGAAATGAGGCAATGCGTATGGTTTTCAAAACCACGCGATCCGCTTCAGTGAGATTGAGTTCGTTTTCCATCATTGCTTGTCGCTCGGGTAATCGATCGTAATAGGCACGAATGTCTCTCAAACGCTTGTTCGCATCAAATGATGGCTTCAACATGCTGCGAACCGTTTCCTCGAAATGTTCGCGAGTCCATGTGTCGCCCGCATAATCAAACGGAATCCAGAAAAAGCGCTTTTCATGATCTTCCAACAACGAATTGACTGGATCGGAAACAACTCCGTTCAAAAAAGCCCGCACGTCATGATGATCCTTGACGGATTCAACCATGTTGAGAAGCGCTTCCTCCTCTTGGGTAGCAAACGGTTTTTTCGGCGAGCTCTCCAACAACGCGAATACCTGTCCGAACGCCAGGGTATTCCCGCGCTCGTTTAGTGCGTTTTTGATCGCGTCTTCCGCTTTTTGAGCCAGCACATCCTTTACGGCAAACGGAAACGGTTCTCCATACGGATACACCGCATCGTAGTGCTCCCAGTAGGATGCAATGACTTTCGAAAACGAATGATTCGTTTCCTTCGAGTAGTCTTTCTGGGACAACTCGTGACTGAACGACAAAAAGCGCAGCATCTCATGAACAAAACGCGTCTCCAGCTTTTCCACAAAATAAGGATCTCTCTGAATGGTCTTAACACAGTGCTCTTCGACGCGCTGAATATCCTTTTGATCGAAGAATGCGGCAAACGGACCATTTGGATCGAAGGAACAAATCAGTTTCTTATAGCTCGTTCCCACCGCCTTATCCATGGATTTCGTATACGATACGCAAAGATTGTGCAGCATATGCAAGGGAAAACCGTACGGCCGCTCTTGCACCAATACCCAATTCATTCACTTCACCAGCTTCCTGACTTGACTATGATTCGCATCCACTTCAACCCAATCCCCTGTTTTCAATATTTTGGACGCCACACGCGTTCCGACCACACAAGGAATCCCGAACTCGCGAGACACGATGGCGGCATGACACGTGATTCCTCCTTCATTGGTCACAACGGCTGCCGCTTTCTTCATCGCAGGAACAAAATCCGGCGAGGTCATGGACGTAACCAGGATGTCTCCTTTTTTTAAGGAACGGTTTGCTTCATCGGGATTCATGGTCACGACCGCGCGCCCCTGTACTTTACCGGGACTCGCAGCAGTTCCAGAAAACTCCACCAATTCCGTTGTCGGACGTGATTTCGGAAACAGTTTTTCTTCTATTTGAGCCGCTTCAACGCGGGAGTACAGACGAAGAGCGTCTTCAAATTCCTTCCAGAGCACGAGGCATTCCGATCGCTTTTCCAGCTCCGATTCCGTAAGTGCCTTGGAAAGAATAAGCGGCATTTCACTCGGCAAAGCGTTCTTGACGTGTTGCAGGGAATAACCGCTGCGCCGGGCGAATTCATTGAGAAGCACATCGAGATAGTGTGTCGCCTGAAGAATCACTTCCTTTCGGTAGTCCTGAAACCACGCAAAATAATCGATAATTTCAACGAGCTTTTTCTCCGAATCAGTGAGTTTCAAAAACTCCATGAGCACATGCTTCTCTTTTTGTTGCATTTTGAGGGCGCCATTCAACGAACGAATGTAATCCCGAGCCTCCTTTTCTCTTAACAGCAGAACCATTTCGTTTTGGAAATAATTGGCGTCCAAGACACGGGTGCGCCAGTAGGAGTTCTGCATCCAGAAATATTGTTTTGCATGTGCTTCCAACTTCTTTTTTAGCGCAGGATGAGATGCAAAATCACTTTTCTTCGTCAGTTTTTCGTCCACCGCAATCTGCAATAAATCGATTTCTTGCCGGACGGAAAACGAGGGCTTCGAACCCGTTGAAAGAATGGAAATCGTGTGTTCGCGTTTTGGGGTGTTCTTCAATAACTGCTTGAGCAACTGCTCGCCTTGAAGGTATACCGGTTCAACCGCTGCTCCGGTCACGCCCCAAGTAACATACTGCTCAAAATAATCGCGATGCAACTGAATCAATGCTTCATCCGAAAGGGATTCCAACTTTTTCGATTGAATGCGAGGGTAAAAACGCTCCAAATCCACCGTGTCTTTCTTTAAACGCGTTTCCAACCGCTTCATTTTCGCAGGATCGCGCAGTTGATCGATAATCAATTGACCGAGCTCGCACAAGGGAGGCATTCGGTTCGCCCAAAGCACTACCCCATTCTTGAAAAACAAGTAGGTGTCCGGCCAGCTTTTTCCATAGAACGAACGGGTGGGTGCGAGAATACACCGAAGAAACCAAAGCAGCGGCTGAATCGATGCCTCACGCTCCCACTTGAACCACTCCGGAAGTTCCATAATATCCCCTGAAAAGAAACAGCGCAAGGAATAGGGATGCGAACCCATAAATAAAAGGGTATACCCCGATATCGGGGTTTTACGGAGATAGGGGAACGATGGCTTGCTTGGAAGCCGAACGCAAAACCTTTCCCTCTGCTTTTCGCAACTGCTCGCGGAACGTGCTCTCGTGCACGTGCTTCTCTTCCGCCAATCGCTCCAACGAAACCCGTCGCGGGAAATCATAATACCCTTTTTCAACGGCTTCCAGCAGCGCCGTACGTTCCTTGATGGAGAGCGCGGCAAACGTGTTCGGCAGGAAAAAGTCAATGGTATCCTGCCGGATGCCCAACAACTCGGACGCGATGCCTTTCAAGCGCTTCAGTTTAGTTAACAAGCGCCGGATATGCGCTTTTTTCCAGCTTCCGATCGTCCAATACTCCGCCCCGCCTTTCGCAATCAATGGGCCTACGGTAAAAACGGTTCCGTCGAGTACGTGCGCGTGAAACGTATCCACTGAAACGTGCTCGTAAAAAATCTGGTCGCCCTCGCGCGCCAGAACGCGCAACTTTTTCGATCCCTTTATCACGTCCGCCAATTTTTCCTTTTCGGACCCTCCAACGTAAAGGACTTTGGTGACGAAGCCTTTCTCGCCGCGCTTGAACGCATTCATGTAATAAGAAGCGGTAAACGCGTTTATCGTACTCGTCGCTTTTACGATGACCGACTTCTCGCGCCGGATTCGAATGCGGGCCACCCACATACCTGACTCCCTTAACCCACGGACTAGAAGTTGGCTTCCAAGCGCTTGCTGCTCACCGGGTGCTTGCTCAACACCTCATCCATGATTTTCGCATACTTCGCACACTTATGCACGGCTAACCCCACATGATCCTGAGCAAACAACTTCTTCAACTCCTTCACCGGTATATGCCGCGTAATCTTCTTATCTTCGACTGCGAGCTGCTCCAACGGATTCGGTTTTCCATCTTGAACGGATTGCCACGCCTTGAGCGAAAGCGAACGCAAGTGCTCGTGCATCTTCTGACGATCCTCTCCATGTTCCACCAAGCGCATCAAAAGCGCTTCCGTCAACGCAAACGGAGCATACGTCCGGAAATTCTTTTCAATCACTTTCCGATTGATCCGCAATCCCTCCGCTAAACCGATGGCAACCATCAACGCCTCATCCAACGCCATGAACGCCTCCGGCAATATAATGCGCCGATTCGCCGAATCATCCAGCGTCCGCTCGAGAATGGAATTCGCGGTATTCTCCCATGCCACCGGAGGCAACGCACCCACGTACCGCGCCAGAGAGCACAACCGTTCCGCTTTCACGGGATTGCGCTTGAACGGCATGGCACTGCTGCCTACCTGCATTTCCGCGAACGGCTCCATGACCTCGAACACGTACGGGCTTTGCAACACCCGCAAATCCAACGCGAACTTATGCAAGCTCGCCGCCACCGATGCTAGCGCCGACAACACCAAATAATCGACTTTACGTGGATACACTTGCGTGCTGACCTCGAACGCCTTCAAACCCAAGTCATTCATGGCCTCGCGCTCCATCTCCTCCGCGTTCATGTTCTTGCCCTTCAAAAGTTCTTCGTAACTCGCCGAGGTTCCCACCGCTCCCTTGAACCCCTTGCCTCTCACGTCATTCTCAAGATTCTTCAAGTACCCGAGATCCATCACGATGTCCTGAGCGTAATTACAGAACCGGTATCCAACCGTCGTCGGCTCGGCGGTTTGAAGGTGCGTCAACGCCATGCACCGCACGTCCTTGTGAAGCACAACGCGTTTCCGGTACGCTTGAAGCAACCGCGCCACTTTCTGCCGAATCATGCGCAACGCCTTCCTCGAACGCAACGCATCCGCATTATCCTCAATATCCATGGACGTAGCGCCCAAGTGCAGCCGTCCGCCCGCCGCACCCGCCTGCCCAGCAAACGTTTTCAACTCCGCCATCAAATCGTGCTTGATCCTCTTCTCGATCTCATGCGCCTTCCCCACATCAACGTCCAGAGCATGCTTCTCCAGCTGAGCGAACTCCTTCGCGCTCACCAAACCCGCTTTATGCTGCGCTTTTGCAAGAGCCACCCACACCTTACGCCAGCGCAACCGATTCTCCCTCTCCGAAAACAATGCGCGCATCTCGGGGCTGGCATACCGCCAACTAAACACCGAAGCGTACCTGGAATAATCCGGTTCCATTGTCCCCACCCACATGGAATCCTAGGAAATGGACCTTAATAAGTTTTTTTAATGGCAGTCAATGCGTTCACCCCCACACCCCCAAGCAAGAATTCAGGGTTTTTAATGATAGCCGTCCAATAAACTACATTCCTGCAGGGGTGCCGGAGTCTGGTCAGGGAGACCGACGACCTTTAATAAAGGTCGACCAAAATAAACGATAACGATTCTGCAGGGGTGCCGGAGTCTGGTCAAACGGGATGGACTCAAGTGATTTTTTCTTTCTTGCAAGAAAGAAAACATCAAGTAAAAGAAAGAACCACAGGAAAGAAAACGTCGATTAAAAGAAAGACGTTTCAATGAAAGAACGTGGTCGGAGAGATCCATTGGCTTAGGCCTGCGTGGGTTCAAATCCCTCCCCCTGCATTAAGACCACGTCTAGGTGCAGGCCGGTACGTTTTCATGCCCCATATCCGCAAAAAGCGTACCATTCCCGATTTAAATAGACTGCCCCATTCGGTGTACAACGAAATACTCTTCACAGAAGGTCAATAGCGGTAAAACTGTATTTTACAATGGAACTCGTTCCCTTGTGTTTCATTTTGAGAGTGCTTTGGGTCCTCACTAAACCCTCAAGTATTCGGATTCATTTGTTCGGAAGGAAATGGATAATCAAATTGCTGCAAACAATGTAACTATTAAAGAAATACTATAGGTCTGTTCTGGGTGAGGCTGTTATCTGTCTATGCTTAAGAAGCTGTACTAAATCACGTGCGCATAGTTCCGATTCTGTTTTTCCAAAAATTAGTTTATCAATTTCTTCACCAATCTCTATAAGTTCGTTATCGGACAGACTTTTACTTAGTTTTTGGGTAATGTTTACTACGTCGGATTTTTGAATCCCTTTCAACTTAGCAGGGATTGGAATTTTACTAATTAATGAAGCTTCAACCTTAAGAGCTCCGCCCCCCAGCGGTACACCATTTAATTCACAAATTAATCTAAAAGTGTTCGAGTTAAGCCAAATCCATACCGTTTGGGGCTCTATTTTTGCCCGCGAAGGTAATAACGTAACAAAGTTCGCGTCGGTAACTAGATTACCACTGTCACAAACCAAATAACTTCGCAGGGGACCAGAAGTTACTCTCGACGTTATAAGTGCACCGAAGTGCCTACTTTGAAAAGATAGCTGATACCAAAATTTTGGAGCCTGCGGGATTGGCGAGTTATTGGCGGATTTTGGTACATAGCTATTTGTCCTTACAGCAGAAAGCTCTTTGATAGGTTTACCAGATGCACCATTTCCACCGTATTTCAATTTTCCACAATCCCGTATATGTTTTGCAAGATTCGGCGAAAATATTTTTAATTGATTAACATTCCATCTCTCTTGCCATACTTTAGGAAATGATTTAACTAATTTCATATCCTCCGGAAGAACGCCACTGTTAAAGTCAAGCACGTAGATATTAGTATCCTTTGGCCCAATTACTAACGGCCCATGGTAAGTTAACTTATGGATTGCAGGTCGCGTAAATTCGCGCGGAATTGTGAGATTATATTGAACGGTTTTTCCAACACGAGTCAGTTTTATTTCATATAAATCATCTAAACTAGTACTGGTTTTACGAACATAAAAAAATTCATTACAGCCTGTTCTTAGACCTTGGTGGATTTTCCACCCAATTTGTCTGAATGAATATATTGCTTCATCTTCTAGATAACTTGGAAATCGTATTCCCCTACTCTCTTGTGGCAACTTTTCCGCAATATTATTTCGTCTCCTTGGTTTAACCCAATTTTTGAAAGTTACGCGTAAATTACCATAATCGCCTGAATTATTTACCTCATCTAACCACTTCCAGAATTCCTTACCTACCACCGATTCAAGAAATTCAGTTAGATTGTCATTACTTGCGCCGGTGATTTCAACGTAAGGTATTCCTAGCTCATCTTGTCTCTTCGATTTGGCTCCTTTCGAATATACGATTACACTTGTTGGTATCTGAGCGCCTGGAAACCAATTGCCCCGCCTATGTGTAATTACCCCCCTTACAACTCCTTTTTTAGCTAAGAATTGCCTGAGAGGCTCACCATATTCTCGTTCCATCCAATGGTTAGTAGTTACAAAAGCAATTTCTCCAGTTTCATTTGAAATCAGGTAGGCTAAGATCATTGCATACACTGATAAATCACTGTACCCTGATAGCTTCTTTAGCAGAAGTATAACCTCATTTTCCTTATTCTTAGCGAATGCAATTTGATTAAGACTATCAAGCAAAAAAGTTCGATAGTCAATAAACTCTTTAGTAAATTTTTCTTCAGTGAAGTTTGGAATTTTTTGAAGATTTTGATAGCTTATATAAGGTGGATTTCCTACAACCGCCCCATAAGTAAAATTGTCTTTGACATTGAATCTGGTTACTGCCCATTTAAACACATCTGAATGGACTATACTCTTTTTATTATCCAGAATTAATCCAGCAGTCGTTATTAGCAAAGAATCAATTTCAATTCCAATAACTTTAGAAGTCGGAAAAAGTTGGCTTGCCGCTAATAAAAATGTACCATGACCCGCCATTGGATCAATGATATATTTTGATTCTTTTGATAATCCCGATAGTGCAAACTTTGCAACATATAGTGGAGTAAAAAATTGGCCTAAAGCTTTAGTTCTATCTCTACCAACAAACTCCGTATACCTCTCCCATAAAAATAAAGGGTTTTTTTCCGTTTCTATGCAGATGAATTGAATGAGTTCAATATAAGCGCGAGATTTTGTTGTATTCCATGTAACTTTATCATAAGCTGCAAACTTTTCCTTAAGTTTTACGATGGGTTGTTTATTCAATAATGAATTTATTGCATTAGTATAGATCAAAGTTCGTTCATATAACGAAAAAGGCATTAACAGAGTACGAATCTTCCGCGAAACCATATCATAATTAGGGGTTTGGTTACCTTTTTCGCATCTTATTAGAGTCATTTTATTCTCCTTTGAGGTACCACTTTCCTTTCTTCTGGTAGGCTAAAGACGCCAATAATTTTCGAAAATCATTCGCATTTACAGATATATCCTCCCCAGATGATAGTGTTTTTCCAAGATATCTGCTGAAAAGATAATCGAAAGTTCTCTCGTCGGGTGAATTTCTGTCAATTTGTGATAGCCAAGTGCGTAAATACGATACGGTGTTTGGCGCATTCCGGGGGATTGGGTTCTCCTGCGTATTTAATGGTTTTTGAGTTAAAATAATCGGGTCTTTTTTTACTGCACCGTTTGTTGTAGTTTGCTTAAAGCTGGTTTGTTTCTTGGAAAGTATTGAACTATTTATAATTTCAAAACCAGCTTCGATTATTGCTTTCCGTAAGGCATTCCATACTTCTTTTCGAGTGTTATGAAACACTATAGTCATATATCGGCCGGGTTTTAATATTCGAAAATTTTCTTTGAATGCAGAACATAAAAGCTCACCATAAATTTCTATTCCTTTATTTTGAACACTACTAACAATAGTTTCGTAGGTATTGTCGGTAAATTCATCTAGCCATGATTCAGAGAGAAAATTTAATTCCGAGTACTGAAGATTATTTCCAAAAGGAGGATCTGTAAATATGTAGTCGACAGTGTTTTCCATAAGGCCAGAATTTTGAGAAGGTTTAGTATAGACTTGCGCATCGGGTTTCCATTTACTTACTTCCTCCACAGCGTTCGTTAGCGTTATCAATTTATTTCGCACACCTTTGAACACATTTTTTTCAACTGGACAGCTGCTTATGTAAAGTGCTCCAGGTTGTGCACTTGTATTAATTGGTTTTGGGTTCCCATGCTTAAACACAAAACGCGTCATTAAGGTTGCGTGGGCCGCATTGTAACTGGATACTAAAAGAGCAAAGTAATCTCGGATTTCTTTATCTGAATTTTTAACCGCGTCAAAGAGTACTGAAATGGCTAAAAGATTTCTAGGAGTATAGAAATGGTGGACGTGGGTAATATCTTGATGATATCCAGATCGGTACATTTCTCCCCATCGAACAGACCCAGATAGCATTGGAAATGGCTTCATCCACGTAGGTAGTTTTGTTTTTGATATTTTTTCGACGAGGATTAAATCATCTTTATTTACTCGTCTAGACCAGTTCCTACCTCCTTTAGAGCCGAATACCAAAATCGGTCTTCTCTTCACTCTTGTAACTTGTTTTTTTAGTAGTTGATCGTGCACTTGTTCGGTTGCTCTGTGAATCTTATCGCTAACAAGGATTGCTCCACACTTAGTGCATTCTCCTTTGTTTTGGAAGCCTCCATCCTTGAAATTAATAAAAGTATCAATAAAAGCAAATTCTTCTTCACACTTGGGGCATATTACGATATCACTCCAATAAGCGAATTGAAATTTCTCTGTTATTCCTTGTTCATTCTTAATATCGTAGATCCAATTCCATTTATTTTCAATGCGAGTTAATTGGTTTTCAAGTAAAGTTCTTAATCTCTGCGCGTTTGTATTACGCAGGATCGTTTTTCCAATAAATGTTGGAAGTACGCCTAGATCTATTGATATGCTTCTTCGTTTACCCCATTTCACGGCTTCAGTCGAGCTTATTCCCATACCCCGAATTAACTCTGGTTTTGGATTAGCGCAAGCTGCAGCTGCAAGGCTTGTACTACAAGTTCCAGCAAACCCATCGTATACTAAATCTCCAGGTTTTGTGTGAGCTAAGATAAACGGAATGATGCTTTCATAGTTTATTTTAGTAGGATATGGATGCACATTATAGAGTGCTCCGGTTCTGGAAGAGTATGCCGGTTTATAATAGGGGTTGAAAACTAGCCTACTTACGCCAACAGACCGCGAGTTAATGTTGTCATTCAAATACATTGTTAAACACTCAAAATTTGCTTAGCCATTTCATTCAAATTATTCATATCTTTTGCTAGCACTTTAGAGAAAGCTCGTCTGCGTGAAGCAAGTGACTTTGCAACATTGATGTAGTTAGGGTTAGCTGCACACAATCTAACCGCTTTAAGAGAAATCAGTTTAGCTTCTTGTGCTAATGAGCGGTGAAATGTATTATGAGGATTGAACTTTGGAATTAGACTTAATGGCAGTTTGTGAATGTGTTGTTCTCCGAACTGTCCTTTTGGTTGTTTATTTTTTATTGCGTCATTGATAACTAAACTATTTAACATTCCACAAACGTACCATGCTTCATTTTCATCAGAAGAATCCCATGCATATAAAGTCTGATCATTAACGAAAGGAAAATCAAACTTAGAGGTGTTAACTACCGCCGCTGCAACATTCGTTCCACCGGCACCGTAGAGAACAAGATATTTCGAGTGATTTAATACCTGATCAGTAAGCTTATTTTTTCGATTGAGCCAAGTGTTAAGGGTTTTATTTCCGAGTCTTTTAAGTTTTTGGTCAATTTTATTGAACCATTCTCTTGCTTTTCTATGGTTACGAGAAATTAAGTCGCCATATTTTAAAATTCTCCATTTATTTTCATATGCTTCAATTGGAAGAGCGGCATAGGCGCATTTTCCTACAATAAAGGGGAGTAAGGAGTCTGATTTAAGTGTAGTAAAAATGTATTCGCATTCTATAGTTCCTTCAAATTCAATTTTATCCCATGGTGACTTGTTTAAACGATTTGCTCTTTCTATACTCGAAGTTTCCACACTTAATATTTTAGCCTTTCTATTCCCAATTATGTTAACCATTACTGCCCTTCTTGGCATCAAGTCAGCGCCTTGGCGGAATAGATCTTGATAACCCTTTTTAGATGTACTTCGATAGATTGAATTTTCATCAAACCAAGTTTTTGAATCTAAATTATTAAGGTGTAATGAGCGTTTCTTCTTCCAAATTAGTTTATTATATTCGTTGGGGTTACCACTTACCTCGATACGCGGTAGTTCGATAGGCAACCCAGAACCAGTACCTTCATAAGAACCAAATATGACGCAAGCGGGTCTTCCAAAAAGAGGGCTAACCTTTTCCAAATCCCAAAGCAGATCAACTTTCATAGGAGATATTTGTCTAAAGCTTGACAAACGAAATGGGCTATGTTGATCCCCATTTAATATCACCCGAGGAAGCACAAACGCAAATATTCCATTCTTACGTAAATAATGTGCAACAGAGTGGACTGAGAATACCGTAGCAATTTCCATATGGTGCTTTGACTGCGCTGACGGAGTAAGGTTATATTTGTCGATTAGTTTTTCAAGTTGAGATTTGTATCTAGCAGCAGGGAAAGAACTCATAGCAAGCCACGGCGGGTTTGACAGGATAATGTCAAACCTTGCTTTCAACAAAGACGGTCTATAGGTATTTTTCAAAACGAACGCCCAGACATTATTGCGACGTTCGCGTATCCTAATTACTAAATCGTCAATTAATTTAAATGAAGAAGAAGTTAATACGGTTTTTTCTTGTTCATTTAATTGTACTTCATGGAATATTTTATTTAGGTTTTCGTTCATTCTAGCTTTTACGAATTTTTCGGCTAAATTTCCATATACAA
>JAHJQN010000002.1 GCA_018819225.1 Microcaldota archaeon
AACATCTTTTTCATGTAAGTCTATTCCGTTTCCCTTGATTTCAAGATAAATGCTCTTCGGAATAATTGCCGTTGGGTTCTTGTAGGCTTCCCAATTAACGATATCCGCTACGCGAACATAGGGAACTCCGCCCGAAGCGTAATCGCCCTTGCCCTTGAACTCCGCAGGAGGAGAGCCATGACCGTCAGAGTGCATCAAAATTCCATTCTTTATCAATTCACTGACTTTTACGAACTCAAGACCTTGTTTTTCAGCCGCTTTTCTCAATTCTTCCGTTCTTGTCTTCCAGTAATATCGTGGGACAAAAACATCGTTTTTGATGTCTTTTATGTCCACTACGAAAACATTGCGGTTGCTCGGGTTTTCAGGGTTCTTTAATTCGCTCCGTATTACGAGCGTGTCATCCCATATCTCGTTGGTGAACTTCCAAGTCTTGTAATCGAAACGATGCAGGGGTTTTCCGTTTCCATCATGCCCTATTTCTTCGGCTACTGCCATCAGAATCTTTTGCTGTTGAGGCACGGCTTTTTCAAGAACCAGCAATAATGTCTTGGCGTTGTTGTGCGGTCTGAATGTGTTGTGCGCCAAATCTACAATTGCTTTGATGTTGTTGTTCCTCCGAATGAAATCAAGCACATACCTGACTTTAGGGGCATGGAAATAGGTTTCAGGCAATACGATGGCTAATGTTCCCTTGTCTTCAAGCATTTCAAGGCATCTTTCAATGAAAAGAACCTGCGGTTCGGTCGCCTTCTCTTTTTGCGTTCTGACCCATCCAATGTCCGCGTCTCGTTTCCACACATGACCTAACTGGAATGATGCGGACTCTTCGACAAGAACCTTGATTTTTGAACCAAAAGGAGGATTCGTCAGAATAACATCAAACTTCTTGAATTTGCCAGCCCGCGTAAAAAGCTCTCTCGCTTTGCCATCATAATCTTCTGCACGGTGGAGAGTGTTTTGCTGGACTATGCCTCCGCGCCCGTCGCCGACTATTGCCATATATGCCTTCGCGATTTTGACTAAATCAATTTCCTTGTCTATGCCGAAAAAGCATTTTTCGGCGACTTCTCTTTTCATTCGCTCTAATTCAGAGCTTCCGCGATACTTCTTGCTGTTTTCCATTTCGCGCCAGACATGTTCAAGCGCGTAAATCAAGAACCCACCAGAGCCGCAAGCAGGGTCGAAAACCCGTTGTCCGGGCTTTGGATGCACTAACTCGATAGCGGTTTTGACGACTTCGCGGGGAGTAAAGAACTCGCCCTTTTCACCAACGAGTTTGCTTTCTGCAAAGACTTCAAAAGCATCGCCCACTACATCTTTGTCCGTCTTCAAGAGGCTGTATCGTTCAAGTTCGCCTACCGCATATGCTACTGATTTCGCATCGAGTTTAATTTCTTCGTTTGCATCAAAAACGCCGTCTCCGACTAACTCTGCTTTAACTTCTGAAAACAATGTTTCGATGCTGGCTTTCACATCCTCCGGCTTGTCTCTAAAGCCTACCTTGAACCTCGGGGGCTTGTCAGTGTAATATTTTTCGTCCCAAATCTTGCAGAAAATCAGGCGCGTAAGTTCGTTTCCAAGTTTTTCTCGGCGGCTTATGTTGGTGTTGGTGTAAAGCGTGTTCAACATGCGTCCGAGTATTCCTTTAAGGTTCTTGGCGGGGATTAGGTCTTTCTTGGAGAGTTTGCCTATGTCTTCAAATGTTTCCCCTTTGCGTGGGATTTGAAAGATGTAGTCAGGCTTGATTTCTCCGGTTTGCAGGTCTTTGTAGATATACCCTATTTCTTCCCCGTTTGTCCAAACTCCCCATTCACAGGAGGAGGCGGACATGTAGCTCATTAGTTGGCGCACTCCATCCTTGCGTTCCCGTCTTTTCGTTTCGACGATACCGAAGATATCGCGGTTTTGGTCGTGCTTGGATTTGTCGGCTGTTTTGTAAATTACGATGTCCGCAAAGTCCGTTTCTCCCTTCGGTTTTGTTTTTGAACCGCGCTGGATTTGGACTTCAATATCCATTTGTCCGAGTTCGTAATCGTAGTCATCATTTAGGGTTCTCTCATATGCCTGCCTAACTTTTTCTTCTGGTTTTCGTATGTCCACCGGCTTGCCAGTAGCGAAGTCGTAATCATAGCCTTCTTTCAAAGCTGGTTTTGAATCAGAGGCAGAGGGCATGAGTGGGTTACAGCGTATGCCTTTTAGAACTTTTCGATTGCCCTGTTCCGCTGGAAATGCTTACTTTGACGAGGCTTCCGATGAACGGAGCGAGTTTAGGATTATGGATGCTTATAGAGCCATAACGATACTCTTGTAGCCCTGATTTTGTATTCTTTCGGTGCGTCTTTTCCGAGACTTTGAGTTCAAGTTCCAGTATTGGTTTAGCCATACTTCTTTCTACGGTAGAAGCATTTATATACTTTGCCATCCATATTTCTACCGTAGAAGAAAAAGGTGGTCGAAATGGAAATGCGTCAAATTCGTGGGCTGGAAATCGCTCGCCAAAAGCAGGTCAAGCCGACTGAAAACGGTTGGTTCGTCAAGTCTCAAAGCGGGGCTGGCAGCTACCGCGTGGATGAACTCTTTAACTGCAATTGCCCCGATAGCCAGAAGAGACAAGCTACCTGCAAACACGCTTTCGCAGTCCGGTATTTCTTGCAGGTGGAAAAAGAGACTGCGACAGGTGTGCAAGTCGAAAAAGTGCGGATTACCTACAAGCAGGCTTGGAAAGCCTATGATGCCGCCCAGACGCAGGAAATCAAGCTGTTTGACGAACTTCTAAAGGATTTGGTTCAAGGCATTGATGAGCCAGCGCAGGCATTCGGAAGACCGCGCCTTTCTTTGAGAGAGACTGCCTTCTGCTCAATCCAGAAGGTCTATAGCCAACTATCTTGCCGCCGTGCCGTTTCACTATTTGGCAACGCGGTAGAGCGCCAGCAGATTACGCACAAACCGCACTTTTCGGCGACTTCAAGGCTATTGAACCGCCCAGAAATAACGCCAATATTGCACGAGCTAATCCGCGTAACCGCCGCTCCACTAATTGGGGTCGAAACGGATTTCGCCGTGGATTCAAGCGGTTTTAGGACTACTTGTTTCGGGGCATACGCCGAACAGAAGTATGCCTTGAACCGTGACCACAAGTTCATCAAGGCTCATGCCATCGTGGGGGTAAAGACGAACATCATTACGGGAGTAGAGGTCTTGGAGGGAAACAGCGCGGATTGCCCGCAGTTGCCGGTTCTCGTTGAAAAGACCGCCAACGGTGGCTTCACGGTAAAAGAATTGAGCGCCGACAAGGCTTACAATTCAGCCGACAACTACAACGCCGTAGCCGCCATAGGTGGGCAAGCGTATATCCCGTTCAAGGAAAACGCCACAGGGCAGTCTCACGGCTTGAAATACCGCCTGTGGCGCAAAGCCTTCCACTACTTTCAGCTAAACTCCCAAGAGTTCTATGAGCATTACCATAAGAGAAGCAATATCGAGACGACTTTCGGCGCGGTCAAAAAGAAGTTCGGCGATACCTTGAAATCCAAGAACCCGAAGGCGCAAGAAAACGAGCTATTGTGCAAGCTGATTGCCTACAACATAACCGTCTTGATTCACGAAATGCACGAACTCGGCATCAAACCCGATTTCAGTAGCCAAAGTCCGGCGGGTGTCGCTAATGTCGCTTGAAAGTCAGACTTTAGCTACAAAGCTGGCCGTTTCCGTGAAAAAATCAGATGATGCGTTTGTTCGAAAACGCGCCCTTCGCGTATTCGTATTCGATGAATCGGTCGAACGGAATCTCCAGCGCTTGCACTTGCTCTTCGTTTAAGCCATCGAGTTCCATGACGATGGATCGCAAACTGTTTCCATGCGCGACCACGAGCACGTTCTCGCCTTTTTTCAAGCGTGGCAGGATGCGAGACTGAAAGAATTTCAGCGTTCTTTTAGCGGTGTCCGCCAGATTTTCGCCTCCGGGAGGCCGAACGGTGAAGCTCCGTCTCCATAAGTGCACTTGCTCTTCCCCGTATTTTTCCTTCATTTCCTTCTTGTTCAATCCCTGGAGTTTCCCATAGAACCGTTCGTTGATCGCTTCGCTCAAGTGCACGGGTATTTCGTCGTCACGGGGCGCATGGGCTTCCCATTTTCCGCCGTGCTCGAACACCACCGTCTTTCCGTTCGAGAACCCGGAGCACGCATGCAGCAAGGTTTCGTGCGCTCGGATCAATTGGGAAGTGAACACGATGTCGAACGAATAATCCTTCAATTTCTTGGCCACGTTCAACGCGTCTTTCACGCCTTCACGCGCCAGCGGCACGTCCACCCATCCCGTAAACAGGTTTTTCACGTTCCACGTGGACCGTCCGTGCCTCAATAAAACGAGTCGTGCCATTCTTAATCGCCGTTAGCGTCTACGCCGCTACCGCTTTTATTTGTTTTCACGCGAATGCATCTTTCCCACGAAATGCTTTTGTTGGATGTGACAGGTGTCATTGATGACCGTGACGCGCACGCGTTTGTTGCGAATACTCAACCGGTTGATGCACGCGTTGTGCTGCCGGAACACGAAGCTTTTTTGGATGGGTAACCCCAACAAACCGGAAAGAATCATGCGATTCGTTCCTCCGTGGGCCGCCACGAACACGGTATCATTCGCATGCTGTTGAACGATTTTTCGAATGACTTTCATGGCGCGATGACGGACTTCATTCCAGCTCTCTCCTTTCTCCGGCTTGTAGTGGTGGTCGAGAATGGCGTCGGCTTCACTTAAGATTCCGGGATACTTTTGAAGCTCCCGGCCGGAAAAACCTTCCGCAATACCGAAACTGCGTTCGTTTAACTCTGAAAAACAATGTAAGCGCAGGCGTTTGTGGTATTTCAATACTTCTTTGGCGGTTTGTTTCGCCCGATAGAGGTTGCTGCAGTAAGCGGCATCAATGGGTTCGCGCGCCAGTTTTTTCCCCAGATCTTTCGCCTGGCCGATCCCTTCCTTCAACAGGCTGGTTTCCAGCGATCCCTGCACTCTCCGGTCTACGTTGTATTTTGTGACGCCGTGTCGCACCAAGATCAATTCCGTCATATCATTTTCCTCCTTTCGCCGAAACGATTTTTACGATCTGCCCGTCGTGCAAAGCACTATCTTTTCCAATGCGCATCCGTTTTTCCGCATCAACGGCGTACAGCAAGCCTTTGGCCAGGTCCGTGTGGATCTTCTCCGCCAACTGGGTGGGCGTGGTGCCTTGATCCAACAATATGGCGTCTGGAAGCACTTTACCGAAATGGTTCGCATAATGCACCTCGTCCTCCACCGGATAAACGACCATTTGGTTCAGTAAGCGGAACGTGCATTCGTTCACGACGCGTTGCACGCCCGTTGACCCCCACTCTTTGATTAACTTCCGGAAGGTTTCCAACGCGTTCACGATACGCGGATCCAAGCCTTCCTGCTTTATTTGAAGTTGTTTTCCGTCGTATTCCACCCACCCTTTTTCCCTGGCCTTCTTGAGTGCCAGTTCCGCATCGGCGGCCACCGGTATCACGGTCCACTCGGGGAACGCCGTTTTCAATTTGGCGACGTTTGCTTTTGCTGACGGCAAATCGATCTTGTTTGCGGCAATCACGAGCGGTTTACCGGCTTTTCTTAATGCCCTCGCCAACTGCAAATATTCTTCATCCGTATGCCCGGCAAACCCGTCTTCAGGAAGCTCCGTTTCTTTATACGCTTGCTTGACATGATTTCCCGTTATCTTGATTCCGGAAAGCAGTCCCTCGAATTCGTTCACTGGTTTCCCTTTCACTTTTTTCGCGTTACGCTTTAACACGTCTGCCAGCCAATAATCCACTTCCTTCAACACGATCTCCACGTCTTGAACCGGATCGTGTCGCCCTTCCGGACACGGGTGGCCTTCCGAGTCCGTGGACCCCGAGGCATCCGCGACGATCACCAGGGCATCCGCAGGCGCCACATCCGCCAGAAACTGGTTTCCCATGCCTTTTCCTTCGTGCGCGTTCTCTACGAGCCCGGCCACATCCAGCACGTTCACGGGAATCTGACGCCATCCGTTCTCGCACGGCGCGTTGTTCGGATGGCATTTTTTATTTAAGCGTACGTGGGGGCATTCCTTGGAAGCGAACCCGATGCCTTGGTTCGGTTGGATCGTGGTAAACGGATAGTTCGCGACTTGCGCGTCCGCGGACGACATGGCATTCAATAGCGTGCTCTTGCCTTTGTTCGGTAACCCGATGATGCCTATCTGCATACCGTCTCACAAACATTAGCAGCCAAAGCGTTTAAAGTCCTGCTCCTAAAATCGGTCATGGACCATTTGCTGAAAGACGTTCTGACCCATGCGCGCATTCCGATGATGGTCGCTTCGGGGTCCATGCTTTCCTTGCACATTGTATCGGGTTCTCCCGAGAACGTGCGAGCAGATTTGAACCGGTTCCTCGAACGAACCCCGCGCACGTCCTATCTACTCGAGCGGTTGCAAGCCCCTTCAAACTTCATCGCCCGCATTCACTTCCGCAGACCCTTGTTGCGAAATGAAATAAGGGATCTTGCCTTGAAACACGAGCTCCACTTTCGGGTTCACTAGCCTTTTTTTAAATGCCGGTCCGCTCTATCCTATCATGCTCTGGTTACAGAAACATGCTCCTTCCACTCTGCAGGACTTTCTCGGCAATCCGGAAGCCGTCGAGGAAGTCGCGCGCTGGAGTTTGGACGCGTCCCGCGGAAAACGCGTCAAGCCTCTCCTGCTTCACGGACCTCCCGGGACCGGGAAGACGACGCTCGTGCACTTGCTCGCGCGCGAAAACGGTTGGAATCTCGTTGAATCCAACGCCGCGGATTTAAGGGATGCGAACAGCTTGGAGCGACTCTACGGAGCCAGCATGTCTTCCGCGGGTTTGTACGGCCAACCGCTCTTGTTCATCGACGAAGTCGATTCCGTTGCCGACCGAAAAGAATTTCCGGTTCTACAGAAATTATTGAAAGAGAGCCTGCAGCCGGTCATTCTCGTCGCGAACGACGTCTGGAATTCCAAGCTTTCGGGACTCCGATTCACTTGCAAGCTCGTTCCCTTCAAGCGCATTAATTCCGCCAGCATACGCAAGCGATTGAAACACATTGCAAAGGAAGAAGGGTTGCGCGAGGAACTCGCGGAACAAATTACGGCACTGGCTTCCGGAGATGTGCGTTCCGCTATCAACGATCTTCAGGCACTCGCGTTCCTGAAACCCGACGAATTAGCACCTTTTGAATCCGAGTTGGAACACGGCGAGACTCCCCTGTCTCGTTTGAGCGGACGGGACCGCGATGAAAACCAGTTCAATGCGGTTCGCAAGGTCTTCAAGACCATGCACTACCAAAGTGCCTTGGATTCCGCGAAACTGCTCAACACCATCGAATTCGACTTTTTCCTGCGCTGGCTCGAACAAAACATTCCCGCGGAGTACGAAAAGAGTGAGGAAATTGCGGAAGCGTTTCATTGGCTTTCCAGAGCGGATATGTTTCAAGGTCGCATCCGCTCTCGACAACACTGGGGCTATCTGCGATACGTTCGCGCGCTTTCTTTGGCGGGCGTGGCATTAAGCAAAAAGGAAACGTACCGCAAGTTCACGAAGTACGAGTTCCCTCAAGTCATTCGCCAGATGGGCAGCACGCGCGCGAAACGCGCGTCTCGTCGCAACGCCACCTCGAAAGCCGCCGCTCGATTGCATGTATCTCTCGAGGATGCGAATGATGCGCTGGCTCGCCTGAGCGTCTGTGAAGGCGTTCCCGAGTACCTTGATTTCTCGGACGATGAAGCGGATTGGATGAAAGAGCGTTTTGGGAGCAGAAGAAAAAAGAGAAAGAAGTCACCGTCCGGTTGAGTCCATTCTGGAACGCGTTTCGCGTCCATCGGATTGAATGGCGGGCGCGCCCTTCCTACTTTCTGCCGTATTTCACGAGAATGAATACGAGGACGAGGAGGAGCACGACGAGTAGGATGAGCGGGAAGAATTCCTGCACTTGTCGGAACGCATCCTCAAAGAATTCGTTGACCTCTTGGCTTAAGGGGATTTCCCGGGCGAACGATAGCTCCCATGCGCGCGCGATCGGGCCATTCCACTCCATGCGATTCCCTTCGTGGTTATCCGGAGTCGGCGCGACTAATAACAAATCCGCATCCCGCGGAATCTCCACCGTGAGTTTCATGTTGTTGCCGAGAATGGTTTCCCCGGTTTTCGTCGTATCAAACGCCAAGGCTTTGGGATTCAAGCTGTAGATCGTCCGACGGCTGCCTTCCGGTTTCGTGTCGAATAGGGGGGTTTGCACGAAATAGTCGATGATGACCGTACCTGCGGAAAAGCTGACGGCAAACTCTTTTTTCGCCGTAATGCGCGTATTGGCAATGCCTCCCCGCATGTGGAATTTGATCTTCGGCGAAAATTTTTGCCATTCCAGGATCGTGCTTTCCCCCAGATTCAGCTTGTATTCGAATTCCTGGCGCTCTTCATTGTTCTCAAACAAGAACACGGTTTTTTCGGTGACGTGTGCGGTTCCATCGGGCTGTACTTGTATCACGGCCTCGTACGAATAGTCGCTATACGCCTGCGTTACCGTAAGCCATACCGCCATTACCGCGATGAATGTCATGAGTTTCATATGCATGCCCTTCCTTCCACGCATTTATTAAAGGTTGTTTTACTTTAAGAATTTGATGGAGGCGAATCGTGATTCGCTTGAAAGGTTGGGCCTCCTTCCTGTTGCTCGTCGGTTTCTCGACCGTCCTGTTGTCCGCACTCGCTTTTCAATATCAATTGCAGCAGGACCACGACGCGTTTCTGGAAACGCTGGCCGCTCAGCATCGTTTGCATTCCGTCGAGCTCGAGTTTAAACACGCCGTTCAATCCGCCTTTCATTCAACGCCTGGCGCGGATCGGGAAACGCGCATTAAGGCTGTGTCGTTAAAGCTGGTTCTCCTCGAATCATTTTTCGAGAACGCGCTTAACGATGACCAGATGGATGCCGATGTTTGGGCCGGTGCGGTTTCTGAGCGTGAATTGCGGGAACTGCCTCAACGAATGATTTCCGAGAAGCAAGCTCTTGCGTGTTCCACCTGCCGCGATTGGTTTCTTCCTACGGTGGATTCCCGGGAGGAGCCATCGTTTTACGTTCAAGGCTTTCTGGATGTGGAAAACAATGCGGTTCGCGTTTCCAGGGGCGGCGCGTCGTTTATTCCTGAACTCTACGGCCCGTCCTTTACATCCGACGCGTACGCACTAGGCCTTTCCATTTATTTCCACGGACACGCGGCCGTGTTCTTAGCGCCAGAGGGCTTTTCATGAGGACACGCGGCCAACTCTCATTAGAGCTTTTACTGCTCCTATCCGTTTATTTCGCATTCATTCTGGTTTTCATTCAATTCACGGATTCATTG
Organism: Microcaldota archaeon; assembly: GCA_018819225.1. Lineage (GTDB taxonomy): Archaea > Micrarchaeota > Micrarchaeia > Norongarragalinales > SBBD01 > JAHJQN01. The sequence continues at coordinate 9,411 of JAHJQN010000002.1, forward strand.
ATCGAATCCAGTAACGGGAAAACGGGCGATCTGTTAGTGCAAACGCACTCGAGGCAGCGCTGTTGGCTTTCCGCCGACTTTTCCGCTCGTTTTTCTCATGCCCGCTTTCTCGCTCCCTTCATGCAAGGAATGCCTCGTGATTGTACGGTCAATCGCTCTTCATTTTACTGGCGCTAGACGATCTCGTTTCCCAGAAACGCTTGCACGTGCTTCCATGGTTCGCGCGTCCGTATGGCCTCGAATCCATTCGGGAAACACTTTCGATAATTTTTCCACAGGTACCGCTCATCCAAGAACACGACGACGCATTGGTCGGATTCACTGCGAATGCCTCTCCCGCTGGCTTGCAGCGCCTTGTTGACCGCCGGGTACAAGTACCCGTAATCCCATCCTCGTTCAAACTGATTTTCGAAGTACGCAATTAACGCTTCCTGCTCCAAATTCATTTCCGCTAACGGAATGCCGACCACGACAATGCATTTGATTTGTTGCCGGTCATAATCCACGCCTTCGGCCAGTGAGCCTCCCGCTACCGCGCACAGCACGCCCTGCCCTTTCTCGAACTGAAGCAACAACCTGTTCTGTTGCGCGGATCCCATGCACTCCTCTTGCTGCACGAGATTCGCCGTATTCAATCGCTTCGTAATCGCGGCCTGCACTTGAAACGACGGGAAGAACAAGGCGGTTTTTCCTCCGGCGGCATCGATGATTTGCTGTATCTTATACGCCATGGCATCGAACGCCTCCTTCGTTCTCCTCGAATATCGCGTGCTCGTCCCATCCACGAACACGTTCAATTGATTTTCGGGCGGAAACGAGCTACGGTATTCTTTGAGAAGGGTTCGTTCTCCATCGAATCCCAGCACCGTTCGATGCATTTCCAGGGGCAACAAGGTCCCGCTCATCGCAATGCAGGAGGACGCTTCATTGACAATGGACGTGAACTTTCGCACGTCTAAACTCTTGACCATTAGCCCTTTCTCGTTGTGCACGAGGCGCGCATAGGATTCCTTGTCTCCTTGAAGCCAGATTTCCAGAAAGCGCGCCATGCCTCCGCTGACGCTGCGTTTCGCATCCCCGAATTTGGTCAAATATTCGTCCGCGTTCTTTTCCAGTTCTTCTTGAAGGGTTAACGGCGCGTCCACGATCGCGAACAACTCCTCTTTTTCAAGAACGGTTTCCTTTTGGTTCCCGAGTTTTTCTCGTGCGAACGCCTGCAAATCAAAGTCGATGCCTTCCAGTTTTTCCGCGAGGTCATGCGCCCCTGTTTTACGCGCTTCCTCTCTTGCTTTCCGCAGCGACGGCAATCCCATGGACGCGCTCATCGCACTGCGTATCCTCTCGAACACGTTGTGGGCTTCATCCACGATGAGGATACTGGTTTCCAGGTTCTTGCGCAACCGGTGCAGGAACGGTTTTCGAAAATACGGAAGGAACACGTGATTGTAATCGGCGATCACGAGCCGGCTTTCTCGTGCCAGATCCAGCGCGAGTTCGTACGGACAACACGCCTGTACCCGACCCTCTTCCTTCAGCTGAAGGTGCGCGAAACTCTGGTCTTTCAATGAGTTGACCGCCTCCTTTCTTCGGTGCGTGTACGTTTCGTAAAACAAACACGCCTCGTTCTTCCGCAACCGTTCGCACGCCCGGTGAAACTCGTCGCTTCGATACGCCGTTGGCTCTAAACATACGCGTCGCTTGCCCACGAAATCGATTGCAGTAATGGGTTCCTGGTACTTTCTTCGAATTCCTTTGGCGACTTCCAGAGCAATCGCATGCTGTGAAATCTTAGGCGTCAGAAAGAACACGGACCGGTCTTCCTGCAGCGCGTAGGTGAGCGCCGCCGATAACGCCGCATCGGTTTTACCATTTCCCGTTGGCACGTGCGCCATCACGTGCTTTTTTTCATTCAATGCTTTCCAACAATCCGCCGCAAACGGTTTTTGTTCTCGGCGAAACTTGGCATGTCGAAACAATAAATCCGTCATAGCGCTACCATTCGCGATGCAGGTTTAAAAGCAAGTGGCAGATCGCTTCCGGTGACTAGCGGTTATACCACCAGAACACGATCAGCAGCACTTCCAGTACGACGAACCAAGAGAAACTAAATATCGTGAGCACGGCGAGCAGCAGCAATAGCGCGGTGCCGCCCAAAAAGAACGTCAAAGGATCCGTTCCCAGAATGGTTTTAGATTGATACGCCACCGGTCCCTGTCCCGGCGCCGCTCCTCCGGGCGCCAACGGCGTCACGTCCCCTGACTGTGGGTCCACGCGTACTGCGAAACCACAGCTCTTGCAGTAGACCACGGAATTCGCGGCATCCACGTCTAAATTGGGGTTCCCGCACTGCGGGCACGATACATCCATTCCACTCGCAGCTATTACGTTCCCTCTTTTATAAGTCTTTTCCTACGCGATGCTATTATCCGCGCACTCGTAGTCCGCACGTACTTCTTCAGGAGTCAGAGCCCGGTCATAAATGACGACTTGATCGATGGCCCCTCCGTGATAACTCCCCATTGGCTTCCCCAAGATTTGAAGATTTCCGCTATCGTATGTTAAGCTTCCCGAAGCCGCCAGCGGCCCGCCATCCACTTCCCCATTCACGTACAACGTAATCGCATTATCCTTATCGTACACGCAAGCGACGTGGTACCATTGTCCGGGAACGGCTACACTGCCTCCGTTAAGACTGCTTGGAACGACGCCGGTCATGGCACAACGAAACGAGTTGACAAAACTTTGAAGGATGCGGTAACCGTTCGCGCCTTTGTTGATGAATGGCTTCAGTCCTGCGGTTGTTGATCCCTGCACCCATGCGGAAACCGTTATGGAATTCGGCGTGTAACGGGGATGATCCGAGATGGCGACCCTGTCCCCTGTCGCTACTCCGGCAACGGCTCCATGAAGTCGCCCGTCCACCCATTGGATATTTCCTTGAAGTGTTCCTGAATTTCCAATCCCGCTATCATCCCTCGCCCACATTCCGGCTCCATCATCCAATCTCCAGAAACCAGCCACCTCATGCGGTTTTTTTATGTAGGTGGGAAGGCACACGAGTTGACCGATAACCGCAGAATTATTGGTGAGTTGTGATGATGCCGTTGGTAAAATGCTCGAGCGCAGAATGATGGTGATTAATACGACGATCAACAGCACGCCTCCAATCAATATAATATACTCGAACGCTCCTTGTCCGCGCTTCATGAACTTTAAATTATTCCTTCGTTTAAAAAGTGTATCTTGCATTCCATGCGAGTTCAACCCATTCTTTTTATACCCTCAAACATATCGTTTACTTGGAATAGCCGTTTCTCATTTGAGGTGAGCGTCTCATGCGCGATAAAGGATCTAAAGAACACGCCGTTAAGGCAATGAAGTATACCGAACTTGAAGGGTTTACGGAAAAACAATTGCAGCAGCATCATGGCGTGCTCTATACGGGATACGTGAAAAAACTGAATCAGATCGAGCCCGATCTTGAAAAAGCGGATCGTTCGAAAGCGAACGCCACGTTCAGCGAAATCGGGGAGCTCAAGCGCCAGCAGGTGTTTGCCACGAACGCCATCAAACTCCACGAAGGCTATTTCGATAACTTGGGCGGCGACGGAAAACCATCCGGAGCACTGTTGGATCTCATTATACGGGATTTCGGGAGCATCGAAAAATGGGAAGAGGATTTGGTGGCTGCCGGAATCGCCTCGCGGGGATGGGTGGTTCTCGCGTACGATTGGGACGATCGAAAACTTCACCACTATTCATCCGATTACCATTCGCAAGGGGTTTGGAATTGCACGGCTCTGTTGGTACTCGATGTCTACGAGCACGCGTACTTCATTGATTTTGCCACGGCTCGGAAAAACTACATTGAAACGTTCTTGAAAAACGTGGACTGGACGTTTTTGGGCGAACGCGTGAAACAATTGCGCATTCTCGAGCACCGCAACGGCTGAACACAACGCATTTATTTAACGCCCGGTTCCTTTCTTCATGAACGGGCGAATCTTCGGTCTCTTCTTCGTTCTATTGCTTGGCGTCGGTGCGGCATTTGATCATTATCCTTGGATTCATACCGCGCTATATCAATTGGATAACAGTTGGACGAATTCCGAACAAGATTTTGTTGCGGATCATTATGATGTTGTTGGCGGGTCCCTACATAACGTGATCCAGCGCATCCATTCCCGCAACCCCGTCATCCTCATGTTCCAATTCATATCCCCCGGATACTTAACCGACTACTATATCGATCGCATGCACGCCTTTCTTCAACAATCCCATGATTACACGACGCAAGAAATCGAGGAAGCCTATCTTCACTATGAATGTGATTGGACGATATCCGGTCAATATTTTCCGGGATGCAATGTCTTGAATCCCGCCATGGGTACGTGTACCCAACAAGCGTCCGCATACTGTCAAAGCAAGGGCTTGCTTTCCAATGCCCTGCAAATCAGCCAATCGCGCATGCCAGACACCTGGCGGTTTCCCAACTTTCAAACGAACTGGCGGGTTCCTCATTTCAACAATCGCGTCTTACGTGATTTCAGCGTATGGCGTATTCAGGAAGTGTTATCGTATTACCCGTCGGACTACCCTCCCGATGGACTCTTCTGGGACAACATCATTTCCAGCCTTGGCACCGTTGACAAAATTGAGTACTCGATTGAATACACGGGCGTTCCCTACGATTTGAATCTTCAACACCCCCGAGATGTGGACTATCACGCGTTTTACAACCTCATCAAAAACCAGGTTGAGCAAGCACAAGGTCGCACCTATCGTTGGCTTGGCAATGTCAACAACATGTTTTATATTCGGGCGACCGGACCGTGGACGGAATGGGCGCTACAGAATTTGGAATACCTCTCCGTAGAAAGTTGGGTGAACCCCATCAACACGCAACAAGGCGAGTACGCGATGCCGTCGTGGATAGTGGATTGCAGTGACATGAAAGAAATTTGGGATTATACCGTGAATCGAGGCCGCTTCGTTCACGTCGATACGTATAATTTTGACGTCAACGGAGAAAATCCGGACATGCGCACCCGCGTGTTTTCCATAGGGAAATATTATCTCGCCAAAAATCCGAAACTATTCTATGGGACATCCGAAGCCGCCACATGGGACTCGGATCACAGCGTCCCCGAATATTATTGGAATCCCATGGCAGAAATTAATATTGGTATGCCCAAAACAAATCCGTCGGGCGTTGTTGATTTTTTGGGGCAACCAAATACCAACCGATTTTTCGACTGGAACCACCCATCTACGACGCTTTCTTGCTCGTATTATGACGCCTCGAATGTCGTCATGGCCCGCCATTATGACAACGGGTTAGTGCTTGTGCGATGGAAAGGCAATCGATGCTCGAATCCTGGATCCGAATGCAATTCCTATATCGAAGCCCGGCCTTATGCGCTGGCTAATATCCATAATCCGTCCGGCGAATACTATCCAATCCTTTTCGATGGCTCCCTATCGTCTGAACCCATTACGGAAGTCACGCTGCTCACCAATGAAGCCACACTATTGTTAAACGCGTGCGATGAAGGCAAAGCCCTTCCAGGTGTTACTTGCGGTTGCGGCGGTGAAGTGGTCAATGAGAATGACTGGTGCTGTAACGGAGCCAAAACATTTGTTTGTACAGACGATATTCAATGTGCGATCCAAGGGCCTGAATACCTTTGTGATAACCCCGGTACGTGTGAAGCCGAATGCGTGGATGGCACACCGACCGAGTCTCCGACGCCGACTCCTTGCGCGAATTATGGGGGAAACTGCTTGCCGGAATGTGACGGATTAGATGATTGCCGTTTAGAGGAAGACGGGTATTGTGAAACCGGTGCGTGCTGCATTGGCACGTGCACCGAACCCTCCTCTTCTCCAACCGCGTCCGATTCACCGACTCCTTCGCCTTCCATTGACCCTAGTCTTCCTCCCGACGGAAACGGAGGCAACGGCAATGGCTATTATCCCACCCTGACTCCCACGCCTACTTCCCCCCCTTCAACGCCCTCCGTCATTTCGTCTCCAACTCCCGAATGGCGGGAAATGGACGCCGACGTGCAAAATCAACTACGGGAAGTGCATGATTCCGGCGAGGACACGATGGAAGTCGAGCGCATGATGGAAGAGGCCTTGAAACTGAAGGACGCGGGCCGCGAGGAAGAAGCGATTTCGCTGATGGAAAAGGCGCGTGGCCGCTTGCAGGATGTATTAAAACGCGTGCGTTCCTCGCGAGCCGCGTTCAACTGGCAGTACGCGCTCGCCGGAATCATTCTCATCGTGTTGCTATCCATCTACTACGCTTCCTCTCTCCGAAAGAAGCCGCCTCAAGCGCCGCTTTCCATTCCGCCTGACGAACAGGAACTCGCCGAACGAGGATCCCGAATAGCTCCCGAGATTCCTTCATTGCCTGAAAATCCTTCGGATATAAATACTTCAACCGGTTGGAACGAATCGAGTTAAGTCATGCGCGTGGATTACCGCGGAATTCCGCATAAAAAACATGCCGAAGAACATTCGCGTATCGGTGAGGCGTTGCGTGACATCATTCTCGGCGGGCAAGACGGTCTCGTCAACATTCTCGGTTTAGTTCTTGGAGTCGCCAGCGCCACGATGGACACGGGCATCGTATTGGTAGCCGGTTTAGCGAGCTTGTTTGCTGAAAGCGTTTCCATGGCCGCTGTTGCGTATACGTCGGCTCGCGCAGAAATCGACTATTACTTCAAGGAACGCCACCGCGAAATGCGTGAAGTCGAAGAATTGCCTGAAGAAGAACGCGAAGAGATCCGCCGCATCTACCGCGCGAAAGGATTGAGCGGAAAACTTTTGGAGGACGTTGTGAACGTCATCACATCCGACCCAACGCGTTGGGTGGACGAGATGATGACCGACGAATTGAATCTCGCACCCGTATCCCATCGCAACCCCGTCAAAGAAAGCATGGTCGTTGGATTCGCTTCCGTCGTCGGCTCGTTCATTCCATTGATCGCCTTCTTTCTCATGCCCGTTTCCGAAGCCATTCCCGTCGCCGTGTTCATTTCCGTATTCGTATTATTCGTCGCCGGTGCGGTCAAAGCGAAGATCACGGTCGGTACGTGGTGGAAATCCGGTTTGGAGATGGCTTTCGTCGGATTCGTGGCCGCACTGCTTGGCTATTGGATCGGCGCCATTCTCGGCAGCACGCCCTTGTTCGGTTAAATCGTTCTTCACGGCCATAAACTCACTCTTTTTATAGATTGTCCGGCCGATACATTGTCTACTATTTGATGTCTATGGCGAAGAAGGTTCCTTTCGTTGATCCGGAAACGTGTATTGGGTGTAGTGCGTGTTCGGCCGTTTGTCCCGACGTGTTCGAGATGCAAGAGGACGGGAAAAGCAAGGCCGTGAACGAGGCCAGTGATTCTGAAGAGAACATTCAAAACGCGATTGACACATGTCCCGTGCAAGCCATCCGCTGGAAGCAAAAGAACGAGCCAGCCGAGAAAGGCTAATGACTTTTTCACAATCGAATGCAGATCGTGGTGATGAAGTGGTGTTTGCCTTGTTTGATTCCTTTGAGCTTACGCGTGGCCTGGTACGGACGATGGATGTTCATCACTAATTTCATGGCGGTGTGCTTGTCCGCTACAAACAAGTCCATGCCTTCCCGACGCGTTTCTATTTTCGTGACTAAACTCTCTTTTTCTATTATGCGCTGCATTTTCATCGCGGTTTGCTGCACGATATCCGCGGACCCTCTCAACTGCAGAATCGCTTCATGATATCCGGAAGCCATTTTCTTGCATTCCTCGCATGGCTTCTTTTCCAGTTGAAGCGGCACGGTCACCCGTTTGTCCAACGATTTTCCATCCACCGATAATTGAACTCGCAATTCGATGGTCCACACGTTTCGCACTTTTTTCGCCATAACGAGTTTCGCGTCTTCGATATCGTGGCGGCTCTTCAGCTTGGAGACCGCCAGATCCCGCAACAACTCATTGCTTTCCTCATGCCACGCATTCGCGATACGTATGCGTTCACATCGCGGGCACTGAACCAAGCGGATGGTTTTCGTCAGACGGAACAGTTCGTCATCATTAATGGCACATTTCGGGCAAAAGGCGCCGACGAACTCGCCCGCTTGTTCTTCAAGACCGCACTGGACGCAGGTTTTTGTTCTCATGGGATATGCACGGTTGCGTGGTTTTTTATTTGTTGCCTTCGTTATTCAGGTGGGAGGCTTTATGGAAAACCTGGAAGAACTGTCGGCCGTCAATTCCGAATTGCGCTTTTTAACGCTCGAGCTCATGAAGATTGCCGTCGAACAAAACAAGAGCTTCGACCAAGTGCTCTCTGAATACTTCGTGAATGCGCACAAGCTCAAACGCCGTCTGTTGTGGAACGCCGCTCCAAAGCTCTACCGCATTCGAAAACCCCGCGTTCGACTCAAACCGTAACGCTTAGCTGTTTATGCCTCCCCTCATTCACCATCCCAACTGGATTCGTTCCCGTGTACGCGGAACCTATATTGAGCATTGGAAAAACGTGAATCCGCGGGAAGTATTATCGACCTTATCCAACGCCCCCCTCGAGAAACGCGGGAGTGGTATGGTAACTATTCATGAACTTGGAACGCGGCGTGTCAGCGTTCGCACCGTCCCGTCCCATGTTACTAAAAACTATCTTCCTCTTTTTGAAACCGTTAATCGAAAAGCGGCTCTCATCGGTTTGCCACTCGCCGTCGTTCGTACTCGAAAGGAATGGAAAGTCGTCATGCATTGGAAACCGCACCGTCACTCCATGCGTGATTATGTAAGGGATGCTCCCCTTCCAAACGTGCGGAAAGCACTCTGGTCCGCCGCCACTCAATTAGGAAAGCTTCACGGTGCCGGATTCATCCATGGGCATGCGCAGGTGATTGGGAATTTAGTGGTGAACGACCGAATGAACACTCAATTAGTGGATCCAAAATTCTTATACGAATCGACGGCGCGCGCCGAACAATACGCGGAATACCGCATTTTCATCCAAGACATTCACCATCCATTACAACGAAGAATGAATCCCGGGCAATTTCTTAAGCTGCGCCGCCTGCTTCGCCATCAGTACAATCGGGCTTTTGAACGCGCCCGAAAACCGGCTTCTTCAGAGTAAGGCCTAAAGCCTTTAAAGCCCCGAATTCCCACTTGTTTGATAATAATTTCCAGAGGGTTCCATGTGGATGAGATAGACGATAAGGCGGTTTCGATTAGCCGTCTCGCGATCCGCCTGCCGACCTACAAGCGCACGTTCGTCTACTTGTTTGCCGTCAGTTTTCTCGCCGGCTTCCTTTTGCGTCTCCTCATTTTTCCTGAAGCGCGCGTGCTTTCCAGCCTCAGCAACTCCTTGTTGTTCGGAGGCGCCGAAGGATTGTTGTTCATCGGCCTGCCCGCCCTGTTTGCGTCGGTGCTGGCGGCCAGCTTTACCCGAAAAGAAGACTTCTCGTTGCGCATGAAGCACTTCAGCTTCGTCGCATTGTTAGCGACGATCGTCTCCTCGATGTTATATTTCATCGGCGTGGCAGGGTATGCCCGCTTTGCGGACCTCGAATCATTTATCCTGCTGGCCAACTCCGTCGTATTTCTCATCTGGTTCGCCGCCCTCTTCATTACGTTGAATTTTGGATGGAAGACCGTGCTCATGGCCTCCTTTCATCCCGCTCTCAATCTCTCGTTTCTCGTCATCTGGGAGTCCTTTTTGCTCGCCGGCCTGACGGATCCCGTCCTGTTGTTCCTCAAATTCGTGGTTTCCTCCGGAGTTCTGTTGCTCGCCCTCGCGTCCGTATTCTACGTCTTAAACGCGCCCGCCAAACGCAATTTCGGCATTTCGACATTGCAGGCGGCCACGCTCTTCTTCGCTCAGCTTGTTTACGGGAAAAAGGATTTGGAGAACGTGCTGGCTGAAATGGGGGAGCGCGTGGAAACCCTTATGGGCGTTGTTTCGTTCCGTACGATAAAAGGAAAGCAAAAAGCGGTGTTCATTGTCCCTCATCTTCATTACGGTCCGTTTGGCAACATCGGCGGCAGCGAATTCCCCCACTTGATTTCCTTTAACGTAAAAGAAAAACTGAAATGCCCGGTTTTCGTGTTCCACGGTCTCGCCAACCACGATTACAACCCGATTTACTCGTTTACATCGAGCCGCATCTCTTCCGAGCTCGTGCAAACCGTCAAAAACTTTAAGGCGTCGGATTACACGTCCCGCGCCGCGTTCGTGAGCGCGTCCTACCGTACCGCCAAAGTGCTTGGAGTCGGCTTCGACAAACAACAACTGTTCTTGGCGATGTCGCGCGCTCCGGAAACCACGGAAGACATCTCGGCTCCCATCGGCATTTCGTTCATGGAGCAATTACGTGGAAACGGTTTCCGTGAAATCGTTCTCACCGACATGCACAATTCGGCAGGCGAAGAATCGAAAATGGGGGCGGGAAGCCCCGAATACTTCGAGTTCTACGATTTGTACAAAACGATTTCGGATCCGCAGAACAAAAAACCGTTCAAGTTGGGGGTGTCGCACGATTCCTTAACGGATTTCACGACGACGGAAGGCATCGGGAAAGCCGGGCTCAATGTCGCCGTGTTTGAAGTCAGCGGCAAACGCGCTTGCTTCGTGCTGTTCGACGCGAACAATGTACTCCCTTCGTTCCGCCGGGAACTACTGCTTCAACTCCTTTCCACTTTTAAGTTCGATTACTGCGACATGTTAACGACGGACACGCATTCCGTTAACAACTTCAGCATGGTTCACAATCCCCTGGGAGGCCGTATTGACCGCGAAAAGATCGCGAACCGCGTCGAGCAAACCACGCGCGAAGCCGTAAAGGATTTGGAGTTTTGTCAAGCCGCTGCCGTGAACCGCCGTACCGCTTTAGACGTCTGGGGAGCCGGCCGCGTATCCGAACTGCTTTCCACAGTCAGCGCGATTGTCGCGATGGCCAAGATTTTCGCGCCCCTGATCTTCCTCGCCTCCATCGTCTTGGCGCTCTTACTCTTATCTCTCTAACCTTACTTCAGACAGCTTGGCGAGCTCTTCGGAACCTTCTCTTGAATTTCATGAGCACCAATGATTTTCCAGCGGGAAACGTTCCAATATGTTTTAGAGTTTCGCGGCCCGCTTCCCGAATGGATTCTTCCCATTCTTTCGGTACTCGCAATACCACCGCGCTTCCTGGTCGCAGGGTCCGCGACGTTTCTAAAAGCGTATCCCTTGCCAGCGCGATGGGATGTTCCTCTTTGAAATATTTCCCGTGAGGGGGATCGAACAGTGCACCATCCATCGATTGGTTACGAAGGGGGAGATGGCGGGCATCCCATCGATTGTACAACACGTTCTCTAACCGATTGATTTTCACTCCCCGTCGCCTCAGAAGACGTTTGCTTTCTATCAGCATGGCTCTGAAGACTCGGGATAGCCCGAGTTTCGATTTTCCGGTATACAATTCCGAACGATGTTTTCCAGTGGTTACCCATTTCATGATGTCTCCACCGATCACTTGATGGCCTGCCAACGCAGCCGCATATGCTTCGTTGTTGAAGCCTAACACTGGCACCACGATGCGTTTTCCTGAACGCGCTTTTATGGGAATCCCCAATAGGTTCACCATCAACATCGTTATTTTTGAAGCGGTAACACCTCTCGTTGGAGAATACATCATACGCACGTTTCCTGCTTCATCAAAAAGAGGGGCTTTCAGTTCATGGGGGTGAACAAACGGTTTTTCTGCGTTGAGAACTGTACTGAAGCCAGCGGCCATGAGGCTGCCGCTTACCAGTCTCGATAACTGATTTCCAACGGATTGGGTTCTGTTTCGCGGGATGAACATGTTGAATGCAGCGATCTCACGGGTCGTTGAACTTCTTGATCGTGTTCGTCTTCGCTCTACTAATCGGTAGGGGATTCCATGCGGTTCGAGCAGGCTCCTCACTTCTTCCCTCAATAACGCTTTGGAATTCTGATTCGTCGTCAGCGTGAACCGATGTTCTTTATTCCTTGATAAGATCATACGTCATTTCGCGACGCGGTCATTTTTAATTTCTTCCTTCCGTCAATATACTGGATGCGCATGGATTTCAGTGAATTACCGACCATAATTGAAAAACGTTTGTTGGGCACCGATGTTTGGAAACCATCGGCTGAAGAACTCAAAGCCGCAGCCGAACCCTTTGCGCGAAAAACGGAGTACGGGAGCCTTGCATTTGCCAGCAACGTCAAAAACCGTTCCGCAAAAGTCACCGCGGTATTGGGATCCAGAGAGGTCGCGTCCACGAACCACTCGGAACGACAATCGCAGATTGTGCGGAACGCGGAAAAAACCATTGAAAAGGCGTTGGCCTACCTTCGAGACGCGCCGCTTCTATCCATCGAACGCACCATGGGCGACAACGCCGAGTTCGCACCGCGCTGCACGTTATTGCTGTCGACGTATCGAAAAGAATGCGTTCGGCTCGCGCACTTATGGGGTGAAACGTTGGCCGTCGAAGCGCCGTCGACTCCCCCTCGTTTATACCTCATCTGCATCCCGGAATGGCCTGAATCCGATCGGCAAGTGCTTTCGTTACCGGAACAAAATTGCGTCGTCGTGCTGGGATCGGATTACGCGGGGGAAATCAAGATGGGTTTTCTGCGCACGGCGATGTGGCACGCCAAGCAGCGCGGTTTGTTGGGGTTGCATGCCGGATCCAAAATCGTGAACGCGGTTGGGGATGACGGGAAGAAACGTCGTTATGGCGTTCTGTTGTTTGGGTTAAGCGGAACGGGCAAGAGTACTCACAGCTGTCATGCCCACGGCTTGAACCGTGAAGGGGAAGGCATTGAAATTCTTCAAGATGACATCGTGTTTTTGAAAAAGGATGGCGGCGCGTTTGGAACGGAACGAGGGTTCTATTTGAAAACAGACAGCCTTTCTCCGGACATTCAACCGCTTCTCCACAACGCCGCGATCCAACCGCGAGCCGTTTTTGAAAACGTGCGAGTGGATTACGAGAATTGTTTGCATTTTCAGGACGTGACGTTGACCAGCAACGCCCGCGGCGTCATTCAATTCACTGATTTGGCTCCTTACGCGGGAAAAAGCATTAACTTGCCTTCATTGGATTCGCTGGACGGGCTCCTCGTCTTATTCATTACGCGTCGCAACACCGTGATTCCCGTCATGAGTCGTTTGACGGCCGAACAAGCCGCAGCAACCTTCATGCTCGGCGAGTCCGTTGAAACCTCCGCCGGTGATCCCACCCAAGCAGGCAAATCCCTGCGCGTCGTGGGCACGAATCCCTTCATTATTGGCGATCCCTCTCTCGAAGGGAATTATTTCTACGATTTCGTGAAAAAGCACGGAAGCAACGTTCAGTGCTTCTTGATGAATACGGGTGGACTCGGCGAAGTACGCAATTCCGGCGTTATCGAGAGAAAATCCCGTCGGATCACGATCCCGGAAATGGCGTCCGTCATTCGGGCTCTCGTACGGGATCAAATACGATGGACTCCCGAGCCCTTATTTGGCATGCAGGTCCCTGAGAAAGTGGAGGGAGTGGATGATGCGTTCTTCAACGCGTTGGCGCATTACTCGAAAGAAGACGCTCTAAAGCTCGCGTCTCAAATGAAGAAAGAACGCGCAGAGCACTTGAAGAAGTTCAAGAAATTGAATCCGGTGATTGGAAACCAATCCCTTTCCGGCTAGATTTTGGATTTCGCAATCTCGATGCCGGCTTCCCGGAGCATTTTCAACGCCGTATCGTTCAACGGATACGCCTCGTTGTAAACCACGCGCGTCAAACCCGAGTTAATAATCATTTTACTGCACAATAAGCACGGGGAAAACGTGCTGTAGATCGTGGCGCCTTTCACGCTGATACCGTGGTAAGCCGCTTGCACGATCGCATTTTCTTCGCCGTGCGAGCACAGGCATTCTTCCAATGCTTTCCCGCTTTCCGCAAAATTGTTGCATCGCGGACAACCCCCTTCATTGCAGTTCTTGACGCTTCGCGGCGTTCCGTTATATCCCGTGCTGATGATGCGCTTGTCTTTCGCTATGATGGCGGCGACCTGCCGTTTCATGCAGTTCGAGCGAACCGCCACCTGCTTTGCAATCCCCATAAAATATTCGTCCCATGACGGACGCGAGAACGAAACCTCCAGTTCTTTGAGCGCGGCATCCAGTTCCTTCTGGAACCTTTCGAGTTCTCCGTTGTTTTCAATCATGCGGTTCGACATGCGCTCGCATTCGAGCAACTGTTGAGCGGCCACGTTCGAGCTCTGGAACTCTTTTTCTTCCAAGCGAATGAATTCCTGAAGCGTCTGGGGGTCTCCCACGCGTTGACGTTCGAGCGTGCGTTTGAACCGTTTTTCCACGGGGGCGAAAATGTGAAACAGCGAGAAGTTGCCGGCTGCCTTCAATGCGAGCGCTTCCGCCGGATGACGGATGCTGTCCACCACGTAATTCTTACCGGATTCCATGCGCTGCAATGTGAGTTCCGAGAGCGCCGCCACACCGTGCTTTTCCCTCAGTTCATTTCCGATGGCGATCAAGTTCTCTCTCGTGGACTCCATGCCCCGCTTTTTCGCTTCCTCACGAATCACGTCCGACAACGACTTGTAGTAGAATCCTTTTTCCGTCAGGTATTTCGTGGCCGTGGTTTTCCCAGCGGCATTCCGGCCCGTAAAACCAATGATGATCATACGTTATGATTCCCCTCTCGGCATGGGAAAGACGAATGGAATTTATTAAAGCTTGTGCCCGCGCGCCTCGTCTGCTTCCAGGCGTTCCATGACGGCCTTGACGACGAGCGGCCACGCGATGCTGGCATCCGCATACACTTCCGTCCACTGGCCTCCATCCTTCGGAGACAAGAACTTGCCCCACGACACGCCTTCCGAATACGTGCACCCGCTCAATCCGCCCCAATGCGTGGGCTCCGGACAGATGCGTACTCCGTACGAGTACCGCTTGTCGTATTTACTGCCGGTTTCCAATCGATACCGTTCCGGTTCCGCGGTATGGAAACGAATCAAATCAATATAGGGAGCGACTTGCTGCGCCCAGTTTCTTGGAACGCCTCCCCCGATCGTGAAAATTCCCAATCGTTTCTGCTCCATAATAAAGTCCTTGAAATGGTTCAAGTCCAGGAACGGATCAAATACGAGTCGGGATTCGCCCCGTCTTTCCCGATCCATATTGTAGAACGAGAAATCCAGCCCGAACTCGGAATCCGTGAATGCCGGAATATATATCGGAACGTTTTTCTCGTGCGCGCTTTTCAGAATGGCCCGTCCTTCCGTTGTTTCCTTTAAGTGTTTTCCGAGGGCTTGATTGATTTCCCTGCTGCACGTCGGCTTGCGGTGATCCATCGAACTCAATACCGTGGCCATGATTTTTTCCGCGTCATCCAGATTCTTTTCCAATTCAATGGTATCGTACACGCGGTTGTACCCGATTTGGTACATGTCCGCGTCCTTCATTCCCGGCTTGTATTTGAAGTGCGTCATGCCCGCGCCTTCCACGAATCCATGCGCCATCAATGCGCCCGTGCTCACGATCGCCTGCACCATTCCGCGGTCGATCATTTCGCACATCACTAACCCCATTTTCGCGATCGTCATCGCCCCCGAGACCGTTAACACGACCGCACACTCGGAGTCTTTTACCATCGTATACAACGTATCCGCGGCCTCGCCCACGTTTCGGCCGGCGAAAGCCGTTTTTTCCATACCGCGCACCAACTCGTCCACGCTGTTGATTTTACTTAGGTCGAGTGGATGAACGGGTTGCAAGTGATCGACGAATCCATCGTGAAGCGACTCCTTAAATCGCGTTAATTTCGGTCGCTTGGTTTCTGCCGGATTTTTTTCCGGTATCGATTCAGCCATGGCATCCAACACAACACGCGTTTTTTTAATTCCATACGTTTTCCATTTATTTTTTGAACCGTTTTTATTGCGTTTGATTGAACATCGCAGAACGACGTAGTTTATTCCATGTTGGTTTTTTTCCTAAACTCGTTTACGTCATTCGTGAACCGAGCGATCCATTTTTATATTTCATCCTTCTCCGCTATTGGTGGTCGGCGAATATGGTTGCGACACTTGTCGAAAAGATTTTGAAGGCGCATCTGGTGGACGGTGAGCTGACGCCCGGAACGGAAATCGGTCTCCGTATCGACCAAACCCTTACCCAGGACGCGACGGGAACGATGGCGTACCTGCAGTTTGAAACCATTGGAATTCCTCGAGTCAAAACCGAGCTTTCGGTGAGTTATGTTGACCACAACATGCTTCAAACAGGGTTCGAGAACATGGACGACCACCGATTCCTGCAGAGTGTGGCATCCAAATACGGAATTTATTTCTCGAAAGCCGGAAACGGCATCTGCCATCAAGTGCACCTCGAACGCTTTGCTGCCCCTGGAAAAACCTTGCTCGGTTCCGATTCGCATACGCCTACTGCCGGTGGCATGGGCATGCTCGCGATCGGCGCCGGCGGCCTCGATATTGCGGTGGCCATGGGCGGCTCGCCGTTCTTCCTGAAAGTCCCGAAAGTCCTTGGCGTGAAATTGCTTGGAAAACTTTCCCCGTGGGTTTCCGCAAAGGACGTCATATTGGAGGTGCTTCGGCGCCTGAAAGTGAAGGGTGGCGTCGGAAAAGTTTTAGAGTACTACGGAGAAGGCGTGACCACGCTTTCCGTTCCCGAACGATCGACGATCACGAACATGGGCGCCGAACTCGGTGCGACGTCCTCGATTTTTCCCTCGGATGAAATGACGCGCGATTACTTGAAAAAACAAGGCCGCGAAACGGTATGGCGGGCGCTCAGCGCGGATGAAGGCGCCGTCTATGACGAAACGCTCGAAATCGATTTGAGTCACGTCGAGCCCTTGGTCGCTCAACCCTCGTCGCCCGACAACGTCGTACCCATTTCGCAAGTGGAAGGGAAGAAAGTGCAGCAGGTGATCATTGGCTCGTGCACCAATTCCTCCTACAAAGATTTAATGGTGGCCGCGGAAATGGTGAAGGGAAAGAAAGTGCATCCCGACGTGAGTTTTGTCGTAGCGCCAGGCTCGCGGCAAGTGCTCGAACAGATTACGAAAGCCGGGGGCTTAACGTATTTGATTGCCGCTGGCGCTCGCCTCATCGAAAGCGCCTGCGGGCCCTGCATCGGCATGGGTCTGGCCCCCGCATCAAACACGATTACCGTACGCACGTTCAATCGCAACTTCAAGGGAAGAAGCGGCACCAAAGACGACCAGTCCTATCTCGTGGGCCCGGAAGTGGCCGTGGCGTGCGCACTGGCGGGCGAATTCAAGGACCCGCGAAAACTCGGCGAGCTTCCCCGCGTGGAGTGGCCCGAGCGATTCGATGTCGATGATTCCATGATACTCCGGCCCGCAACAGACGGTTCGGCGGTCGAGATTTTACGCGGCCCCAACATCAAGGAAGTGCCGATTCGCGGTCCAATGGATCAAACGATTTCCGGAGATATTTTATTGAAATTATCCGATAACATTACGACGGATGGCATCATGCCGGCCGGAGCAAAGATACTGCCTTTGCGCAGCAATATCCCTGCGATTTCCGAATTCGTGTTCTGCAATATCGATCCCACGTTCGTGCAACGCATCAAGGAAAAGAAAGGAGGACTGATCGTTGGAGGCGAGAATTACGGACAGGGTTCGAGCCGTGAACACGCTGCTCTGGCGCCCATGTATCTAGGCGTCCGAGCGGTCATCACGAAAAACTTTGCCCGCATTCATAAGGGCAATCTCGTTAACTTCGGAATTCTTCCTCTCGAGTTCAAGGACGCCGAGGATTACCATCGCGTGAATCAAGGCGATGTGCTCGAGATTCCGGACGCGAGAACGCAATTAGAAAACGGAAAGACTGAGTACGTTTGCCTCAATATCACGCAAAACCGTTCGTTTCCTGTTGTGCTCACCGTCTCCAAGCGCCAGCAAGGCATTCTTCTGGCCGGAGGCCTGTTGAACCAAGTCAAACAATCAGGTGATTGAAATTCCCGAATACCAGTTTCTGAAACCGCCTTCCGATGGACAATTGATTTCTTTCCAAAACGGAAAGCTGAACATTCCCGACCGGCCGATCATACCTGTCATTGAAGGGGATGGCGTCGGTCCCGACGTGAGCCGGGCGGCCCGCATCGTATTTGACGCCGCTGTACAGACCGCGTATGGCGGCGAGCGCAAAATAGTCTGGTTCGATGTACCGGCAGGAGAAAAAGCGTTCCAAGAGCACAAGGAATACCTTCCGAATGATACGCTGGAAGCGATTCGGCTCCACCGCATCGCCATCAAAGGCCCGTTAACCACTCCCGTGGCCGGAGGCATTCGCAGCCTGAACGTGACGCTGCGCCAAGTGCTCGACTTGTATGCCTGCGTACGACCCGTCCGCTACTACGACGGCATTCCCAATCCCATGAAACACCCCGAAAAACTGAACGTCATCATTTTCCGAGAGAATACCGAAGATGTTTATGCGGGCATTGAATGGATGGCCGAAAGCAAGGAAGCGAACGAGGTTATTGCGTTCTTGAACACGAAAACCAAGAAAACGATTCGCGAGAATAGCGGGATCGGCATCAAGCCCATCAGCGCGTTCGGAACCAAGCGGTTGGTCGCTTCCGCGATTCAAAACGCTATTCGGTATCGTCGTCCGTCCGTGACGCTCGTGCACAAAGGTAATATCATGAAGTTCACGGAAGGCGCGTTCATGAAATGGGGGTATGAAGTCGCCAAGGAACGATTTGCCGAAGAAACCATTACGGAAAAAGAAGTGGCCGAACAGCATAACGGCCAAATTCCGGAAGGAAAAATCGTGATCAAGGATCGTATTGCGGACGCGATGTTCCAGCAATTGCTGTTACGGCCGGACGAGTATTCCGTGATTGCCACGCCCAACTTGAACGGGGATTATATCAGCGACGCCTGTGCCGCGCAAGCGGGCGGTTTAGGCATTGCTCCCGGCGCCAACATCAACTATTCGGAAGGAACCGCCGTCTTCGAGGCCACGCACGGAACCGCTCCAAAATACGCGGGACAAGACAAAGTGAACCCGGGCTCGTTGATTCTTTCGGGCGTCATGATGTTCCGTTATATGGGTTGGAGGGAGGCCGCGGATCTCATTGATACCGCATTCGGAAAAACCATTCAACAAAAGCGCGTGACCTACGATTTGCACCGACAGATTTCGGATGCAAAACTCCTGAAATGCTCGGAGTTCGCGAACGCGATCGTGGAAAACATGAAATAGGTGAAAACCATATTTGGCTCAGCGGAGTATACGCGAGTTTGACTGCAAGCAATTCCTGGCTCAATACGCGTCCCAGAAGCCAAGCGGTTTCGCGCTTTCCTCAAAACAGGTGCTCGTGGATGCGGAAACGGATTGGAATGCGCTTAAGAAATCCCATCCGTGGCTTCTCAAGGAGAAACTCGTGGTCAAGCCCGATCAACTATTCGGAAAACGCGGTAAACACCATCTCGTGCGATTAAACGCCTCGTTCGATGATTGCCGTGCATTCGTTTCCGGGCGCCTCGGGAAAGAAATCGAGGTCGGCAAAGCGCGCGGAACCCTGACTCATTTCCTGATCGAGCCGTTCGTTCCCCACGACGAAGAATATTATTTGGCGTTCCGCACGTTGAACGATGCGGATGAAATACTTTTTTCGCTGCGCGGCGGAGTGGATGTGGAAGCGAATTGGGAGAACGTGATTTCTTTGCGGGTGCCCATTCTCCGTTCTCTTCAAGAGAATGCGCTATCCGAGAAATTGCTTTCATCGGTTCCATCCGAGCGCCGCGGCCCCCTCGCTTCCTTTATCGCATCGCTCTATCGCGCGTTTGCGGATCTGGATTTCGCGTATCTAGAGTTCAATCCACTGGCGTGGTCGAAAAACGGCCCCGAATTATTGGATGCCGTTGCGCGTTTGGATGACACCGCTGCTTTTCAACACGTGGAAGACTGGAAAACGATTTCATTCCCGACCCCGTTCGGCCGAACCATGAAAAAAGAGGAGGCATTTATTGCTTCTTTGGATGCGAAAACCGGCGCTTCGCTCAAGCTCACGGTCCTGAATCCGGAAGGCAGCGTTTGGCTGCTCGTCGCCGGAGGCGGGGCCAGCGTCATCTACACGGATACCGTCGCGGACATGGGATTCGGCGACCAGCTCGGCAATTACGGGGAATATAGCGGCGATCCGAACGAGGAACTCACCTACTTGTACGCGAAAACCGTTCTGCAATTGGTCACGCGTTCTCCTGCCAAGAAAAAATCAGTCATCATTGGAGGCGGCATTGCCAATTTTACGGATGTCGCGAAAACCTTCAAGGGAATTGTTCGCGCGCTCACCGAGGACGCGGAGGCGATTCGGAAAGCCCACGTCAAGCTTTTTGTTCGAAGGGGCGGACCTAATTATCCCGAAGGATTAAAGCGCATGAAAGAAACCGGCGAGACGTTAAAGATTCCGATCGAGGTCTACGGCCCCGAAATGCACATGACCTCCGTGGTGCCCAAAGCCATTGACTGGGTGAGATCATGAATTCCATTTTATTCGATGAAACGACTACGGCCTTCGTGTACGGGCTGCAAGCGAATCCCATTCAGCGCATGCTCGATTTTGATTTCCTGAGCCGCCGAAAAATTCCTTCCGTGACGGCGGTCATCAATCCGTCGGCATCCGGCATACACCAAGCGTTTTTCGGGAGCCGAGAAATCTTCATTCCCATGTACCGCACCATCACCGAAGCATGCAAAAAACATCCCCCGGTTTCCGTGCTCGTTAATTTTGCCTCCTTCCGCTCCGCGTTCGAAACCACTCAAGAAGCATTAAATCAAAAGACGTTGAGAACCATCATCATTATAGCGGAAGGCGTTCCCGAACGCCAAACCCGCGAATTGGCCGCGCAAGCAAAAAAAGATGGGAAGTGGTTGATTGGTCCGGCAACGGTTGGAGGAATGCTCGCTGGCGGGTTCCGCATCGGAAACACGGGCGGCTCTCTCGACAACATTATCGCATCCAGACTTTACCGTCCGGGTAGTGTGGGATTCGTTTCCAAAAGCGGCGGAATGAGCAATGAAATGTTTAACGTGATTGCGCGGAATTCGAACGGCATTTACGAAGGAATAGCGATCGGCGGCGACAAGTTCCCCTGCACGTCCCTACTGGATCATCTGCTTCGCTTTGAACAAAACCCCCGCATTTCCATGTTGGTGGCGCTCGGAGAGCTCGGCGGGGAGGACGAGTATGACATCGTGGACGCGCTACAACAAAAGAAGATTTCCAAACCGCTGGTGATCTGGGTCACGGGCACGTGCGCATCCGTATTCCCATCCGAAGTCCAATTCGGACACGCGGGAGCCAAATCCGGCGCTCGAAAAGAATCCGCGGAAGCCAAAAACGAGGCGTTGCGAAAAGCCGGCGCTATGGTCCCTTCATCGTTTGACGGATTGCCAAATGCCATTTCCCAAACCTACGAAAAACTCTTGAAAATGGGCCAAGTGAAAAAAATGGTTGAACCTCCCGTTCCTGCCCTTCCCATCGATTTCAAAACCGCATTAGCCGAAGGAAAAATCCGCAAGCCCGCGGGCATCGTTTCCTCGATTTCCGACGACCGCGGGAACGAGGTCACGTACAACAAAGTGCCATTGAGCAAACTATTTGAAGAGGATGCAAGCATCGGAGACGTCATTTCCTTGTTATGGCTGAAGAAACGCTTGCCAAAATACGCTTCCCGCTATATCGAACTCGTACTCATGACCGTCGCGGATCACGGGCCGGCTGTTTCCGGCGCACACAACGCCATTGTCGCTTCCAGAGCCGGAAAAGATTTAGTATCCTCTCTGGCGTCCGGGATGTTGACTATCGGTCCGCGATTCGGGGGCGCCATCGATGACGCGGCGCGCTATTTCAAGATGGGAAAGGAAAGCGGGATGACGCCTCGCGAATTCGTGAACGACATGAAACGGAAAGGCATGCTCATTCCCGGCATTGGGCATCGCATCAAAAGCGTTCAGAATCCGGATGCGCGCGTCGAGCTCTTGAAGGCCTACGCGAAAAAGCATTTCCCGAAAACCGACTACCTGGATTTTGCGCTGGAGGTTGAAAAAATCACTACCAGCAAGCGCAACAACCTCATCCTCAACGTGGATGGAAGCATCGGCGTCATGTTTCTCGATTTATTGAGCTCGTGTCCTGAAATCAGTCCAGACGAATTTGAGGAAGCCATTGATCTCGGTATCCTCAACGGTCTCTTCGTCATCGGCCGCAGCATCGGCATGGTGGGTCACGTCATCGACCAGAAGCGCCTGAAGCAACGCTTGTACCGTCATCCGTTCGACGACATCTTATACGTCTGAGTCCCGCTCTGGGTTCGTCGACGCCCGCATGTGTTAAAAGCCAACCCGATCAGAAATGCATGCATGGACCGCAGAAAGTTCCTGCAAATATTCGGGCTATCATCCGCATTAGCCGTTTTTTCCAGTTTTCCCCTGCACGAATTGGTATCGTATTTTGGCCGCCAGCCCCCTGGTTCCGCTCATTTCAACGGAATACGCGTCTCTACCGAGCGGCCGGTGCCGAGAAGCAAGCTGAGGGAGCTCACGCGAGAAATCGCTTTACTGCAGCCTTTGATTCGAAGCAAAGATTTTCGAGCCGGAAGTGCCCGAGTACGTGAAAAGAGCGCGCGTCCGGGAATGATTCTTCAGCCGTGACTGCCTTTTTCCTCACGATTCTCGAGCCGCTATGATGTGCTTCCCGTTCCTCGAATCCAGCATACCCTCATTGGAATTCGCGTGCCGAAAGCTTAATAAGTTATAACTAGTTATAATTCCGGTGGGGGCAATGGCATCGGTGGTTAGCGTGAAAATTCGGCCGGTCGGCAATTCGCTGGGCTTCATCCTTCCAAAAAAACTGATCCGGGAAGAACGCATCCGCGAAGGGGATGACGTGGAGTTCATTCTCGTGAAACGCCGGAAAATAGACGTGCAAAGCCTTTTGGGAATTGCAAAGGGTACTCCTCCTTTCGTTCGAAGGCACGGTCATCGGGACTAGGTCGGAATCCATGTTGCTGGACACGCATGCCTGGATCGAACTGCTTCGAGGAAGCGCTCTCGGAAATGAGGTCGCCACCCTCCTTTCGGAACAACCGTGCTTTACCGCCATGCCCACACTCACCGAACTGGGATCCTGGACGCTTCGTCGGAGATTCGACCACGCGTTCATCCTCAAAAAGGTGCGATCCCTTTCCACGCTTCTTCCGCTTTCGGAAGATGGAGCGATTCTGGCTGGAAAACTTCACTTCGAATTCCGTAAGTCCATTTCCGATTGGGGAATGCTCGATTCCTTGATTTATGCGACCGCCTTGCTGCACGGCCAAGAACTCGTCACGGGCGACCCGCACTTCAAGGGAAAGCCGCACGTGATTTTTCTCGGCGAGTCCTGAAAGCCGTTCCCCTTATCCGTCTTTCTTCTTCCACTCGACAACCATTTTTCATGCCCTTGGAGTCCTTTCGTTCTCAAATCGGCGGAATATCCTGCTCGCCGGAATTGGTGTACGATTTCGTCTAGGGCGCGATCCGCGTCTGGTTTCGGTACGGTTTCGACAATTTTAATGTACGGTTCTTCGGAATAGCCGCCAGTATCCCTGGATACGTGGACTTCGATTGCAGCTTTATTCGGATGCCTCCACTTCCAAATTCCCGCGCGAAATCCGAGTTTCTTAAAATGGGGTTCCGGATTTGGTAGGTGGTCAAGCAAATGGATTTTAAGAAGGAACATGACCTCTTTTTCATCCCGTCCTGAAGTAGCCCGTTCCAACGTCATCTTTACTGCTTTAGGAACAATTTTTTCACGAATCCATTGCGTGGTCTGAAACATGCCGGACCCTTTTTACGAGTGCACGCCTTTTCCCAACGCGTTTTCGACTGCTTCCATGATCGCTTCCGAAAGCGAGGGGTGCGGGTGAATCGTCTTTCCTACGTCTTCCGCGAGCGCGCCCATCTCGATCGCCAAAGTGGCTTCGCTGATGAGATCCGAGGCGTTCGGCCCCACGATATGAATTCCCAGAATCTCTTTCAACTCTTCTCCAATGATCACTTTCACGAATCCATCGTTTTCCTGCATCGTCATCGCCCTTCCAAGCGCCCGGAAAAAGTATTTGCCTACCCTGATTTTCTTCCCTTCTTTTTGCGCCTCCCACTCGTGCATTCCCACGGAAGCGATTTCGGGATCCGAGTATACGACGGCCGGGATGGCTTGCGCGTCAAACGCCGCTGGTTCTCCTGAAATGGCTTCTGCCGCCACTTTTCCTTCCGCGCTCGCCTTATGCGCGAGCATGGGGTGACCAATAACGTCCCCGATCGCGTAAATGCGAGGGTCATGCGTGCGCCGCTGTTCGTTGACTTTCACGAATCCTTTCGCGTCCACCTGCACCCGCGTATTTTGCAAACGCAAATTCTCGGTTAACGGTTTTCTTCCGACGGCCACCAAAACCAAGTCGCAAGGCACGCGCTTTTCCCCTTGAACCGTCTCAATCACCAGCTCTTTTTTTGCCCGGTCCGCTGATTTCGCTTTGGCTTGCGTAACGATTTCCGCGCCGGATGCTTGAAGTTTTTTTACGGCGACTTCCTTCACGTCGTTGTCCAAACCCCCCAGCACATGCGCCGAAGCCTCCACGAGCGTGACGTGGCTCCCGAGGCGCGCGAACACGGTTCCGAGCTCGAAACCAATGTACCCGCCGCCGACGATGGCCAATCGCTTGGGGACTTCCTGAAGTTTTAATGCATAACGCGAGCTGATCACGAATTCTCCGTCGAACGTTATATTCGGTAACTCGACGGATTTGCTTCCCGTTGCAATAATGGCTCGCTCGAATTCAATGGCCTTGATGCCTTCCCCTTGCTGAACCACGACGCGCTGCGAGGAATCAAAGGAAGCCGTTCCTTTGACGAGCTCTATCTTGTATTTGCGAAACAGCGAGGCAATGCCCGACCGCAATTTTTTTAAAACGCCTTCCTTCCAAGCCTGCATCTTTTCCGCGTTCAGGCTTTTTGCCGAAACCGTGATTCCCAGTTCTTCGAGCTTCCCGATGCCCGCGTATTCCGCACTCGCGTGAATGATCGCTTTCGAAGGAATGCATCCGTGGTTCAGGCAAATACCTCCCAGCTCTTCGGATTCCACGCAAATGACTTTTTTTCCAAGCTGGGCCGCGCGAATCGCAGCCACGTACCCCCCGGGTCCTGCCCCAATCACTACCACGTCCGTGCTTTGAGCCATTTCGCCTACGACCATTTCTATCCCTTTTCCATCCACGCCGGATTCTCCAGCTTTTCCACGAGATCTTTCATGAATCGCGCGGCGTCGGCCCCGTCGCCCACGCGGTGATCGAATGTGAGCCCCAGATACGTCATGGGCCGGATCACGATTTTTCCGTCTCGTACCACGGGACGATCCTTCATGCGGTTCACTCCGAGGATCGCGGACTCCGGGGGATTCAATACCGCGGTAGCCAATACCCCGCCCACGCTTCCGATGTTCGTAACCGTAAACGTACTGGCTCTCAGTTCGTCTAACGACAATTTTCTCGCCCGCGCCTTTTCCGACAGCCCTCCGATCTCTTTAGCGATATCGAACACGCTTTTCTGGTCCGCGTTTTTTAAGACGGGCGCAATCAGGCCTTCCTCCGTATCCACACCTACTGCCACATTGATTTCATCATGCAGAATTAATTCCGCTTTCTCTTCATCGAGCGAAGCGTTGAAGCGCGGGTATTGTTTTAATGTCGTGGCCACGGCCTTCACCATATACGCCAGCGGCGTGAGCTTGAAGCCCATCTGCTCCGCTTTCGGCTTGTTCCGTCCCCGCAATTCCTTGAGCGCTCCGAAATCGACTTCTTCAATGTAGGTCACGTGCGCGACATGTCTCCACGACCATGACATGCGCTCGGAAATCGTTTTCCTCAAATGCGTCAGCGGCACGCGTTTTCCTTTCCCGTAATCGAATGACAACGTTTTCTCTTGATGCGTGCTTGCAGGTGCTGCGAGTGCGCCTCCTTTTGCCTTCTCCAAATCCTCTGCAGTTATTCGGCCTCCCGGACCGCTTCCGCTCACCTTGCTTAAGTCGATTCCTGCTTTTCTTGCAGCTGCTCGCACGCTCGGCGGGGCTAAAATTCTTTCCGGAGCCGCCGACGCTTCTTTTTTGGGCACTTCCACTTTCTTCTCGTTTGATTCCGTTATAGCTTCTTCCGCATCCGGCATGGGTTCGCCGGGTTCTCCCACGGTCATCAACGGCTTTCCAACGAGAATGACGTCTCCTGGTTTACCGTACAGTTTCAGGACCGTGCCATGATCCCTAGAAGGTATTTCCACGACCGCTTTATCCGTTTCCACTTCCGCGATCGGTTGATCTTCTTTCACCGGGTCGCCTTCTTTCACGAGCCATTTGACGAGCGTTCCTTCGCGAATGCCTTCTCCCACGTCCGGAAACAACATGTGTTTTGCCACATTCATCCACCTAGTATTTCATGATTTCCTCCACTGCTTTTCCGATGCGTGCCGTATCCGGCAAATAATAATCCTCCAGTTTGGCCAACGGAATCGGCACGTCATAACCGCTGACGCGCAAGATCGGCGCATTAAGCGACATCAACGCCTTTTCAGCGATGCGCGCGCTGATTTCCGCCGCGAACCCGCCGGATTTCGGGGATTCCGAAACGATAATGGCTCGCCCGGTTTTCTTCACGCTCGCGAGGACGGTATTCTCATCAAATGGGCTCAACGAGCGAATATCGATTATTTCAATGCCGTATTTCGCGTTTTGCACGTATTCCATGCACGTCCTCGTCAAAGATCCCCACGTGATCATCGTTATATCCTTTCCTTCCTGCAGGATGCGGGCCTCTCCCAGAGGAATGGTGTACGGTTCCTCTGGCACCTCTTCCTTGAACGCGCGATAGAGGCGTTTGGGTTCGAAGAATACCACGGGATCCGGGTCCCGAATCGCGGAAATCAATAATCCTTTTGCCTCTTTCGGGCTGGAAGGAATCACGGTTTTCACGCCCGGAATGTGCGCATAGATGGCTTCCATGCTTTCCGAATGGTGTTCCAGTGCGCGCACGCCGCCTCCCCACGGAGCCCTCATCACGAGCGGAACCGTGTACTTGCCGCGCGATCGCATGCGCATGCGCGCCGCGTGCGAGATTAACTGGTTCAGCGTGATATACGTAAAACCATCGAATTGAATTTCCAGCACGGGTCTCATTCCGTTGACCGCCAGTCCAATGGCCGTGCCCATGATACCGGCTTCTGCCAGCGGCGTATCCACGACGCGCGCTTCCCCGAATTTTTCCAGCAATCCCTGCGTCACCCTGAACACGCCCCCGTCTTTTCCCACGTCTTCCCCCATTACCATCACGCTTTTATCGCGCTCCATCTCCTGATACATGGCTTGGTTAATGGCTTGAACCAAATTCAATTGCATGCCTATCCCTCTAGCGACTGCTTCATCTCCTGCATTTGCTGTCGGAGATCCGGAGTCAAGTCCTGATACAAGTATTTGAACATATCCTCTGGATTCGCTTGAAACCCTTCCGCTTTTTTCACGGCCTCCTCCACTTCCCGTGCGGCCTTTTCTTGCACTTCCTTTTCGTACGCCTCGTTCCAGAACCCGTTTTTCTTCAAGTACGTTTGAAAGCGCGCGATCGGATCCTTTTTCCGCCATGCCTCGACTTCGGCTTCGTCCCGATAGCGCTTCGGGTCATCGGAAGTCGTGTGCGCCGCGATTCGATAGGTAATCGCTTCAATGAGCGTCGGGCCTTTGCCCGCATACCCTTTCTCGAGCGCTTTCTTGGTCGCAACGTACATGGCCAGCACATCGTTTCCATCCACTTGAATGCCTTCAAATCCGTACGCAATGGCTTTCTGCGCAATCGTTTCGCTACGCGTTTGCCTTGCGCGCGGAGTCGAAATCGCATACTGGTTGTTTTGACAAATAAACACGCATGGGATTTGGAACACGCCGGCGAAATTCGCGGATTCGTGAAAATCTCCTTCCGAGGACGCCCCGTCTCCGAAAAACGTTATCGCGGCTTGCCTTTTCCCTTGAATCTTCGCGGCCCAAGCGAGTCCTACGGCGTGCCCCACTTGCGATCCCACGGGAATGGATACCGGAAAACAATTCTGGTCTTTTTCAAACCGACTGCCTTCCTCATGACCCATCCAATACAGGAATAGGGTGCGCATCGACACGCCTTTCGCCAAATACGCCGCGTTTTCCCGGAACGCGGGCACCATCCAATCCTCTTTCTTGGAAGCCATTACGCTTCCCACTTGCGCGGCTTCCTGTCCTTCGGTCGGCACGTACGTATAGCACCGGCCTTGCCGCTGCAAGGAAATCGCTTTCTTGTCCATGGCGCGCGACCGCACCATCGTCTCGTACATTTTTTTGAGCGTGAGTTCATCCAGCTTGGGGTCGAGACTCGCGTCCACGTTTCCCTTCTCGTCCAATATCTGCAAGTATTCGATTTGCGCTTCAAACACTTTTTTCCGGCTCATTTCGTTTTCCCTCCTGATGGTTGAATGGCATGCTTCAAGAATAATTCTCCGGCACGGTACGAGCTCCTCACGAACGGGCCGCTGGCCACGAACGCGAATCCCTTGTCCAACGCCACTTTCTTATATGCCTCGAATTGTTCCGGCGTCACATACTCGCGAATCTCCAATTGTTTTTGGCTCGGCCGCAAATATTGGCCGATGGTTAACACTTGCACTCCTTTCTCGCGCAAATCATCCATGGCCTGTTCCACGTCCTTCTGCGTTTCTCCTAGCCCGACCATGATTCCGCTCTTCGTGTATATCCGCGAATCCATTTGCTTCACGTTCTCCAGCACGCGCAGGCTTTGGCGGTAGTTCGCCCGCGGGTCCCTCACCTTCGGGGTCAACGTTTCCGTGGTTTCAATGTTGTGAGAAATCACGTCGGGTCTCGCGTCCACCATTTTTTTCAGGCAGGACTCGTCGCCCCGGAAATCCGGAATCAATACTTCGATCAAGCAAAACGGGGCTTTGTCTTTGACTGCTTTGATGCACGCCGCAAAATGGCCGGCGCCTTGATCCGGCAAATCATCGCGGTCCACGCTCGTAATCACCACGTAATCCAGCTTCATTTCCACTACGGCCTGAGCCACGTTCTCGGGTTCCATGGGATCCAACGGCCGGCCGGTTTTCCACGTTTTCACGGCACAAAAACGACAGCCGCGCGTGCACGTGTCCCCCATGACCATGAACGTCGCGGTTCCCGTGCTCCAGCACTCGTTAATGTTCGGGCATTTCGCCTCCTCGCACACCGTCACCAAACGCTTTTCGTTCAGCGTTCCGCGTACGCTCTGATAGCTTTGCGGTACGGTCGGTGGTCTTATTTTCAGCCAGGCGGGTTTCATGTCGAGGGATCTCCTCTGGTGACCTTGTTGCATACTCTCCCAAGATATAAAAACGCTTGCCGCCGATCGCTTTTACGACGCGAGACGAAGCCATTCAACTCGTTATTTTTCATTGGCTTTGAGCGACTTCAACACGCGTTTATTTGCTCCCGGGAATGCGAATTTTTTTAGCTCCTTAATTGGTACCCAGCGCGCCTTAATATGCTCCCGGTTGACTTTCGTTTGTCCGCTTAAATACTTGCAATCGAAGACGTGCATCGTCATCCGGAAATGCGAGTACGCATGCCGAACGACCACGCGAAGCTTTCCTACCCGAACTCTCACCCGTGTTTCCTCAAGGATCTCGCGCTTGCACGTCTCTTTCAAGGATTCGCCGGGTTCCTGCTTTCCTCCCGGGAACTCCCACAAGCCCCCTAGCAGCTTCTCGAACGGACGCTGGACAATCAATATTCGTCCGTGTTTGCGAATGATCCCCGTGACCACGTCATAATGAGGCACCCTCCCTTTTTTTCTCTTGACGGGATAGGCTTCTTGCGTTCCTTCTTTACGTGCCTTACACTGATTCCTAACGGGGCATTCCTTGCAGCGTGGCCTTCTTGGGGTGCAGACCGTTGCCCCCAAATCCATCATCGCCAAGTTGAATGCGCGCGACTCACCCTTTATGACTAACCCTTGGGCCTTCCTTTGAAGCCAGCGCTTGGAAGAGGCTTTTGAAACCTCCTTTCCATATCCATATACGCGTGTGAGCACGCGCTCCACGTTCCCATCCACTGCCGCGTAATCCTTCCTGTACGCCAGGCTCAACACTGCAGCCTGGACGTATGGCCCTACTCCAGGTAGCTTCATTAATTCATGCGCATCCGAAGGCACTTTCCCGCCATGCTTCTGCATCATGATGCCTGCGGCCTTGTGCAAATTCCTCGCTCTCCCATAATATCCCGCGCCTTCCCAAGCCTTCAATACGTCATTCAGATCCGCGGAAGCCAGCGCTGAAACCGAAGGAAATTTTTTCAAAAATTTGCGGTAAAACGGCCATGCATGTTGCACTTGAGTTTGCTGTAACAGGATTTCAGACACCCAGATTTCGTACGGATTTTTAGTCGTTCTCCAAGGCATGTTCCGGTAATGTTTTTTGCCCCATTTCAGCAACGGTTTTGCACTCATTTTTTGCATGCGAAATCCAATTCTCTGGGGCCTATTATCCTTTTCGCTTGCGAAAACGCCTTGTTCACTAACTGTTCAGGTTATACCTGTTTGGTATGTAAAAGGGGGGTCAAAGGGGAAAGAAACAGTTAACGATGAGATTGGCCCTCCGGCAGCCTTTGGAGGCCTTTCCAGCTAGCAGGCTCCTGAAACCGGTTTGAGCAGGGCTTTGGCCTGTTTTTTCAACTTCTTTTTCCCGCCACAACTTTTAGTCATGTGCAAAAAAAGGAATCAATAAAAGACTTGAAATGGGGATTAAAAATCGGCAAATAAATCAGTAAAAAAGGGCTCAAAAAACAAGCCGAAAAAAGAAGGATGAAAGAAAAAGAAGCGGGAAAAATGATGTTCAAAAAAAGGAGCTTCAGCCGCACGCGTGGGCTTCGCCTTCCCTGACTTCGCCTTGACACTCGTCGCAGACCATGCGCTTTTCCAGCGGCTCACCATGCTTTTCGCATCCTTCCGTACCGCACGTTTTTGCACCCTGGTTATACTCTTCTTCAGTCGCTTCCCCGTGGCAGGATCCGGTACAAACGTATTTCGTTGTCATATTCGGTTCACCTTGCAAGCCCTACGGGCCACTTGTTTAATAACGCGGCCTTTAAGAATTCAAGAGTCCCCGAGGGATTTAGACGATTGTCTAAGTCTTTCCCTCCTTACAGTTTTTCCTTTTTGAGTACGGGGAGCGCGGTTTTCGGGCTTTCCACCACGTAATACCCCTTCGGCAGCGGAATGGCCTTGTCCTCCACCTTATTGAAAAAGTAGAGCGTCACTTTATGGGATTGCGTTTCGTGAAGCCAGTACGTCTGGTTGTTTTTATTCACGTAACTGAACGCGGAACTTCCGAGCATCACGTCCTTCAAAACGCTTAAGACTCCCATGGCTTTCTCTCCCAAAAGAGGGTTTGCTGCCATAGCTTTTAAAGGGAACTCGCTCTACCCATTCCATTGGTTTAAATACCATTTTGGGTTGACCGTGGCATTGGGTATTCGTAGAAAGGGGCTACTACTACTTGGAATTTTCGTATTCCTCTCCTTCTCTCTCCCGGTGTCGGCAGCCGACGAATGGTCCAACAATACGTGGCATTACCGCATGCGCATGGAAATCAATGCCACCTCTTACAATCGAACGAACTGGACGGTTGAAAGAGATCTCAACTTCACGTATTTGCTCAACCAGTTGAACGGGACGGGAAGCGCATTCGACAACAACAGCGTCCGCGTTTTCGAATACAACGCGTCGGGGGGCTTGGTGCGGGAAGTGCCATCGCAATTCGATTTGCTTCCCGGTTATGACAACACGTCGAACGCAATTGGAACGCTCTTGTTCCAGATGAACGGCACCACCTACCAGAACACAAGTCGCATTTACTACGTCTACTTCGATGAATCGTTCTACGGCGCGAAGCCCGTTCCAAGCTATCCCTCCGCCATCAACTATTCCACTTCAGAAGACGAATTTTACATCAACAACTCCATGTTGGAAATCGGGGTGGACACGAACCGAAACCAAAATACTTCCGGAATTTTCCGCATCATTGGACGCGAGCCGCCCTTCAACACCATGTTTGATGTGCCTGCTTCGGGCATGACCGCCGAATACTCGCAATTCTCGGACGGTACGAACAATTTGACCTTCAACTTTTCCGGTAACATTTCAGTGGTTCAAGGCCCGGTTCGAACCGCGGTCACGCTCGTCGGCGACGAAATTTATTGGAACGACCCCGAGAATTACACGTATGCCGGCCACATGGTGAAAACGTACTACTTCTACGCGACTTCCGGCTGGATCAAAGTCCATTTGAATTACACGAATTTGAACGATACGGCGGTCAACAGAAGCTCGACGGACAGCGGCGCATTGGGATTCGATATTTCGGCCGCGGCCCCGCGAGGATTCAGTTCCACGTATTCCAGCTTCGGAAATCCCGTTGACCCGAATTCGTGGAGTATGGCGTATCCTCCCGGATCGTTCATGGAAGTCGGTTTGGTGCATCTCAACGAGTCCGGCACCACGAACTTCTCGATCCGAAATGACTCCACGTACGGACGCATCGGAGTCCATTTCAACTATTCGACGGTCGCACCCAACGAATCCATTGCCGATACCGCTTTGATTAAAGTGAATACGTCGGAAGCACGGCTGGCCGCGTTCCAAGATTTCCGGAACAGTTGGGCGGATCGTGAATCCTACAATGAATCGCTCGAGCGATGGAACGTCACGCTCGAGACGAATACGACGTTCAACTTCTACAACCGGAACGAAACCGTCGTCATTAACGCGACCATCCTCTCGGACATCTACAATCTCGCGAGCATGGTCAACGTGAGCATCGACAACGGTACGCCGGGCGTTCCCGGAGACGATTTCAGCGTCATCCTGTACGACGACGGCACGCACGGCGACGCGGTTTCCGGGGACTTGGTGTTCACGCACAACTTCACGCTCAACGATTCCGCGAACATCACGAGCAACTGGACGCTCAATGCCTCCGCATGGGACGCCTCCAACTTATTCCTCGGATTCGACGTCTACAGCTTCAACGTCACCGAGATTTACAACGTCACGATGACGGTGTTGACTCCTCTCGTGCTCGCCAACAACCCCGTGAACGCCTCTCTCCATGTTCAAAACTACCGGCTTGATACCGTCATAACCGGCGCGAGCGTCAGTTGTAACTACACCGTTCAAAACACGTTCGATTTCAATAACGGAACGTACATGGTCACGTTCACCGCTCCCTCGACCCCGAATACGGACTATCTCGTGATGTGCAATGCCACGCGAAACGGCAACTATGGGGAAGACGCCGATTCGTTTGCAGTCGACGCCGATAAAACGAACATGAGTATTTCAGTGGAACCCGGCGTCTACAACGCGAGCAGCATCACGCAAGCGGACAACGAATCTTACGTATTATTGGTTTACTCGAACAACACCGGCAATGGGACGGCCGTTCAAGCGAATCTTTCGCTGGCCCTTCCGTCCGGCTGGAGCGCGAATTCGACCCTATTTTCTTGCGGAAACGTGAGTGTTGGAGGAAATTGCTCGGCCGCTTTCCTCGTCACCATACCCAATGCCACGGGGCCCGGGAATTATTCCATCAACGTTTCGGCGTTGTGGGGTAACCCGGATGCGACGAGCTCCTCCAACCTCACGGCCGCCAATGTTTCCGTGCTCTCGAACCCCGTCATGAACCTGTCCGTTTTCTTCTTGTTCGATTACGTGGCTCCGAATGCGGAAAAGATTTTCGGCTATTTCAACATCTCCTCGCTCGGAAACGACGATCTCAGCAACGTGACGTTCAACGTCTCCAATCTCGACGACTTCACTATTACCTTCGCCCCGCCGAGTTTCACCAATATTTCTGGCGGCACCAACCAAGCCGTTCAAATCAACGTCACGGCTCCGTTGGGGCAACCCACGGGCAATTATACGGGAACATTAAACGTGTCCGCGAACAATTCCGGATACATCAATCTCACACTCGTCATTGCGGTTTCGGGAACGAATCTCACGATTTCCATCAATCCCAACAACCACACCACGACCAACATCACGCAAACGAACAATAACACGTTTGTCCTCGAAGTCAATTCAACGAATCCGGGCAACATGACGGCGTTCGATGCCAACATTTCTCTTTCTCTTCCAGCCAATTTCACTTCCAACAGCTCGCTGTACTCGTGCGGAAACCTCAACGTTTCCGATAACTGCAGCGCGCAATTCTTCCTCACGGTCTTAGCCGGAACGCCTCCCGGAAACGTGTCAGTCAACGCGAGCCTGACCTGGAACAACCCCGAGGCCGGGAATACGTCCAATCAAACTCCGCTCGACGTCACCGTTGCGTCGAACCCCGTGCTGACGGTCTCTCCCGCGAATCTATCCGCAAATGC
Source organism: Microcaldota archaeon (assembly GCA_018819225.1). Taxonomy (GTDB): domain Archaea; phylum Micrarchaeota; class Micrarchaeia; order Norongarragalinales; family SBBD01; genus JAHJQN01. The sequence goes on from JAHJQN010000002.1 coordinate 43,957, forward strand.
CACGCATGGGAATACGACTACGATTGCGAATTTCACGCTCAACAGCACGGGAAACGATGAAGTCCAGAACATCACGTACGCCCTATCCAATTACCCGAACTTCAGCGTGACGCTGATCAACAACGTCTCGAACTTAACGGCGGGCACGAACGTAACCATTTCCATCAACGTGTCGGTTCCGTTATTCCATGACCCCGGCGCGACTTCCGGATCATTGTACATGAATTCGACGAACGCGCCCCCTCACAACATGAGTCTCGAGATCAACGTGTCCGAAGACCGCAGCTGGAGCATGACGCCCACCGAATGCGAGAAAACCGAGAGCCCCGACTTTGGAACGGTTTGTGAAGTATTCATCAACAACACGGGTAACACGTACATCAATTTCACCCTGGACCCTCAAAGCGCGAACTTTTCCGAATTGAATATCACGACGCTCAACTTGACCAAATTCGGAAATTATTTGTTCCTCGCCTCCTACAATGTTACCGGCGAGCCCAAAATCAATTACACGGCGATTTACACGATCAATGTGACGGATGTTAGCGGTTCGCCGCTCAACCGTTCGCTGACCATTCGCTTGATTCCGTTCGCATCCCTTTCCGTCAATATTTCCGTTATTTCAAACCGGACGGAACAATTGGGTTCCGTTACCGTTTACGGAAACGTGACGGACGCAAACCTCGTCGGCATCGTCAACATGACGATGAACATCACCGACCCCACTGGAAATACCTCAACGAACAACATGACGCTCATCAACGTATCCAACAATACGTATCAATTCACGTCCACGTTCCCGAATGTTTCCGGCAACACGATTCACAGAGGGAATTACACGGTCGTCATTACGGCCACGGACACGATTTTGGTTCAGGGAAATCAAACCAACTACTTTTTCGTCTACACCCACATCGTGGTCAGCGTGCAAACCCTTTCAAATAATTATTATCCCGGGGACACCGCGTCCGTTTTCTATCAAGTGCAGGAGGCGGCCAATTCGACGCTGTATCCCGTCAACGCAACGGTTTCCGTGACGAATCCCAATAATATCACGTTCTTCAATCAAACGTATGCCGTCGGAACGTCGGGTCTCATTGAACCGCTTCCCACGTTCGTGATCGGAAACGACCAGCCCCTCGGCAATTACACCTTATCCGCGTATTCCATTTACGATGATACCAACGTGTCTTTGGTGGTAAACGATACGCAAAATTATACGTTTGAAGTCATCGAATCGGCTCCCAGCAACGTCACGTTCAGCGGTTTACTTGCGGAAATCGATGCCGGCGACCTGTGGTACATTGGAGACACGGTCGAGACCGTCGTCTCTGTTTTTGACGTGAACGGAACGCCTCTGGATCCGGACTCCATGAACCTCACGGTTTTCGCTCCCAACGATACCATCATCTCCAATGCATCACTCGCCAATTTCACGAAATACGGAACGGGGTTGTACCGTTTTGCTCCCTTTACCGTCTCGACGGAAACGGAATCCGGCGTCTACATCGTGCTCTTGAATGTCAGCAAAGGGAACTTCTCGACGTCCCGTCTAACGTATTTCCGTATTGCCTCTTCTCTCACGGCCGACATCGAAACGCAGGTGATCTGGTACCCTAACAGCGTCATGCAGTTCGACGTCGTGGTTCACGCTCTCGAAGGCTTGCCGTTGGATCCCGACAGCATGAACATCACCGTCTACGATCCTGCGGAGGCCATTTACTTCCAGGCGAACCTCACGAACTTTACGCGCGTCGGGGAAGGATTCTACATTCTCGAGTACGCGATGCCCATAAACACGGCGACGGGAGATTACCTCGCGTTCTTGAATGTCAGCAAGGGCAACATGCACACCAATGCCATCCACCCCTTCCGCGTTTCTTCGGGAGGGCCGTACGACGTACGGTTGGAGATGCTCGAGAACGAAGTGGAACAAGGCGATTATTTGGATTTCCGCATCGTCGTCGAGAACATGGGCGATGTGTCGCAGGACGTGTTCCTTGAGTACTGGACGGAGGACGCCAGCGAACAAACCTGGTACTTTGCTTCGGAAGCCGTTTTCGTGGCTTCCGGACAACAACAATCGTTCCTTCGATCCGCGTTCATCTACACGTCCCAACCCGCGGGCTCGTACTTCATGAAAGTGCGCATGTCGTACAGCGTCATCCAGCCCCCCATTTTCGCCAACGAAACGTTTTTAGTCACCGGAGCCGATGTGCCGACCACCACTCCGACTCCGCCATCCGGCGGCGGTCCGCCGACTTCCATTAGCGTCACGCCGACGCCGCCCCCCGGAGATATCTCGGGATCCCCGTCGGCGACGCCTCTCGTGGATCTATCCCAATTAACGATTGTCTCGGTTCCCGATGAAGTCGTGGTGGAAAGCGGGGATACAAAGTATTTGAAGATCGAGGCGCGAAACGACGGACTCACGGTTCTCCATAATTTGACGCTCTTGTTTTCCGGGCTTCCGCTTTCCTGGACGGAGATCCGGCCTTCCCAAGTCAACGCGCTCGCGCAGAACGACATTGCGAGTTTCGTGGTCAAAGTCGTGATTCCCAAGAGCGAGAAAACCGGCATTAAAAGCGTGCGGGCGCTCGTGGTAGCCGATGAAGCCCAAGACGAAAAACAATTCAATCTCGTGGTGTTTGAATCCCGCGTTTCCTTAGTGGAATACGAACTGCAGCGCCTGGAAGAACGGTTGCGCAAGCTCGCAAAAAATACCAAGGAAGCCGAGGATGTGGGGAAAGAGGTGAATGCGGTTTGGGCGCTCATTGAAGACGCAACCGCCTACAAGAACCTCGCGCAAGAACAATTGCGGCGCGAACAATTGGATGACGCCTTGACGAACACGAAACTCGCCACCGTTTCCCTCGCAAAAGCAACGGCTCTTCTTGCCGCGTCCGGTTACCGCCCGCCGCCGTTTGCCGGCATCCCCGTTATTGTGCTCGTCGTGTCCGTGTTCAGTGCCATTGGTCTCGCATTCCTCATCTTCTTGCTGGCAAAGAAACGCGGTTGGCTGAACAAGAAACTCTCATTGAACGAGGTCATCAAGCCATCGTCTCCCGCCCAAGTTCCGCCGCCCACGGATTACAGGGACGTGGAAGGATTGGAGAAAGAAAAGGAGAAAATCCTGCGCGTCCTCAACCTGCTCGAGGAGGAATTGCATCAGGGCGTGATTTCCCAAACCGCGTACCGGGAACTGAAAAAACGCAATGAACGCAAGCTTCAAGGCCTAGAGAAACAGTTAAAAAAAGCGAGGTATTGATGCGCATGGTTGCAAGGGGTGAAAGGGGTTGAGCCGGGTCATCGGCGTCGTCTCCGGCAAAGGGGGAGTCGGTAAGACGACCGTCGTAGTCAACGTCGGCGCAGCGCTCGCGCACCGTTTCAAGAAGCGCGTGGCCGTAGTCGACTGTAACGTGACGACGTCTCACCTGGGGGTCTCCCTCGGTTTTTCCTATCTCTCGAAGACGCTTAACCACGTTTTGCGAGGGGAAAGCACGATCCACCAAGCCATTTACGATCATCATTCCGGCATGAAAGTCATTCCGTCGTCGATGAAACTGAAAGACCTGAAAGGCATTGACTTTGCTCGATTGAAGCCTGCGATTCGCGATCTCGAAAAGTCGTTCGATATCGTCTTGTTGGATGCGGGCCCGGGTTTGGGTCGGGAGGGCGTGGGCGCGCTCCTGGCGTCGCAAGAACTGCTTTTTGTTTCTCAACCGACGCTTCCCGCGATCATGGATATTGTCCGTTGTCAGGAAGCGGTCAAAGGAACGGACAAGCCGCATCTCGGCATCGTCTTAAATCTCGTGGAGAATCACGGACATCATCTCACGAAGGAGAACGTCGAAAATCTTTCGAGCTTGGAAGTGGTTTCCGTGATTCCGCGTGATGACCGCGTGCCGGAGAGTCTAGCGGCCCAAACCCCGGTCGTGCTCTCGCATCCTCAATCGCCGGCGGGTCAAGAGCTTTTAGCCTTGGCGGCTCGAATCATCGGAGAACCCGTGCAACGCGTGCCCACGCCTTCGGAACACGTCCGTTCGCGCTTTAAGGGCGCGTTAAGTTCCATCAACCGCGCCATCGGCATCGACTGATTTTTTTACTTAAGCAAATCCGTGTCTTTTTATTTACGCCCAGCCGTTTCCACGTCGGTGGTATTGACATGGATGAAAAAAAGTGGTTTGTTTTAGCGATGGTCGCGCTATCCGGTCTCGTTCTCGCGGGTTCCCTCGCGGATTCCGGGGAAATTCCAGTGCTTCCGGAAGACGACGTCTATTACCGTACGGGAAATGCGTTCCACGACGATTTTCGCCTGGACATCGGCGAGCGCATCGAGTTCCGTTTCCGTAACGACGATATCCGCAGCGTGCAACTGATCAACATCACGCCGGAAGGCCAGGCCGAGATTGTCTATGGCTTCGTGAACGGGCACGGCGGCGGCGCCATGGTTTTCTTTGCGGGCATCGAGGACATGGGGTTTCCCGTCGAGGTCGTCAAGATGACGGAGAACAAGGCGTTATTGGTTATCCCCCACCCCATCACTCAAACATTTCCCGACTAGTTTTTTTTCTCTTTTTTTTTCCCTCGAGGAAAACCATAATAACCTCCCTACTGTATCTCATTTTATGGATTATGCCCAATACGCCGATCCCCTCGTTTCCTTTGCGTCCACGATTTACGCGTACGGGGATGCCGTGCTGGGGAGCATGGGCATGACCATTGCCGTGCTAGCCATCGGGATGGCAGTCTACGCGGCGATTGTCGGCACGTTTTACACCTTTCTTTCCCGGCGCGTGTTATTCGATGTCAAGGATCAAAAGAAAACCGGCGTCCTGGGATTCTTATCCAAACTGACGGGTATCGTAGGGTTGATCGTCAATTACACGATCATTTTCCCTCTCATCGTATTCATCTGGTTCGTGCTGCTCTCTTCATTCCTTTTCTTCCTTTCCCGCACGCTCACTCTTGAGACGGTGTTCGTGCTTTCTCTTTCCGTGGTCAGTGCGATCCGCATTCTCGCATATTACAAGCAGGAAATTGCCGTGGATTTATCGAAAATGTTACCGCTCGCACTGCTGGGAGTGTTGATCGTCGAGCCCACGCTTTTTTCTCAAACGCTTTTCGAGGACCGTCTAATGCAACTCCTTTCCGCGTTGCCTCGCTTTGCTCCCTTTCTTTTGCTCGTCATCGGTTTGGAATGGACGCTTCGCATTGGTTACGCGGTTTCCAAAATATTCGTTCGCAAGAAAGACGACGCATCCTCTCCCTCGGAGTAACTTTTTTTCCCGCAACGCATACGCTTTAATTCCGTCTTTTCCTTCGTTATTTCATGCGCTTGCCCGCCATCGCGCTGTTACTCGCCTCGATTCTGGTCAGCGTCCACGCGCTTTCCATTGAAGACGAAGCGAGCTTCTACGCGGAGCCCGGGGAAAAATCGGCGTATGCCCCCTTGTTATACGACGGACAAGACTATTTCTTGATTCTCGTCGATAATCGTCCGGTGGCTTTGCTGACGCGGGAGGGAATAGATCTCGTGATCGTTCAAGACACACGATTCATTGACCTCATTCTCCGGGAATTCGTTGCCGCAGGCTTTCCATCCATCCTACTGGTTACGGAGGAAGGAAAGTCTTATGCATCCGTTCTGAAAAACGAGCAGTTTTTACGCCAGCCCGCTGCGGAAAGACGAAAGATCATTTACTCGCGCGACATCGCCTATCGCGACCTGTTAGTGCGGCGCGATATCCTGTTCAAAAAATTGAACGCTTTGAGGGAAGTCGAGCTCGTGGCCCTGGATGACGATCTCGTGATTCTCAACCAGTTATTGCGCGACATGCGGCAGGCGCATTCGTTGGAGGCCGTGGAAAAATTTGCTTCGCGTTTCGATACCCGTTTGGAGCCCGCGGTCGATCGCGTCGAAAACTTGGAATCCATTGTCGAAGCGCATTACCTGGCTTCAAGAGGCATAGCGAACGCGTCGCGTGCCATCGATAAGGCGCTCATTCGTTTCGGAACGGATTCCGAGCTCTTAAAAGAGCTTAAACGGGATCTGCTGGCTCTGGAGTACGACATGACGCAGTTGGAAGCGAGCATCAGCACCGGCAAACCCCTTGAAACGCGCGATTTTTCTCCCATTGCCACGGGCGCGCGAGTCATTCTCCGCGAATCGGAAGGAAAAACCGCATTCCCCTGGGTATGGTACGCCTTCTCTCTCATATTGCTTGGGCTCTTGGTTGCAGGAAGTTATTTGTTCTATAAGAAATACCGTCCGCGCTCGCCGAAAGAAGCATTGACAATAGGCCAGCGCATCCTGCGCAACTTTCGCTTGTTTGAAGAAAAAGAGGAACGGAACTCTTAAGGCGAGGTTGGCTCGGCCACGTGTTCGGCGACAATCTCGAAATCCTTGTCCCGCGCGGAACGCGTTGAGGTCTTGTTTTTCATATCCTCTTTCAGCTGCTTCGCCTCCCCCATGATTTTATCCGCATACGTTTCCATTTCCTTCAGTCGGCGTTCTTGCCGCTGAAGCAAGCGCTCCTCGTTTTGTTTCATTTTCGTTAGCATGTACGCGAATACCGTTAAAGCGCCTGCCAGCCACACGGCCATGAACAGAATGGAATCCGCCATATCCCTCCAGTGCTTTCTCGAGATCACTAGTTAAAAGACAAGGGGGTTTGCGCACGAAAGCCTACGACGCCAAGTCGAACCAAATATCGTAGCTCATATACGACGACGTTTTGGCGACAACGATTTCATAGCTGAGCGTCCCGAACCCGTTCGTCGAGGTAAACGCGGAAATTTCCGTGCAGAAGAAGTAGTTGGACGGAGCCGCCGCATCATAGAATATTCCGGTCAAGCGGTTGTCCGTCGTATTCAATTTGTTCACGCTGGATGTATTGCATACGGTGTCCTGCGTATCGAAATGGTTGCTCGTAACGTAGTATCCGGTCAGCGAGAAGTTGCCGTCCGTGTTCGCGGTCGTTGGCGCTGCCGAGAAGGGTTCGGTCGGCGTATCCCCTTCATCGAAAAAGAATAGTTTTCCGTAATGGACGGTTTTCCGGTACATGACGTTTCCCAGAGAGGTGTCGTTTCGGACCTCGAAGCTTACGTTGCCGTAAAAGCCCACGTATTGCTGCATTCGACCCGCTACCGACATGTTGCGCGAGGTCCCGTTATTGGTCGGCACGGGCTCCGCCGTATTATCGGATTGCTCGACTGCTGCCCAAACGAACGTCACGAGAAGCGCGAACGCTATAGGCAACGCGAGAGACAGTACTCTCTTATTCCTCATGTGCATCGGTCCTGTGAAACGGTTTTTCTACCAAAACAGTCGCTCCAAGACTGTCCAAAAACCTTGTTTGATGGGTACGCTTCATCAACGCAAGGTGCTTTATTAATCTTATTGTATGGGTTCCGAACGAATTTTGGTGCGATGATTAACGAATTCTTCCTCGTAGATTTTAAGGGATTCTGCACCGGGATGAAAGAGTAGGTTTTTAAGGGATTGCTCAATAACGAATGCAGGTTTTCGCGAGGCAATTTGCAGGAATTTTCGCTTCGTTGTAGGGAGGGGGTTGTACCGTAAGTGAAGCATGCTGAGCCACTCAGGCGGAGAAGCCAGACCACGCTACTTTTTTCCTTAGTTTGGCTCACCTTTTTCGTTGGATTCCTGTTTCAAGCCATTGGCATTGTCAGCGAAACCGCGGTCTCGAATCCCATCGCATTGCAAGAAGAACTGCAGGCCCCGACTCCAGCCCCGACCCCTGTTCCCTCGCTTCTTCCTTCACAAACTCCTTCTTCTGCTCCTTCACCTGAAACCACTACGACTCCTGTTCCTACGCCTTTCCCTCCCGATGAAGAAAACCTTTCGCTTACCCCTACTCCTTCAACGGATGCCTCGCCTGCTCCTACTCCCGATTCAACGCCCCTCCCTTCCTCAAGCGCTTATCCTTCATTGAACGTAACCGCTGCACCCACCCCGGATTCAACCGCAACTCCTTCACTGGAAGCGAATGCCACGCCCACGATCAACGTTACGGTTGCTCCCACCCCTATGATCAACGTCACCGCGATCCCAACCATTAATGCGACTCCGACTATTCCCATTAACGCCACGCCTTCCCCTACTGCAAATGAGACGCCGACCCCTACGATCAAACCTCCAGCAAACGAAACAAACCAAACCAATGAAACGAATGACACGCTTACCTTGCTAACGCTCCAGATTTCCGAACCCGTTTATGCGGATCGGGATTTCATTGTAGACGCGGTTCTAACCACGGAACTCGGGGCCCCGGTAATGAACGCGATTATTTCTTTGGAAGTAATACGCGAGTTTCAAGCCGTTGAATACGGAAGCGACGTGCGCAATGAACCCCTTTCTGCGACAACGAATGAAGCCGGCATAGCGTCCTTCACCTTAAACTTGAACGCCGGTACGCATACCTTGAAGGCGTTGTTTGAAGGAAACGAGGCATTCCAATTACTTCCCTCGGAAGCGCGCAAAAAGCTTCGCGTCATCGCACTCGAGCCTGGTCAAGCGGCTACCCAACTCATTCTCACCTTGAACACTACAACCCCAATCCCCAATGAGGCTATCTTAGCTGAGGGTTTTCTTTCTTTCGTGAACGGCTCGGGCATTCCGAACGAAAGCGTTCAGTTTTCTGTTGATGATGAATGGCTTGGAAATGCGGGCACGAACGAAAACGGTTCCGTCTTTATGCAATACGCGGTTCCCGAAGGAATGAACGGCACGCATTTCCTTGAAGCCCTTTTCAATGGAACCGCGAATCTTACTTCCTCGTTTGATTCGGTTGCATTTACGATAACGATTCCTTCCTCGAATGAAACCAACCAGACCAACCAAACGAATCAGACGAACCAAACCAACGGAACGGATCTTAACGGAACCCACCAGACGTTCTTGAAATTGGATGTTCCGGCCCTGCACTTGCGAAACGACCCTCTACACGTTCGCGTGCGCGCGTCCGTTCCCAACACCTCGTTCGTTTTGTGGCTGGAGGTTCCCGAAACCTTTTTTGCAGTCAATCGAACCGCCACCTCCTGCGAGAACTCGTGCGCGTGGGACGTCGAACTCGATGCCTCCCAATCCTGGCCCGGTGAAAAAGAAATTACGGTGCACTTGGAGTCTCCTGAACAGAACCTTTCCGAAAGCGCTTCTCTGGCTTTGCTGGGCCGCTCCGAGTTGCACCTTTCGTTGAACGCTTCTTCCGTGCGAGCTAATGAAACCGTTCAAGCCCGCGTTTACCTGCAGCTCGACAGCGAAGACGTACTGGAAGCGTATCCCGTCGAGTTCTTTGTAGACAATGAAAGCGCGGGAAAGAACGAAACCAATGAAACCGGGGAAGCGCTCTTCGATTACGCGCCCCCTTCATCCAAGAAACGCGTGCGCGCCCTGCAAGCGGTTTTCGCGGGAACGGATTACATTCTACCGGCTTCTTCCATCGCCCTCTTCGAGAACGCGGACGCGCCCTCCCTGTTGACTGCGGACATCCGAGGCCTGCGTTCCCATTACACGGCCGGCGAAGAAATAGCGTTCGAGGTCCTAGCGCTCAACCAATACGCGGAAAAAGTTGATTCGGCAGGCATTGCGGTTTTACTTGAATACCCGGATGGAAATCAAACCTCTCTTCGCATTAAGGAAAAAGAGGGCGTGCGATACGTTTCCTTCCCAAGAGGAGAACTGACGCTTCCCGGAATCTACAAAGTGAAAGTAGTCGCTTCTTATGTGAAAGGCGAGCCCACGCTTCAAGCCGCAACGGAAATCAGCGAAACCATCATTACCCCTTCGCCGACTTCCGGTTTCAAGGCCATTGAACGCATGCGCGAAATCGAGTCCTTGCAGCAAAACGTCCGCGCCACGGACTTGATTCCCACGCCTCTTGCGTTCGACGAACCCGAGGCCGGCGTTTCCATTTATCCGAATGTTGCGGGATTCGATTCCCTCTCAATCGGAGAAAGCGTGGAGGGCGCTGCTGAAAAGGAATTTGCTCTCGGGCTCGTCAACATCAACACGAACCAAACCGTTTACGCCCCTTCATCCCTGGTCAACGTATTCGTTGGAGTGGTGGCGAACGACGGAGCGCGAGTTGACGGGGCAAACGTCAGCGTCAACATCACCTCTCCATCCGGACTCAACCAAAGCTTTTCCACAACGGACTACACGATCACGGACAACTGGAACGGCATCTACGATCTGAGCTACTTTGCAACGGAAGTCGGCGCGTATACTATCACGGCGCATGCCGAGCGCTTCGATGTCAATCAAGTCGCCAACAGCACGTTTGAAATCCGCGCCTCTTTTCCCATGGATATTGACCGCGAGTTCTCTACGGTTATATGGCCCCAGCCGCAACTCGCGATATTCAATCTTCACGCCCGGGAAACGCTCCTGAATGCCTCGTTCACGGAATTCGTTCCGCACGGATTCGAAGTCTATTCGAGTCCCGAAGCCATCATCCAAAACAATTCCGAAAACGTTTCCATCACGTGGCCGCTTGGCGATGTGGCAGCCGGAACGGACCTGCAATTGTTTTACCGTTACACGCCTCCCCCTGAATCGCCTCGCCTCTATCCCTTGGGTGCGGCACGCCTGGATTACGATCTCGGCGGCTTCGAGGAAACGCGTCCCTTCTCGCTTTCCGTGGACGACTGGGGGTTCATCCACGACTTCACGTTCTACTACGATTCCTCGTTCGGAGGTTCCAATCCGACGCCGTGGCATCCCATGGCGTTATGCGCCAACACTTCCTACAACGTCAGCGTCGGCATCACGAACCTGCATTCAGGCGCGGACACCGACGAGGACATCATCATCCAGAGCGCTACGGGCGCCGTGTTTTCCGCGCTGCCTTCCAACGGCTGGAATCTTGGCGCGGGGGACACCGGGACCCACAAACTGCGGCTCTGCGACTCGGACGGAGGTACCGGAGGGTGCGCCGACCCGGTCTATGCACGCAACCGCACGGACTACAACGTTTCCGCGAACAAGACCGGCACGTTTACGCTGCGCTCGTACATGATTCAGCGGAACGGAGTCGTGCAGTTCTTCAGCAACCGACAGCAAGTGCAAGTGTTCCAGTGTACGGGAGTCGCGCAAGCCAATCGTCCTTTACGCGCGCTTGGAACGGACGGCCACCCCAACCAGCTCATCCGGGGAACCGTAAACACGATCGCCATGCCCTTGTTCAACTACGAAACCAGCGCTCAAAACGCGGTCAACGTCACGCTCGAAGTCAAGGACGTTACCCTCTCGACCATGGATTGGTGGACGGAGGAAAATCTTACGCAGACGCGCGACTTTTCCGGCTCAACGCTTGGTGTCAATCCCTCGTTCAACGAAAGCGTTGTTCGTTGGCGAGTACACGTTCCCGCTGACGCCGACGACGTAACCTTCACGGCGAACGTGAACGTGAGCTACTCTGGCGGCTCGCGCGTTTACTCTACGCAATTCACGCTTCAACCGCTACCCATCGTGTTATACACGGGCCTTGCAAACTATACGACGGACACAACATCGAACGTAAACGATCGAACCAACCAGACCATCGGCTTCTGCAACTTCTACGATCGTCCGGTTAATGCGACGCTGCGAGAGGAATGTCCGGGAGCGTATTTCTGCAGGACGAGCAACCCCGTTGTATCCGATCCCATGCCCGACGTAAACCTTGAAGGATTTCTCGAATGGCAGAACCGTAGTCTGGATCCCAGCCAATGCTTCGGAACGGCCATCGAGTATTATCACGCCGATGAAAACCCGGGAGTGCATACGTTCGTGCAGACCGTGATCTGGGACGATGGATTGCTTGGAATCGATGAGTTCCTTTCTGTTTCCCAATACAATGCGGATCAAACCGCCCCCTATGCCATCATCTCCAATGATAATGTGTCTGAAAACGCGAACACGTCCGTAGCACAGAACGCTACTTTCTCACCAGTGCTCCGAATCGTCAACCGCGGAGGCGCGCAAGGCAATAATATGCTCCGCATGCACTACAACGAGCTATGGGTTCCGCAAGGCTTCTCTCGGCCGCAAGCTTTCGTCGGTATCCCCTCTGGATCCGGAGGTTCTTCACCGCTGCTACCCGGTTTCCCCATCGGCTCCGAGGAAGAAGGCTGGTGGAGCAAGTTCGTGAGCTTTTCGGAAGAAAACGAATTGGCCGAGGCAACTGGCGAACTCTACGTGAATTTCAAGACCAACGCGTCCTTCACCGTAGATTATCCTCCCGGAGGAAAGCTCTTCCAGTTCTGGAGCAACGGAGGTGTTGACTCCCCGCTTCCGCGCCAGTACCGCATGATGCAGCAGAAGTACGTCGTAGAGGTCAAAGGCCCGGAAATCAAGACCGTTCGAAGAATTTACAACGAGAGCACGGGCCAGTGGACGAAAAACATTCCGGACACGCTGACCTGCGGAACCTACAATTTCAGCATCGAGGTCATCAACCGCGGCAACTGGAACGTGACTGGAGCCATTGTAAACGAAACGTTCCCATCACAAGTGTCGGCAGGCAACTTCACTCCCTCGAACGATTCCGGAGGCGATTATTTCGCGTACTGGAACGAGGGAAGCGGCTTGAATTTGTACGCGAACGGAACCTTGGGCTCCCGGTTCTACAACTACACGTTCACGCTTCCCCTCGGAACCGCGAACGATACCGTCTTCAGAGTCAACGTCACGAACGGGTCCAATTACGTGGACCATTACGGCCAATTTTATTCCATTGATCTGGTTTGCACGGACATTCCGCAGTTCCGTAGCGTGAACGTCACGAACCAGACCATGGGCTGGGGGTTCACGAAAAACTTTTCCGTTGAAGTCTTCAGCCAATTCCACAACCTGACCGTCAACTTGTCGGTTTCCCAAAATCCTGCAAGCGGTTTCCAGACCATCAACTGGACTTTCGTGAACGATTCGGGGAACTGGGGGTGGGCGAACTTCACGCAAAGCTTCAATTCTACCGATGTGGGCACGTGGTACTTCAAGTTCCAGGCGTGGGACGAGGATGACAACAGCAACTCGAGCATCGTTGACGTCGTCGAAACCTTTTACGTTGTCCAAAAGGACACCGTAACCGCGCAGCACATTTTCGGTAACCTCAGTACATCCAACCGTTCAGGTTCCCAAGTCGCGCCGTTGATCGTGCGCCTGACGGACACGAACGGCTCCGTGCTGGACGGACAGGAAATCAACGTTTCCGTTACCACGGACGGAATTTCCTTCGGCTCCGCCACGGCCAACATCACTAACGGGTCCGGCGACGTTCACCTGGATTTCGATGCCACATGCGTTCCGCTGTATTCGGTCGGGACCCAGCGATGGAAAGTAGAAATTTCCGGCAGTGCAGCGTACAACGACTTCACGAGCGAATTGTATTATCTCTATGTACGGGGCAATCTGCTCAACAACCAGTCGGATCCCACGGGCGCCAGCAATTTCACTGAAGGGGACGACGTCACGATTCTGGGGAGCGTGACCGACGACTGCACCACCTACCAGCCAGGGGCTACGGTCCAGTTCAATTTGACGGGCGACTGGAAATACTATCAATGCACTCCGACGAACGATCTGGGAGGGGGATTCTATCGATGTATTTGGGAAACAAATGGCTTGTATGGCGGATGGTACAACGTCACTCAGAACTCCTCGCTTGCGAATCATTACCAAAACTTCAGCGTTGCAAACAACTACTCGAATCCCGGAGGCAGTTTGTTCTACTTGTACGGAAAAGTCAAGCTATCCGGACCCAACGCAACGCCTACCGGAGAAGGCTGGGGGCGGGCGGTCAACTACAGCGTCAATTATACCGCCCCGCATCCGGATGTGGCATCCACGGCTCGCCTGGAGCTCGAGTGTCCTGGTTGCAGCCCCGAAGTGCTTCCGTTCGAAGTCTCTCCGCAATACGATTGCGTGGGCTGCGACAACGTATCCGCGAGCTGGAATTACAATTATTCTTGTACGACGATCGGAACGTGGTATTACACGTTCCGAGGAAATACGTCGGAAGGAACGAGTTCCGCGACTTCGCAATTCAATCACTTGGTTACGAAAGACACGGAGACCATTGATTATTACGCGGGAAATAATACGATCGCTAATCGATCCGGCAGCCAAGTCCGAGCCATTTCAGTTATCGTTAACGATACCGATCGAAATCTGGCTCCGGATCCCGCGGCAACGGTCTGGTTTAATGTAAGCACCAATTCTTCCGCCAATGTCTCGTTGGGAAGCAATTCCACGAATACGACGGGAGTCGCTTTTTACGATTTCAACCCGTCTTGCGATTACGGTGTGGGGTATCGGAACTGGAGCGCGTTCATCAATTCAACTGAAGCGTGTTATGCCGTAAACGGGACGAGCATCCTAAACGTTTCCGTGTACGGAGATTTCGCTTTCAACGTCACGGATCCCAACGGCGACGAATACGTTGCGGGAAACATCACGAACATCAGCGTGGAAGTGCAGGACGAGTGCGGCTTGCTTCTCACGGATATCGCAACCAACCGCATCTGGTTCTCGATCGCAGGGCCTTTCAACACGACGGTATGCGATTCCACGAACATCACCAGCATGGGAAACGGCACCTACATTTGTACGTGGAATACGACGAATTACTGGGCCGGCTATTACGATGTGACGATCAACGCCACAAAAGATTTCTACAACTACTATGAGCACTTGGACAACAACACGGTGCGCTTGTTGTCCCCCAACAACACCGCGCCCCTCGTATTGAACGAAAGCGTTTCCCCGGATCCCGGCGGCTGGAGCGACTCGTTCAATTTCTCTGTTCGCGTCCAGGACGCGGAGAGCAACAACGTGTTCGTCGCATTATACGATGCGAACACGACCGTGGGTCCGTTCCGTCATTTCGAGAACCAGACTTGCACTTCCTGTAACGATCAGCAAGTCAATTTCACGATCGACAAGACCATACACAATTACACGTGCGCCGACATGGGGACGAAGTACTATAAGTTCAATGCCACGGACGATGAGGGCATCACGAACGAGTCCGTGGTTTCAAACTGGACGATCGAGGAAGACAATACGACTGCGTTGCACTACGCGGGAAACGAATCGTATGTCAACCGGTCGGGCACGAACTCCACCTTATTGTACATTCAAGTCAACGACACCGACAACCAGTCGTTCGTTCCCGCTGAAGTGAATTCCACGGTTTGGATTACGACGGACGGAAGCAATTACGATTTGGGAGGCGTCAACGTCACGAACGCGTCCGGAGTCACGAACCGGTCCTTCGATCCCTCGTGCAGTTACGCGGTGGGAGAACAGCGTTGGAAAGGAGGCGCCAGGGATGAAACGTGTTACGAGGACACGAACTCCACGGACTACCTATCCGTTTACGTCGTCGGAGACTTTGTCCTCAACATTTCCGAACCCGTCAATCAGAATACGAGTAACATAACGGCAGGAAACAACATCACGCTGAAGGCGGAGGTGCAGGACGAGTGCGGATTGCTGGTGGACGCGGCTTCGGTCAATTTCAGCGTCGAACACCGTGGAACCATATACGATTGTCCCCTAACCGAAGAAAACGGCACGGGAATCTACAACTGCACGTTGCAGACGGACAATTTCATTGCGGGTTCCTACCAAGTGCACGTCGACGTCAACAAGACGTTCTACAATAATGCATCGACTACGAAGGATTACGCGTTCCACATCGAGAATGGAACGAACTTAACGGTTCAGAATGTAACTCCTCGCAGTTCGTATTGGGGAGACACCTATAACTTCACTGTAAACGTCACGGATCCGGATGACAACACGACGGTTTACTTGTGGCAGAAGCGACCGGGGGGCACGTGGACATTCATTTCGCAACAGGATTGTTTCAACTGCACGAACTCGCAGCTGCTTTTCCAAGACAGTTCGCACAGCGCGTGCTCGTTCTTCGGTAACTGGACGTGGAAATTCAATGCCACGGACTCGTTTGGAAACCTTTCCTCGCTTTCGGATGACTGGTTCAACCTCACGAAACGAAATCTTATTACCGCATCTCGCGAAGGGGATTTGGATGCCTGGAAGCGTAACACGAATTCTTCGCAGATGACCATCGCGTTTATCGATGCAGTTGACCCGGATCTCGATATAGGAAGCGGAGTCGTTGGAACGCTTTACGTGACTACGAACAATTACACGTATGTTGGAAACGGCTCCAATACATCGGTCAATGGAAATGTATCGCGTATTTGGCAGCCCGCATGCGGTTTCGATGTCGGACAACACGTGTTCAGCATCGGAGTAGCGGAAACCTCTTGTTATTTCGCAACGAATTCTTCAAACTACAGCGCCGAACTCTGGGCCCCTCCGTTGAACAACAATGCGACGCAGCCCCATAATGGCGCATGTTATTTGGTCGGCGATTCCATTACGATGAACGGAACCATTCACGATGAATGTGAAGCAGTGGTGGGAGCGTCCCCCGTTAACTTCTACGCGCAACGCAGCTCGTATTTCGCTGCAGGCGCCACGACGGATTTGGGCGCCGGAAACTACAGTGCAGACTGGGATTCCTCTGGACGATCCTACGGCGTCTACAACATTTCATTGAACAGCTCGAAATCCTACTACGATAAAGGAGAAAACAAGAGCATGGATGCGTTGCGCTTAGCGTCCGTTCCTCAACTCTGGAACCACACCGTCGATATTTCGAGTGATGGATGGGGAGTTCAGCGCCAAGTCAACGTCACGGCGCGCAACGGCGACGGAGAAAACTTCGATATTTTCTTCTGGGCGCGCGCTGCCGATGAAGCCTGGGAGCTCATGGATTCCCAGACGTGCAGCAATTGTCTCTTCGAGGAAGTGAAGACGTTCTATTTCATGAGCTCGTGCTCGAACTTGACGGCGAACGCCACGTGGGAGTACAAGTTCAACACTTCGGGAAGCAGCTCGTGCGGATCCTTCAGCAATGAAACCTCGGTTCAAAACTTCACGCTCGAAAAGGATAACGTATCCGTTTCCTTGCTGTCCATTGACACGAATGTTTCCCGAATTGATAGCAACCGGATTCAGCTTTCCGCTCGCGTGAACGACACGGACAACGGAACGCTCGTTGGCGCCAGCGTTAATTCCACGTTCTGGGTTACGTACAACTTCACTGCCTATGACCCGGGTTGGACGAACTTAACGAATGCCTCTGGAGAAACCATGTATTTCTTCAATCCGTGGTGTGCCTATAACGCCTCGATTCACTATTGGAAAGTGGGCGTATTGAACGATAGCTGCTACTCGAATAAGAATTCCACCGAGGGCTCCTTTGATGTCATCGGGCGCATGAATGTCACGATTGAAATTCCGCCCATTGAAGATACTTTCAATGTCACGGACGATATACCGATTTCTTGGAACGTCCAAAGCGATTGTTCGGAGGAAGGCTATTTACCGGATCTGGAGCCGACCACGGGATTCACGAACGTCACCTTAATCTTCAATACCACGGGCAATCCTTCCTCGAATGCGTGTTCCCCGGTCAACAACTCGTACAACGGAACATACAATTGCTCGTGGAATACCTCGGAGGAGCCTCAAGGCAATTGGACGATCCGCATTTTCGGAAACAGGACCTATTACGATGAGAACCAAACCGACTTCACGAACTGGATCAATCTTTCCAACCGGCAGACCAACGCGACGGATCCCATTGTCAACGTTTCCATGGACGGGTGGGGCGCCGTATTCCAGTTCAACACAACGGTGAGCGACCCCGAAGCGGATGATGTTACTTGCAAGCTATTCGTTAACTCGGGAAGCGGATGGAAGGAGTTTGGTTCCGATGTGGTATACGGGGGGAGCGGAAACTGCAGCGTCGTTGTCAATAATTTCGCGTGCGGTGACATAAACAACGAATCCTCTTTCTTGTTCCAAATCGATGACAACGCGTCCGCCAAGCAATTCAATACCACTACCAACACGTCACTGAACTTGACGGAAGACGAGCTCATCGTATACTATATTTCAGGAAACTTCACGGATGTCAACCGAACCGGAACGAATACTTCCCTGTATCGAATGCGGGTTTATGACAATGACAATTTAGCGTTTGCTCCCGCGGGCGTCAATACTTCGGTCTGGGTGACCTTGAACAACGGCATCGCGTGGGATTCCGGCAACTACTCGACGACGGATTCCAGCGGCTATATCGACTATAATTTCAATCCGACCTGCAGCTATACTGTCGGACAACAAAACTGGGTAGGCGGAGTGAGTAACGACAATTGTTACTTGGATACGAACATCACGGAAACCATGAATCTCACGATTAATGGAACCATTAACTCGTACTTGGTCGGCCCCAACGGAACCGAAGTGCTTCGTGGAGACAATGTCACCATTCGGGTCAACGCCACGGATGATTGTAGCGTGGCTATGGAGAACGCGTCCTCCATGTTCTATGCCGTTCACCGGAATTCCTCAACGGGTTATGCGTGCGGCGATCCGCAAAATGAAGCCACGGGTTTCTACAACTGTACGCTCAACACCACGAGTTTCGCTCTCACGCACGGCGGCGGATTCTACAGCGCCATCAACCTCTCGCAGCCGTATTACATCAACGCCACGCTCAACATTTCTTATAACGCAACGAATTCATCGTTCTGGCATGAGCTGATTCCCCTTCTTTCCGACGAAGCCGTTACGCCTTCAACAGGAGGCTGGGGAGAAACGTTCTATTTCACCGTAAACGGAACGGACTACGACAATGACACGATCACGATTTACGCGTACTTCAAGCAATTGACTCCCGTGGCGGGATCGTGGACCCTCTTAGGTTCGCAAGCCGTCACCGGATTCAACCAGACCGCGAATTTCACGAAAACCTTCTCCACCGATCCCGCGAACATTGGCAACTGGAGCGTACGATTTAATGTAACGGAAGATGATGTCTGGAACTTTACGGCTCCGGATGTGAATTTCACGGTGGAGAAAGACGATACGAATGTCACGTACGTTTCCGGCAACCTTTCGAACGTGAGCCGAATCGGCACCAACTTTACTACGCTGCGCTCGAGGGCTTTTGACGAGGACAAGGTGACTCAGAATATTGGGTCGCATGAAGGACGCTTCTGGATGACGAAAGACGGAACAAACTGGGATGCCGGCACGCAGATTTACACGAACGCATTCGGCAATTTCACGGTAACGAACGCGCAATTCGAACCGGATTGTACTTATGAAGTGGGTCCGCAGCAATGGAAGATGGGCTTGCTGGAAGCCGACTTGTATAAAGCCTCCAACATGACGGCTAATGCGACTATTGATTTGCGCAGCGAATTCGATCCAGAAATGATCGGTCCGCGTAATGCCACGTACATCAAGGGTTCCGATGATGTTCCGTTGTACGCGAATCTATCGGATCTGGGCGGGTGCGGGCTCGTGAACGACAGTACGGTATATTTCCAAGTGGATTCCGCATACGCCTGCGGGCAAGCAACGGATCTCGCGAACAATGGCACCTACAATTGTACGATTCCGGCAGCGATTATGGGTTCATGGGCATACGGATGGTATAACGTCACTGTTAATGCTACTCGACCGTATTACAATTACACGTATGAAGCATTCAATTACTCGTTCTATCTTGCAAGCAGTCCTTCGCTCAACACGCCGACCATTGATACGTCTTCCGGAGGTTGGGGAAGAAACTGGACATTTACCGTTCGAGCAACGGACCTAGACGACAATAATCTTACCGTGCAGGTTTGGAGAAACTTCTCGGGAACGCATCAATTGCTGGGAACGCAATGGTGCACTTCCTGTTCGAATACCCTCCTTACTTTCTACTACTGGGACTTCACGTGCGGTGATATCGGAGGAGGAGAATACTTCTTCAATGCAACGGACGAGTTCAACCTCACCGCGAATACGACTCCGGCTGCATTTACTGTAGATAAGAATTCCATCGTGATGGAGCTCGTTGAAGGAAACGGCGGAAATATCGGTCGGCCGGAAGTCAACGCGACTCCCTTGGTCGTCCGGGCATTCGACAGCGTCTTGAACGATTATGTGGGAGCAGGAGTCAATGGTTCGTTCAACATCACGGTGAACGGAAGCGATTGGGGCGACTCCATTTACAACACCACGAATTCTTCCGGGCACTTGGTATTGAATTGGGATCCGGTATGCGGTACCGTCGCAGGTCAACAGAAGTGGCGAGGCGGGGTATTCAACGATTCATGTTACTCGAATTCATGGACGGCTAACTTCAGCAAGAACGTAACGGGCGGCTTGAATCTAACGGTGGAAATCCCCGAATACGATACGAACTTCAATACCTCGCAACCCGTAGAGACGTTCTTCAACATCACGTCCGAGTGCGTGGTGGACGGGCCCATTGGCAGCGGGTCCACGAGCGTGGAATTCATACCGATTTCGGGCTCCGTGAATTCCTGCGGTACCATTAACGACTTCGGCAATGGAACCTATAATTGCACGTGGCCAGGCGGAACCGAGCTTGGAAAATGGGATATCCGAATCAACGCAAGCGTCAATAACCTGTACTTCTTCAACAGCACGACGTTTGATGATTGGATCAATCTCAGCAACGCCGTTTCTTCCTATACCAACCTATCCGTTACCCCGAAAGATGATGGCTGGAGTCACGTGTACACGTTCTCCGTGAATGTCAGCGATCCCGATAACAACAACATAAACTGTACGTTGTGGACCAGCACGAATGGCGGAGCGGATTGGGTCATGCGCGGAAACGGAACGGTTTCCGAAGGGCAAGGTGTTTGTGCCGTAAACTATTCCGGATTTTCTTGCGGGGACATCGGCACCGACAATTCATTCCAATTTACGGTAACGGACTGGAACACGACCGAGATTTACAATACGAT
The DNA here is from genome assembly GCA_018819225.1 of Microcaldota archaeon. Lineage (GTDB taxonomy): Archaea > Micrarchaeota > Micrarchaeia > Norongarragalinales > SBBD01 > JAHJQN01. The sequence goes on from JAHJQN010000002.1 coordinate 64,834, forward strand.
TAACACGACGAATGCGAGCGGTCCGAACCTGACGCAAAGTTTAGTTGGAATTAACTACACCGTCGGAAATGAAACCTCGGTAAACCGCACGGGTAGCAATACTGCTTTCTTGGTGTTGCGCGCGTGGGACTTGGACAACAATACCGTGGTTCAACAAGGAACGAATGCCACGATTTGGGTGACTTTGGATGGAAGCGGTTACGATGGAGGCAATAACGGAACGATCAACGGTTCCTCCCACTTCAACATGACGTTCGAGCCCACGTGTTCCTATACCGCGGAGAAACAACAATGGATTGGAGGCGTACACGATAGCTGTTACCAAGATGTCAATGGCTCCGTTTTCAACGTCACGGTTCTCGGAGACATGCGCAGCTCGGTGTCGCTCCCAGTTCCCGGAACCGAATTCGTTCGTTCGACGGATAACATCACGATCCAAACGAATGTGACGGACGATTGTTCAGCTCCGTTAACCAGCATTACGTTGAACTTCACGGCCTTGAGAAGCACTTCTAGTTTCGTTTGCGACGACATCAATTACGAATCCGACGGCGTTTACAATTGTACGTACCGCACGAATTCCTCGATGCCTGCTGGCCTCTACAACTTATTCGTCAATCGCAGTCTCGCTAATCACAATACGAATGTCACGCTCAATGGCAGTTTGTTCTTCCTCGAAACCACTCCCGTTCTATCGGACGAAAAAGTCAATTCTTCGAGTGAGGATGGGGATACGGGTCCGGATGGCGGGTTCAGTGAATCGTTCAACTTTACGGTTAATGTGACGGATGATGATGGTGATCAAATCATTGCGCGGTTGTGGATCAAGAATGAAACGGTTGATTCGTGGCAGTTGGTGGGTTCGCGTAATTGT